>NZ_VOBI01000006.1 GCF_008369325.1 Pseudomonas sp. ANT_H12B | reverse complement strand
TCAATCACCATGCTGGCTGCACGATGTTTGAACTCGCGGGAAAAGACTCTTCTTTCTTTCATGGAACCTCCAAATTGGCGAAATCATATCGCCCTTAAGAGGTGTCCGGAATTATTAGGCCAGTTCAGGCTTGCCCGCGAAGAACGATAACGCGGTCTACTGTCTAGCCGCCGACATAAAAAAAGCCCCGCCTGGATCACCAGGCGGGGCTTTTTAGTGGCCGATGGAATCAGACGAGGGGTTTAGGCTCGTGCTCTTTTTCCAGGGCTTGTTCGTGTTGCTCTACCGCTTCCTGAACAGAACGCGGCGCTTCGTCGATTGCCGATTCAACAGGTTCAGCAGCAGGCGCCGCTTCGACCACTTCAGCAACAACCGGTGCAGGCTCTGCCGCTTCAACCGCTTCAACCGGAGCAGCAACGGCAGCCAGTTCGGCTTCCTTCTGCAGGCGCTCGGCTTCACGCTTGCGACGACGGACTTCACGTGGGTCGTTCGGGGCACGGCCACTTGGCGTCAGGGCGCTGACAGGGGCGACTTCCGCTTCCGGTGCAGCCACTTCGGCGACAACCGGTGCTTCGACCGCCGGAGCAGGCTCGGCAGCGGCAACCACTGGCTCGGAGATCATCGCTTCAGCAACCGGGGCTTCAGCGATTGGTGCTGGAGCTTCGGCGGCTACTGGCTCGGCAACCCAGTTGAACGCGGTTTGCTCTTCGCGAGCTTCACGGACAGCTTCGGTCACTGTTTCGGAGGCTGTTTCGACAACCGGTTCTGCAGCAACCACTGGTTCGGCGGCAGCTTCAAACACAGGCTGTTCTTCACGAACCGGGGCCACTTCGATTTCCGGAGAAGCGGTGGCCTCTACCGGCGTGGTTGCTTCAACAACCGGCGCTTCTACTGGAGCAGTTTCCAGAGTGGCGGCAGTAGCGCGTTCGGCTTGCTCATTGGCTTGTGCTTCAGCAGGAGCGCTGATCACGGTGCTGGCAACGGCTGCGGTAACAGCCAGGCCGGCGGCCAGATCGGCAGCGCTAGGCGTTTCACTGGTTTCGCTACCTTCGGCGGACTCGGATTCTTCCGAACCTTCGATCACGTTGCCGTTGGCATCACGTTGACGCTCGCGACGGTTGCTGCGACGACGCTGGCCACGGGAGCGACGGCGTGGACGATCGCCTTCGGCGCCTTCCTGACCGTCTTCCTGCAGTTGCTCTTCGCTGGTCAGCAGTTCTTCTTCGGCTACAGCAGCAACAGCCTGCTCGGCACGCGGCTGACGTTCTTCACGCGGTGGGCGTGGAGCACGTTCTTCACGTGGCTGACGGGCTGGACGCTCTTCAGCGGTAGCAGTAGCAGTAGCAGCCGGAGCGGCATCCAGTGGCTCGCGCAGTTCACGAACCGGACGCTCTTCACGATCGCCACGTGGCTTGCGATCTTCGCGAGGTGCGCGCGGTGCACGTTCTTCACGAGGTGCGCGAGGTGCGCGCTCTTCACGCGGAGCGCGTTCCTGGGCAACGGCTGGAGCTTCTTCGCGGGCTTCGCGTGGCTCACGAGGTGCGCGTTCTTCACGCGGTGCACGTTCCTCACGAGGTTTGCGCTCTTCATCGCGGCGACCGTTACGGTTGCGGCTCTGCTGACGACCGTTGCGACGCTCTTCGTTACGGGCCGGACGCTCGGTGGCTGGTTTTTCAACTACAACCGGCGCAGCAGGCTCTTCTTTGGTCGCGAACAGGCTGACCAGCGACTTCACCAGGCCTTTGAACAGGCTTGGCTCTGGCGCGGCGGCCGGTGCGGCAACAGGTGCGGCAGCGACGACTTCGGTCGGAACCGGTGCGTTGGCGCGGGCCGGAGCCGTCTTGACCGCGGCTTCCTGGCGAACCAGGGTGCGGGTCGCAGCGGCTGGCTGGACTTCTTCGACTTCGGCAGCGGCAGCAGCGATTTCGTAACTGGACTGGCCGACCGCGGCTTCCGGGCTGTCATCGCGCAGACGCTGAACTTCGAAGTGCGGCGTTTCGAGGTGATCGTTCGGCAGAATGACGATGCGGGCACGGGTGCGCAGTTCGATCTTGGTGATCGAGTTGCGTTTTTCGTTGAGCAGGAACGCGGCGACCGGGATCGGCACTTGGGCGCGAACTTCGGCTGTGCGGTCTTTCAGTGCTTCTTCTTCGATCAGGCGCAGGATCGCCAGCGACAGCGATTCAACGTCACGGATGATGCCGGTGCCGTTGCAACGCGGGCAAACGATGCCGCTGCTTTCGCCCAGCGATGGACGCAGGCGCTGACGGGACATTTCCAGCAGGCCGAAGCGCGAGATGCGACCGACTTGCACGCGAGCGCGGTCGGCTTCCAGGCATTCGCGGACTTTTTCTTCCACGGCGCGCTGGTTCTTGGCAGGGGTCATGTCGATGAAGTCGATGACGATCAGGCCGCCGATGTCGCGCAAGCGCAACTGACGGGCGATTTCTTCGGCGGCTTCAAGGTTGGTCTGCAGAGCGGTTTCTTCGATGTCGCTGCCTTTGGTGGCGCGCGCCGAGTTGATGTCGATGGACACCAGGGCTTCGGTCGGATCGATAACGATGGAACCACCGGAAGGCAATTCAACGACGCGCTGGAAAGCGGTCTCGATCTGACTTTCGATCTGGAAACGGTTGAACAGCGGAACGCTGTCTTCGTAAAGCTTGATCTTGCTGGCGTACTGCGGCATCACCTGGCGGATGAAGGTCAAGGCTTCGTCCTGGGCTTCAACGCTGTCGATCAGCACTTCACCGATGTCCTGGCGCAGGTAATCGCGGATGGCGCGGATGATCACGTTGCTTTCCTGGTAGATCAGGAACGGCGCGGAGCGATCCAGCGAGGCTTCTTTGATAGCGGTCCACAGTTGCAGCAGGTAGTCGAGGTCCCACTGCATTTCTTCGCTGCTGCGGCCCAGGCCGGCAGTGCGAACGATCAGACCCATGTCAGCCGGGGCAACCAGGCCGTTCAGGGCTTCACGCAGTTCGTTGCGCTCTTCACCTTCGATGCGACGGGAGATACCGCCGGCACGCGGGTTGTTCGGCATCAGAACCAGGTAACGACCGGCCAGGCTGATGAAGGTGGTCAGGGCTGCGCCCTTGTTGCCACGTTCTTCTTTTTCGACCTGAACGATAACTTCCTGGCCTTCGCTCAGGACGTCCTTGATGTTGACGCGGCCTTCGGGGGCTTTCTTGAAGTATTCGCGGGAGATTTCTTTGAGGGGCAGGAAGCCGTGGCGCTCAGAGCCGAAATCGACAAAGGCAGCCTCAAGGCTTGGTTCGATGCGAGTAATCCGGCCTTTATAGATGTTGGCCTTTTTCTGCTCGCGTGCACCGGATTCGATGTCCAGGTCGTAGAGGCGCTGGCCATCTACCAGTGCAACACGCAACTCTTCGGGTTGGGTTGCGTTAATCAGCATTCTTTTCATGTAGTACCGTCGGTTTCCGGGCTGCCGGAAACGGCGTTCGGCACACACGACTTCTCATGGTCGGTGTCAGGTGCGTCAGGAGTGGTTGGACACTCCAGTGTCTAGCGATGGCGGCCAATGTGGGCCAACGTCGCGACGTACGCGTCCTGCTTGCTGTGGCTACTTAAGCACTCAGTCAGGAGGAGGAATCAACCAGCGGCTGTGGACGAGATGAAGCGTCTTGATAAAGCCTATTGCTACACAGTCCAGCGGTTGTGCATCTCCACCCTACACGTATCCCTGATAATTCGGGTGCTGCCGCGCGCAGAATCCGCAGCGGGTTGGCATTTACCGTGAGCTCCGAAAGGGGAAGTCACGCATCATGGCTAATTTAGGCGTTGTTTCCGAAGCGTTCGCTCGGGGTCGTTCGTAGCTGACTGCACTTTGTGAACTGGCCGTGAATATTTGCTCGCAAGGCGAGTGAAAACTCTGCTTTGCGGCATGCTTCAGGCCTCATGTCACCTGCGCTCGTTACAACTGCAAACTCTACCGTTACGTAGCGAAAGCCCCGTAGGACGGCCTCTCGTCCTCGTGAATTGCGTTGGTCAGGGCCGGTTTTTGACCGTTAGTCCGCTGTCCAGGCCACTTTTGGCGGCGTTCGCGACTATAGCAGCAATGATTAAGTGCTTCAATTCCATAAAAAATTGTTATCATCCGCACCATGACGACTACTGCCCCTTCGACCCCAGCCGTACAACTGCTGGAGGTCTCGCCGGAATATGCCGGCCAACGTATTGATAACTTCCTTCTCGCTCGGCTCAAAGGCGTGCCCAAGACCTTGATTTATCGCATTTTGCGCAAAGGCGAAGTGCGGGTGAACAAAGGTCGGATCAAGCCCGAATACAAGCTGCAGGCCGGCGATATCGTGCGCGTGCCGCCGGTTCGCGTGCCTGAGCGCGACGAGCCGGTGCCGCTGGCACAAGGCCTGCTCCAGCGCCTCGAAGCCTCGATTGTTTTCGAAGACAAGGCGCTGATCGTGATCAACAAGCCTTGCGGTATCGCGGTTCACGGCGGCAGTGGCTTGACTTACGGGGTGATCGAAGCCTTTCGTCAGTTGCGTCCGGATTGCAAGGAGCTCGAACTGGTTCACCGGCTCGACCGGGATACCTCCGGCCTGTTGATGATCGCCAAGAAGCGCAGCATGTTGCGCCACTTGCACACGGCATTGCGCGGCGATGGCGTCGACAAGCGCTATATGGCGCTGGTTCGTGGTAACTGGGCGGCGTCGATCAAGCAAGTCCGTGCGTCGCTGGGCAAAAGCAATCTGCGCTCCGGCGAGCGCATGGTCGAGGTCGACGAGGAGGAGGGCAAGGAGTCTGTGACCGTGTTCAAGGTCCTGCGTCGATTCGGCGACTTTGCCACTCTGATCGAAGCCAAGCCGATCACCGGCCGGACTCACCAGATCCGTGTCCACACCTTGCATGCCGGGCACAGCATCGCTGGCGACGCCAAGTACGGCGACGAAGGCTTCAGCAAAGAGATTCGTGACCTGGGCGGCAAGCGCCTGTTCCTGCACGCCTACATGTTGACCGTGCCGCTGCCTGATGGCGGCGAGCTCAAGTTGCAGGCGCCAGTCGACGAGATGTGGGCCAAAACCGTGGAGCGATTGAGTGCACCCATCTGATTACAAGCTGCTGATCTTTGATTGGGACGGCACATTGGCCGATTCCATTGGTCGGATTGTCGAGGCGATGCATGTCGCGTCCGAGCGCTCCGGGTTTGAGTTGCGCGATGATTTTGCCGTCAAGGGCATCATCGGCCTGGGCTTGCCGGAAGCGATTCGTACCTTGTATCCCGAGATTGGCGATGCCGAGCTGATTGCCTTTCGCGAGCACTATGCTGATCACTACATTGCGTCAGAGGCTGTGCCTTCGCCGCTGTTCGAGGGTGTGGTCGAGTCGATGGAGGCGTTTCGTGCCCAGGGTTATCGCTTGGCGGTCGCGACCGGCAAGGCTCGTCGCGGGCTGGATCGGGTGCTGAAGTCTCATGGTTGGGAAGATTATTTCGATATCACCCGCGCGGCTGACGAGACCGCCAGCAAACCCCATCCGCTGATGCTTGAGCAGATCCTCACTCACTGCGAGGTTCGCCCGGAGCAGGCGCTGATGGTGGGCGATTCGTCCTTTGACTTGCAGATGGCGCGCAATGCCGGCATGGATTCGGTGGCCGTCAGCTATGGCGCGCAATCGATCGAAGCGTTGAAATTATTCGAGCCGATACTGGCCATTGATCGTTTTTCAGAATTGCATGCCTGGCTGAGTCAGCGGGCTTAATAGGTTTTTGCTGGGGTAGATGTCATGACCGACGAATGGAAAGCGCCCGCCAAGGCGAGCGCAGAGAGCGGTGACGAGAAAAGCTGGAAGCTGCTGGAAAAGACCCTGTTGGCCAGCGTGCAGGAGCAGCGCCGGTCTCGCCGCTGGGGGATTTTCTTCAAGCTGCTGACCTTTGTGTACCTGATTGGCGCGTTGATCCTGTTCACTCCGCTGATGGACATGGAAAAAGCTGCCACCCTCAGTGGTAAGTACACCGCGCTGATCGATGTGACCGGCATGATCGCCGACAAGGAGCCTGCCAGCGCTGACAACATCGTCGGCAGCCTGCGTGCAGCGTTCGAGGATGAGAAGGTCAAAGGCGTCATCCTGCGCATCAATAGCCCGGGCGGCAGTCCGGTGCAGTCGGGTTACGTCTATGACGAAATTCGCCGATTGCGTGGCCTGCATCCGGACACCAAGGTTTACGCGGTGATCTCGGACCTGGGGGCTTCCGGTGCTTATTACATCGCCAGTGCGGCGGATCAGATCTACGCCGACAAGGCGAGCCTGGTGGGTTCGATTGGTGTGACGGCGGCCGGTTATGGTTTTGTCGGCACCATGGAGAAACTGGGTGTCGAGCGTCGTACGTACACTTCTGGCGAGCACAAGTCGTTTCTCGATCCGTTCCAGCCGCAGAAACCTGAGGAGACTCAGTTCTGGCAGGGTGTGCTGGATACGACGCACCAGCAGTTCATCAGCAGCGTGAAGAAGGGCCGTGGCGACCGCCTCAAGGACAAGGAGCATCCGGAACTGTTCTCCGGGCTGGTCTGGTCTGGCGAGCAGGCGCTGCCTCTGGGTCTGATTGATGGTCTGGGCAACGCAAGTTCGGTGGCGCGTGATGTGATCGGCGAGAAAGAGCTGGTGGACTTCACTGTTCAGGAATCGCCGTTCGATCGCTTCTCGAAAAAACTCGGCGCCAGCGTGGCTGAGCATCTGGCGATGTGGATGGGATTCCAGGGGCCTTCGTTGCGCTGATTCTCCTGGTTGCATCGGAAACCGGCCTTCGTGGCCTGCCTTCGTGGCCGGTTTTTTGTCTTCAGGGGATCTGCACGCCCTCGGCCAGCAACATGTCCACCAGGCGAATCAATGGCAGGCCGATCAGGCTGGTGGCGTCAGGGCCTTCGGTGCTTTGAAACAGGCTCACCCCCAAACCTTCGGCTTTGAAGCTGCCGGCGCAGTCGTAGGGCTGTTCGGCGCGCAGGTAGCGTTCGATGCGCGCTTGATCGAGCGTGCGCATGTGTACGGTGAACGGCACGCAGTCGACTTGGCAGTGCCCGGTCTGGCTGTTGAGCAGCGCGAGGCCGGTGAGGAAGGTCACGCTGGCGCCGCTTGCGGCCAGCAACTGCTCGCGAGCCTTTTCGAACGTGTGGGGTTTGCCGATAATCCGGTCGCCGAGCGCCGCAACCTGGTCGGAGCCGATAATCAGATGAGCGGTGTGGCTGTGAGCCAGTGCGCGGGCCTTTTCCTCAGCGAGCCGCTTGACCAGCTCAATGGCGGACTCATTCGGACGATGGCTTTCGTCGATATCCGGCGAGCTGCAGGTAAACGGCAGCTGCAAGCGGGCCAGCAATTCCCGGCGATAAACCGAGCTTGAAGCGAGTAATAAAGGCAGCATGCGCATCTCCAGAAGACAGGCGCGAATTCTAGCGGAGGCTTGCAAGTGACGGACAGGGCTGAATTTCCTTTGACATGGCTGGGTGCATCCCTATAATGCTGCGCCTATGTTGAATGACCCGATTCCACCTCACGTTGACCCGCGCAAATTGGCTGATCGTGGCACCACCCTTCAAGGTGAACTGCTGCTGGCCGATTTGGAGAGACTCTGCGACCCGCTTTCCGACACTGTCGGTACGGTGCAGGCTAAATTCGTTTTTGAACGAGATGAACGTAAGTCTGTGGTAATCCACAGCTTTATCGACACCGAAGTCAAAATGGTTTGCCAGCGTTGTCTTGAGCTGGTCACCCTGCCGATCCATAGCGAATGCAGTTATGCTGTGGTGAAGGAGGGTGCGAATACCCAGTCGTTGCCGAAAGGTTATGACGTGCTGGAACTGGGCGAAGATCCATTGGATCTGCAGTCACTGATCGAGGAGGAGCTTCTGCTCGCCTTGCCCATTGTGCCTGCTCATCATCCGGAAGAATGCCAGCAGCCGGCGGGTCTCGATGAGCCCGAACCGAGCGAGGACGAGGTAACGCGGTCCAACCCGTTCAGTGTATTGGCGCAGTTAAAGCGTGACCCAAACGTTTAGGAGTTAATCAATTATGGCTGTTCAGCAGAACAAAAAATCCCGCTCTGCCCGTGACATGCGTCGTTCGCACGACGCCCTGACGGCAAGCACTCTGTCTGTAGAAAAAACCACCGGTGAAATTCACCTGCGTCACCACGTATCGCCAGAAGGCGTATACCGTGGCCGTAAAGTGATCGACAAGGGCGCTGACGAGTAATCACTTGTCTGCTCAAGTCATCGCGATTGACGCAATGGGCGGGGACTTCGGTCCCCGCAGCATTGTTCAGGCCAGCCTTGCTTGTCTGTCTGCTACGCCCTCGCTGCACCTGACCCTCGTCGGTCAACCCTCTCTTCTTGAAGAATTGCTCTCTGGCCAATCGGCTGTGGATCGCGCGCGCCTGTCGATCGTGCCGGCGTCTGAAGTCATAACGATGGACGAAAAGCCTGCCCAGGCCCTGCGTGGCAAGCCTGATTCGTCGATGCGCGTGGCGCTCGAGTTGTTGCGCGATGGCAAGGCACAGGCCTGCGTGAGTGCCGGCAATACCGGTGCGCTGATGGCGTTGTCGCGGTTTGTCCTCAAGACTTTGCCGGGCATTGATCGGCCGGCCATGGTCGCGGCGATTCCGACGCAGAAGGGTTACTGCCAGTTGCTCGACCTCGGCGCCAATGTCGATTGCAGTGCCGAGCACTTGTTGCAGTTCGCGGTGATGGGGTCGGTCGCTGCAGAAACCCTGGGCATCGTGCGTCCGCGAGTGGCGTTGTTGAACATCGGTACCGAAGACATCAAGGGCAATCAGCAGGTCAAACTCGCTGCAACATTGTTGCAAAGTGCCCGTGGTATCAACTACATCGGTTTTGTCGAAGGTGACGGTTTGTACCGTGGCGAGGCGGATGTGGTGGTGTGTGACGGCTTTGTCGGCAATATCCTGCTCAAGTCCAGCGAAGGCCTGGCGACCATGATCGCCGGGCGTATCGAAGCCTTGTTCAGGAAAAATCTCGCGTCGAAAATGGTCGGTGCGCTGGCGCTGCCGCTGATGAAGCGTCTGCAAGCGGAGCTGGCACCTGCGCGACATAACGGCGCAAGTTTCCTGGGTTTGCAGGGAATTGTGGTGAAAAGCCACGGTTCCGCTGGGGTTCAGGGGTTTCAGAGTGCAATTTCCCGTGCGTTGATCGAAATTCAGGAAAACCTGCCGGAACGGATTCACGGGCGTCTGGAGGATTTGTTGCTTTAGGCGTTTTCGTCGGACAATGCTTAAATGTGACCGCTCAGTTCAATTGGCCATCCAACTGTCAGTTTCTTGCGCCCCCTAAACGGGGCGTCAAATTCTCCGACGACAAGATCATTAGGGGCTTGTTACATGTCTGCTTCCCTCGCATTCGTCTTTCCAGGACAGGGTTCGCAGTCCCTCGGCATGTTGGCCGAGTTGGGCGCGCAACATCCGGTAGTCCTCGAAACATTCAAAGAAGCTTCCGATGCTCTGGGTTACGACCTGTGGGCACTGACCCAGCAAGGGCCGGAAGAGCAACTCAATCAAACCGATAAAACCCAGCCTGCCATTCTGACCGCCTCGATCGCCTTGTGGCGTCTGTGGCTGGCTGAAGGCGGCGCGCGTCCGGCTTACGTTGCCGGTCACAGCCTGGGCGAATACAGCGCCCTTGTTGCTGCGGGCAGCCTGAGCCTGGGCGACGCGGTGAAGCTGGTTGAGCGCCGTGGTCAGTTGATGCAAGAAGCCGTTCCGGCGGGGCAGGGCGGCATGGCCGCTATCCTCGGTCTGGAAGATGCCGACGTGCTGGCAGCCTGTGCCGAAGCAGCACAAGGAGAAGTGGTGAGTGCGGTCAACTTTAACTCCCCGGGCCAGGTGGTTATCGCCGGTGCCAAGGCTGCGGTCGAGCGCGCCATTGAAGGCTGCAAGGCTCGTGGTGCCAAGCGCGCCATGTCATTGCCGGTCAGTGTGCCGTCCCACTGCGAACTGATGCGTCCGGCGGCAGAGCGTTTCGCGGAGTCGATCGCCGCGATCGACTGGCAGGCGCCGCAGATTCCTGTGGTACAGAACGTCAGCGCCAACGTGCCGGCCGATCTGGAAACTCTCAAGCGCGATCTGCTTGAACAGCTCTACAAGCCCGTACGCTGGGTCGAATCGGTCCAGGCGCTGGCCGCCAAGGGCGCTACCCAGTTGGTCGAGTGCGGCCCTGGCAAAGTGCTGGCCGGTCTGAATAAACGCTGCGCCGAAGGCGTGTCGACATCCAACCTCAATACCCCAGACGCTTTCGCTGCCGCCCGTGCAGCGCTGGCCTGAATCAGGAGAAAACTTGCATGAGTCTGCAAGGTAAAGTTGCACTGGTCACCGGTGCGAGCCGCGGTATCGGCCAGGCTATCGCCCTGGAACTGGGTCGTCAGGGTGCCATCGTTGTGGGCACCGCGACCTCCGCTTCGGGTGCCGAGCGCATCGCTGCAACCCTGAAGGAAAACGGTATTCAAGGTACTGGTCTGGAGCTTAATGTCACCAGCGACGAATCGGTTGCTGCAGTGTTGGCGAGCATTACGGCAGAGTTCGGTGCGCCGGCGATCCTGGTCAATAATGCCGGTATCACCCGCGATAACCTGATGATGCGCATGAAAGATGACGAATGGCATGACGTCGTCGATACCAACCTGAACAGTCTGTTCCGCTTGTCCAAAGGCGTTTTGCGCGGTATGACCAAAGCCCGTTGGGGACGAATTATCAGTATTGGCTCGGTTGTGGGTGCCATGGGCAACGCAGGCCAAGTAAACTACGCAGCCGCCAAGGCCGGTCTGGAAGGTTTCAGCCGTGCGCTGGCGCGTGAAGTCGGTTCGCGTTCGATTACGGTAAACTCGGTGGCCCCAGGGTTCATCGATACCGATATGACCCGCGAATTGCCTGAGTCGCAGCGTGAAGGCTTGGTGACACAGATTCCGCTGGGCCGTCTGGGGCAAGCACAAGAGATCGCGTCTGTGGTCGCTTTTCTTGCATCCGACGGTGCGGCTTACGTTACTGGGGCTACAATCCCGGTGAACGGCGGGATGTACATGAGTTAAATGTGACGGGTTGCTTCAAAAAAATGTCATACGAGCTGTCTAAAATCCGTTATAAAGCTGCAATCTATTTATAGGCAGAGGGCCACCGGGTTTGAGGAGTGAAGCTTTCAGTTGAAAAACTGAAAAGTCTTTCTATACACTTACCCACTGGCCAGCTGCCTGAATTTGTCCATTAGGAGTGAAAACAAGGTATGAGCACCATCGAAGAGCGCGTCAAGAAAATCGTTGCTGAGCAACTGGGCGTTAAAGAAGAAGAAGTGGTCAACACTGCTTCCTTCGTTGAAGACCTGGGTGCCGACTCCCTTGACACCGTTGAGCTGGTGATGGCTCTGGAAGAGGAATTCGAGACCGAAATCCCTGACGAAGAAGCTGAGAAGATCACTACTGTACAAGCTGCAATCGATTACGTTACTAACCACCAGGCTTAATAGCTTGTAATCGTTGCTTGCTGTCATGGAAAAACCGCACTGCCATCACGGCGTGCGGTTTTTTCTTTAGGCCTGATGCAAAGTCGTCGTCATTTGAAAAAGGAGAGTGCTGTGTCGCGTAGACGCGTCGTAGTCACCGGTATGGGTATGTTGTCGCCACTGGGCACTGATGTGCCAAGCAGCTGGCAGGGCATTCTGGCTGGCCGCAGTGGCATTGGTCTGATCGAACACACCGACCTTTCTGCCTATTCCACCCGTTTTGGCGGCTCGGTAAAGGGCTTCAATGTCGAGGAATATCTGTCGGTCAAGGAAGCTCGCAAGCTCGACCTGTTCATTCAGTACGGTCTGGCCGCAGGGTTTCAGGCAATACGTAACTCCGGTCTGGAAGTCACCGACGCAAACCGTGAGCGCATCGGCGTGGCCATGGGTTCGGGTATTGGCGGTCTGACCAATATCGAAGAAACCAGCCGCACGCTGCATGATTCCGGCCCACGCCGGATCTCTCCGTTCTTCGTGCCTGGCTCGATCATCAATATGATTTCCGGTTTCCTGTCCATCCATTTGGGTGCACAGGGGCCTAACTACGCCATCGCCACTGCCTGTACCACCGGTACGCACTGCATCGGCATGGCGGCACGCAACATCATGTACGACGAAGCCGACGTGATGATCGCAGGCGGCGCCGAGATGGCGGCTTGCGGTCTGGGCATGGGCGGCTTCGGTGCCTCCCGCGCGCTGTCGACCCGCAACGACGAGCCAACCCGTGCCAGTCGTCCATGGGACAAGGGCCGTGATGGCTTCGTATTGTCCGACGGTGCCGGCGCGCTGGTTCTTGAAGAACTGGAGCACGCCAAGGCCCGAGGCGCGACCATCTACGCCGAGCTGATCGGTTTCGGCACCAGTGGCGATGCCTACCACATGACCTCGCCACCCGCCGATGGCGCCGGCGCTGCACGTTGCATCACCAACGCTTTGCGCGATGCGAAGATCAATGGTGATCAGGTCCAGTACGTCAACGCCCACGGCACATCGACTTCGGCGGGCGACCTCGCTGAAGCCTGTGCGATCAAGTCGGTATTCGGCGATCACGCTTACAAGCTGGCGGTCAGCTCGACCAAGTCCATGACCGGTCACCTGTTGGGTGCGGCGGGCGCTGTCGAGGCGATCTTCAGTGTGCTGGCGATCAACAGCCAAGTGGCGCCGCCGACCATCAACCTCGATGAGCCGGACGAAGGCTGCGACCTCGATTTCGTGCCACACACCGCGCGAAATATGGATATCGATGTGGTGCTGTCCAACTCCTTCGGGTTTGGCGGCACCAACGGCTCGCTGGTGTTCCGCCGGTTCGCTGACTGATGGACAGCTGGGTCGACGGTCAACCGGCTGACGCTTTGTCGCTGAAGGATCGCGGCCTGGCTTACGGTGATGGTCTGTTCGAGACCATCGCCGTGCGTAATGGCAGTCCAGTGTTGCTGGATCGGCATCTGGTGCGTTTGGTCAAAGGTTGCCAGCGGTTGGCAATTCATCTCGACCATGCCGCGATGTGCACTGAGTTACTGGCCTATGCCCAAGCGTTGGGCGACGGCGTGCTCAAGCTGATCGTCACCCGTGGCGATAGTGCACGCGGTTATGCGCCCGATCCTGCGGCTCAGGCGCGCCGCATTATGCTGGGCAACCCGCCTGCGGCTTATCCTGCTGCCAATGCGGAGCAGGGTATTCGTCTGTTCCCTTGTACGACGCGGCTTGCCAAACAGCCTCTGCTCGCCGGGCTCAAACACCTGAACCGACTTGAGCAGGTCATTGCCCGTTCCGAATGGCAAGACAGCGATCATGCCGAAGGCTTGATGCTCGATCAGGCCGGTCGCGTGATCGAAGGCATTTTCAGCAATCTGTTCCTGATTCGCGATGGCGTATTGATCACGGCTGATTTGAAGCGCTGCGGCGTCGCTGGGGTGATGCGCGCCGAATTATTGTTTCAAGCCGAGTCATTGGGGATCCCCACGCGAATCACCGATATCACCCTCGACCAGCTGCAATGGGCTGACGAAGTGCTTGTCTGCAACAGCGTGTATGGCGTCTGGCCGGTGCGCGCCTATGCAGCACTGAGCTGGCCGGTTGGGCCGCTCACCCGTAAACTCCAAACCATTGCCCGCGCGCTACTGGATGCTTGATTCGTGAGACGTAAATTCTTGCTGCTGCTGGAAACCGGATTGGTTCTGGCAGGGCTGTGTCTGGGCGCTTCGGCCTGGAAAATCCATTCGGCGTTGGAACAGCCGCTGAACATTACCCAGGAAGAACTTCTGGAAGTGCCCAAAGGCACGACACCCACCCGTACCTTCTATCGACTCGAAGCCGACGGCGTCATCAAGGACGCTTTCTGGTTGCGTGTGTATTGGCGTTTCAATCTCGCCAGACAACCTTTGCACAAGGGCGAATACCGCATGCAGCCCGGTATGACTGTCGAAGGGCTCATCGACCTGTGGAAGCGCGGCGACATCGTTCAGTACAGCCTGACGCTGGTCGAGGGCTGGAACTTCCATCAGGTCCGTGCGGCCCTGGCCAAGGATGAAAAACTCGATCAGACCCTGAATGGTCTGAGCGACAGCGAAGTGATGGACAAGCTCGGCCACAGCGGGATCTTTCCGGAAGGGCGATTCTTCCCCGACACCTACCGCTTCGTGCGTGGCATGTCTGACGTCGAGCTGCTGAAGCTGGCGTATGACCGCCTCGACGAGGTCCTCGCCAAGGAGTGGAGTCAGCGCGCCGCTGATGTGCCGTACACCGAGCCCTATCAGGCGCTGATCATGGCCTCGCTGGTGGAGAAGGAAACGGGTGTGCCGCAGGAACGTGGGCAGATTGCCGGCGTGTTCGTGCGGCGCATGGAAATGGGCATGCTGCTGCAGACCGATCCGACGGTGATCTACGGTCTCGGTGGTCGTTACAACGGCAAATTGACCCGCGCCCATCTCAAGGAAGCGACTCCTTACAACACGTATATGAATGCCGGTTTGCCGCCGACTCCGATAGCGATGGTGGGGCGTGAAGCGATCCATGCAGCGCTGAACCCGGTAGCGGGCAACAGTCTTTACTTTGTCGCTCGCGGTGATGGCAGTCACGTGTTCTCTGATGATCTGGATGCGCACAACAACGCCGTGCGTGAGTTCCAGCTCAAGCGTCGCGCCGATTATCGCTCCAGCCCGGCGCCCGCCACCGCGCCTGAGGCGACGAATGGGCAGGCACCGATTCCGGCTGCATCGCCCGACAGCGCGCCCGAGGCTTTGCCGCCAGTGACTCCGCAGGAGCCAGTTCAGGAGTCGCCGCCAGTGCCGCCTCAAGAGGCGCCGCAAGCACCTGCTCCGGAGCCGGAACCTGTGCCCGCTCCAGAGCCCGTTCAAGAACCCGCTGCTGCACCCGCGCCCAAACCGGATGCACCCGCTCCGCAAAGCCCGCAATGACACTGATTAAGGACTGCCTGTGACTGGCTTGTTTATTACTCTGGAAGGCCCGGAAGGCGCCGGCAAGAGCACCAATCGCGAATACCTCGCCGAGCGCTTGCGCGCCGCTGGTATCGAGGTGCTGCTGACCCGCGAACCGGGCGGTACGCCTTTGGCCGAGCGGATCCGCGAAGTGCTGTTGGCGCCGGTCGACGAAATCATGAACCCGGACACCGAGTTGCTGCTGGTATTCGCTGCGCGAGCCCAGCACCTGGCCGAGGTGATTCGCCCGGCGCTGGCACGTGGCGCGGTGGTGTTGTGTGATCGCTTCACCGATTCGACCTACGCCTATCAGGGCGGCGGTCGCGGCTTGTCGCTGGAGCGCATCGCGACCCTGGAAACATTCGTCCAGGGTGAACTGCGCCCCGACCTGACGCTGATCTTCGATCTGCCGGTTGAGGTGGGGCTGGCCCGTGCCAGTGCTCGCGGTCGCCTGGACCGTTTCGAGCTCGAAGGCCGAACCTTTTTCGATGCGGTGCGCAGTGCGTTTCTCAAGCGCGCTGAAGCGGACCCGGCGCGTTACGTCCTGGTCGATGCCGCTCAGCCATTGGCGCAGGTTCAGCTGTCTCTGGATGCTCTGTTGCCACGTCTACTGGAGTTGACCCGTGGCTGAAGCCTATCCGTGGCAGGACGACCTCTGGCAGCAACTGGCGGGCCGTAAACAGCACGCCCACGCGTATTTGCTGCATGGTCCGGCCGGGATCGGCAAACGTGCTCTGGCCGAACGGTTGATGGCGCATTTGTTGTGTCAGCGTCCGACCGCGCGGGATGCTTGCGGCGAATGCAAATCCTGCCTGCTGCTCAAGGCTGGCAGTCATCCCGACAACTACATCCTGGAGCCGGAAGAGGCGGACAAGGCGATCAAGGTCGATCAGGTTCGTGACCTGGTCGGCTTCGTGGTCCAGACCGCGCAGATGGGCGGGCGCAAAGTGGTGCTGATCGAGCCGACGGAGTCGATGAACGTCAACGCCGCCAACGCCTTGCTCAAAAGTCTTGAAGAACCGTCCGGTGATACCGTGTTGCTGCTGGTCAGTCACCAGACCAGTCGTTTGCTGCCGACGATCAAGAGCCGCTGCCAGCAGCAGGCCTGTCCGCTGCCGAGCGAGGCGATGAGTCTGGCGTGGTTGGCGAAGGCGTTGCCGGATTGTTCGCAAGACGAACGCGTAGAGCTGCTGACACTGGCCGCCGGTTCGCCACTGGCCGCGGTCAAGTTGCAGAACCAGGGCGTACGCGAACAGCGGGCGCTGGTAGTCGAAGGCGTGAAGAAGTTGCTCAAGCAACAGCAATCGCCGACGCAGTTGGCTGAAGAATGGAAAACCATTCCGCAGTTGCTGCTGTTCGACTGGTTCTGCGATTGGTCGAGCCTGATCCTTCGCTATCAGTTGACCCAGGACGAAGAAGGGCTGGGATTGACGGACATGCGCAAGGTCATTCAATACCTGGCGCAGAAAACCGCTCAGGACAAAGTCCTGAACATCCAGGACTGGATCCTCGCCCAGCGTCAGAAGGTGATGAGCAAAGCCAACCTCAATCCGGCGCTGTTACTGGAGGCGCTGCTGGTGCAATGGGCATCCTTGCCTATCCAGAAGTGAGCGACTGAGCCTAGACTCTGAACATCAGCAGTGGAGGTCAGCATGAATGAAGCCGTCAATCAGGGGCCACGCAACGGCATTTTGTCCCTGACCATCAAGGACAAGTCCGTGCTTTACGCGGCGTACATGCCGTTCATCAAGAACGGCGGCCTGTTTATCCCGACCAACAAGAGCTACAAGTTGGGCGATGAAGTCTTCATGCTGCTGAACCTGATGGACGAACCGGAAAAGATTCCGGTTGCCGGCAAGGTCGCCTGGATTACCCCTAAAGGGGCGCAGGGCAACCGGGCCGCCGGGGTCGGCGTACAGTTCAACGAAGGCGACAACACCGCGCGCAGTCGAATCGAAACCCATCTGGCCGGAGCCCTGAAATCCGACCGTCCCACTCATACGATGTAAGTTGCAGCCCTTTTATGCTCGTAGATTCCCATTGCCACCTTGATCGCCTCGACCTCGCCGCCCACGACGGTTCCCTTGATGCTGCCCTCGATGCGGCCCGTCAGCGCGGCGTAGGGCACTTTTTGTGTATCGGCGTCAGCGTCGACAACGCCGCCGACGTCAAAGCCCTGGCGGAACGTTATGACGATGTCGACTGTTCGGTTGGCGTGCATCCGCTGGATGTGCAGCCGGATGCCGCGCCGGCGCTGGATTGGCTGTTGCGCGAACTCAACCATCCACGTGTAGTGGCGATTGGTGAAACCGGTCTGGATTATCACTACGAGCCGGAAGCGGCAGAGGTGCAGCAGGCCTCCTTTCGACTGCACCTGCAAGCGGCGCAGCAGACCGGCAAACCTGTAATTATCCACACCCGTGGCGCCCGCGCCGATACGTTGAACCTGTTGCGCGAAGCCGCATTGCCTCACGCGGGCGTGCTGCACTGCTTTACCGAAGACTGGGACATGGCCAAAGCGGCGCTCGACATGGGCTATTACATCTCCCTGTCGGGTATTGTCACTTTTCGCAATGCCGATGCATTGCGCGATGTGGCGAGTAAAGTGCCAGCCGACCGCTTGCTGGTGGAAACCGATTCGCCATACCTGGCGCCGATTCCTTATCGCGGCAAGCCGAACCTGCCTCAGTACGTGCGCGAGGTTGCGGAATTTCTGGCAATGTTGCGGGGTGAGTCCTACGAGCGATTTGCCGAGCAGACGACGGAAAATTTCAAGCGGCTGTTTCCGCTGGCGCATGTGAAAGGTTAAATCGCACGCAAAAAAAACCCGGGTTCTGGGGGGTGAATCCGGGTTAAGACCATTAGGAGTAAAACAAAGGTACGCGGTCCGTTGGTACCTATATCGGCGCGACACTTGGGGGAGATGCCTCGCCGACAGTTCAAGTATTGATCAGTATTGCGCCGAGTCCAGTTTACCGGCCCCGGTTTTTAAACAATTTTGGAATACGGCCGCTTCGGAAGAGTTCTCATCAACGGGTGACCCTGTCCGAATTCATCATGAAACACATATATGGTCGGATGATCCGTGCATTTTTGCGTAAGTTAGGCATAATACGCGGCTTCGAATTTTGACCCCTACAGACCTTTTCTTATGCATAAAGAACCTCGTAAGGTCCGTGAGTTTCGTCGCCGCGAGCAAGAAATTCTCGATACCGCGCTCAAGCTGTTCCTCGACCAAGGTGAAGACAGTGTCACCGTCGAGATGATTGCTGATGCCGTCGGTATCGGCAAAGGCACGATCTACAAGCACTTCAAATCCAAGGCCGAGATCTATCTGCGGCTTATGCTTGATTACGAGCGCGATTTGAACGAGCTGTTGCATTCGGCCGATGTCGACAAGGATAAGGAAGCCCTGTCCCGGGCCTATTTCGAATTCCGCATGCGCGATCCACAACGCTATCGGCTGTTCGATCGCCTGGAAGAAAAGGTGGTCAAGGGCAACCAGGTGCCGGAAATGGTCGAGGAGCTGCACAAGATTCGCGCCTCGAACTTCGAACGCCTGACCCTGTTGATCAAGGGCCGGATCAGCGAAGGCAAGCTCGAAGACGTGCCGCCTTACTTCCATTACTGCGCCTCCTGGGCGCTGGTGCACGGCGCTGTGGCGTTGTATCACTCGCCGTTCTGGAGCAATGTGCTGGAAGATCAGGAAGGCTTCTTCCAGTTTCTGATGGACATCGGCGTGCGCATGGGCAACAAACGCAAGCGCGATACCGACACCCCAAGCAGCTGAACCATTCAGTTGCCTTATTGCGCCATTATTTCGCTACTGGGCGCAGTACTGCAGGAATATACTCAGGCTTAGGCATTGCTAAAACTTGATTTGTGAGTCAAGTTTTAGCGGTCCGAATATTCTACCGCCGGAGTGATCCATGATCGTTGACCGTCAAGGCAGGCGTTTTCGCAATTTGCGGATCAGCCTGACCTCAGCCTGCAATTACGCGTGTACCTATTGCGTGCCCAACGGCAAGCGGCTGGTGGCTGCGCAGGATGAATTGTCGGCCGAGGCCATGGCTCGCGGTGTGGCCTATCTGATCGAAGCAGCGGGCATCGAACGCTTGCGCATTACCGGCGGCGAACCGCTGGTCAGCCCCAAGCTCGAAGCCTTCATGACCGCCGTCGGGCAGATGGGCCTGGCGGACATCAGCCTGACCACCAATGGTCAGCTGCTGGCGAAGAAACTGCCACTGCTGGTGGACGCCGGCATTCGTCGCATCAACGTTTCCCTCGATACCCTGGACGCCAGCGCGTTCCGCAGCATTGCCCGTGGCGGCGATCTGGCGACCGTACTCGACGGTATGGACCAGGCCAGTGCGGCCGGCATCAAGATTAAGGTCAACATGGTGCCGTTGCGTGGACAGAACCTCGATCAGGTGATGCCGCTGCTTGATTACTGTCTGGAGCGAGGCTATGAGTTGCGCTTCATCGAGCTGATGCGCATGGGCCATCTGGCCAGCGACTCCAATGCCTTCCTGCAGCAGTTTGTCAGCCTTCAGCAATTGCTGAGCCTGATCGGCGAGTGCTACGAGTACCTTCAGGCCGATGCGCCGGTAGACGCCACCGCCGTGCGTTATGAAATTCCGGGGCAGGGCCACTTCGGCGTGATCGCCAACGAGAGCGTTCCGTTCTGCCGCACCTGTTCGCGCCTTCGTTTGTCGTCCACTGGCTGGTTGCACGGCTGCCTGTCGTCGAGCAACCGCCACTATGTCGGCGACCTGCTGGACAAGCCCCGTCATCAAGCTTTGCCCGCCTTGCAGAGACTCTTGGTGAAAGCCTTGGGCGATAAGCAGGAAGTAGCGTTCTCCGGTGGCGCGACCATCATGAAAATCATCGGCGGCTGATAGGGCCTCATCGCGGGCAAGTCGAATCGTCGCACCGCCGCTCCCACAAGGATTTGCACTAACCCTGTGGGAGCGGGCTTGCCCGCGATTGCGTTCGAACAGACGACATCGTTCATGAGCTGGCGCGGAAGCTGCATCCAATGGCCATTCGCCGGTTTTCCGTCACCGGCCTCTGGAGGGTAGGATGCGTAGCCTGGTTTTGCTGCTGGCCGTTTTGGCGCTTGGTGGCTGCATGAATGTCAGCGATATGGCCGAAGGCACTCGCTACCACATGAGCGATGCGGGGCTGCTGGATCACAGCGACAGTCGTCGCGTGAATAACTTCCGCATTCAACCGGACTCATTCGTCTACATCGCCCAGGGTGCCTTCGCGCCGCCGGGCAGTGCCTATCCGCGACCTAATGTGATCGCTGAAGTCGCCTTCGATGGCTTTATCGAATACTTCCCAATGGTGCGCCGCGCCCGCGTGCCGGAAGGTCTCGACGAAGCCATGGGCGAAGCCCGCGCCGCCGGTGCCCATTACCTGCTCTATACCCGCTTCGCCAAGTCCGACGATCGTATCGGCAACTCGGACGAATGGCTCGACCAGGAAGCCGTGGATCGGCTCGGTATCGACAGCGGCATCATTCAGATCATGTTGATCGAGACCAGCACCCAGTATTTGATTGATACTGCACGTATCAAGAGTCGTGGCGGTTTACTGACGTTCCACGACAAAAAGCCGGAAGACCTGATGGGCCCGCCGCTTGAGCAATACGCTCGTAGCTTGCTGGGGCTCAGCGACCAGTAATTAAAAAGGAGAACGCCATGAGTGGCCCGCAAAAAGCCAACGATCTGTTGGGGCAAATCCCCAAAACCAAAGGCTTGCCGCCGGTCCACCTGTGGAATCCCGACTTCTGCGGTGACATCGACATGCGCATCGCCCGGGACGGCACCTGGTATTACCTGGGTACGCCGATCGGGCGCAAGCCGATGGTCAAGCTGTTCTCCACCATCATTCGCCGCGACGGCGATGATTACTTCCTCATCACCCCGGTCGAGAAGGTTGGCATAAAGGTCGACGATGCGCCGTTCGTGGCGATTGCCGTGGAGGTGGAAGGCGAGGGCGAGACCCAGGTCTTGCGCTTCACCACCAACGTTGACGAGACCGCCGATGCGGGCGCCGATCACCCCATGCGCGTGGTGATCGACCCCGTGACACAAGAGCCTGCCCCCTACGTGCATGTGCGCACCAACCTTGAAGCACTGATCCATCGCAATGTGTTCTATCAACTGGTGGAGATGGCTGTCAGCCGCGAAATCGATGGGCAGCGCTGGCTGGGCGTGTGGAGCGGTGGCGAATTCTTCCCCATCGGCCTCGAGCCGTAACCCATAACTTGTGGGAGCGGGCAAGCCCGCTCTCACATTTGTTTGTTGTGAACCGGACATTCTAAATTCAAATTGACACCCAATCGTATGATGATTAGCGTGGGCATCCAACGCGAACGGTTTTGTGCCGTTCCTGCCTCGAGGTGTCCATGTCCAGCAGTTTTCATGCGTCGACGGTCGATTGGCTGGGTTGCTGGATCGCGACGGGCCAAGTGAAGCCGGGTGAGTCCCTCAAAGTAGAGGCAGACCTCGGCGAGCAACTCGGTGTCAGCCGCACCGTCATCCGTGAAGCCATCAAAACCCTGGTCGCCAAAGGCATGCTTGAAGTCGGCCCCAAAGTCGGTACGCGGGTGTTGCCGGTGCGGCGCTGGAATCTCTTTGATCCGCAAGTCGTAGGCTGGCTGTCACGCAGCGGCCTGCCAGAAAATTTCGTCGATGACTTGCTCGACCTGCGCCGAACTATCGAACCGATGGCCGTGCGCTGGGCGTGCGAGCGCGCTACTGTCGAACAGGTACAAGCCATCCTCCAGGCGTACAACGCACTGGAAAGGGCAGTGGACAGCGGCATCGATTACAACCGCGCCGACCAGTTCTTCCACGAGTGCATCCTCGCTGCCAGTCACAACCAATTCATCGAACAAATGGTCCCGGCCCTTGGCGCGCTGCTGGCGGTGTCTTTCGAAGTGTCCGCCGCCGACCCGAACGAACTGCGCCGCACGCTACCGATTCACAAAGACATGGCCGACGCCATCGCAGCCCGGGATGCTGCGCGCGGTGTCTGGGCCTGCATGACCCTGATCGATAACGCCGACCTGGCCATCAAACGTTTCTACCCGCAAGTCATGGCCGACAAAAAAGCCAGCTGACAACAGAGAATCCTGTGGGAGCGGGCTTGCCCGCGATAGGGCCGGCACATCCAACATCTATGTGCCAGACAAACCGCTATCGCAAGCAAGCTCCCTCCCACATAAAAACAAGAACAATGCAGGAGGTTTCATGACGTGGACCGCAGTTACCGAACACCGCGCCCAGCTTGGCGAAGGTCCGTTCTGGGACGCGCCGACCCAAGCGCTGTACTGGGTTGATATCGCCGGTAAACAGGCGCTGCGGCTGATCGGCGCCAACGTGCAGATCTGGCAGATGCCCGAGCACGTGTCCGCCTTCATCCCTTGCGAAAACGGCGATGCCTTGGTGACATTGAACAGCGGCGTGTATCGACTCGATCTGGGTTCGCCCGGTCTGGAACCACGACTGACCTTGCTCTGTGTCGCCGATCCGCAACCGGGTAATCGCGCCAACGAAGCCCGTTGCGATGCAATGGGCCGCCTCTGGCTGGGCACCATGCAAAACAACATCGGCGAACAAGGCGAGGACCTGCCCATCGTGCGGCGCTCCGGGGGCCTGTTTCGCATCGATCGCGATGCTCGGGTCACGCCGTTGCTCCGTGGGTTGGGTATTCCCAATACCTTGCTCTGGAGCGATGACGCCACCACCGTGTATTTCGCTGACAGCCTCGATAGCACGCTGTATCAGCATTTTATTCGTACCGACGGCAACCTCGACCCGGCCCAGATCTGGTTCGGACCCCACGAGCGCGGCGGCCCGGATGGCTCGGCGATGGATGCCGAAGGTTTTATCTGGAACGCGCGTTGGGACGGCAGCTGTCTGCTGCGGCTGAGTCCGGAGGGTCGTGTTGACCGGGTGATCGAACTGCCGGTGAGCCGTCCCACCAGTTGCGTGTTCGGCGGCGAAGACCTGCAAACCTTGTACATCACCAGTGCCGCGAGCCCGCTGAATCATCCATTGGACGGTGCAGTGTTATCGATTCGGGTGGATGTGCCCGGAAAAATCTGTACTCGGTTTGCAGGTTAAATCCCAAAATATGGGATGTAAAATTATATATTGAGATTATTTGGCGGTCGGGTTTATAGTCGGCTCCATCAGATACACGCACTCACACTTAAAAAAACAAAACAGGTGAAGTGATGCAGCGATTTTCTACAGAGCCTTTTGACCGGACATCGACAGATACCCGGTTTTTGTCGTGCGTTCGAAATGGAGTCTTGATCCATGGCTGAAGCTCTTTCCTTGCCTCCAGTGCCCGAGCCGCCCGTGGGCGAACGCCTGAAGAACAAGGTCGTATTGCTGACCGGCGCCGCGCAGGGCATCGGCGAGGCAATCGTCGCCACCTTCGCGTCCCAACAGGCCAGGCTGATCATCAGCGATATCCAGGGCGAGAAAGTCGAAAACCTCGCGGCCCAATGGCGGGACAAAGGCTTTGATGTTCAAGCGATCAAGGCTGACGTTTCCAGCCAGCAGGATCTGCACGCCATGGCCCGACTGGCGATCGAGCTGCACGGCCGGATCGACGTGCTGGTCAATTGTGCCGGGGTCAATGTGTTCCGCGACCCGCTGCAAATGACTGAAGAAGACTGGCGCCGCTGCTTCGCCATCGACCTGGACGGTGCCTGGTTCGGTTGCAAAGCGGTGTTGCCACAGATGATCGAGCAGGGCATCGGCAGCATCATCAACATCGCCTCGACCCATTCCACTCACATCATTCCTGGTTGCTTCCCATACCCCGTGGCCAAACACGGCTTGCTCGGCCTGACCCGCGCGCTGGGCATCGAATACGCACCGAAGGGCATTCGCGTCAACGCCATCGCACCGGGCTATATCGAAACCCAGCTGAACGTCGATTACTGGAACGGTTTTGCCGACCCCCACGCCGAGCGTCAGCGCGCTTTCGACCTGCATCCACCGCGCCGCATCGGCCAGCCAATCGAAGTGGCCATGACCGCCGTTTTCCTGGCCAGCGATGAAGCGACGTTCATCAATGCTTCGTGCATCACCATCGATGGCGGTCGCTCGGTCATGTACCACGACTGAGCAATCAGGGTTTCAGGCGCGGGACTACGCCTGAAACCCAATCATCATACGATATGACTATTGGCAGCACCGTTTGATTGGCTTTCAAAATAACGCTCAAAAAAAATAACAAGGAGTCAGCTTATGAATCGTCGTCGTGCAATCCGTTCCCTATGCTGTGCCGCTTTGGCGGTCACCGCGGTCAGCCTGAGCAGTACATTGCTGGCGGCCGAGGAAGTGAAGATCGGTTTTCTGGTCAAGCAAGCGGAAGAGCCCTGGTTCCAGACCGAATGGGCGTTCGCCGAAAAGGCCGGGAAAGAGAAGGGCTTCACCGTCATTAAAATTGCTGTGCCTGACGGCGAGAAAACCCTCTCGGCCATCGACAGCCTTGCCGCCAACGGCGCGAAGGGTTTCGTGATTTGCCCGCCGGACGTCGGCCTCGGCCCTGCCATCGTGGCCAAGGCCAAGGCCAACGGCTTGAAAGTGATTGCCGTCGATGACCGTTTTGTCGATGCCAACGGCAAATTCATGGAAGACGTGCCTTACCTCGGCATGGCCGCGTTTGAAGTCGGTCAGAAACAGGGCAATGCCATGGCCGCCGAAGCGAAGAAACGCGGCTGGGACTGGAAAGAAACCTACGCGGTGATCAACACCTTCAACGAGCTAGACACTGGCAAGAAACGCACCGACGGTTCGGCCAAGGCTCTGGAAGATGCGGGCTTCCCGAAAGACCATATCCTCTTCACCGCGCAGAAAACCCTCGACGTACCGGGCAGCATGGACGCCACCAACTCGGCGTTGGTGAAACTGCCCAGCGGTGCGAAAAACCTGATCATCGGCGGCATGAACGACAACACCGTGCTGGGCGGCGTGCGCGCCACCGAAAGCGCCGGGTTTACGGCGGCTAACGTGATCGGCATCGGTATCAACGGCACCGACGCCATCGGCGAACTGAAAAAGCCCAACAGCGGCTTCTTCGGCTCGATGTTGCCAAGCCCGCACATCGAAGGCTACAACACCGCGGTGATGATGTACGAGTGGGTCACCACCGGCAAAGAGCCACCGAAATACACCGCGATGGACGACGTGACGTTGATCACTCGCGAGAACTTCAAGCAGGAACTGGAAAAGATCGGCCTGTGGAACTGAGGGTCGGTTGATTTCATCGGTGGCCCTGGTGACGGGGCTGCCTGATCTGTGTGATGAGGTGGTTTTATGCACGCGCAAGTACAGACACAACAACAGAGCGTCGGCGGCAGCTTGCGCTTCAACGAGATCGGCAAGACCTTTCCCGGGGTGAAGGCGCTGGACGGCATCAGCTTCGTCGCCCACCCGGGGCAAGTCCACGCCTTGATGGGCGAGAACGGTGCCGGCAAATCCACGCTGCTGAAAATCCTCGGCGGTGCTTATACGCCCAGCAGCGGTGATCTACAGATCGGCGAGCAGACGATGGTCTTCAAGTCGACCGCCGACAGCATCGCCAACCGGGTCGCGGTTATTCACCAGGAGCTGCATCTGGTCCCGGAAATGACCGTGGCAGAAAACCTCTTTCTCGGTCATCTGCCGGCCAGTTTCGGCCTGATCAATCGCAGTGCCCTGCGTCAGCAAGCGCTGGCCTGCCTCAAGGGCCTGGCCGATGAGATCGATCCGCAAGAGAAAGTAGGGCGCCTTTCTCTGGGCCAGCGGCAACTGGTGGAAATCGCCAAGGCGCTGTCCCGTGGCGCCCATGTGATTGCATTCGACGAACCCACCAGCAGCCTCTCGGCTCGGGAGATTGATCGCTTGATGGCGATCATTACTCGCCTGCGTGACGAGGGCAAAGTGGTGTTGTACGTCTCCCATCGCATGGAAGAAGTGTTCCGCATTTGCAACGCGGTGACGGTGTTCAAGGACGGCCGTTACGTGCGCACGTTCGAGCAGATGAGCGAGCTGACCCACGATCAACTGGTCACCTGTATGGTCGGTCGTGACATCCAGGACATCTACGATTACCGCCCTCGTCAGCGCGGCGCGGTGGCACTCAAGGTCGACGGTTTGCTGGGACCGGGCTTGCGCGAGCCGGTGAGTTTCGAGGTCCACAAAGGCGAGATCCTGGGGCTGTTCGGTTTGGTCGGTGCCGGTCGCACGGAGCTGTTCCGGATGCTCAGCGGTCTTGTGCGCAACACCGCCGGACGCCTGGAGCTGCGAGGTCATGAACTGAAACTGCGGTCGCCTCGCGATGCGATTGCGGCCGGCATTCTGCTGTGCCCGGAGGACCGCAAGAAGGAGGGAATCATGCCGCTCGCAAGCGTCGCAGAGAACATCAACATCAGCGCTCGCGGCGCCCATTCGACTTTCGGCTGCCTCTTGCGCAGCGTGTGGGAGCGGGGCAACGTCGACAAGCAGATCAAGGCACTGAAAGTGAAGACGCCCAACGCGGCGCAGAAAATCATGTACCTGTCCGGCGGCAATCAGCAGAAAGCCATTCTCGGCCGCTGGCTGTCGATGCCAATGAAAGTGCTGCTGCTGGACGAGCCCACCCGTGGCATCGACATCGGCGCGAAAGCCGAGATCTACCAGATCATCCATAACCTGGCCGACAGCGGCATCGCAGTGATCGTGGTGTCCAGCGACCTGATGGAAGTCATGGGGATTTCCGATCGCATCCTGGTGCTCTGTGAAGGCGCGATGCGCGGCGAATTGAGCCGCGAACAGGCCAACGAATCCAACCTGCTGCAACTGGCTTTGCCGCGCCAACGCGCTGACGGCGTGGCGAACTGAGAGGGGACTATGATGACAACCCAAAACGAAACTCTGCCGACTGCGCGCAAACCCCTGGACCTGCGGCGTTTTCTCGATGACTGGGTGATGCTGCTGGCGGCGGTCGGGATCTTCGTGCTCTGCACCTTACTGATCGACAACTTCCTGTCACCACTGAACATGCGCGGTCTGGGCCTGGCAATTTCGACCACCGGGATTGCCGCCTGCACCATGTTGTATTGCCTGGCGTCCGGGCACTTCGACTTGTCGGTGGGCTCGGTGATCGCCTGTGCCGGCGTGGTTGCGGCGGTGGTGATGCGTGACACCGACAGCGTGTTCCTCGGCGTCAGTGCTGCGTTGGTGATGGGGTTGATTGTCGGGTTGATCAACGGGATTGTGATTGCCAAGCTGCGGGTCAATGCGTTGATCACCACGTTGGCGACCATGCAGATCGTTCGTGGCCTGGCCTATATTTTTGCCAACGGTAAAGCGGTGGGCGTGTCTCAGGAACAGTTCTTCGTCTTCGGCAATGGCCAGTTGTTTGGCGTGCCGGTGCCGATTCTGATCACCATCGTCTGCTTCCTGTTTTTTGGCTGGTTGCTGAATTACACCACTTACGGGCGCAACACCATGGCCATCGGCGGCAACCAGGAAGCGGCGCTGCTGGCCGGGGTCAACGTTGATCGAACCAAGATCATGATCTTCGCCGTGCACGGCGTGATCGGGGCGTTGGCCGGGGTGATTCTGGCTTCGCGCATGACCTCGGGGCAGCCGATGATTGGCCAGGGCTTTGAATTGACCGTGATCTCGGCGTGCGTGTTGGGCGGCGTGTCGTTGAGTGGCGGGATCGGCATGATTCGGCATGTGATTGCCGGGGTGCTGATTCTGGCGATTATTGAGAACGCGATGAATCTGAAGAACATCGATACGTTTTACCAGTATGTGATTCGCGGTTCGATTTTGCTGTTGGCCGTGGTGATCGACCGCCTCAAACAACGTTGAGATTTGGGGTGGATTCAAAAGCCACCCCTCACCCCAGCCCTCTCCCCAGTGGGGAGAGGGGGAAAGGGAGCAGATCTACGTCGCATCTAAAACCTGAGTTCGACTCGGACTTTCAGGTCGATGGATAGCTTAAGACACCTCGGTCAGCCCCCTCTACCCCTTGGGGAGAGGGTTGGGGTGAGGGGTGGATTCACCTGACACCACACGTCTGTGAACGTCCCACCTCCCGTCACTTCCCCTAAATATCCCTTG
Source organism: Pseudomonas sp. ANT_H12B (assembly GCF_008369325.1). Classification (GTDB taxonomy): domain Bacteria; phylum Pseudomonadota; class Gammaproteobacteria; order Pseudomonadales; family Pseudomonadaceae; genus Aquipseudomonas. The sequence goes on along the minus strand of NZ_VOBI01000006.1, from coordinate 258,827 downwards.
CCCGCCCAACCCCGTTTCGGTTATCACTTTGTACATGATTAAACAGGTACGATTTGACAAGAAACAACGGGTGGTCGACGAACTCATCCGGCGCATCGAAAGCGGCCTCATGGAGGACGGTTTTCTGTTGCCGGGCGAGCATCAGTTGGCTCAAGAATTCAAAGTCAGCCGAGGAACGCTGCGTGAAGCCCTGGCCGAATTGAAACGGCGCCATTACATCGCGACGCAAAGCGGTGTCGGGTCCATCGTCACCTTCGACGGTATGGTGCTCGATCAGCGTAGCGGTTGGGCTCAGGCCCTGGCCGACAGCGGGGCGCTGATCAATACCGAAGTGCTACGGCTGGAGGCGGTGACCCGTCCTGACTTGCTGTCGCGTTTGGGCACCGACCAATTCATCACCCTCGACCGACGTCGCCGTTCCAACGATGGCACGCTGGTCTCCCTTGAACGCTCTTTGATGCCCGCCACCGGAGGTCTGGAAAGCCTGCCGCGTGTCGGCCTGATCGATAACTCCCTGACCATCACCCTGGCCGCCTACGGCTATATCGGTGAGCGTGGCGATCAATGGATCGGCGCCGAACCCTTGAACGCCGAAGACGCCGAATTGCTCGGTCGTCCAGTCGGCACCGTGTTTCTCAAAGCATTGCGCACTACTTACGACCGGCAAAACCGCTTCATGGAACAGGTCGAAAGCCTGCTCGATCCGGTGCACTTTCGCCTGCACCTGCAATTTGGAACGTCGAAATGACCGTGCTCAATCGTGCCCTGGGCGCGTTCTACGGACTGGCCCTGGGCGACGCGTTGGGCATGCCGACACAATCGCTGAGCCGCGCCCAGATCAAGGCGCGCTTCGGCGAGATTATCGATCTGGAAAACGCCGGACCGGATCAACCGATCGCCGCCAACATGCCCAAGGGCTCGATCACCGACGACACCGAACAGGCAATCCTGGTCGGTCAGTTGTTGATCGAAGGTGAGGGCCGGATCGAACCAGCGGTGCTCGCCCAACGACTGATCGAATGGGAAGCCGGGATGCAGGCCAAGGGCTCGCAAGACTTGCTCGGCCCGTCGACCAAACGCGCCATCGAGATGATCCTCGCCGGCTATTCACCGGAAGAAGCGGGGCGCTACGGCACCACCAATGGCGCGGCGATGCGCATCACTCCGGTGGGGATCGCGGCGGATGTCACTAATCCTGAACGCTTCATCAACGCCGTGGTGCAAGCCTGTCAGGTCACCCACAACACCACGCTGGGGATCTCCAGTGCAGCGGCGGTCGCGGCGGTGGTCTCGGCCGGGATCAACGGCATGGACCTGGGCGAGGCCTTGAACCTCGGGCAGCAAATCGCTCAGCAAGCTGAAAATCACGGCCACTGGGTGGCTGGCGGACGCATTGCCTCGCGCATCAGTTGGGCACGGACCATCAGCGTCGACAGCGACAAGATGATGCTGGCGGACCTGATGTACGACGTGATCGGCACCTCGGTGGCCTCTCAGGAATCGGTGGTGGTTTCGTTTGCCCTGGCCCAGCAAGTGGCCATCGGCGAAATGAGCGCCTTCGAAGCGCTGTGCATGGCGGCGAGCCTTGGCGGTGACACCGACACCATCGCGGCGATTCTCGGCGCAATGCTTGGGGCCTGTCTGGGGCTTGAGAGTTGGCCGGTGGCGATGATCGATAAGGTCAAAGTCGTTAATGGCCTGGAGCTGGAGCCGCTGGTACAAGGACTACTCGCCCTGCGTTGATTGCGCTGACGCCATCGCGGGCAAGCCCGCTCCCACACTGGGATCTGTGAACGACCCAAAACCCCTGTGGGAGCGGGCTTGCCCTCGATAGCCGCGCCGCATACTTGATTTGATAACCCGCAACGGAACGCACAAACACGGCCAGGACTGCCGGGATGTTATGTCGACTTCCGAAACTGCCCACAATCACAACAATGGCAACAGGAGCATTTTTCATGAGTTCATCAAACGCCGGGCAAAGTGCCGGGCAACTGGAAACCCGAGGCATCGAGCCGGTGCCGGAAGCGGAGTGCAACGGTCATCCGTTGCAACTGTTCTGGGTCTGGTTTGCCGCCAACATCTCCATCCTCGGTCTGCCGCTGGGTGCGACCCTCGTAGCTTTTCGAGGCCTGGCGATCTGGCAAGCAATCATCGTCGCGATCCTCGGCGCCGCCGGTTCCTTCGCGGTGGTCGGGATCATCTCCATCGCCGGCCGTCGTGGCCGCGCACCGAGCCTGACCCTCTCGCGAGCAATCTTCGGTGTACGCGGCAACATCGGCCCGACCCTGGTTTCGCTGATGTCGCGGCTGGGCTGGGAAACCGTCAATACCACCACGGCGGCGTTCGTACTGCTGTCGCTGTGCTCGATCCTGTTCGGTTCGCCGGTGGAAGCGAAAAGTGCGCCGCTGCTGACTTTGGTCTTCATCGCGATTTTCGTACTGCTGACGTTGTCGGTCTCCGGCCTCGGCCATGCAACATTGCTGGTGATCCAGAAGTGGGCGACCTATGTGTTCGGCGCGCTGAACATTCTTGTCGGCGGTTTCCTTTGCGCCACCATCGACTGGAGCGCGGTATTCAACGCCACGCCGGCACCGCTGAGCGCGATGATCATCGGCGTCGGCACCATGGCCGCCGGCACCGGGATCGGTTGGGCCAACGCCGGTGCGGACATGTCGCGCTATCAGCATCGCAGCGTCAAAGCCGTGCGCCTGGTGGCGTCGGCGGCGTTCGGCGCGGGGATTCCGCTGGTGCTGTTGATTACCCTCGGCGGCTTGCTGTCGGTGGGCAACAATGACCTGGCCTCGGCCACTGACCCGATCATCGCGATCCGCGACATGCTGCCGACCTGGATGGCGGTGCCATACCTGATCACTGCGTTCGGTGGCTTGCTGCTGTCGAACAACCTGTCGGTGTACTCCGCCGGCCTGACCACGCTGACCCTGGGCCTGAAGGTCAAACGCGTCTACGCCGTGGTGGTGGACATCGTCGCGATCTTCGCTGGTTCGATCTACTTCATGCTGATCGCCGACAGCTTCTACGGTCCGTTCATTACCTTCATTTCCCTGCTGGCGGTGCCGATCACTGCGTGGGTCGGGATCTTCGTGGTCGACCTGATTCATCGTCACTACTACAGCCCCAAGGACCTGCTGGACGTCAGCCCGAGCAGCGCCTATTGGTATCGCGGCGGCGTCGAATGGCGCGCGTTCGGTGCGTGGGCGGTGGCGATTGTGCTGGGCTTCAGTTTCACCACCATTGGCACCACCGAACAAACCGTCTGGTTCCGCGGCTTCCTGTCCGACTCGTGGCTGGGCCACAACGGCCTGGGCTGGATCGTGACGTTCCTGGTGGCTGGCGGGATTTACTTTGTACTCGGCGGGGCGAAAGATCGCCGCGCCGCGATAAACGAGCGTGCTCATGCCTAGATTGCTGCACACCGGCCAGGTCATGATCGATCTGGTCATGGCCGTGGATAAACTGCCTCAGTCGGGCGGTGACGTGTTGGCGCAGTCCGCCAGTTTCGAGGCGGGCGGTGGATTCAATGTGATGGCTGCCGCACAGCGCAATGGCTTGCCGGTGGTTTACCTCGGACGCCATGGCACCGGCCGCTTCGGCGATCTGGCCCGAGAGGCAATGAAGGTGGAAGGTATCCGGACCGGCATCGCCCACAGTGCCGAACGCGATACCGGGCTATGCGTCGCGGTGACTGAAGCGTCGGCCGAGCGCAGTTTCATTTCCTACATTGGCGCCGAGGGCGAGTTGACTGCCGAAGACCTGGCAAGCGTGCCAGTCGAGGCGGGTGACTATGTCTACGTCAGCGGCTACAGCCTGTTGCATGGCGGCAAGGCCTGGGCGTTGGTGGATTGGGTGCTGGATTTGCCGACCGACATCAAGGTGGTTTTCGATCCCGGCCCTCTCGTGGATTCGCCGGATGAGCCGCTGATGAAGGCCTTGCTGGCGCGCATTGATCTATGGACCAGCAACAGCGTCGAAGCGTTGCGGTTTACCGGTGCGCCGGACATTGCCGAGGCATTGAATCGGCTGATCGATCATCTGCCGGCCGACGTGTTGATGGTGATTCGCGATGGTCCGCAAGGGTGCTGGATCAGCCAGCGTGAAAACCGCCAACATGTGCCGGGCTTCAAGGTCGAGGCGGTGGACAGCAATGGCGCAGGAGATGCGCATGCTGGCGTGTTCGTGGCTGGTTTGGCACACGGGTTGGTACCGTTTGAAGCTGCGCGGCGGGCTAATGCGGCTGCGGCGTTGGCGGTCACTCGTTGGGGGCCGGCGACTTCGCCGGGGATTGCCGAGGTGGATGAGTTGATCCGCGAGACATTCGGTACCTGATCTGATGCCATCGTCGGAACGCCGCCCGGAGCAGGCTCGCTCCCACACTGGATCTGTGAACAACACAACTCCCTGTGGGAGCGAGCCTGCTCGCGATGGGGACATCAAATTCAACAAAAATCCTGACCTTACCCGGCCCCGCGCAACGCCTCGATCAACTCCTGCTTGCGCATGCCCGAGCGTCCCGGAATCTTCTTCGCCCGGGCTTCTTTCATCAAACTATCGACGGTCTGGGTGTCGCGCGACGCTTTGCTGTTTCGCGAATGACCCTCACTACTGGCCACCGCGCGGCGGGATGATTCCTTGCGATCCTCTGCCTTGGCGCTGGCCGGTTTCTTGCGCCCGGAACCACCGGCGCGCTCCCCACCACCCGACTGCTTATTCACCGTCGCCCAGGCACGGGCTTCGGCCTCGTCCTTCGAGACACCTTTGTGCTCGTAGCTTTCTTCGATGTGCTCGGCCTTGCGCTTTTGCTCGGCGGTGTATTTGGTTTTGCTTCCACGAGGCATGGGATTTCTCCTATTGCTTGTAGAGTCTCTCAAACGGTCACAGCCGCGCACGACTGCGACCTGATTCGTCTGGTCAAACTTCCAGCTTGCGCGCCGCCTCAACCCCAGCGGCACTGAGTTTGATCGGCAAATTCAACGAGTGCTCACCGGCCTCGTTGCAGATGACATGACCATGCTGGATTAATCCGCGATCCTGCAGCGTGGCGAGGGTGCTGGCCACGAATTTCTCCCCCCGGTAATTGTCCAGAACCTCTTTACCCAAACCGCTTGGATGGGCATGCAACAGACGGGTCAGGACTTCTTGCTCAAGGTTTTTATCGACGTTCATGCTTACCTCTTCATGGATGTGGATAGGTCCATTTAATTGGAGTCCTTATCTGGGTTGGTCCGCCCCCGATTTGGATTGGTGCCTGATGAACGACGAACGGTCTAGACCTGCTGCAACGTTTTGTTGGTAACGGCTCGGCGCCAGATCAGCCGGCCGACGCTGATCAGCCAGTTCAGTACAGCAACCGCCAACACCGTGAGTAACAGCGTCGCCATCCCCTGTTCCACGATGATTTTCCCGGCCAGCAACGGAAAGCCAAACACGCCGATAAAGTAGGACAGGCTGAACAGCAGCAAGGATTGCGCGGTGGTGCCGTTTGGCGCCTCGTTGGCCGCCAGGCCATTGATCACCGAATAAGTCAGCCCGTAACCGACCCCGAGCATCACCGCCGCCAGCACGTAGCTGAACCCGTCGTCGACGACAAACCCGAACATCAGGATCGAGCCCATCATCAAACCCGACAGCAGGCAGGACGCCCGGAACGGATCGCGCTTGACCACGAAACCGGCGATCAGCATGCGGCTGCTGATCGCTGCGCTCATGAAACCGAGGAAGAACAATGAATAGTCGAGTGAACGCGCCGCCGCGTAGCTGGTTTGAAAACTCGACAGACCGCCGAAAACGCAACCGCCAAGCCCGACCATGATGATCGCAAACACCGCTCTGGACGACAGCACTTGCGCCGCTGCACGCCAGGAAATTCGCGACACCGCTGCCGAGTGGGCCGGCGCTTTTTTCAGCTGCGAATCCAGCCGCCAGAACAGCAACACGCCGATCAGGCTGGCCAGCGCCGCGAGGTAAAACGCCGCGGTGATCGGATAGCCGAGGGCACTGGCCGCGCGGCCTAACAAGGGACCGCTGCCGATCCCGGTCATCATGCTGCCCGACAACAGCGCAAAGTATTTCGCGCGTTGGGCAGGCGTTACCAGACTCGCCACGATGATCGGCCCGAGGGTGTAGAACACGCCCCAACCCAGCCCCAGCAATAGCCCGAAAAACAACAGCAAATAGCCGAAGCCTGGCGCCAAGGCGAAGCCCAGGCTGGCGGCCACCAGCAAGACGCCGAACAGCGCAATCGAGCGCGCCGCGCCGAGCAAATCGGATAAGTGCCCGGAGACGATCACCGCTGCAAACGTACTGAGCATCGCCGCCGAAATCACACTGCCGGCATCGTGCTCATTACCGCCGCGGGAACCGATCAACAGCGCCAGCAAAAAGGTCGAGCCATAAGACAGCGACAGCAAATAGCTGGCCAGGCAAAACAGACCGAACAACCTGCTTGAGATTTGGGGTGTTGCGCTAGGCATGACGCGGTTCCTTGACCCGATAGAAGAGAGCTTCATCTATCTATCACGCACGGCGTCGATGTTAGGTCTGAGGTTATCGATTTCAGGGTTAGTGTTAGCCGGAGTAAAGCGTTTAGCAGACGCCGATTTCTTCCTTGAACAGCTCCATGAAACCCTTCAACCGTTCGTGGCGAGTCTGCGCCAGACGCTGGCCGGTGGTCGTCTGGAATCCATCCGCCAGGTGCAGCAGTTTGGTCTGGAAATGGTCGAGACAAAAACGTTTGTCATCGTATTCCCGTGCCTTCGCCTCAGGATCTTGCGGGTCGTACAACGCGCTGCCCATACGTCCGGCGATGTAAAAAGTCCGCGCGACACCGAGCATGCCGAGGGAATCGAGGCGGTCGGCGTCCTGCATGATTTTCGCTTCGAGCGTGGTTGGCGTGATGTTGGCGGAAAAACTGTGCGCTTCGATGGCATGGGCAACCGCGCTGACTTTTGCGTCTGGCCAGGCCATGTTCGCCAACAATTTCGATGCCTTCTCGGCAGCCAGCCGTGACGCCTGAGAACGCAACGGCGAGTTCTTCTCTACCGCCATGCAATCATGCAAAAGCACGGCCGCGAGCAGCACCTCAAGATCGCCACCTTCTTCTGCGTGAAGCGTACGCACGTTGTGCCAGACCCGCTGTAAGTGCGACAGATCATGGGCGCCATCTTCCGACGGTTCCAGCGCGTGGGGCAGCAGTTGCGCAGCGAGGAGTTGCAGTGGCGCGAAAGTATCAGTGTTCATAAACATCCTGTTGAGTGAAATCGCCTTTCACAGCGGCTACACATGCTCCATGGATCAGCTTTGAATTTCCAGTGTGACGAGCGCCGCTCGCCGACTTAGTATGGCGTTTTCCACTTTTGACGAAGGCACGTCCATGACGATCGAGATCCGCCCGGCGACCCCGAGCGATGCACCGCAAATCCTTGGGTTCATCACTGAACTGGCCGATTACGAGCGTGCCCGCCACGAAGTCATCGCCAGCGTCGCCGACATCGAGCGCAGCCTGTTCAGTGAAGGCGCCACCGCCCACGGTTTGATCTGCCTGCGCGACGGCTCGCCGATCGGCTTCGCGGTGTTCTTCTTCAGTTATTCCACGTGGCTGGGCAGCAACTGCCTGTACCTCGAAGACCTTTACATCACCCCCGAACAACGCGGCGGCGGAGCGGGCAAAACCTTGTTGCGCCACCTGGCAAAAATCGCCTGCGCCAATGATTGCGGACGCTTCGAGTGGAGCGTGCTGGACTGGAACAAACCGGCGATCGAGTTCTACAAGTCGTTGGGCGCGCAGCCGCAGGAAGAGTGGGTTCGGTATCGGATGGATGGGGCGGTGTTGAGGGAGTTTGCAGAGGGCAATTGATTCCAGTCACGCCTGTAAAGACCGCAACCTTCGTCAGCATCTACCGCTAATCCGGGAGCTGCCGAAGGTAGTGGTCTTTTTTTTGGTTCTGAAACTTTTATCCCAATATATGGGAGTGATATTTATATATTGAGATTTAGGCGCGTCCGGGTTTATAGTCCAGCTCACTCACTGCCAATAAACAAAACAGGTGAACGATGCTGGCGCAATTGATCGCGCTCGATTGGGGGACAACCTCATTACGTGCTTACAAACTCGCCGCAGGTGGCCAGGTGCTCGAACAGCGTTCGCTGTCGTCGGGGATCATGCAGCTGCCCAAAACGCCGCGAATCATCAACGGCCAGGAATGCGCCGACGGTTTTGAACTGGCCTTTGACGAGGCCTGCGGTGATTGGCTCGATGCGCAACCTGATTTGCCGGTGATTGCTTGCGGCATGGTCGGCAGCGCACAAGGTTGGCGTGAAGCGGCTTACCGCGATACGCCGGCGAATGTCGCCAATCTCGGAACTTCCCTACAAACGGTTCGTAGTCTTCGCGGTGTCGATGTGCACATCGTGCCGGGTGTGATTCAGCGGTCTCGTTTGCCGAACGTGATGCGCGGCGAAGAAACCCAAGTGCTCGGCGTGCTGCAGAATCTACCGGCCGAGGCGGGTGGTGATCTGTTGATCGGCCTGCCGGGCAGTCATTCGAAATGGGTGGAAGTGGCCGACGGCTGCATTGTGCAGTTCGATACCTTCATGACCGGTGAAGTCTTCGCCGTGCTCAGCGAACACAGCATTCTGGGGCGCACCCAGCAAAAGGGTGCGTCGTTCGATGGCGAAGCCTTTGATCGTGGTGTGCAAGTGGCCCTGTCGGCGGACGGTGAAATCGGCCCGCTATCGACGCTGTTCAGTGCCCGCAGCCTCGGGCTGACCGGCGAACTGAGCGCCACCGCTCAACCCGATTACTTGTCCGGTCTGTTGATCGGCCATGAACTGTCAGCGTTGGCGAGCGTTCAGCGCCGCCGACGCAACAGCGTTCATCTGCCTTCGATCATCCTCATCGGTAATACCCAACTCTGTGTCCGCTACAGCCGGGCGCTCGACGCCTGTGGTTTTGCTCGGGTGACCCTGGCCGAACAGGCCACAGAACGCGGCTTGTGGCAGTTGGCGGTTGCCGCCGGCCTGATCAAACCTAATCCATCCCGTTAAACCTGACTGGAGGTCTGACATGCTCAAACAAGCACTCGCGCAAAACGGACTGATCGCGATCCTGCGTGGCCTGCGCCCGCAAGAAGCGGCAGCCATCGGCGAAGTCCTTTACGCCGCCGGATTTCGCGTCATCGAAGTGCCGCTCAATTCCCCTGAGCCGTACGAAAGTATCCGCATCCTGCGCAGTACCTTGCCCGCCGATTGCCTGATCGGCGCGGGCACCGTGTTGACGCCCGAGCAGGTTGAGCAAGTGAAAGCGGCGGGCGGTCAGGTGATCGTCATGCCGCACAGCGATGCCAAGGTGTTGCGTGCAGCGAAAGCGGCGGGGTTGTTCTTGTCGCCGGGTGTAGCGACGCCGACCGAAGCCTTTGCCGCATTGGCCGAGGGCGCTGATGTGCTGAAGATGTTCCCGGCCGAGCAGATGGGCCCCGCCGTCGTAAAAGCCTGGCTTGCAGTATTGCCGGCCGGAACCATTCTGGCGCCGGTCGGAGGGATCACGCCGGACAACATGCAGGTGTTTATCGACGCGGGCGTCAAAGGATTCGGACTGGGTTCCGGGTTGTTCAAACCGGGTATGACACCTGAAGAAGTGGCAGTGAACGCCAAGGCGTATGTCGCTGCATGGAACGCTCTGCGTTAAGACTTTTTTGGCGCCGAGCGCGCTGCATCTAACAAGAGAGACAACAAGATGAAAATCACCAAACTGACCACCTTCATCGTTCCGCCGCGCTGGTGCTTCCTCAAGGTCGAAACCGACGAAGGCGTGACCGGCTGGGGCGAGCCTGTGGTCGAAGGCCGCGCACACACCGTCGCTGCCGCCGTTGAAGAATTGTCCGACTACCTGATCGGCAAAGACCCACGCAACATCGAAGACATCTGGACCGTGCTCTATCGCGGTGGCTTCTACCGCGGCGGCGCGATCCACATGAGTGCGCTGGCCGGTATTGATCAGGCGTTGTGGGACATCAAAGGCAAGGCCCTGGGGGTGTCGGTCAGTGATTTGTTGGGCGGTCAGGTGCGCGACAAGATTCGCGTCTATTCATGGATCGGCGGCGATCGTCCGGCGGACACCGCTCGCGCAGCGAAGGAAGCGGTCGAGCGTGGGTTTACCGCGGTGAAAATGAACGGCACCGAAGAGCTGCAATTCCTCGATTCCTTTGAGAAAGTCGACCTGGCCCTGGCCAACGTCGCCGCCGTGCGTGATGCGGTGGGGCCGAACGTCGGCATTGGCGTGGACTTCCATGGCCGGGTGCACAAGCCCATGGCCAAGGTGCTGATGAAGGAACTCGACCCGTACAAACTGATGTTCATCGAAGAGCCGGTGCTCAGCGAAAACTACGAAGCGCTGAAGGAACTGGCGCCGCTGACCAGCACCCCGATTGCCCTCGGTGAGCGGTTGTTCTCGCGCTGGGATTTCAAGCGCGTGCTCAGCGAAGGTTACGTCGACATCATCCAGCCCGATGCTTCCCACGCAGGCGGCATCACCGAAACCCGCAAGATCGCCAACATGGCCGAAGCCTACGACGTGGCGTTGGCGCTGCATTGTCCGTTGGGCCCGATCGCGTTGGCGGCGTGCCTGCAACTGGATGCGGTTTGCTACAACGCGTTCATCCAGGAACAGAGCCTGGGCATCCACTACAACGAGAGCAATGACCTGCTCGATTATGTGAAAGATCCGCGGGTGTTCGATTACGACAAAGGCTTCGTGAAAATCCCCAACGGCCCGGGCCTTGGGATCGAGATCAACGAGGAATATGTGATCGAGCGTGCGGCCGTCGGCCACCGCTGGCGTAACCCGATCTGGCGTCATGCCGATGGCAGTTTTGCCGAGTGGTGAGTTCCCGCTGACCCACCGCAAATCCCTGTGGGAACCAGCCTGCTGGCGATTTGGTCGGCACCCCCAGCATGCTTGGTGACTGACACTCCGCTATCGCCAGCAGGCTGGCTCCCACAGTTTGATCTCCATGGAAAAGGAGATTTGCGGCAACCCCGATTTCACATCGACCTCAATAAACATAAGAAGAGGCACTCCTCATGCAACCGCAAACCCTAACCGGGCAGGCGTCGTTGGTGACGCCCAGCCGCAAGCGTTTTTTCATCATGGTCCTGCTGTTTATCACCGTGGTGATCAACTATCTGGACCGCAGCAACCTGTCCATCGCCGCCCCGGCGCTGACCAGCGAACTGGGCATCGATCCGATCCATGTCGGGCTGATTTTCTCCGCGTTCGGCTGGACCTACGCCGCCATGCAGATCCCCGGCGGATGGCTGGTGGACCGGGTCCCTCCGCGCATCCTCTACAGCGTTGCGTTGCTGCTGTGGTCGATCGCCACGGTAATGCTCGGCTTCGCCGCCAGCTTCATCGCACTGTTCGTATTGCGCATGGCGGTCGGTGCCCTGGAAGCGCCGGCGTACCCGATCAACAGCCGCGTGGTCACCACCTGGTTCCCTGAGCGCGAGCGCGCCACGGCCATCGGTTTCTACACCTCCGGGCAGTTCGTCGGTCTGGCGTTCCTGACACCGGTACTGGCCTGGCTGCAGCATCAATATGGCTGGCACATGGTGTTTGTCAGCACCGGTGCGGTGGGCATTCTCTGGGCGGTGATCTGGTACGCGGTATATCGCGAGCCACGGGATTTCAAAGGCGCCAATGACGCTGAAATCGAGCTGATCCGCGAGGGCGGCGGGTTGGTGGATATCCAGGCTGAACAAGCCAAAGTCAAAGCCAAATTCAGCTGGACCGACCTTGGCATCGTGCTGACCAAACGTAAGTTATGGGGTATTTACCTCGGCCAGTTCTGCCTCAACTCGACGTTGTGGTTTTTTCTGACGTGGTTCCCGACCTATCTGGTGAAATATCGCGGCATGGACTTCATCAAGTCCGGCCTGTTGGCGTCGCTGCCATTTCTCGCCGCCTTCGTCGGTGTGCTCTGTTCCGGGTTCTTCTCCGACTGGTTGATCCGCCGCGGTTACACCGTGGGTTTCGCCCGCAAGTTGCCGATCATTGGTGGCCTGCTGATTTCCACTTCGATCATCGGCGCCAACTTCGTCGAGTCGACACCGCTGGTGATTGCCTTCCTCGCGTTGGCGTTCTTCGGTAACGGGTTGGCTTCGATCACCTGGTCGCTGGTGTCAACGTTGGCCCCGGCGCGATTGCTCGGATTGACCGGTGGGGTGTTTAACTTCATCGGCAACCTGTCGGCGATTACCACGCCGATTGTCATCGGTTTCCTGGCTACCGGTGATTCGTTCGCCCCGGCGATTACCTATATCTCGGTTCTGGCGTTGATTGGCGCGCTTTCCTACATCTTGCTGGTCGGCAAAGTCGAGCGTATCAAGTTGTAGTGGCGGCATTCGGGCGACCATAATGCCGCCCGTTCACTCGCTCAACGGTAAAGGCTGGATATGCAGGAAGACGCCCCAAAAATCGCCAAGGACGCCGCGCCGACCGGCACCCAGACACTGCTTCGTGGTTTGGGTGTGGTTCAAGCCGTGGCCAGTGGCGCCCGTGATCTCAAGGAAATCGCCCGGCTGATTGGCACGACGCGCAGCACCACGCATCGTCTGGCCAGTTGCCTGGTGGACGAGCGTTATCTGCGGGTGGTGCCGCAAGTCGGTTATTTGCTGGGGCCGAAGTTGATCGAGCTGGGTTTCCAGGCGCGGGAAGAACTGCCGCTGGTGACCCTGGCCGGGCCATATCTGGATGAGTTGTCGGCGTTGACCGGCGACACCATTCACCTGGCGATTCGCGAGGGTGACGAGGTGCTGTACCTGCACAAGAATCCGGGGCGCAATGGCCCGGAAATGCGCTCGCGGGTCGGTCATCGCATGCCATTGGCGCGCACCGGGATCGGCAAGGCGTTGATGCTTGATGACTTGCAGGAAGACTGGAAACGGCTATACGAAGTCAGCCTGCCGGCCGGTGGGAAAAATCAGTTTTGGCCGCAGCACCCGGAGCAGTCCTGGGAGCAGTTTCAGCAGCGCATGGTCGAGTACGTGGCGGGCGGTTACGCCTTCGATCTGGAAGACAATGAACCGTCGATCCGCTGCGTGGCGGCGCCGATCCGCGATGCCAGCAAGCGCATCGTCGCCGGCATCAGCATCGCCAGCACCGTGCCTTACATGCCGCTGGAGAAAATGGCCGAGCTGATTCCCTTGATCAAAGGGGTCACGGCTCGGCTCTCGGCAGAGCTCGGCGCTAAGGTTTAGACCTTCAGCGTCGCCATGTCGATCACGAAGCGATACTTCACGTCACCGGCAATCATGCGGGTGAACGCTTCGTTGATCTGGCGGATGTCGAGCATTTCGATATCGCAGGTGATGTTGTGCTCGGCGCAGAAATCCAGCACTTCCTGGGTTTCTGCGATGCCGCCGATCAGCGAGCCAGCCAATACGCGACGGCTCATCACCAGTTTGCCGGCGTGGACCGGTGGATCGACCGGTTCGATCAGGCCCACCAGAATATGCACGCCGTCGAAACGCAACGTATCGAGGTAGGGATTGAGGTCGTGCTGCACCGGAATGGTGTCCAGCAGGAAGTCGAAATGTCCTGCCGCGGCCTTCATCTGTTCGGCATCGGTGGACACGATCACGTGGTCCGCACCTTGGCGACGACCTTCTTCAGCCTTGCTCGCCGAGCGGGTGAACAGCGTGACTTCAGCGCCCATCGCCTTGGCGAACTTGATGCCCATGTGGCCGAGGCCGCCCATGCCGAGAATCCCGACCTTGTCGCCAGCCTTGACGCCGTAGTGCTTGAGCGGCGAATAGGTGGTGATGCCGGCGCAGAGGATCGGCGCGGCGCTGGCCAAGTCGAGTTTTTCCGGGATGCGCACAACGAAGTGTTCGCTGACCACGATGCTGTCGGAATAGCCGCCCATGGTGTTGCTGCCATCAACCCGGTCCGGGGTGGCGTAGGTCATGGTCGGACCTTCGAGGCAGTATTGCTCGAGGTTCGATTGGCAGGCTTCGCAACTGCGGCACGAATCAACCATGCAGCCGACGCCAACCAGATCGCCGACTTTGTGCTGGGTGACGTTCGCACCAACGGCGGTAACTTTGCCTACGATCTCGTGGCCGGGCATCAGCGGGTAAACGGCAATGCCCCACTCGTTGCGTGCCTGATGGATGTCGGAATGGCAGACGCCGCAGTAGAGAATATCGATCGCAACGTCGTCGGCCCGAGGGCTGCGGCGTTCGAATTTCACGGGGGCGAGGGGAGTGGTGGCTGACTGGGCGGCATAACCGATGGCGGTGTACATGAGGAACCTCGCAAAAGCAGTGACAGGTGAGGTGGGCCATTCTGGGCGCCGCATCGATCACCGGCGATGGCGATTCCTCCGGGTGTCATGCCTAATCCTCCGGTATCAGCTTTCGATTGATCAAATGCGCCATCAGACCTGCGATGATGCTTTCATCCCGATTTCTGCGACTTTTTTGCTGTGAAGAGCTCCCCATGCTGACCCGTCATCTCGATGCCAATGCCACCCTCGTTTCACTGATCCAGCCACTGACCACGCGCGACGGTTTCGCCCCCACGGCGTTGCCAGGCGTGCAGGTGCTGCGCGCCAGTTGCGACGTGGCCCGTGGCCCGCAGATTTACGAGCCGAGCCTGGTGATCATCGCCCAAGGCAGCAAACTCGCGTATCTGGGGGCGCGAACGCTGGAATATGGCGCGGGGCACTATCTGATTCAGGCATTGCCGGTGCCTTTTGAGTGTGAAACGTTTTCGGCGCCGGATGGGCCGATGTTGGGGGTTTCCATCGCCATCGACCGGGTGTTGCTTGGTGAGCTGGTGTTGGCCATGGGGCTGGTGCCGGGGCGCAATATTCCTGCGCAGACGCCGGAGTCCATGACCTCGGCAGTGCTCGATGACGGGATGCGCGGTTGTGTTGAACGGTTGTTGCGCTGTCTGCACGATCCGCTGGAATGCCAGGTCATGGGGCAGGCGCGGTTGCGTGAGTTGTTGTTCGTGGCATTGCGGGGGCCGCAGGCTGATGTGTTGCGCGCATTGGTGGAACAGCAGGGGCAGTTCGCCCGGATAGCCGCCTCGCTCAATCATTTGCACGGGCATTTCACCGAGCCATTGAATGTGGAGACGCTGGCCAGCTGCGCGAACATGAGTGCATCGACGTTTCATGAGCATTTCAAGCGCAGCACCTTGTTGTCGCCGGTGCAGTACTTGAAGCGCTTGCGCTTGCTCAAGGCGCAGCAGTTGTTGCTTGCCGAGGGGCTGGGCGTGGCGCAGGTGGCGCATCGGGTCGGGTATCAAAGTACGTCGCAGTTCAGTCGCGAGTACAAGCGCTACTTCGAACGTAATCCCGGTGACGAACGCGCCGCTTAAGTTGGCGATGATCCCCCCTGTAGGAGTGAGCCTACCGCAATCGCGAGCAGGCTCACTCCTACAGGGGGATTGTGGTGTGGAGTAAATGGCGGGCAACAAAAAGGCCCCCATTCGGGAGCCTCGATGTTCAGGCATTCGACTTACATGTTCGGGTAAGTCGGGCCGCCAGAGCCTTCCGGCGCCACCCAGGTGATGTTCTGTGCAGGGTCCTTGATGTCGCAGGTCTTGCAGTGAACGCAGTTCTGGGCGTTGATCTGGAAGCGCTTCTCGCCGTCTTCCTTGGTCACCACTTCGTACACGCCGGCCGGGCAGTAACGCTGGGCAGGCTCATCGTACAGCGGCAGGTTCTTGGCAATCGGGATGCTCGGATCGGTCAGCTTCAGGTGGCACGGCTGCTCTTCTTCATGGTTGGTACCCGAGATGAACACCGAGCTGAGTTTGTCGAAGCTGATCTTGCCGTCCGGTTTCGGGTAGTCGATCTTCTTGCAGTCGGCCGCAAGCTTGAGGCAAGCGTAATCCGGCTTGGTGTCGTGCAAGGTGAACGGCAGTTTGCCGCCGAAGATGTTCTGGTCGAGCCAGTTGAAACCGCCGCCGACGATGGCGCCGAACTTGTGGATCGCCGGGCCGAAGTTGCGGCTGGCGAACAGTTCGTCATAGAGCCAGCTCTTCTTGAACGCGTCGACGTAGGTGGTCAGCTCTTCGGTGCCGTCCTTTTCAGCGAACAGCGCCTCGGCCACGGATTCAGCGGCGAGCATGCCGGACTTCATGGCGGTGTGGCTGCCTTTGATCTTGGCGAAGTTCAGGGTGCCGAGGTCGCAACCGATCAGCGCGCCGCCCTTGAAGACCATTTTCGGCAGCGAGTTCAGGCCACCTTTGCAGATGGCGCGAGCGCCGTAGCTGATGCGCTTGCCGCCTTCCAGGTACTGCTTGAGCACCGGGTGATGCTTTAGGCGCTGGAACTCGTCGAACGGCGACAGGTAAGTGTTGCTGTAGGACAGGTCAACGATCAGACCGACCACCACCTGGTTGTTTTCCAGGTGATAGAGGAACGAGCCACCGGTGTTCTCGGTGCCCATGATGTCCAGCGGCCAACCGGCGGTGTGGACCACCAGGCCTGGTTGATGCTTGGCCGGGTCGATTTCCCAGATTTCTTTCAGGCCGATGCCGTAGTGCTGGGCGTCGGTATCGCTGTCGAGGTTGAAGCGCTTGATCAGCTGCTTGCCGATGTGGCCGCGGCAACCTTCGGCGAACAGCGTGTACTTGGCACGCAGTTCCATGCCTGGGGTGTACAGGCCTTCTTTCGGGTTGCCTTCGCGGTCAACGCCCAGATCGCCGGTGATGATCCCGCGAACCACACCATTCTCGTCGAACAGCGCTTCCTGGGCGGCGAAGCCTGGGTAGATTTCTACGCCCAGGTTTTCGGCCTGCTGAGCCAGCCAGCGGCACAGGTTGCCCAGGGATATGATGTAGTTGCCTTCGTTGTGCATGGTCTTGGGCACAAAGAGGTCAGGAATTTTCTGCGCGCTGTCGGCGTTCTTGAGGACGAAAATGTCGTCGCGGGTGACCGGCGTGTGCAGCGGCGCGCCGAGTTCTTTCCAGTCCGGGAACAATTCGTTCAGGGCGCGAGGTTCGAACACCGCCCCTGAAAGAATGTGAGCACCGACTTCGGAGCCTTTTTCGACCACGCAGACGCTGATTTCCTTACCGGCTTCGGCGGCCTTTTGCTTCAAGCGGCAGGCGGCGGAAAGACCAGCGGGGCCGGCACCGACGATGACCACGTCGAATTCCATGTATTCGCGTTCCACAGGTTATCTCCTACTCAAGGCTCAACAGTTTTTTTTCTAATTGGAGGTTTGGTGTCGCATCCATGAATTCCTGCGCAATGCAGGAAAAGGACAATCGATGAACCCACCTTTCTCTCTAAGGTGGCGCATTATATCTACACCACTCCTAGCGTCCAATACAAACGTTTGTTTGAATCGGCTCAAAGCCAGAGAAATCAAAGTCACGCGGCTTATGACTGGCCATTTTGCCGTATTGACCGGAATAGGTGTTCCGGTCAAGATACGGGCGGTTTTGCGCTCGCCGTAGGCTGACTGTTGGTTTCAAGAGCACCTCTAAAGACAGGGCGATGGCAGTACAAGGTGATGCGCAGCGCGGGTTTGGCGCGCAGTTTACACGCAGCGATATTGAATGACTCGTTGGTCGCCACTGACGAACGGTCATGAGCATCGTGAGCGATGGTCACTTGACACATATGCCGGCGTTTTTAGAGGTGCCCTTGCGCCCGATGAGCATCAACCGCCAGGTTCGCCTAGGCGACTTTCTTTTCACCGGAGAGTAACGAGGAATCCATGAAGGTTCTTGTAGCTGTCAAACGCGTTGTGGATTACAACGTCAAGGTTCGCGTCAAGGCGGACAATTCCGGCGTCGACCTCGCCAACGTCAAGATGTCGATGAACCCGTTCTGCGAAATCGCAGTGGAAGAAGCCGTACGCCTGAAAGAGAAAGGTGTTGCGACTGAAATCGTCGTCGTCTCCATCGGCCCGTCCACCGCTCAAGAGCAACTGCGCACCGCGCTGGCTCTGGGTGCCGACCGCGCCATCCTCGTCGAATCCGCTGAAGATCTGACTTCGCTGGCCGTTGCCAAGCTGCTCAAGGCTGTTGTCGACAAGGAACAGCCTCAGCTGGTGATCCTTGGCAAACAAGCTATCGACAGCGACAACAACCAGACTGGCCAGATGCTCGCGGCATTGAGCGGCTACGGTCAGGGCACGTTCGCGTCGAAAGTCGAAATCAGCGGCGACAGCGTTGCCGTGACTCGCGAAGTCGACGGCGGCGCGCAGACGGTTTCCCTGAAACTGCCGGCCATCGTCACCACCGACCTGCGTTTGAACGAGCCGCGCTACGCGTCCCTGCCAAACATCATGAAAGCCAAGAAGAAGCCTCTCGAAGTGCTGACTCCGGACGCTTTGGGCGTTTCCACCGCCTCCACCAACAAGACCGTGAAAGTCGAAGCGCCAGCTGCACGCAGCGCGGGTATCAAGGTCAAGTCGGTGGCTGAACTGGTTGAAAAACTCAAGAACGAAGCGAAGGTAATCTAAATGACTATCTTGGTTATTGCTGAACACGACAACAAAGTGCTGGCTCCGGCCACGCTGAACACTGTGGCTGCTGCTGCCAAGATCGGCGGTGATATCCACGTTCTGGTTGCAGGTCAGGGCGCTGGCGCCGTGGCTGAAGCCGCTGCGAAAATCGCTGGTGTGGCCAAAGTGCTGCTGGCCGACAGCGCCGCTTATGCTCACCAACTGCCGGAGAACGTTGCTCCTCTGGTTGCCGAGTTGGGCAAGGGCTACAGCCACATCCTGGCTGCCGCTACCTCCAATGGCAAAAACATCCTGCCGCGCGTTGCCGCACAGCTGGACGTTGACCAGATCTCCGAGATTATCTCGGTGGAAAGCGCTGACACCTTCAAGCGCCCGATCTACGCCGGTAACGCCATCGCTACCGTTCAATCGAACGCTGCGGTTAAAGTGATCACCGTGCGTGCCACCGGTTTCGACCCGGTGTCTGCTGAAGGTGGTTCGGCTTCGGTTGAAGCCGTTGCCGCTGCTCACGACGCTGGCATTTCCAGCTTCGTTGGCGAAGAACTGGCCAAGTCCGATCGTCCGGAACTGACCGCTGCCAAGATCGTCGTTTCCGGCGGTCGCGGCATGCAGAACGGCGACAACTTCAAACACCTGTACGCCCTGGCTGATAAGCTGGGCGCTGCCGTCGGTGCTTCCCGCGCCGCGGTCGACGCAGGTTTCGTCCCCAACGACATGCAGGTCGGTCAGACCGGCAAGATCGTTGCGCCACAGCTGTACATCGCGGTTGGTATCTCCGGCGCGATCCAGCACCTGGCCGGCATGAAAGACTCCAAAGTGATCGTTGCGATCAACAAGGACGAAGAAGCGCCGATCTTCCAGGTGGCCGATTACGGCCTGGTGGCGGACTTGTTCGAAGCAATCCCTGAGTTTGAGAAGCTGGTCTAATCCAGCGGCCTGACTTATAAAGAGCCCGACCTTTTGGTCGGGCTTTTTTTTGTTCCGGATTTGAGTGGGAGAGTGTCGCCATGGATCTGCGCCGCGTGTGTGGCTGGTCATTACTGCTGGGGCTGACGGTGTCGCCAGGACTGTCCGTCGCCGCAGGCAAGTGCGAACGCCTGGTGGTGACCGGCAGTCCGGATGCGCCACCGTACCTGTGGCAAGACCCGCAAAACCCCAAGCACCTGATTGGCGCCAGTGCCGACTTGTTGCAGCAAGTAGCGGGGGAGTTGGGGATCAACGTCGAGCTGCTGTATGCCGGCAAACGTTCCAAGGCCCTTGACGAAGTGCGCAGCGGACGCATGGACATGCTGGCCGATGCGCCGTTGACGGTCAGTGGTCTGGAATCCCTGGATTACATTCATCCACCGCTGCTGGAAAACGATTACCTGGTCTGGACCCGAAAAGATTCGCCATTGATCTACAACGAAGCGCCAGACCTGCACGGTCATCGCGGCGCATTGTCGGAAAAGGCTCGATTGACCCCGGCATTCGGCACTTTCGCCGAACAGCAATTGACCCTCACGCGTACCCCCAACCTGACCCAGGCCTTTCAGAAATTGCTCTTGGGCGAAGTGGAATTTGTCCTGGCCGGACGCTACGCAGGCTTGGCGATGGCGCAGACACTGAGCATGGCCAACGACCTTGTCGCACGTCCACAACCCGTCGACAAACCCGGCCTGTTCCTCGCGGTTTCCCATAACTCCGCCTGCAACGATCCGTGGTTGCGCGGACAGCTGGCCAAAAAGATGACAGAATTGCCCGCGTCCGGACTGACGGAAGCCGTGCTGCTGCGCAATGTCGAACGTTGGAAGGCGCAACTCTCGCAAGTGCAGCAGCAACCGCAGCAACAACCTGTCAGTACCCCAAAACAGTAGGGATTTTTAGTGAGTATTCGACCTCTTTTCGCTGCCCTGGCCGTTCTGGCTCTGGCGGGTTGTGCAGCCGATCCGGCGCCGAATGAACAAATTCGCCTGACCGAGCAAGCACTCGTACAAGCCAAAGCCGTGGGCGCCACCGCCGCCGATGTGCCGGAACTGAAACTGGCCGAAGACAAGTTTGCCCGCGCCCAGGGCGACATGACCGATCAGTCCTACAAGCATGCGCGCATGCGGGCCGAGCAGGCCGAGCTGGACGCGCGTCTGGCCGAAGCCCGGGTCCTGACCCTCAAGAGCGAGGAGCAGTTGAACGTGCTCAATACCCGCATCACTCGCCTGCGCAAGCAACTGGGGGATGCCCAATGAGCCTCAAGACCAAAGCACTCGGTGGTTTGATCCTGGTGGGTTGTGCAGGCCTTTATGGCTGCGCCGGCCAACACAGCGAGGCCGCATTGCAGCAGGCCGGTACCGACTTCCAGAAGGTCAAGGAAGACTCCAACGTGTTGCGCATCGCGCCCAAGGATGTGATCCGCGCCGGTGAGTCGCTGGCTCGCGCCGATCGTCTCTCCAGCTACTGGGGCAGCGGTTCGGACGTGCTGCATTACGCTTACCTGAGTCAGCGCTACAGCGAAATTGCTCGGGAGCACACCAATCAGGTGCTCAACGAAGAACGTGCGGCGAAGCTTGAACTGGAACGTCAGCGCCTGCAACTGGCCCTGCGCGAATCCAAACTCCTCAGTGTGCAGCAGCAGGGCAAGTGGCTCGAAGAACAGATTGTCGCGCTGGCCACCACTCAGACTGACCGTGGTCTGGTGATGACGCTGGGCGACGTACTGTTCGATACCGGTGAAGCAGAGTTGAAAAGCTCGGCGAACCGCGTGGTGCTGAAGATCGTGCAGTTCCTGCAGCTCAACCCCAAGCGTGTGGTGCGTATCGAAGGTTACGCCGACAGTACTGGCGGCAAGCAGGAAAACCTCAAGCTGTCCCGTGACCGTGCGCAATCGGTGGCGAATGTGCTGATGGATCTGGGCATCGAGGACAAACGCATCCAGGTTGAAGGTTATGGCGATGAATACCCGGTGGATGTGAACGCTTCCGAACGGGGACGTGCGCAGAACCGTCGGGTAGAAATTGTGTTCTCCGACGAAAAAGGCCAGCTCGGCGCCGCCCGCTAAGGGCTGCGTCACTGGAAAACCCGGCCTGCTCAGCAGTGCCGGGTTTTTTTTCGCCTGTAAATTGCCTGACAAAACAGTACAGTTTTTGCTGACACTGCACTGTACAGTCGACTATTGTGGCAACTGTCCCAGTACACTTCTAAACTGTTCCGGTATTGTTTCACACAAGAATAAAATGCCCGTGATATCGAGTGCTGCGTCATGACCAATCTCTTGCTCTACCAACGTATTGCTCAGCAACTGGCCGAAGACATCCGCCGAGGGGTTTATCAGCCGGGGGAGCGCGTGCCTTCGGTGCGCAAGATGAGCTCGCAACTCAACGTCAGCCACGCGACTGTGTTGCAGGCGTACGCCAATCTCGAAGATCAGGGCCTGATCCGTGCCCGGCCGCAGTCGGGTTACTACGTGCACCAGACGCCGGCTCTGACAGCGCCCACGCCTGACATTGCCCGGGTCGAGCGTCCCGGTCTGGTCACCCGCAGCAGCATCATTCAACAAGTCTTGGTCGAATCCCGTCGCGAAGGTGTTTTCCCTTTAGGCGCGGCGGTGCCAAGTGTCGATTATCTGCCGGTGCGGGCGCTGCATCAGCAACTGGCCAAAGTCACCCGATTCCATAGCCCGCGGGCGTTCAGCTACATGTTCAGCCCGGGGTTCGAACCGTTGCGTCGGCAAGTGGCGATTCGCATGCGTGATGCCGGCGTGGTGGTCGATCCGTCGGAAGTGGTGATTACCCACGGCTGCGTCGATGCCTTGCAGATGTCGCTGCGTGTGCTGACCCGGCCGGGCGACTTGATCGCTGCCGAGTCGCCGACCTACTACGGTTTGCTGCAACTGGCTGATTTGCTGGGGCTCAAGGTCATCGAGATTCCCAGCGATCCGGCCACCGGCATGAGCCTCGAAGCCCTGCAACTGGCAGCCAACCAATGGTCGATCAAGGCGCTGGTGCTGACCACTCGCCTGAGCAACCCGTTGGGCGGCACCATGCCTGAAGAGCGGCAAAAACAACTGCTGCGGCTGGCCTCGGATTTCGATATCCAGATTGTCGAAGACGATATCTACGGCGAACTGATGTTCGAGCAAGGTCGCACCAAAGCGCTCAAAGCCTACGACCGGCTGGATCGGGTGATCTACTGCTCGAGCTTCTCCAAAACCCTGTCTCCGGGTGTACGGATCGGCTGGATGATTGCCGGCAAGTACCAGCAGGAAATCCAGCGTTTGCAGACGTTCAGTACGCATTCGGCTTGCAGCGTCACACAAATGGGCATTGCGGCCTATCTGGAAAATGGCGGTTACGACCGGCATTTGCGCTACATCCGTCAGGAATACCGCAAGAACCTCAGCGCCTTCCAGTTGGCGGTGCAGCAGTATTTTCCCGAAGGCACGCAGATGACCCGGCCTACCGGCGGCTTCATTCTGTGGGTGAGTCTGCCTGGGCGGGTGAACACTCAGGAGCTCCACGTTCGGGCCTTGCAGCAAGGAATAAGTATCGCGCCGGGGCTGATTTTCAGTAACACCGAGCAGTTTAATCACTGCATTCGCCTGAACTGCGGCATACCCTGGAACCGTGAAGCGGAGCGTGCATTGATGACCTTGGGCATGCTCGCCACACAGCTCTGCCAGGAGATGGTCGGCGGCTTTTGACAGAGTGGACAGGTTATTCCTGTCCGAGCTTGTCTTGTCGCGTGCAACAGGCGAGCATATGGCCCTCTGCCGTTAGCGCTGTTGGGTCCATGAAAGCTATTTTTCCTGCCATCTGGCTGTCGATCTCCCTGTTGATGAGCTTTCACGCCGAAGGCGTTATGGCGGCTTCCGTTCAGGAAAAACCGGCCGCCAGCGCTGCTTCGAAAAAAACGACCGCCAGTGCTACCGCAAAAAAACCGGCACCCGCCAAGAAAGCCGCGTCGGTCAAAAAGAAACCGGCCACGCTGAAAAAACGACCGCCGATTGCTTCCAAATCCAAACCTGCCAGCGAAGTGGTGAAAACCAAGCTTCCTTCGGCCGACCTGGATTTGAGCCTGCCCGAGCACATGGCCGAGGAGCTGAAACCGGTCGGTACGGTCCCGTTGCCCCGGCACGATGCCGTGTTGCCGCAAATGTTCGGTGACAAGGCCGGCAGTTCTCCGTTTCAACTCAACGGACGGCTGATCAGCAATGAAATGCAGCTACAACTGCGCAATGAAGAGCGCCATGAAGTCGAAGGTGCAGCGCTGGAATTCGAATTCAAGCGATAATTCCTTCCCCTCCGTGACCTGCCGGCCAGACGCTTTGTCGGAGACTGGTCAGTCACGCTCGTTTGAGCGAAAAAACCCGGGTCCAGGCAATTTAAAACAACTGTTTTAGCGGTTACTCTGTGCCACGTCCTTTAACACATCGCCCGTCGCGAGGAGCTCGTCGTCATGAAATGCCGTGAAGGCTGTGGCGCCTGTTGCATTGCCCCTTCCATCAGTTCAGCAATACCCGGCATGCCTGATGGCAAAGCCGCCGGAGAGCGCTGCGTACAACTTTCTGTCGAAAACCTGTGCAATATTTTCGGCAAACCGGAACGTCCGGCAGTGTGCTCAGCGTTCGAAGCCGACATCCAGGTGTGCGGAAACAGCAATGATGAAGCGATCAAATTGCTGGGATGGTGGGAGCAAATGACAGCGGCGTGATGTGTTGGAAAACGGAACTTCAACAATAAGGAATAAGACTATGGGTTCGCTGCATCGTGTTGCTGTGCTGTGTGGTTTGACGGCTGTGCTGGCCACTTCGGTTGCCCAGGCCGAAGACTGGAAAGTTGCCAAGAACGAAGACGGCATCAAGGTCTCCCTGAGTGAAGTGGCTGGCTCCGATTACAAGGCCTACCAGGGTGTCACGTTGATGAAGACCACCATGGCAAAACTGCGCGCATTGCAGGAAGACGTGCCAGGTGCTTGCGTCTGGATTCACGAATGCAAAACCCAAAAGCTGCTCAAGCACGAAGGCGACCAGAGTTGGACCTATACCCAGTTCAATACGCCATGGCCCGTCACCCCGCGTGATTCGGTGCTGCACGTCACTACCGTTGAAGGCGCCGATGGCAGTCTGACTCGCAAGCTTGAAGGCGTACCGAAGTACCTTCCTGAAGAAAAAGGCTTTGTGCGGGTTACCAAGGTTGATGGTTTCTGGAAATTCGTGCCCAAGGGTGATCAGGTCGAAGTGACCTATCAGTTGCACACCGAGCCGGGCGGTAGCATTCCGTCGATGGTTGCCAACAAGTTTGTGGTTGATGCGCCGTTTAATACTTTGAAAGCCCTGAAGGAACGGGCTGAGAAGTAAATGCGGTGTTGATGGGGGCATATCCGTTTCTGCGGTAGTAACGGCTGGCGGTTCCGCTCTTACAGCGGGTCACTTGGGAAAGCCCCAAGTAAGCAAGGGCTCTTGCTCCTTTCGTTCGGTGCCTCGCTGTGACTCGGCATGCCCTCGCTCCGGTCCTGCTCCGTGGGCCGCCGCCATCGGCCATCCATGGCCGGCGGCGGTTACCCGGCATCCATGCCGGGTTGCCCACTGCGCAGAACCTGCGCTCGGCCTGATGAGTGGTGGGAAGCAGGTGTTCGCAGCTTTTGATCGTTCCCATGCTCTGCGTGGGAATGTCGCCGGGGACGCTCCGCGTCCCGATGGCGGCGGCCCCCCGGAGCAATGCCTTCGTTACGGCATGCCGAGCCACAGCGAGGCACCGAATGGCGGGGCAAGAGCCCTTGGTTACTTGCGGCTCTTCCAAGTGACTCGCTGTAAAAGCGAAACCGCCAGCCGCCATCACCGCAGAAACGGATATACCCCCAATCACCCCCCCTGTCAGCTTTCAGACCAGAACCTTTATTTTGTTTCCTGATATGCGTTGCACGAAATTTTCACAAAGCCTCCAAGACAATTCGCCCGCGCCAGCATCACCGGGTAGTAATCAATGGCATTGCCGCGGTTGATCGTGCAACATTTGCGCACCGCGCAAGCCCCGGGGCCGAGAATTGGCCAACAGAGGGCAGGGCGCAGCTGTATTTTTGAAACTTTAACTTCCAATGGGTCCTAAAACGACATGGCAAACCCGGACGCCCTGAGTCAGCAGCGAGCTTCTAGTCGCCTGCTGCAACCGACCGTCAAATCGCATCTGGCCTACACGCTGCTGTGTGCCTTGGTCATGATGGTCATGTTCAGCCTGCTGCGCGTTGCGCTGCTGGTCTACAACCGCGAGATGATCCTCGACACACCGGCCTCGACCTTTCTCGAAGCGTTCACCAACGGCCTGCGTTTCGACTTGCGCCTGGTGGTCTACCTCAGCATTCCATTGCTGCTGGCGCTGTTCAGCGCCCGGGCCATGGCCGCACGCGGGTTCTTCCGTTTCTGGCTGACCATTGCCTCGAGCATCGCGCTGTTCCTGGGCCTGATGGAGATGGACTTCTACCGTGAGTTCCACCAGCGCCTCAACGGTCTGGTCTTCCAGTACGTCAAGGAAGACCCGAAGACCGTGATGAGCATGCTCTGGTACGGTTTCCCGGTGGTTCGCTACCTGCTGGCCTGGGCCGTGGGCACATTGATCCTGACGCTCGCATTCAAGGGCGCCGACCGTGCGACCCGTCCTCGCGGTCCGTTCAGCGGCGGCAGCATCGGCACTCGCCAGATCGCCCCGTGGTATTCGCGGATCGTCGTGTTCGTGGTCTGCCTGCTGGTCTGTGTGGTCGCTGCTCGTGGCACCCTGCGTCAAGGCCCGCCGATGCGTTGGGGTGACGTTTACACCACCGACTCGAACTTCGCCAACCAGTTGGGCCTCAACGGAACACTGTCGCTGATCGCCGCTGCAAAGAGCCGGATGTCCGAAGAACGCGACAACATCTGGAAAGCTACACTGGCGCAGCCTTTGGCCCAGCAGACCGTGCGTGACATGTTGCTGACCCCAAGCGACAAACTGGTGGACCCCGAGACAGCCGCCGTACGCCGTAACTTCAGCCCGGACACCAACAAGACGCTGCCGATCAAGAACGTCGTGGTCATCCTGATGGAAAGCTTCGCCGGCCATTCGGTGGGCGCTCTGGGACGTCCGGGCGAGATCACGCCGTACTTCGACAAACTGTCGAAAGAAGGCCTGTTGTTCGACCGTTTCTTCTCCAACGGCACCCATACCCACCAGGGCATGTTCGCCACCATGGCCTGCTTCCCGAACCTGCCGGGTTTCGAATACCTGATGCAGACCCCGGAAGGCAGCCACAAGCTGTCCGGCCTGCCGCAATTGCTCAGTGCCCGTGATTACGACGACGTGTATGTCTACAACGGCGATTTCGCCTGGGACAACCAGTCGGGCTTCTTCAGCAGCCAGGGCATGACCAACTTCATCGGGCGCAACGACTTCGTCAATCCGGTGTTCTCCGATCCAACCTGGGGCGTGTCCGACCAGGACATGTTCAGCCGTGGCCTGGAAGAACTGAAGGCGCGCGATGGCAAAGATAAAAAGCCGTTCTATGCCTTGCTGCAAACCCTGTCCAACCACACGCCGTACGCCTTGCCGACGCCATTGCCGGTAGAGCGCGTGACCGACCGTGGCAGCCTCAACGAACATTTGACCGCCATGCGTTACTCCGACTGGGCGCTGGGTCAGTTCTTTGAAAAAGCGCGTAAAGAGCCGTACTTCAACGAAACCCTGTTTGTGGTTGTCGGTGACCACGGTTTTGGTAACGAGCAACAGATCACTGAAATGGACCTGGGCCGCTTTAACGTGCCGATGTTGTTGATCGGGCCAGGCGTCCAGGAAAAATTCGGTCAGGTCGACCATACCGTGGGCACTCAGATCGACGTCGTGCCGACCATCATGGGGCGCATCGGTGGTGACGTGGTTCATCAATGCTGGGGCCGCGATCTGCTGAACCTGCCGGAAGGCGACAAGGGCTTCGGCGTGATCAAACCTTCGGGTAGCGATCAGACCGTAGCGTTGCTGACCGCGGACCGCGTGTTGGTGTTGCCCAAAGAGATGCCACCCAAGCTGTATCAGTACCAGTTGGGCGCCAATTCCAAAGGTGAGGTGATCCCGGCATCGGCTGACGAAGCAGCCCTCAAGCAACAACTTGAGTCGTTCATTCAGACCGCCACCAAGAGCCTGATCGACAACACCGCCGGTGTGGTTGACGGCAAGCCGGACTAAGGGCCGACGCAATAAAGAAGAGGCCCATAAGGGCCTCTTTTTTTGTCTGTTAAATCTTTATATCTTGCCGAGCAACAACAGGATCAACAGCACTACCAACACCACACCGATGATGCCCGATGGTCCATAACCCCAACTTCTGGAGTGCGGGAACACTGGTAAACCACCGACCAGCAACAGGATCAGAATAATGATAAGAATTGTGCCCATGTCTATTTCCTTGTTGGAAGTGTTCTGGAATTACCTGGCCTACAACTGTCAGCTCGAATGCAATAAAACCAAGCGGCTTACAAAATCCGACTCTTGCCCACGACAGAAAATTCCAAGTTTTTTTAATGTTTTTCGAAGAAAGGTTTATTTCGTTTTTTGTTGTACTAGTTGGTTCAGGTTCGCCCACGGTTTGCTTGGGCCATTCAGCAATCTGATGGAGCGTGGGGCGCGCACGCTCCTTCGCTACACTCGATGCATCTTCCCCGGAACAACAAGGCTGTTTGCTATGCAAAATCGCATGATGATCACTGGCGCGGGCTCGGGCCTGGGTCGCGAAATCGCGCTGCGCTGGGCGCGTGAAGGCTGGCAACTGGCCTTGTCGGATGTCAGCGAACCTGGTTTGCAAGAAACCCTGAAGCTGGTGCGCGAAGCAGGCGGCGACGGTTTTATCCAGCGTTGCGATGTGCGCGACTACAGTCAGTTGACTGCCTTCGCCCAGGCTTGCGAAGAGAAACTCGGCGGCATCGATGTCATCGTCAATAACGCCGGCGTTGCCTCGGGCGGGTTCTTCAATGAACTGTCGCTGGAAGATTGGGACTGGCAGATCGCGATCAACCTGATGGGCGTGGTCAAAGGTTGCAAGGCCTTCCTGCCGTTGCTGGAGAAAAGCAAAGGCAAAATCATCAACATCGCGTCGATGGCAGCCCTGATGCAAGGGCCGGCCATGAGCAACTACAACGTGGCCAAAGCTGGTGTAGTGGCACTGTCCGAAAGCCTGTTGGTCGAACTGGCGCAACAAGAGATCGGCGTGCATGTGGTGTGTCCGTCGTTCTTCCAGACCAACTTGCTGGACTCTTTCCGCGGCCCGACGCCTGCCATGAAAGCCCAGGTGGGCAAGTTGCTGGAAAGTTCGCCGATCACCGCTGCCGACATTGCTGACTACATCTATCAGCACGTCGCCGCCAGCGAATTCATGATTCTGCCCCACGAGCAGGGCCGTATGGCCTGGGCGCTCAAGCAGAAAAACCCGCAACTGCTCTACAACGAAATGACCGTCATGGCCGACAAGATGCGCTCCAAGGCCAAGCAAACCACAGGCTGAGCTTGCTCCCGCGTTACACCATCGTTAGGGTGGCCCCCATCGGCCATCCTCGCGAGACGTGCGCATGCTCAACTACCTGTGGTTTTTCCTTGCCGCGCTGTTTGAAATCGCTGGCTGCTTTGCCTTCTGGGTATGGCTGCGCCAAGGCAAAAGTGCCTGGTGGATTGTCCCTGCGCTGCTCAGCCTGACCTTGTTCGCGCTGCTGCTGACCCGCGTCGAAGCGGCCTACGCCGGTCGCGCTTATGCCGCCTACGGTGGCATTTACATCATTGCGTCGATTGGCTGGCTGGCGGTGGTCGAGCGAATTCGTCCGCTGAGCTCGGACTGGATCGGCGTGGCGCTGTGTGTGATCGGGGCCAGTGTCATCCTGTTCGGCCCGCGATTCTCCGCTTCCTGAAGGATCGGTCCTTCATTCAAAGGGTTTGTCAGACGCTTCCGTCAGAGAGGCTCGTTCTGCCCTGTGGGGCGGTTCCTGATTGCTGTCGTCGCATTGAAGACCCGACGCGCGCCGGGCATCTTCAGGGTCCGATAACCCTGAAGGACGAAAGCCATGCTTGTACTCAGTCGCGTTGTGGGCGAATTGATTTCCATTGGTGACAACATTTCCGTGCGTGTTGTAGCGGTCGACGGAAACAGCGTGCGCTTTGGTGTCGAAGCGCCACGGGACGTCAGTGTGCACCGGTCCGAAGTCTACGACCGCATCCAGGTCAAACTGGCGAAAAACAAGGGGCGCTGAAGGCCTCAGTCGAACAGATGCTTGGGCACGTCGTGCTTGAGCATCAACTGGCATTGTTCACTGTCCGGATCGAAGACGATCAACGCCTGGCCCTTGGTCAATGCCTGACGAACACGCAGTACACGGGTTTCCAATGGCGTGTCATCACCGTTGTCTGTGCCGTCACGGGTCACGAAATCCTCGATCAGGCGGGTCAGGGTGTCGACTTCAAGTTGGTCGTAGGGGATCAGCATAGGCACCTCGGCTAAACAATGTCGCGATGCTACGGCGAATGGTCGGTTGCGGCTAGCCCGGGCCTCATGTGTTGCCTGAAAGATCGCCTTCGCGGGCAAGCCCGCGAAGGCGATCTTTCAGGCAACGAAAATGCCAGGGTCAGCTCTCCGACCGCTGCCCCACCAAGCTGTCCACCGACGGCACGCGGGTATCGCTTTCCATCTGCGTGTCGTGCTCGATCTGATGACTGAACCGGTCCAGCGCACCTTTGGCCGGTTGTGCATCGCTGGCGAATACTGGCGGGCTGAGGATGTAGGCCCCGAGCAACCGGCTGAGCGCAGCAAGGCTATCGATGTGGGTACGTTCATAGCCGTGGGTCGCGTCGCAGCCGAAGGCGAGCAGGGCGGTGCGAATGTCGTGCCCGGCGGTGACCGCCGAATGGGCGTCGCTGAAGTAATAGCGGAACAGGTCACGACGCGCCGGCAATTCGTTATCACTGGCGAGTCGCAACAGGTGCCGCGACAGGTGATAGTCATAAGGGCCGCCGGAATCCTGCATCGCCACGCTGACCGTGTGTTCACTGGAGTGCTGGCCCGGTGCGACTGGTGCAATGTCGATGCCGACGAATTCGCTGACATCCCAAGGCAGTGCCGCCGCGGCACCGCTGCCGGTTTCCTCGGTAATGGTGAACAGCGGATGACAGTCGATCATCAGCTCTTCGCCGCTGTCGACGATCGCTTTCAGCGCCGCCAGCAGTGCGGCAACACCGGCCTTGTCATCAAGGTGACGGGCGCTGATGTGACCGCTTTCGGTGAACTCCGGTAACGGGTCGAAGGCGACAAAATCGCCGACGCTGATCCCCAGGGAGTCGCAATCGGCGCGGGTGGCGCAATAGGCATCCAGGCGCAATTCGATGTGATCCCAACTGATCGGCATTTCATCCACGGCGGTATTGAACGCGTGCCCGGAAGCCATCAGCGGCAACACGCTGCCGCGGATCACGCCGTTGTCGGTAAACAGGCTGACCCGGCTGCCTTCGGCAAAACGGCTGGACCAGCAACCGACGGGGGCCAGGGTCAGACGCCCGTTGTCCTTGATCGCGCGAACCGCCGCGCCGATGGTGTCCAAGTGAGCCGAGACCGCACGGTCCGGGCTGTTCTTCTTGCCCTTGAGGGTGGCGCGAATGGTCCCGCGACGGGTCATCTCAAAGGGAATGCCGAGCTCTTCAAGCCGTTCGGCCACGTAACGCACGATGGTGTCGGTGAACCCGGTCGGGCTGGGAATGGCGAGCATTTCCAGCAGGACTTTTTGCAGGTAGTTGAGATCCGGTTCGGGAATTTTGCTGGTCATGGAAACTCCTGATTCGTTGAGGCCTGATCGTTCCCACGCTCTGCGTGGGAATGCAGCCGGGGACGCTCTGCGTCCCAAGAACGAACGCAGAGCGTCCGGTGAGGCATTCCCACGCAGAGCGCGGGAACGATCATGAAGGGGGTTAAACCGCCGGCTGACTATGCGGAAACAACAAGTCCACAAACCGTTCGGCCGTCGGCTGCGGTTCGTGGTTGGCCAGTCCCGCGCGCTCATTGGCTTCGATAAACACATACTCCGGCTGATCCGCGGCAGACACCATCAGGTCAAGTCCCACCATCGGAATATCCAGCGCCCGCGCCGCGCGTACCGCCGCATCTACCAGGGTTGGATGCAGGATCGCCGTGACGTCTTCGAGAATGCCGCCGGTATGAAGATTCGCCGTACGCCGTACGAACAAATGCTCGCCGGCCGGCAGAATGCTGCTGTAGTCATGACCTGCCGCTTTCAAGGTGCGCTCGGTCTCATGATCGAGCGGGATTTTGCTTTCACCGCTGGTGGCTGCCTGACGACGCCGGCTCTGGGCTTCGATCAACTCACCGATCGAATGCTGACCATCACCGACCACTTCTGCCGGTCGGCGAATGGCCGCGGCAACCACCTCGAAACCGATCACCACAATCCGCAGATCCAGGCCTTCATGGAAGCTTTCCAACAACACTCGACTGTCGAACTGGCGCGCTGATTCGATGGCTTGCTGGACATCTTCGATGGTCCGCAAATCTACCGCCACGCCGTGGCCCTGTTCGCCATCCAGCGGTTTGACCACCACCCGCTCGTGCTCGTCGAGAAACGCCAGGTTGTCATCGGCGTTCCCGGCCAGTTGTTGCGACGGCAGGTTCAGGCCGGCAGCCTTGAGCACTTTGTGCGTCAGGCTTTTGTCCTGGCAGAGGCTCATGCTGATGGCGCTGGTCAGATCGCTGAGGGATTCGCGGCAACGCACCCGACGCCCGCCAAGGCTGAGGGTAAACATCCCGGCATCGGCGTCATCCACTTGCACGTCGATGCCGCGACGGTGGGCTTCCTCGACGATGATTCGCGCATACGGATTGAACTCGGCTTCGGGGCCCGGGCCGAGAAACAACGGCTGATTGATGCAGTTTTTGCGCTTGATCGCGAAGGTCGACAAGTTGCGAAAACCGAGCTTGGCGTAAAGACTTTTCGCTTGCCGGTTGTCGTGCAGCACTGACAAGTCCAGGTAACTCAGCCCACGGCTCATGAAATGTTCGATCAGATGCCGCACCAGCACTTCACCGACACCCGGTCGCGAACATTGCGGGTCTACCGCCAGGCACCACAGGCTGCTGCCGTTCTCCGGATCGTTGAACGCCTTGTGATGATCCAGACCCATGACGCTGCCTATGATTGCGCCGCTGTCCTCATCTTCCGCCAGCCAATACACCGGGCCGCCCTGATGGCGCGGGGTCAGCAGACTCGCGTCGATCGGCAGCATGCCGCGCAATTGATAGAGCTGATTGACCGCCTGCCAGTCCGTCTCGCTCTGGGCGCGGCGGATGCGAAACCCGCGAAATACACGGGTGGATTGGCGGTAATCACTGAACCACAGGCGCAAGGTGTCGGACGGGTCGAGAAACAGCTGGGCCGGCTCTAGCCCCAGGACTTGCTGGGGCGCGGCGACATACAAAGCAATATCGCGCTCGCCGGGTTGCTCGTTGAGCAATTCCTGGGCGAGGCTCGCCGCATCGGGAAAGGTGTGGCCGATCAGCAATCGGCCCCAACCACAATGCACGGCAATCGGTGCCGCGCCCAGTTTGCTGCCATCTTCGGCCAGGCGCGCCTGCAAGCGTTCGTAAGAGGGCGCCTGACCGCGCAACAAGCGTTGGCTGTAAGCCGTGGCGTGAGGTTTCATCGATCAGATTCCTTGTTCACTGAGCCACAGGTTCAGCGCCGCCAATTGCCACAGCTTGGAGCCGCGCAACGGGGTCAATTGACCCTGTGGATCGGTCAGCAGGCGATCAAGCATGGCCGGCTTGAACAAGCCGCGATCCTGACTCGGATCCAGCAGCAGTTCGCGCACCCAGTTCAGCGTGTCGCCCTGCAAATGCTTGAGGCCCGGCACCGGGAAGTAACCTTTCTTGCGATCGATCACTTCACTCGGAATCACCAGCCGCGCCGCTTCTTTCAAAACCTGTTTACCACCATCCGGCAGTTTGAATTTGCCCGGCACGCGGGCCGACAATTCCACCAGGCGATAGTCCAGAAACGGCGTGCGCGCTTCCAGACCCCAGGCCATGGTCATGTTGTCGACGCGTTTGACCGGGTCGTCTACGAGCATCACCGTGCTGTCCAGACGCAAGGCTTTATCCACTGCAGCATCGGCGCCGGGCTGTGCGAAATGTTCTTTGACGAAGTCGCCGGCGGCGTCATTCGCCGTCAGCCATTTCGGCTGCACAGTGGCGGCATAGTCGTCATAACTGCGGTCGAAAAACGCATCGCGATAGGCCGCGTACGGGTCGCTGGCGCCATCCACCTGCGGATACCAGTGATAACCGGCGAACAACTCGTCGGCGCCCTGGCCGCTCTGCACAACCTTGCAGTGCTTGGCCACTTCTCGCGACAACAGATAGAAAGCGATGCAGTCATGGCTGACCATCGGCTCGCTCATGGCGCGGAACGCTGCGGGCAATTGTTCGATGATCTCTTTTTCATCGATGCGCAGTTGATGGTGCTGCGTGCCGTAGTGCTTGGCGATCAGGTCCGAATACTGAAACTCGTCGCCGCGCTCGCCGCCGGCATCCTGGAAACCGATGGAGAACGTCGACAGGTTTTCAACACCGACTTCACGCAACAGTCCCACCAGCATGCTCGAATCGACACCACCCGAAAGCAGCACACCGACGTCGACTGCCGCACGTTGACGGATGGCCACCGCGTCGCGGGTGCTGTCGAGCACACGGTCGCGCCAGTCTTCGAGGCTCAGATTCATTTCGTCGGCGTGTGGGCCGTAGGGCAGGGTCCACCAGGTTTTCTGCTCGGTGCTGCCGTCCGCTTCGATGCGCATCCAGGTCGCTGGCGGCAGCTTTTCGATGCCCGCGAGCAAGGTGCGCGGTGCCGGAACCACGGCGTGGAAATTCAAGTAGTGATTGAGTGCCACCGGATCGAGGATCGGGTTGATGTCGCCGCCCTTGAGCAACGCCGGCAGGGACGAGGCAAAACGCAGGCGCTGGCCGGTGCGCGACAGGTACAGCGGTTTCACGCCGAGGCGGTCGCGGGCGATAAACAGGCGTTTGGCGTCGCGTTCCCAAATGGCGAAGGCGAACATGCCGTTGAGTTTGGGCAGCAGTGCTTCGCCCCAGGCGTGATAGCCCTTGAGCAGCACTTCGGTGTCACCGCCGGAATAGAAGGCGTAACCGAGTTCTTCAAGCTCGGCGCGCAGTTCCGGAAAGTTGTAGATCGCGCCGTTGAAGGCCAGGGTCAGGCCCAGTTGGTTGTCGACCATCGGCTGCGCCGAGCCGTCCGACAAGTCCATGATTTTCAGGCGGCGATGGCCCAGGGCAATCGGTCCTTGGGCTTGAAAGCCCCACGCGTCAGGGCCACGAGGTGCCAGGTGATGGGTGATTCGCTCAATGGCTGCAAGGTCTGCAGGTTGATGATCAAAACGTAACTCGCCAGCTAATCCGCACATAAAGTCCTTACCGGTTTTTCCGTTGGGGAGGGTCAATCGATACGCGCCAAAAACGGCGGGTACTCAGAAACTGACCCGGCTCAATCCCCGGAGTTTTAGACCGATAAGTTATAAGGCGCGGTGTCAGACTTTTCCGCGGATCAGTTGGCGCACGGCAAAACGGTTGGGATGGCAGGCCTCGGCGACAGCTTTTGGCAACGGCAGAGGCTCATTATCCAGCCATGCCGCCAGCAGCTCTCCCGCCAATGGCGCGGTGATCAGGCCGCGAGAACCATGGCCGCTGTTGACGTAAAACCCCTCCAGCCACGGGCAGGGAATGTCCGGCACTTGTCGGGCGTCTTTACTCAGTGCGGCGTAGGCGTCGGCGAAGGCCACTTGTTCGGCCAATGGACCGACGATTGGCAGGTAATCCGGACTCGTGCAACGGAAGGCTGCGCGCCCTTCAAGTTGTTGCGGGTCAAGATCCCGAGCGTGCAGGCGAGCGGCCAGGTCGGGGGATATTTCCTCGAGCAAGGCCAGATTGCCCAGGTGTTCGGACACGGTTGGGGTCAGGTTATCGCTCTTGAAATCAAAACTGGCGCCGAACGTGTGTTCGCCCAGTCGAGCCGGCGCCACATAGCCTTCGGCACAAACGACAGTGGTCAGGCTCTGG
The DNA here is from genome assembly GCF_008369325.1 of Pseudomonas sp. ANT_H12B. GTDB lineage: Bacteria > Pseudomonadota > Gammaproteobacteria > Pseudomonadales > Pseudomonadaceae > Aquipseudomonas. Next base: position 223,214 of record NZ_VOBI01000006.1, on the reverse strand, counting down.
CTTTCAGGCGTTTGTGCCAGGCGGGTAATCTGCCCGCGAATACGTTTGAGGGGCAGCTCGGCGCTTTGCGGGAAACGCTTGATTTCGGCGGCGCCCGCCAGAATCACCACGGCGGCGCTGGCGAGCAGAACATCACCGTCCCAGGCTTGCCACTGATCATCGACTTTGCGCAATTCCAGTACTTCGCGATGGGGCAGCCATTGAATAAGGGGCGAAGACGCCTGCCACTGACACAGCGCTGGCGGGTGAACCCAGCCGCCTTCGGGGAAGAACAATCCGCCGTACTCCAACGCGATACCGGCTTGCGCCTGTGCCTGCGATTGATCGAGCAAGTGCACCAGGTCAGGCGAAAAGGCTGAGGCCAATTGCGTCTGACGCTCGGCTTCCTTGGCATTGAACGCCAGTTGCAAGACCCCGCAATCGTCCCAGTCGACGCCGCGCTGCAACTGTTCCAGCAGACGTCGGGTGTAACCGAAACCGCTGACAATCAATTGCGACAACGCGGTGCCGTGCGCCGAAAGCTTGAGGTACAACACGCCCTGAGGATTGCCCGAGGCTTCCTGTGCCAGCGCGTCGTGACGCTCCAGCAGACTGACTTGCCAGCCCCGCGCCGCCAGGCTGGCGGCCGTAGCACAACCGGCCAGGCCAGCGCCAATCACCAGGGCATGTCGTTCGCCGGTCAGCGGCGCAGGGCGCGCAAACCACGGTTTTGTCGTTGCTGGCGCCGTAACCTCTTCGGGCCAGCCGAGAAACACGCCCCGCAGGATCTCCCATTTATGGCCGATGCCTGGCGTGCGTTTCATTTTGAAACCTGCGGCATTGAGCAGGCGCCGGACCCAACCGGTGCTGGTAAAGGTGCTGATGGTCGAGCCGGGTGCCGCCAGGCGAGCCAGTTCGGCGAACAGTTCAGCTGTCCACATGTCGGGGTTTTTCGCGGGGGCGAAACCGTCGAGAAACCACGCGTCGATCTGCGCATCCAGTTGCGGCAATTGCTCCAGTGCATCGCCGATCAGCAACGTCAGCGTGACGCGGCCGTTATCCAGCACCAGCCGTTGGAAGCCCTGATGGATCGCCACGTATTGCGCCAGCAGTTGATCGGCAAATGGCTTGAGCTCCGGCCACAAGGCCAGGGCCCGGCGCAGATCGGACAGGCTCAACGGGTACTTTTCGACACTGACAAAATGCAGTCGCGCACCGGCCACCGCGTGTTGTTCGAACAGCTGCCAGGCGCAAAGGAAATTCAACCCGGTACCGAAACCGGTCTCGCCAATCACCAATCGTCCGCCTGCCGGCAACGCGGCGAAGCGTTCACCCAATGCGTTTTGTTCGAGGAACACGTAACGGGTTTCATCAAGACCCGAGAGATCGGAAAAATACACATCGTCGAACACCCGCGAGCGCGGGAGCCCTTGGTCGTCCCAGTCGAGCTGGGCGTGGGGCAATACAGGTTTCATGGCAGGCTCGGCAACGGCAAGGCGGCCATTCTATCTGCTACACGAAGGCATCGTTGTGACGAAAAAGGGATTTCTCCCGCGGTAAACGAGTCAATCCGCTAGTCTTGCTCAATCCTGGAAGGAGCCGTCCCATGTTCGAATCTGCCGAAATCGTTCACGCGATCGACAAAGAAACCTACGAAGCCGAAGTGCCAGCCCTGCGTGAAGCCTTGCTCGAAGCTCAGTTCGAACTTCACCAGCAACGCCGCTTTCCGGTGATCATTCTGATCAACGGCATTGAAGGCGCCGGCAAGGGCGAGACTGTCAAGTTGCTCAATGAATGGATGGACCCGCGCTTGATCGAGGTCCGCACGTTCGACCAGCAAACCGACGAAGAGCTGGCGCGACCTCCGGCCTGGCGCTACTGGCGAATGCTCCCCGCCACGGGGCGCACGGGGGTTTTCTTTGGCAGTTGGTACAGCCAGATGCTGCAAGGCCGGGTTCATGGCCTGTTCAAGGACCCTAGACTTGATCAAGGCATTAACGCAGCCGAGCGGCTGGAGAAGATGCTGTGCGACGAGGGGGCGCTGATCTTCAAGTTCTGGTTCCATCTTTCCAAGAAACAAATGAAGGCACGGCTCAAGGCGCTGGCGGACGACCCGCTGCACAGCTGGCGTATCAGTCCGCTGGACTGGCAACAATCCCAGACCTACGACAAGTTTGTGAAATACGGCGAACGCATCCTGCGTCGTACCAGCCGCGACTATGCGCCGTGGCATGTGATCGCCGGGATGGACCCGCGTTATCGGAGTCTGGTGGTGGGCAAGATTTTGCTCGAGGGTCTGCAAAGCGCTCTGAAACGGCCGAAAATCCACCCGGAAAAAGTCAGCGCAGCGCCAGTGTCCCCCAGCGTCGATCAGGTGAACCTGCTCGACAGCCTCGACTTGACCTTGCGCCTGGATAAGGACGATTACGAAGAACAGCTGATCACCGAGCAGGCGCGGTTTTCCGGATTGATGCGCGACAAACGCATGCGTCGGCACGCCTTGATCGCGGTGTTTGAAGGCAACGATGCGGCGGGCAAGGGCGGGGCGATCCGACGGGTTGCCGCTGCGCTGGACCCGCGCCAGTACAGTATCGTGCCGATCGCCGCGCCCACCGAGGAGGAGCGGGCGCACCCGTATCTGTGGCGCTTCTGGCGACATATTCCGGCGCGAGGAAAATTCACTGTGTTCGACCGGTCCTGGTATGGCCGGGTGCTGGTGGAGCGCATCGAAGGCTTTTGCAGCTCGGCCGACTGGTTGCGCGCCTACAGTGAGATCAACGATTTCGAAGAGCAGATCGCCGACGCCGGGGTCATCGTGGTCAAGTTCTGGCTGGCCATCGACAAGCAGACGCAACTGGAGCGATTCGAAGAGCGCGAACAGATCCCCTTCAAGCGCTTCAAGATCACCGAAGACGACTGGCGCAACCGCGATAAGTGGGAGGCCTACCGGGCCGCTGTCGGTGACATGGTCGACCGTACCAGCACCGAAATCTCGCCCTGGACCCTGGTGGAAGCCAATGACAAGCGTTGGGCGCGCGTCAAGGTTTTGCGCACCATCAACCAGGCGCTGGAAGAAGCGTTCGAAAAGTCCGACAAACAGGCCAGGAAGGCCAAAAAGAACAAATAGCGAGCCGATGGTTGCGCATACGCGGGGTGAATGATTGTCGCGGTCGGTAATTGGGTGGGCTTATGCTCGGTCCACTCTCAACCGACAACAACAATGAGGTATGCCATGCGTGAAGTGGTGATCGTCGACAGCGTGCGGACCGGCCTGGCCAAATCCTTTCGCGGCAAATTCAACATGACCCGTCCGGACGATATGGCGGCGCATTGTGTCGACGCATTGTTGGCGCGCACGGGCATCGACCCGGCCAGCGTTGAGGATTGCATCGTCGGCGCCGGCTCCAACGAAGGCGCACAGGGATTCAACATCGGTCGCAACGTCGCGGTGCTGTCGCGTTTGGGCATCGGCGCCTCTGGCATGACCCTCAACCGGTTCTGCTCGTCGGGCTTGCAGGCCATTGCAATCGCCGCCAACCAGATCGCTTCGGGTTGCAGCGACATCATCGTCGCCGGTGGCGTCGAGTCCATCAGCCTGACCATGAAAAGCGTCAACACCGACAACCTGATCAATCCACTGCTGAAAGAGCAGGTGCCAGGCATTTATTTCCCGATGGGACAGACCGCTGAAATTGTCGCTCGTCGTTACAGCGTCAGCCGCGAAGAACAGGATCTGTACGCGCTGCAAAGCCAGCAACGTACCGCTCAGGCTCAGGCCGCTGGATTGTTCGATGATGAAATCGTGCCGATGGCGGTGAAGTATCGGGTTGAAGACAAAGCCACGGGTCAGGTGCAGATTCTCGACGGCATCGTCGATCGCGACGACTGCAACCGTCCTGATACCACGCTGCAAAGTCTGGCCGGGTTGAAACCGGTGTTTGCCGAAGACGGTTCGGTGACGGCGGGCAATTCGTCGCAACTGTCCGACGGCGCTTCCATGACCCTGGTGATGAGCCTGGAAAAAGCCCTGGAGCTGGGGTTGAAGCCCAAAGCCTTCTTCCGCGGCTTTGCGGTGGCGGGGTGTGCGCCGGATGAAATGGGCATCGGCCCGGTGTTTTCGGTGCCAAAGCTGCTCAAGGCCAAAGGCCTGCGGGTTGCCGACATCGATCTGTGGGAGCTCAACGAAGCGTTCGCCTCGCAGTGCTTGTACAGCCGTAATCGGCTGGAGATCGATAACGAGAAGTACAACGTCAACGGCGGCTCTATTTCCATAGGCCACCCGTTTGGCATGACCGGTTCGCGTCAGGTCGGGCATATCGTGCGTGAATTGCAGCGGCGTAATGTGCGCTACGGCATCGTCACCATGTGTGTTGGGGGCGGGATGGGGGCGACCGGGTTGTTCGAAGCGGTGCGCTAAATATCTCGGAATTTTGTAGTGACTGTTAAATAGCTATCGCGGGCAAGCCCGCTCCCACAGTGAATGGCTGCGCTCACAAATATTGCGCACGCCATAGAACCTGTGGGAGCGGGCTTGCCCGCGATGCAGGCGCTGCGGTCTATCGGTTCGTACCCAAAACCTGCACCCGCGCGATATAAGCCTGAATCTCTTGCGCAGCCTTTTCCGGGTTTTCAAACGGCCCCTCCAGGGTGTTTTCCCGGGTGCTGAAATACAACTCCCCATTCACACGACACAACCGGTCGCAGCGAAAGTGCGTGGCGGGGGCGTTGTCCTGGGCGCGCATGCCGTACATGGTGATCTCCTGAAGGGGTGTTCCGAGGGATGGATCCAATGAGCTTATGCATGAACCGCTTACAGCGCCTGGCGAACCGATCGACGGCACACCGCCAATATAATGATGCGACCTGCACAGTTTCATTCGCGGCCAGTCGCCAACTGTCCCTGTGTGCCGAGCGACTGTGAGCCTAGAATGGTGGTTCTCGCCAATTGGCTTCGGGGTACGCATGCACATTTCATCGGGTCGCTGGGTTTACGGTCTGCTCCTGGCCCTGGTGACCGCATTCTTGTGGGGAATCCTGCCGATCAAACTCAAGCAAGTGCTGCTGGTGATGGATCCGGTGACGGTGACCTGGTTTCGACTTCTGGTGTCCGGGGGGTGCCTGTTCATTTACCTGGCGGCGACCAAGCGCCTGCCGAGTCGCAAAGTCCTCGGCCCGCGCGGCGGGTGGCTGGTGTTGATGGCGGTGTGCGGTCTGGTGGGTAACTACGTTTTGTACCTGATGGGCCTGAACCTGCTCAGCCCCGGCACCGCGCAACTGGTGGTGCAGATGGGGCCGATCATGTTGCTGATCGCCAGCCTGTTTGTGTTCAAGGAACGGTTCAGCGTGGGGCAGGGGATTGGTCTGCTGGTGCTGTTGATCGGCTTCACGCTGTTTTTCAATCAGCGCCTGAGTGAGTTGCTCACTTCGCTGACCGATTACACCGCCGGTGTATTGATGGTGCTGTTGGCTTCGACGGTCTGGACGTTCTACGCCCTGGGCCAGAAGCAATTGCTCACCGTGTGGAATTCCTTGCAGGTGATGATGGTGATCTACCTGTTCTGCGCGCTGTTGTTGACCCCGTGGGCGCATCCGCTCGAAGCGTTGCAACTGAGCCCGCTGCAAGGCTGGCTGCTACTGGCGTGCTGCATGAACACCCTGATTGGGTATGGCGCGTTCGCCGAGGCCCTGGCCCATTGGGAAGCCTCGCGGGTGAGTGCGACCCTGGCAATTACGCCGCTGGTGACGTTCGTGGCCGTGGCGATGGCCGCATGGTTGTGGCCGGAGTATGTGCATGCCGAGACGATCAATGGCCTGGGGTATGGCGGAGCGGTGTTGGTGGTAATGGGGTCGGCGCTGGTGGCGTTGGGGCCGTCGCTGATTGCCGGGCTCAAGGCCAGGAAGGCCAGAATAGTAGTCGGATGATCGTTCCCACGCTCTGCGTGGGAATGCAGCCCGGGACGCTCCGCGTCCCTACAGCGGACGCAAAGCGTCCATTAGAGGCATTCCCACGCAGAGCGTGGGAACGATCAGGTGCGCAGATCTCAGCCCTTGGCACCCGCCTCCAGCATATTCTCCGGCCTTACCCACGCATCAAACTCTTCATCGGTCAGATACCCGAGTTGCAACGCCGCCTCACGCAGGGTCAGCCCTTCGCCATAAGCCTTCTTGGCAATCTCCGCCGATTTGTCGTAACCGATGTGCGGATTCAGCGCCGTCACCAGCATCAACCCACGTTCCAGGTGTTCAGCCATTTTCTGCGCATCCGGCTCCAGACCAGCGATGCAATGCTGCTGGAAGTTGCTGCAGCCATCGCCCAGAAGACGGATCGATTGCAGCAGGTTGTGGATGATCACCGGTTTGAACACGTTCAGTTGCAAGTGACCCTGACTTGCCGCAAAACCGATCGCAACGTCGTTGCCCATGACCTGGCACGCGAGCATCGACAGCGCTTCGCACTGGGTCGGGTTGACTTTGCCAGGCATGATCGAGCTGCCCGGCTCGTTGGCCGGCAGTTTGACTTCGGCGAAACCGGCGCGCGGCCCGGAACCCAGCAGACGTAAATCGTTGGCGATTTTCATCAGGGTCACGGCGAGGGTTTTCAACGCACCCGACAGCGTCGTCAGCGGCTCGTGGCCGGCGAGGGCGGCGAATTTGTTCGGCGCAGTGACGAACGGCAGACCGGAAAGGGCTGCGAGTTCGGCAGCGATCGCTTCGCCAAAACCGTGCGGCGAATTCAACCCGGTGCCGACCGCGGTGCCGCCCTGGGCCAGTTCACAAACCGCCGGCAGCGAGCTGCGGATCGCCCGTTCGGCGTAATCCAGTTGCGCGATAAACGCCGAGAGTTCCTGCCCGAAGGTGATCGGCGTGGCGTCCATCATGTGCGTACGACCGGTCTTGACCAGTTTCATGTGCCGTGCAGACAGTTCGGCCAGCCCGCCCGACAGTTCGCTGATCGCCGGCAGCAAGTGCTGCTGCACTGCCTGGGCTGCAGCGATGTGCATAGCGGTGGGGAAACAGTCGTTGGAGCTCTGGGAGCGATTGACGTGATCGTTGGGATGCACCGGCGTCTTGCCGCCACGCGGGTTGCCGGCCAGTTCGTTGGCACGCCCGGCGATCACTTCGTTGACGTTCATGTTGCTCTGGGTGCCGCTGCCGGTCTGCCAGACCACCAGCGGGAACTGGTCGTCGTGGCTGCCATCGAGCACTTCGTCGGCGGCTTGCTCGATCAGCCGGGCGATGTCGGCGGGCAGGTCACCATTGCGATCGTTGACCCGGGCCGCGGCTTTCTTGATCAGCGCCAGGGCATGCAGCACCGCCAGCGGCATGCGTTCGTTGCCGATGGCAAAGTTAATCAGCGAGCGTTGCGTCTGAGCGCCCCAGTAGGCTTCATCCGGGACTTCAACCTGGCCAAGGCTGTCGGTTTCGATACGGCTCATCATGCACACTCCTGTAAGTCTGATAGCGAGTTTAGGCCGTGATCACCGGCCGTGGTTCCGTCAGTCTGTAATTTGACCATTCAACCCCTCTAAATCAGACCCGACAAGGCTTGGGGTTGAGTGACACACTTTTTTAGGCGCAGAATGGTCGTCCTTGGGGTTTGACCTCGCCTGCTAGAAAAGGAAACTCGATGACTCGTCTTCGTGCCATCTGTACCGCGGTTGCACTGGTTTGCGCCAGCGGCCCTGTTTTTGCCGATACCGCCAGCCACAACGCCAGTGCCGAAGCTTTCCTGACCCTGGCGCACGCTGACAAATTGGGCACTCCGGTGTACATGCAAGTGCAGCAAATGTTCGCTCAGCGCTTTGAACAAACCAAAGCCCCTGAATCGAAAAAAGCCTTGCTGGAAACCTACCAGGCCAAAGCCAACGCCGCTCTGGACCAGGCCATTGGCTGGAACAAGCTGAAGCCGGACATGGTTAAGCTGTACACCACCAACTTCAGCGAATCCGAGCTGAAAGACCTGGTCGCGTTCTACAAGTCGCCACTGGGCAAGAAAGTCCTGGAAAAAATGCCGCAGCTGACTCAGCAATCGGCCCAGATGACTCAAGCCAAGCTGGAAAGCGCGGTGCCTGTGGTCAACAAACTGCTGGCTGACATGACGGCCGAGCTGGAGCCTAAAGGCGCCGCTCCTGCCAAGAAAAAGCCTTAAGCGGAGTTCGGTATGACCATGCAACAACGCATCGAATCGACGCTTGGCCTGCTGCAGCCAGAGCACCTGCAAGTGCTGGATGAAAGCCACATGCACAGTCGTGGGTTGCAGACCCATTTCAAAGCCGTGGTGGTCAGCCAGCACTTCGAAGGGCTCAACCGCGTCAAGCGTCACCAGAAAGTCTACGGCACGCTCGGCGAGTTGATGGGCGAGTTCCATGCGTTGGCGCTGCACACTTACACGCCAGAAGAATGGGCACAGATGGACGCGGCTCCGTCCTCGCCAACCTGTGCTGGCGGCAGCAAGCATTAAGCATCGGTTTTTTGTTAGAATCCGCAACGCGCCGCTCACCCGGCGCGTTTTTTTTAGCATCCGGTTCACCCCTTACGAGGGTAGCCACCTGGAGAATCACCCATGACACAACAGATTGTCGTGGCGGCACTGTATAAGTTCGTCACCCTGGAAGATTACGTCGCCCTACGCGAACCATTGCTGCAAGCGATGGTCGACAACGGCATCAAAGGCACGTTGCTGATCGCCGAAGAAGGCATCAACGGCACCGTGTCCGGCAGCCGAGAAGGCATTGACGGGCTGATGGCCTGGCTCAAAAACGACCCGCGCATGGACGACATCGACCATAAAGAGTCGTACTGCGACGACCAGCCGTTCTATCGCACCAAAGTCAAACTCAAGAAAGAAATCGTCACCCTCGGCGTTGAAGGCGTGGACCCGAACAAAAAGGTCGGCACCTACGTCGATCCAGAGAACTGGAACGCCCTGATCAGCGATCCGGAAGTGCTGTTGATCGACACCCGCAACGACTATGAAGTCTCGATCGGCACCTTCGAAGGCGCCATTGATCCGAAGACTACAAGCTTTCGCGAATTCCCCGACTACATCAAAGCCAACTTCGACCCGGCCGTGCACAAGAAAGTCGCGATGTTCTGCACCGGCGGTATCCGCTGCGAAAAGGCTTCGAGCTATATGCTCAGCCAGGGCTTCGATGAGGTTTATCACCTCAAGGGCGGCATTCTGAAGTACCTCGAAGCGGTGCCGCAGGAAGAGACCAAATGGCAGGGCGACTGCTTTGTGTTTGATAACCGCGTGACGGTTCGCCATGACCTCAGCGAAGGCGACTACGATCAATGTCATGCCTGTCGTACGCCTGTCAGCGTGGAAGACCGCGCATCCGAGCACTACATGGCTGGCATCAGTTGCCCGCATTGCTGGGATACGCTGAGCGAGAAAACCCGTCGCAGCGCCATCGATCGGCAGAAGCAGATCGAACTGGCCAAGGCTCGCAACATGCCTCACCCGATCGGCTACAACTACAAGCAAACTCCTTCCGAGGCTTGAACCATGTCTGTGCGCCGCCTGCTCTATGTGATGGATCCGATGTGTTCCTGGTGCTGGGGCTTTGCGCCAGTGGCTAACGCGCTGGTCAAGCAGGCGCAAGCAGCGGGTGTGGACGTGCATCTGGTGGTGGGCGGTTTGCGTACCGGCAGCGGTTCCGCTCTGGAGCCGACCACCCGGCGCTACATCCTTGAGCATTGGCAGGCGGTCACCGAGGCCACTGGTCAGCCGTTCAAGCGGGACGGCGCGTTGCCCGACGGCTTTGTCTACGACACTGAGCCCGCCTGTCGGGCGCTGGTGACGGCACGCAGCCTGGCGCCGGATTGCGCGTGGAAACTGCTCGGGCTGATTCAGCACGCGTTTTACGCCGAAGGTCGCGACGTCACCCACGCCAGCGTTCTGGTGGAGTTGGCGGAGCAGGCCGGTCTGCCGCGCATCGAGTTCGCCGCTGCATTCGACCGTGCCGATCAGCACGCCGCTACCGCTGCCGATTTTACTTGGGTGCAGGACCTTGGCATCGCCGGTTTCCCTACCTTGCTGGCGGAGCGTGATGGTCAATTGGCGCTGCTGACCAATGGCTATCAACCGCTTAGCGTGCTATCCCCGCTGCTCGGCCGCTGGCTGGAGCGCGCTGCCTGTGCATGATCTGCCTGACGACGCACCGGCGTCCAAACGTGTCGACCGCCTGAGCTGGGCGGAAATCCGTCGTCTGGCCCTTCATCACAAAAAACCCCTGTGGATCGCCAACGGCGTGGCCGTGTTGGCGACCCTGTGCAGCGTGCCGATTCCCTTGCTGTTACCGTTGCTGGTGGACGAAGTACTGCTGGGCCACGGCGATTCCGCGCTGAAGATCATGAACCACGCATTGCCCGAAGGCTGGCAGAAAGCGGCGGGCTACATTGGTCTGATGCTGCTGGTGACCTTGTTGCTGCGCTGTGGCGCCTTGTTCTTCAACGTGGTGCAGGCAAAGTTGTTTGCAGCACTGGCCAAAGACATCGTGTATCGCATTCGCACACGGCTGATCGAACGGCTCAAGCGTATTTCCCTGGGCGAATACGAAAGCCTGGGCAGCGGCACGGTGACCACGCACCTGGTCACCGACCTGGACACCGTGGACAAATTCGTCGGCGAAACCCTCAGCCGTTTCCTCGTGGCGATGCTGACCCTGGTCGGCACCGCGAGCATTCTGATGTGGATGCACTGGAAGCTGGCGCTGTTGATCATGTTGTTCAATCCGCTGGTGATCTACGCCACGGTGCTGCTGGGCAAGCGCGTCAAACACTTGAAAAAACTCGAGAACGACAGCACCTCGCGCTTCACCCAGGCACTGACCGAAACCCTCGACTCGATTCAGGAAGTACGCGCCGGCAACCGTCAGGGTTTTTTCCTCGGGCGCCTCGGTCAGCGCGCGCGGGAAGTACGCGATTACGCGGTGAACTCCCAGTGGAAAACCGATGCGTCGAACCGTGCCAGCGGCTTGCTGTTCCAGTTTGGCATCGATATTTTCCGCGCCGCGGCGATGCTCACCGTGCTGTTTTCCGACTTGTCCATTGGCCAGATGCTGGCGGTGTTCAGCTACCTGTGGTTCATGATCGGTCCGGTGGAGCAGCTGCTGAATCTGCAATACGCCTACTATGCTGCTGGCGGCGCACTGTCACGCATCAACGAATTGCTCGCCCGGGACGATGAGCCCGAATACCCAGGGGGTGTCGACCCGTTCAATGGTCGTGAGACCGTGGGGATCGAAGTCCAGGGATTGAGTTTTGGTTATGGCGACGAACTGGTGTTGAGCCAGATGAACCTCTCGATTGCCCCCGGTGAAAAAGTCGCGATTGTCGGCGCCAGCGGTGGTGGCAAGAGCACGCTGGTGCAGTTGCTGCTGGGCTTGTACACACCGCTTGCCGGGACCATCCGCTTCGGCGGTTCGACCCAGCAGGAGATCGGCCTGGAAACCGTGCGCGAGAATGTCGCCGTGGTCCTGCAACATCCGGCGCTGTTCAATGACACCGTACGCGCGAACCTGACCATGGGCCGCGAGCGTAGCGACGAGGCTTGCTGGCAAGCACTGGAAATCGCGCAATTACAGGCCACGATTCGGGAGTTGCCCAATGGCCTGGACAGTATTGTCGGGCGCTCCGGCGTGCGTTTGTCCGGTGGTCAGCGCCAACGCCTGGCCATTGCACGAATGGTGCTGGCCGAACCGAAAGTGGTGATCCTCGACGAAGCCACCTCGGCACTCGACGCGGCCACCGAGTACAACCTGCACCAGGCGCTGGCGCGGTTCCTGAGCAACCGCACCACGCTGATCATTGCGCACCGGTTGTCGGCCGTGAAGCAGGCCGACAGGGTGCTGGTGTTCGACGGCGGGCAAATCGCCGAGGATGGTGATCACCAGCAATTGATTGCCGATGGTGGTTTGTACGCCAAGTTGTATGGGCATTTGCAGCAGTTGTAGCAACATGAGGCGCTTTACGTCTGTGGGCGAGGTTTGCCGCTTGCCGGGAGCTGGATCGCCACCTAGTCTAGCGGTAGCGATTTCGTCCGGAAGACGATCAAGCAGTGCTAATGCAAGGGACCTCATGAATCAAACGCGGACTCTCGGAACGCCACGGTTGTTGGGCATCGTCTGGCCATTCATCGCCGTTGTGTTATTTCAAGCCCTGTTGGGGGGTGGCAGCCTTTACGTTCTATCGGCGGTTCGCGGCTATGTCGCCGGTGAAAGCCTGTGGTCCAAGGGCCAGAAAGACGCCATCTATTACCTCAATCTCTACACCGACAGCCGCGACGAGACAATTTTCCAAAAATATCAGAACGCTATTGCCGTACCTCAGGGCGGACACGAATTACGTGTGGCGCTGGATCATCAGCCGCCGAATATCGAGGCCGCACGCCTGGCCATCCTCAAGGGTGGTAACCATCCGGATGACATTCCCAGCGTGATCTGGCTGTACCTCAATTTCCGGCATTTCAGTTACCTCGAAAAAGCCATCGACCTCTGGACGGTAGGTGACGCGTATTTGGTCAAGCTCGATGACGTTGCGCGGGAAATGCACCAGCACATCACCGCCAGCCCGGCCTCCGACACCGACATCCAGCGCTGGAAGGAGCAGATATTCGCGATCAATGATGAGGTGACGCCGGCAGCGAAAGCCTTCAGCGATGCCTTGGGTGAGGGGTCGCGGGTCATTCTGCGCCTGTTGCTGGTGACTAATCTGGCCACCGCGCTGGGCCTGATTGCATTGGCCCTGATGCGCACCCGTAAGCTGCTCAAGCAGCGTCACGCGTTCGCCGATGCGCTGCAGCTGGAGAAAGACCGGGCGCAGATCACCCTGCAATCGATTGGCGATGGTGTCATCACGACGGATGTCGGTGGCGCGATCGCCTACATGAATCCGGCCGCGGAGGCGTTGACCCACTGGAAGGCCGAGCAGGCGATGGGTTTGCCCCTGGCAGCGTTGTTCAATCTGCTTGACGAGAATGCTCAGGCCGACGGCTTTACGCTGATCGAGCGCATCTTGAGCGGTCAGCTCAGCGGTGGCAGCGAACATTCAAAATTGATCCAGCGTCTGGATGGCAGCACGGTGTCGGTCACCCTGGTGGGTGCGCCAATCCGCAACGCCGGCAAGGTCAGCGGCACCGTGCTGGTGCTGCACGACATGACCCAGGAGCGGCAATACATTGCCAACCTGTCCTGGCAGGCGACCCATGACGCCTTGACCGGACTCGCCAACCGCCGCGAGTTCGAGTATCGCCTCGAGCAGGCGCTGCATAACCTGACACGGCACTCGTGTCGCCATGCCCTGATGTTCCTCGATCTGGATCAGTTCAAACTGGTCAACGACACCTGCGGCCACGCGGCGGGTGACGAGTTGCTTCGGCATATCTGCGCATTGTTGCAATCGGGTTTGCGCGAAGGCGATACCCTGGCCCGGCTGGGTGGCGACGAGTTCGGCATCTTGCTGGAGAACTGTGCGCCGGAAGCGGCAGAGAAAATTGCCGAGGGCTTGCGCCAGACCGTGCAGAACCTGCACTTCGTCTGGAAAGGTCGCCCGTTTGTGACCACCGTGAGCATCGGGCTGGTTCATGTCACTCAAAACCCGACCACTCTCGAAGCCTCACTGCGCGCTGCCGACATGGCCTGCTATATGGCCAAGGAAAAGGGCCGCAACCGGGTTCAGGTTTATCACGCCGATGATTCGGAACTGTCCTTGCGTTTCGGCGAGATGGCGTGGGTGCAGCGCTTGCACATGGCGCTGGAAGAAGACCGCTTCTGCCTGTACTCCCAGGAAATCGCCGCCCTTGGTCATATAGAACAGGGCGGCGGACATATCGAAATCCTGCTGCGCCTGCATGACGAAGCCGGACGGATGATTCTGCCCGACAGTTTTATTCCGGCTGCAGAGCGTTATGGTCTGATGACTTCCCTCGACCGCTGGGTCGTGCAGAATGTTTTCAAGATCATTGCCCAGTGCATGGCTGAAAAGCGTAAAGGTCCGTTGGCCATGTGTGCGATTAATCTGTCAGGCACAACTATCGGAGATGAGGCGTTTCTGGGCTTCCTGCGTGAACAGTTTGTTACTTACTCCATACCTCCGGAAATGATTTGTTTTGAAATCACTGAGACCAGCGCAATTTCCAATCTCGGAAGTGCAATCAGATTTATCAATGAGCTCAAAGGGTTAGGTTGCCATTTTTCGCTTGATGACTTTTGCGCCGGTATGTCCTCATTCGCTTACTTGAAACATTTGCCTGTAGACTTCTTGAAGATCGACGGGAGTTTCGTAAAGGATATGCTGGACGACCCGATTAACCGCGCCATGGTCGAAGTGATCAATCACATCGGTCATGTCATGGGTAAGCGTACGATTGCCGAGTTTGTTGAAACACCCCAGATCGAGCAGGCATTGCTGGAGATCGGGGTCGATTACGCTCAAGGGTATCTTATTGAACGCCCGCATCTGTTTACCTGCGATAGTCTGCAAAGTCGTCCTGCCAGGCCTCAGCCTTTGTTATTCAAGGCGCCTGGCACATTCCGTTGAAATCTCTTGCTGATCCTTATAATCACAATCAAAAGGAGCCCGACAGTGATCGACACATTCAACCGAACCGGACCACTCATGGAAGCTGCAAGTTATCCCGCCTGGGCTCAGCGCCTGATCCAGGATTGCAGCGAGAGCAAACGCCGGGTTGTCGAACACGAACTGTATCAGCGTATGCGAGATAACAAACTCAGCGCAAAGACCATGCGCCAGTACCTTATCGGTGGCTGGCCGGTGGTCGAACAGTTCGCGTTATATATGGCACAGAACCTGACCAAGACCCGTTTTGCCCGCCATCCCGGCGAAGGCATGGCGCGTCGCTGGTTGATGCGCAACATTCGCGTCGAATTGAACCACGCCGATTACTGGGTGCACTGGAGTCGAGCTCACGGTGTCAGCCTGGAAGATCTGCAAGCGCAACAGGTTGCCCCTGAACTTCATGCCTTGAGCCACTGGTGCTGGCACACCAGTTCGGCGGATTCGCTGATCGTCGCCATTGCCGCCACCAACTACGCCATTGAGGGCGCGACTGGTGAGTGGTCGGCGCTGGTCTGTTCCAGTGGCGTCTACGCTGCAGCGTTTGCGGAAGAAGATCGCAAGCGGGCGATGAAGTGGTTGAAGATGCACGCCCAGTATGACGATGCCCATCCGTGGGAAGCGCTGGAAATCATCTGCACGCTGGCGGGCATGAACCCGAGCAAGTCCCTGCGAGCGGAGTTGCGTCAGGCGGTCTGCAAGAGCTATGACTACATGTTCCTGTTTCTGGAGCGCTGCATGCAGCAGGAGCACGCAGAAAGAACGCCGGTAGCCCGTGAGCGAATGGTGTTGGCCGAAAGCTGATTTCCAGGCAACACATCCAAACCTGTGGGAGCGAGCTTGCTCGCGATGGCTGCCTGACATTCAACAGAGAGACTGAATGTTAGAAAGTCTTCGCGAGCAGGCTCGCTCCCACATTGTTTTGTGCTGTTGCCAACGGCTCAGCCCGCCATCGCCAGCCGGTTTCGCTCCTCACGCTTGGCCACATACAACGCGCTATCAGCCCGTCGCAACAGACTTTCAGAAGACTCACCGGGCAACAGGGTCGGGCGTTGCGCATTGGATAGAGCAACGCGGACAGCAATGACTCGAGGTTGCCCTGCTCCTGTTCGTGCGCCCCTGAGCAGTAAGGCTGTCTTACAGGCTGGGTGAGAGCGGCTTTGGGCTGCGCGTCATACTGGTCCGTCAGCCCCGTAGGACATTTGGCTGGAGTTTAATCCGCTTTACCGAAGCTTAATAACCTATTGACTCAAGGGCTGCCCGTTTGCTTTCACACTGCGTGTCCGAGCAAATGTAGAGCGAAACTCGTGCCATTCGGTGTTTGACTGGAAACAGGTGCAGTTACGCACTTTGAGTGCCGCGACGGGAAATCGCCGCGGCACAACACGACGCACGGACGTTACTGAGCGTTGAACGCCTGGCCGTTGATGCCGGTGCTGTCCGGACCCATCAGGTAGAGATAGACCGGCATGATCTCCTCAGGTGTCGGGTTGTTCAGCGGGTTTTCACCCGGGTAAGCCTGGGCGCGCATGCTGGTGCGGGTGCCACCCGGGTTGATGCTGTTGGAACGCACCGGTGCCACGGTATCGACTTCGTCGGCCAGGGTTTGCATCAAACCTTCGGTGGCGAACTTGGAGACGCCGTAAGCGCCCCAATACGCACGCCCCTTGCGGCCGACGCTGCTGGAGGTGAACACCACCGAGGCGTCCTGAGACAGCTTGAGCAGCGGCAACAAAGTACTGGTGAGCATGAACATGGCGTTGACGTTGACATGCATGACGCGCATGAAGTTTTCGCCAGACAACTGCTCGATCGGCGTACGCGGACCAATGATCGACGCGTTGTGCAGCAATCCGTCGAGATGGCCGAATTCGGTTTCGATCATCGCTGCCAGTTCATCGTATTGATGGGGCAGGGCGGTTTCCAGATTGAACGGGATCACGGCCGGTTGTGGATGGCCGGCGGCTTCGATTTCGTCGTAGACCTGAGTCAGATTGGCTTCGGTCTTGCCCAGCAACAGCACGGTGGCGCCATGCGCCGCATAGGTTTTAGCGGCTGCAGCACCAATGCCCCGGCCTGCGCCGGTAACCAGGATGACCCGGTCCTTGAGCAATTCAGGGCGTGCGGAATAATCAAACATAAAAAACCTCACACATCAGAAGACAGTTCGCGGCGCGGCCATTCGCGGGCAAGCCCGCGAAGGCGTCAGCATTCACGCCTCATTTCCAGAACCTGAAACCGGCACTCAGCAGCTACAGAGGGCGCTATCCAAAACCTTACGCAACTCCAGCGGATGATCGACCACCACATCCGCGCCCCAATGCCGCGGATTATCGTCCGGATGAATGTAGCCATAGGTCACGGCGGCCGTCTTGGTGCCGGCATCTCGGCCCGACTCGATATCGCGCAGGTCATCACCCACGAACAGCACGCTGGCCGGGTCCAGGTCGAGCATCTTGCACGCGAGAATCAACGGCTCCGGGTCCGGTTTGCTGTTCTTCACATGGTCCGGGCAGATCAACAGTGCCGAACGTTCGGCCAGTCCCAGCTGCTGCATGATCGGCTCGGCGAATCGCAGAGGTTTGTTGGTGACCACACCCCAGATCAGATTGGCTTTCTCGATATCAGCCAATAGTTCACTCATGCCGTCAAACAGCTTGCTGTGAACGGCGCAACCTTTGAGGTAACGCTCCAGGAACTCCAGGCGCAACGCCTCGAACCCTGGCGATTCCGGGTCCATGGAGAAAGTCACCGCGACCATCGCCTTGGCGCCGCCAGAGATCTCGTCGCGAATGTGTTTATCGTTTATTGGCGGCAAGCCGCGATCAGCACGCATCGCCTGGCAGATGGCAATGAAGTCCGGCGCGGTGTCGAGCAGGGTGCCGTCCATGTCGAAAAGGACTGCTCTGATACGCATCGGCTTACTCCTCGCGCAGGGTCTGGATCATATAGTTGACGTCAACATCGGACGCCAGTTTGTAGTGCTTGGTCAGCGGGTTGTAGGTCAGCCCGATGATGTCCTTGACGGTCAGGCCCGCCATGCGGCTCCACGCACCCAGCTCGGACGGGCGGATGAATTTCTTGAAGTCGTGGGTGCCGCGCGGCAGCAACTTCATGATGTATTCGGCGCCCACGATGGCGAACAGATACGCCTTCGGATTGCGGTTGATGGTGGAGAAGAACACTTGGCCACCCGGCTTGACCATGCGAAAGCAGGCGCGGATCACCGAGGACGGATCCGGTACGTGCTCGAGCATTTCCAGGCAGGTGACCACGTCGAACTGCTCGGGCATTTCTTCTGCCAGGGCTTCGGCGGTGATCTGCCGGTACTCGACACTCACGCCCGACTCCAGTTGATGCAGTTGCGCGACCGCCAGCGGCGCTTCGCCCATGTCGATGCCCATTACGGTCGCGCCGCGTTGGGCCATGGCTTCGCTGAGGATGCCGCCGCCGCAGCCAACGTCCAGGACCTTCTTGCCGGCCAGGTTGACCCGTTCGTCAATCCAGTTGACCCGAAGCGGGTTGATGTCGTGCAGCGGTTTGAACTCGCTTTCGCGGTCCCACCAGCGATGGGCCAGGGCCTCGAATTTGGCGATTTCGGCGTAGTCGACGTTGCTCATGGTTAAGTCCTCTAAAACTTGAAAAATCCTGTTGCCCCGGTGTTCGGCCGGGGGGCTTACGATTCGGTATGGCCGCTGATGCGTCGGCCCCAGGCCTTGGCCGTGGCGCAGAGTTGTTCTTCATCCAGGCGCGTCAGGCGCTTGTCGTCGAGCAGTTGCTTGCCGGCGACCCACAGGTGTTTCACGCAGTCCCGACCGGTGGCGTATATAAGTTGCGAAACCGGGTCGTAGATCGGTTGCTGTGCCAGACCCGACAGATCGAAAGCCACGATGTCTGCCGCTTTGCCGACTTCCAGCGAACCGACTTCAGCTTCGATCCCCAGCGCGCGGGCACCGTTGAGCGTGGCCATGCGCAAGGCGCTATGGGCGCCCAGCGCAGTGGCCGAGCCGGCGACAGCCTTGGCCAGCAACGCGGCGGTACGGGTTTCGCCGAGCAGGTCCAGGTCATTATTGCTGGCCGCGCCATCGGTGCCGATGGCCACATTGACGCCAGCCTGCCACAAACGCTCCACGGGGCAGAAGCCGCCGGCCAGCTTCAGGTTCGATTCCGGGCAATGAATCACATTGGTGTTGCTTTCTACCAGCAACACCAGGTCTTCATCGCTGATCTGAGTCATATGAACGGCCTGGAAGCGCGGCCCCAAAAGGCCCAGGCGCCCGAGACGGGCTAGCGGGCGTTCGCCGCGCTGCTCGATGGACTGCTGCACTTCATAAGCGGTTTCATGCACGTGCATGTGAATCGAGGCGTCCAGTTCTTCGGCAATCACCCGGATTTTCTCCAGGTTTTCGTCGCCCACGGTGTAGGGTGCATGGGGGCCGAAGGTGACTTTGATGCGCTCGTGGTGCTTGAGATCGTTGAACAGTTCGACGCCCTGACGAATGGCATCGTCCGCCGTACTGGCGCCCGGGATCGGGAAATCGAGGATCGGAATGGCGATTTGCGCGCGAATGCCACTGTTGTGGGCGCGTTCGCTGGCAACCTTCGGGAAGAAATACATGTCAGAGAAGCAGGTGATACCACCTTTGATCTGTTCGGCAATCGCCAAATCAGTGCCATCACGCACGAACGCCTCGTCGACCCACTTGGCTTCGGCCGGCCAGATGTGGTTTTCCAGCCAGGTCATCAGGGGGAGGTCATCTGCCAGGCCGCGGAACAGTGTCATCGCCGCATGCCCGTGGGCGTTGATCAAGCCAGGACAGAGCAACATGTCCGGCAGTTCGCGGATTTCGGTTGCGTCAAGCTTCAGCGCAGCCGACCGTGGGCCGATAAAGACAATGCGCCCGTCGCGGATGCCCAGGCCATGCTCTTTGAGGACAACGCCAGCGGGTTCGACGGGTACCAGCCAGGTCGGCAGCAACAACAAGTCGAGCGCAACGGCAGTGTTCGGCATCGAGAGTCGGTTCCAGAGCTTTTGTAAAGGATGGCGAAGTATACCCGAGCGTCTTCGCGGGGGGATCGCTATAATCGACGGCTTTTGTTCATGAGTGCGGGGTGAGGGATGCGCGATCGACTGTTGGCTGCGGAGAAGGTGAAGGCCATCGATTGGCGCGATGGCGCTCTGTACCTGTTGGATCAGCGTATTTTGCCGTTCGAGGAAACGTGGATCGCCTACACCAGCGCCGCTGGCGTGGCCGAGGCCATTCGTTCGATGGTGGTGCGCGGCGCGCCGGCCATTGGCATCAGTGCCGCCTATGGCGTCGTGCTGGCGGCCCGCGCCCGGTTTGCCGAGGGTGACAACTGGCAAGCGGCGCTGGAAGAGGATTTCGCGCTGCTCGCCGACTCACGTCCGACCGCGGTCAACCTGTTCTGGGCCCTGGGCCGCATGCGCGACCGGCTGGAGCGCCTGAAACATCACGCCGATCCGCTGGCGGTGCTGGAAGCCGAAGCCATCGCCATTCATGAAAGCGATCGCGAAGCCAACCTGACCATGGCGCAGTTGGGCGTGGACCTGATCCGCAAGCATCAGGGCAATGCTCAGGCAATCCTGACCCACTGCAACACTGGCGCGCTGGCCACCGGCGGCTTCGGTACGGCGCTGGGGGTGATTCGCGGGGCGTTCATCGAAGGCATGGTCGAGCGCGTCTACGCCGACGAAACCCGCCCCTGGCTGCAAGGTTCACGCTTGACCGCGTGGGAGTTGGCCAACGAAGGCATTCCCGTGACCATCAATGTCGATGCCGCCGCTGCCCACATCATGAAAACCAAGGGCATTACCTGGGTGATCGTCGGCGCCGACCGGATCACCGCCAATGGCGACGTGGCCAACAAGATCGGGACCTATCAACTGGCGGTGAACGCCATGCACCACGGCGTGCGCTTCATGGTGGTCGCGCCGAGTTCGACCATCGACATGAACCTGGCCAGTGGCGACGACATTCCCCTCGAAGAGCGTGACGGTCGCGAACTGCTGGAAGTCGGCGGCAAGCGTGTGGGGGCGGATGTCGATGCGTTCAACCCGGTGTTCGACGTGACCCCGGCAGATTTGATCGATGTGATCGTCACTGAAAAGGGCATCGTCGAGCGTCCGGATACCACGAAAATGGCGCAGTTGATGTGTCGTAAGCGGCTGCATTGATGATCGCTGGCGTCTGATCAATTGCTATCGCGGGCAAGCCCGCTTCCACAGGTTTTGTGAGTGCAACAGAACCTTGTGGGAGCGGGCTTGCCCGCAAATAGGCCCTGAAAGTCAATGAAGCAGTCAGAATCAGACTGAATTCTTCATTCAACATGTCTCTAAGCCTCTCTCGTCCCCTTCAAGCCTGTCACCGGTCAACTAACTATGCTCCATGCGCATCTGGGGGATAGGTGCGTGGCGGCTCTTGTGATAACATCCGGCGTTTTCCGAGGCACTCCCACGGGGTTGTCTTTACTGCGCAAATCCATGGCATAACTCGTTGATTTGTCGTAAGTCGGTGCATGGCACTCAGCCTGCAGCGGCGAGCTTCGTTCGTCCCAAATGGATGTGACGAAGTTTCACCAGAAAAAGGAATCAGGCTTCTCATGGGCGAACTGGCCAAAGAAATCCTCCCGGTCAATATCGAAGACGAGCTGAAGCAGTCCTACCTCGACTACGCGATGAGCGTAATTGTCGGGCGGGCACTGCCGGATGCGCGCGATGGCTTGAAGCCCGTGCACCGGCGTGTGCTGTTCGCGATGAGCGAGCTGGGCAACGACTTCAACAAGCCGTACAAGAAATCTGCCCGTGTTGTCGGTGACGTGATCGGTAAGTATCACCCTCACGGTGATACCGCGGTGTACGACACCATCGTTCGGATGGCGCAGCCATTCTCGCTGCGTTACCTGCTGGTAGACGGTCAGGGCAACTTCGGTTCCGTGGACGGCGACAACGCCGCGGCCATGCGATACACCGAAGTGCGCATGACCAAGCTGGCGCACGAGCTGCTGGCTGACCTGCACAAAGAAACCGTGGACTGGGTGCCGAACTACGACGGCACCGAAATGATCCCCGCGGTCATGCCGACCCGTATTCCCAACCTGTTGGTCAACGGCTCCAGCGGTATCGCCGTGGGCATGGCGACCAACATCCCGCCACACAACCTCGGTGAAGTCATCGACGGTTGCCTGGCGCTCATCGACAACCCAGAGTTGACCATCGATGAGCTGATGCAATACATCCCGGGTCCGGACTTCCCGACCGCCGCGATCATCAACGGTCGCGCCGGCATCATCGAAGCCTACCGCACCGGTCGCGGGCGCATTTACATGCGCGCCCGCTCGATGATCGAAGACATCGACAAGGTCGGTGGCCGTCAGCAGATCGTCATCACCGAACTCCCCTACCAGCTGAACAAGGCGCGTCTGATCGAGAAGATCGCCGAGCTGGTTAAAGAGAAGAAGCTCGAAGGCATCACCGAACTGCGCGACGAGTCCGACAAGGACGGTATGCGCGTCGTGATCGAGCTGCGTCGCGGTGAAGTGCCTGAGGTGATCCTCAATAACCTCTACGCCCAGACCCAGCTGCAAGCGGTGTTCGGCATCAACATCGTCGCGCTGATCGACGGCCGTCCGCGGATCCTGAACCTCAAGGACCTGCTGGAAGCCTTCGTTCGTCACCGTCGTGAAGTCGTTACCCGTCGTACCGTGTTCGAACTGCGTAAAGCCCGCGAACGTGGTCACATTCTGGAAGGTCAAGCGGTTGCCCTGTCGAACATCGACCCGGTCATCGCCCTGATCAAAGCCTCGCCAACGCCGTCGGAAGCCAAGGAAGCGCTGATCAAGACGGCGTGGGAATCTTCTGCCGTGGTCGCGATGGTCGAACGTGCCGGTGCCGATTCGTGCCGTCCAGAGACCCTGGACCCGCAATACGGTCTGCGCGAAGGCAAGTACTTCCTGTCGCCGGAACAGGCGCAAGCCATTCTGGAACTGCGTCTGCACCGTCTGACCGGTCTGGAGCACGAAAAGCTGCTGGCCGAGTATCAAGAGATCCTCAACCAGATCGGCGAACTGATCCGCATCCTCAGCAGCGCTACGCGCCTGATGGAAGTGATCCGCGAAGAGCTGGAAGTGATCCGCGCCGAATACGGCGACGTACGCCGCACCGAGATTCTCGATGCCCGTCTCGACCTGACCCTGGGTGACATGATCCCGGAAGAAGAGCGCGTCGTGACCATTTCCCACGGTGGCTACGCCAAGACCCAGCCATTGGCTGCGTACCAGGCGCAGCGTCGCGGTGGTAAAGGAAAATCGGCGACCGGCGTCAAGGATGAGGACTACATCGCTCACCTGCTGGTTGCCAACAGCCACACCACGCTGCTGCTGTTCTCCAGCAAAGGCAAAGTGTACTGGCTGAAAACCTACGAAATCCCGGAAGCCTCCCGCGCTGCCCGTGGTCGTCCGTTGGTCAACCTGCTGCCGCTGGGCGATGGTGAGTACATCACCACCATGCTGCCGGTCGAGGAATACACCGAAGGTCACTACATCTTCATGGCCACCGCTAACGGCACCGTGAAGAAGACCCCGCTGGAATCCTTCAGCCGTCAACGCAGCGTCGGTCTGATCGCGCTGGAACTGGACGAAGGTGACGTGCTGATTTCTGCCTCCATTACCGATGGCGCGCGCGAAGTCATGCTGTTCTCCGATGGCGGCAAGGTGACTCGCTTCAAGGAAACCGACGTTCGCGCCATGGGCCGTACCGCTCGCGGTGTGCGCGGCATGCGCCTGCCGGAAGGCCAGAAGCTGATTTCCATGCTGATCCCGGAAGAAGGCAGCCAGATCCTCACGGCTTCGGCCCGTGGTTTCGGCAAGCGCACGGCGATCACCGAGTTCCCTGAGTACAAACGTGGTGGTCAAGGCGTTATCGCCATGGTCAGCAACGACCGCAACGGCCGTCTGGTCGGTGCAGTCCAGGTGCTCGACGGCGAGGAAATCATGCTGATTTCCGACCAGGGCACCCTGGTTCGTACGCGTGTTGATGAAGTCTCCAGCCTGGGCCGTAACACCCAGGGCGTGACCTTGATCAAACTGGCCAGCGATGAAAAGCTGGTAGGTCTGGAACGGGTTCAGGAACCGTCGGAAGTCGAAGGTGAAGAGCTGGAAGAAGGTGAAGAGGGTGCAGTGTTCGACGGTGAAGTCGTGATTGACGACGTTGTCGAAGATCAGCAACTCGACGCCGCAGCCGACGAAGAACCGCAGGAATAAGCGGGCAAGCGGGGGGCGGATGAGAATTCGCCCCCTTGTTGTTTGTCCATAATGAAATATCGACACCTTTTGGAAATCCCTTGTGGGAGCGAGCCTGCTCGCGATGCAGGCGCCGCGATACGTCCGAAGCACCGCGGTGATGCAATCGCGAGCAGGCTCGCTCCCACAAATGTTTGCTTCAGCAGGGACCCGTGTCGATTGATGTTGTGATTTATTGCGTGAACCACCAAATCAGAGCGAGATTGGATGTGAGCAAGAGAGCCTATAACTTCTGTGCCGGTCCTGCGGCACTTCCCGAAGCTGTCCTGCGGCGCGCTCAGGGTGAACTCCTCGATTGGCACGGCAAAGGCCTGTCGGTCATGGAAATGAGCCATCGCAGTGATGAGTTCGTGTCCATCGCCACCAAGGCCGAGCAGGATCTGCGTGATCTGCTGAATATCCCCTCGAACTATAAAGTGCTGTTTCTGCAAGGTGGCGCCAGCCAGCAATTTGCTCAGATCCCTCTGAACCTGTTGCCTGAAGGCGGCACTGCCGACTATATCGACACCGGTATCTGGTCGCAGAAAGCCATCGAAGAAGCCTCGCGCTACGGCCACGTCAACGTTGCCGCTACCGCCAAGCCTTACGACTATTTCGCTATTCCCGGTCAGAACGAATGGACGCTCTCTGCAGACGCGGCCTACGTTCACTACGCGCCGAACGAAACCATTGGTGGTCTGGAATTCAACTGGGTTCCGCAAACCGGTGATGTTCCGTTGGTCGCCGACATGTCTTCGGACATCCTCTCGCGTCCGATCGATGTTTCGCGCTTCGGCATGATCTACGCCGGCGCCCAGAAAAACATCGGCCCGAGCGGCGTCGTCGTGAACATCATTCGCGAAGACCTGCTGGGGCACGCCCGTTCCTTGTGCCCGACCATGCTCAACTACAAGGTCGCGGCGGATAACGGCTCGATGTACAACACCCCGCCAACCCTGGCCTGGTACCTCTCGGGTCTGGTATTCGAGTGGCTGAAAGAGCAGGGTGGTGTTGAAGCCATCGGCAAGCTCAACGAAGTGAAACAGCGCACGCTGTACGACTTCATCGACGCCAGCGGCTTGTACAGCAACCCGATCAACAAGTCGGACCGCTCGTGGATGAACGTGCCGTTCCGTCTGGCTGACGATCGTCTGGACAAACCATTCCTGACCGGTGCCGAAGAGCGTGGTCTGTTGAACCTCAAGGGCCACCGTTCCGTGGGCGGCATGCGTGCCTCCATCTATAACGCCGTCGACATCGTTGCGGTCAACGCACTGGTTTCGTACATGGCAGAGTTCGAGAAGGAACACGGCTAATGTCTGAGCAAGAACTCAAGGCACTGCGCGTTCGCATTGATGCCCTGGACACCAAGGTCCTGGAGCTGATCAGCGAGCGAGCACGCTGCGCCCAGGAAGTTGCGCGAGTAAAGATGGCCTCGCTGGCCGAAGGCGAAGTGCCGGTGTTCTATCGTCCTGAGCGCGAAGCTCAGGTGCTCAAACGTGTCATGGAACGCAATCAGGGGCCGCTGGGCAACGAAGAGATGGCGCGGCTGTTCCGCGAAATCATGTCCTCGTGCCTGGCCCTCGAACAGCCGCTGAAAGTGGCTTACCTCGGCCCTGAAGGCACCTTCACCCAGGCCGCGGCCATGAAACACTTCGGCCACGCCGTGATCAGCAAGCCGATGGCGGCGATCGACGAAGTGTTCCGTGAAGTGGCAGCCGGTGCGGTGAACTTTGGCGTGGTCCCGGTGGAAAACTCCACCGAAGGCGCGGTCAACCACACCCTCGACAGCTTCCTCGAACACGACATGGTCATCTGTGGCGAAGTCGAGCTGCGGATTCACCACCACTTGCTGGTCGGTGAAAACACCAAGACCGACAGCATCAGCCGCATCTATTCCCACGCCCAGTCGCTGGCCCAGTGCCGCAAGTGGCTGGACGCACACTACCCGAATGTCGAGCGCGTGGCAGTCTCCAGCAACGCCGAGGCTGCCAAGCGGGTCAAAGGTGAGTGGAACTCGGCGGCGATTGCCGGCGACATGGCCGCTGGCTTGTACGGGCTGACCCGTCTGGCCGAGAAAATCGAGGATCGCCCGGACAACTCCACGCGATTCCTGATGATCGGCAGCCAGGAAGTGCCGCCGACCGGCGACGACAAGACCTCGATCATCGTCTCCATGAGCAACAAACCCGGCGCGCTTCACGAGTTGCTGGTGCCGTTCCACGACAACGGCATCGACCTGACACGAATCGAGACCCGTCCGTCGCGCAGCGGTAAATGGACCTACGTGTTCTTCATCGACTTCGTCGGCCACCACCGCGACCCGCTGGTCAAAGGTGTGCTGGAAAAGATCAGTCAGGAAGCAGTAGCACTCAAAGTGCTGGGTTCCTACCCGAAAGCAGTTCTCTAAGGGCGGTAGCAAATGAGTGGCAACTTCCTCGCTCTGGCACAGCCGGGCGTGCAACAACTTTCGCCTTATGTTCCGGGCAAACCCGTGGACGAACTGGCGCGTGAGCTGAACATCGATCCGTCCAGCATCGTCAAACTGGCCAGCAACGAAAACCCGTTGGGCGCCAGTCCCAAGGCGTTGGCGGCGATTCACGAAGCATTGGCCGAACTGACCCGTTATCCGGACGGCAACGGTTTTGCGCTCAAGACCTTGCTGGCCGATCAGTGCCGCGTCGAGCTCAATCAGGTGACGCTGGGCAACGGTTCCAACGACATTCTGGAGCTGGTCGCCCGTGCCTATCTGGCGCCAGGCCTGAACGCAGTGTTCAGCGAGCACGCGTTCGCGGTCTACCCGATCGTCACTCAAGCCGTCGGCGCTCAGGCCAGAGTGATCCCGGCAAAAGACTGGGGCCATGATCTGTCGGCCATGCTGGCAGCAATCGATGCCGATACCCGCGTGGTGTTCATCGCCAATCCGAACAACCCGACCGGGACCTGGTTCGGCGCCGAGGCGCTGGACGAATTCCTGCAGGACGTGCCGGAACACGTGCTGGTGGTGCTGGACGAGGCCTACATCGAATACGCCGAAGGCAGCGACTTGCCGGATGGCCTGGACTTCCTTGCGGCTTATCCGAACCTGCTGGTGTCACGCACGTTCTCCAAGGCCTATGGCCTGGCGGCATTGCGGGTCGGCTATGGCTTGTCCACCGCCGTGGTCGCCGATGTGCTGAACCGTGTGCGTCAGCCATTCAACGTCAACAGCCTGGCCCTCGCCGCTGCTTGCGCTGCGCTGCAAGATGCCGAGTATCTGGCTGAAAGCCGTCGCCTGAACGAATCCGGCATGCAGCAACTGCAAGCGGGTTTCCGTGAGCTGGGGCTGAGCTGGATTCCGTCGAAAGGCAACTTTATTTGCGTCGACGTTGGTCGTGTCGCCATGCCTGTGTTCGAGGGCTTGCTGCGCGAAGGTGTGATCGTGCGTCCGGTGGCCAATTACGGCATGCCGAACCACTTGCGCATCACTATCGGTCTGCCGGCAGAAAACAGCCGCTTCCTTGAGGCACTGACCAAGGTTCTGGCTCGTGGTTGATGTCACTGCACTGCAATCTGCTGAACCTATGATCGGTCGCCTGGTGGTGGTCGGTCTGGGGTTGATCGGCGGTTCGTTTGCCAAGGGATTGCGTGAAAGCGGGTTGTGTCGCGAAGTGGTCGGTGTCGATCTCGACCCGCAGTCGCGCAAGCTCGCGGTCGAGTTGGGTGTGGTCGATCGCTGCGAAGAAGACCTGACTGTTGCTTGTCAGGGTGCAGATGTTATCCAGTTGGCCGTGCCGATCCTTGCCATGGAAAAAATGCTCGGCCGGTTGGCTGGCATGAACCTGGGGAAAGCGATCCTGACCGATGTTGGCAGCGCCAAAGGCAATGTGGTGCGCGCCGCAACCGAAGCGTTTGGCGGCATGCCGGCGCGTTTCGTGCCGGGGCATCCGATTGCCGGTTCCGAGCAGAGCGGGGTGGAAGCTTCCAATGCCGAACTGTTCCGTCGCCATAAAGTGATTCTGACACCGCTGGATCAAACCGATCCGGCAGCCCTGGCAGTGGTCGACCGGTTGTGGCGCGAATTGGGCGCCGATGTCGAGCACATGCAGGTCGAGCGTCATGACGAAGTGTTGGCGGCGACCAGTCATTTACCGCACTTGCTGGCGTTCGGTTTGGTCGATTCGCTGGCCAAGCGCAATGAAAACCTAGAGATATTCCGTTACGCTGCCGGCGGTTTCCGCGATTTCACAAGAATCGCGGGTAGCGATCCGGTCATGTGGCACGACATCTTCCTCGCCAACCGCGAAGCTGTCCTGCGCACACTCGATACATTTCGCAGCGACCTCGACGCCTTGCGCGACGCGGTCGATGCAGGGGATGGGCACCAATTGTTGGGCGTATTCACTCGCGCCCGGGTTGCCCGCGAACATTTCAGTAAAATCCTGGCCCGCCGGGCTTATGTGGACGCTATGAACTCCAACGACCTGATTTTCCTGGCACAACCTGGTGGCCGCCTGACTGGGCGGATTCGTGTACCGGGCGATAAATCGATTTCCCACCGTTCGATCATGCTCGGCTCCCTGGCCGAAGGCGTCACCGAAGTGGAAGGTTTCCTTGAGGGCGAAGACGCCTTGGCGACCTTGCAGGCCTTCCGTGACATGGGTGTTGTGATCGAAGGTCCGCACCACGGCCGCGTGACCATTCACGGCGTCGGCCTGCATGGCCTGAAGCCTGCGCCGGGCCCGATCTATCTGGGCAACTCCGGCACCTCGATGCGTCTGCTGTCTGGCCTGTTGGCTGCGCAGAGCTTCGACAGCACCCTGACCGGTGACGCTTCGCTGTCCAAGCGGCCGATGAATCGCGTGGCCAACCCATTGCGGGAAATGGGCGCCGTGATCGAAACCGCCGCTGAAGGTCGTCCACCGATGATCATCCGTGGTGGCAACAAGCTCAAAGGCCTGACCTACACCATGCCGATGGCCAGTGCCCAGGTTAAATCCTGCCTGCTGCTGGCGGGTTTGTACGCCGAAGACAAGACCACCGTCACCGAGCCTGCGCCGACCCGCGACCACACCGAGCGCATGCTGCGTGGCTTCGGCTACCCGGTCACCGTCAACGGTGCGACAGCTTCGGTCGAATCCGGCCACAAGTTGACCGCCACCCACATTGAAGTGCCGGGCGACATCTCGTCTTCCGCGTTCTTTCTGGTGGCTGCGTCGATCGCCGAAGGTTCGGAGTTGGTGCTTGAGCACGTTGGCATCAACCCGACCCGTACCGGCGTGATCGACATCCTGCGTCTGATGGGCGCTGACATCACCCTGGAAAACCAGCGTGAAGTCGGCGGCGAGCCGGTCGCTGATCTGCGCGTACGTGCAGCTAAACTCAAAGGTATCGAGATTCCCGAAGCGCTGGTTCCGCTGGCCATCGACGAATTCCCGGTGCTGTTCGTGGCCGCCGCCTGTGCCGAAGGGCGCACCATCCTGCGTGGCGCCGAAGAGCTGCGGGTTAAAGAGTCGGACCGAATTCAGGTCATGGCCGATGGCTTGCTGGCGCTGGGCGTCAAATGCGAACCGACCCCGGACGGCATCATTATCGACGGCGGCCAGATCGGCGGCGGCGAAGTGCACGGCCACGGCGATCACCGGATTGCCATGGCCTTCAGCGTGGCTTCGCTGCGTGCCACCGCACCGATCCGAATTCATGATTGTGCCAACGTCGCGACGTCGTTCCCGAACTTCCTCGCGCTGTGCGCGCAGGTCGGTATCCGTGTTGCACAAGAGGCTCAGTCGTGATTATCAAGCCACCGGTCATCACCATCGACGGCCCGAGCGGGTCGGGCAAGGGCACTATCGCCGGGATTCTGGCCAGGCGCCTGGGCTGGTGCCTGCTGGATTCCGGTGCGCTGTACCGTCTGCTGGCGTTCGCGGCTCGTAACCATGGCGTCGATCTGACCAATGAAGAGTCGCTGAAACTGCTGGCCGCTCATCTGGACGTGCAGTTCGTCGGCGCGACCGAGGGGCATCCGCAGCGGATCATTCTCGAAGGTGACGACGTCACTGATGATCTGCGCAACGAACAAGTTGGCGCCTGGGCTTCCCAGGTCGCTGCACTTCCGGCGGTGCGTGATGCGCTGCTCCAGCGTCAGCGGGCGTTTCAGGAACCGCCGGGTCTGGTCGCTGATGGTCGCGACATGGGCACGGTGGTTTTTCCGGACGCGCCGCTGAAGATTTTCCTCACTGCCAGTGCCGAGGAGCGTGCGCGCCGTCGATACTTGCAGTTGAAGGGCAAAGTCGATGGTGTTAGTCTGTCGAGTCTGCTAGATGAGATACGTGTCCGCGATGAGCGTGACACCCAGCGTGCGGTAGCCCCGCTCAAGCCGGCGGCTGACGCCATACAGCTGGATTCCACGGAATTATCCATCGATCAGGTGCTGGAACGCATCATGAGCGAGATCGCCATTCGCGATATCGCCGGGTGACCAAGAAACACCGTAGGGGACCAGTCATAGTCTTGCGGTGTTTCTTCTAATGAACATAACCCACGTCGTCTGGGACGTGGAGATGGGCGTATCCTTCGCCCTTATTCAACAGGAATTAAAATGAGCGAAAGCTTTGCGGAACTCTTTGAAGAAAGCCTAAAAACCCTGAACCTTCAGGCAGGCTCCATCATCACCGGTGTTATCGTTGATATCGATTACCAGGCTCGCTGGGTAACCGTTCACGCTGGTCTGAAGTCTGAAGCACTCATCCCGCTTGAGCAGTTCTACAACGATGCTGGCGAACTGACTATCAACGTCGGTGACGAAGTTCACGTTGCTCTGGACTCGGTTGAAGACGGCTTTGGTGAAACCAAGCTGTCCCGTGAAAAAGCCAAGCGCGCTGAATGCTGGATTGTTCTGGAAGCAGCCTTCGCAGCCGAAGAAGTGGTCAAGGGCGTTATTAACGGTAAGGTTAAAGGCGGCTTCACTGTCGACGTTAACGGCATCCGTGCGTTCCTGCCAGGTTCTCTGGTTGACGTTCGTCCAGTGCGCGACACCACGCACCTGGAAGGCAAAGAGCTGGAATTCAAGGTCATCAAGCTTGACCAGAAACGCAACAACGTTGTCGTTTCCCGTCGTAGCGTCCTCGAAGCCGAGAACTCCGCCGAGCGTGAAGCTCTGCTGGAATCCCTGCAGGAAGGCCAACAAGTCAAAGGTATCGTCAAAAACCTCACCGATTACGGCGCATTCGTCGATCTGGGTGGCGTCGATGGCCTGCTGCACATTACCGACATGGCTTGGAAGCGTATCAAGCATCCTTCCGAAATCGTCAACGTTGGCGACGAGATCGATGTCAAGGTTCTGAAGTACGATCGCGAACGCAATCGTGTTTCCCTGGGCCTCAAGCAACTGGGCGAAGATCCATGGGTTGCTATCAAAGCCCGTTACCCAGAAAGCACTCGCGTTACCGCTCGTGTAACCAACCTGACCGACTACGGCTGCTTCGCTGAGCTGGAAGAAGGCGTTGAAGGCCTGGTACACGTTTCCGAAATGGACTGGACCAACAAGAACATCCACCCTTCGAAAGTCGTACAAGTCGGCGACGAAGTGGAAGTTATGGTTCTGGACATCGACGAAGAGCGTCGTCGTATCTCCCTCGGCATCAAGCAGTGCAAATCTAACCCATGGGAAGATTTCTCTGGCCAGTTCAACAAGGGCGATAAAATCTCCGGCACCATCAAGTCGATCACCGATTTCGGTATCTTCATTGGTCTGGACGGCGGCATCGACGGTCTGGTTCACCTGTCCGACATCTCCTGGAACGAAGTGGGCGAAGAAGCCGTTCGCCGCTTCAAGAAGGGCGACGAGCTGGACACCGTTATCCTGTCGGTTGACCCAGAGCGCGAGCGCATCTCCCTGGGTATCAAGCAACTGGAAAGCGATCCGTTCTCCGAGTACGTTCAAGAGAACGACAAAGGCGCAATCGTTAAAGGCATCGTGAAAGAAGTTGACGCTAAAGGCGCCATCATCACTCTGGCCGACGATATCGAAGCGACTCTGAAAGCCTCCGAAATCAGCCGTGACCGCGTTGAAGACGCGCGCAACGTTCTGAAAGAAGGCGAAGAAGTAGAAGCCAAGATCATCAGCGTTGACCGTAAGAGCCGCGTAATCCAGCTCTCGATCAAGTCGAAAGACGTTGAAGACGAGAAAGAAGCAATCCAGAGCCTGCGCGACAAGCCAGCGACTTCGGAACCTGCTGCTGGTCCTACCACTCTGGGCGACCTGTTGCGTGCACAAATGGAAAAACAGAACTAAGTTCTGTCAGACCATAGAAAAAGGGCGACTTCGGTCGCCCTTTTTTGTGCCTGGGATTTGATAAGTCTGGTGATCGCTTAATCCTTTGGCGTTTGACCGTGAAACCAATGGTCCCTATAAGCTGTCTCTTTCTTTAATAGGATCAATCGTTTATTTGCAGCTAGTCTTTAGCCTGAAGCGAACGACCGTCGGGCCAGGTGCTCGACCTAAGGAAGTGAATGAACAAGCTCATTGTCGCAATAGCAGTACTGACACTGGCTGGGTGTACAACTAACGCGAAGACGCACGCGGTACGCGGGGTCAGCGGTATCGAGGTCGATTGTTCGGGGTTGGGGTCCGGATGGGAGAAATGTCAAAAGCGCGCAGCCAAGGAGTGCAAGGCAGCAGGTTACAAGGTCGTGGCAAGGTCGGATGACGCCAAAGAAGAGGATGAATTCCCATTTGGCTTCAATCCTGCGGGTTACCTGACACGCACCATGCTGGTTATCTGTAGATGAGTGAGTAATGGCTCGATCAGTGTTTCAGAGCCCTTCGTGTCAAGCATCCCGATGCTGGCAAATATACGTCATAACATGGGCTGTTCAAATTCCTCCGGGCATGCTAAAACCTTTGAAGCGATTTTCCTAGCTGCTTGAAAAAGAAGGGAAAAATATGACGAAGTCGGAGTTGATCGAACGAATTGTCACCCATCAAGGGCTGCTCTCATCCAAGGATGTGGAGCTGGCCATCAAGACCATGCTCGAACAAATGTCCCAATGCCTGGCCACCGGTGATCGCATCGAGATCCGTGGGTTTGGCAGCTTCTCACTGCACTACCGCGCTCCACGCGTAGGTCGCAATCCCAAAACCGGTCAGTCCGTCAGCCTCGACGGCAAGTTCGTGCCGCATTTCAAGCCGGGCAAAGAACTGCGCGATCGCGTGAACGAGGATGAGGAGGAAGGGCTTTGACAGGCACCGCCATTCAAGGACTCGCTCATGCGTAATCTCAAGCGCGTAATGCTCGTCGTATTTGTCCTGCTGCTGGTTTTGGCGATCCTGGCGTTTGTCCTGGAGAATCAGCAATCGGTTTCCCTGCTGTTCCTTGGCTGGGCAGGACCGCAACTTCCGGTATCGCTGGTCATGGTTCTTGCGCTGCTCATCGGCATGATAATCGGGCCGATCCTTGGCTGGTTTCTGGGGCGTACGTCCAGAGCTTCACGCAAGCGCCTTGTCTGATTGCGACATAGATGGGAAGGCGCACTAAACTTTAGCCACAGCTTGTCTATATCCATTAGTAAAACCGTCATTAAGATGTAAAATGCTGCGCTTGTCCGATAGTGGCATATTCCCATATCGGCACAGACTGACTCTGTCAGAAGCCTCAGCGAACGTGATGGCTTTTGCATTCATGGTTTAGACAGTGTTCGGTTGGCGGCCCTGTCAGTAACTCAAGGGTATGGTTTCGCGTGAAAATTCTAGTAACCGGCGGCGCCGGGTTTATCGGCTCGGCGGTCATCCGTCATATCATCTCCAACACTACCGACGCTGTCGTTAACGTGGATAAGCTTACTTACGCCGGTAACCTTGAGTCATTGGCCGAAGTTAGTCAGAACTCGCGTTATGTGTTCGAACGCGTTGATATCTGCGACCGTGATCAGATCGACCGCGTCCTGCGTGAACACCAACCGGATGCCATCATGCACCTGGCCGCAGAGTCCCACGTTGATCGCTCGATCTCGGGTCCATCTGAATTCATCCAGACCAATATCATCGGCACATACACCCTGCTGGAAGCTGCACGCCACTATTGGGCGGCGCTGGATGATGCGCGAAAAGCCAACTTCCGCTTCCACCATATTTCGACTGACGAAGTTTACGGAGACCTCGAAGGTCCGGAAGACCTCTTCACCGAAACCACGCCGTATCAGCCAAGCTCGCCGTACTCCGCCAGCAAGGCCAGCTCCGATCACCTGGTTCGCGCCTGGGCCCGTACTTACGGTTTGCCGACTCTGGTCACCAACTGCTCGAACAACTATGGCCCATGCCACTTCCCTGAGAAGTTGATCCCGCTCATCATTCTCAATGCACTGGAAGGCAAGCCGCTACCGGTCTACGGCAAAGGCAATCAGGTCCGCGACTGGCTCTACGTCGAAGACCACGCCCGCGCACTGTACAAAGTGGTAACCGAAGGTGTGATCGGCGAGACGTACAACATTGGCGGCCATAACGAGAAGCAAAACATTGAAGTGGTGCATACCCTGTGCGCACTGCTCGACGAACTGCGTCCGGACTCCGCTCATCGTCCACACGCCAGCCTGATTACCTACGTTCAGGATCGCCCAGGTCACGACCAGCGCTACGCGATTGATGCCAGCAAAATCCAGCGCGAACTGGGTTGGACGCCGGAAGAAACTTTTGAGACCGGCATCCGCAAAACGGTCGAGTGGTACCTCAACAACACTGAATGGGTTGCTCACGTAAAGAGCGGTAGCTATCAGCAGTGGATCGATCAGAACTACGCAGACCGTTCGAACAAAGCATGAAAATACTCCTACTGGGAAAAAACGGCCAGGTGGGCTGGGAGCTGCAACGCTCCCTCGCGCCGCTTGGCGAACTGATCGCGCTGGATCGTCATGTTGTCGATGGTTTGTGCGGGGATCTGTCCGACCTCGACGCCTTGCGCGCAACAATCCGCCAGGTCAAACCCGACGTCATCGTCAATGCGGCGGCCTACACCGCTGTC
Source organism: Pseudomonas sp. ANT_H12B (assembly GCF_008369325.1). Classification (GTDB taxonomy): domain Bacteria; phylum Pseudomonadota; class Gammaproteobacteria; order Pseudomonadales; family Pseudomonadaceae; genus Aquipseudomonas. Next base: position 188,367 of record NZ_VOBI01000006.1, on the reverse strand, counting down.
GATAAAGCCGAGTCCGAAACCGAGCTGGCCTACCGTGTGAACGGTCAGGCAAGCCAAGTTATCGCCGAAGAGGCCAAGACCTTGGGTGCCTGGCTGATTCACTACTCGACTGACTACGTCTTCAGCGGCCTGGGTTCAATGCCGTGGCAAGAGTCAGATGCAGTGGCCCCGGTGAATCACTACGGCGCCAGCAAACTGGCCGGTGAACAGGCGATTACCGCGTCGGGCTGCAAACACCTGATCTTCCGCACAAGCTGGGTCTATGGCGCTCGTGGTGACAACTTCGCCAAGACCATGCTGCGTCTGGCCAAGGATCGCGAAACCTTGAGCGTCATCGCCGATCAGATCGGAGCTCCGACAGGAGCGGACCTGATTGCCGACGTGACCGCGTTGGCCATTCAGCAGGTCCTGCAACGTCCCGAGCTGGCGGGCTTGTATCACTTGGCCTCAAGCGGCGAAGTGTCCTGGCATGGTTATGCCAGCCATGTGATCGAATTTGCCCAAGCCAACGGCGAGCAGCTCGCTGTAACGGCGGTTAATCCCATCGAAACGACTGCTTATCCAACACCTGCGCGCCGCCCTCTGAATTCGCGATTGAATACTCAGAAGCTGCGTGACAATTTTTTTCTACACTTGCCGGATTGGCAAAGTGGCGTAACCCGAATGCTTAGGGAAGTTCTGAACAAATGAACACGAAAAATCGTAAAGGCATCATCCTCGCCGGCGGCTCGGGCACGCGTCTGCACCCGTTGACCCTCGGTGTATCCAAGCAGATGCTGCCGATATACGACAAGCCGATGATCTTTTACCCTCTGTCGGTACTGATGCTCGCGGGAATGCGCGAAATCCTGATCATCTCCACACCGGAAGACCTGCCGTGCTTCCGCAAGTTGCTGGGTGATGGCAGTCTGTACGGCATCAAGCTGACTTATGCCGAGCAGCCAAGCCCAGACGGTCTTGCACAGGCCTTCATCATCGGCGAAGAGTTCATCGGCGAAGATACTTGCTGCCTGATCCTGGGTGACAACATCTTCTACGGTCAGCACTTCTCGGACAACCTGCGTTCTGCCAACAATCAAGAGCACGGTGCGACCGTATTCGGCTACCACGTCTCCGATCCGGAACGCTTCGGTGTTGTTGAGTTCGACACAGCCGGTCGTGCACTGAGCATTGAAGAGAAACCGCTGAAGCCAAAATCCAACTACGTGGTGACGGGCCTTTACTTTTACGATAACAAGGTCGTTGAGATTGCCAAGAGCATCAAGCCGTCCGAACGCGGCGAGCTGGAAATTACCGACGTCAACCGCACCTATCTTGAGCAGGATGCTCTGAACGTCGAAATCCTCGGTCGCGGTTTCGCCTGGCTCGACACCGGTACTCATGAATCTTTACTTGAAGCCAGTCACTTCGTGCGCACTATCGAACAACGTCAGGGACTGAAAGTGGCTTGTTTGGAAGAGATCGCTTACAACAATGGCTGGATCACCCCAGAGCAATTGGGTGCTCAAGCAGAGCGTCTCAAGAAGACTGGCTATGGTCAGTACATGCAGAGGTTGCTGGGCTAGTGTTTCCACTGGTCTGTGAGCGTCCTTTATTCGATTTGAAGTGTTAAACCAATGCAAGCAGGATTGGCATGCCAGTAAAATATCCTCAGGTAGCAGTTTTGCTGGCTGCGTACAACGGAATGCGGTGGATTGAAGAGCAGATTGCCTCGATCCTAAGTCAGTCAGCGGTAGATGTTACCGTCTATATAAGTGTTGATCCTTCGACAGACGGCACCGAAGCCTGGTGCGCTAGCTTCTTCGCTGAACGCCGCGATGTCGTGTTGCTACCGGCTGCCGGCAATTTCGGTGGCGCAGCACGCAATTTCTTCCGTCTCATCCGTGATGTCGATTTCGAGGGTTATGACTTCATCGCGTTCTCTGATCAGGATGACATTTGGCACTCAGACAAACTCGAGAGGGCCACTCAGACTTTGCTGACACGTGAATTTGATGCGTATTCCAGTAATGTAACGGCTTTCTGGCCGGACGGTAAAACACATTTGTTGGATAAGGCGCAACCGCAAGTGACCTGGGATTTTTTGTTTGAGGCTGCTGGGCCGGGTTGTACTTACGTGTTTAGCAATAGATTAGCGAACCCGTTGAAGGACTCCATGCTTGCCAATTGGCAGCAACTACAGGAAGTAAGTTTGCATGACTGGTACTGCTATGCCTTCGCCCGCAGTCACCAATACAAATGGTTCATCGATCCGGTTCCATCGATGCTGTATCGCCAGCATGATAGTAATCAAGTAGGGGCTAATACTGGATTGACTCCTTTGATTGCCCGATATAAAACGATTCATGACGGTTGGTGGTTTACTCAGGTGCAATTGATTGCTTCATTGGTGGGCCAGAGCGGAGAACCTTTTGTTGAAACTTGGCTGGAATTAGGACGCAGGCAGTTATTGAAGCTTTCCTTTAACTCCTGGATATGCCGGCGACGGTTCCGCGATAAAGTGTTCTTCTTTTTTATCTGTTGTACCACTGCAGTGATAGGAAAGAGGACTAAATGAAAGGCCCACAAATTTTGGTGACGGGGGCGAGCGGGTTCGTTGGTGAGGCTTTGGTCTTCAGACTTTTACTTGATAAAAAATTTACCCCAGTTGCCGCAGTGCGAAGTGTTACACGATTGCTTGGTTTGTGCCGGGTAGTCTCATTCGATCTTACTGACACAGTTACATTGCCAGCCCTGATTGACGTTCAGGTAGTGATCCATGCCGCAGCTCGAGTGCATGTGATGAACGAAACCTCAACGGGCTCTCTTTCGGAATTTCGTAAAATCAATGTGGACGGAACCGTTAGGCTCGCCCAGAAAGCTGCCGAGTCGGGAGTGAAACGATTCATTTTTATCAGCTCAATCAAGGTTAATGGCGAAAGCACCGCAGCACGGAAATCTTTTAAGGCTGACGATCCTCCAGCACCTGTAGATCCGTATGGAGTCTCGAAACAAGAAGCTGAAGATGCATTGAAGCAGATTGGCCTGAACACAGGAATGGAAGTTGTTATCATCAGACCGCCACTCGTGTATGGTCCTGGGGTGAAAGCCAATTTTTTATGCATGATGAGTTGGTTGCACAGAAACATACCTTTGCCATTGGGCGCCATTAATAATCAACGCAGTCTGGTGGCGCTTGAGAACCTTGTGGATCTCATCGTGACCTGTATCGATCATCCTGCGGCGGCGAATAATATCTTTCTGGTTAGTGATGGTGAGGACCTATCTACAACTTTGTTGCTTCGGCGCATGGCTCTCGCCTTAGGCACGAAAGCACGGTTGCTCCCGATACCAGGTTTTGTATTGAGTTTAAGTGCTTCACTCCTAGGTAAAAAAGCAGTTGTTCAGCGTTTGTGTAGCTCGTTGCAGGTTGATATTAGCAAGACATGTGATGTTTTGAATTGGCGTCCCTCGGTAAGTGTGGATAAAGCTTTACGCAAAACTGCCGACCATTATCTGGATAAGTTAACGAAATGATTTTTTGGTTGTTGCTATCTGCTGTGTTCGCAAGTTCCTGGTTGCTGACCTATGTCTTGCGTCGTTATGCCTTGGCCAAGAGTTTAATGGACATACCAAATGAGCGCAGTTCCCATACTGTACCTACGCCTCGCGGCGGCGGGCTGGCTATTGTGGTGGCGTTTGCAGGGGCGCTGCCGATGTTGGCTGCTCTGGGTCTGCTTGGTATGCCTTTGCTTGCAGGGTTACTAGGGGCGGGGATTTTGGTCTCGCTTATTGGCTTCGCCGATGATCATGGTCATATTGCCGCTAGATGGCGACTCTTGGGGCATTTCATTGCAGCTGGCTGGGCGCTGTACTGGTTTAATGGCCTCGCATCCATTTCATTTTTTGGTACGGCGATTGACTTGGGCTGGTTTGGCAATGTTCTCGCGCTGATTTACCTTGTCTGGATGCTTAACCTCTACAATTTTATGGACGGGATTGATGGCTTGGCCAGCGCTGAGGCTATATGTGTATGTCTGGGGGCATGTGCGTTGTATTGGCTTGGTGGTTACGCCAACCTGATGTGGGTTCCGTTCGTTTTGGGTGGTGCGGTGGCCGGGTTTCTATGCTGGAATTTTCCTCCCGCGCGTATCTTTATGGGAGATGCGGGTAGTGGATTTCTAGGCTTCATTCTCGGTGGTTTAGCGCTCCATGCGGCTTGGACAGCACCGGAGTTGCTTTGGAGTTGGTTGATTCTGCTCGGAGTTTTCATTGTTGATGCTACCTTGACGTTGCTGCGACGTTTGATGCGTGGAGACAAAGTTTCTCAGGCGCATCGCAGCCACGCTTATCAGTATGCATCCCGTCGTTTCAAGAGCCATCGAGTCGTAACGCTTGGGGTTGTCGTCATTAATCTTGTTTGGTTGGTGCCAATTTCGATTTTTGTTGGGCTGGGATTGCTGAATGAAATACTCGGAATGTTACTTGCGTACACTCCGCTCGTCTTTATAGCCTGTTTATTTGATGCGGGAGCATTGGAGGAAAAGGCTGATTCTTGAGCAGTAGTAAGGCTCCCCATGTGCCGCACCACTCAACCACCTGGTCCAGTGCGTGCACCAAATTCTCGACCGGTTACGGCAGATCAATCTTCTCGGTTGCTCGAGGGGCGGCAATGATTTATCTATCCAATAAACGTGATGTCTTCACACAAGATTCCCTTGAGCCGAACAGGAGAAAATTCTACTTCTGACGAGTGCTTTTACAGGGAGGGATTACCGTTAGGCCGCAGGACAGGCGTAATGCAATGACCTCCCCGTTTTTGAGGATGGCGTCATCGTTTTCGATTCTTCCAGCAGCCCTGTTTTGACAGCATCAATCCGTCCTGATAGCTTCTTTGCTTTCTGCTGCCTATCTCACTCTTTATCGGAAATTCGTACGCTTTGACATATCAAACCGGTTGGTCAGGTAGCCGCGAGGAAGGCATCGCGGTGTCCGCACAAAGAATAAGAGCTCTGAAAGCTGATTTTATTGGTCTGACTCAATGAGCCCACAAAAGGAATGAACAAATTGTTCGTGTTGTCTGCAGTAAAAACTGGAATTATGTCAGCACTTTTTTCGCTTCTTTTCGTCATTATGTTACCAATCTCTTTTTTTGAAGAGGAGGCGGCAACGGATCTGACGATCGTGGCCACTGGTGAGCACAATCCGGACGCAAAGTCGGCAGAGGTGTGGATACGCGCGACTGACTCTGAAAGACTAGAGGCAGAGATTGTTCGTAAGGATCCCAGTTGGGAGACTAAGTACAATTCGTTGGTTTCGTTTCGAAATCAACCCGCTGTCATACAATCAGCATTAACGCTTAAGTCGGGTAAACTACTGAGATTTGCAACGAGTGAGTACTCTGGAATAGTCGAAGTCAAGTATGGACAGGAAGGGCATCGCATTGATCTGTATTCCCCAACTCAAGGCGTGATCGAGGTCGATCTCAGCAAAATCGCTCCAATGCAGTTAAATCTGTGCGCAAACGCTATTTCTGCCGCCAAGCAGTTTGGGATTGCATTCGTCGCATTTTTCATACTCCTGCTAGTTCTCGGGCGTCGAGCAGTATCACATACCAGTAGCGCTTCATCGGGCAGTGCCTGGATGCATGCGTGGATTGTATTATCCAGCCTGACCGTATATGGCTTGGTTTTAGCTGCATATTGGCCAGGCCAAATGTCGCCGGACTCGATAAGTCAGTGGGGGCAGATTGTTTCGGGTCAGTACAACGATTCACATCCCATTCTTTCAACTCAACTGTATAAGTTGGCATTCTATGTTTATCCGCACCCGCAATCCGCGGTTATACTGCAAATATTGATATTTACCAGTGCTACATGGTTATTCTTGAAAGAGTGCTTGGCATGGGGTGCTTCTCCACGAATCATTGCTCTCGCTGCGTTGCTATTTCCTCTTTTTCCGGCAACCTTTCTTATTGTGACAACCTTATGGAAAGATGTTCCGTTTACCGCAGGTGTGATCCTTCTTAGCGCCTTGGCGGCGCGTGAAGTACGTCGTGGGCTGACGCTGAGGCTTGACTCTCTATTTCTGATGAGCATGGCGGGTGTGCTTGTTATTGCCATGCGCCATAACGGCATATTAATAAGTATTATATTTTTTGCAGCTTTGTTTTTTTTCGCGAAGACAGGTCAGGCGCGCTTCCGGGTAGGTGTTGTGTTGATTTCGCAAATCGCGATTTTTTTGATGATGAAGACCCTACTACTGACAGTTTTAAATGTATCGCCTATTTCACCACAATATCGCGCCATCGTTGCGATGCATATATTGGGTTCAATGGAAACTGCAGGGGTGGAGTGGGACTTAGGCGACAGGCAACTTCTCGAGAAACTGCTTCCAGCGCAAGAGTGGCGTGAGAATTATAAATGCGAGTCGGTTGTGCCTCTATTCTGGCACCCACAGCTTCGCAATGAATGGGATTTCTTAGGTGAGCACACTTCCGAGCTGAATTCGCTAGCTTTAAAAGCAATATGGGATTATCCGTTGGTCTTTTTAAAGCATCAGACTTGCGTCACAGGGCTAATCTGGCGAATTGGTGGGCGAGACGACGAATGGCTCAGCGTTTCGCCGGCTGAGATAACCAGCATGCCGGAGCAACGGGAGCTTGGGTTGCAATCGCATTCGCTTCTGCCTTCCTTGAAAGACCGGATAGATGAGTTAAATCAGAATTTTGTTCAACGAAGTACAGTGTATACCCGGCCTGCTTTGTACATGCTTATCGGTTTGATTTCGATGTGTATCATTGCCATTAGATCGCAACCTGCGGTGTGGTTACTGTTTGCTCCTTTATTATGTAATGTGATGAGTCTGACTCTATTAATAGGAGCGCAGGACTATCGATATCTTTGGCCTTCGGTGGTGATGTCGCTTCTCGTATTTTTTATGGCCTTGGGGCTTTCCTTCGGTCGAAACGGTACTGCAGAAAAGAATGAGTTATTAAATGCACATGTATCATAAAATTGCAGTCGTTATTCCAAGCTATAAGGTGCGGGGGCACGTGCTTGATGTGATCGGCGGTATTGGCGATGAGGTGTGCCGTATATATGTTGTTGATGACTGCTGTCCTGAACAAACCGGCTCTTTTGTTGAAAAGTTTTGCTCCGACTCTCGTGTTAGCGTTTTGCGGCATAAGACCAATCAAGGTGTAGGCGGTGCTGTCATGACCGGCTATGAGGCTGCAGTCGCCGATGGGATGGACATCATTGTCAAACTCGATGGTGATGGGCAAATGGACCCCAGCTTGATCTCCGATTTTGTCGAGCCTATATTAAATGGCGAGGCTGACTACACTAAAGGGAACCGTTTTTTTGATCTAGAGAAAGTTCAGGCGATGCCCAAAATGCGGTTATTCGGGAATGCCGTATTGTCGTTCATGGCAAAGTTATCGTCTGGATATTGGAATCTCTTTGATCCGACGAATGGCTATACCGCTATCCATCGCGATGTAGTCCGCTACCTTCCAATGAAAAAAATCAGTCGAAGGTACTTCTTCGAGACGGACATGTTGTTCAGGTTAAACACCCTGCGTGCAGTGGTTGTCGATGTGCCGATGGAAGCAAAATATGGTGATGAGGTCAGTAATTTAAAAATTTCTGCCGTTGTAGGGGAGTTTCTGATCAAACATGTTAGAAACTTCCTCAAGCGGATTTTTTATAATTACTACCTAAGGGACATGTCCTTGGCATCTATAGAACTGCCTGTTGGCTGCTCGATGCTGCTATTTGGGATTGTATTCGGAACTCATAGTTGGGTCCGGTCCGTCGATACCGGTTTGCAGTCTTCGCCTGGAACTGTAATGTTGTCCGCATTACCGTTTATTGTGGGTTTGCAATTGGTTCTTGCATTTCTAGGGCAGGATATCCGATCGGTTCCAGATAGGCCATTTCATCGTAACAAGAAGGTTACGGTGACTAAAAGTTTGGAGAAAAAAAATGCAGAATGAAGATAAAGAATGGCTCGATTACCGAGCACGGTTTGCTGATGTCTACGACGACAGTAATTATGGCAGTCCATTGCAGTCATTTGTAATGCGAGCTAGTCATAGGTTGACTGAAAGTCCATTTGGCGAGAGCGTGAAATTCAATCGGGTATTGGAAATTGGTGCGGGGACGGGAGAGCATCTTGCTTTCGTGCAGCATGATTTCGATGAGTATGTACTAACGGATATGGACGCCAAAACTCTGGAGGTCGCGTTTGGAAAGACCTCGGTCCGTCATAAGGGACGTCTGACTTTCTCTATTCAGCACGGAAGTAGAATAGATGCTGAAGATAATAGCTACGACCGGCTTATTGCGACCCACGTTCTCGAGCATATCTATTATCCTCATCTTGCACTCAAGGAATGGCGTAGAGTCTTGAAGCCGGGTGGTACGTTGTCGATATTGATTCCGACAGATCCGGGCATAGCATGGCGACTTGGCAGGACACTGGGTCCGCGCAAGAGTGCGATTGCACAGAATATTGCCTACGATTATGTGATGGCTAGAGAGCACGTCAATCCGTGCAATAACTTGGTTGCGCTAATGCGGCACTATTTCCCCAACGCACGCGAGTCATGGTGGCCGTGCAAATTGGCCTCAATGGATTTGAATCTTTTCGTCGCGTTTCATGCCATTGTTGAGAAATCGGAAGTGCCACAGGGCTGACATGCTATATATTTGGGCGGTACTTTGCGTTGTGGGCCTGGCGATTGGCCAGATTCTTTTTAAAGTCAGTGCAGCTGCGTTGGCGGCTAGCGGAACGTTGTTCACATTTCGTTCGTTAGCGGCGTTGTTCAGCGCAATGTTGCTTTATGCGATCACATCCGTAGCGTGGGTCTGGATCTTACAAAAGATTGAATTAGGCCGTGTGTATCCAGTGATGGCGCTGGCATTTGTTTTGGTGCCTATTGGCAGTCATATTGTGTTCGACGAGCGATTTAGTACCCAGTATTTTGTTGGCATTTCTCTAATCATGTTGGGAATTGCCGTCGCGAGTCGTTCGTAGGTAAGTGCTCCGGAAGTGCTCCATGAACCCCATATTTTAAAGGTGGGGATCTATGGCTATCGTGGAATTTGCGGCATGCAGTGCCACGGCAGCAAGGCCTCGAGGTCTTCTACGCTCGAGGCTTGCGGTAGGCGCTTAAGTGTGTGGCTCAGCCACGCATCGGGCTCTTGGCCGTTGGCTTTAGCCGTCTCGACCAAACTGTAAAGTATCCGCTCCATGAACCCCACATTCCAAGCGGATAGCTGACGGCTGATGCTGTGCTCCCGATTTCCATCAGGAGCCCATCACCATGATGCGTCCCAATGCCAGCGTTGAAAAAGTGTACCTCTACCCAAAGCCGGTAGATTTTCGAAAGTCCATTGATGGTAACCGCTCCATTAACCCCACATCCAACGCCGACAGCTTAGGCTGGAGCGAGAACTGTGTTCTAGCTCATCAGCCGAGCCATCCACCGTACCGAGATTTTCTACTCATGACTTAGCTAGTAGCCAGTGGACTGCCAGGCACATGTGGCACATAAATAGTCCACTTCCTATTTAGCTGGCACAAGAATGCCAAGACCAGCTATTTCAGTGGCACAAGAATGCCAACCCCGGCCATTCAGTGGCACAAGAATGCCAAACCCGGCTATTTCAGTGGCACAAGAATAGAAAATCGACCCATTTCTATGCCACATAAATACAGAATTGCGCCCTATCTCTGCCTATGGGAGCCACTTCAGATCTGTACCTGCGGTAGGACGTTTCTTGTACCGGGGGTGGGACGCTCAGTTTTACCGGGGTTTGGAAGCTCTAAAAGTGTCCGCAGTCTATTACGTGTTGGTGGATTTGGCGGTACACCAAAGGATGTCGAGGCTTGCCTAGCGTACGATTCGATCCACTCACCCCACGTTAGGGTTCAGGTTTAACGTGATATCTCTGGCGAGCAGTTCCAAGGCAACAGTGCTTCATAGTCCGCCACCGACTTCGCAAGTGGCACATGCTCCAGTACGTGGCGTAGCCACGTATAAGGCTCTCGGCCGTTGACCTTGGCGGTCTCGACCAAGCTGTAGATCTGGGCACTGGCGGTAGCGCCTTTGGGTGTATCGCTGAACAGCCATGCCTTACGTCCGATCACAAACGGCTTTATCGCACGCTCCGCCGCGTTGTTGTCGATCGGTAAAAAACCGGCCTCCACGTAACGCTCCAGCCGGCTCCAGTTGTTGGCAAGATAGTTAACCGCCTTGCCCAGCACACTTTGCGGCGTCACTTGGGACTGCGTTTTATCCAGCCAGCTTTTCAACTGCGCCAAGATCGGCAGGCTCTTTTCCTGTCTGCCGATAAATCGTTGCTCGTCACTGACGTCCTTCAGTTCACGCTCGATGCCGTACAGCTTGTTGATCATCGTCAGGGCGATATCGGCACGTCCCGCCTTGCCCTTGGGCTGTACCTTTTGAGCATCGACAAACTTGCGCCGCACATGGGCCATGCACGCCAGACGTTCCACTCCGGGCTGTAATGCACGGGGTCAAACACCGCGACCTTGATATCCAGTTCGACCAGCGCAGCTAGGCCATCAATGGACTTTCGAAAATCTACCGGCTTTGGGTAGAGGTACACTTTTTCAACGCTGGCATTGGGACGCATCATGGTGATGGGCTCCTGATGGAAATCGGGAGCACAGCATCAGCCGTCAGCTATCCGCTTGGAATGTGGGGTTCATGGAGCGGATACAGAGATAGGGCGCAATTCTGTATTTATGTGGCATAGAAATGGGTCGATTTTCTATTCTTGTGCCACTGAAATAGCCGGGTTTGGCATTCTTGTGCCACTGAATGGCCGGGGTTGGCATTCTTGTGCCACTGAAATAGCTGGTCTTGGCATTCTTGTGCCAGCCAAATAGGAAGTGGACTATTTATGTGCGACATGTGCCTGGCAGTCCACTGGCTACTAGCTAAGTCATGAGTAGAAAATCTCGGTACGGTGGATGGCTCGGCTGATGAGCTAGAACACAGTTCTCGCTCCAGCCTAAGCTGTCGGCGTTGGATGTGGGGTTAATGGAGCGGTTACGCCAGGCCGTCGATGGATTTTCGGAAGTCGACGGGCTTGGGATAGAGGTACACTTTTTCAACTTTGGCATCGGGACGCATCATGGCCGCTGGCTTCTGAAAGAGATCGAGAGCACAGCATCAGCCATCAAACCGCGGCTTTGAATGTGGGGTTCGTGGAGCGGTTACTCCTGACGGCCAGTAAAGTGCCGCTCTTCAAGGCATCGAAGTTTTCAGCGACGCCGGTAGCGGCAAGCGTTCCAGTACGTGGCACAGTGCCTTGTTGGACGCAACCTAACAATCTCGTCCTTAGGGGCGAGATTGCCGGTTACTCACTGTTGGCAAGCCTGAGCAGCTATCGTTTACGAGACTTCATCCGATAGCGTTTGACCGCGTTGGCCACTGTGAAGAGAGCAATAAGCACGGTTTTGTGCACGGGGCCAATTCCATTGAGATGCTTGATTCCGGAGGTCCATTGAACTCGACGGATGTAGTCAATCACCTGCCGACGCGCAGTGCTACTGAATGGGGAAAGAAAGATCGTAGATAATGCCGGAGCCTGATTTTTCTGGAAGATATCACCGAAACCAAAAACGTCGTGTTGAGGTGTATGGATGAAGATCTTTGCCAAGTCAGCATCCGGATTGACACTGAGTTTTTTCCAGATATGCACAGCAGAAGCACGCAGCTCCGCGGAGCCCACTACATAACGCTCCAGGTACGGTCCCCATATTTGGGCAGCCAGTGCGACGCCCTCCTGGAAGTGAACAGAAAATTCACTATGAGATCTATTTTCCTCGGCTGAGACGTTGCGATACGCAGTAACTTTTCCTTGCGACCTTACGTACCTCTCCGTGCTGCCCATGTTTGATGTGCACAGCATTTCAAGTACAGCAAACGCTTCAAACAGCTTGCCTGTATCAGCATCAACCTGCTCATCAGCACCGTAGGCACGCTTTGAAACATTCGATGTTTGGGGATTTAGCATCTTTCGCAGACCAAGATACATCCCGTGAAAGTGTGTAGCAGGCTTTATCCGCGCAAGATTGTCCTGGATTGTCCCGCGCCAGCCAATATCAACCAGGCCGACTTTGTCGTTCTGGGAAATACCTTTTTCTGTAAGGTATTCATTCAAGAGCTCACGCTGTTCCAGTATTTTTTCGTTGACGGCAGCCGTGAATGCCGGCGCCCGGATCAGCTTGCTTAATGACTCGTTTTCATCAGGACGCTCAATAACATCCGAAGCCTGTAACCCAACCTCAGATAAAAGATCAGCAAAGTCAGCGTATTCCAGACCCAGCGTTGAAAACAGCCCGGAAACCTTTTGCGAGCGGTTTAGGCGCCAAATGCGGTTGAACTCATCATTCGAGACCTCTTCCATTGAAGCGACGAACGTAGAAAGTCGACTGACCTCCAGCTCAACATGTACTGGTAACCGGTGCCCGAAAAGCTTCTGATCTGGGAAGACAATTTCGTATATACGGCGAAAAAACTCGCCTTCTCGGGTAAGAAAGAATACTTGATCCAGACGCTGAGCAATTGCCTGCTCGGCAATCCACAAGGCGAAGCCCAAGAACAGTGGAGCGGCCTCTACTCCGAAACGAAACGCTGCAGCTTCGGTCTTTTGCTGCGGAAGCATTGACGACGCAACTGCTTGGATGCTGAGCTGTCGAAGATGCTGGAACAACGCCTCACGCGAAGCAAACAGGCGCTCGCGCTCTTTCCTGGCCGCGTGAGATTTGTCCGGCACGAATGAAATGCCGGTAACGCCCAGTTGCGCCGGGGACTCTACATCCGACCACGGATGATCGCCTACATGCACATGTTCGTGAGGAGCGATCCCGTAGACCTCGTGCACATGCTTGAACAGTGTTCCTGAGCGTTTATTCAAGCCCACATCGCACGAGCTCACGCCATTCTCAAAGAGATGACTGAGCCCCTTCTGCTCGAGCAAGTGTTTGAGCATGTCAGAGGTCATGTAGAAATCAGAGAGGAATATCGTTCTTTCGGCAGAGTGCTGCTTGAGAAACTCTTCGATATCTGGATCCTGAAAAGTACGGCGCACTTCTACTGAAAGCTCATAGTCGGCAAAGCGCTGGGGGAGACTCTCATCGATGGAAGAGAGCAGAATTGTCTCCAGCCATTCCTTGAGCACATGAACGATTTCGTACTCTTCGTTCTTGTTTGCTTCTCGAGCCTTCCGCGCAAGACGGGCTTCTGTATCCACCCGTGCCTGATAGATATCCCAGTAGCCCGTGTACAGCGGTTTGAAGTGTCCAAACAGCTCGAAAAATACATGAGCAGCAGTCGCCAGCTTGATGCATTCAGGGTGGCAATCTCTTCTAAGCAAGGTATCCCAGACATCAACTGTCTTGATTTTGTAGGTCATCGTACTTTTCGCCCACCAAAAATCACTTCAGCCACTGCTTCCAGCTGTTTGATCCGAAGCTTGAGCCACGCGGGGAGTTTGGCGGCAAGTTCACTGAGTTTATGACGGCGAACGACCCAACGATTTGAATTGAGACGCTGCTTCTCCTGAACGGAGTACTCGTTGAACGCCTTTACAGTCAACTCTGTAAAAACAGATTTTTCCATGGGCGGACCTTCAAGACTCTTCTCTACCCATTCGCAGAAGTGAGTTGAAGAGTCATGCCAGGAAGGCCAAATGTCGGCCGTCTGGCGCGCTCCTTCCTGAAGCCGTGAAAGCTCAGTACGGTCGCATATGAGTTTTTTCAGGACACTGACGACGCCGTCAGTGTCACCCGTGGAGACTACGACCGCATTTTTCCCGTTAACGATATATTCGTCATGTCCGGAAACATCAAAGACTACGGCGGTGCCGCCACAGTGAAACAGCTCGAGCGGCGGACCAAACATTCCTTCAACCGTACTGAGCTTGATCAAAATATCGCAAGAGCGATAAATTTCGGCAGTCTTGACCATGGGGACCCGGGAAAACACCCGCGAGACTCCGGGAAGCCACTTGATGGGGGAGCCCGTGAGTACCCAGATGTCTTTCGCGCCGGCTTCTCTGGCTAATCGAACACCCAAGGCCGTATTTTTGAAGGAGACACCAAAATGTCCCTCCACGAGAATTCTGGGTTGCGCATCAGTAGGGCGAGGAGCGCTTGTGACACCCGTTTGTGAGTACACATCTTTGCGAACACCGTTGCGTACCAGAGTGGTATCCCGATTGAAATCGTCTTTCAGGTAATGCTGGATCCACGTAGCTTCAGTCACGTAATCGATTGGGAAGTAGTAGGTAGCGTCAACCAAAGCACGTAATGGCGCTTCCGATTCAGGATAAAACCTGGACTCGATCGACTGTACGAAATACGCATACCTTCTGGCGTCGAAATTGCCAAGCTCAAAAGCGGTTTTCCACCATGTGGCGATGACCAGGTCGAAAGACTCTTGCTTGGCCTCTTCTATGGGCAGACAACGAAGCTTCGGCGCTTCGTCATGCCAGGAAAGCGTCGCCGCCGAAAAAGGTTCTTGAACCGCCAACGTGACGTCGTATCCATGATTACGTAGGTAGCTGGCATGTTGAATGATGACATAAGTGCCACCGCTAATGGCCATCGAGCCTACGAGAAAGCAAATTCTTCTATCGTTCAATTTATGATTACTTCTGAAAATAGCGGATTAATCCATATAAGTTGGCTATTGGGCGGCCAACCCGCTCATCGAGCTTCTTCCATGGCCAGAACCCAAGCAATCCTCGTCCCCTGCGCCTCAGGACGGTGAGCATGAACTTCAACCTATCAGAAAAGCTCGGAACCTTGTGCGCGCCGGTAAAGAAAGAGCGCTCAAACACACCGTAGTTTTCAACATGAAATACTGAAGAAAACCAGTCGATCTCGAACTGTGAAGGTTGGAAAACCAAGCGCGCGTGGCTGCGAGCGATCTGCTCAAGACGTAGCGCCTGCGTACCGGGTTGCAGTGTCATAGCGTCCAGCAACTGGTTGTAACGAGCGAAGATGTGACGCTGAACAGGAAACACTAGGGCCTCCAGCATCTCTTGCTCATGGAACGTGTCATGGACGGCACTAGCCCTACCATTAGTGTCTATTTGGTAGCTGGCCGCTGAGCCATGATTTGCTGCTAGGAGAATTTCGAACAGGGCGCGATTTTCATTAAAGACATGAAACCGCGACGTACGGCCTGCAATGGAGGAAAACAGAAGGCCGTGCTTGTGATTCGCAGAACCTTCCGCCCCTGGCGCTATAAGTCCGATGTAGTAGCCCGTAACTGATTTGACTGGCGATGCCGGTCCTTTGCACAATAACGCGTAAAGGTTGTCCTGAATCGTGCCCTTCCAGCCGACGTCCACGACCACAAGCTTTTCGGGAACATCACCTTCCGAGAGGGCAGAAAGATACTGCCCAAATGCCTTTCGACGATTCAGCCGTTGCTCGTCATATACCGCAATGAATCGCGGCAACGCCTTAAGTCGCGAGAAGAGGTCGCTTTCGGGAAAGTCTTCTTGCCTTTGATTCGACTGTTCAGTCGTCAGGCCCAGCAAGGCCGACAGCTCTGTGCAGAAATCATCCAGCCCAAGGCTCGAGAGAAACTCCAGCAGCGACATTCGCTGATACTGCCTGAAAAGCGTTTCGAACCGCTCTTGGCTCAACACGTTCAGAGAAGGCAGCAGCGTTGATCTGCGAGAAACCTCCAGATAACGGCTCTGAATCGGGACACCCACGCGAACGCAATAGCAGTCGAACATTTGCTTGAGCGGTTGTCCCTCTCTGGAGAGAAAGAATACCTGCTTGACGCCGTTCTCGATGAGTTTGCGATGCAGTTCGCTCACCCAATACAGGAGCGTGTCTGCCATTTCTCCAAAAAGTTCGAACGAATCAGATCGTCCTTCAAAGCTAGCTCCTCTGATGTCACTCATCGTTGATGGAGGTTTTTTCACTGGATATATTCCGTGTAGTGGGGGCGATTTCAATTAGCGTTTTGAGGAGTGGGATGGCAGATAAGGCTGGTATGTCCGGTAGACTGCGATACCGGAATGACTGCGCCAACCATTCGCTCAAACCGTTTTGCATGCCGCAGGCTGATCCAAACCTGCGGCATCCCCTGCTCTCAAGTACGGCTGTCGATCGCTGTTAGGCTTTCAAAGTACTGACCAAACTTTGCAGCTTTTATAGACCAGTCCCACTCTTTGATTCTTTCAACGTTTTCTGTTGAAAGCCGAGTCAGCAACGCAGGCTCTTCGACAAGCTTGCGGATACTGGCCTTGAGCGCTTCGACCGTTCTCTCTGGCAAGATAAAGGCTTTCTGCAACTCTCCGAAAGCCTGCGGCACGATGCCGACATCAGTACTGATAACCGGTACCCCACAGGCCATCGCTTCCAGAACAGGGTTAGGCGTGCCTTCTATCTTCGACGTACACACATAGACGTCGATCTTTGTGTAGTAGTTAGGCATCTGATCATGGGGAATGAATTGATCCTGTCGGTCAGCGAACAGACTTTTTACAGTAATACCTTCTTGCTGAAGTTGCTCAATTGCTGGCTTGAGGATCGTATTCACGCCTTTGAAGTCTTCGAGCTCTGCCGCCCACTTACTGTTTCCAACCCAGCCAATTACCAGTTCACGCTGACCGACTTCTTTAAGGCGTTCAATATTCATGGGCATGAATTTTGTCAGGTCGACACCATCCTCAATTACGAGGGTGGGTTCCGGATAGCCGCTTACTTTGGAATAAATGCGGTTTAACTTTTCAGAGCCCACAGTGTAGCCAGCGACTATCTCGGTAAAAAGATGGGCGCGGCCACTGAGTTCGTCTTCTTCCAGAAGCAGGTGGTCGTAAACACTTGTGCTTAGCTTTTTAGTGGCAATAAAGCGCTCATGGAACAGCTCATATGGCATGCCAAGGCTTTCAACATAACTTTTGTAGTACGGCGTACCGATAAGTGTTAAGTGTTCTCTCCAGAAGAAGTGCACGATGTCGCAGTCTTCGGTCATCATGAACACTTTGTCGATGTTGTCGATGATATCCATCGGTATCACAACGAAATCAAACTGCCCACTCAAATAGCGTTCCAGTTGCCGGGCGATATTTCCAAACGCCCAGTTATCTGTATCGATGATCAGTGCGATTTTCGTCTTTTCACGTTCTACCGGTACCGCTTTTACGGGAGCGGAAATGTGTTCGGCTTCATTATTGAGACCCAGTTCATCGTGCCGTGACTGGACCCAATGGTCTACCGCATCACCCCAGATCTTGAAGCCGTGTTTTGCCTCAAGATGCATCGCAGACTTGTGAAGAACACCGCGAGAAAAACGCTCTTTTTCATAGTTGCGATCAGCGTCTGAATCAGGTGTTGGGTGGTCATGCACCAAAGCGCATACCGATGCGCAACCGACTTTGTAGCCCTGCTGGAACAGACGTACCGAAAAATCGATATCCTCGAAGCCAACAAACATACCTTCGTCATAACTACCGACACGAGCGAACGTGTCCTTGTTAACGACGCAAGCACCACCAAACAGGAAAGTCCCTAGGAACGGCTGACTGATAACGTTCTGTATTTTTGTCTGCAGGGAAGCGCTTCCAGCACCGATATGAAGTTCACCCTCTTCATAGGACACAAAAACGTGGCCGCCCCTGGCGAAGATCGTTTGACCATCTGGATCCAGCAAGGGAAGGCTCATGAAATGACAGCCAAGGACCGCTAGATCGTGCTGAATCTGCATTAGCGGATTCATCGTGAAGTAGATATCGTTGTCCAGACACATCAGCCATTCCGTCGTAACGTGTGGAATGGTTCTGTTACGGCCGCCTGAAACACCGAAATTTTGCCCAAGCTCAACAATACGTGTCCGGAAACTCAGCGTTTTGCACGCCTCGCTCATTTGCTCGATTTCGTCTGCCGAAGAGCCGTTATCGACAATCAGCACTTCACCGGCGAAGTGCGGCAAGAACTTTTCAATGGACTTGAGCAGCTTGATCGATAGCGACGAGCGGTTCATCGAAAGGAAAGAGATCGTTAGGTTCTCGCCACTACTGCCGATATTTGGCCCTGTCTCCCGACAGGCATCAGCCGCTAATAGAGCGTGTGCCTTGTCATAAACGTAGAGCCCGCGCGAAAGCCCCGGGATGATATCCAGCCCCAGAACTTTCATTAGTTAGGGCTCCTGCGAACAATTCTGAAGACCTTTTTTATCAACGCTCGAGCAGGGCGAGGAACCAGCCCTCCCAAACGGAGATAACGGTAATAACCGACTCGCATTTGATCACGCTCTGCGCTCACTCTTGCCACTTCAGCCTGAAGCGCGTGCAATCTTTCTTTTACCAGTTCGTTTTCCGTCAGCGTTGCCTGATAGTTAAGTCGTGTTTTTCTCAAGTCCGCCTTAAGCGTATCAGTTCCCATTTGAAGGGTCGTCACCTTCAATCGTTCGTCCACAAGCAATGTACCGTCCATTGCCTGAACCATGCGCGCATAAGCGTCCATACTGATTGGGAAAACAGCAGCACCATTAGTGATTTCAGGCGCATTCCAAATGCCGAAATAATAGCTGCAATTCTCAGTATTAAATTCTGGTTTTTCACCACCATTTACAAGGTATGCACCTTGGACTGAGTTGAATTTCATCCAGCTATCGGGAACAGTTTCATAGTCTCGCTCGATATCTAGCGACGTTGAACCGAATCCAAAGACTGCGGTTCCTATGCTCCAATTGACGTTGTCTCCCAGTACGCTGCTGGCGAGCTGCTGAAACTCTTCGAATCGGTATTTTCGCAAGTGGTACGGGTTACGCTGATGCTCTTCCGGAAAATACCAATAGTCATTTGGGCAACTAATGATAATGATCGCGTCTTTTTTTGCGACGCGTTTCAGCGATTGTAAATAGGCTGCCGGATCTTCAATGTGCTCAATGGTTTCACACGAAACGATGACGTCAAAGTACTCGGACGGAAACCTGTCTTCGATGGTTGTTGCGTCCGCGGCAGTAAACTCTATCCCTGGACCACCAAATGAACGAGTGGCGCGATTCACTGCATCGACGAACACATCTACACCGACGACCTCTTCGGCTCCGGCCTGTTTTAAAAGATAGCTTCCATAACCCTCGCCGCAGGCAATATCCAGGACTCGCTTGTTTTTAACAAAGGGCGTGGCAACCGAATATCTTGCGAAATGGATTGACGCTTCTATGTTCGCTCTCTCTGGAGCAGAGTTGATATCTAACCGTTCCATTTGTGGCCTATTCAAATACTGTTGAGGTCGTTTGGTTGAAAATTCCACTGTCGCGGAAGGCTTAACATGCCAACCGCTTTGAAGTTGTCTTCAACACGGAACGAGCACGCATTTTTTGCTTCTGCGTAAGTTATGAATCCAACGTTGTCGTTAATTGCTACCCGCCATTTGTACTGACCGCTCAGCAGGGGGAGATCTGCAAAGTCAATCGATACGGTTCCTGCGCTTGAGGAACGGTAGGCCGGGATTTTGTCCATCAATGTGGTAGCGCCACATAGATACAACTCATCATGTCTATATAGATTGAAGACAAAACTGATCTCTTTCGGCGGTGTATCAACTAGTGCGACAAAATCAAAACACACGCTCACGGATTGCCCGGTTGTCACGGTATCCAGAGCTGTGCCTTCGGTGTCAGTCAGGCGGACATCAGTAATTTTAAACAGCTGATCTGCAGACTCGCTGTTACTTAGAGATGCTTTGGGGGCAGCACTTTTTGGCCTGCTGGCATCTGGCTCGACAGATTCTGAAGTGTCGTGACTTTCAGCGGCCGCTGCTGCCAGCGTGGCTGCGAATGCTGCGGTAGTGCTTTGAGCAACCTGCGCCTCCATTTCGATCATGTATTGATCTATGACTCTAGGTGCAGGACCGAACATGACTTGTCGGCCTTCTTTGAGGTACAACGCTCGTTCACATACCGACTTAACTTGATACTGGTCGTGGGATACAAAAAGGATGGTGCAACCACGATCACGTATTTCATAAAACTTCGAAAGGCAACGTCGCTGGAATGCCGCATCACCGACAGCAAGAATTTCATCGACGATCAATATTTCGGGTTCAACGTGAACAGACACCGAGAATGCAAGCCTGGCAAACATACCGCTCGAGTAGTGTTTTACAGGGCTGTCGATAAACTGTCCAATATCAGCAAAACCGGCAATTTCATCAAACCGATTATCAATTTCTTCTTTCGATAATCCAAGTATCGATGCACTTAGGTAAACGTTCTCACGCCCTGTGAACTCTGGATTGAAACCAGAGCCGAGTTCAAGCAAGGCTGATAAGCGACCCTGACGCTCTACGTGACCATGCGAAGGAGTAAGGGTTCCGCAGATGATCTGTAATAGCGTGGACTTGCCAGAGCCGTTACGCCCCACAATACCGACGGTTTCGCCTTTCTTTACATTAAAGTTGATATCCCGCAACGCCCAGAACTCATCGCTGGGATTAGTAGCGCCTTTCCAGAGAATTTGCTTCAGTCGGTCTTGTGGTTTTTCATAAAGATGATAAATCTTTGAGACACCTGCAACCGAAATTGCTAAGTCATTAGAGGACATCAGCAAACCCCTTTCTTGTCTTTTGGAACCAGATATAGCCTAGCCATGCAATGATGACTGCGCAGAGTGTGTAAACCGCTAAACCCTGAAAGTTTGGGAGTCTCCCCCATATCATCACTTCCCGTGCTTGCTCAATAATGAAGGTAAGCGGGTTAATCATTAGCCATGGACGTATGGCCGCAGGCAATGATGTGGCAGGGTAAAAAACCGGGGAAAGAAACATTAGCACGGTGGTGAAAAGACCAATAGTTTGAGCCACGTCGCGTAAGTAAACACCCAGCGAAGCGAGGAACCAGGCAGCCCCCAGCGAAAGTATAATCAGTGGCAATATTACCAGCGGAATAAATACAGCGGTCCATTGAATAAAGCCGTTGAAAACCAAGAAAGCGATCAATAGAACAGCAAGACTTACCGTTGCATGAAAAAGTGCCACGCCAATACTGATGGCTGGAAGAATTTCAATAGGGAATACAACTTTTTTGACGTAATTAGCATTGTCCAGGATCAGTCTTGGAGAGCGATTCAGGATTTCAGAGAACAAGCCGTGAACGATCATGCCTACGAACAATATAACGGCAAAGTCAGTCTTGCTATCGGTCCCGCCCGTGCCCCAACGTGATTTGAACACTACTGCGAAAAAAAAGGTGTATACCAACAGCATCAGCACCGGGTTAAAAAAAGACCACGCCAAACCCAGCATCGACCCGCGATACCGTCCGATTACTTCTCTCTTTGTCATTTGCAGAGTGAGTCGGCGGTTGCGCCACAAACACGATATCAAGGTGACCGGAGAAACTGAATGCTTGCTGTGTGGATTGATCGGTGTTGCCTTTTGCATCGATACACTCACTTTTTGAATCCTTTGGGGGGTTGCTCTGCCTGCGTCAATAACCTGCGTGCATAGTTTCAGTGCAGAGTTCAGCACACCAATCTGATTATGTGCTTGCGAATGCCGGATCGGCATCGCGAGCCACCTCACCATCCCAGCGTGGCCTAGTATAAGCGAATCACAGAGACAATTTTTTTTTCAAGGATTGGTCGCCGAGAGGGTATGACGCTTTGTTGCGGAAAATGCTGCAGGTTTCCATAAACACTCGCTGAGGAACTGAATCCTCCTATTTTACGCAACAAGAGCTAAAATCTCGCTGTTGAAGAGGGCGTGGGTAGTAAATAATTTGAGTGGATCCGCCAAAAAACTCTTGCCAGTGTCGGTGCAGCGAGTGATTGGAGCCTTGGATAGATTCTGCTTCCTCTGAATAGATCCGAGGCTGTTTCGGGGGCGGTAACGCACGATCGATACTTTCTAGCGAGCCTGATTTTTTCTTTATACGATAAAGCGCACTGACGTTAATCCGCGTTGTGTCGAATTGGCACCCCAGCGGATCTCCAGATCTATTTCCCAAAGCACCTTCGGTGGCTATTTTTCTTGGTTGAACCATGATAGGCACTCGCCCCTTGGAGGCGGCAGAATCCAAACGTATGGGAGCAAGTGTAACACCCTCGAATTAAGTCGTATAACCCCTAAATTATTCGTAACCGTTAATGATCCCCACATTCAAACCGAGACCTGATCTCCGGTGATGGTGCCCGATTTTTTGTCGGGAACCAGCCGGTCATCATGCGCCCGGCGCCATAGTGAAACAGTCGATTTCTACCTCAAATCAGTTGGTTTCCGAAAATCCATCGACGGTCTCGTTGCCCTGGCGGAGCTGGATATCTAAAGTAGCCGCGTTCGACTTGGTGTTTTTCGTTTTTCTCAATGGCCCTTGCAGCAGAGCCGAAGGTCGCTCATCTCGCAGAACAGAATACGCTGTTGCGTCAGCGCTTGTTTGTCCGTAGGTGGGGGCGCGCCGCTGACTTGGTAGCACCACTCTCGCGCTCTTCAGTGAAGTAGAAAGCATCGCCGCCTGTTGCTGTACAGGCCGATGAGGAAGTCGTCATGTCGGCAGGCCTGCCGCTTATCGAGGTCATCCACGAATTGCCCGAGCATGAGCGGGTCTGCTATTGCGAGTGTCGCAAACATGTCGTCGGCGAAGCTCTCATATAGACGTGTAAGCGGTTTTGTGATCCTCTGCCTGAGTCAGCTTGGCGCAGAATCAATTTTTGTTAACAGCCTTAGTCGTTGAACGTCCTGCAGGTATGCATGCATATGGTGTGCGATCATTGATCCGTGGGCAGTCTCTATCGTCAGGATTAAGGTGATGAGGTGGGATGTTAATGTACAATGACTTATCAGATCTAGTGATGAGGGACAGGCCTGGTAGGTCAAGTACTTATGGATAAATTTAGAGTTTTTTTGCTGGGTCTGCCTCGTAGGCAAAAAAGATTGTTACAGGTGGCCACTGATACGGTGCTGGTTTGGTTTGCTCTATGGCTTGCCTTCATCGTTCGTCTGGGCATTGATGGCATGTACAATCCTCTAAAGGTTCATTTCTGGCTCTTCGTGTGCGCGCCAGTGGTGGCTGTCCCTCTCTTCGTCCGCTTCGGTATGTACCGGGCGGTCATGCGCTATTTTGGCAACGACGCGTTGATTGCCATCATCAAGGCAGTCAGCCTGTCATCGCTGCTCCTTGCGGTTGTTGTCTATTGGTACAGCAACCACGAAGCCGTGGTGCCACGTTCCATTATCTTCAACTATTGGTGGTTGAGCCTCGTCATCATTGGCGGACTGCGTCTTTGTATGCGCCAATATTTTATGGGTGACTGGTTCACCGCTGCCCAGCACGTTCCGTTCACCAATCGTGACAATGGCCTGACCAAGGTGGCCATTTATGGAGCTGGTGTTGCGGGCAATCAACTTGTTGCTGCTCTGCGTATGGGCCGGGTTATGCGGCCTGTCGCTTTTATCGACGATGATACAAGCATTGCGGATCGTTCGATTGCTGGCTTACAGGTTTACAAGCCCAAGCATATTCAGCAGATGATCGAAGTGACGGGGGCGGAGGAGATTCTTCTGGCTCTGCCATCGTCTACTCGCGCGCGACGTCGGGAGATTCTCGATCTTCTGGAAGGCTTTCCTCTTCACGTTCGCAGTGTGCCAAATTTTACTGATCTGGCCAGCGGTCGGGTGACGGTCGATGACATCCAGGAGGTTGATATCGCCGATTTGCTGGGGCGCGATTCGGTTCCGGCACAACCCGATCTGCTGGCGCGCTGTATCAAGGGTAAGACGGTGATGGTAACGGGAGCTGGTGGTTCGATTGGCTCGGAGTTGTGCCGGCAGATTTTTTCCATTGGTCCGACCACGCTTTTGTTGTTCGAACATAGTGAGTTCAATCTTTACAGCATCTTGTTCGAGCTTGAGCAGCGTATTGCTCGTGAGTCGCTGTCTGTCCGACTATTGCCTATCCTTGGCTCCATTCGTCATCCCCATAAACTTCTTGATGTAATGAAGACCTGGAATGTAGACACGGTCTATCACGCAGCCGCGTACAAACACGTTCCCATGGTTGAACACAATATCGCCGAAGGCGTGCTGAATAATGTGATTGGAACACTCAATACCGCTCAGGCTGCATTGCAGGCAAGTGTTGCGAACTTTGTACTGATTTCCACAGACAAGGCAGTGCGCCCGACCAATGTGATGGGTAGCACCAAGCGGCTGGCCGAATTGATCCTTCAGGCGCTGAGTCGGGAGATTGCACCGGTATTTTTCGGCGATAAGGCTAACGTATCGCGGGTAAATAAAACCCGATTCACGATGGTCCGGTTTGGTAATGTACTGGGTTCTTCCGGTTCAGTGATTCCTCTGTTTCATAAGCAGATCAAGTCGGGTGGGCCGTTGACGGTCACCCATCCGAAAATCACCCGTTATTTCATGACCATTCCCGAGGCGGCGCAACTGGTAATTCAGGCTGGATCGATGGGGCAGGGCGGTGACGTGTTTGTGCTCGATATGGGCGAGCCGGTGAAGATTGTCGAGCTGGCGGAGAAGATGATTCACCTTTCGGGTCTGAGCGTTCGCTCGGAGAAAAATCTTCACGGTGATATATCAATCGAATTCACCGGTCTGCGCCCGGGCGAAAAGCTTTACGAAGAGTTGCTGATTGGCGATAACGTGGCAGCAACCCCGCATCCAATGATTATGAGTGCCAATGAAGAACACCTGTCTTGGGAGGTACTCAAGGCCAGGCTGACTGAACTGCTTGCTGCTGTTGAGCTGGATGACTACTCTCGGGTTCGTCAGTTGCTGCGCGAGACAGTCAGTGGCTACACACCGGATGGCGATATCGTCGACTGGATTTACCAGCAGCGTCGCCTCGAACCCTGATCACCCACATATATGACTCACCTTGAAAGCAGCGGGCTTTTTACGTCGATGGATGGGTCGCTAAAGATCACCTGTCTTTCATGGGGCTCGTTCAAAGGGTAGGGAAGGTGATGCTTTGCAAGAGGGGTTACAAAGTTAATGTCGATCGAGTAATTAAAGTTTATTTGAGCTAAGTGAGCTCGGATTGTATTGAGGCCCTGCAACAGCCATGACTAAAGAAAATACCCGGTGTCGAATTATGTAGGGTATTTTCGCATTGGCTGAGTGCAAGGCGATGCGCTTGACCAAACCAGTTTTTTTATATCTTCCACTTCTGAATATCAGCTTATGTGCATACGCGATGCAAGGTGTCCCCGCTCCTTATCGTCATCGTGAAAATATGAAGAGGTAGGACCGTTGATTTGAAAAGCGTCAGAAGCTAAGTTTTCACGTAATCTGGGTTCGGTCTTATTCAAGAATTCAACAAGTCTCTGTACCCAACAGCCGGGCTAATCCAACCTTCATCGGTGTCTGCTTGGAGAGTTGAAATCTTTCAAGTAGCCGTTGGTTATTTGCCCGCGAGTGGCGAATATCTCCGGAGCGCGCCGAACCATAGCTCACTGGTGGCAGTTGTCCTACTACCTCGGCCAATGTTTCCAGCATCTGATTGAGTGTGGTGGCTTGATTCATTCCGACGTTGATTGCGCCCACTTCGACCTGCGGTGCTTCGATGGCTTGCACCAACACCTTTACCAAATCTTCTACATAAACAAAGTCTCGGGTTTGTTCACCGTCGCCGAAGACTGTAATGGGTAGACCTTTATGTGCCCGCTCACTGAAAATACTAATCACCCCCGAGTACGGTGACGAAGGGTCTTGGCGTGGGCCAAAGATGTTGAAAAAACGGAAAACGACCGGCTCGAGAGCGTGCTGGCGTCGGTAGAAGTCGAAGTAATACTCGCTTGCTAGTTTGTCCGAGGCATATGGTGTTAAAGGCGCCTTAGGGGTTTCCTCGTCGATAGCTTGCTCTTCTCCATTGTTGCCGTATACCGCGGCACTCGAGGCAAATACCACGCGTTTGACTTCAGCTTGGCGCATAGCTTCGCAGACGTTCAAGCTACCTATAAAGTTGCTCTGGTGGGTGCGTACAGGATCGTCCACTGAGGCTTGGACCGAAGCCACTGCAGCTAAATGTACAACTGCCCGACAACCTATCATGACCCGCGCAACCAAAGCGGCATTGGCGACATCGCCTTCGACAAATTCGACGTGTGGGTTTTCTTGCGGCAGGTTGCTGCGCTTTCCGGTGGACAAGTCATCGAGAATTCGCACTGCGTAGCCCTTGGCGAGCAAAGCGTCGGTCAGATGAGAGCCAATAAAACCGGCACCGCCGGTGATTAAAATAGGGGCGTTAGCCATGATGGTAAACCTATCAAATGATGTCGGGGTGTTGTGCCGTGAAATACGCAGTTTTTTGCGAGCGGAGCCAGATACAGTGGCTCTTGGGTGATGTAGGGCTGTATGGTTCTCTGATGCTCAGCGAGAGTAAGTGTCCCATAACGACGCTACGCAATCGAGTCGTGTTTGTGTTCAAACGGTCTTTCCGCGTTCGTTCTCCCTGGTTTAGGAGGATTGACGCCAGTGCGGTATTGACGCGCTGATAGAGCTGAGTCTTGCTCGCTCCGTGCCTTTAAAGCGTTTGCAGTAGTGAGATACGTTTTGGTAACTCGACGTGCACGACAGTGCAAAGTTCTCTGCCAACGTCCAGATCAGGATGATAATGTTTTGGCCCTGCTGTATCTGCGCTGTCCGAGGCCGCTTATATTTGAGTGTCCGCTCAGACAAAAGCTGCGAGGTGACATTGCCATCGAGTTCGCAGGTTTCGCCCAGAAAAAACTCTACGAGGAGTTGCTGATTGGCGACAACGTGTCAGCGACCCGGCATCCGATGATCATGAGCGCCAACGAAGATCATCTGCCCTGGGATGTGCTCAAGGGTCGCCTGAGGGAATTGTTGGTTGCAGTCGATCAGGACGATTACTCTCGCGTTCGTCAACTCTTGCGCGAAACCGTCAGCGGGTACACACCCGACGGCGACATCGTCGACTGGATCTACCAGCAACGTCGCCTCGAGCCCTGATTGTTTCACATCCTGCAACAGACACATTTTTGACAAGCTCCACCCATCGCCTAAGTTTGAGAGGCAGCTTCGGAAAAGCTGCTTTCTCAATCGATGTCATGGAGCGTCATTTATGCGTACTGGCTATTTCTACTCTCTGGTTTTCGCCCTGCTTACCAGCGCCTCTATTGCGGCCACTGCTGCGCCAGCAGCCAAGCCAGAGGCTGGTAATTCACCTTTGGTGATGGAAGTCTCTCCCAAGGCACAGTCCGGCAAGATTGATCTGAATGGGGCCGATGCACCGACCCTGCAGCGCGAGTTGTCGGGTGTGGGAGAGGCCAAGGCCAAGGCGATTGTTGCTTATCGTGAGAGTAATGGGCCATTTGCGTCAGTGGACGAGTTGCTTGAGGTGAAGGGAATCGGTAAAGCCATTCTGGATAAGAATCGCGAGAAGCTTGAGGTGAACTAAGCTTGTAAGTCAGCGCCAGGGGCCGGTCATTGACCGGCCTTTTTGCATTTTGGCGCGCGCTGCAATGGTGCACCTTTCGTCGAAGCAAGAAAAATTACGGCTATCATATGCTGATAAAATTATGCCTATAATAAATCAATCATCCGCCCGAGCGTGCTAACGCGTCAGGCGCTCGTCTTCCTCTCAAGCCTCTCTCAGGAGCACTGTCATGAATTCTGTCCAGACTCAAGGTACGGCCCTCGTCACCGGGGCTTCTTCCGGCATCGGTGCGATTTACGCCGAGCGGTTGGCGGCGCGTGGTTTTGATTTGTTGTTGGTCGCCCGTGATCAAGAGCGGCTGGACGCGGCGGCGAGCACGTTGCGCACCGAACATGGCGTTCAGGTCGAGGTCCTCAAGGCGGATCTGACCCTTAAGGATGACGTGCTGAAGCTTGAACAACGTCTTCGCAGTGATTCGAGTATCAGCCTGTTGCTGAACAATGCCGGTGTCGCGGCTGATGGTTTGTTGGCTAATTCCGACATGGATCATCTGGATCGTTTGATTCAACTGAACGTCACGACAGTCACGCGGTTGGCATCGGCAGCGGCTGCCAGTTTTGCCAAGGCGGGTCGGGGGACGATTATCAATATCGCGTCGGTGGTGGCGTTGTTCCCTGAGCGCTTCAATGCAACGTACAGCGCCAGCAAGGCTTATGTGTTAAGCCTGACCCAGTCGTTGAACGCCGAGCTGGATGGCACCGGGGTCAAGGTTCAAGCTGTGTTGCCAGGCGTAACACGCACCGAGATCTGGGAACGCTCCGGTATCGACGCTTCCCAAGTTCCGGCGGATATGGTCATGGACGCGGGGGAGATGGTCGACGCAGCGTTGTCCGGTCTGGACCAGGGTGAGCTGATCACCATTCCATCGTTGCCTAACGCCTCTGAGTGGGATGACTTTGTAAAAGCCCGCCTGGTCATGGCACCGAATCTTTCCAAAAGTAAGGCCGCCGCGCGATACACGTGAGGCGTCATGAATCGGCTTGAGGTATTTGCGGTATGAGCGATCGTCGAGTAGTTGTTACGGGCATGGGCCTGGTGTCTCCATTGGGTTCTGGCGTCGAAGCCGTCTGGGAGCGTTTGTTGGCCGGGCGTTCCGGGTTGCGCATTTTGCCGGACGCGGTGGTTGCCGATCTGCCGGCCAAGGTCGGCGGCGTTGTGCCAATGCTGGCTGACGATGCCGAGGCGGGTTTTGACCCGGACCGGGCAACGCCGCCCAAAGAGCAGAAGAAGATGGACCGCTTTATTGTGTTTGCCATGGAGGCGGCGCGTCAGGCGCTGGAGCAGGCCGGTTGGCAAGCAGCGGACGCCAATGCCCAGGAACGTACTGCAACCATTATCGGTTCCGGTGTCGGTGGTTTCGGTGCGATTGCCGACGCGGTGCGCACAACAGACAGCCGTGGGCCGCGACGCTTGTCGCCGTTCACCATTCCTTCATTCCTGGTCAACCTCGCCGCGGGTCATGTGTCGATCCAACACGGTTTCAAGGGCCCATTGGGTGCGCCGGTGACCGCTTGCGCGGCCGGGGTTCAGGCGATTGGCGATGCGGCGCGGCTGATTCGTTGTGGTGAGGCGGATATTGCGGTGTGTGGCGGTGCGGAGGCGGCAATCGATCGTGTCAGTCTCGCTGGGTTCGCGGCTGCTCGTGCCTTGTCCAGCGGCTACAACGACACTCCGGAGCGTGCCTCGCGGCCGTTCGACAGTGGTCGCGATGGCTTTGTCATGGGTGAGGGGGCAGGTCTTCTGGTGATCGAATCCCTGGAACATGCCTTGGCCCGTGGCGCTCAACCGCTGGCGGAGCTGGTCGGTTACGGCACCAGCGCTGACGCCTATCACCTGACTGCGGGGCCCGAGGATGGCAGCGGTGCGCAACGGGCGATGTCGCTGGCGTTGGCCCAGGCGGGCATTTTGGCCTCTCAGGTACAGCATCTGAATGCCCACGCGACTTCGACCCCGGTTGGGGATCTCGGGGAGTTGGCTGCGATCAAAGCGTTGTTCGGCACCGACAACAAGATTGCGGTGACGTCGACCAAATCTGCCACCGGGCATTTGCTCGGCGCGGCGGGCGGGATCGAGGCAATCTTCACGTTGTTGGCGATTCGCGATCAGATCGTGCCGGCGACCCTCAATTTTGAGAACCCGGACCCGGCCGCCCAAGGCGTGGATATTGTTCACGGTCAGGCGCGACCGATGGCCATTGAGTATGCGTTGTCCAACGGCTTCGGCTTTGGTGGAGTCAATGCCAGTGTGCTGTTCAAGCGCTGGCAGGGTTAGTCCCGGGGTTGTTTGAGATAGGCGCCAGTAACGTCGAGAATCCTCTGAGCCAACTCGGGATTCTCGACACTGCGCGACAGCAACAACGCCCCGATCAATGTGGACATGATGAGGATGCTACGGTCGGCGGCGTCTTCGCCTTCAAGCGTGCCTTGCACTTGTTCAAGCCGTGCGTTCAGCACCACATCGGTGGTCGGGCTCTGTTGTCCGCGCAGGCCGAGTTCCGATGACATGGTCGGCAGTGGGCAACCTTCCTGAGGGGACGTTTGGTGCCATTCGGACAAATAGGCGTCGATGAACGCTTCCAGTGGGCGGTCCTGTGAGAAGAGTTCGGCGCAAATGACGTCAACCTGCTCGCCTGCGGCTTGCAAGGCCTTTTCCACCAGTTCGTCCTTGGACTTGAAATGCGAGTAGAAGCCACCGTGGGTCAACCCCAGGGCTTTCATCAGCGGTTGCAAGCCTGTCGCGCCAATGCCATCGCGGCGAAACCGAGCTGAGGCTTCCTTGATGATGCGTTGGTGGGTCTGGGCTTTATGGTCCTGCGAGTAACGCATCTCGAATCTCCGCAACGGTGCGCCATATTAACCAATGAAAATTGGATGGTGACTGTACTTCTACTTCTAAAAAGCATGCAGATGCGTCCAACTTACTCAGGAGACTTCCAGTTACTGGCACGAATAGTGATTACTCATTAAGTAACGATTGTTGAACAATCATGAGGCGATGAGCATGAGCAGCGGACTGTCCCTGGCCGACCACATCACATTGGAGTTGCGCGCTGACATCATCGGCGGTCGGTTGCTGCCCGGCATGGCGCTGGTGGAGAACGACTTGGTGTCTGCCTATAACGCATCCCGCAACACTATTCGCGAAGCGTTACATCGACTGGGTCAGGAAGGTCTGACGCTCTATGTGCGCAACAAAGGCGTGATGGTGCGCAGGTTGGGTGTCGATGACGTTCGGGATTTGTTCAATGTCCGTCGCACCCTGGAATTGCAGGCGATCAGCGTAAGTCAGCCACTGCGCGATTATCAGTCCGACCGGATGCTCGAAGCCCTTGAAGCCACCGAGCTTGCCCGGGAGCGCGAAGACTGGCGCGCCGTTGGCACCCACAGTCTGGCCTTTCATCAACACATCGTCGGGTTGCTGCGCAGTCCGTTGTTTGATGAATTTTTCACCAACGTCGTCGCGCAATTGCGCCTGGTGTTTTGCACCGCTCCCGATGAATCAAGTTTTCAGGCGCCCTGGCTGGCTCGCGATCGGCAAATACATGAGTTGCTGGTCGAGGGTGAAAAACGCTCAGCGGAGGACGCCATGAGCCTTTATCTCGACGATTCCGAACACCTTCTGTTGCAGTTGCTTGCCCCGATGTCCCATCACTGATCGAGGATTCGTGCCATGTACAAAGACTATCCGGCGGCCTATCAAGTCAGCAAAGGTTCGGCCTTGCAGGTGGACAAAGCGTTCTACGAACGGGTCCGCGATGCGAAGGACGGGCGCACATTGATCGAGACATTTGAAGTGCCGATTCGTACCGGTCGAGCCTGGAAGGTGCCGGCCGGGCATGTGTTTCGAGTGACCACGCCGGTCGGGCCGCAAGTCGGCGATTTCAACGTCTGGAATGCCAACGATCCGCGTGAACGTTTGTGGGCCGCGCGGACCCGGCAGTTGCAGGGCGCCCATGTCAGCACCCATGACCGGCTCTGGTCGAATCTGCCTTTTTTACGCCCGTTGGTGACCATCACCGATGACAGCCTGGCCGCTTACGGCATCGACGAACATGGCGGGCGTTTGCACGATTTGCTGGGCACCCGTTGCGATCCCTATGTGAACAAAATGCTCACCGGCGAAGATTTCCATCATCACTGCCACTCGAACCTGACCCGAGCGGTGCTGCCTCATGGGCTGACCGAGTTTGACGTGCATGACGTGCTGAACATTTTTCAGTGCACTGGCCTGAACCACGACGACATGTACTTCATGAAAGCCTGTCCGGCGCAGAAGGGTGACTACCTGGAGTTCTTTGCCGAGATCGATCTGCTGTGTGCACTGTCGACCTGTCCGGGCGGCGATCTGTCGCTGGCGATGTGGGGGCCGGATGCGCAGGATCCGCTAAGCGTGTGTCGTCCGTTGGGAGTGGAGATTTATCGTTTGGAGGATTCGTTGCTTGAGGGCTGGAGCCAGCCTGAGCGTGCTGCATACAAAGGGTTGCATGGCTTGCACATTGCCAAGGCGGATTGGGAAAAGTAGAAACGCAAAACCCTGTCATTCGTTGAGAATGACAGGGTTTTTGTTTTAGCGGTCCTGAGCTTCCTTGGCATCCATTTCCGCATTGCGTTCGGCGACGCGTTTACGTTGCTCATCGGTCAGTTCGACCTTGTGGGCGGTGTCTCGCAACATCATCAACCCGCCAACGATCGAGCCGATTGCAACGACCAGAATCAACCAGGCATACCAGGGCATAGGGCTCTCCTTAAGGGCAGGCCGATCGGCGGGTTTCGCCAATCGATCGTGCATACCACTTTTGAGCGATTAGTGTTCGCACCAGTTCCATCGCAGTCACTCCATTCTATGCCTGATATGACCGCCACACTGCGACAGTTTAGAGCCCGGTCAACATCGCATCCGCCGGCGCATCGGCGCGCAATTGTGCGGTCAGCATGAAATACACAAAACCCACCGCCATGAAGCCGAGAAAGATCACCCCGATCAAGCTGTTGAACCAGGCCATCGCCACCAGGCACACCACTGCCAGCACCAGCGCAATGAATGGCACCAGTGGGTAACACGGCGCACGAAAGGTACGCTCCAGGTTCGGTTCGGTTTTACGCAATTTGAACAGGCTGAGCATGCTCATGATGTACATCACGATCGCCCCGAAGACCGCCATCGTGATCATCGCCGCCGTCAGCGTCATGCCGCCGAGGTTGATCAGACCATCGCTATAAATCGCGGCAATGCCAATCACGCCACCGGCGATGATTGCTCGGTGCGGAGTCTGAAAACGTGACAACTTGGCCAGGGACGCCGGCAGATAACCGGCCCGGGCCAGTGCAAAGAACTGTCGCGAGTAGCCAAGTATGATCCCGTGGAAACTCGCCACCAGGCCGAACAGGCCGATCCATACCAGCATGTGCAACCAGCCCGAGCTTTCGCCGACCACGGTTTTCATGGCTTGTGGCAGCGGATCGTTGATGTTCGACAGCGTGCGCCAGTCGCCGACGCCACCGGCAAAGAACATCACGCCCATCGCCAGCAAAACCAGGGTCAGAATGCCGCTGATGTAGGCCTTCGGAATGGTGCGTTTCGGGTCCTTGGCTTCTTCGGCGGCCATCGCGGCGCCTTCGATGGCCAGGAAAAACCAGATGGCGAATGGAATCGCCGCGAACATCCCGGCAATCGCCGGCGCGCCGAACACGTTGGAACCGGCCCATCCGTTGAGCGCGAAATTGCTGAAGCTGAACGCCGGGGCGACCACGCCCATGAACACCAGCAATTCAGCGACCGCCAGTACGCAGACCACCAGTTCGAAAGTCGCTGCCAGTTTCACCCCGAGAATGTTCAGGCCCATGAACACAATGTAGGCGCCGACGGCGGCGTGTTTGGGATCGAGCGCTGGAAACTGCACGTTTAAATACGCGCCAATCGCCAAGGCAATTGCTGGCGGCGCGAAGACGAATTCGATCAGCGTCGCCAACCCGGCGATCAACCCGCCTTTCTCGCCAAAGGCGCGGCGACTGTAAGCAAAAGGACCGCCAGCATGGGGAATCGCCGTAGTCAGTTCGGTGAAACTGAAGATGAAGCAGGTGTACATGGTGGCGACCATAAACGACGTCACCAGAAAACCGAGCGTACCCGCCACGCCCCAGCCGTAACTCCAGCCGAAGTATTCACCGGAAATCACCAGCCCGACCGCAATGCCCCACAGGTGTAGCGTGCCCAGCGTGGGTTTGAGTTGTGTGTTCATGCGCTTGCTCCCTGAACGGTTTGGAAAGCTTCGGGGGAGGGCGTTTGCAGTGGGCGTGCCAGTGTTGTGATAGCGGTCGTAAAGCGCAAAAAGACGTCGTATCGAGGATGTTCGGTGTTGGATGTGCGTTTTTTATGCTCCAGTTAGGGGCGTCGACGCCTGTTCTGGCGCTATCGCGAGCAGGCTCGCTCCCACATTGGAATGCCGTCGTCCATACAACGTCGAACTCCTGTGGGAGCGAGCCTGCTCGCGATGAGGCCCGCCGGAACACCGCTGTAACAAAGCCATAACCCCACTCTTTACGCTTTCTTTATGCCCAGCCAACACCCTCGATCTCGTTCCTTTACAGCCTTCCTTCCGACAATGACTCCACACGCGGCAATACGCCGTAACACGGAGAACTTCCATGAGCGTTCTGGACGGAGTGTCACTGCTATTGGCAGTGGGGCTGTTCATTTATCTGTTGGTTGCGCTGTTGCGCGCGGACCGGAACTAGGAGCGGCTATGCACAGTTATGACTATTGGCTGATCCTCGCCTTCTTCGCCCTGGTGCTGATACCGGCACCGTTTCTGGGGCGCTTCTACTACAAGGTGATGGAAGGTCAGCGCACCTGGCTTTCGCCGATTCTCGGACCGGTAGAGCGTGGATGTTATCGGGTGGCCGGCGTTGATCCGCAGGCCGAACAGAGCTGGCAGAAATATACCCTGGCCTTGCTCGCCTTCAACCTTGCGGGCTTCTTGCTGTTGTTCGCGATCCTGTTGTTCCAGGATTACTTGCCGCTGAATCCGCAAAACCTGCCGGGTCAAGAGTGGACGCAAGCGTTCAACACCGCCGTCAGCTTCATGACCAACACCAACTGGCAGTCCTACAGCGGCGAAGCGACCCTGAGCTACCTGAGTCAGATGGTCGGCCTCACCGTGCAGAACTTCGTCAGCGCCGCCACTGGCCTCGCCGTGTTGGTAGCGCTGTGTCGCGGTATTGGTCGCAAGTCGAGCAAGACCCTCGGCAACTTCTGGGTCGACATGACCCGCGCCACCCTTTACGGCCTGCTGCCGCTGTGTCTGCTGCTGGCGCTGTATCTGGTCTGGCAGGGCGTGCCGCAAACCTTCGCGCACTATGTGAATGCAGTGACGATGCAAGGCGTCGATCAGGTGATCCCGCTCGGCCCGGCGGCCAGTCAGATTGC
The DNA here is from genome assembly GCF_008369325.1 of Pseudomonas sp. ANT_H12B. Classification (GTDB taxonomy): domain Bacteria; phylum Pseudomonadota; class Gammaproteobacteria; order Pseudomonadales; family Pseudomonadaceae; genus Aquipseudomonas. The sequence continues at coordinate 153,467 of NZ_VOBI01000006.1, read as the reverse complement.
GATCAAGCAGCTGGGCACCAACGGCGGCGGCTTCTTCGGCGTCAACTCGGCGCATCCGTTCGAGAACCCGACGGCCTGGAGCAACCTGCTTGAAGTCAGCTCGATCATTCTGATTCCGGTCGCGCTGGTGTTCACCTTCGGCCACTACGTGAAAGACCTGCGTCAGAGCCGGGCGATCATCGCCTGCATGCTGGCGCTGTTTCTGATCGGTGGCGCGACGTCGATGTGGGCCGAATACCAACCAAACCCGACCCTTGCCAACGCCGCCGTCGAACAGACCGCGCCGCTGGAAGGCAAGGAAGCGCGGTTCGGCACCACCGCCACCGTGCTCTGGTCGGTGACCACCACGGCGGCGTCCAACGGCTCGGTCAACGGCATGCATGACAGCCTCAACCCGCTGAGCGGTATGGTCGCGCTGGTCAACATGATGGTCGGCGAAGTGATCTTCGGCGGCGTCGGTGCCGGGCTCTACGGCATGTTACTCAACGTGCTGATCGCGGTGTTCCTTGCGGGCCTGATGATCGGCCGGACCCCGGAGTATCTCGGCAAGAAACTGCAGGCGAAAGAAGTCCAGTTGCTGGTGGTGACCTTGCTGGTGATGCCGGTGGGCGTGCTGGTGCTCAGCGCGATTGCCGCGAGCCTGCCCGGCCCGGTCGCGGCGGTGAGTAACCCTGGCGCTCACGGTTTCAGTCAGTTGCTTTATGCCTACACCTCGGCCAGTGCCAACAACGGTTCGGCGTTCGGCGGCTTCGGTGCCAACACCGCGTTCCACAACCTGATGCTCGGTTTTGGCATGTTGATCGGTCGCTTCGGTTACATCCTCCCGGTACTGGCGTTGGCCGGCAGCCTGGCGATGAAGAAAACCGCACCGATTGGCCAGAACAGCTTCCCGACCCATGGCCCGCTGTTCGTGACGTTGTTGACCGTGACCATTTTGCTGGTGGGTGGCCTGACCTTCCTGCCGACATTGGCGCTGGGTCCTATTGCTGAACATTTGAGTATGGCTGCCCTTCCTAAATAAGGAGCTAAGGAATCCATCATGAATATGCCTGTAAGCAAAACCGCCGTCGCCAAAGCGCCGGAACAACCGAAAACCGCGATCTCGGCCCTGTGGCGCCCGGCGCTGGTGCAAGCCTTCGTCAAGCTCGACCCACGGCAATTGCAGCGTGCGCCGGTGATGCTGGTGGTCGAACTGACCGCGATCCTGACCACCGTGCTGTGCTTCATTCCCGACCCGGCGGTGCCGACCTTCGTCGCGGCGCAAATCGCCCTGTGGCTGTGGTTCACCGTGCTGTTCGCCAACTTCGCCGAAGCGCTGGCCGAGGGTCGCGGCAAGGCCCGCGCCGACAGCCTGAAGGCCGGTAGCGAAGGCCTGAGTGCTCGGCGCAAGACCAGCAACGACGTCTTTCAAGTCGTGCCGGCCACCACCCTGCGAAAAGGTGATGTGGTGCGCGTCGAAGCGGGGGAGATGATTCCCGGTGACGGCGAGGTGATTGAAGGCATCGCGGCAGTCAACGAAGCGGCAATTACCGGTGAATCTGCGCCAGTGATTCGTGAATCCGGCGGCGACCGTTCGGCCGTTACCGGCAACACTCGCCTGGTGTCCGACTGGCTGTTGGTGCGCATCACCGCCAACCCTGGCGAGTCGACACTCGACCGCATGATCGCCCTGGTCGAAGGCGCCAAACGCCAGAAAACCCCGAACGAAGTGGCGCTCGACATCCTGCTGATCGGCCTGACCCTGATCTTTCTGCTGGTGGTCGTTACCCTGCAACCGTTCGCCCACTTCGCCAACGGCAGCCTGCCGCTGGTGTTCCTGGCGGCGTTATTGGTCACGCTGATTCCGACCACCATCGGCGGTCTGTTGTCGGCCATCGGTATCGCCGGGATGGACCGTCTGGTGCGCCTGAACGTGATTGCCAAGTCCGGCCGCGCCGTGGAAGCGGCGGGGGACGTGCACGTTCTGCTGCTGGACAAGACCGGCACCATCACCTTCGGTAACCGTCGTTGCACCGCGGTTTACGCGGCGCCTGGTGTCACCGCGAGGGAACTCGCCGAAGGTGCGTTATTCGCCTCGTTGGCGGACGACACCGCTGAAGGTAAATCCATCGTCGAATACCTGCGCGGCACTCAGCCACAACCTGAGCCATCCACCGAGCTGCTGACCGCCGTGCCGTTCAGTGCCGAGACGCGCCTGTCCGGTGTCGACTATCAGGGCCGCGTTTATCGCAAAGGCGCCGTGGATTCGCTGCTGGCCTTCGTCGGCCTGAAACGCGCCGATCTCGCTGCGCCACTGTCCCGGGAAATCGACAAGATCGCCCAGAGCGGCGGCACCCCGTTGCTGGTTTGCGCCGACGGTAAATTGCTCGGCGCGATCCACCTCAAGGACGTGGTCAAGCCCGGCATCCGCGAGCGTTTCGCCGAGCTGCGCAAACTGGGGATTCGCACGGTCATGGTGACCGGCGACAACCCCCTGACCGCCGCAGCGATTGCCGCCGAAGCGGGTGTCGATGACGTGCTGGCCGAGGCCACGCCGGAGAAGAAACTGGCGCGCATCCGTCACGAACAGAACGACGGTCGTCTGGTTGCCATGTGTGGCGACGGCGCCAACGACGCCCCGGCCCTGGCGCAGGCAGACGTCGGCATGGCGATGAACGACGGCACACAAGCGGCGCGCGAAGCGGCGAACATGGTCGACCTCGACAGCGACCCGACCAAGCTGCTGGACGTGGTGCAGATCGGCAAGGAATTGCTGGTGACCCGAGGTGCGCTGACGACGTTTTCCATTGCTAACGACGTGGCCAAATACTTCGCGATTTTGCCGGCGCTGTTTGCCTCGATCTACCCGCAACTGGGCGTGCTGAACGTCATGCACTTGAGCAGTCCGCAGAGCGCGATTCTGTCGGCGATTGTGTTCAATGCCTTGATCATTGTGGTGCTGATTCCGTTGGCATTGCGCGGTGTGCGGGTGCAGGCCGCGAGCGCTGCAGCGTTGTTGCGACGCAATCTGCTGATCTACGGGGTGGGCGGGATTCTGGTGCCATTTGTGGGTATCAAGGCGATCGACATGCTGTTGACGGCGTTGCATCTGGTTTGACCCTGAATGGCGGTGTGTCAGACACGCCGCCATCGCGGGCAAGCCCGCTCCCACAGTGAACTGTGGTGCTTTTGTGGGAGCGGGCTTGCCCGCGATGAATACACCGCGATGAGTCTGAACGAACGCGGTAGTGATCTCTGAATTCGAGGATTTTGAAATGTCCACAATGATACGTCCGGCTCTGAGCCTGCTGGTGCTGATGACCCTGATCACCGGCGTCGCCTACCCCTTGGTGGTTACCGGCATTGCCCAGGTCGCTTTCCCGGACCAGGCCAATGGCAGCCTGGTACACGACGCCGACGGCAAGGTCCGTGGCTCATCGCAGATTGCCCAGGATTTCGTCGGTGACGCCTGGTTCCACCCACGGCCATCGGCCGGCGCTTTCGCCACTGTGTCGAGCAGTGCCAGCAACCTGTCGCCAAGCAACCCGGCCCTGGCCACTCGCGTGATCGACGACGCCAACAAACTGCTGGTGCCAGGCCAGGGGCCGGTGCCGTTGGCGATGCTGACCACCTCCGGCAGCGGGCTCGATCCACACTTGCCACCGGCCGCGATTGCCTATCAACTGGCGCGAGTTGCGGCCGCGCGCAATCTGCCGGTGTCTACGCTTGCCCAACTGATGGAGGCGCACATCGAGCAGCCGCTCGTTGGTCCACCGGTGGTGAATGTGCTGGCGCTGAACATGGCGCTGGAAAACCTGTAGAAGATGATCGTTCCCACGCTCTGCGTGGGAATGCATCAACGGACGCTCCGCGTTCGGCTCTGAAGGGGACGCGGAGCGTCCCGGGCTGCATTCCCACGCGGAGCGTGGGAACGATCAATTAGAGAGAACTTCAAGCATGAGTGATTCCGGCCGCGCCGACGCGCTGTTAGCAGATCTACCCCGGGATGGCCGTGGCCGGCTCAAGGTGTTCCTCGGCGCCGCACCCGGTGTCGGCAAGACCTACGCCATGCTGCAAGCGGCCCACACCCAACTGCGCCAGGGCGTGAAAGTCATTGCCGGCGTGGTCGAAACCCATGGCCGCGCCGAAACCGAAGCGCTGCTAGGTGGCTTGCCCCAGCAGCCGTTGGTGCGCTCGGAATACCGTGGCGTGATGCTCGAAGAAATGGACCTCGACGGCCTGCTCGCCGCCCAGCCGAAACTGGTGCTGGTCGACGAACTGGCGCACACCAACGCCCCCGGCAGCCGCCACGCCAAGCGCTGGCAAGACATTCAGGAACTGCTCGCCGCTGGCATCGACGTCTTCACCACGGTCAACGTTCAGCACCTGGAAAGTCTCAACGATCAAGTGCGCGGGATCACCGGCGTGCAGGTTCGCGAAACCCTGCCGGACTGGGTCCTGCAAGAAGCCTTTGAGCTGTTGCTGATTGACCTGCCGCCGCGCGAACTGCTTGAGCGTCTGCGCGATGGCAAGGTCTACGTGCCCGAGCAGGCGAGGGCGGCCATCGATGCATTCTTCACCCAGACCAACCTCACGGCGCTACGCGAACTGGCGATGCAAACCGCCGCGGCCCAGGTCGATAACGACCTGGCCCAGGGGTATCGCCAATTGGGGCAAGCTGCGCCGGCGGTGCGTGGTCGTTTGCTGGTCGGCGTCGATGGCGATGCCCAGGCCGAGCGCCTGGTGCGTCACGCCAGTCGTGTCGCCCAGCGTCGGCATCTGCCATGGAGCCTGGTGCACGTGGACAACGGCAGCGTGCGCGACGAGCAGTCTCGTCTGCGCCTGCAAAGCGCCCAGCAACTGGCCGAACGGCTCGGCGGCGAAGTGGTTTTGTTGCGGGCCGGCGAGGTGGCGAAAACCTTGATCCAACACGCCGCCGAACGCCGCGCCAGTCTGGTGCTGGTGGGCCAGTCCCGGCAGCGTTTGCGTCGGCGGTTGTTTGGTGGTGGGTTGGCGTCACGCTTGCTGCGCGATGCTCGCGGACTGGAAATCAACGTCCTCGACAGCGATCACGAACAACACCCGCCACGCCAGCGTTCGGCGCAGGCGTTGGTCTGGTTTGACTACGCATTGGCCGTGGTCGCTACGATTTTGGCCAGTGCTTTGGCCTGGGCAGTGGCAAGTGTTTTGCCGCTGCCGAACATCTCGCTGGTATTCCTCGCTGCCGTTCTGCTGGTGGCGGTGCGAAGCAGTCTCGGCCCGGCACTGGCCTGTGCGGCGCTGTCGTTTCTGACCTATGACTTCCTGTTCATCCCGCCTAACTTCTCCTTCAGCATCCAGCGCGAAGAAGACGTGCTGACCTTGCTGTTTTTCCTGCTGATGGCGGCGCTGACCGGTAATCTCGCAGCGCGGCAACGGCGCCAGTTGCAAGCGTTGCGCGACACTCAGGAAGAGACCACCGAGCTGCTCGACCTGTCGCGCAAACTCACGGCCGCTACCGATCGCCAGGCGGTGGTCAGCGCCGCCGCCCAGCACCTCAACGGCTGGAGCGATCTGCAACTGTGCCTGCTCAATCACGATGGCCAGGGTGGCTGGAAAGTCGAGACCGGCGGTCCGCTTGAGTTCTCCGAAGCCGAACGCGCCGCCGCGGATTGGGCCTGGCAACACGATCAACCGGCGGGCGCGGGTACCGGCACGCTACCGTTGGGACGCTGGTGGTGGTGGCCGTTGTCGGTGGAAGACGGGCCGCTGGCGTTGCTCGGCGTGTGCGCCAAAGAAGGCCAGACCTTGAGCGGTCAGCGCCGCCGTTTGCTCACCGCATTGAGTCAGCCGCTGGCCCAGGCGCTGGCGCGAGCGCAGTTGGCCGAGGACCTGGAAGCGGCGCGGCTGCATGGCGAAACCGAGCAACTGCGCAGCGCTTTGCTGGCCTCGGTGTCCCACGATCTGCGCACGCCGCTGACGTCCATGCGCGGCAGCATCGACAGCCTGTTGGCCCTGGGTGAAGCCATCCCGCTGGAGGATCGCCGCGAACTGCTCGAAGGCACTCGCGATGAAGCCGAGCGCCTCGATCGCTACATTCAAAACCTGCTGGACATGACCCGCCTCGGTCACGGCGCCTTGAAGCTGGCGCGGGACTGGGTGTCGCCGGCCGACATCGTTGGCAGTGCACTCAATCGCCTGCGCGCGGTGCTGGCGCCGTTGCAGGTCAGCACCGATGTACCGGCGCAGTTGCCGCTGCTCTTTGTCCATGCCGCGCTGATCGAACAGGCGCTGGTCAATGTGCTGGAAAACGCCGCGCGGTTTTCACCGTCTCACGGGCGCCTGCAATTGTGCGCAGGGGCCGACGACAGCGAGCTGTTTTTCTCGGTCAGCGACGAGGGGCCGGGGATACCGGAAGAGGAGCGGGCGAAGATTTTCGACATGTTCTACACCGCCGCGCGCGGTGATCGGGGCGGGCAGGGCACCGGGTTGGGGTTGGCGATTTGTCAGGGCATGGTCGGTGCTCATGGCGGGCGGATCAGCGTCGCCGACGGCATCGAGGGACGCGGCACCTGCATCACCCTTCACTTGCCGTTGCAGGAACAGCCGGGGTTGGAAAGTGAAGCCTGATACCCTTTGGATATCTCCATGCTGCGATCAGAAACCATGAGCCAGACCGCGACCATTTTGGTCATCGATGACGAACCGCAGATCCGCAAATTCCTGCGCATCAGCCTCGCCTCCCAAGGCTACAAAGTGCTGGAAGCCGGTACCGGCACCGAAGGCCTGGCGCAGGCGGCGCTGAACAAGCCGGACCTGCTGGTGCTCGACCTCGGTTTGCCGGACATGGACGGCCAGCAAGTGCTGCGTGAGTTCCGTCAATGGTCGACGGTGCCGGTGCTGGTGCTCTCGGTGCGCGCCAGTGAAGGGCAGAAAGTCGAGGCCCTGGACGGCGGCGCCAACGACTACGTGACCAAGCCCTTCGGTATTCAGGAGTTCCTTGCGCGGGTGCGTGCGTTGCTGCGTCAGGTCCCGGCGGGAGAAGCCCAACAAGCGGCGCTGACGTTCGGCCCGTTGACCGTGGACCTGGCGTATCGCCGGGTGCTGCTCGATGGCACCGAAGTGGCGTTGACCCGCAAGGAATACGCAGTGCTGGCGCAACTGGCGCGGCATCCGGGGCGGGTCATTACCCAGCAGCAACTGCTCAAGGACATCTGGGGGCCGACCCATACCGAAGACAGTCACTATTTGCGGATTGTGGTCGGGCATTTGCGGCAGAAGCTGGCGGATGATCCGACTCAACCGCGGTTTATCGTGACCGAGGCGGGGGTAGGGTATCGATTGCTTGATGCTTGATCGTTCCCACGCAGAGCGTGGGAACGATCGCCTTTCAAGAATCCCGCTTCTGCTCATTCTCATACCGATCCAGCGTGTCGCGCGCAATCTCCCGCCCTAGCGCGATCAGCTCCGGTGCTTTATAGAACTCGAAAAACCGGCACACGCGCTTCGGCACGTTGATCAAGATATCCGGCGGATACCCGGCGATTTTGTACTGCGCCAATGAGGTCTGCATCACCTCGAAACTCTGGTTGATCAGGTCCAGCAAGGACGCCGGCCCGACGTTGTCGATGATGAAAGAACCGGTGGCGGACTTCGGCGCGCCGTCGCGTTCAGGGGCGGCTGCCGGCTGCTGGGCTTCGGGTTCGGCGGATTCGACCCAAGGGTTGATCTCGGCTGCCTCTGCCATCAACGCTTCCTTTTCCAGCAGCAGCAATTGTTCCGCCTGCTTGCGACGGAAAGGCAATTTAGAACCGAGCGAGTTGATCAGGCTGTCGAAACGGGTCTTGAACGCCGCCGGGCGCTGGATCACCGGCAATTGATAGTGGCGCTGGTTGGTGGAGTTGAGGTTGACCGCGATGATCAGGTCGCAATGGCTCGACACCACTGGCACGATCGGTAAAGGGTTGAGGATACCGCCGTCCACCAGCATGCGATTGCCCTGCATCACCGGGGTAAACAGGCTGGGAATCGCTGCCGAGGCGCGCATGGCCTGGTGCAGACAGCCTTCCTGGAACCAGATTTCCTGCTGGTTGGTCAGGTCAGTGGCCACTGCCGTGTAGGGAATGCGCAGGTCTTCGATATTGATCTCACCGACGATCTTGCGGATCTGCCCGAACACTTTCTCCCCGCGAATCGCGCCCAGACGAAAACTGACGTCCACCAGGCGCAAGACGTCGAGGTAGTCCAGACTCTCGATCCAGTCGCGATAATCATTGAGTTTGCCGGCAGCGTAGATCCCGCCGACCACGGCGCCCATGGAACAACCGGCAATGCAGGCGATGTCATAGCCACGTCGCTCAATCTCTTCAATGACCCCGATATGGGCATAGCCCCGGGCCCCGCCAGAGCCCAGCACCAGTGCGACACGCTTTTTCATGAATCGCCCTCGTCTGACAAGGTTCAACAATGCACCCATCAAGGGGCGCGCTTCAATCGCTAAGGTCGCTCGGTGGGGGAAGGCGTCGTTTTTTCGACATTCAACGGCGGCAGATGGGTATTCTCTCAGGCGCTAGCGTTTCTGCTGCGGGGCCAAGGCACTTTTCACGCATCAGACCGTCTTACCTGCATAACTGTTTACCTATTTTTTGAGGTGTGAGTGATGAAAGCCTGGATCTGTGTGCCTTTGATTGCCCTGGCACTCGCCGGTTGTGCCGGTAAAACTGCTTACCGTGACAGCTGCGGTAGCGGGATCGATGCCGCGTGGCATGAGCTGGACCTGGCCAAGGCTGAAGGTTTTGCCGGGACCGTCAGTTACTCCAAGGCCCTGTCGTTGCTGACCGGCGCCAAGACCCAACAGCAATTCGAAGCGTTTGAGGGCTGCACCAAGAAGGCCGAGAAGGCGCGTTTCTACATTCGTGAGTCGCGCGCCGGGCGTTGAGGCGTGATGTAGGCAATAGGGGAAATTCGATTCAGGGAGCAAGTGATGTCTGGCTTGGTTGATCGGTTGGTGGCTCGAGTCCTGGGCCTGGAAGTTCGGCTGCTGGCCTGTCAGGCGCGCTTGAGTGCGCGCACCGACCCTGAAGCCTTGCATGACCTGCGCACCACGGTTCGCCGATTGCGCAGTCTGTTGCGGCCATTGCGCGGCTTGCCGGGGGTTGAACAGCTGGAAGCGGCGGCCTCCGGGGTCGGCGACCTGACCACACCGTTGCGCGATCGCGAAGTGCTGGCGGCGTACTTGCTGCAGCACGATCAACCCGAGGCCGCGCAACGGCGTATGGCACAGATGGCCGAGGCTTATCCGGTGGTATCGGTGAGCCCGGAGCTGGCGCAGTTGCTGATGATCCTTGATGCCTTTCCGCGTTTTCTGCGGGCCTCCCAGCGTCAGGGCTTGCTCAAGGGCTTGCGCAAACGCATCGAGAAGCGTCTGGCCAAGCAATGGAAGAAACTCGACCAGGCTTTGCATGATCCTGCCCATGATCGCCATCGTCTGCGCCTGCTGATCAAGCGCGTGCGCTATGGCATCGAAGCCTATCCCGAACTCGATCGATTGCCGAAAGCGGCGATGCCCCGATTGAAGTCGGCACAGGGCGCCCTGGGTGATTGGCATGATTGCTGGCAATGGTTGGCCAAAGCCGAACAGGAAGCTGATTTGCAGCCCTGCATCGCCCTCTGGAAAACCACCATGGCCAAGGCCGAAAGCCGCGCCGACCGCGTCCTCGACAAACTCAGCGCCTCTTGCTTCAAATCCTGAGAACGCTGCAAAACGAATGGGCCTGATCACCACCCGGTGTGGGCAAGCCCGCTCCCGCATTAGTTTGATGTTTAACAGGGAACGTGTGTTCGAGCCAAGCGCGGCTCTTCTGTCAGTACTTTTGGCCGGAATAAGCGCTGTGCCGTCCTCAACGGCTGGTTAAGATCCCTTCATCCTTTTCCTGCCTTAGAGGTTTTTATGCGCTTTTCCGATCTGCTCGATGCTGTCCGCAGCCAGCCGCTGGAGCTGTCTATCCCGGCCGAATGGGCTCAGGGGCGGGCCAGTTTCGGTGGCCTGGTGGCCGCCTTGCAGTACGAAGCCATGCGCGCAAAGGTTCCGGCGGATCGTCCGGTACGCTCGCTGGCAATCACCTTCGTCGGGCCGGTCGAGCCTGAAGTGCCGGTCAGTTTCGAAGTCGATGTGTTGCGCGAAGGCAAGGCTGTCAGCCAGGTGCTGGGCCGAGCGATGCAGAAAGGCCAGGTGGTGACGTTGGTCCAGGGCAGCTTCGGCGCCTCGCGACCGTCGGAAGTGGCAGTGACGGCCGAGCCTGCACCCGAAATGAAGCACTGGGACGACTGCCAGGAACTGCCTTACCTCAAAGGCGTGACCCCGGAATTCATGCGTCACTTAGCCATGCGCTGGAGCGTCGGCGGTCTGCCGTTCACCGGCAACAAATCCCGCGAGATGGGTGGCTGGGTGCGCTTGCGTGGGGATGTGAAGGAAGAGGCCGTCAGTGAATCGCATATTCTGGCGCTGGTGGACGCCTGGCCGCCGGCGCTGTTGCCGCATCTGAAGAAACCGGCAATGGGCAGCACGCTGACCTGGACCATCGAGTTCGTTCAGCCGTTGCTTGAGTTGAGCACGCTGAACTGGTGCAAATACTTCGTCGAAATCGAGCATGCCGCCGACGGCTACGGTCACGCGGCCGCGAAGCTGTGGAGCGCGGACGGTCAGTTGATTGCCATGAGCCGGCAGACCGTGACGATTTTCGCCTGAATCAGTGACGACGGTGGCGTTCCTTCCAGGCGCGCCACCAGCCGCCGCTCAGGAAAAACCGTGGGAAGGTCAGGAACTGCTCGACCAGCAAGCGTGACACCGCATCTTTGCGATCACTGAACGGCTCGCAGGCTTGCGCCTCCAGGCGGTGACCGTGGCGTTGCAGGCCAAGCGCAGCGAGCAAGCCGATGACGCCAATCGCGAAGTTCGCAAAGCTCAGGCCGAATACCCCGCAAACAATCAGCAGAAACGCCACGATGAACAGCGGCACGGCAATCAGGTGCAGCACCAGATTGGTCGGGTGCTGGTGATTGTTCGGGTACGCTCGCCATTGCCAGGCGGGAAGGTTGGGATGACGTTTGCCCATGATGGTAATCCTTGGTTCGTTGAGGCTCTTGAACAAAGAATAGGCCGGGTGCAGGCCGTCGGCGAATCAAGGCTGGCTATCGAAGTGATAGCGGGGCATGTTCGGAATTGATGTTGATTGAGCTGACGCTATCGCGGGCAAGCCCGCTCCCACAGGTAATGCGCAAATATTGAAACAGCGCTAAATGCTGTGGGAGCGGGCTTGCCCGCGATGAGGGCCTTACAGTTTGAGCTGACCGATAGCCTTGCTCAATTCCCCAGCCATCGCCGCCAATTCATTACTGGTTGTCGCCGAATCCACCGTCTGCTGCACAGTGTTTTCAGTCACATCGCGAATGCTCACCACCGCTCGATTCATCTCTTCCGCCACCTGGCTCTGCTGCTCGGCAGCTACCGCAATCTGCGTATTGCTTTCGCGCATCTGCGCCACCGCAGTGGTGATTTCCGCCAGCGCTGCACCGGCCTCTTGAGCCTGCTGTACGCAATCGTCGGCCTTGAACGAGCTTTCCTGCATAAAGTCCACCGCATCCCGGGTGCCGGCCTGCAAAGCAGCAATCATGAGGGTGATCTCGTCTGTGGACGTCTGCACACGTTTGGCCAGGTTGCGCACTTCATCGGCGACCACCGCAAACCCGCGTCCCATTTCACCGGCACGGGCCGCTTCGATGGCCGCGTTCAGGGCCAGTAGATTAGTTTGCTCGGCGATGCTGTGAATCACATTGACCACTCCATTGATCTTCTGACTGTCTTCGGCCAGACGCTGAATCATTTCGGCGGTCTGCTGCACCCCGCTGGACAACCCGGCAATCGATTTCTGTACCCGACTGACCACTTCCTGCCCGCTGCCAGCCAGAGCATCGGCGGTTTGTGAGAGGTCGCGGGTGGCGCCGGCATGCTGGGCGATGTGATAGACCGTGGCGGTCATTTCGTTGATCGCCGTGGCGGCCTGATCGGTTTCACTTTGCTGGCCCAGCATGCCGTGACGCACCTCGTTCATGCTCGACGCCAGCCGCGCCGCGCCGACATCCAGTTGCCGGGCGGTGCTGGCGACGGTGTTCACTACCCGCTGATAACCGGCCTGCATCGCGTTGAAGGCGTGGGCCATCTGCCCGACTTCGTCAGCGCAGGCCAGCGGGACACGGGCCGAGAGGTCGCCGGTTTTTTCGACGTGAAGCATCACGTCTTTCAGCGTATTGAGCTGGCTGAGCAGGAAGCGGATCAGCAGTTGCGAAGAACCAAGCATCGCCAGCATCAGGATGAACACCGCCACTGCGTAGTTGGCGAAACGCTCGCCGAACACCTGGGTCAGGCTCGGGCCATGGGCAATCACCGCAACTGGATTGCCATCGGTGCGAGTGAATACTTCGGCGCCTATTAGCGGGTTATTGCCCAACAGCGGCATGGAGTCGATCTCGACCCAGCCGTTGGCATCGGCCAGTTCCAATACCGGTTGCTGGTTCAGCAACGGCGCCTGCCCGCGACTGAAGGTCAGCAGGTTATCGGCCTTCGGTAGCGGTTGCCCGACAGGCCAGGCGCCAAGCAATCGCGCCTGAGCCTGGGCCGACGCCTGGGAGGCGTGGCTGCGGGCCTGCTGTTCGAGCTGTACGGCGTACAACACCAGCAACAGGGTGGTAACGAAGGCGACCGCGTTGACCGCCCAGAATTTGTATTTCAGCGAGATGTTGCTAAGCCAGGCACCCATGGAAGGTTTTCTCTGATAGCGGAAACAGCATTGGCAAGGTGCCAGTATTGTGCCGCTACTCAGGGGGACAACTCTTGATGTGTGTCAACTACCACCATCATTCCAATGTGGGAGCGAGCCTGCTCGCGATTGCGGTCTGGCAGTCACCTCAATGCTGACTGGCCCACCGCTTTCGCGAGCAGGCTCGCTCCCACAGGAGATGGGTGGTTACTGAGGTATTGAAGGCAACCCGTAAAATGCCCGCGCGCATGCGGTGGTGTGAGCGGCCAGGTCTTCCTCGCTCTCCCCGCGATGCAACGCCACTTCACGTAGCACTTCGGTCAGGTACGCCGGTTCGTTGCGCCCGTTTTTCGGCTTGGGTCGCAAGCTGCGCGGCAACAGATACGGCGCGTCGCTCTCGAGCATCAAGCGCCCGCGTTTGATCTCTTTCACCAACGGATGCAGATGCGTGCCCCGGCGTTCGTCGCAGATCCAGCCCGTGATGCCGATGTGCAAATCCAGGTCGAGATAGCTGAACAGCGCCTTCTTTTCACCGGTAAAGCAATGCACCACCGCGGCCGGTAACTGATCACGGTAATCACGGAGGATTTCCAGCAAACGCTGACTGGCGTCCCGTTCATGGAGGAACACCGGCAATTGCAGCTCGACCGCCATCGCCAGATGCTCTTCGAGCACTTTTTCCTGTTGTGGACGGGGCGAGAAATCACGATTGAAATCCAGCCCGCATTCACCCACGGCCACCATGTTCGGCTCCTTGAGCAAACTGCGTAGACGCTGTGCGCTGTCGGCGTTCCAGTCGCTGGCGTGATGGGGATGAATACCGCCCGTGGCGAACAGCCGTTGAGCGCTTTCATCCAGTTGCTGGCACAGCTCCAGAGCTTGTTCGCTGCCTTCGACACTGGTGCCGGTGAGTACCAGTTGGCAAACGCCGGCCACATAGGCGCGGTCGAGAACAGCCTGGTGTTTGTCGGCAAAACTGGGGTTGGTCAGGTTGACGCCGATATCGATGAGTTGCATGGTGCTACCTCGGACCAAAGGCCGGAAAGCATATCAGAGCTGTAGATTTATAAGAAAAACCAAGAACTACAACGAGTTATAGCTGTCTCTTGATGCCGCGAGTCAGACCGTGTTGGTGTGTATGCCATCACTGTGCCAGTCTTTCGCACTTTGCCAGCGCTCCAGGCGCTCTGTTTCTGTCGTTCGATTTCATGAAAATTCCTGAGATCGGCCCCAGTATTCTTTCCGGAGAGTGGATGATACGTCCCTCGATGTTGTTACTGCTGTGCTGTTCGTTGCTGCTGCCGATGCCGGCGGTTGCGCGTCTGGCCGGCCCGCTGCAAGCCGTGCCGGCGGCCAAGGTCCGTGACCTGGCGGAAATTCGCAGCAGCCGTGTGCTGCGGGTGCTGGTCAACCAGAGCCGTAACAGCTCCGGCGAAGTCCAGGGCCAGGCCATCGGTGTCGAATACCACCGCTTGCGCGCCTTTGAGCAATACCTCAACGGTCACGCCCGTGACGGTCAGGAAATCACCCTCAAGATCATTCCCAAAGCCAAGGATCAACTGATCGGCGCATTACAGCGCGGGGAAGGGGACCTGGTCGCCCCGGGGGAATTGCTCGATCTGCAACCGGGCCACGCGATCAGCACCAGTGAACCGATCGCCAGCAACATCCCGTTCGTTCTGGTCGGGATCAAAGGTGAGCGACGTTACACCCGCCTCGAGCAACTCGCTGGAAAAACCCTGGCATTGCCCACCGGCAGTGCGGCCGGGGACGCGGTCAGTCAGATCAACCAAAAGCTCGCTTTGCACAAACTGCCGCCGGTGAAGATCGAATGGGTCGATCCCAGTCTGGCGGTCGAGGATGTGCTGGAAATGGTTCAGGGTGGGATCTTTCACCTGACCATCGTCGAGCAACCGATTGCCGAGCGCTGGGGCAAGATCCTGTCCAAATTGCGTTTGGATCGGCAGGTGCGCATCAGCGAACCGGGCGAAGAGTTCTGGTTCGTGCGCCGCGATGCCTCGATGTTGCGCGCGAGCATCGACCGCTTCCTGGTCGGTTACAAAAAACCATCGGATCAGGATGCCGCGTTCCTGCGGATCTATCGACGCCTGTATCAAGTGCACTATCCCTTGGCCAAGGCCAATCGTCAGCGCCTCGAGAAACTTCGACCGGTGCTGCAGAAACACGCAGATGCCCAAGGCATGGACTGGTTGAACCTCGCGGCACTGGCGTTCAAGGAATCCTCCTTGCAGCCCAACGCACGTAGCGGCAGCGGCCCTACAGGCCTGATGCAGATCACTCCATCCGCGGCCCAGCGGGTGGGCGTCAACAATATTCAGAACCTCGACGCCAATGTGCAGGCCGGGGCCAAGTACCTGGCGATGATCCGTCGCAAGTTCTTTGCAAGCCCCAAACTCAACGAGCGCGAGCGCATGGCATTCGTGCTCGCGGCCTACAACATGGGCCCGGAGCGGGTTCAGGGCATGCGCGCCGAGGCTCGTCGGCGCGGCTTGAATCCCAATCAGTGGTTCTTCCAGGTCGAACGCATCGCCATGGAGCAGGTGGGAATGGGCCCTGTCAGCTATGTTAATAGCGTGAACAAGTATTATCTGGCGTTCGATCGTGAGAGGGAGTCGTTGGAGCCCCAGGGGCAGAAAATTGCCTCGCGTAAATGATCGACTAAACTGATGTTTGTGGCGAAATTTTTGCGCTTTTAACATTTGATTTGCTGATTAATATAGCGGCCAACCAACACAACTCAAAATGGAAGACACAGCATGAGCTCACTGATCAACAAGGTACTGTTTACCCGCGCTGGCTACGGCCTGACTGTGCTGCGGATCTTCGTCGGCATCATCTTCGCTGCCCACGGCTCGCAAAAACTCTTCGGAGCGTTTGGCGGTTACGGTCTGGCGGGCACTGCGCAGTACATGGAGAGCATCGGCCTGGCGCCGGGCTACCTGATGGCAACGCTGGCGGGCGGTACGGAGTTCTTCGGTGGTCTGGCCCTGATCATAGGTCTGCTGGCACGCCCGGCAGCACTGGGTCTGACTTTCCTCTCGCTGGTCGCCATTTTTACAGTGCACATCAGCAACGGTCTGTTCATGGCCAACAACGGTTATGAATTCGCCCTGGCCCTGCTCGGTGGCAGCATTGCGGTACTGATTGAAGGCGCCGGCAAGCTGTCGGTCGACCGCGCCATCGCTGGCTGACAGCTCTGGCTCAATGAATAGGCCCGCATTGCGCGGGCCTTTTTGTTGCGCGTGATTCTTGACACTGATCGGTCAGCTTCTCTAGGATGCTGCTCATGCGCCGATTTAAACAGCTACTTGCGGGGCGCCAGGTGACTCATTCAGTTGCCGATAGAAGCTTGAAACAGGCTTCGAAATACCGCTAAAGCGCTGGTTCGGTGTTGCCTCTCACCTGCCATGCAGACTTTTGAGGCAGAGACACGACTCGATGAATGCACTAAGCCCCGTAATCCGCCCCGCGCCGATCACGGCACATCTCACCCAGCGCAATCCAAAAATCCTGCTTGGCGGCAAACATCAGCCTACGCTCTTGCGTTATCTCGACGGCTGGCCACGTCGCACCGGTGGGCCTGCAGCGTTCCTGATCCAGTTTGTCGAAGACGGTGAATCCCTGGCTCGATTTGCCAGCGACAGTTTCGATCTGGCGGTGATTCAATCGCCCGGCGTCGAGGATGCCTGCGAAATGATCAAACAACTGACCCGGGTTGCCCGACAAGGGTTGATTACCCGCCGTTGAGGCTCATAGATAGTCGATCGCCACGGTATTCACGCATTGCTCACCGGTGGGTGTCTGAGCTACTTTTTCAACAGAATCGGCCAGAAGCAGTCATTCGACACTCCCCGTGCCAATCGTTTAAATCGACCCATTTGGTTCTTGCTGCCTCAAAAGATGACCAGCACTTTCCAAGGCAGCTGTCTCTGCGGCGCCGTCAGTTACGAAATCAAATCACGCCCCAAAGCGCTTTCACATTGCCATTGCAACCAATGCCGTGAAAGTCATGGGGCAGCGTTTGCCAGCTATGGCAGCGTGCTGCGAACTGACCTGCCTGTCATCCAGGGCAGGCCCTTGATTCCACTCAATCAAGGGCCCGAAGCAGGGATGCGGCTTTTCCACAAGCGCAAGAGACGGTCGATTTAACATCACCGTCGTACGAGATCTAACTTGCGCATTCACGCAAACGCTCATGTGTGCTGACGCCGTCTACCAAGCGCAGAATGCCAAGCGGATTGGCGTTTTTTAGTGCGTCCGGGAGCAAGCGGTCAGGGTAGTTCTGGAAGCAGATCGGCCGCAGGAAACGGTTGATCGACAGCGTTCCCACGGACGAGCCTCGGGCATCCGAGGTGGCCGGATAGGGGCCGCCATGAACCATCGCATCGCATACCTCGACACCGGTCGGGTAGTTATTTAGCAAAAGGCGACCCGCTTTCAGCTCCAACAACGGAATCAACTCGGCAAACACGTCCAGATCCGCGGTTTCGGCAATCAAGGTCGCGGTAAGTTGTCCCTGCAAACCGTGCAGCGCGTGCTGCAGCTGTTGCCGGTCATTGACTGCAACGACGACGACAACCGGGCCAAACACCTCGTGCTGCAGCAGTTCGTCATGGTTGATCAGCAGTTCGGCGTCCGCTTCGAACAGCTGTGGATGAGCCTGACCACCTGCTTGAAGATTCCCCGCTCGATGATGGATCTGCGGATGATCATGCAAGCGGGTCAGGCCATCGGAGTAATTACACAGCCCGCCAGCGTTGAGCATGGTATGTGCAGGCAGAGCGTTGATCTGCCGGGCTAGGTCATCGAGAAACGCATCGAACTCGGGAGAGCGTATTCCGATCACCATTCCAGGTTTTGTGCAGAACTGTCCTGCCCCTTGAACCACAGAGGCGCCGACCTCGGCCGCAATTTTCGCACCGCGGGTTTTGAGGGCCTCTGGCAGCACCAGTACCGGATTGACACTCGACATCTCGGCGAACACCGGGATAGGTTCTGGTCTCGCTGCTGCCATGTCACACAGTGCTCGGCCACCCTTGAGCGATCCGGTGAAGCCTACGGCCCTGATCGCCGGATGTTGTACCAGCCAGGCACCGACCGTCCCGCCGTAAATCATGTTGAACACGCCGGTCGGCATTTCCGTCTGTTCGGCGGCGCGGATGATTGCCAAAGCGACCCATTGCGCCGTGGCCATGTGGCCAGGGTGTGCCTTGAATACCACTGGGCAACCCGCCGCGAGCGCAGCGGCGGTATCGCCGCCGGCGGTGGAGAAGGCCAGAGGAAAATTGCTGGCGCCGAATACTGCGACTGGGCCGATACCGATGTGGTACTGGCGCAAATCGGGACGGGGCAGTGGTTGGCGATCGGGCAAGGCACGATCGATGCGTGCACCGAAGAAATCACCACGTCGCAGCACCTTGGCAAACAGCCTCAGTTGACCACTGGTACGGGCGCGCTCACCTTGAATTCGTGCGGCCGGCAGTGCCGTTTCCCGGCAGACCGTCGCAATGAATTCGTCACCCAGGGCGTCGAGTTCATCGGCGATGGCGTCGAGAAACACGGCGCGTCGAGTGGCGGGCATGGTGCGGTACGCTTGGTAAGCAGTTGCCGCCGCATGAGCGGCAGCATCCACTTCCTCTCGCGTGGCTTCAGTAAAGAAGCCCGGCAGTTCCTGCCCAGTGGTGGCGTCAAAACTTTGCAGGCGCGAGTGACCTTTGGCGCTTCGTGCGCCATTGATAAAGTTGTGTCCAGTGCAGGCGTTCATAGGCATTCTCGTTTTGGCTAGCGTGGCTTGATCGCGGCAGAAACCAACCCACGACCGTGCAAGTTATCGAGCAGGGCGCGATAACCCATCTGCCAGGCCGGAGCGCGATCGCTTGTTGTCACCCGGTTGACCAGCGTGCCGAACTTGGCGCTGCTGATGGCTACAAGGTCACCCTCTTTATGGGTGAAGCCTCCTCCGGGTAGATCGCGGTCTTGCTTGGGAGCAAACAGGGTGCCGAGAAACAGCACAAAGCCATCCGGGTATTGATGGTTCTCGTTGAGTGTTTGAGCGACCAGATCCAGCGGGTCGCGGCTGATCTGGTTCATGGAGCTGCTGCCATCCATGATGAAACCATCCTCGCCGACGACACGCAGTGCGACTTCTGCCGAGCGCACGTCCTCGATGCTGAAGGTCTCATCGAACAGCCGGATAAATGGCCCAAGCGCGGTCGACGCATTGTTATCTTTGGCTTTTGAAAGCAACAACGCACTGCGCCCTTCGAAATCGCGAAGGTTGACGTCATTGCCCAGCGTAGCGCCCTGTACCTTGCCACGACTGGAAACGGCCAATACCACTTCGGGCTCTGGATTGTTCCAGCTGGACTTCGGATGGATACCAATGTCCGATCCGTAACCCACCGCTGACAACGGCTGAGCTTTGGTGAATATCTCGGCGTCCGGGCCGATGCCCACTTCGAGGTACTGCGACCACATTCCCTGGCTGATCAGCACTTCCTTGAGCGCGGCGGCCTGGGACGAGCCCGGCACGATGTGTCCGAGGTCGGTACCGATACTTTCTACCAGGGTCGCGCGAATGCTATCGGCCTTGGCCGGGTCGCCCTTGGCCTGCTCTTCGACTACTCGCTCAAGCATGCTGGTGGCGAAGGTAACCCCGGCCGCTTTCACCGCTTGCAGGTCGATCGGAGCCAACAGCCACGGCTGTGTTTCGTCGCGAACGGATACATCGCTGTTGATCAGCAGATTGTCAAAACTGATCAACGGCGCGTTTAACGCCAAGCTGCGCAGGTAAGCAACGGGATCATCGAGCTCAAGCAGCGCTGAAACGGTCGCCACTCGGGCACTGATGTCATAGACCTGCCCGTCTTTGAGCAGGACGACGGCGGGCCCTGCACTGGCGCCAGGAATCCAGACGCGACTGACCCAGGTGCCTTGCGCGAGGTCTTGAGCCGGAACGTTCAAAGCCGACAATGTCGTTACAGCGGATGTTTGGGACATGGACGAAACCCTTTACGAAAATAGCGAATCAGTGGGAGTGACGTGGATCGCCGCTGCGCGCGATGACCCGCAGGTGCAAGGTCGCGGGCTCCAGACAACCACCGGTCGAGAGTTGGCCAACCTGCTGTCGGTAGAGTTCTTGCCACGGCGTTTGCGAGGCTGGAATGGAGGGTTTGAACGCCGCCTGGCGGCGTGCCATTTCGTTTTCATCCACCAGGAGATCGACTCGGCGAGCATTGAGGTCGACACGAAGGCGATCATTGGTTTTCAGCAAACCTATTCCGCCGCCCACAGCGGCTTCCGGGGACATGTTGAGAATCGACGGGCTTGCCGAGGTACCGCTTTGGCGCCCATCACCCAAGCAGGGCAGGGAGTCAATGCCTCGTTTGATCAGTGCTGCGGGTGGGGCCATGTTGACCACTTCAGCGCTGCCTGGATAACCCACGGTACCGCAGCCTCGAATGACCAATATGCAGCGCTCGTCGATGTCCAGCGCCGGATCGTTGATTCGAGCCTGGTAGTCCTCAGGGCCCTCGAAAACGATGGCTCTGGCTTCGAAACTGTTTTCTGCGCCCGGTTCGGACAGGTAGGTTTTACGGAAGGCTTCGCCGACCACCGACATCTTCATGATGGCGCTATCGAAGAAATTGCCGCTCAACACAATGAAACCGGCTCGTTGAATCAAGGGGTCTTCATACGCATGGATGACATCCGTATCGCTGGCGGCGGCATTGCTGACGATCTCGCCAATGGTCTTGCCGGAAACCGTGGCGCAATCTTCATGCAGCCGCCCGGCGTTTTTCAGTTCGTGCATGACGGCAGGCACACCGCCGGCGCGATGGAAACCTTCACCGAGGTATTTACCGGCGGGCATGCAGTTGACCAGCAGGGGCACGTCTTCGCCGATGCGTTGCCAGTCTTCCAGGCTGAGATCGATACCGGTGTGCCGCGCGATAGCGATGAGGTGCGGTGGGCAATTGGTCGAAGCACCCAGTGCCGACGCCACGGCGATGGCATTCTCAAAGGCTTCGCGGGTCATGATTTGGGATGGACGAATATCCTGGCGAACCATGTCGACGATGCGCTTGCCAGTGGCATAGGCCATCTGACCGCGTTCACGATAGGCTGCCGGAATGCTCGCGCAGCCGGGCAGGGACATGCCCAGCGCTTCGGCAAGAGCATTCATCGACAGCGCGGTGCCCATGGTATTGCAGTGACCAATCGAAGGAGAGGCCGCCGTGGTCATCTCCATGAACCCTTCGTAATCGATCTCACCGCTGGCCAGCAGGTTGCGCGCATGCCACAGCACCGTGCCGGAGCCAATCAATTGGCCCTTGTGGTGTCCATCAAGCATCGGGCCGCCCGAAAGGACGATCGCCGGCATATCAACCGTCGCCGCCGCCATGAGGCAGGCGGGGGTGGTCTTGTCGCAGCCAGTCGTCAGCACCACACCGTCCAGCGGATACCCATGAAGAATCTCAACCAGGCCCAGGTAAGCCAGGTTGCGATCCAGTGCGGCAGTAGGGCGCCGGGTTTGTTCGGCCATCGGGTGCACGGGGAACTCCATCGGAATACCCCCGGCATCACGAATGCCCGCTTTGGTGCGTTGCGAGAGTTCGAGGTGATGACGATTGCACGGCGCGAGATCGCTACCGGTTTGGGCGATACCGATGATGGGGCGGCCCGATTGCAACTCCTCGCGCGTCATACCGTAGTTCATGAAACGTTCGACGTAGAGCGCAGTCATGTCCGCATGACTTGGATCGTCAAACCATTGTTGACTTCGCAGGGGCGGAGGAGTTTTTTCAGGCATGGGTTTATCTCTTCTTAGGGGTATATCGACGGAAAGTGACCGCTGCGGAAGGCGACGAAACAGGGATTGAAAAAGCCTCAGCAGTGTTCGAATGATTCGATGTTACCGGTAACATTATTTTTGTAAAGACCCAATATCGATGTTCGAACCGGCGCGGGGCACGCTTGCAAGGAGTAGAGGTAGGCGTTTCGGCGCCCATGTATAATCAGCGACCATCGGTGTTAGCGGCGTTGATTTTCAGGGTCCGCCGGTCATTTTCAGGAAAAACAGGACGTTCATGAGTTACGAGGATTCAGGCAAGATCACCACGCCGCCGCGAATGGCCGATGTCGCTAAACTGGCCGGTGTTTCGAAGATGACGGTTTCCCGGGTCCTGGCCGGTCGCGACGTGTCAGAGCGCACGCAAAAGCTGGTCCACGAGGCGATTGAAACGCTCGGTTATCTGCCTGATGCCTCTGCAGGAACCCTGGCCACCGGACGTTCGGAATTTATCGTGGCGCTGGTGCCGTCATTAGCCAGCTCGAACTTTGCCGACACCGTGCGCGGCCTGAATGATGCCGTCAGTGAACATGGCCTGTGCCTGCTGTTGGGGGACACGGATTACCACTTGGAGCAAGAGGCCTTGCTGGTGCGCACGTTGCTGCGCCATCGGCCGGTGGGGGTGATGTTGACGGGCAGCGCGCATCTGGACGAAACCCGTAAGCTGCTACGCCAGGCGCAAGTGCCCGTTGTCGAAACCTGGGACATTCCCTCCGATCCTATTGAGCAATCGGTTGGATTCAGCAACGTGGCCGCTGCAGCGGCACTGTACGAACACCTGTATCAGCAAGGCTATCGACGGATTGGCTACATCGGCGGCGCGTCGGTGCTCGACCACCGTGGGCAGCAACGTCAGCAAGGCTACCTTCAGGCTGTCGAGGCGTTGGGGGCAGGGGAGCCCAGGGTGATGGAGTATGGCGAGTCGCCTATCACCATGAGTCACGGCGGAGAATCCGTGAAGCGGCTGCTGGAAAAGTGGCCGGACACAGAAGCGGTGATGTGCGTCAGTGATCTGTCGGCGTTCGGCGCCATCATGGAGTGCCATCGACAAGGGCGACGAGTGCCCGAGGACATGGCAATCGCCGGGTTCGGTGATTTCGAAGTCTCACGGTATTGCACCCCGACCATCACCACCGTATCGGTTGATCCCTATCGAATTGGCCGGCGCGCCGGTGAATTGCTGGTGGCGAGTGCTGCGGCACAGCGCCTTGGGCTGCCGCGTCCGCGGGAGTCCGATGTCGTGGAATTCAAAATCCTGGCGCGCGAAAGCACCTGAAACTATTTAACCGGGGCCGCTTGCTTTGCCCCGAAACTAATTGCTAAATTAAAAATGTTACCGGTAACAAGCAACTTGCAGAATCCTTTTATCCGTATGGATTGCTCTGGTCAGTCCAAGGAACTCAAGGTCGCAAGACAAAACAAAAACAATCGGCATGACAACATGCCTTGAGGTCAACACATGGAATCAGTATCTCAGCGTCCCCTCGACGGAGAGGGCGCGGCGGAGCTTACCTCCGAGGATCGTACCTACCGCAAGGTCATCCTGCGTATCCTGCCGATCCTGCTGTTTTGCTACATGGCGGCGTACCTGGATCGGGTCAACATCGGCTTTGCCAAGCTGGACATGCTCAGCGACCTGCAATTCAGTAATACCGTCTACGCCCTCGGTGCGAGCATTTTCTTCTGGGGCTATTTCCTTTTCGAAGTGCCCAGCAACCTGTTCCTCCATCGCTTTGGCGCGCGCCTCTGGATCGCTCGCATCATGATCAGCTGGAGCATTGTCTCCATGGCTGTAGCGTTTACCGTACCGCTGGCCAAGTTCTTTCACATTGAATCGGAAACCATGTTTTACATTCTGCGCTTCCTGCTAGGGGTATGCGAAGCCGGTTTCTTCCCAGGCGTGATTCTCTACCTTAACTACTGGTTTCCTACGCACCGGCAAAGCCGCGTCATGGCGGGCTTCCTGATGGCCATGCCGATCAGCCTGACCTTGGGCGGGATTCTTTCCGGGTGGTTGATGAGCGCGATGCAGGGTGTTCACGGTATGGCCGGTTGGCAGTGGATGCTGATCATCGAAGGCATCCCGTCGTTGATCATGGCCGTTGTCGTGGTGACGTTGCTGGTCGATAAAATCGACAACGCCAAGTGGCTGACCGCGGCAGAAAAAAACATGCTGAAAAACAACCTGGACCGGGATAACACGGCCAAGGCCTCAAGCCTGCGGGATGTGATTTTCAACGGTCGCGTGTGGTTGCTGGTGCTGATCCTACTGACATTCAACACGGGTTTTTACGGCCTGGCGTTCTGGATGCCGACGATCATCAAGGCCACAGGTGTTTCCAATACTCTGCACATCGGTTTGCTGACGGCAATCCCGTACACCACCGCCATCGTCGCTATGACCCTCAATGCCTGGCACTCTAACAAAACCGGCGAGCGCCGACTGCATGCCGCTATTCCAGCGTTCATCGGCGGGGTCGGGCTGATTTGCAGCGCCATCTTTGCCCATAACCTGCCGGTGTCTATTTTCTTCCTCAGCATATCCGCCTCAGGCTTGCTGAGCCTGATGCCGATTTTCTGGACATTGCCAGGCACGGTGTTGTCCGGTGTGGCAGCAGCGGCGGGCATTGGCATGATCAACGCAATCGGCAACCTTTCGGGGTTTACCGGTTCCATGATTACGGCCACTGCCGAGACACTGACGGGCGACATAAACAACGGCACGTATGTGCTGGGTGGTTGCCTGCTCGTTAGCTGTGTGCTGATCCTGCTAATTCCAAAATCGATGCTCTCCAAAGACATCAGAGCCTGACTGACTGTCGATCGCTCGATCCTGGTAGCCAAGACCAGGGTCGACGGCGGCGGAGTTCAGTGAGGGGAATTTCAATCCGGTGCGTGTAGTCGACGTCTTCGTCGACGAACTCGATCTGGTCAATCTTGGTGCAGTGTCAGCAGCTGGGACTGTTCGGAGAACATCTGGTCGCGATCGATGGCAGCAAATTCAAAGCCGTCAACAACCGCGACCGCAATTTCACCAGCGTCAAGCTGAAGCGGCGTATGGAAGAAATTGAATCGAGTATCAATCGGTACCTGACCGCGCTCGACGACGCCGATCGGCAAGAACCCTCGATTGCTCAGCCCAAGGCTGCCCGTCTGCAAGAGAAAATCGACAAGCTCAAAGCTCCGATGAAAGAGTTACAGGTCATTGAAACTCAGCTCGATGGCCAAGCAGGCCCGCGAAGCGGTGGCGTCAAAAATGCTGTCGGTGGTGGCTGCCGGAAATGATGCGGATCCGAAAATGAACGGTTGAGCCTCCCTTCGGGACACTCAAACAATGGAGGGGCGCCACGCATTTCCTGACACGAAAGCTGAGCGGAGTAAGCGCGCAGATGAGCTTGAACGTCCTCGCCTACAACTTGAAGCGGGTCATGAAAATTCTCGGTACCAGCGGTTTAATGAAGGCGCTGTCGGCCTGAAGAGGTCTGTATTTTGGCCCCCCAGCAAGGTAGAAGCGGCGCTGGGGGCTCCCGGGCCCTAGTGATGATCCGCAGGACTTGTTGCGAGCAATTACTCAGCTAACAACCGTCAGCGCGTTTTTACACACTCTGGGCCGATAGCTGCCTGTCGGAAGAGGCAACTTTCTACCCAAATCCACGGACGGCTGACCATCGGTGGCTGCATGACAACCGTCACGAAAAATCGCATCTCTCCAGAAGCAGACTGCCGCGGATCACTTCATACAGAGCAGATCAACGTCGCCCAGTCCGCGTGCTCACATCTACCCACACGGCCAACACCAGAATGCTGCCCTTGACGATCATCTGCCAGTAACTGTCGACGTCGAGCATGGACATGCCGTTGTCCAGGCTGGTGATGACCAGCGCGCCGAGGAGGGCGCCGTAGACGGTGCCGGAGCCGCCGCGCATGGAGGTGCCGCCGATGAAGCACGCGGCGATGGCGTCGAGTTCGCCCATGCTGCCGGCCGAGGGCGAACCGGCGGCCAGTCGTGCGGTGTTGACCACACCGGCGAGGGCGCACATCACGCCCATGATCCCGAAAATCCACAGCTTCACGGCCTGCACATTGATACCGGACAGGCGTGTCGCTTCCATGTTGCTGCCCACGGAATAGACGCGTCGGCCGAAGACGGTCTGGCTGGTCACGTAGCTGAACCCGCCCAGCAGAACCAGCAGAAGCAGGACCGGCACGGGAATGCCGTCATAGCTGTTGAGGATCTGGACGAAGCCGGCCAGCACTGCGCCGATCAACAGCACGCGCACGACGTCACGTACCAGTGAATGTGCCGCCAGGCCGTGAAGGGCGCGATTGCGCCGTTGTTTCCAGGTCAGGAACAACGTCAGTGCGAACAGCAGAACGCCCAGGCCCGTGCCGACCGCGTGCGGCAAATACCCCTGGCCGATGTAGACGAGTTCCGGCGATACCGGGGCGATCGTCGTGCCGCCGGTAATGCCCAGCAAAATACCTCGAAATGCCAGCATGCCCCCCAGCCCGACGATGAACGACGGGATGCGCAGGTAGGCGGCCATGTAGCCGTTGCCGAGGCCGATCATCAGTCCGCACAGGGCGACAAGGCTCAGGTTCGCCAACAGCGGTATGTGGTAGATCACGTCCAGAATCGCTGCCAGTCCACCCAGCAGGCCCAGCAATGAGCCGACCGACAAATCGATCTCGCCGCTGATGATGACCAGCACCATGCCGCAGGCGAGAATCCCGGTGATGGACATCTGGCGCAGCAGGTTGGAGAGGTTGCGCGGCGTCAGGAATCCGCCCTCGGTCTGCCAGCTGAAGAACAGCCAGATAAACGCCACGGCAAACACCAGCGCGAGCATCTTGTAGCGGGTGAAGAGTTGTTTGACCTGATTCATTTACGCGGATTTCCGATCATTATTGTTATGGCCATCAGGCTGGCTGAGTGCGGCGGCGAGCAGCTGTTCCTGGGTGAGTCCGTGGTTGATGAAGTCACCCCGCAACTGGCCTTCGCCGATCACCAGTACGCGGTCGGAAACGCCGAGCACTTCGGCCAGCTCCGAAGACACCATGATGATCGACACGCCTTCGGCCGCCAGCGCCCCCATCAGCTTGTAGATCTCGTACTTGGCACCGACATCCACACCGCGGGTGGGCTCATCGAGAATCAGGACTCGGGGTTTGGTCAGCAGCATCTTCGCCAAGACGGCTTTTTGTTGATTGCCGCCGGACAGGCTGGTGATCGGCAGGAACGGGCTCGCGGTCTTGAGGTGCAGGCGCGAAATTTCCCGATCGATGCTGCCCAGTTCGGCTTCGGCATCGATGCGGGTCAGTTTCGAGTAACTGTCGAGCACGGCCAGGGTGATGTTCTGGCCGACGCCCAGGTCTGGAATGATGCCCTGGCGCTTGCGGTCCTCGGGCACCAGGCACAGGCCGGCACGGATTGACTTGAGCGGCGTGCGGGTGTCGATGAGTTGGCCGTCCAGCCAGACTTCGCCTTCATGGCGACCGGGGTAGGCGCCGAACAGCGCTGTCACCAGTTCGGTGCGGCCTGCACCGACCAGTCCGGCGATGCCGAGGATTTCCCCGCGTTTGAGGCCGAAGGAAATATCGTCGACCCGTTTGCGCCTGGGGTTGTCGACGTCGTAGCAGGTGATGTGACGGGCCTCGAAAATCACCTCGCCAATGTCGTGTGGCTCGGTGGGGTAGAGGTTGCTCATTTCCCGTCCGACCATCTGGGTGATGATCTGTGGAATATCCATGTCCGCCATGGCAGTCGTCGCGATGTGTTTGCCGTCACGGATCACCGAAATGGTGTCGCACACGGCAGCCACTTCATCAAGCTTGTGGGAGATGTAGACACAGGCGACACCCTTGGCCTTGAGGTCGCGGATGATGTCCAGCAGCACCTCGATTTCCGAACGGGTCAGGGCCGATGAAGGCTCGTCGAGGATCAGCAGGCGCGCGTGCTTGTTCAGAGCCTTGGCGATTTCCACCAGTTGCTGATAGCCGCCGCCGTACTGAGAAACCGGCAGCGATACGTTCATGTCCGGCACTTTCAATTCACGCATCAGGGCTTCGGCGCGGTGGATCATCGCCGGGTAATTCATCCGCCCACCGGGCAGCGTCAGTTCATGGCCCATGAAAATGTTCTCGGCCACCGACAGGTCGGGAACCAGCGTCAGTTCCTGGTGAATGATGACGATGCCGGCGGCTTCCGTTTCGCTGATCGATTGCGCCTCGAGCGGTTGACCGTCCCAGAGGATTTCACCGTCCCAGGTGCCATGGGGGTAGACCGCGGAAAGGATTTTCATCAGCGTGGACTTGCCGGCGCCATTCTCGCCGCACAGCCCGACGCACTCACCGGGCTTGACCTTGATGTCGATGCCATTGAGCGCTTTGACACCGCCGAAGGTTTTGACGATACCGTTCATTTGCAGCAGATAGTCGAACATGGCAGAGACTCATAAGCGGCAGGTACGAGGCGGGTCCCGCAGGAGCGAGCTGGCTCCTGCAGGGTGCATCACGAGGTGATGATTACTGCCCGGCAATCTGCGCCTTGGTGTAAAACCCGTCCTGTTCCAGCAGGTCGATGTTGTCCTTGGTCAACGGAGTCGGAGTGAGCAGGATGGTGTCGACTTTTTTGCTGCCGTTGTCGTACTGCGAGCTGTAGGCGGGTTTCTCGTTACGCGCCAGTTGCACCGAGAGCTTGGCGGCTTCGGTGGCGATGAGTTTCAGCGGTTTGTACACGGTCATGGTTTGCGTGCCGGCGATCACTCGCTTGACCGCTGCGAGGTCTGCGTCCTGCCCCGAAATCGGCACCTTGCCGGCCAGTTGCTGAGAGGCCAGTGCCTGGATGGCGCCGCCTGCCGTGGCGTCGTTGGAGGCGACGATGCCGTCGATTTTGTTGTCATTGCGGGTCAAGGCGTTTTCAACAATGCTCAGCGCTTCGGTAGGGTTCCATTCTTTCACCCATTGTTGACCGACGATCTTGATATCCCCCTTGTCGATGGCCGGTTGCAGCACTTTCATCTGACCTTCGCGCAGGACTTTTGCGTTGTTGTCGGTAGGCGCACCACCGAGCAGGAAGTAATTGCCCTTGGGCGCCGCATGCAGCACACCGCTGGCCTGCATTTCGCCGACCTTTTCGTTATCGAAGGAAATGTAGGCGTCGATATCCGCGTTGAGTATCAGGCGGTCATAGGACACGACCTTGATCCCGGCTTTCTTCGCTTCGGCCACTGCGTTGGTCAGCACCGTGGCGTTGAACGGCACGATGACGATGACATCGACGCCACGGGAAATGAGGTTTTCGATTTGCGAAATCTGCTTTTGCTCGTTGGCATCGGCCGACTGTACGAAGACCTTGGCGTCCATTTTCTCCGCTGCCGCGACGAAGTAATCGCGGTCACGCGACCAGCGTTCCAGCCGCAGATCATCAATGGAGAAACCGATTTTCGGATGGGCAGCATCGGCCATTACCGGTAGCGACAGCAGCGCCAGGGCGCTGGCCAATAGCACGCGTTTTACATTCTTCATGGTGGTGCGTCCTTTTATTTTTGTTTGAAAGACACTGCCTGACGATGAGTCTCGGGCTGGTAGAACTGTAGAGAATCGGCAGACGCAGCGGACACAGATTTGTCGTGCGAATGTCACAGCGTTGTTGCGCCCGCAGACGCCGTTGGCGATCAGCGATAGATAAACCGGTTGACGACGTTTTCGAGCATTTCCTGCCTGCCACTGACGGCCTGCGGATTCAGTTCGTTGGCGAAGGCATGTTCGGCCAATGACTGGAGGTTGAACTCACCTGTCAGCACCGCCTGCCCGAATGGCTGCTGCCAGCCGGCGTAGCGTTGATCCTTGAGCAACTGAAGCTGGTCGTTCTGCACCATGGCGGCTGCCCGCTCCAGGGACAGGGCGAGGACGTCCATTGCGCCGACGTGACCATGGAACAGATCGATCTCATCGAGGCTCTGGCGGCGAACCTTGGAGTCGAAGTTGTAACCGCCATTCTTGAA
Source organism: Pseudomonas sp. ANT_H12B (assembly GCF_008369325.1). Classification (GTDB taxonomy): domain Bacteria; phylum Pseudomonadota; class Gammaproteobacteria; order Pseudomonadales; family Pseudomonadaceae; genus Aquipseudomonas. The sequence continues at coordinate 123,816 of NZ_VOBI01000006.1, read as the reverse complement.
CCCGCCGGCCTTGAGGATTTCATAGGTGGCCAGGGTCATTTCTTCGACGCTGTTGGGAAATTGATCGGTGTCCCAGCCGTTTTGCGGATCACCGCGGTTGGCGTCGATGCTGCCGAAAATCCCCAGTGAGACGGCCGTCGCTATCTCGTGATGAAAGCTATGACCGGCCAGGGTTGCGTGGTTGGCCTCGATGTTGACCTTGATTTCCTTTTCCAGGCCGAACTGCTGGAGAAAACCAAACACGGTGGCGCTGTCGTAATCGTATTGATGCTTGGTCGGCTCCTGCGGCTTGGGTTCGATCAGCAGGTCGCCTTTGAAACCGATCTTGTGCTTGTGCTCGACCACCATGCGCATGAAGCGGCCCAATTGTTCGCGTTCACGTTTCAAGTCGGTATTGAGCAGGGTTTCGTAGCCTTCGCGACCGCCCCACAACACGTAGTTGGACCCTTTCAGGCGTTGGGTCGCGTTCATGGCGCTGAACACCTGGGCGGCGGCGAAGGCAAACACTTCGGGGTCCGGGTTGCTGGCGGCGCCGGCGGCAAAGCGCGGATTGCTGAAGCAGTTGGCGGTTCCCCACAGCAGCTTGATCCCGCTTTCTTCCTGGTGTCGCTCAAGGTGATCAATCATCTGCGCGAAGTGGTTGCGGTACTCCTTCAACGAATTGCCTTCCGGGGCGACATCCGTGTCGTGGAAGCAGTAATAGTCGATACCCAGTTTGGAGAAGAACTCGAACGCGGCGTCGGCCTTGCCAATCGCCATCTCCATCGGGTCGCCGGCGTGTTGCCAAGGGCGCTTGAAAGTACCTGCACCGAACACATCGGAACCCGGCCAGACGAAGGTGTGCCAATAACAGGCAGCCATGCGCAAGTGTTCGCGCATGGGTTTGCCGAGGACAATTTTGTCGGCGTCGTAGTGACGGAAGGCGAGGGGAGAATCGCTGGCAGGGCCTTCGTAGCGAATCCGGTCGACATCAGGGAAGTACGGCATTGGTAATGTCCTTGTTGTTCTTGGCGGTGTCTCGATACTAGCAACGGCCCCATGCCTGCTGATTATGAAAATCACCAACGCAGGGTGCGATTTTGCGTATTGAGATTCGTCGTCTGCGCGCCTAGTCTGTGCAAACCGCCCCGGTGACAAGGGGCCCCGGAACAAGCCTGAAAACAATGAAAACAGTACCGCCTGTTCACCGCATTGCACTGTTATTCAACGGGAGCAAGATCTATGACCGGGGCATCATCAGCGGCATCGGCAACTACCTGAGCAGCACCCGCGCGTCTTGGGACCTGTTCCTGGAAGAGGATTTTCTCTGCCGGTTGAAAGGGATCGAACGCTGGCAAGGTGACGGGATCATTGCCGACTTCGACGATCCGCTGATTGGCGAGGCGCTGGCCGACATCAAATTGCCGGTGGTGGCGGTGGGTGGTTCCTATCAGGATGAGCGCGCTTATCCGAAAGGGATTCCGTACGTCGCCACCGACAATAACGCGCTGATCACCCTGGCTTACGCGCACTTGATCGAGGCCGGGTTGCAGCGTTTTGCCTGCTTCAGCCTGCCTGAAGCGCAGGCCAATCGTTGGGCCCAGGAGCGGGAAAAATCCTTTCGACGACTGATGCAACGTGACGGCTTGCATGCCGAGGTCTATCGCGGCATGGGCACCAGTGCACCGCTGTGGGACAGCGCCGTCGAACAACTGATTGTTTGGCTCCAAAGTCTGCCCAAGCCCATCGGCATCATCGCCGTCAGTGACGCCCGCGCCCGACAATTGCTGCAAGCCTGCCTGACCGCCGGAATCGCCGTGCCGGAGCAGGTGGCGTTGATCGGTATCGACAACGACCCCCTGACACGCAGCCTGACCCGGGTCCCCCTGAGCTCGGTCATCCAAGGCACCGAAACCATGGGCCGCACCGCCGCGCAACTGCTCCACCAGATGCTGCACGGCATGCCGTCCACAGGCACGCACATCCTGATCCCGCCGGATGCGATCAACGTGCAGGTGTCGAGTTTGCACCAACCGTTGGGCAACCCCTACGTCATGCAGGCGCTGCTGTTTATCCGCCAGTATGCCTGCCAGGGCATCAAGACGGCGCAAGTGGCGGCTTATGTCGGCGTGTCGCGCTCATCGCTGGAGTCGCACTTTCGCACTGTGCGAGGCTGCAGCGTGCACGACGAGATTCTGCGTTTCAAATTGGCGGCGGCTACGAGCGGGTTGGAAAATACCGAAACAGCAATTGCGGACGTTGCCCGCACTTGCGGTTTCAAATCCGCACAATATTTGCACACTGTGTTCCGTCGCGAGTTTGGTTGTACGCCCCGTGAATACCAGCAGGGCGCGAGATAGTGGTGCCGGGTGCAATTGGTTGATTGGGTTGGTTTCGGCCGACTCTGTTGAAAAAGTAGTCCCCTGTCTGGCCTGCGGCAAAATCTCTGCATTGGCCAGCAGGGAAGCACGCAGCATGATGGGACAGTTATCGAGTGGGCAGGAGCGACTGTTTTACTCGTTCAACCTTGAAGATGAAGTCCCCAACCACTCGACGCTTTCCAAAAATCGACACGGCCGTTCTCGGGACAGTGATCTGTTTCGCTGGTTGTTCAATGGCGGATGCGAGTCGGCAGCGCGGTCGCTGACTGATCCTCAGGCCCGCTGGACAGCGGCTCCAGGCGGCCCAGCGTTCTGCGCTTACTCCACGAATTATCTGCTCGATACCGAGCACGGCGTGATCATGGATGTGGAACCCACACCGGCTCATCGCACGGCCGAGGTCGAGAGTACCAAGACGATGATCGCTTCCAGCAATCGGTTCCGGTCAGGCAGGTAGACCGCCTTTGCGTCCTCCTTCCAGGCAGCTACGGTCATTCCCAGAGATGCACAAAGAGTGATCTTTGCGTTGGCATCATTTCTGTCGGTATGTCGCGACTGTGACATCTCATTGGCCAGACCTGGATCTACAACCCGGTCAGAAAATATCACCGGTCCGACGTCCCACACCTCAGGGGCGCATACCTTCTGCGAAGGCTCCAGTTTGATAACGGCCATACCCCATAGGCGTATCTGAAGGATGTTCTTATACGTCCGCCGACGTAGCGGGCGAGTGAGTGAAATCGATCAGTTGCTGCCGCATCAGTGGATGCCTGCCTACACTACCCAAGGTGACCTCGGCGGACAGTCAAGCTGCATTGGTGATCCTGTTTGCTTGAAGTCGAACGGGGCTCGCTAGTTGCGCACGTTGCACATCATAGGAATTGCGATGGATCTAGCTCCTCAAAGGTCTAAAGAATGCCCTGATCTCTTCGGCAAGGATTTCGGGCTGCTCTAGCGCTGCGAAATGACCGCCACGCTCCATATGCTCCCAACGGTGGACATGAAATACGCGCTCGACCCAACTGCGTGGTGGCATGGGCAGCTCTTTCGGAAATAACGCCACACCCAACGGAGTCTCCACTCGTTCATTGGTTTCGAAAACGAGCGGATTAAGTCGATTTTCCTTGTATAGCCTCAAGGTTGCTTGGATGCTCCCGCTGAACCAATAAAGCGCTATGTCGCAGAGGAGAGAGTCAAACGACACTACTTGTTCAAGATCGTTGGGATGATCTACCCATGAGTGGAATTTTTCGATAATCCACGCAGCAAGACCCGCTGGCGAGTCCGAAAGTGCGTAAGCCAGGGTTTGAGGTTTCGTACCGTGTAAAGCCGCGTAAGCACCTTCGGTCGACGCGAATTGGCTGCTTCGATTCAGAAAGGCCTGTTCTTCTTCGCTCAAGGCGTCTCGTCCTCCCCCTAGAGATGGCCTGAAACTACCGGGGATATAATTGAGATGGGCACCTATCAAGTTGGGGCCGTAGTGACGAGCGAGCCACATTGATACACCAGCACCGATATCTCCTCCCTGAGCACCAAATCGATCGTAGCCCAGTTCTCCCATCAACGATGCCCATAGTCCAGCGATTTGCTTGGAACTGATACCCGCCTTGGTCGGAGCAGGAGAGCAACCGTAGCCTGGTAGAGATGGCACGACTACATCAAATGCATCAGAGGCATGCCCCCCATATTTCGCAGGATCAGTTAGCAGCGGAAGCAATCGTTCCATCTCTAAGAAAGAGCCCGGCCAGCCGTGGGTAATTATCAGCGGCATAGCCTTTGGCCCAATCCCCCGCTGGTGCAGAAAATGAATTTCCTCGCCGTCAATTTCCGCCAGGAACTGTGGTAACTGATTTATTCGCTGCTCATGAATGCGCCAATCAAATTGGTTGCTCCAATAATTCAGGAGGCGCGCAAGAAAATTTACATCAGTACCGTCATCCCAGCTATTCGCTGCCAAGGTGTCTGGCAAACGTGAAGAGCGCAGGCGTCGATCAAGGTCGTCTAGCTGCTCAGTGGTGATGGCAAGCGTGAAAGGGCGTATAGACATGGCTATTCTCGATGCGATGCGATGGGGTACGGCACGGCTTGCTGCCGGCGTCGCCCTCGCTTCAATCAGGTTGTGGCTGTCGTTTGTCCACGAGGCAGGATCGCATAAAAATTCGCGATCACGATTCATCTGTCGAACTTGACCAAATCCTTAAAGATCAGTTGCCCCCAGCTATTTCCGCGCGCCTGCACAAGCAGTCCACCTTCCGAAAGCCCGCCAAGTTTGATCGGTGAGAAACCGAGATTTTCCGCAAGCGCACCAATCTCCGCTGCGGCGCCTTCATCGTCGCTCGCCAGGAACACGACTCTCCTGCCACCCTGTACGGCCGGATCCTGGTCAAGGACGGCAGCGGCCAAGTGGTTGAAGCCCTTGACCAATCTTGCACCGGTGAAGGCCTGTGCGACGACCTTGGAAGAAGGTTGTTCTCCCAGTTCCTCAGGGGATACGCCGTAGGCATTGGTCACATCGATGATGGTCTTGCCCTCCCAAGTGGGCAGCACCTTAGCGACATCCCGGTGCGTCTCGTAACGGACCGCCAAAAAGACGATGTCCGCCTTGATGGCCTGCGCCAGTGTTTTTGGAATGATCTCGGGCCCAATGGTGGCCGCAGCAGCTGCAAAGCTTTCCGGGTCGCGGGTGGTTGCAACGGAGACTTCGATGCCGCTTCGGGCAAACGCCTTGGCAAGCGCCTGGCCGAGCTTGCCGAAGCCGATTATTGCATAGCTCATATGTTCTCCTCAGGTTTACTACGCCTATCGAATGGAGTGACCGGCCGGGCGTAGCGAGTCAGATTTGCGCCAGGCCACCGTCGACGGCGACCTCGCTGGCGGTCATGAAGCTGCTGTCCTGCGACGCGAGAAAGGCCGCCACCGCACCGATTTCCGCTGGATCGGCCATTCGCTGGAGCGGATTCATCGAGGCGAAGACCTTCATGCCTTCCTCGCCCAGCGCTGCCATTGCGAGTTCGGTCGCCGTCGGCCCGGGCGACAGCACGTTTACCCGGATACCGCTGCCCTTCAGGTCCTCTGCCCAGGTCCGCGCGAGATTGCGCACTGCCGCCTTGCTCGCGCTGTAGACGCTGAATGCCGGGGCGCCCGTGGTGCCGGCGCTCGACCCGGTCAGGATGATAGAACCACCCTCGCTCATCAGCGGCAGCGCCTTCTGCACCGTGAAGATCAAGCCCTTCACGTTGGTCTCGAAGATTTCGTCAATGTGCTTAGCGGTGATCTCGCCGAGGGCAAGCGGGCTTCCAGCCCCGGCATTGGCGAAGACGATGTCGAGGGTTCCGCGCTCGGCCTTCACCGCCGCGTAGAGTCGGTCGAGGTCGGCCTGGTCGGAGACCGAGCCCTTCACCGCGCGGGCATTGGGCCCGAGCTCAGCCACAGCGCCGTCGAGCGCTTCCTGCCGGCGGCCGAAGATGAAGACGAACGCGCCCTCCTCGATGAAACGCTTTGCCGCGGCGCGGCCAATGCCGGTAGCGCCGCCGGTGATCACGGCGGTCTTTCCATTCAGTCTGGTCATGTCGTGCATCCTTTGTTGGAGTTGTACCCAAGCAAGGAAATTGCTCGCTTGAGGACGAGGATGCAGCTCTGATAACCTAAGGACAAGTATGCACCTTTTGGTAAGTATCAAAAAATGACGACTATCTCTGAAATCTGCGGTACGGGATGCGGGCTCAACGCCACGCTGCGCATCATCTCAGGCAAGTGGAAACCGCTGGTCTTGTTTTTCTTGCGCGACGGCCCGAAGCGCTACGGCGAGCTCAAGCGTTTGATTCCGGGCGTCAGTGACAAGGTGCTGATCCAGCAATTGAAGGATCTGGAAGGCGATCAAGTGCTGGCGCGGACCGACTACAAAGAAGTGCCCCCGCGCGTGGACTATACGCTGACCCCGCTCGGCCGCAGCCTGGCTGAAGCGATCGTCCCGCTGTGCGCCTGGGGAACCGAGCACGCGGCGGAGATGGCAAGCATCTTCGCCAAGCGCGACACTTTGCCCTAGCAGGGTGCCGGACGCCCAGTTGCGGCAGGATCGACGCCCTCAAAACCAAGTGCGCCCAGGTCTTGAGGAGACAATGGCTTTGCAAGGGAGATAGGGGCACAACCAGCGCCCCTCGCCGAGAAGTCCACTTCACACAGTGCGAAATTTACCGGATGCTCAAGCAAATGGTGAGTTCCTTGATCGTGTGAACCTTCCTTTATAGCCGTTTATCTATCGCATCTCGCTGAAGCTATGATAAGAGCGCGCTAAAATGCTGGCGCAATCGTTGTGAGCATGTAAGTAGGGCACTAACCATTCGTGTCCCAATCGTTAGTGAGAGGCTTGTCTTGAGCACCAACATCATCACGAAGGAAGGTCACGAGGCCTTGAAGCAGGAGCTTGATTTCCTTTGGCGAGAAAAGCGCCCGGACACGACGCGCAAGGTTACCTGGGCAGCATCACTAGGCGATCGTAGTGAAAACGCTGACTATCAGTACAACAAGAAGCTGCTTCGAGAAATTGATCGACGCGTGCGATATCTTCGCAAGCGGCTCGACGATGTGCGGGTTGTTGAATACTCGCCTGAGCAGGAAGGGAAGGTTTTCTTCGGGGCTTGGGTCGAGATCGAAAACGAAACGGGTGAAATCAAAAAATTCAGGGTCGTGGGCTATGACGAAATCTACGGTCGTAACGATTACATCTCGATCGATTCGCCCATGGCGCGCGCGCTTTTGAAGAAAGAGGTAGGCGACGAAGCAGTAGTGCAGACTCCGGGTGGAGAAATGTTGTGGTGGATTAACGAAATTTTTTACAGAAAATAGTATGGACGTTATTCGGCGTTTTCCGAGCGATCGCCCTGGGCTGCGGCCTCGCTGACCGACTGCGTCACTTGCGGCCGCCGAACATGCCAGAGTCCATGAACCTCGGTCCGCATCCGCGCTTCACCTTCGGGGGTGATCAGCGCGGTGCCAGCGGTGCGGGGAGGGCGATAACGGCTCATGGCAACTTCTTGTGGTAGAGAGAACCTGAGTCTATCAACCCTCGCGCAAGACTGTCAGGGGGCTGGCGTTCAAGGCGCGGCGCGTACCGAACACGCCGGCACCACCGATCAGCACGGCGCCGATCAGCGGTAACACCAACAGCCACGGATGCGGGTGCCAAGGCAGATCGAACGCGTAGCGATAAAGCACCAGGCTCACCAGTTCCGACCCCAGCGCCGCCAACAGTCCGCTGACTGCGCCAAGCAAACCGAACTCGATCCGTCGGGCCTTGACCAGCAATTGCCGCTCGGCCCCCAGCGCTCGCAACAAGGCCCCTTGACGAATACGCTCATCGAGCGTCGCCTGCAAGCCGGAAAACAACACCGCCATGCCCGCCGCCAGTACAAACAACAACACGTATTCGACGGCCAGGGTGACCTGGGCGAGGATGCTGCGCAGCTGTTCCAGCAAGGCTTCGACTTGCAGAATGGTCACCGCCGGAAAGCTGCGGGACAGATCGACGATCTGCTGGTCGTGACCGGCCGCCAGATAGAAACTGGTCAGGTAGGTCGCCGGCAGATCCTTCAAGGTCCCGGGTTGGAAGATCATGAAGAAGTTGGGCTGGAAGTTGTCCCAGTTGATCTCTCGCAGGCTGGTGACTTTCGCTTCGCGATTGGCGCCGCCGACAGTAAAGACCATGTGATCACCGAGTTTGAGCTTCAGGCTTTCGGCGACTTTACCTTCCACCGATACGCCGGGAATCTCATCCGGTGCCTGTTCGGGCCACCAGTTGCCTGCGGTGAGTTTGTTGCCCGCCGGCAAATCCGCCGCCCAGGTCAGGCTCAGGTCGCGCTGGATCGCTCGATCACCGGCCGAATCCTTGCTGACGATTTCCTGCACCGGCTCGCCGTTGATGCTGATCAGCCGTCCCGGTACCACCGGGTACAGCGGCGCCGATTGTGCGGACAGTTCGATCAGGCGATCGGTGAAGGCCTGTTTGTCCGCCGGCAGAATGTTCAGCGCGAAATAGTTGGGCGCGTTTTTCGGTAACTGGTTCTGCCAGGTATCCAGCAACTCGCCGCGCAGCAATGCGATCAACGCCATGGACAGCAGAATCAACCCGAAGGCCAGGGCTTGTCCCGCGGCTGCCAGCGGGTGGCGCAGCAATTGGCCCAATCCGAGGCGCCACGGCAACGCGGCACGCGCCAGCATTCGGCGCAGGCTCTTCAGAAGCAGCAACAGCAAACCGCCAAGGATCAGCGCCGCGATCACGCCACCGCCGAGCAGGGCAAACGTTAGCAGCAGGTCCAGGCTCAGGCGCCACATGATCAGCCCGAGGGCGCCCAATGCCGCGCCGTAAACCATCCAGGTGCTGGAAGGAATCGGCAGCATGTCCCGACGCAACACCCGCAAGGGCGGAACGCGACCCAGGGCAGCCAGTGGCGGCAAGGCAAAACCGGCCAATGCCACCAGCCCGGTGCCGATCCCGGCGATGGCTGGAAACAGGCCGCCCGGTGGAACATCGGTCGGCAACAAATCATGCAGCAAGGCAAAGAGCCCAAGCTGCGCTAGCCAACCGATGAACGCGCCACTGATACTGGCGAGCAGGCCGAGCACCGTTAGCTGCAAACTGAACAGCACCAGGGTTTCCCGGCGCGACAGACCCAGGCAACGCAGTAATGCGCTGGCATCGAATCGGCGGGTGGCGAAGCGCGTCGCCGACAATGCCACGGCCACACCCGACAGCAGAACCGCCACCAGACTCGCCATGTTCAAGTAGCGCTCGGCCTTGCCCAACGCGCCGCCGATCTGCCGGTTGCCGTCGCGGGCATCCTGTATGCGCTGGTTGGCCGCCAGCCCGGGCTTGATCAGCTGACGATAGGTTTCCAGCGCCTCGGCTTTACCGCGCCAGAGCTCACGGTAACTGACCCGACTGCCGGGTTGCACCACGCCGGTCGCGGCGAGGTCGCTGAGGTTGATCAGCACTCGCGGCGTCAGGCTATAGAAATTGCCGGCACGGTCCGGCTCGTAGGTCAGCACCCGCGCCAGTTTCAGGGTTCGCATGCCGACGTCGATGCTGTCGCCGATCTTCAAATCCAGCGCCGTCAACAGTCGCGCTTCGACCCAGGCTTCGCCGGGTTTCGGTCCGCCTCCGGACTCTTCCGGGGCAAAGGGCTCGGGGGCGCTTTTCAGCTCGCCGCGCAGTGGATAAACATCATCGGCAGCCTTGATGCTGGACAGTTGAATGCCATTGTCGGTGGCGATGACGCTGGAGAACTCGACCACCTGAGCATGTTCGAGGCCCAGTTCCGTGCCGCTTCTTATCTGTTCGGGCCGAGCCGGGGAGCTGCCTTCGAGCAGCAGGTCGGCCCCGAGAAACTCGGTGGCGCGCAGCATCATGGCGCCGTTCAGGCGGGCGCCGAAGTAACCGATTGCCGTACTCGCCGCCACGGCCACCAGCAAGGCAAAGAACAGCACGCGCAACTCACCGGCGCGGGCGTCGCGCAGTAATTGGCGGATGGCAAGACTGAACATGCGCAACAGCGGCAGGCGTGCCATTAAACCTCCAGAGGCGGGACGAGCAGGCCGGCGTCAAGGCGGATCAGGCGCCGGCAACGATGTGCCAGGCGTTCATCGTGGGTCACCAGCACCAGGGTCGTGCCGCGTTCCTGATTGAGTTCGAACAGCAGATCGCTGATGCGCTCGCCGGTATGGCTGTCGAGGTTGCCGGTGGGTTCGTCGGCGAACAGCACATCGGGCTCGGCTGCAAAGGCTCGGGCAATGGCCACACGCTGCTGCTCGCCGCCGGAGAGCTGGCGGGGCGAATGGGTCAGGCGTTGGCCCAGTCCGACGCGTTGCAGCAGTTCGGTGGCGCGCTCACGGGCGTCCTTGCGCCCATCGAGTTCCAGCGGCAGCATGACGTTTTCCAGGGCGTTGAGGCTGTCCAGCAACTGGAATGATTGAAAGACAAAACCCACATGCTCGGCGCGGATGCGCGCGCGTTGGTCTTCATCGAGATTGCTCAGGGCTTGCCCGGCGAGCGTGACTTCGCCGCTGCTCGGCAAGTCGAGACCGGCGAGCAAGCCCAGGAGAGTGGATTTGCCGGAACCGGAGGCGCCGACGATGGCCAGACTGTCGCCCTTGTTCAGTTTCAGGCTCAGTTCGTGCAGGATGGTCAGTTCACCTTCCGCGCTGGGAACCACTTTGCTGAGGTTCTTCGCGGTGAGAATGCTTGCGCCCATGGAGAATCCGATGCGTGTGTGGTTTTTGAGTGCTGGCCTGGCCTTGATGTGCATGGCCCAGAACGCAGCGGCGGGTACTGTCCTGATCGTTGGCGATAGTATCAGCGCCGGTTTCGGACTGGATACCCGCTTGGGGTGGGTGTCGCTGCTTGAGCAACGGCTCAAGCGCGAAGGTTTTGACGATAAGGTGGTCAACGCGTCCATCAGCGGCGACACCAGTGCCGGAGGCCAGGCGCGCCTGCCAGCACTGCTTGCAGAGCATAAACCTGAACTTGTGATCCTCGAGTTGGGCGGCAACGACGGGCTGCGCGGATTACTGCCAACGCAATTGCAACAAAACCTTGCAGCGATGATCGACAGCTCCCGCGCCAGTGGCGCGAAGGTCCTGCTGCTGGGCATGCAATTGCCGCCCAACTACGGCGTCCGTTATACCGAGGCCTTTGCCAAGGTCTACAGCAACGTTGCCAGCGAGAAAAACATCCCGCTGGTGCCGTTTTTTCTCGACGGCGTGGGCGGTCATCCGGACTTGATGCAAGCCGACGGCTTGCACCCGGCTGCCGGGGCTCAGGACAAGTTGCTGGAAAATGTCTGGCCGACACTGAAACCGCTGCTTTGACGCTTTTCTAGCGGCGGTGTTTCGGCTAAGGTGGCGCCCCCGATTTGGAGCCCCCGATGCCGCGTCCCGCCTGGTCACTTTTTGCCTATCAACTGATCGAGCCTGACGAACAGCTGGATCTGTTCGCCTGCCAGGAAGTGCGGGTACATCTGGTGACCCGTCAACTGGAGTTGGGCGGCTCTGCGGATCGGACCTTGTGCGGCAGCCTGCTGCCGGCGCAGCCACGCTGGTCGAGCGTCGATCGCCGCGTGTTCCAGGATCAGCGCCTGTGTTCGCTGTGTCGGGCGATTCTTGAATCGCAAAAGCGCGGCACATCGCCGATCTGGCCAGAGCTGCGGTTCGAGCTCTAAAGCTTCAAAGATAGCTTGCTATCGGCCAACTCCCCGAAATTCCGGATGCCGGTGTACAATCGCGTTTTTATACCCTTGTCGATCATGCGAAGGATTTTCCGGATGTTGCCGCGTTTTCCTGCCGTTACCCGCTATCTGTCTCTTGCCGCTCTCTGTGTGGCGGGGCCCGTAGCAGCATTGGAGCTGCCTCTACCACCGCCCGGTGAAGACATCATCGGTCAGGTGCAAGTGATCAAGGCCAAGTACGAAGACACCTTCGCCGACCTTGGCACCACCTACGATCTGGGCTATTCGGAAATGGTCGCGGCCAACCCTGGCGTCGATCCATGGTTGCCGGGAGCTGGCACCGAAATCGTTTTGCCGACCCGCTTTATCCTGCCGCCGGGCCCGCGTGAAGGCATCGTCATCAACCTGGCTGAATACCGCCTCTACTACTATCCGAAAGGCCGGGACGTGGTCTACACCTTCCCGCTGGGTATCGGTCGTGAAGGCTGGGGCTCGCCAATTGCTCATACCAGTATTATCGCCAAGACGCCGAACCCGACCTGGACCCCTCCCGCATCGATCAAGGCCGAGCACGCCGCTGATGGCGATCCGCTGCCGAACGTGGTGCCGGCCGGTCCTGACAACCCGCTGGGGCCGTTCAAGTTCACGCTGGGCACTCCGGGCTACCTGATCCACGGGTCGAACAAGAAGTTCGGCATTGGCATGCGCACCAGCCACGGCTGCTTCCGCATGTTCAACAACAACGTGCTGGAAATGGCGGGCATGGTGCCAGTAGGTACCTCGGTACGCATCCTTAGCGATCCGTACAAGTTCGGCGTCAGTGGCGGCAAGGTGTACCTGGAAGCGCACACGCCTCTGGACGACAAGGGCAATCCATCGGTGGTCGACAAACACACCGCGGTGATCAATGCGATGCTCAAGCGTGAGGACATCACCAATAACCTGCGCATGAATTGGGATGTGGTCCGCGACGTGGTTGCCGCAGAAGATGGCCTGCCGGTGGAAATCGGAGTGCCAAATACTTCCGTGCCGATGGTGACGAGTGCGCCGATCGACCCGTTGCAGTAAGACTTGAAAATAACCCGCCGACGCAGGCTGCGTCGGCGGGTTTTTTATTGCCGGCAGGAAACACCAGGCAATAAAAAGCCGACCCATAAATGGGTCGGCTTGATAATAATCCCGAAGGACTATTACTTGCGGCTAGCTTTTTCCAGCATGCGCAGAGCACGCTCGTTAGCTTCGTCAGCAGTCTGTTGTGCTTTTTGGGCAGCAGCCAGAGCTTCATCAGCTTTACGGTAAGCTTCGTCTGCACGAGCCTGGGAGCGAGCAGCTGCGTCTTCAGTAGCGGTCAGACGTGCTTCGGTTTCTTTCGATACGCTGCTGCAACCGGTAGCCAGAACTGCGGCCAGAGCCAGAGCAGAGAATTTCAGAACGTTGTTCATCGTGTTCCCCTTCAAGGACTTTCTATTAAGTAGCTGTCTCCTCAGAGTGAGGAAATAGCCGGCGTACATACTACCCATTACTTGTCGTAAGTAAACTGACGTAAAGCAAGAAGCAAAAAAAATTGTAGGCGTTGATTCTTTTTCGAGCAACTTTTAACTGCATTGTTTAAAAAATATCCAGCTGCGAGGCCCGAGCTGAGCGAGCCGGCAAGAAAAAGTTCCCCGCGCTCGCGGCTCTTTTCCCAGTCTTGACTAAAGTCTGTCTAGATGGATTCGTCTACACTTTTGTTCGGATTTTGCGCGACGCCTCTCATATCTTTCTCCATGTTGAGGTGACTTTAACAAAGGGCGCTCGTCTTAAGTCTCAACATCCGGCAATGTTCAGGCTATCGACCTGTAGATATCTTCGGTCGAGCCTTCCCTGCGTAACCCGGAGCAGCACCCGCCAACCAGTATGATGACGAGCGTACCTTGAGCATTTGCGCCAATGGTGCCTACTATTTGATACGTGCTCGGTTGCGCGAGATTGGTGCAGCTCTTCTCGGTGCCCATTCAGGCACGGGGTGGCGTAGATGTTCCTTCGCCGGAAAAACATCGGTAAGGTAGGGGTCAGAATTTCCGACCCGCGAGGAGTAGTGATGAGCGAGGCGTTGTCCATCCACCATGACCAGGCTGGTCATCAGTTCGAGACCAATGTGGACGGTCATCGTGCCTACCTGACCTATATGGATCTGGGGAAACAGACCCTGGATATCTATCGCACCTTTGTGCCCAACGCATTGCGTGGTCGCGGCATCGCTGCGGCATTGACCGAGCAGGCGCTGCAGTACGCTGAAGAAATGGGCTACACAGTCATTCCATCGTGCTCCTACGTGGAGCGCTACATGGAACGTCACCAGCGGCATGCCACCAAGCTGAGCCAGTGATCTTTCAGTTAAATCGAACACAAAAAAACGCCGGGTTAAGCCCGGCGTTTTTTTGTGCGGCGAAAAGTGATCAGGTGCGATCGCGTTTCGGCAGTACATCCTTGAGCTTGGCATGCATGCTGCGCAAAGTCGTTTCGGTCGCCGACCAGTCGATGCAGGCATCGGTGATCGACACCCCGTATTGCAGGTCGGCGAGGTCTTTCGGGATCGACTGGCAGCCCCAGTTCAGGTGACTTTCGACCATCAGGCCGATGATTGACTGGTTGCCTTCGAGGATCTGGTTGGCGACGTTCTCCATCACCAGCGGTTGCAGGGCCGGGTCCTTGTTGGAGTTGGCGTGGCTGCAATCGACCATGATGTTCGGCTTGATCTTGGCTTTGTTCAGCGCTTGCTCGCAGAGCGCGACGCTGACCGAATCGTAGTTCGGCTTGCCATTGCCACCGCGCAATACTACGTGACCGTACGCATTGCCCTTGGTGGTGACGATCGACACGCCACCTTCCTGGTTGATACCCAGGAAGCGGTGAGGGCTGGAAACCGATTGCAGGGCGTTGATCGCGACCGTCAAGCCGCCGTCGGTGCCGTTCTTGAAGCCGACTGCCGAGGACAGGCCGGAGGCCATTTCACGGTGAGTCTGGGATTCGGTGGTGCGCGCACCGATGGCCGACCAGCTGATCAGGTCCTGCAAGTACTGCGGGGAGATCGGGTCGAGGGCTTCAGTTGCGGTCGGCAGGCCCATCTCGGCCAGGTCCAGCAGCAATTTGCGACCGATATGCAGACCGTCCTGAATCTTGAAGGAATCGTCCAGGTAGGGGTCGTTGATCAAGCCTTTCCAGCCGACGGTGGTACGTGGCTTCTCGAAATACACGCGCATGACCAGATACAGGGTATCGGACACTTCTGCCGCAAGCGCCTTCAGGCGCTCGGCGTATTCGTGGGCAGCCTTGATGTCGTGGATCGAGCAAGGCCCGATGACAACGAACAGGCGGTGGTCAGTGCCATCAAGAATGTTGCGAATGACTTCGCGACCCTTGGTGACGGTGCGCAAGGCAGCGTCGCTCAAAGGGATATCACGCTTGAGCTGATCGGGAGTGATCAGCGTCTCGTTGGAAGCGACGTTTAGGTCGTTGATCGGTAAATCAGCCATCGTTTACTCGTCAGGTCACGGGTGCCGGCCGCCAGCGAACCCGCGCGGCGGAGCACAGCAAATTAAGCGCGTCGGGGAGCCGAACCTTAGCGCGTTACGCGCCTTCTCGACAATGGGCAGACACCGGTTTAGCGGCCATTCACCACTAATTGATAACGCCCCCTAATCCAGCACAGCCTGCGCAAATGCCCTGTGAACCGTGTCGTGGGAGAACTCGTCGGCATGCTGCTGGACCCATTCGAGGGCCAGGGCCTGAGTTTCCTGCAGGTCATCGTGGGCGTCATGCAGGCGACAGTAGCGTTCGATCTGGCACGCCTGCTCACCCATCCGGGCGCTGAACATCATCTGCTCGTCAACAAACGCGATACCCACCAGATAGCCGCGCTTGCGTCGCAGGCACCAGGCCACATAGCCCAGGAAGCGCAAGTCAGGGTTCAAGGTCGGCATGCGAATTTCCAGCGCCGTACCATGGCGCCAGGCGCGGTGATAATTGCAAGCCATGCCGCCGAGGCTGATAGTGTGCAGCTGTTGCCGTGAAATACGTTCAGGTTTGAGCAACGTTAATTCGACGGGCACATCGTCAGGGTGAGGAATAAAACGTCCCATGAACACGGACTCCATGTGTCAGCCATCTGACATTGTTTTCCCCAGTATAGTGGTCGAATTGGAACTGACCGATTTCGACGCCGACCAACGGCTGCTGGCGATGAGCGGTGTGTCGCTGGTGATTTTCACCAGTGTCGGCTGCGCCAGTTGCCGTTTTGCCCGTGAGCAATTGCCCGGGCTCGATCTGGAAGTTGATCGACTGTGCTGGATCGATGCCGGGAATAATGGCGGCGTGGTCGAGCGTTATCAGGTCTTTCATTTGCCGGCGCTGTTTGTGGTGCGCGACGGCGAGTTCTTCGGGGCACTAAAATCGCGCCTGACCAGCACCGAGCTCAATGCAGCCGTGGGTCTGGCGTTGAGTCGAACAGCAGAGGAGTTGCCATGATGGGGGCAGTTGCCAAACCGACAATCGGCATTATCGGAACCGGCGCAATCGGCGGGTTCTACGGGTTGATGCTGGCGCGTGCCGGTTTCGATGTGCACTTTTTATTGCGCAGTGAATTTGCAGCGGTGGCCGAACACGGACTGCAACTCGACAGTGCGGTGCACGGCGCGTTGACGTTGAATCCGGTTCAGGCCTATTCGACGGCCGAAGACATGCCACGTTGCGAATGGTTGCTGGTGGGCGCGAAGACCACCAGCAACGCGGAACTGGCGCCGGCAATCATTCACGCCGCAGCCCCCGATGCCAAAGTGCTGCTGTTGCAAAATGGCCTGGACGTTGAAGACAGTCTGCGAGCATTGCTCCCCGATTCGCTGCACGTGCTCGGCGGGCTCTGCTTTATCTGCGTTCATCGCGCCGGGCCTGGGGTCATCACCCATCAGGCGCTCGGCGCGGTGAATGTTGGCTATCACAGCGGCCCCGCAGCCGATGAGCAGGCGCGCATGGCGATTGTCGAGGAGGGCGCCGGGCTGTTCCGCGCTGCCGGCATCGATTCCCAGGCCATGCCGAACCTGCATCAGGCGCGCTGGCAGAAACTGGTCTGGAATATCCCTTACAACGGTCTGTCTGTTCTGCTCGGGGCCAGCACCACACCGTTGATGGCTGATGCCGACAGTCGGGAACTGATCAAGGCACTGATGGCTGAAGTGGTTCAGGGAGCAACCGCGTGCGGTCATGACATACCGCCCGGTTATGCCGACCATTTGTTCATGGTGACCGAGAAGATGCCCGACTATTGGCCGAGCATGTATCACGATTTTCTGCACAAGCGACCGCTGGAGCTGGAGGCGATTTACGCTCGACCACTGGCGGCGGCCAAAGCGGCCGGATGCGAATTGCCGCGAATCGAAGCCTTGTATCGCAGCTTGAGTTTTATCGATCGACGTAACACTTGAGTCGATCACCTGAGGGGGAAGGGCATGGCAAAGACTATCGACGACAAACTGGTGCTGGCGATTTCTTCGCGCGCGCTGTTCGACCTGAGCGAAAGCCACAAGGTCTATCTGTCGAGCGGCGTCGAGGCCTATCGGCAATATCAGATCGAACACGAAGACGAAATCCTCGAGCCCGGTGATGCGTTTCCACTGGTTGAAAAACTCCTCAACCTCAATACCAGCCTCGGCCGCGCCCGGGTCGAGGTGATCCTGGTGTCGCGCAACAGTGCCGACACCGGTCTGCGGGTGTTCAACTCGATTCACCACTATGGACTGGCGATTTCCCGCGCGGCGTTTGTCGGCGGGCGCAGTCCTTATCCGTACCTCAAAGCCTTTGGCTGCGACCTGTTTCTCTCGACCCATGCCGAAGACGTGCGCAGTGCCCTGGATGCCGGGTTCGCCGCGGCAACCATTTTGTCCGGTGGTGCCAGCCGTGCTGCCAGCGATGAACTGCGCATTGCCTTCGACGGCGACGCGGTGCTGTTTTCCGACGAATCGGAGCGCGTCTATCAGTCCGGTGGTCTGGAAGCGTTTCAGGCCAGTGAGCGTGAAGCAGCCCGGGAGCCATTGCGCGGCGGCCCGTTCAAAGGCTTTCTGGCAGCCCTCAATCTGTTGCAACGTGAATTCCCGGATGACGCCTGCCCGATTCGCACCGCGCTGGTGACGGCGCGTTCGGCACCGGCCCATGAACGGGTGATCCGCACCTTGCGTGAATGGGACATTCGTCTGGACGAGTCGCTGTTCCTCGGTGGCCTGACGAAGTCGGCGTTTCTCGAAGCCTTTGCCGCCGACGTATTTTTCGACGATCAGGCCGGTCATTGCGAGTTGGCCCGCGAGGTTGTCGCCACCGGTCACGTGCCGCACGGCATAAGCAACGAGCAGAAGGTTTAAGCCTGCGCTTCAACGCGTTACACGGCACGTCGTACTCGCCAAGGCACTGCTAAGCTGAATCAATCTCCGCCATGTTGGCACTCGAGGAGGTCATATGATTCATTCGATGCTGTATGCCACTGACCTCGGCCTGTACGCACCTTTTGTGATGCAGCATGCTCTGGCGCTGGCTCGAACATTCAATGCCGACTTGTATGTGGTCCACGCGGTGGAGCCCATGGGGTTGTTTGCCGAATCGGTGCTGCAGAGTTACCTCGATGAGCAGTCGTTGAACGAGTTTCACAGTCAGGGCCTGAGCACGGTGATTGCCAATATCGAGCAGCGGGTACTCGACAGCTTTCGTGAAGAACTGGGGGAGGAGGGCGAGCAAGACCTGTTGCGGATTAAAGCGGTGCGGGTGCTTCAGGGCGATCCGTCGCAGGTGATTCTCGACCAGGCGCAGAAGCTCTCTGTGGATTTATTGATCGTAGGTAGTCATAGCCATGGTGCTGGCGCGGAAACACCATTGGGCCGGACCGCAGCGCGGGTGTTACAGCTGGCGCATGTACCGGTCTATCTGGTACCGCTGGTGCAACGTCGTCGTCAAGGGGATCGTTAGTGTCCTGCCTCGCGTATTCACGAGGCCGGACACCAGAACACGAATAGTGGCAGCTTGATAAAAAAGTTCTAGATTTATTCTTCAAACCATTAATATAGTTATATACCGTCGCTGATGCCCGTGGCGTCTACCTGCTTTGAGGGATTCATATGAAGCTTCAACAACTGCGCTACATCTGGGAAGTGGCGCACCACGACCTCAACGTTTCCGCTACAGCCCAGAGCCTCTACACCTCGCAACCGGGCATCAGCAAGCAGATCCGTTTGCTGGAAGACGAATTGGGTGTCGAGGTATTTGCTCGCAGCGGCAAGCACCTGACCCGCGTCACCCCGGCCGGCGAGCGCATCATCACCACCGCCGGTGAGATCCTGCGCAAGGTTGAAAGCATCAAACAGATCGCCCAGGAATTCTCCAACGAGAAGAAGGGCACCCTGTCGATCGCCACCACGCACACCCAGGCGCGTTACGCGCTGCCACCGGTGATCAGCAATTTCATCAAGCAATACCCGGATGTTGCCCTGCATATGCACCAGGGTTCGCCGATGCAGATCGCTGAAATGGCCGCCGACGGCACCGTCGATTTCGCCATCGCCACCGAAGCGCTGGAGCTGTTCGGTGACCTGGTGATGATGCCGTGCTATCGCTGGAACCGCTGCGTGGTTGTGCCTCAAGGCCACCCGCTGACCAAGCTGTCGAAGCTGACCCTCGAAGCCCTGGCCGAATACCCGATCGTGACTTACGTGTTCGGTTTCACCGGCCGTTCGAAGCTCGACGAAGCGTTCAGCCATCGCGGCCTCACACCGAAAGTAGTGTTCACCGCCGCCGACGCCGACGTGATCAAGACCTACGTTCGTTTGGGGCTGGGCGTGGGCATCGTGGCGAAAATGGCGGTCGATGCCAAACTCGATAGCGACCTGGTCATGCTCGATGCCAGCGATTTGTTCGAATCCAGCATCACCAAGATCGGTTTCCGTCGCGGCACCTTCCTGCGTGGTTTCATGTGCGACTTCATCGAGAAGTTCGCCCCGCACCTGACCCGCGAAGTGATGGCCAAGGCCATTCAGTGCCACAACAAGCAGGAACTGGAAGAGCTGTTCGACGGCGTCGAACTGCCGGTCCATTAATCTCTAGATGACCTCGGTGACAGCAAACTGTTGCCGAGCACCCGCCACCAGAATCTCCACTTCGTCCCCTTCGAACTTGCCCAGCAAATTTTTTCCCAGCGGCGAGCGAGGGGTGATGACGGTAATCCATTGCCCCACCACATCCACCTTCAAGCCCGCCGCGTCGGGTGCCAGAAACAGCCATTGCTCACGACCCTTTTCATCTGCCAGCCCCAGCAACGCGCCCACTTCGATACCGCGCTGATCGTCATAAGGCCGCAGTGTCAGGTTCTGGCAAAGCGTCAGTGAGTGTCTGATTTCTTCGACTCGCTTGGCTTGCCCGGCGGCCAGGTAAGATGCCTCCAGACCCAGCGTGTCGTACTTGTTCTCGGCGATGTTTTCTTCGTGGGTCGCGGTTTCGTAGGCGGTTTGCGCGGCACGTTCGGCAATGTCGAGATCGATCCGCAATTTGTCGAGAATCAGTTGGTGGACGGTCGGCTTATGCATAGAGAGCTCATGATCAATCGCAGAATTGCTGAACGTTGGCGCGGCTTTTTTCGCTCGGTGCCGTTTGATCCTGTTGCAGCCAGAACTGGCATTTGGGGTTCGACAGGTTGCGGTTACTGCTGCGCGCCTGATCAAGCCTTTGTTGCTGCTCATTCTTGCGCAGGTTCTCTTCGTACTGGTCGAACAACGGACTCTGGGGCGGAATATCCGGAACCGGTTGCGCCACCACCGGTGGTTTCGCCAGTTGCTGCACGGCCTCAGCCACGGGCGCCAATTGTTCGCTGAACAACAGGCGAGAGGCGAGCCAGCATGTCAGTGCGATCGCGATAAACCCCAGCCACAAACCCAAGGCAATGCTGCCGGTCAGTTGCACGGCGTTGAGCTGGATCGGCAAGGGCCGGCGCGGGTTGGGACGGTAGGGCATGACTGCCTCCTGGCGGGTGGTCGCGGGCAAGTGGCGATTGTCGCATGAAGATTAATCGCCGTCGGCTCTTCTGCACGGGGTAATTTATGCGGACAATCGGCTCCTTTGCCAACGGGAGCCTGGAATGCCTGAAGTGAAAACCCGCTGGGATATTTTTTGCACCGTGGTCGATAACTTTGGCGACATCGGTGTGACCTGGCGTCTGGCCCGCCAACTGGTGGCCGAGCATGCGGTGACGGTGCGCTTGTGGGTGGATGATCTGCGCGCGTTCGAGCGTATTTGCCCTGAAATCGACATACACGCCTCGCAGCAGTGGCAGCAGGGAGTCGAGGTGCGTCAGTGGGCCACCGATTGGCAACCCACTGAAGCCGCTGATGTGGTGATCGCCGCGTTTGCCTGCCAATTGCCAAGTGCTTACATGGACGCCATGGCCGAACGGAAAAAGCCGCCGCTGTGGATGAATCTCGATTATCTGAGTGCCGAGGACTGGATCGTCGGCTGCCACGGCTTGCCGTCGGTGAAGTACAAGAGCGTGCAGAAATTCTTCTTCTTCCCCGGGTTTCAGAAGGGCACGGGCGGCTTGCTGCGTGAACGCGGATTGCTTGAGCGGCGTCGGCAGTTTCAGCAGAGCCCCGAGGCCCAGCGCGAGTTCCTGCAGGGTTTAGGGATTGATCGCGCGCAAGGTGCGCAGTTGATTTCGTTATTTGCCTACGAAAATACCGGGCTGGCCAGTTGGCTCGACTCAATGGCTGCCGATTCGACGCCCACTCATCTGCTGGTGCCGGAAAGCCGGATTCTCGGTGATGTCTCGCGCTGGCTCGGTGTGGATGAGTTGGCGGCCGGGGCCGTGCATGTTCGCGATGCCTTGACTGTGCAAGTGCTGCCGTTCGTCCGACAGGATCAATATGACCTGTTGCTGTGGAGCTGCGATTTCAACGCCGTACGCGGCGAAGATTCCTTTATCCGCGCCCAGTGGGCGGGGCGCCCGCTGCTCTGGCACATCTATCAGCAGGAAGAAGATGTGCACATGGATAAGCTCGAAGCATTCCTGGCGCTCTATGTAAAAGGCCTTTCGGCGCCGGCCAGCGAGGCGATCAGCGGTCTATGGCGGGCGTGGAATGCGGGTGACAATATGGCCGGGCACTGGCAATCGACCCGTGAACACTGGCCGGAACTGCAAAAGCATGCCGAGGCGTGGTGTCTGGAACAGGCCTTGCAGGCTGATCTTGCCGCAGCGCTGGTACAGTTTTATGTAAATTGGATATGATACGCGGCCTAGATTTTTGTAAATCCCATCCAAATTCGGATATTCGCAATGAAAACTGGTAAAGAACTGAAACCCGGTACCGTGATCCGTCTCGAAAACGATCCTTGGCTGGTTCAGAAAGCTGAATTCACCAAGTCCGGTCGTAACAGCGCGATCATGAAGACCAAGCTGAAAAACCTGCTGACCGGCTACAAGACCGAGATCGTTTACAGCGCTGATGACAAGCTGGACGACGTGATCCTCGACCGCAAAGAAGCGACCCTGTCGTTCATCAGCGGCGACACCTACACGTTCATGGACACCACCGACTACACCATGTACGAGCTGAACGCTGAAGACATCGAAGCCGTTCTGCCTTTCGTTGAAGAAGGCATGACTGATGTTTGCGAAGCGATCTTCTTCGAAGAGCGTCTGGTTTCCGTAGAGCTGCCGACCACTATCGTGCGTGTAGTTGACTACACCGAAGGCTCCGCTCGCGGTGACACTTCCGGCAAAGTAATGAAGCCTGCCAAGCTGAGCAACGGCACTGAATTGCAAGTTGCTGACTTCATCGAAATCGGTGACAGAATCGAGATCGACACCCGCGAAGGCGGTTCCTACAAAGGCCGTGCTAAATAAGCACAGCTTCAGGAATGAAAAAGCCCGACCATTGAGTCGGGCTTTTTTGTGCCTGCGATTTACCGCTTACTTCAGGTGTTGCTTGAGCTCTTCAGAAGCCTGCAGCATCGCCGACCGTACCGCTGGCACCTGACTTACTACGTTGAGCAACCCGTAGTCATGGATCATGCCGCTGTAACGAACCGACGTAACCGCCACACCAGCCTCGTCGAGTTTGCGGGCATAGGCTTCACCTTCATCGCGCAGCACGTCGGCGCCGGCCGTCTGCACCAGGGCAGGTGGCAGCCCCTTGAGTTGCGCGGTGGTTGCCCGCAGAGGCGAGGCGTAGATCTCGTTTCGCTGATTGGCGTCGGTGGTGTAGTTATCCCAGAACCACTTCATCATGTTTCTGGTGAGGAAGTGCCCTTCGGCAAACTGGTTGTAGGACGCTGTTTCGAAGCTCGCATCAGTCACCGGCCACAGCAGCACCTGAAACCTGATTGCCGGTGTGCCCTTGTCTTTGGCCATCAGCGCAACCACTGCCGCCATGTTGCCGCCGACGCTGTTACCGGCGACCGCCAGACGTTTGCCATCGACGTTGATCTCCTTACCGTGCTCCGCCACCCACTTCGTCGCGGCATACGCTTGGTTGATCGCCACCGGGTAATGCGCTTCCGGTGACGGGGTGTAATTGACGAACACTGCCGCTGCACCCGAACCCACGACCAAGTCACGAACCAGACGTTCGTGAGTCGGGAAATCCCCCAGTACCCAGCCACCACCGTGGAAGAACATGAACACAGGCAGCTGGCCTTTGACCCCGGCCGGCCGGACGATGGTCAGGCTGAGCGGTTGGCCGTCGACTTGAATGGTCTTCTCGCTGACATCGGCTTTGGGCAGCGTCAGTTTCACCCCGGCTTGAGCACCTGCCAATACGGCGCGGGCTTCTTTAGGCGTCAGTTGTTCCATCGGTTTGCCGGTGCCGGCATTCAGAGCATCGAGGAACGCCTGGGTGTTGTGTTCAACCCCATCGCCTGCAAACGCGCTGTTGATGGACAGGGCGAGAAGGGTGCCGGTCAAGACTTTGCTGAAAGTGCGCATGTTCGTTTCCTGTTCGGGCCTTGAAGTCAGCGGTTAGACGGTAACGTGCAGACGCACATCGACGTTGCCACGGGTGGCGTTCGAGTACGGGCAGACCAGGTGGGCAGCGTCGACCAGGCTTTGCGCGTCGGCTTGTTCAAGACCCGGCAGGCTGACGTGCAGGTCGATGTCCAGACCGAAACCGCCAGGGATCTGGCCGATACCGACATGAGCGGTGATCGAGGCGTCGTTCGGGACAGTGCGTTTGGTCTGGCTAGCGACGAATTTCAGAGCGCCGATGAAGCAGGCGGAGTAGCCGGCAGCGAACAGTTGCTCCGGATTGGTCGCTGCGCCGCCTGCACCACCGAGTTCTTTCGGGGTGGCGAGTTTGACGTCGAGGATGTTGTCGCTGGAAACCGCACGACCGTCACGGCCACCGGTGGAGGTTGCGATTGCGGTGTAGAGAGTTTGCATGGTGTAAGCCTCATTCAGGTTTGGATTTTTTGCGCTAAATATTTGCGCGCTAAGTAAGTGCGAAGTAAATGTATCGCGCTAATATTTAGCGCGCAAGATAAATTTTCTGAAAAATGTGAGCGAGGGGTGACTGGCGCTTGAACGAGTAATAGCGAACGTATTGCGCTAGAGCCATGCAGGCAGATTTTTTGAACGGTGATTTATTTTTGAAGGAGGCGAATCGAAGTGGTGGGGACATCCCAAACCAAATGTGTGCGAGCTTGCTCGCGATAGCGGTGTGTCAGTCAGCATCAATGCTGAATTTCAAGCTGCTATCACGAGCAAGCTCGCTCCCACAGGGGATTTGTAATGGATTGAAGATCAGAGACTGTCTTGAAGGTTACTCCGCAGCGTTTGCAGCTCCGCTTGCAGCTTCTGTAGTCTCTCCAGTGTCATCCCGCTGGCGCCGAGAATGCACTGGGGAACGCCGCGCGCCTGTTCCCGCAATGCGCGTCCCTGTTCGGTCAGTTCGACAATCACCACTCGTTCGTCTTCACGGCTGCGGGTGCGGCTGAGCAAACCCTCGACTTCCAGGCGCTTGAGCAACGGTGTGAGTGAGCCAGGATCGGTCAGCAGCCGTGTGCTGATTTCGCCTACGGTTAAACCATCCTGTTCCCACAACACCATCATCGCCAAGTACTGCGGATAGGTCAGCCCAAGCGCTTGCAACAGTGGTTTATAGACCTTGGTCATCAGCAACGAAGTGGAATGCAGTGCAAAGCAGGCCTGATTATCCAGCAGCAGGGCATCGCAGCTATCCGAGGTGTGTCGTTCGGTGGTCATCTTGAAGCCTTGATCAGTGATCGTCATGAATCTAGTGGGCGAATCTTTAATGCGCCAGATAATTCTAGCCTAGTGTCGGTCCAGCGAATTTTGCAACGTCAGGTCCCACGGCGGGATTGGGCTGAAACGGGTTTTCAGGTATTCCAGCAACAAACGACTGCGCGAGTTGGGTTGTTGCTCCAGGCGCAAAGCATAAATGCCGGTTGTTTCCGGTTTTGGCAGGCCGTTTTCACAAAACAGTGGCAACAACTCGCCGCGCAACAGGTACTCGCTTGCCAGCCAGGTCGGCAGATGCGCGATACCCAGCCCGGCCAATGCGCCGCAGACCAGTGCTTCGGCATTGTTGGCACTCATGCGGATGCGCGTCGGACGGTGCAACTGCATCTGCCCATCACGTTCGAAGCGCCAGGCGAAGGGCGGCGCCAGGCCATCCCAGTCCAGACCATCGTGTTCAGTCAGCTGAACCGGATGGGTCGGCACGCCACGACGCTTTAAATAGTCGGGGCTGGCGCAGGCTATGCGCACCATGCTCGCCAGCGGAGTGGCCACCAACCGGGTATCGGCTATTTGCCCGGCGCGCAATACCAGATCGACCTTGCCCAGATTCAAACCCTGCATGTCGACAAAACTGTCGATCAGGTGCAGTTGCACATCGAGGCCGGGGTAAAGCATCAGAAAATCAGCAATCACCGGTGCCAAATGCCGCCGACCGAACGCTGCCGGGGCATCGATCCGGATCAAGCCTTCCGGCGCGCTGCTGAGGGACACCGCTTCAGCCCGGGCCAGCCGCAGCTCTGCCACAATCCGCCGCGCGCGCTCGGCAAAAGCCAGGCCCGCCGGGGTGGCGCGCACTGCGTGGGTGCTGCGAATGAACAGCTGGCTGCCGACGGCGTTTTCCAGGCTGTCGATGCGTCGCGCGACCGCCGAAGGAGTGAGTGGATGACGGCGCGATGCTGCGGAAAAACTGCCGCTTTCCAGAACGTCGAGGAACAGGCCCAGTTGTTCGGTCAATTGATTGGGGTTCATGGGGTGTCAACGCTTATGCAAAGTTGGCACAGCCATTGTGCGTTGCTGTGCGTTTCGCCGCCAGCAGCAACTGCGTAGGATGATCGACCTGACGTGAGGGGAAATCGGTTGTGATTGAGTTTTTGATGTATCTGGTCTTTGGCGCTGCTTTGGGAACCCTTGGTGGAATATTCGGCATCGGCGGTGGTTTGATCGCGATTCCGCTATTGGGCGTGTTGTTTGGCCTCGATCAGCAAATTGCCCAAGGCACGGCGCTGGTGATGGTGGTCCCGAACGTGATGCTGGCGCTGTGGCGTTACCACCAGCGCAACCGGATCGAATTGCGCCATGCACTGCCGCTGGCCTCGATGGGTTTTTGCTTCGCCTGGATCGGTTCGATCTGGGCGGTGGGCATTGATGCGCAAACCATGCGCCTGGGATTCGTCGCGTTCCTGATTGCTCTGTCGGTGTACAACGTTGTGCGAATGTTCACTGCCAACGCGCCAGTTTCTGCACAGATGCGCTACTCATGGCCGTGGCTGGGAGTGCTCGGTGCGGCTTCCGGTACCATGGGCGGGCTGTTTGGTGTGGGCGGGGCAGTGGTGGCGACGCCGGTGCTGACCAGTCTGTTCGGCACCACCCAAGTGGTCGCTCAGGGTTTGTCGCTGGCACTGGCATTGCCCAGCACCGGCGTTACGCTGGTGACTTACGCGGCTCACCATCAGGTGGACTGGATGATCGGTGTGCCCTTGGCGATCGGCGGCTTGATGAGCATCAGCTGGGGCGTGAAGGTCGCCCACGCCATGCCCGAGCGCCTGCTGCGCGGGTTGTTTTGTGGCTTCCTGGTGCTTTGTGCGGTGATGCTCGCCTTTAAAGTTTGAAGCCTTCAATGATGTGTTCAGCCAGGCACTCGGTGATCGGTGACGGGTTGTGCAGGTTGCGCACCAGCATGATGCTGGCCTCTGGCAGCATGGGCAGATCCTCGGCCGCACCGAGTATGCGCATGTCCGGCGTGATCAGGCTTTCGAGCTGCGCAGTGATTGCCAGACCGGCGCTGACCACTGCCATGATCGCCGACAGACTGTCGCTGTTATACGCCACGCGGTAATCGCGCCCCATGGCATCAAGCGCATTGCAGGCCCATAAGCGGCAGAAGCAATCACTGTTGAACATCGCCAGCGGCAGCGGCGTTTGCTCGTGGGCGCTGTAGCACTGCGCCTCGGCCCAGACAAAACGCTCCTTGCGCAGCAACTGACCGATTTCGTTGCCCGGTTCGCGGGTGACGATGGACAAGTCCAGGTCCTGGCGAGCCAGCAATTGTTTTGATGATTCGCAGTGCACTTCGATCTGGATCAGCGGATACGTCTGAGCAAATCGCCGCAGAATCCCCGGCAAAAAACGCATCACGTAATCGTCCGGCGTTCCGATGCGCACCATGCCGACCATGTGTGGCTCACGCAGGGTGTTGAACACCTCGCTGTGCAGCTTGAGGATTCGCCGGGCATAACCCAGCAATACCTGGCCTTCGGCCGTCAGCCGCACCTGCCGCCCGTCGCGCTGGAACAATTGGCGCTGCAACACATCTTCTTCCAGCCGCTTCATCTGCATGCTCACGGCGGATTGGGTGCGATTGACCAACTCGCCAGCCCGGGTAAAACCGCCCTGGTCGGCAATGGCAACAAAGGTACGCAGCACTTCGGTGTCGATGCTTGGGAAGGCCGACATTGATCAATCTCCGAGATGTGTTACATCAGAAACATTCGTTGGATTGATCTTAGTCCTGGCGCGACACTTGAGCCATCCAAACGGAGGGCAACAAGATGAAAGGTCAAAAAGGTTATGCAGATGTAGAAAAACATTCCATCCACCTGATATCCGATTTGCTGCACAAATTTAACCGCTGGTACGAATTGCACCGTGAACGTGAAATGTTGGCGGGCATGAGTGATGAAGCGTTGAAGGACATCGGGCTGAGCCGTGCGGATGTCGAGCACGAAGCCATCCGCCCATTCTGGGATGACCCGATGCACAAATGAGTAAACCTCAACTACACAAACCGTCTCCCGGTGAGGTAGGTTGCGAGCAGACAAGGAGATGCTCATGCCCGCAACACAGTCCTTTTCCCTCAAACAGGCTCGGCGTCTGGCGCTGGCTGCCCAAGGATTCAACGGGCGCCAGCCGCCAGCGGCGATCAAACCGGTTCAACTCAACCGGCTGATCGAACGGCTGGGTATTCTGCAGATCGATTCGGTCAATGCGTTGGTGCGTTCGCACTACCTTCCCTTATTTTCCCGCCTTGGCAATTACTCATCCGACTTGCTCGACCAGGCTGCCTGGAGTTCGGGCCGGCGGCGCACGTTGTTCGAATACTGGGGCCATGAAGCTTCGTTACTGCCCTTGTCGATGTACCCGTTGATGCGCTGGCGCATGCTGCGCGCGACCCGTGGCGAAGGCATCTATCAGCAACTGGCGCGTTTCGGTCGTGAACAGCAAGACACGATTCGCCGGGTGCTGGCGTCGGTTCAGGAGCTGGGCGCGCTGGGCGCCGGAAGCCTGTCGACCCGTCAGGAACGGGCCGGGCCGTGGTGGGACTGGAGCGCTGAAAAGCATGCGCTGGAATGGTTGTTCGCCGCTGGTGAAGTGACCGTGGCAGGGCGGCGCGGGTTCGAGCGGCTTTATGATCTGCCGGAGCGGGTGATTCCTTCGGCGATTCTTGCGCAGCCGCTACTGGGTGAGGCCGAAGCCCAGCGCGGTCTGTTGCTGCATGCCGCGACAGCGTTGGGCGTCGGAACAAAAAAAGACCTGCGCGATTACTTTCGCCTGAGTCCCGGTGATGCCCGTCCGCGCTTGGCGGAACTGGTGGAGGCGGGTGAATTGCTGGCCTGTGAAGTCCAGGGCTGGCGGCAACCGGCCTATTGTCTGCCTGATCCGAAAGTGCCGCGCAAGGTCGAAGCCAGCGCCTTGCTTTCACCCTTCGATTCACTGATCTGGGAGCGCAGTCGTACCGAGCGCCTGTTCGATTTTCGCTATCGGTTGGAGATCTATACGCCGCAGGACAAGCGGGTCTACGGCTATTACGTATTGCCGTTTTTGCACAATGAACGGATTGCCGCGCGGGTGGATCTGCGCGCCGAGCGGGCGCAGGGCAGGCTGGCGGTGCACGCGGTGCATGAAGAAGAGCCGGGGCTGGATGACGAAGGGATGCTGGCGTTGGCGGTCAATCTGCGGCGAATGGCGGATTGGTTGGCGCTTGAGCAGGTTCAGTTGAATTGTCCGCGGGCGAGTGCGGCGCGGTTGCGGGTGGCATTGGCACAGTTCAGTGGTGATTGAGCTGACGCCATCGCGAGCAGGCTCGCTCCCACACTGGATTTGTGAACAACACAGAACCATTGTGGGAGCGAGCCTGCTCGCGATGGCGGCGTATCAGGCAACCAAAGACTTACTGACTCAGCGCCGGACCTGCTTCAGGGTTTCAGCAATCAAAAACGCCAACTCCAGCGACTGATCGGCATTCATCCGCGGATCGCAATGGGTGTGATACCGATCCGACAACCCGTCTTCGGTAATGGGCCGCGCACCACCGATGCACTCGGTAACGTTCTGCCCGGTCATTTCAATGTGGATGCCACCGGCATAACTGCCTTCCGCCTCGTGAACCTGGAAGAACTGCTTCACTTCGCCAAGGATCTGCGCAAAATCGCGGGTCTTGTAGCCGCTGCTGGCCTTGATCGTGTTGCCGTGCATCGGGTCGGAACTCCAGAGCACTTGCTTGCCTTCACGCTGAACTGCGCGGATCAGTTGCGGCAAGTGATCGCCGACCTTGTTCGCGCCCATCCGCGCAATCAGGTTCAGACGTCCCGGATCGTTCTCCGGGTTAAGCACGTCGATCAGGCGGATCAGGTCTTGCGGGTTCATGCTCGGGCCGACCTTGACCCCGATCGGGTTGTTCACGCCACGCAGGAATTCGACGTGAGCGCCGTCGAGCTGACGGGTGCGGTCGCCGATCCACAGCATGTGCGCCGAGCAATCGTAGTAATCGTTGGTCAGGCTGTCGCGACGCACGAAGGCTTCTTCGTAGTTCAGCAGCAGCGCTTCGTGGGCGGTGAAGAAACTGGTTTCGCGCAGTTGCGGCGAACTGTCCATGCCGCAGGCGCGCATGAACGCGAGGGTTTCATCGATGCGATCGGCCAGGTGGCTGTACTTTTCGGCCAGCGCCGAGTTGGCGATGAAGTCCAGGTTCCACTTGTGCACCTGATGCAGGTCGGCAAAACCGCCCTGGGCAAAGGCCCGCAGCAGGTTCAAGGTCGCGGTGGACTGGTGATAGGACTGGAGCAAGCGTTCCGGGTCCGGCACACGGTTTTTTTCGTCGAAACCGATGCCGTTGACGATATCGCCACGGTAGGCGGGCAGGGTCACACCGTCGATGGTTTCGTCGTTAGCCGAACGCGGTTTGGCGAACTGCCCGGCCATGCGCCCGACCTTGACCACCGGGCAGCCGGCAGCGAAGGTCATGACGATCGCCATTTGCAGCAGGACTTTAAAGGTGTCGCGAATTTTTGCGGCGGAGAACTCGGCGAAGCTTTCGGCGCAATCGCCGCCCTGCAACAGAAACGCGCGGCCCTGGGTGACTTCAGCAAACTGACGACGCAACTCCCGCGCCTCACCGGCAAACACCAGCGGCGGATAACTGGCCAGGGTTTGCTCGACTTGCAGCAAATGCGCCGCGTCGGGGTAGTGGGGTTGTTGCTGGATCGGCAAGGCGCGCCAGCTGTCAGGACTCCAGGGTTGGCTCATCACGGTCTCTAGTGTTTTACGCTCGGACGGTCATGTTATCAGCAATTAGTGCGTGACCTGTTCCCGTCGCTTCGCGGACAATCGCGCCTTTGCCGCTTCATGTTGCGGTGTATTGCGTTGCTGTTTGCCAAGTTGCAGGCCCGGTAACGATCAGGAGACGAAATGACTGAGGAGCGCGTCGAGCATCTGCTCGCCGAGGTACAGGATGAGTTCGGCGTGATTCGCGTGCTGGAGGTGGCCGATTATCGTTTTCTCGAGTTCGGTGATGCCATCGAGCAAAGCTGCGTGTTCACGGCTGATCCGAGCTGGCTCGAATACGATTACACAAGGGCGATGCTGATTGGCGCGTTGTGCCACGAGCAGCCGGAAAGCGCGCTGTTCCTCGGCCTCGGTGCCGGTACGCTGACCCAGGCCTGCCTCAAGTTCCTGCCGCTGGAAGATGTCGAAGCCATCGAGTTGCGCCCCGACGTGCCGCGCCTGGCCATCGAATACCTTGGGCTGGATGACGATCCGCGGCTGTATATCCGCGTTGGCGACGCGCTGGAGCTGCTCGATACCGCGGAGCCGGCGGATCTGATTTTCGTCGACCTTTATACCGATGTCGGCCCTGGCGTCGGGCATCTGGCGTGGAATTTCCTGGAGAACTGCCAGAAACGCTTGAATTCGGGTGGCTGGCTGGTGATCAACCAATGGGCCACCGATGATGGCAAACCGTTGGGCGCGGCGTTGTTGCGCGGGCTTTATCACCGGCATTACTGGGAGCTACCGGTGAAGGAGGGCAATGTGATTCTGCTCGTGCCTTCGGAGCTGGATCAGGAGCTGGACATGGATGGTTTGATCGCACGCGCTGAAGGGCTGGCGCCGCGGTTGGGGTATTCGTTGCAGTCGTTGATCAAGGCGATTCGCCCGGCAACATAAGTCGGTGTCTGTGATGGCCTCATCGCGGGCAAGCCCGCTCCCACAGTGATTTGCGCTGTTCACAAAACCTGTGGGAGCGGGCTTGCCCGCGATGGGGCCATCAAAGCCAATACAAGACTAAAGCCCTTTGAAAACGCCCGGTCGCTTCTCCACCATCGACCGCACACCTTCCCGGGCATCCTCACTCGCCATCAACTTCTTCACCAGTGCTGGCAATCCCTGCGCCGCTGTCATTTCCCCTTCGTAACGCGCCTGTCTGGCAGACAGCAACGTCGCCTGAACCCCAAGCGGCGCCTGCCGGGCAATCCGTTCCGCCAACTCAAGTGCCCGTGGCAGCAAATCCTCGCTGGCCATGACTTCCTGTACCAATCCCAGGTGCAAGGCCTCATGGGCATCGAATTCATCGCCGGTCAGCAGCCAGCGCATGGCATTGCCCCAGCCCGCGACCTGATGCAGGCGCAACGTGGCGCCGCCGAACGGGAAGATTCCGCGCTGCACTTCTTTCTGGGCGAACCGGGTGTTGCTGGCGCACAGGTTGATAGCGGCAGCCAGCATCAATTCGATGCCGATGGTCAGGCAATAGCCTTGCGCGGCAACAATCACCGGTTTGCTGACCCGGGGGCCAGCGAACACACCCCAAGGATCACAACCGCCGGGCGGTGTTTGCCAGCCTTCGGCCAAGGCTGAACTGGCGCTGACCAGGTCAAGCCCGGCCGTGAAGTGCTCGCCATGACCGAACACTACGGCCACTCGTGCCTCGCTGTCGGCTTCGAATTCGCCATAGGCCACGCTCAGTTCGTTGAGCAGAGCGAGGTCGAAGGCATTGCGTTTGGCCACCCGATCCAGGCCGATCAGCAGGACATGGCCGCGTCGTTCACGGCTGACACGACTCGGGTTGGGCTCATTCATAGTGCATTTCCTCGGGCGGGAAGGGTGTCTCAGACTGCCGGTGCGGGTCACCAGGATGAACCGTTTTAGCGCCATCGCCAGCAGGGCCGGGCTTCTGAAAAATAGACCGTTGCACGATTATCCGCAAAGCCTGTGACACAACGGTGTGCGCGGGAGTTGTCCGACAAATAAAGCTCCCTTTTTGGGCGAATTCCGGTATAGTGCGCGCCGGCCTTTAACCGGGCCGCGTTTAGGTAGCGCAATTCCCCGAAGTCAGCTTCGGCTGCACGTCCGCACAGCGGACTCTCCCTTAACGAATCTTTTTCATTCATTCGTTTTCGCAAATCCCCGCCGACAAAGCAGCCAGGGCGACTCTTGAGTCTTACACGGCATGCGCAGCTTTGGAGCATGGGTCTTTGCGGATGCACTTAGAGGCAGACCCATGACCCAGGAAACCGGCGGCTTCGCCGCTTTTAATCTTAATCCGAATATTCTTGCAGCCGTCATCGCGACTGGCTACGAAGAGCCTTCGGCTATTCAGCAGCAATCGATCCCGATCATCATGGCCGGTCACGACATGATTGGTCAGGCGCAAACCGGTACGGGTAAAACCGCTGCGTTCGCCCTGCCGATCCTGCATCGCATCGATCCTGCTAAGCGCGAGCCGCAAGCCCTGATCCTGGCGCCAACCCGTGAGTTGGCGCTGCAAGTAGCAACCGCTTTCGAAACCTACGCCAAGCAAATGCCGGGCGTTACCGTTGTGGCCGTTTACGGCGGCGCCCCTATGGGCCCACAACTGAAAGCAATCCGTAATGGCGCACAGATCGTTGTCGCCACTCCGGGCCGTCTGTGCGACCACCTGCGTCGCGACGAAAAAGTTCTGTCGACCGTGAACCACCTGGTTCTCGACGAAGCAGACGAAATGCTCAAACTGGGTTTCATGGACGACCTCGAAGTTATCTTCAAGTCGTTGCCTCCAACCCGTCAGACCGTATTGTTCTCGGCTACCTTGCCGCAGTCGATCCGTGCCATTGCCGAACGCCATCTGCGCGATCCGCAACACGTGAAGATCCAGACCAAGACTCAGACCGTTACCGCGATCGAACAGGCTCACCTGTTGGTTCACGCTGACCAGAAGACCTCGGCTGTATTGAGCCTGCTGGAAGTTGAAGACTTCGATGCCCTGATCATGTTCGTGCGCACCAAGCAAGCGACCCTGGACCTGGCCAGTGCCCTGGAAGCCAAAGGCTACAAAGCCGCTGCGCTGAACGGTGACATTGCTCAGAACCAACGTGAGCGCGTGATCGAATCCCTCAAGGATGGCCGTCTGGACATCGTTGTGGCGACCGACGTTGCTGCCCGTGGCCTGGACGTTCCGCGTATCACTCACGTGTTCAACGTTGATATGCCGTACGACCCGGAATCCTACGTTCACCGTATCGGCCGTACCGGCCGTGCCGGTCGCGAAGGTCGTGCACTGCTGCTGGTGACTCCGCGTGAGCGCCGCATGCTGCAAGTGATCGAGCGTGTAACCGGTCAGAAAGTTGCCGAAGTTCGCCTGCCGGACGCCCAAGCTGTTCTCGATGCTCGCATCAAGAAGTTGACCAACAGCTTGTCGCCGCTGGTGGCTGATGCCGAATCGACCCACGGTGATCTGCTGGATCGCCTGACTGCCGATATCGGTTGTACCCCGCGTGCACTGGCCGCTGCTCTGCTGCGCAAGGCAACCAACGCTCAGGCGCTGACCCTGGCCGCGATCGAGAAAGAACGTCCACTGGTGCCGAACAACGCACCGCGTGGCGATCGTCCAGAGCGTACCGGTGATCGTCCGGACCGTGGTGATCGTGAGCGTCGTGCTCCGGTTCCGTTGGCTGAAGGTCGTGCTCGTTGCCGTACCGCGCTGGGTGCGCGTGATGGTATCGCTGCCAAGAACCTGCTGGGCGCTATCCTCAATGAGGGTGGTCTGGCTCGCGAAGCAATCGGTCGCATCCAGGTGCGTGACAGCTTCAGCCTCGTCGAGCTGCCGGAAGATGGTCTGGAGCGTCTGCTGACCAAGCTGAAGGACACTCGCGTTGCTGGTAAGCAGTTGAAGCTGCGTCGCTATCGCGAAGATTGATCCGCTCTTGAGCTGATTGATCGAACATAAAAAATCCCCGACTGGTTCGGGGATTTTTTTTGGCCTGATCGTTCCCACGCAGAGCGTGGGACCGATCGGTTACCCGAAGCGATAGATGTCCATCCCCAGCGCCCCCATGGTGAACCCTTGGTGGGCAACGCTGAACTCGCCCCCGGCGCCGCGGGCAAAGTACAGCGGCAGCAAATGTTCGTCGCTGGGATGATTGCGCACAGCGTTCGGCGCTTGTTGACGATAATCGTGCAACGCGGCTTCGTCGTTGGCGGCGAGTTTTTCAATCATCCAGTCGCGAAACGCCTTCGCCCACGGTTCGACCCGTTCCGGGCCGGCGTGCCAGTCCAGTTCGCGCAGGTTATGGGTGATGCTGCCGGAGCCGATCAGCAGCGCGCCGTGCTCACGCAGACTGGCCAGGGCATGGCCGACGCGGTTCTGCAGGGCAGGACCACCACGGGTCGGCAGCGAGACTTGCACCACAGGGATGTCGGCCTGCGGATACATCAATGACAGGGGCACCCAGACGCCATGGTCGAACGGCCGTTCGGCGTCGATACGTGCAGGCAGGCCATCGATCTTCAGCAATTCGACAACCTCTGCCGCCAGCTGCGGATCACCGGGTGCCGGGTATTGCACCTCGAACAAGGCCTTCGGGAAACCACCGAAGTCGTGCCAGGTTTCAGGCTGGGGATTGCCGCTGACCAAAAGTTCACTGCTTTCCCAATGCGCGGAAACAATCACGATCGCCCTGGGTTTCGGTAATTCGGCGGCCAAGCGCGCGAGGGCCGGGCCACTGGCGCCCGGTTCCAGTGCCAACATGGGGGAGCCATGGGATATATACAGGCTGGGGAACATGAATGAGCTCCTGAGGGGTAAGATGGCACCATCTTCAGTCAGATCATTGATCTAAATCTAATATAAGTTTTAGGGTCTTTTGATCGAATTTTCGGGATTAATTATGCAGCCGGAGTTTTGGCACAAGCGGTGGACGTCGAATCAGATCGGCTTTCACCTGCCGGAAGTAAATCCATATCTGCAACGGTATTGGCCGCAGTTGGGCCTGGAAGAGGGCGTGCGGGTTCTGGTGCCGTTATGTGGGAAAAGCCTGGATCTGCTGTGGCTGGCGAAATGCGGTCACGAGGTGTTGGGCATCGAGCTGTCGGAAAAAGCAGTGGAAGACTTTTTCCACGAGCATCAATTTGACCCTGACGTCAGCGACCAAGGCCCTTTCACGGTCTATCGGGCGGGTTCGATCGAGATCTGGTGTGGTGATTTCTTCGCATTGACGGCCGGCGATGTCGCCGATTGCAGCGCGCTGTACGACCGCGCGGCGTTGATCGCCTTGCCACCGACAATGCGTGCGCAATATGCAGACCACCTGAAGCGGATTCTGCCGAAGGATTCTCTGGGGCTGTTGATTACCCTGGATTACGAACAGACGCAAAAGGACGGACCACCCTTTGCCGTGCTGGATGACGAAGTACAGCGCTTGTTCGGGGCCTCGTGGGAGCTGAAGATCCTGGAAGATCAGGACGTCCTGGGTGAGAGCTGGAAGTTTATCGAGAGTGGCGTCACGCGGCTTGAAGAGCGGGTGTATCGGGTTTTGAGCTGATAACTGCGTCGACAGTGCCCGCGATGGGGCCAGAAAGAACACCACACCAATCAGCAGACAAAAAAAGGCCCGCATCGCTGCGGGCCTTTTCTTTTAGTGCGGAACCTCTCAGCCCCGACGACGCAACGCGTCGATGCGCTCTTCCAGCGGCGGGTGGCTCATGAACATGCGGGCGAACCCTTGTTTGATGCCACCGTTGATGCCGAAAGCAGTCAGGGTATCTGGCATGTGCACCGGCAGCCCCTGTTCCGCGCGCAGGCGTTGCAGGGCGCCAATCATTGCACTGGTACCGGCCAGGCGTGCACCGGCTTCGTCTGCACGGAATTCGCGTTTGCGCGAGAACCACATGACGATCGTGCTGGCCAGGATACCCAGGACCAGTTCGGCGAAGATGGTTGCCACGTAGTAGGCGATGCCCTGGCCTTCTTCGTTCTTGAAGATCACCTTGTCGACAAAGTTGCCGATGATCCGTGCGAAGAACATCACGAAGGTGTTCACCACACCCTGGACCAACGCCAGGGTGACCATGTCGCCATTGGCCACGTGGCCGATTTCGTGGGCCAGAACGGCCTTGACTTCATCTGGCGAGAATCGCTCGAGCAAGCCCTGGCTCACCGCGACCAGTGCGTCGTTCTTGTTCCAGCCAGTAGCGAAAGCGTTCGCCTCGTAGGCTGGGAAAATCCCGACTTCGGGCATCTTGATCCCGGCTTCGCGAGACAGTTGCTCGACCGTTTGCAGCAGCCATTGCTCGTGACGCGTGCGCGGCTGGCTGATGATTTGGGTGCTGGTGCTCATCTTCGCCATCCACTTGGAGATGAACAGCGAGAACAGCGAGCCGGCGAAACCAAAGACCGCACAGAAAATCAGCAGCTGATTGAGGTTGAGATCAACCCCGTTGGCCGCCATGAACCCGTTGAAGCCGAAAAGGCTCAGGGTGATGCTGGCAATCAGCACGACCGCCAGGTTAGTGGCCAAAAACAGCAGGATGCGCATCATGGTTGTAGAAATCTCCTCATGCTAAAGATGTAGCGTACTGCGGGGTATATAAGGTGCTGAACCGGGCTATTCAACCGAGTGACTATTTCAAACTGTGTCCTACAGCAAGAGTCTAGCTGCTTGCAGGTCATTTCCGACGTCGATGCGGGAAGCGATTGACATCCATTTCGCGGCGCAGGCCCCGTCGTTATTAGACGCGGGCACGTAACGAGTCATCAGTCAGTGATTGATGCTGCGACGTTCGGCAGGGTGCAAAGATATGTTGCTGAATCAATCACCGTGCGACACGGGAACGTGTCACACGGTGAAAAAGCGCTTATTGGCGATAGGACTTGAGGAAGTTGCCGATACGTCCGATGGCCATGTCCAGGTCATCCACACGAGGCAGCGTCACGACACGGAAGTGGTCCGGCCATGGCCAGTTGAAGGCAGTGCCTTGAACCACCAGCAGCTTCTCCGACAGCAGCAGGTCGAGCACGAACTTTTCATCGTTATGGATCGGGCAGACTTTCGGGTCGATGCGCGGGAATGCATACAGCGCGCCCATCGGCTTGACGCAGCTCACGCCTGGAATGTCGTTGAGCAGCTCCCAGGTACGATTGCGCTGTTCCAGCAAGCGACCCTGCGGCAGCACCAGATCATTGATGCTCTGATAGCCGCCGAGCGCGGTCTGGATCGCGTGCTGGCTTGGCACGTTGGCGCACAGGCGCATGTTGGCCAGGATGTCGATGCCTTCGATGTAGCTCTGGGCGTGGTGTTTCGGGCCGGAAATGGCGATCCAGCCGGAACGGAAACCGGCCACGCGATAGGACTTGGACAGGCCGTTGAAGGTCAGGCACAGCAAGTCCGGCGCCAGCGAAGCAGTGCATATGTGCACGGCATCGTCGTACAGAATCTTGTCGTAGATCTCGTCGGAGAACACCACCAGATTGTGCTGGCGGGCCAGTTCCAGCATGCCCAGCAGGACTTCTCTGGAATACACCGCACCCGTCGGGTTGTTTGGGTTGATGATCACCAGCGCTTTGGTGTTCGGGGTGATCTTGGCCTTGATGTCGGCCAGGTCCGGCCACCAGTTGGCCTGCTCGTCGCACAGGTAATGCACCGGATTACCGCCCGACAGGCTCACCGCGGCGGTCCATAGCGGATAGTCTGGAGCCGGCACCAGCACTTCGTCTCCGTTGTTGAGCAGGGCCTGCATTGACATCACGATCAGTTCGGAAACGCCGTTGCCCAGGTAGATGTCTTCAATGCCGACACCTTCTACCTGCTTTTGCTGGTAGTACTGCATGACGGCCTTGCGGGCACTGAACAGGCCTTTGGAGTCGCTGTAGCCTTGGGCGGTCGGCAGGTTGCGGATGACGTCCTGGAGGATTTCGTCCGGCGCTTCGAAACCAAAGGGCGCCGGGTTGCCGATGTTCAGCTTGAGGATGCGATGGCCTTCCTCTTCCAGGCGTTTGGCGTGCTTGAGCACTGGGCCGCGAATGTCGTAGCAGACGTTGGCGAGCTTGTTCGATTTGCTGACCTGCATGGCGATGTGTTCCCGAAAATGAACGATCCAGACAGCGTATGAACTACCGTACTGGGAATCCTGCGTATTCACACAGGCCTGACGCCTTGAATTGCGGCACCCATAAATCTGTTTGAATGCGTGTAATCCGGCTGCCAGACTGGCGTTTGACGAGGCGCAATCATACGTGCCGCCCGATCCGTGGAAAAGGTACAGATCGGGCTTTTTCAGCTGCTGAGGTGTGACGATGGAAAAGTTGGATAAAACCCTGGAAGAATGGAAGTCGATGCTCGACCCGGAGCAGTACAACGTTTGCCGCCTCAAGGGCACCGAGCGACCGTTCTCCGGCAAATATAACGACACCAAAACCGACGGTGTTTACCACTGCATCTGCTGTAACGAGCCGCTGTTTGATTCCAAGACCAAATTCGACTCCGGCTGCGGCTGGCCGAGCTTCTACGCGCCAATCGGCGACAGCGCGATGGTCGAGATCCGTGATGTCAGCCACGGCATGATCCGCACCGAAGTGGTCTGTGCCAAATGTGATGCGCACCTGGGGCACGTGTTCCCGGACGGTCCGCCGCCGACCGGTCTGCGTTACTGCATCAACTCGGTGTGCCTGGACCTGGTTCCGCGCGAGTAATGCGAGCCCTGCAGGAGCGGGCTTCGGCGGCTCCTGCAGGGATCGGCGTGCGTTAGATCGATTTATTGAATTGCGCACAATTCAATTGCTCGCTATGTTTGCCTCATCTTCCTTCATTTAGAGTCCGGACCATGAGCGACAACCTGCTGACCATCCCGGTTACCACCATCAAAGGTGAACAAAAAACCCTCGCCGATTTCGCCGGCAAAGCCGTGCTGGTGGTCAACACCGCGAGCAAATGTGGCTTCACTCCACAATACAAAGGCCTCGAAGAACTGTGGCAGACCTACAAGGATCAAGGTTTGATTGTGCTCGGCTTTCCGTGCAACCAGTTCGGCAAGCAGGAGCCGGGCAACGAAGGGGCGATTTCCGAGTTCTGTGAGTTGAACTTCGGCGTCAGTTTCCCGCTGTTCAAAAAGATTGATGTCAACGGCTCCGACGCCCATCCGCTGTTCGTCCAACTGAAAAAACGCGCACCGGGCGTACTGGGTTCCCAGGGCATCAAGTGGAACTTCACCAAGTTTCTGATTGGCAAGGACGGCCAGTTGGTCAAGCGCTTCGCTCCGGCGACCAAGCCGCAAGACCTGAGCCGCGAGATCGAAGCCTTGCTCAAATGAACACCTTGTCCGTCGATTCCCTGAAGCTCGATAGCCAGCTCTGCTTCAAACTGTATGCCGCTTCCAGAGCGGTGATTCGTGCGTACAAGCCGATGCTCGATCAGCTCGGCCTGACCTACCCGCAATACCTGGCGATGCTGGTGTTGTGGGAATGGCAGGAAGTGGCCCCGCAGCAGCCGACCGTCAAGGCCCTGGGCGAACGCCTTGCACTGGATTCCGGCACGCTCACGCCGTTACTCAAGCGTCTTGAGCAACTGCAACTGGTTCAGCGCCAGCGCTCGGCGCGCGATGAGCGGGAGGTCCATTTGAGTCTGTCGCCAACCGGCAAGGCATTGCGCGACCAGGTCGGGCCGCTCAAGGCTCGTCTGCTGTGCGATAGCGGGGTTGATCTGAGCCGTCTGAATGATCTGCGCGATGGCCTTGATCATTTGTTGGGGCAAATCAAATCTCTGTCGTAATGGGGATCCACAAGTCCAGCAGGGCGGCGAGTTCTTCGCGTCGGAAGGGTTTGGCCAGGTAATCGCTCATGCCCGCTGCACGACAGCGTTCGCGTTCTTCGGACATGGCATTGGCGGTCAGGGCGACGATGGGCAGTTGTGGCCAGCGACCGCTGCGACGAATTTGCCGACTGGCCTCGTAGCCGTCCATCACCGGCATGTTGCAGTCCATCAGTACCAGATCGAATTCGCGCAGTTCAAGCTGATCCAGCGCTTCGCCACCGTGACCGGCGACGATCACCTCGCAACCGAGTTTCCCGAGCATCCCCTTGGCCACCAATTGATTGACCGGGTTGTCCTCCACCAGCAGCACGCGTGCGCGGCGTTGCGGTAAAAGGGTGTCGAGTCGAGCGTCGATGATCATGCTCAGTTCCGGTTGCAGGACTCGCCGTAGTGTCTGATACAGCGCGTTGCGGGCCAGAGGTCGCGCTTGTTGTTGCAAGGGGGCGAGGGCGCTGGCTTCTTCGCTGGGCATGAAACTGCCGTAGGCCGTGACCAGCAGAATCGGCGCGGCACAGTTAGGACGCAGGCCAAACAAGCATTCGGGGCAATCGGTGATCAGCACATCGGGATTCAGGCCAATCATCGGGTCATCGATGGAGCGCTGCTGATAGTCGAGCCCCCATCCGGGCAGCAAACTCTTCAGCAACTCGGCCAGGCCGCTGCTGGCGGTGGTGATCGCAATGACCTTGCCGCGCAACGTTGTCAGTGGAAGGGCCCGGGTATGGCTGGGCAATGGCAGGTCGGCACAGAACTGGCTGCCAAAGCCCGCTTGCGAGCTGATGGTGAGGCGCCCTTGCATGACTTCGCAGAGGTTGTAAGTCAGGGCCAGCCCCAGCCCGGTGCCACCAAATTGCCGGGTAATGCCGGCGCCGGCCTGGGTGAAGGGCTGGAAGATCTTGACCTGGGCGTCCTGGGCGATACCGATGCCGGTGTCGCAGACTTCGATTCTGACGCCGTCCTCGAACGCAGAAAGACGCACGTCGACGCGACCGAAACGGGTGAACTTGAGGGCGTTGGACAGCAGGTTGCTGACGATCTGCCGGACCCGGGTCGGATCCCCGAGCACCAGCGCCGGAAAGTACGGATCGATCAGGCATGTCAGCTCGACGCTTGGCGCGGCGTTCTGCGACAGCAGGTTGGCGGTGTCCTCGATCAGCGAGCCGAGGTCGAAAGGAATGTGTTCGAGCTCAAGTTGACCGGCATCGAACTTCGACAGATCGAGAATATCGTTGAGCAATTCCACCAGTACTTTGCCCGAGTCATGGGCGAT
Source organism: Pseudomonas sp. ANT_H12B (assembly GCF_008369325.1). Lineage (GTDB taxonomy): Bacteria > Pseudomonadota > Gammaproteobacteria > Pseudomonadales > Pseudomonadaceae > Aquipseudomonas. The sequence goes on along the minus strand of NZ_VOBI01000006.1, from coordinate 82,099 downwards.
AGACAGCTGTTGCTGTTGCTCAGCATTGAGCGGGCCGTCGAGGGAAAGCGCGATCATCCCCAGCAGCCCATTGAGTGGCGTGCGAATCTCGTGGCTCATGTTGGCCAGGAATACCGAGCGCGCTTCGGCCATGTCCAGCGCGGTGCTGCGAGCGACTTCCAGCTCCTGATTGGATTGGCTGAGCCGGGTGTTGATTGCCTTGAGTTCCGCGGTGCGGGCCGAGACGATGTTTTCCAGTTGTCCAAGGTAGTCGGTCAGGCGATTTTCGGCGTTGCGCCGTTGCTGGATTTCCGTGGCGATGTTTTCGAATTGCTGATTGGCGACTTTGACCAGCACGCCGATTTCGTCGTTAGCGTGCCCTGCAGGACACTCCAGTGACGTCGGCTCCACGCTGCGCGGATCGCGGCCACTGAGTTCGCGGATGACCCGCACCAGCGGCTTGGTCAGCATCACATAGAACAGCGCCAGCAGGATGCCGGTCAGCAGCAGGCTACGGGCGAAACCATTGAGCAGGGTCACCTCGGCCCGGCGCAGAAAACGGTTGCCGAATGAATAGGTGTCGACGTCCAGCCGCAGGGTGCCGAGGGATTCGCTCGGTAAATGATCCAGATAGAGGCGGTCTTCGAACTGTCGGTTGGCGCCGAACAGGAAGTCGCTGATCACCCGATAATTGCTTTGCACGCCGGGGCGTTTGACGTTGGCCAGCACGTTGCCGTTGTTATCGGTCAATTGCGCACCGATGATCGCCGGCGAGCGCATCAGGCCCAGGGTCAGTTCCTGTGCGAGTTCGGCGTCGATGTTGTAGGCAATGCGCGAGGCCGGGTTATGGCTGATTTCCAGCAAAGACTGTATTTCACGGTTGATGGAGGCGTCTTCGCTGGCATAATCGATGCCTATTTGCAGCAGACTGAGCAGCGTGCCCAGAATGAAACCGACCAGCACGGTAAGCCGGGCTTGCTTGTAAGACAGCCGGTTGGTGAACTTGATATCCATGGGGTGTTGAACCACTTCCGTTTCCCTTCGCTGCTCAAGCATAGTCGATCATGCATGGATACCGATGTTCGCACGAGCCCTGTGCCAAGGTGTGCATTGCACACCGAACGCTGCGTTTTGTCGCTGTATTGCCATCATTACTGTGAACGAGCCTGAGGAGAAGACGTGGATTCCCGATTGAATGCTTTTCTTGAACGCGCCGATGCCGTTCTGGCCCGTATCGAACCGCTGCTGCCAGCACCTCGGCAAACCATCGACTGGACTCACTGCCTTGCCGCGCGCTGGCAACGTGAAGGGCGCAGCGGTTTTCTGTTGCCGCTGCAAGTCAGCCTCGACACGCGTTTGACCGACCTGATCGGTGTCGACCGCCAAGTGGAGCAACTGGGGCGCAATACCCAACAGTTCCTCGACGGCATGCCGGCCAACCACGCGCTGCTCTGGGGCTCGCGCGGCACCGGTAAATCATCGCTGGTTCGCGCGTTGCTGGCCGAACACGCCTCGGCCGGTTTGCGCTTGATCGAGATCGAGCGCGATCACCTGGCGGACTTGCCGCGTATTGTCGAACAGATCGCCAGGCTGCCTCAGCGTTTCGTGCTGTTCTGCGATGACCTGTCGTTCGAATCGGGCGAAGGCGATTACCGCGTGCTCAAAAGCGTGCTCGACGGCTCTCTCGAACAGGCGCCGGATAACGTTTTGCTGTATGCCACGTCCAACCGTCGCCACTTGGTGCCGGAAAAGGAAAGTGATAACGAAAACTGGAAACGGGTCGACGGCGAACTCCACCCCAGCGAGGCGGTGGAAGACAAGATCGCGCTGTCGGACCGTTTCGGCCTGTGGCTGTCGTTCTATCCGTTTACCCAGGAACACTTCCTCAACGTCGTCGAGCACTGGGTCGGTCAGTTGGCCGACAAGGCCGGCCTGGCGTGGCAGCGTACCGAAGAGCTGGACATCCTCGCGGTGCGCTGGGCCACTGGCCGGGGCAATCGCAACGGACGTTGCGCGTATCAATTTGCCCGCTATTGGGTCGGGCTCAAGTTGTTGGAGCACAAGGCATGATCGATTTAAAAAAGAGCGGCCAGGGCCTCGAAGGCTACGGCATGCTGCGGGCGCAGCTGGAATCGTTGCTGGCGGATGAGCGGGATTTCATCGCCAACGCCGCGCAGTTTTCGGCTTTTCTGTTCAACCAGCTCGATGACCTGAACTGGGCCGGTTTCTACCTCAATCGCAACGAAGAACTGGTGCTTGGCCCGTTTCAGGGGCAGATCGCCTGCGTGCGGATTCCATTCGGTCGGGGCGTGTGCGGGGCTGCTGCGGCCACCTTGCAGACCCAGTTGGTCGAGGACGTGCACGCCTTCCCCGGGCACATCGCTTGCGACAGCGCATCGAACAGCGAACTGGTGGTGCCATTGGTCAAGGATGGTCGACTGATCGGCGTGCTGGATCTCGACAGCCCGAGCCTGGGGCGCTTTACCGCAGAAGATCAGGCTGGCATCGAGCAATTGGCCGCGATTTTCCTGCGCCTGACCGACTGCTGATCAGGCCCTCAAGCCTGCCTTGACCAGCAGGCTCGCCGGGTCCACTGCGTCGATCTGTTGTGGCTCGAGGAATCGATCGGCGTACTGCCGATAGATTTGCGCGTTGATGAACAGTCCGAATAACTCCGGATCGATGTGGGCGTCACGGCACATCGTCGCCATGATCCCCAGCGCTTCGCTCAAGGACTTGGCCTTCTTGTAGGGGCGATCGGCGGCGGTCAACGCCTCGAAAATATCGGCAATCGCCATCATCCGCGCTGGCAGGCTCATTTCTTCACGCTTCAACTGTTTGGGATAACCGGTGCCGTCCATTTTTTCGTGGTGGCCGCCGGCGATCTCCGCAACGTTGTTGAGGTGGCCGGGGAAGGGCAGGTGGCTGAGCATCAGGATTGTCTGCACCATGTGGTGGTTGATGATGTAGCGTTCCTCACGGGTCAGGGTTCCCCGGGCAATGCTCAGGTTGTAGAGCTCGCCCCGGTTGTACTTGTAACGCGGCACATCGAGCTTGAACCCCCAGGGGTTATCCTCCGGAATCAGTTCGGCTTCGGGCCGTTCGAACAGATGCTCGGGTTTGTCCGCCAGCAATGGCTCGCTGACCGGCAGTGTCGGTGCCGGGGAGCGCGCTTGGCGCCGGTTCTCTTCCCAGGAAACGCCCAGCCGGTCATCCAGTGTTCGAGTCCAGGTGCGCTGGGCCAGGTTGCACAGGCGTTGCACATCGGTCTCGGCCATCGCCTCGCCACCCAGGTTGCAGCGGGCCACGAAGGCGAAGTCATCGTCCAGCTCCGCCAGAGTAGCGTTGCGCAGTTCGGCCAGGTGCTGCTCATTTCCGCCCAGCGCGATGGCTTGCCAATAGCTGATCCAGGCATCGCGCTTGAGCACTTCGAAACGGGTACGAATTTCGTGTATCCGGTCGTTCAGGGTTTCGAGTTTGGTGGCTTTATCGACCACATATTCCGGAGTGGTGACCTTGCCGCAGTCGTGCAGCCAGGCAGCAATGTGCAGCGCCTCCCACTCATCTTCGGTGGGTTGATAACCGCTGAAGGCCGGCTCCTGGCTGGCGGCGGCAGCCTGGGCGAGCATCAGGGTCAACGCTGGCACCCGTTGGCAGTGACCGCCGGTGTAAGGGCTTTTGGCATCAATCGCGCCGGCCAGCAGTTGAATGAAAGCGTCGAGCAATTGTTTTTGTTTGGCTTGCAGGCGCTGGCTTTCAATACTCACGGCGGCCGCGCCGGAGACCGCCTGGAGAAACGCGATGCGGTCCGGTCGTAGTTTTTCCAGATCGCTTTGATCGCCGCTATCGGCCAGCAGCAGGATCAGCAAGCCCACCGTTTCGTTATGACGATTGTGCAGCCGAATACCGATCAGATGAACGCGGGGACATTCCATCGCCAGCAAGACCTTCTGCAAATCGCCGACCTGTTCGAAACCGAGCTGGGTGACGACATTGTCGGTACTCGCCAACTGCTGTAGCCATGCAGGGCTTTGCGGATTCTGGAGTTCGTGCCCGCGAATGTCGAATGACGGCAGTGGCTCAGACGTGCCGTTGATGATCAGTCCACACGGCTCCACACGATCGCCATCATTTTCGCGCAAGTAGATCAGGCCGGCCTGAGCCTGGCCGATTTTCACGGTTTCAAACAACACCCGTTCCAGCAAGGGCGCGATGCGGGTCTCGGCGCTCAGGCTGTCGGTGATGTGGAAAAAACTCGCCAGGGTGTCTTTCATGCGCGCCATCGACACGCTCAGTTGATCAACTTCGAGCACCGGGGAGCGGCGGGAGACAGGAAAATTGAAATCGAAACTGCGCACCGCATCGGCTTCCTGCACCAGCGCGCGCAGCGGTCTGACCAGGATTCTGGAGATCAACCAGCCCAGCGGCAGGCACAACAACAGCGTGGCCAGGGTAATCAGCGCGCCTTGCCAGCGCATGCGATAGGCATCGACGAGCAATTCATCTTCCGGCACCAGCAGCGCCAGTTGCAGCCCTCGAGGGCCGCCTTCCTGCATGCTGCTGCGGGCAACGATCCATTGACGACCGGCGGCATCCAGCCGATTGCCTACGGGAGGGTGGTTGAGCAGCGCGCCGAGGCTTGGGCTCAGGTCGGCGGCCTTGATCAGGCGAGCCGTCTGATCGTCGATGATCAGTTTGCTGCTGTCGGGATAAGCGATGGCGTTCCCATCGGCATCGAACAGGACGATTTCGGTACTGGGGGTTACGACATGTTTGGCCAGGGTGGCGGAGAGTTCGGCCAGGGTCAGGTCAGCACCCATCACGACGTTCTCGCCACTGCGCCGGGCCAGGGTGGTGCCGACGTGATGAGTGGAGAAGAAGATGTAGGGTTCTGTGGTGATCTGGTCGCTGTCGGTACGAGCGCTGGAAAACCAGGCGCGGGTGCGTGGATCGTAGGGTTCGTCGGGGTTTTCCTGAAGGCTGATCAAGGCCAGGTCTTGATCGAAGAACAATGCTTGGGAATGGAGCTGGCCGGTGCTGCTGTTTCGCTCGATGCTCCACACCTGATAAGCCGCATTATCCGGGGCCTTGAGGAGCGTTTTCAGGTCAGGGGTTCGCAGAGGACGAACCATGAAGAAGTCACCGTTGCCGTAACCCAGGTACAGCGATGCCAGGTCGGGGTTGTCCTTGAGCGACTGGCTGAAGGGTTTGAGCAACGCCAGGCGTTGCTCAAGGTTAAGTGCCTGGGCCGCCGGGTTGTCCGCCAGCAGGCTCAGCAAATGACGAATCGGCTCATAGGTGTTGTGCAGGTCCAGGCGCACGTCCTGCTCGATACGGTTGAAGAGCTTTTCGCTGCTGGAAAGAATGATCTGCGTGGTTTGCCGATAGTTGAAAATGCCCAGCACCACCCCGGTCAGCAACAGCAGGAAGGTGAACATCACGCTGATATGGACGTGCAGGGGAAACCGGCGTTGATGCGTGCGCAGTGGGCTGGGCATTGCAGGTCTCTCCATGATGGTTAACACACTGCTCAGCGACCAAGCATAGTTAAGGCTCTGTCATTCTGCTTTTGTCGTTTTTTGCGATCTGGTGCTGCAACGCTTGCTCCAGTTCGAGCATGGCGTTCTCCATGGCCCTGCTGCAGTCGGTCACCTCGTCATGGTGGAATATATCGTGACAGGCCTTTTCGAGTGCCTCGCAGCTGTCGATCAACCGGGTCGCCTGGACGATTCGGGCGGCACCCTTGATTTTGTGGGCGACGTCGAGAAATGACTGCGGGTCTTTGGAGTGGGTCAATGCCAACAACTCCTCTCGGTCCAGCCGGTTGCTGTTCAGAAGCTCGGTCAGCAAACGCTGATCCAATACCGGGTTGCCCCCCGTCAACAAATGCAGCCCTGCCAGACTGAAAGCCGGATCGCGAGTGGTCGGTTTGAGGCCTTCAACCCACTGACTCAACGCTGTCAGGGTAAGGGGTTTGAACAGGCAGTCGTTCATCCCGGCCTGTTTGCAGCGCTGTATTTCTTCCGGTTGAGCGTTGGCGGTAAAACCCAGCACAGTGCAGGGCGGGCGGTGGGTTTGTTGTTCATGTCGGCGAATGGCGCGAACCAGTTCGTAGCCATTCATGATGGGCATGTTGCAATCGGCAATCACCAGGTCGAACGGCTCGGCTTTCCACGCCTCGAATCCCGCCTGACCATGGGCTGCGACGCTGAATCGATGCCCTAGAAACTCCAGTTGCTGGCACATGAGCAAGCGATTGGCCGGGTGATCATCGACCACCAGAACGTTCAAGGGGGCAGCGCTGGTGTGAAGTTGTGCTTCAACCGTGTGCGGTAACTGCTCGATTGGCAGTGTTGCCAGGTGCAACGAAACCACGACTTGAGTGCCGACACCCGGCTGACTGCTCAATTGCAGGCTGCCGCCCATCATCTCGCACAAACTGCGGCTGATCACCAAACCAAGCCCGGCGCCGCCTCTGCCTGATTGCCCTGAGTTGTCGGCCTGGGCGAAAGGTTCGAACAACCGCTGCTGATCCTGTTCGTTGATCCCTATGCCGCTGTCCTGAACGCGCAGCAGCATCTGGACCTGTTCGGGCTCGGCGGCCGGATGCAGGTCGACGGTGATCCTGACCTGGCCCTGCTCTGTAAATTTGATGGCATTGCTGATCAGGTTGGACAGCACCTGCTTGAAACGCATCGGGTCCAACAGGACATCGGTCACCGGATTGGCAGGGTGAAACTCCAGCAGCAGCGAGAGATTTTTCTGACGAGCCAGGCCATCGAAAATTCGCACCACCGACGCCACGGTCTCACCCGGATTGACGCGTTCCGGGCTCAGACTCAGGCGCCCGGATTCGATCCGGGCAATGTCGAGAATGTCGCCGATCAATTCCAAAAGGTCCTTCGCCGAGCTATACGCCACATCAATAGCCGGAAGATCCGGGTGGTTCTGGTCGATACGCTTTAGCGTCAACTCAAGCATGCCGATGACCGCATTCATCGGGGTGCGGATCTCGTGACTCATGGTGGCGAGAAAAGTGCTTTTGGCCCGGTTGGCTTCATCGGCGCGCTCTTTCGCGCAGCGCAGATCATCGAACAGTTGCCGCCGTTCGCTGATATCGATCCAGCCGCCGATGATGCCTTGCACTTCACCGCTCGAATCACGGTAGGGAAGGATCCAGTGGTAGATCGTCAACCGGCGGCCTCCGATATGCAGCGCACGGTCGAGAATCAGCGGTATGCCCTCGGCCACGACACGCTGGTAGTCGGCCTGGTACTCCCGGGCTTCGAAGGCATTGCTCATGTTGCCCTGCATGACGCTTTTGCCGATGACGTCTTCACGTTTTGCGCAGAAGGCTTCCAGGTAGCTGTCATTGCAGCTTTGCAGCAGCCCCTGACGATCGCGCACATAAATCGGATGGGGCGTGCCATTGAGCAGCGATCGCATGAATTCGAGTTGATCGTTCAACGCGCGCTCGGCCGCCTGACGCTGATTGATCTGGCGACGCATGTAAGCGTTCCAGGCAACGGATATCACTAGCAGCACACCAGCAACGATAACGACCTGATAGAACAGCCGGTGAAAGTTGCGCCAGGTACCTTGCGAGGACGCTGAGTAACCGCGCCAGCGGCTGTTGATGATGCCCAGTTCCTCCGGCGCGATGGTCAGCAGTGCCTTGTCGAGGATGGCGTTCAGTTCCTTGGCATCTCGACCGGTCGCCAGGGAGAACGCAGCCTGCTCGGTACCGATGGTGGTGCTGATCTGCAATTTATGTTCGAAGAGCTGCGATGAAATGAAATAGTTGGCGATTACCAGTGAACTGACTGCGCCTTGCACCTTGCCCTCGGCGAGCAACTCCACGGCGCTGAATGTGTCCGGGGTTTCAATCAGCTCGATCCGCGGGAACTCGCTGCGCAGGTAATCAACCAGTGGATTGCCTTTGGCGATCGTCAGGCGCTTGTCTTGCAACTTCGCGAGGCTCGTCGGGCTGTCGGCGGTTTCGCGAGTCAGCAGAACAAAGGAGTTCTCCAGATAGGGACGGGTGAAATCCAGCGTTGTTTCACGTTGGGCGGTGGGGAGCAGGGCGGCGATCAGGTCGGCCTGATTATTTGCAATCTGTTCGATCATCTCGGCGTCGCTGCGGCTTCGACGGATGTCGAAACGCAGGCCTGTGCGCAATCTGATCAGTTCGAGCAGATCGGCGGTCACGCCACGAAAATTGCCCTCGCTGTCGAAAAACGTCAGCGGCGCAAAGGCTTCATTGACCACCACGCGTACCACCGGATGTTGCGTCAGCCAGCGTTCTTCACTGTTACTGAGCTGCAGTTTTTGATCAGTCAGCAGAATGTCGCTGCCGGCACTCCAGCGTTTGGCGATGCTTTCTCGCTTGCTGGTGGGGATGACCCCAAGCGTCGCATTGATGATCCCGAGCAGTTGCGGGTTGTTCTTATGCACGGCAAAACTGAAACCGTGGGCTTCGTGTTTACCGAAGTTGGCCATGCGAATGTTGTTCAGGTACCCCTGGTTGATCATGTAATGGGTGGAAATGGTGTCACCCAGAAAAACGTCAGCCTGGTCGAAGGCCACCGCGTTGATCGCATTCTGGTAGGACGGATAAGACGTGATGATCGCCTTTGGATACAGGGCCCTGACTTCCTCCAGCGGCAAATAGTGATACACCATGCTCAGCCGCAGACCCGCAAGACCCTCGGCCAGGGATCTGGTTTCCCCTTCACGTGTCACCAGAACCGGTTGATCAACCGCGTAGGGCGTGGAAAGCACGATGTCGGTATTGCGGGCCTCGAATCCGTTGGCGGTGCCGAGCAGGTCAATCTCGCCGTTTTCGAGCGCCTCGATCGCCGCCCCCCGGGACTCGAAGCGCTGGACCTTGATTGGCAAACCAATGGTGTTGCTGAGGATGCCCGCGTAGTCGGCGGTGAAACCCTCATAGTCGCGGCCGCTTGTGGTCAGGTCAAAGGGGGGGTAGTCCGGGGTTGACGTGCCAAGGATCAGTTCCCGTTTATTCTTGACCCATTGTCGTTGTGATTTATCCAGTTGGACTTCCTGGTGTCCGGCCGTTGCACGACTGAGCAGGGTGTACTCGCCAGTGGGCTGCGCAGCGAGCACCGACGTGATCAGGCATAAACCTGCGACCATCGATATCAGATATACCTTTATACGACTGGGCATCCGGCCTCTCACACTAACGCATTACGTTTTGCCATCTCGATGAGCTCAACCAGCGATTTGGCTTTGAGCTTCTGCATGAGTCGCTTTTTATAGGTGCTGACAGTCTTGTTGCTAAGAAACATACCTTTGGCAATTTCCTTGTTGGTGCGGCCTTGGGCAAAGAGTTGCAATACCATTAGTTCCCGGTCATTGACGGATTTGAATAACTCCAGGTCGGCGCAACGCGCATCATCGCCACGAACAGGATTCAAGGCCTGGCTTGGGAAATAGTTGTAACCTGACAATACCGCTTTTATGGCGCTGACCAGTTCACTCAAATCCTCCTGTTTGCACACATATCCCGATGCACCTGATTGCATACAGCGAATACCAAAAAGAGTCGGGCATTGTGCAGTCAATACCAGTGTCTTCAGCGGGGTACTCATTGCGTTGAAACGGGCGAGAACTTCCAGCCCATCCAGTTTGGGAATGCTGATGTCGAGAATGACCAGGTCGGGCATGCATTCGCGAACCATCTGCATGGCGTCGACCCCATTATCAGTTTCACCGACGACCTTGTAACCTTCGTGTTCAAGCAACATTCGAACGGCAAGGCGGATGACGGGGTGATCGTCGACAATAAAAACGGAGTTCATAATCAAATCCCATGCTAGCTCAAATAAAGCGGGCACCTTAGCTCAGATAGTTAAGGGAACGCATGAACTGACCGACCTGTAGCAGCAATATAGGAATAATCCTACAACCGAAGAAGAATAGGACTACGTACCAACTAGGTTTTCTATAAGGAACGATGAGGATTGTTGATAGTTAGTCGCAATATCGGAGGTTTTTATTTGTAAGTTTCAAGTTGTGTTTTGGCTGGTTTTTTAGTGCGGGTGGCATGGGTTTTATAATGATGCCAAGGTCAATAAGTTTCTAAATTCTGATTGTTTCAGCGGTTTGATCAAACAGCCCAGCAAGGGCAGCCCATGTTCGTTGGCCATTCTTTCAAGTCCATCCAGCTCGGCCGCTGTCAGGCTACTTAGGAGTATTGCCCGTTTGATCAGTCCCCGGTGACTGGCGAATTCAACCAGATCAAGCCCGGAAAGGTCGGGTAGACATTGATCGCACAACAGAATATCGAACGGTTGTACAGCCCGGAGCATTTGTTGCAAGGCGCCGGCGGCACTGTCGGTGGTGGTCAGTTGGGTGAAGCCGTAACTCTCAAGAAGGCATTGAGTTGCCCTGAGTTGAAAGGGATGATCTTCCACCAGCAAGATGCGCAGATCGTCTTTGAACATAGGAGTTTTCATGCTTCATCTGTCTGACAGAGGGAAGCGGAATTATTTCGCGAGAATACGGAACAATCGATCAGTTAGCTCTGCACAGGTTGTAGGGAGATTCGGCGAACGTTGAACGCACTTGGCTCCTGAGGCGCTGATCAACCATTGCAAGTGGCGCAATGGTTGCTCACGTGGGTCCGATCAATGGCTCGAACGCCCCGTCATCTCCAGCGCCATGTCGCTCGCATAGCTGTCGGTCATGCCGGCAATGAAGTCAATCATCCGCAGAAACGAGGCATGCAGCGGGCCGTGAGGATCAGGCGCATTGTTGCCCAGCAGGTCGAGGATTCGGCGGCTCTTGAAGGACGGCGTACGACCGTCGTGCTGTTCCAGTGCTGCGCCGCAGAAAGCGTTGAGGAGGATTTCCAGTGTGGTGTAGGCGCCGATTTCGTGCAGCGTCTTGCGCTTGTCCTGGAAGATCTTCTTGCGCGCCATGTCCTTGGCATTCAGCACGCATCGCTTGGCCGGGCCATGCATGTGCTCCACCAGATCACCCGGTAGCGTCCCGGCCAGCAACGCATCCTGTTGCTCGACAAAGGCACGGGCTGCGGCGTTGGTCAGGTGCTCGATGGCTTTGCCTCGCAGGATTGCCAGTTTGCGTCGACGCGAATCCTGTGGGCCGAGCTGACGATAGGTTTCGGGAAGATCATCGCCCACCAAATCCAGCAACAGCGATTCGACTTCGGCGTACTCCAGCAACTCCATCTCCAGGCCGTCTTCGAGATCGATCAGCGCGTAGCAGATGTCATCGGCGGCCTCCATCAGGTACACCAGAGGATGACGTGCCCAGCGCTGTTCTTCCAGTTGCGGCAGGCCGAGCTTGTGGGCGATCTGTTCCAGCAACGGCAGTTCGCTCTGATAGCAACCGAACTTGTGCTTCTTGTAGCCCAGGGAATCTGCGTGTTTTGCCGTCCACGGGTATTTCAGATAAGTACCCAGGGTGGCGTAGGTCAGCCGGGTGCCGCCATCGAACTGGTGATATTCCAGCTGGGTAAGCACGCGGAAACCTTGGGCGTTGCCTTCGAAATTGAGGAAGTCATTGCGTTCGACTTCGCTCATTGCATCGAGCCAGCCACGGCCGGCGGCTTGCTGGAACCAGTGACGAATCGCGTCTTCGCCCGAGTGGCCAAAGGGCGGGTTACCGATGTCATGGGCCAGGCAAGCGGATTGCACCACCATCCCCAGATCGCTCGGTTCGCACCAGTCGGGCAGGGCGCTGCGGATCGTTTCACCGACGCGCATACCCAGCGAGCGGCCGACGCAGCTGACTTCCAGCGAGTGGGTCAGGCGCGTGTGGATGTGATCGTTGCTGGTGACCGGATGGACCTGCGTCTTGCGCCCGAGGCGGCGAAACGCACCCGAGAAAATGATCCGGTCATGGTCTTTGTGGAAAGGACTGCGGCCGAGTTCTTCCGGGCTGTGCAGAGGCTTTCCGAGGCGTTCGCGAGTAAGCAGGGTTTGCCAATCCAAGGCTGGTTCTCTCCGTCAGGTGACTGATCGCTTAAGCTTCCGGGTTCGCGCCCGAGCCTGCAAGGGGAACTACAGTCCGGCGGCGTCGATATCGATGAGCAGCAGTCGCTCACCGTTGTCGAAAAACTGCCCGGCAGTGAGACAGTATTGGTTGCTGGTGGCATCGCGGTAAGTATTGGAGAGCGTCAGTCGGCGCTCATCCCAGCCCTCTGCCAGCAGGTGATAGAAGTAGGGCCGCCATGACCAGTTGTGGCCCAGATAGCGATTGTCAGACTCCCAGCCGTTATTGCGCCACTCAAGGTTAGGCGTCAGCTGCGTGCCGTGGCGGTCGCATTGGTAGAAGCGCAACAACCAGGGAAACGCATCCAGTTGGGGCAATGTGCTGAGCGGGGCGCCGGCCTGGGCCCAGGCTTGCAGAATCGACATCAGCTCGCTGAGTTGCTGGCGCATGATCATCAGGCGACTGCGTTCAGCCAGTTTCTGTTGAACGTAACGCTCACGCAGTTGCGCGAAGCGCTCGACAAAGGCGTGGGTGGCAAAAAAGTCTTCTTGCGCCCGGGCGAACAGAAAACCCTGCACATAACGCGAACCGCACTCCAGGGCAAAATTGAGTTGAGCGTCGGTTTCCACTCCTTCGGCAATGATCCAGCAACCGGTTTTCTCCGCCATTTGCGCCAGCGCCTTGACCACGTCGCTGCTCGGCCCACCCAACGCAGCGGCCTGGAACAGTCGCATGTCGAGCTTGAGTATGTCCGGTTGCAGCGCCAGTACGCGATCGAGCTGAGAGTAACCGGCGCCGAAATCATCGATGGCGATCCGCGCGCCTGCTAGCCGGTAACGCGCTACCACTTCGGCCAGGCGCTGAATATCGCCACCCAGTTCGGTGATCTCGAAGACGATTCGCTGCGCGTCGACGTTGTGCCTGCTCAGTTGCTTGAGGCTCGGCAACGGCTGGTTCGGCCGCAGGCGGTTGATCCAGCGCGGAGATATGTTCAGGCTCAGAAACCAATCCGAAGGCGCTTCATGCAGACGGCTGAGGGCGTTATCGCGGATCTGACGGTCCAGATGGCGCAGGGCGATGGCGGGCATTCGCGGGTCGGCGAACAGCGGTCCCACCGAGGCCAGTTGACCGTCGGCCTGACGCAGTCGACCCAGTGCCTCGACGCCTGCGATACGGCCGGTGGCGGTATCGATGAATGGCTGAAAACAGGCGAGCGGTTGCCCGTCGATCACGAGGCCTCCTTAGTAAGGTCTTGTTCTTGGATTAATCCTGAATACCGGGTAGGCATGCAGGATTGAACCCCTCGATAGAGAGGTTCGATCCCGGTGGTGTTGCAAGAATGCCGCCAGATAGCGGCTGATCAGTGTTTGCGCGAAGAGCCTTGCATGACCAGTTTGATCAATGGTCCCAGGGTAGTGCCCAGGCGGAGCAGTCGAGTCAGGCTGCTGACGCCGCCGCTCTTGGCGCCTTTGCCAGTCAGAAAGCCCAACAAGGTCACGGCTGCCACGCCCCAGAGCGGGGCGTGCTTGATGCCGAAACCATCCTGCAGGTTTTGCGACATTCCGCGCACGCGCTGCAAAGGTTGCAGCAATTGTGCGGATTCATGGCGGATTTCCTGGCGATGCATTTCCATGCGCAGGCGAATCAGCGCCTTGCGCATTTCCGTGCGCGAGCTGTTGTGCGGCAGTTCAGGCAGGTTCATGGCAGCAGGCGCTCCCGATCGTTGGCCAATTCTTCCAGAGTGCCGTGGAAGGGTGAGGACTCATCGAAAATCGCCGCTCTCAAGCGCATCCCGCAGAAGACGCAGGCAAGGGTGTAGAACACACAGAGCGCGATGATGGCGGGCAAGCGATAGGTGTCCCAAAACAGGATCAACACCAGCGTCGACAACCCCACCAGCAACAGCAAGGCAAACACCAGCGCCAGGCCGGCAAACAGCAAGAGGCTTACGGTGCGTGCTTTTTGTTCCTGCAATTCGATGCCGAACAGTTCGACATGGCTGTGCAGCAGTCCAAGGAAAGCGGCACCCAGGCGCCGCGGTGAGGAGCTTGGGCCCGTCGCGGACGAGCCGGATTCGCCGATCGCCATGATCAGCGCCGAGTGGCCAGCAGGCCAATCAGGAAACCCACGCCAGCCGCGATCCCGACTGATTGCCACGGGTTGCTCTGGACATAGTCTTCGGTGGCGGTGACGGCTGCCTTGCCGCGTAAACGCAGGGAATCTTCGGTCAGTTTCAAGGTTTCGCGGGCACGCAGCAGACTGTCGTGAATCTGCTCGCGCAACTCATCGGCCTGATCACCGGCCAATGTTGCGGTGTGTTCCAGCAACCGTTCGGTGTCGCTGACCAGTGTCTGAAAATCGGTCATCAGGATTTCTTGAGCAGTCTTTGCCTTGATGCTGGCCATTGGTGAATCTCCGTAAGTGGCTTCTGATGCGTTCGAGTATGAGCCTTGCGTGAAGGTTCAGTACAAATGACTGGTACAACTTTTGCTATGCCGTGGTGCGTCTGCCAGCGCCGTTGCGCTGTTGCCGGGCATGATTTCAGGAAAACCTTAACTCAAACAATTAAAACCTGCGCAATCGTTCCGGTCGTCAGTTGCTCGACGAACCTTGTGCGCCAAAGCGGTTCATCGGGGTCGGTTTCCTGATCCTGGCAAGTCGCAACTTGGTGCGTGAATTGTCTGTGCGAACTGTTTTGGTGCTTTTTTCAGCCTTAAGGTCTGCCAACTCCATGGAAAATCTGCAAAGTGCTGTGGACAGTCTGGTCCATAGCTCCAATACGCTGTTCATTCTGATCGGCGCGGTCATGGTACTGGCCATGCACGCCGGTTTTGCCTTTCTCGAAGTCGGCACGGTTCGACAAAAGAACCAGGTCAACGCCTTGTCGAAGATCCTCAGCGACTTCGCCATTTCGACCCTGGCCTACTTCTTTATAGGCTACTGGATTTCCTATGGGGTCACCTTCATGCAGCCGGCTGCAGTGATCAATGCCGATCATGGTTATGGGCTGGTGAAGTTTTTCTTCCTGTTGACCTTTGCTGCTGCGATCCCGGCGATCATTTCCGGAGGCATCGCCGAGCGCGCCCGGTTCGTTCCACAGCTGTGCGCGACAGCGCTGATCGTGGCGTTCATCTATCCGTTCTTCGAGGGCATGATCTGGAACGGCAACTATGGCCTGCAAGCCTGGTTGCTGGAGCGCTTTGGCGCCAGCTTCCATGATTTCGCCGGCTCGGTGGTGGTCCATGCCATGGGCGGCTGGCTGGCGCTGGCGGCGGTGCTGTTGCTCGGGCCACGCCAAGGACGTTATCGCGATGGAAAATTGGTGGCGTTCGCGCCGTCGAGTATTCCGTTTCTGGCGTTGGGTTCGTGGATTCTGATCGTCGGCTGGTTCGGGTTTAACGTCATGAGTGCGCAGACCCTGCAAGGTGTCAGCGGGTTGGTGGCGGTGAATTCGCTGATGGCCATGGTCGGTGGCACCGTGGCGGCGCTGATCGTCGGGCGCAATGACCCGGGCTTTCTGCATAACGGCCCGCTGGCCGGGTTGGTGGCGATCTGCGCCGGTTCCGATCTGATGCATCCGGTGGGTGCGCTGGTGACTGGCGCCATTGCCGGCGCATTGTTTGTCTGGTGCTTTACCGCTGCCCAAGGTAAATGGCATATCGATGATGTGCTGGGTGTCTGGCCGTTGCATGGTTTGTGTGGTGTATGGGGCGGGATCGCCTGCGGCATCTTTGGCCACAGCGCATTGGGTGGTCTGGGAGGCGTGAGTCTGATCAGCCAGTTGATCGGCACCGCGCTTGGTGTGATCGTGGCGCTGGCCGGTGGATTTGCGGTGTATGGCTTGATCAAGGCGTTCCATGGTCTGCGTCTGAGCCAGGAAGAAGAGTATTACGGTGCGGACTTGTCGGTGCACAAGATCGGGTCGATGAGTCAGGACTGACTCACTTTTCTTCATCGTCGCCCCCGGGATAAAAACCGTGCAGCAGGCGATAGCGGTCATGCCGTATCTGGTCGGCCCGCTCTTGGACCTGATGCGCGGGTAAACCCAGCATGATCAGTGCGTGGGAGGCGAGCATCAGGCTCGACTCCAGCAGTTCAGGCACCACTTCGCTGGCGCCGGCGGCCTTCAGTTCGGCCAGTTGGCTGTCGTCCCGAGTCCGTACCAGGATTGGAACGGTCAAGTTTAACCGGCGCGCCTCTTTGAGAATCAGCAGCGCGATGTCGGTCTGGTCCACGGCGATCACCAGTAGCCTGGCGCGCTCCAGCCCCACGGCGGTCAGCAGTTCGCCGCGGCGCGAGTCGCCGTAATGCACACATGTTTCTCCCGCGGCTGCTTCCTGGACACGCACCGGATCGGTGTCCAGCGCGATATAAGGCTGCTGCGAATTGCGCAAAGCGCGCCCGATTGACTGACCCACGCGCCCATAGCCACAAATCACCACATGACTGTGTAGCCCGGCGTTGAGCGTACTGATTTCCTCGAGTTGCGCTTTTTCATTGGGCTTGCGGTGCAGGCGTGTCGCGATGTGGGGCGCGGCGCGCAGGAGCAACGGCGTGACCAGCATCGAACAGAAAGTCGCCGCCAACAGCAAGCCGCCAAAATCGGCGGGCATCAATTTGTTCTGCTGCATCTGTGCCATCAGCGCAAAGCAAAACTCACCGCCCTGGGCCAATGCCAGCCCGCTGCGCCAAGCGGTTTCGCCATCGCTGCCACGCCATTTCACCAGCAGCGCAACCACGCTGCCCTTGATCAGCAACAACCCCAGGGTCAGACCGAAGATCAGCAGGCTGTGGCTGACGAACAGTTGCAGGTCGATCAGCATGCCGATACTGACGAAGAACACCCCGAGCAGGATGTCGCGGAACGGGCGAATATCGGCCTCGATCTGATGCCGGTAGTGGCTTTCCCCCAGCAGCATGCCGGCGAGAAACGCACCCAGTGCTGGGGAGAGGCCGAGCAGGTGAGTCAGCCACGCAGTCAGCAGAACAATCACCAGCGCCAACAGCACGAACAGTTCCGGGGAGCGGGCCGCTGCGACTTCATGAAACAGCCGTGGCAGCAACCAGCGACTGGCCAGCAGCAAGCCAACGAACAGCACTACAGTCTTGCCCAGTGTCAATGGCAGCGCCCAATACCAGGCCTGATCGCTGCTACCGGAGAACACGGGCACCAAAGTCAGCAGCAACACCGCCACGACGTCCTGAAACAGCAGCACGGCGATGGCATTCTGGCCGTGGCTGCTGAAAATTTCGCCGAGGCTGCTCAGCTCCTTGCTGACAATGGCCGTGGAAGACAGCGACAGTCCGGCGCCAAGTAACAGCGCCGGGGTGATCGGCATGCCGAGCAATATCAGCAAACCGCCCAACAGCATCCCGGAGCACAACACCTGCAGACTGCCAAGCCCGAACACCACCCGGCGCAATGCGAGTATTTTCGACAGGGAAAACTCCAGACCCAGGGAGAACAGCAGGAAAACTACCCCTAACTCTGCGAGGTCTGGTAACTCTTCGCTTTCATTTATCCAGTCGAACGCCGTCGGCCCGATCATCAGTCCCACGCACAGGTAACCCAGCACCGGCGGCAATCGCAGGCGCTGGAACAGTGCAATCATCACCAGGGAGGAGGCGAGGATTATCAACAGGTTGGCGAACACAAAAACTCCGGTGGCGGGCTCTGGCTACTCAAGCGTAGAGGCAAATAATCCGTAAGCATCGCGCAATGTGTATTGATGACGACTGATCTGCGTCAGCGTATTGCCGCGATCCGTTGACGTTATGGCTCAAGGGCAGACTATTCAATGGCTCGACGGCTTTTCGGGGCAGGCCTAGAATGATGACTTAATTTTTTCGGTTGAGCGCTCATGCTTCCTGAATGTCAGCTGTTCGGCACCCTTGGGTGTCATCTCTGTGAAGTCGCCGAAGCCATGCTGATGGAATTTGTCGAGCGCGGTCTGCTGGTGGAACTGGTGGACATCGCGGACGACGAAACATGGTTCGAAGCTTACAGTCTGCGTATTCCGGTATTACGGCGGGTCGATACTGGTGCTGAGCTGGGCTGGCCGTTCAGTGCCGATCAGGTAGTGGCGTTCCTGCGTTAAGCGGTGTTGCGGTGGCGGTGTTCCCGCCTGTCGGACTTTGCGATCGATCCCCTTGGCTTTACCGGTACTGATCAGATACTGTATGCGCATACAGTTATTGGTGATGCCTGCCTTGCACCTCTGGTTTTCGGGTTTGGGCAGGCGTTCCGGGCGTGAGAGGGATGAATCGTGGTCAATGTCGAACAATTGAAGAACAGCGTGAACCGAATGTCGGCGGACGTGGTGCGCGAGGCTGTCCTCGAATTGCGTCTGGATGGCCTGGTGACGGAAGGAAAAACCCCGTTCAACAAGCTGCATTTCAATACGTGCTTCGCCGAAATCGAAGCCTTGTTCCAGCGCGCGGGCTATCACCGTCAGTTGGACGTCGTGGGTTATCAGGGTTTGTTGTATGCGCTTTACGATCCGGGTCGCTGGGAGGCGGTCGATGTGCTGCGCTGGCTCAAGGAGTTCACCGAAGCGGCAGCACGCGCGCAGATACCGGCTTGAGGATTCTCTTCTAGGATCGTTCCGGCCGCTGTTGGATAATGCCGCCCTGTATTGAGGGTTAGAGCGTTCGTATGTCCAGTTCATCTTTTTCTGCTGCACACAACCAGGCCAGCACGCTCCACTTGCCGCCTGGCCCGTGGCAGACCGTGCTCGATTGCCTGTGTGAACACTTCAGCGCCATCGGCCGTGAACAATGGCTGGACAGAATTGCTCGTGGGCGTGTCCTCGACGGGCATGGCGCGCCAATCGCCCTGGATCTGCCTTACAAGGAAGGCTTGCGGATTCACTATTTTCGCGAGGTGCCGGACGAAAAGCCGATCCCGGTGGTCGAGACGATTTTGTACGCGGACGAGCACTTGGTCGTGGCGGACAAACCACATTTTCTGCCAGTGACACCCGCTGGCGAATACGTGGAGCAGACGCTGCTCAGGCGATTGATCCGTCGACTGGACAATCCGCATCTGGTGCCATTGCACCGCATTGACCGGCATACGGCGGGGCTGGTGCTGTTTTCCGCCAACCCCCAGAGCCGTTCGGCGTATCAGTCGTTGTTTCCTACGCGGCAGATCGAAAAGCGCTACGAGGCAATTGCCCGAGCGTTGCCTGAACTCTCTTTTCCATTGGTTCACAAGAGCCGGCTTATCGATGGTGAGCCGTTCTTCCGCATGCAGGAAGGGCCGGGCGTCAGCAATACGGAGACGGCCGTCGAGGTCAGGGAGAAGAACGGTGATCTCTGGCGTTATGCGCTTTACCCGGTAACGGGCAAGAAACATCAGTTGCGGGTGCACATGACAGCTTTGGGCGCCAGTATTTGCAACGATCCGTTTTATCCGCAGGTGCTCAAGAATATTGACGATGACTATGCCAATCCTTTGAAGCTGCTCGCTCAGGGGCTGCGGTTTGTGGATCCGGTCACCGGCCAGCATAGAGAATTTGAAAGCACCATCACCCTGCAGTGGTGATCACCAGGTTCAGCGAGACTGCTGTTCTTCAGCCACGAAAAAGCCCGCATAAAGCGGGCTTTTCTGTATCCGGTTGTCGCCGTAAAGATTACAACTCTTTAACGGTACGAACCTGATCCTTGTTGATGCGGGTCTGTTTACCATCCAGCTGTTCGAACTCGTAGAAACCCGATTCGTCATCGTATTTTGGTGCGTCGACGGCCTGGATTTCGCGACCGTCATTCAAGGTGATCACTGTAGGCGATGCGCAACCGGCAAGGGTCGCGAGGCCCAGTGCGAGCATGAAAGTGGCGATGGTCCGTTGAGTCATGAGTGTGTCTCCGAATTTGAATTCTTTTGATTACTGAGCTTGAGACGTGTACGACGCGCGCAAGTTCCTTCTCGTGTCAGTCTGACACATTGTGGTGTGTACTTAACAGTTCCGGCGTATTGAGGTTGGCCAGGCGATGGTCGTTGTCGGGGCATTGCAGGGCGGTAGCGCCCAGCTTGCGCATGAGCCGACCCGGGCTGCGTTCACCGTCGTGCCAGGCGCTTTCGAACGCCGCGCAAAGTGCCACCGGGATGATGCACAGCAAGGGTTCCCAGTGTTCACCATGGCGCAGCATCAATGGTTTGTCCGGATGCTGGCTGGCTGTTTCGCGCATGTTCTGGAGCAGCGCAGCATCGATACGCGGCACGTCACAAGGCAATACCATCAAATGCGCATGGTGAGCGGCCTTCAGGCCTGCGCGAATGCCGGCCAAAGGCCCCGGAAAGTCACCTTCGTCGTCGTGCACCAACTGATCGGCGTAGGGAGCGTATTTTTCCGGGTTTCTATTGCATGAGATGATCAGGTCATCGGTCAGTGAGCGGGTCTTGCGTTGCAGGTGCGCAATCAGCGGCTCGCCGTGCCATTCCAGTAACCCTTTGTCCTGACCACCCATGCGTTGGCCGCGACCACCCGCCAGGAGCAGAATGGAACAGGGTGACAAACGTGCATTCGAGGTCATGGCAGGTCTCCATGGGGGCGGCAAAAAAATGAGGCGCTGTGATATAACACCGGGCTGTTTCTCCTACAACTGGATGAGCCTATGAAAGCCAAGGCTGATGTACCTTTCGTGCCGCTCAACATCGCGGTATTGACGGTCAGCGACACCCGTACTCTGGAAACCGATACTTCAGGCCAGCTCTACGTCGACCGCTTGAGCGCTGCCGGCCATAACCTGGCCTCCCGGGTTCTGCTCAAAGATGACCTCTACAAAATTCGCGCGCAAGTCGCCAACTGGATTGCCGAGGATGTCGTGCAGGTGGTGCTGATCACCGGCGGCACCGGTTTCACCGGACGCGACAGCACGCCGGAAGCTGTGAGCTGCCTGCTAGACAAACAGGTCGATGGTTTTGGTGAACTGTTCCGTCAGATATCTGTGGCGGATATTGGCACTTCAACTGTTCAGTCCCGTGCGTTGGCCGGTCTGGCCAATGGCACGCTGGTCTGCTGCTTGCCGGGCTCGACCAATGCCGTGCGCACCGGTTGGGATGGCATTCTTGCCGAGCAGCTGGATTCGCGGCACCGCCCGTGCAATTTCGTGGCTCACCTGAAACAGGCGGCACCCTGTGAATCCCGTGGATAAGCCAGGCAAGACCGGCAGCCTGATGGCTGTCGAAGTGGCAATGGCACGTTTGCTCGAAATGGCCGAAGCCTCACCGATTCGTGAGCGTGAACGCTTGCCGTTGGCGCAGGTTCAGGGTCGTGTGCTGGCCGACGACCTGGTTTCGACGCTCGATCTGCCGCCCTGGCCCAACAGTGCCATGGACGGTTATGCCTTGCGCATGGCTGACTGGACGGGAGAGCCGTTGACGGTCAGTCAGAAGATTTTTGCAGGCAAAGCTCCAGATCCCTTGAAGCCCGGTACCTGTGCGCGAATCTTCACCGGTGCGCCTGTTCCGGCAGGTGCCGATTGCGTCGAGATGCAGGAGAACGCCGAAGTCCTGGTGGATGAGCGAGTACGTTTTACCGAAACCCTGTCACCAGGACAAAACATCCGTCCCAAAGGCCAGGAAACCACCGTCGGTGAATTGATCCTGTCTGCCGGCACGCGCCTGGGGCCGATCGAACAGGGGCTGGCTGCGTCACTGGGATGCGCTGAACTGGACGTGATCCGCAAGGTTCGCGTTGCGGTTTTGTCTACCGGGGACGAATTGATTGAGCCGGGTCAAACCCTGGGGTCGGGACAGATTTACAACAGCAATCGAGTGTTGCTTTGCAGCTGGTTGGAGCGCATGGGTTGTGAGGTGATCGATGCGGGCATTCTTCCAGATGATCTGGCAACCACTCGTGCCCGCCTTGGTGAATTGAAGGATGTCGACCTGATCCTCTCGACTGGTGGTGTATCGGTGGGAGAGGCCGACTTCCTGGGGATTGCCCTGCGGGAAGAGGGCGAGTTGACGTTATGGAAACTCGCCATCAAACCCGGCAAACCGCTGACGTTCGGGCATTTTCGCGGCGTACCGGTGATTGGTTTGCCTGGTAACCCTGCATCGACTCTGGTGACCTTTGCTTTGTTGGCTAGGCCCTATCTTTTGCGCCGTCAGGGCGTAAAAGAGGTTGAACCCCTGAAGTTTCAGGTACAGGCAGGGTTTTCCTGGCTAAAAGCAGGTAATCGGCGCGAATACTTGCGTGGACGTCTGGAGAATGGCCGGGCAGTCATCTACAAGAATCAGAGTTCCGGTGTGCTGCGCAGTGCTGCCTGGGCCGATGGTCTGGTTGAGGTGCTGGAGGGGCGCACGCTGGCCGAAGGTGACGGTGTAAGCTTCATCCCGCTGAGCGAGCTCCTGAGCTGAGCCAGCCGCCGTCTGGCCACGCAAACCCGGTTGATCGAACCGGGTTTTGCGTTTCTGGTTAACCGTTATTGAGCCAGGAGTGCCACAACCTGGTCGAAGCGGCTATTGGCGATCCAGGCCAGAAGCCCGAGGACCACAGCTGTTCCGCCAGCTGAATAGGCAAGCCGGTGCTTGATGGATTTGACGTCTCCCCGGACTTCTTCCATGTCTCGCCGGATGTATTTGAGGTGTGTCTCCAGTTCAACGACGCGAGGTTCCATATTCACTTCTCCAGTGGGTTTTGCACTGTTTTTGAATTCAGCATGATGATTGGCGCGTTTTTCTGCGAACGGTGCGACCGGAATGACCGGTGCCCTGATGTCATGGCTTTGCATGGCACGTCCCTGTGTATTTTGTGCTGATGACTGATAACCGCAGACGCCAAGGTGTACCAATCACAATCGTCGGTCAATTGAGCCAATTCCTCATGTTTTGTAAGAAAAATCCTGCCTTGTAGGATTCAAGATTGCTCGTCTTGAAATAATTCAATTTCTTGCGACTTTTATGGGGGACGACGCGGTCAACATCTTTCATATGGAATTCAATTCGGGAGTAACCACAATGAGCGAACGCAAGGCGCTGATGATTCTGCATGGCAAGCAGGCGCTCAACGAGGAGGTTCGTGCGGCCGTCGAGGACAAGCGCAAGCAGGGTTGGGAGTTGGCCGTTCGACTGACCTGGGAGGCGGGCGACGCGCAGCGGCTGGTGGATGAGGCGCTCGCGGCAGGCTACATGCAGATCATTGCCGGTGGCGGGGATGGCACCTTGCGCGATATTGCCGAAGCCATGGCTTCGCATTCGACGCAGGCAAGCCTGGTGTTGTTGCCTCTGGGGACTGCCAACGATTTTGCTCGTGCCGCCGGCGTACCTCTGGAGCCCGCTCAGGCGCTGGATCTTCTAGACACTGCGCCGAGCGCCATTGACCTGGGCGAGGTTGGCGGGCAAGTGTTTCTGAATATGGCCACGGGCGGTTTTGGCAGTCAGGTCACGGCAAACACTTCGGAGGATCTGAAAAAAGTTCTCGGAGGTGCGGCTTATCTGTTTACCGGTCTATCGCGCTTCAGTGAGTTGCATGCCGCGTATGGCGAGTTGCAGGGGCCGGGTTTTCAGTGGCATGGCGACCTGTTGGCGTTGGGCATCGGCAACGGCCGTCAGGCTGGCGGGGGGCATGTGCTGTGCCCGCAGGCGCTGGCGGACGATGGTCTGCTGGATATCAGCATTCTGCCTGCGCCGCAGGAAGTGGTCGGGACTTTGAAAAACCTGCTGGCCGATGGCTTCGGTATCGACAATATGTTTGTGCGCGCGCGCCTGCCATGGGTTGAGATCAAGGTCTCGGAGGGCCTTTATATCAATCTTGATGGCGAACCTCTGGAAGGTGACAGCTTGCGTTTCTCGGCGCGACCGGCAGCGCTGCGCGTACATTTGCCTGAGAACTCACCGTTGCTGAGCGCTTCCGGGCTGGTTAATCGTCCAGACTGATGATCTGCTCGCGCACGGCGAACAGTACCAGCCCTGCCACGTCGTAGATCTGCAAGCGTTTCATGATCTGAGAGCGATGGGTTTCGACCGTCTTGATGCTCAGGCCCAGGCCGTTGGCGATTTCCCGGGTGGATTTTCCGCGAACAATCAGCCGCAGGATTTCCAGCTGACGTGCCGTCAGGTTGTGCGAGTCGGCGGGGTTCGGCTGGTTTTTCTGGGTTCGGATCAGCGCCTGGTTGATGACGGTATGAGCGATGGCCGGGCTCAGGTAGCGTTCGTTGTTGCGCAAGGCATCCAGGGCATGTTCGAGCTCGGTCGCCGTGGTGTCCTTGAGCAAATAGCCATGAGCGCCGGATTCCAGTGCCTGCATGATGAGGGCAGGATCGGTATGCATCGACAGGATCAGTACCTTGCTTTGCGGGCGTACTCGCTTGAGTCGCTGCAGAGCTTCAAGGCCGCCGGTTTCCTTCATGGAAATATCCAGCAGGATAATGTCCGGGGACAACTGCTCGACCATCTCGAGCAGTTGCGAGCCATCATTGGCCTCGCCGATTACCGCGTAACCGGGAATATCCAGCACCAGGGCGCGCACGCCTGCTCTGATCAGAGAGTGGTCATCTACCAGAAGTAAGTTACAAGTCAATGCATAACCTTATTCGAACTGGCCCGTTCGAGCGCACGAGGTGCCCAGGGGAAAATAGCTTCGATTTGAGTGCCTTTGCCCGGCTCACTGGTAACGCACAGTGTGCCGCCCAGTTGATCGATCCGTTCGGACATCCCGGCCATTCCGCGTTGCCCCTCACGACCCGGATCTGTCGCGGGTGCGAACCCCAGGCCATCGTCACTGATCAGCAGCGAGAGACCCTGAGGCAGCCGTCGCACGCGGACCAACAGATTTTTCGCTTCGGCATGACGCAGTATATTGGTCACCGCTTCCTGGATGATTCTGAAGGCGGCTACTGCCGTTTCCTCTGGAATACCGGTCAAGCGCTGATGACATTCCAGGCTCCAGTGCACCGACGTATTGGCCAGCGTCTTGAGCAGATGCGCACGCAGGCTCGCTTCCAGCCCAAGGCTGGCCAGCTGGCGGGGGTTGAGAATGGCCGATACATCACGAACTCTGGCCAGGGTTTCTTCCAGCGTTTCGCAGAGCACCGTGCATTGCCCCTGAAGTTCTTCGGGCATTCGGCGTTTGAGCCAGTCGCTTTGAAGTTTTGCCGCTGTCAGCAACTGGCCGATATCGTCATGCAGTTCCCGACTGAGCCGGTGACGTTCATTTTCCTGAACCTCCAACAACCGGTCGGCCAGCTCTTGAGGTTGAAACTTTATCGATTTGCGTGACAGGCAATATTGCGCCCAGACGCAGGACATGGCCGCAATACTGAGCACCAGCAGACTCAGCGGCAGGCGAGTGGACAGGCAATAAATCAGAAGGCTGCCCAGCGCCGAGCAGGTGCACAGCAACAGCGTGAACCGGCGCGCATTTGTTGGGGAGGGTGGCCATCGGGTAATTGACTTGAGGCTGGCGTACATAGCGGATGGAGCCAATGGATGTTCGCTGCGGGAAGACCGGTCATAGTGAATGAAGGGTCTGAGTCTGGAGTTACTCTGCCATTAATTGACGTCAACTAATGGGCGGCATAGTACCACTTAAGATACCGTTGGTCGCGTTTGGTATATATGTCCACGGCGTCAGGAAACTAGAATCTCTGGAAGGTATTTTCCACAATGGAAAAAGTTCGGCGGCAGGAATGAATTATTTGTTTCGAGTTGTCGTTGGCAGGTATGAAAATATTCAATTGCGACCCGAATGCGCGCAAGTTGTCGTGTCGAACATGACAATGAAAATACCTGGCGCGGCTTGGTTGTGATGAATTTAAGCTGGCCGTCCTGAATAGGAAACGAGCGTGAACGGCTTGGAATTAGCAGGCAGCTGAAATTGACTTTGCCCGACCTGGAAGGCGAAGGCTTCGATCAGGGAAGTCTGTTCACTGTCATCAAGGCTGAGTTGGCCAGTCTTCTGGTCAATGAGTTCGAGTTGCCAGGCGATCAACGTCAGGCAGTCTTTCAGCGCACCCAATGCCTGGTCGTGCAGGTCCATGTGGTTTTGTGCATGGTTGAGCAAGCCATGAATGTGCAAGGTGAACTCGGAAACTGCTTCCAGGGCGAGGGCATCAGCCTTGCTGGCCAGTTTGAGGAGGGTGCTGAGCATGCAATCGATTGCGTCCTTGTCATTGCTGATCAGCTGCAAGTGACTGAGGCATTCCTCGGTTTTGGCCAAGAGTGTTTCCGCCTCGACGAGAAACTCCGAGAATCGCTGAGTCCACTCTTTACGTTCGTTCGGCATGCTTATCTCCACAACGTCATGTCAAATGAGGGAATGTCGTGTGTGTCGACGAGGACGATCAGAGTCCCGGCATTGCCGTGCCGTCGTGAGATCGCGCTCCGTCCTGCCTGACTGCCGGTTGGGGAACTCGATAGGGTGGATGGCCACTTACCTGCGATCGCACACAAAAGCCTGACTCCGTTCATGCAATGAGAATGGCGTCACATTAATGGCTATTGGATATTGCGAATATCAGGTTGGGCCTGATTGTTACTAGGGGAATCCCTTACACAGGGGAACCAAACGCACGAACCGAGGTCGCGTTGGCGAGAATGAAGCAGATGAAATCACCTAGCCAGTAAAGCATGATGTTAATGTGACATCAATGCTCGGGGGTGGCATTTTGTCGGGGGTCAAGGTCCGGCAAACGCAGCCGATAACCCTCTTTAAGTGAATTCATCAGAAAAAGCCCAGGAGTCATTGATGGCCGGCATTCTCGACACGGTAGACCAACGCACGCAACTGGTGGGTGAGAATCGCCTGGAACTTCTCATGTTCCGGCTGGCCGGGCGGCAATTGTTCGCGATCAACGTCTTCAAAGTGCAGGAAGTGCTGCAACTGCCGAAGCTGACCCTGATGCCCCAGCGCCATCCATTTGTGTGCGGTGTGGTCAATCTGCGCGGCCAGACCCTGCCGGTGATTGACCTGTCCCAGGCCATCGGCATGCGGCCGTTGGTGCCAAGCCCTACCAGCACAATCATCGTCACCGAGTACAACCGTTCGGTGCAGGCGTTCCTGGTCGGTGGCGTAGACCGCATCGTCAATATGAACTGGGAAGCCATCTTGCCGCCTCCTGCCAGCGCCGGTCGCCAGCATTATTTGACCGCCATCAGCAAGGTCGACGACCAGTTGGTGGAAATCATCGACGTCGAAAAAGTCTTGGCCGAAATCGTCCCCTACAACGCCAAGGTGTCTCGCGACAAACTCGACGATCCGGTGCTGGAGCGCGCTCGCGGCCGTGAAGTGCTGCTGGTGGACGACTCGAACGTGGCTTTGTCGCAATTGCGCGACACGCTCGGCCAGTTAGGGGTGAAGATGCACATCGCCAGCGATGGCTTGAAAGCATTGAACATGCTCAAGGCGTGGGCGGATACCGGTGTTTCCATGACCGACAAGCTGTTGATGGTCTTCACCGACGCGGAAATGCCGGAAATGGACGGCTATCGTCTCACCACCGAGATCCGTAACGACCCGCGTCTGCGTGGCCTTTACGTGGTGCTGCACACCTCGTTGTCCGGTAGCTTCAACGACTCGATGGTCAAGAAGGTCGGCTGCGACAACTTCCTGTCCAAATTCCAGCCGGACAAACTCGTCGACGTGGTGCGCCAGCGCCTGATGCTCGATGAAGTGCCTGCCTGACCAGGACGCAATCCTGTGGGAGCGAGCTTGCTCGCTCCCACAGGTTTTGGCCTTTGATTCGGCGATCAAGCTCGTATAGGGTGGCGTTTTTGCCCACCAGGGAGCTGGCCATGCTGCGTCTGAGCGCGCTTTATCGTTATCCATTGAAATCCGGCAAGGGCGAGCCCCTGCAACAGGTCAGCCTCGACAAACTGGGTCTGGATGGGGATCGACGCTGGATGCTGGTGGACGAGGCCAGCGGACGTTTCCTCACTCAGCGCGTAATGGGCCAGATGAGTCAGCTGTCGGCGTTATGGAATGCCGAAGGTGGCTTGACCCTTGGCGCTCCGGGCCGCTCATCAATTGATATCGCCTTGCCAGGCAGTGACGCTGAACTGCGCGGCGTGACCATCTTTCGAGACAGTCTGCGAGTTCCCGATGCCGGTGATGAGGCGGGTGCCTGGGTCAGCGAATTCATTGGCAAGCCGACTCGCCTTGTGCAAATACCACTTGATCGCGCGCGGATCACTCAGGCTGGCTATGGCAAGGATGACGATCGAGTGGCCTTCGCCGATGGCTTCCCGCTGTTGCTGATCGGGCAGGCCTCTCTGGAGGATCTTTCGCAGAAAGTCGGGCGCCCGCTGGAGATGTTGCGCTTTCGACCAAATCTGGTGATTGAGGGCACCCAAGCGTTTGCCGAAGATAACTGGAAGCGTATCCGTATCGGTGATGTGGAGTTTCGCGTGGTCAAGCCTTGCTCACGCTGCATTATGACCACCGTCGATCCGCAAACCGGTTTACGCAGCGATGATCGTGAGCCTCTGGCCACCTTGCAGAAATACCGTGCCCAGGAAGATGGCGCGATGTTCGGGCAGAACCTGGTCAATGACGGCGCTGGCCAGCTCGAAGTCGGTATGCCGGTAACGATCCTTGAATAAACACCTGGCCCTTGAATGAAAAATGCCCGTGTCCAAAGACGCGGGCATTTTTTTTCGCTGTGAAACCCCAGGGGTTTAGCCGTGGTATTCGCACAGGTAAGCGGTGTCGACGGCCACTTTCAGCTGGAACTTGCTGTTGGCGGGCACATTGAACTGGCTGCCGGCTTCGAAGGTTTCCCAGTCGCTGCTGTCCGGCAGTTTGACGGTCAGGGCGCCGGTCACCACGTGCATGATTTCACGCTGGCTGGTGCCGAATTCGTATTCGCCCGGTGCCATGACGCCGATGGTCGCAGGACCTTCAGCGGTGCCAAAGGCGATCGACTTGACGGTGCCGTCGAAGTACTCGTTGACTTTAAACATGGGCGGTTCCTCGAAAAGGGCTTAAAAGGGCCGGCCAGTATGCACAAGGCCCCCCGCGCCGTCACCTCTCCAAAGGAGGGAAAATATGCGGTAACAGACGCGCCGTATTGCGCGCGTCTTCCAGCGCCCGGTGTTGCTGGCCGTTGAATTGCAAGCCCGCCAGTTGCAGGGCGCCGTTGAGCCCCAACGGACGCTCCAGTCGATGGGCCTTGGCAAAGCGCTGTTTGAGATTCATGTGCGGCACGCGGCTCAGGGCGCTGTCGAGTTGCAGGCGCTGCCATTCCTGAAGCAGTTGTTTGCGATCGTAATCTCCCCAACTGGCCCAGCCTTCCATATGCGAATGATGTGGTCCGAGCCACTGCTCGAAGGACGGCCAGACCTCGCTCAACAGCTCGGCCGTATCGACGTTGGCCTGAGTAATGTGCGTCAGCTCCCGGCAGAACGGCGTCAGCAGGGGCCGCCGCAATGGCCGCACGAAGCGCTGGAAATGATCCACTTCACGCCCTTTGCGATCCACCAGAGTGGCTCCTATTTCGATGATTTCCATTTCCGTTACTGGCCAACCACCCTCATCGGTGGTGGCTTCCAGATCAATGACCAGCCAGTGAGGCATCGCAGGGTTCCTGGTATCCGCGTCCTGATAGGGCTTGAGCGTAGCCAAACACTGCGGATCCGCCTAGCGGCTTATTCGACCTCCAGCAAAATCTGCCGATTTTTAACCTGATCGCCGACCCTGACCTGCAAGCGTTTGAGCACGCCGTCGATGCCCGACTTCAACGGATGCTCCATTTTCATGGCCTCCAGCACCACCAGCAACTGACCTTTACTGACCGTGCTGCCCTCACTGACCAGCACGTCGACGATCGCGCCGTCCATCGGGGCTTTGAGGGTGCCGGTGCTGACGCTGGCCTGGCTGTTGACCGAAGCCTGGGTCCGATCCTCCAGCCGCGGGCTGCCGGGGCGGGTGAATAACCAGAGTTGTCCGGCTTCGAGACGATAGGCACGGCGCTGACGGATGCCGTCGATTTCCAGAGTGGCCCAGCGCCCGTCGCACTGGATGACCTTCAGTTCAACGGGCTGTGTGGCGACTTGAATCCGATACGGTTCGCCCGGTACGGCGTTCAATTCCACCGACCAATCCTGGTCATCCAGACCGATGCGATAGTGCAGCGGCACGCTTGCGTTGTTGCGCCAGCCGGCCAGGGGCGCGCGATGAACCTGCGCTGAGGCCTGATAGAACAGTGCGGTGGCGATGGCCAGCTCTTCTGCATTCGGGACATGGGCATGCAGGCAAGAATGCTCGGCGAAATGGGCCGGGATGAATCCGGTACTGAACTCGCCACTGATGAATTGCGGGTGTTCCAGCAGGCTGGCGAGCAGGCGCTGATTGCTCTGCACGCCCAGCAGCACACTGTCTTGTACCGCCCGCAGCAACTTGCGCCGGGCTTCTTCGCGGGTGGCGCCGTGGGCGATGATCTTGCCCAGCAGCGGATCATAGAAGGGACTGACATTCTGACCTTCGATCAGACCATGATCGATCCGCGCACCGTCCTGCAACGCTGGCTCCCAGGTCGCGATACGCCCGGTCTGCGGCAGAAAATCCTGAGCCGGGTCTTCGGCATACAGGCGCACTTCCATGGCATGCCCGTTCAGCTGCACTTGCTCTTGTCGCAGCGGCAGCGGTCGGCCTTCGGCGATGTTCAGCTGCCAGGCCACCAGGTCCAGCCCGGTGATCAGCTCCGTCACCGGGTGTTCCACTTGCAGTCGGGTGTTCATCTCCAGAAAGTAGAACTGTCCGCGCGTATCCAGCAGGAATTCAACCGTCCCCGCGCCAACGTAATTCACCGCGCGACCGGCCTTGAGCGCCGCCTCGCCCATGGCCAGGCGCAATTGGGCGGTCATCACCGGGCAGGGCGCTTCCTCGATGACTTTCTGGTGGCGGCGCTGGATCGAACAATCGCGCTCGCCAAGGTAGATCAGGTTGCCGTGCTGGTCGCCGAACAGCTGGATTTCGACATGACGTGGATCGATCAGTGCCTGTTCGAGGATCAGCTCGTCGCTGCCAAATCCGTGCACCGCTTCGGAGCGTGCGGTGCGGATCTGTTCGAGCAAATCACTGGCCCCATGCACCAGCCGCATGCCGCGCCCGCCACCGCCGGCACTGGCCTTGATCATCAGCGGGTAGCCGATGCGTTCGGCTTCGCGGCTCAGGGTTGCATCGTCCTGTTCGGCGCCTTGATAGCCATTGATGCACGGCACACCGGCTTTGAGCATGGCGATTTTCGACAGGCGTTTGCTGCCCATCAGCTCGATGGCTTCGGGGCTTGGGCCGATGAAGGTGATGCCTGCGTGTTGGCAGGCGAGGGCGAAACCGGTGTTTTCAGAGAGAAAACCGTAGCCGGGGTGGATCGCATCAGCAGCAGTGCGCCGAGCGGCGTCGATGATGGCCGCAATGTTCAGGTAGGACTGCTGCACCGCTGCCGGGCCGATGTTCACGGCTTCATCGGCCATGCGCACATGCAGCGCATCGGCGTCGGCATCGCTGAACACGGCGACCGTGCGATAGCCCAGCGCCTGGGCGGTGCGCTGGATGCGGCAGGCGATTTCACCGCGGTTGGCGATCAGGATTTTGCTGAATCCGGGCATGGGTTTTTCCCTTGGTTTTTGCGGTGAGTTTTCAGGGCCTCTTTGCGGGCAAGCCCGCTCCCACAGGATTTTGTGAACGACACAGAACCAATGTGGGAGCGAGCCTGCTCGCGAAGCTTTTAAGGCGCCCACCCCGGTTTACGCTTCTGCACAAAGGCCATGGTTCCCTCAATACCTTCAGCGCCAGTCACCGCTTCGCTGAACCACTCGGCCGCCTCATCCAGCAATGCGTCGGACGGCTGCCCGGCACTGGCCAGCAACAATTTTTTGGTCAGCGCATTCGCCTCAGGCGCACAGCACAGCACATGCGCCAATACCTCATCGAGGCGCTCGGCCAGCGCTTGCGCGTCGTGCTCGACAAAATGCACCAGGCCCATTCGCCGCGCGTGGGTGCCGTCGAATCGCGCTGCCGTCAGTGCCAGTCTTCGAGCCTGGGTCAGGCCGATGCGCTGGACCACGAACGGCGCGATTTGCGCTGGCAGCAGACCAAGACTGGTTTCCGGCAAACCGAACTGCGCCTGGTGATCGGCCAGCGCGACGTCGCTGACACAGGCCAGACCGAAACCACCGCCAAGCACCGCACCTTGCAACACCGTGATCACCACTTGCGGCGCATGTTGCACTTCTTGCAGCAGTGCACCGAACGCGCGGTTCAAGTCGCGATAGGCGCTCGGCCCCTGAGCGCGGGCAGTGGCCATGTCCTTGATGTCGCCGCCGGCGCAAAAGTGCCCGCCGGCACCGCCGATCACCAGGGCACGAATCCCTCGGTCATCGCGCACCGCCGCCAGTACGGCGCGCAGTTCAGCGACCATCTGCAAGCTCATTGCGTTGCGGCTTTCGGGGCGGTTGAGGGTGATGTGCAGAACGCCGTTATGCGGTTCGAGCAACAAGGTCTGGCAAACGGGCAGGGTACTCATTTCTTTTTCCCCGGCAGGATGCCCATGAGTTTGCAGATGATCCCCAGCATGATTTCGTCGGCACCGCCGCCGATCGACACCAAGCGCACATCGCGGTAGGCCCGGGCTACCGGGTTGTCCCACATGAAGCCCATGCCGCCCCAGTATTGCAGGCAGCTGTCGCTGACTTCGCGGCCCAGGCGCCCGGCCTTGAGTTTGGCCATCGACGCCAGACGGGTGACGTCCTGGCCTTTGATGTATTGCTCGGTGGCTTGATAGACCAGCGCCCGCAGGCATTCGATTTCGGTTTGCAGTTCAGCCAGGCGAAAGTGAATGACCTGGTTATCGATCAGCGCATTGCCGAAGGTTTTGCGCTCCTTGCAGTATTCGATGGTGCTGTCGACGCAGTACTCCAGGCCCTTGATCATGTTCGCCGCGCCGAACAAGCGCTCCTCCTGGAACTGCAGCATCTGCATCATGAACCCCGCGCCTTCATGGCCGATGCGGTTGCGTTGCGGAACGCGTACGTTGTCGAAAAACACCTGGGCGGTTTCCGAACTGCGCATGCCAAGCTTGTCCAGGTGCGAGCTGAGGCTGATGCCAGGTGTGTTCATTGGCACCATGATCAGCGATTTGTTGACGTGGGGTTTGTCGTCCGATGTGTTGGCCAGCAGGCAGATGAAATCAGCGCTCGGCGAGTTGGTGATCCACATCTTGCTGCCGTTGATCACGTAGTCATCGCCGTCCTTGCGCGCCATGGTTTTCAAGCCTGCCACATCGGAACCGGCGCCGACTTCCGAGACGCCGATGCAGCCGACCTGCTCACCCGTGATCGCCGGACGCAAAAATTCTTCGCGCAGCTCATCGGAGCCAAACCGTGCCAGTGCCGGGGTGCACATATCGGTCTGCACGCCGATGGACATCGGAATGCCGCCGCAATGAATGGTGCCGAACTCTTCGGCGGCGACGACGGAATAGCTGTAGTCGAGCCCCATGCCACCGAATTTTTCCGGTTTGGAAATCCCCAGCAGGCCAAGCTCGCCGGCCTTGCGGAAAATCTCGTGAATCGGAAAGCGCCCGGCCTTTTCCCATTCATCGACGTGAGGATTGATCTCGTGATCGACGAACTGGCGGACGGTGCGGCGCAGTGCTTCGTGTTCCTGGGTGAAGATCATTTTTATTGTTCTCCTTTGATCCATGATCGTTCCCACGCGGAGCGTGGGAACGATCAAAACCTCGCGATTCCGAAGCTGTTGGCTTGCAGCGGTCGCACTTGGGCTTCATGACAAATGTCCAGCAAATACCCGAGCAAGGTCCGGGTATCCCGCGGATCGATCAGCCCGTCGTCCCACAGGCTGGCGCTGCCATACAGCGCCGTGGACTGGCTGTCGAGTTTCTGCGCGGTGACCTGTTCCAGCATGTCGAGCATTTTCGGGTCGGGCACCAGACCGTCCTTGATCTGTTTGGCCTCGGTGACGATCCGCAGCACCTTGCCGGCCTGGGCGCCGCCCATCACTGCAGTGCGGCTGTTGGGCCAGGCGAAAATGAATCGCGGGTCGAGACCGCGTCCGCACATGGCGTAGTTGCCGGCGCCGTAGGAGCCGCCGACGACGATTGTCAGTTTAGGTACCCCGGCGTTGGCCACTGCTTGAATCATTTTCGCGCCGTGCTTGATCACGCCTTGCTGTTCCGATTCGGTGCCGACCATAAACCCGGTGGTGTTGTGGAAAAACAGCAGCGGCGTCTGGCTCTGGTCGCAGAGCTGAATGAACTGTGCGGCTTTGCTCGCACCCTTGGGCGTGATCGGGCCGTTGTTGCCGATGAACCCGCAAGCGCGGCCCTGAATCTGCAAGTGGCCGCAGACGGTTTGCTGGTCGAACTCGCCTTTGAATTCGAGAAAATTCGAAGCGTCGGCGATCCGCGCGATGATTTCACGCACGTCGTAAGGCTTTTTCGCGTCATCGGGAATCAGCCCGAGCAATTCGTCGATGGGGTAGAGCGGTTCTTCCCAGCGACGTTCGGGTACCCAAGGCAACTGATCATTCCATGGCAACAGGCTGACAATCTCGCGCACCTGCCGCACGCCGTCAGCATCGTTTTCGGCCAGGTATTCGGCGGTGCCGGCGGTTTGCGCGTGCATCTCGGCGCCGCCCAGTTCTTCATCGGTGGCGACTTCACCGGTCGCAGCCTTGAGCAGCGGCGGGCCGGCCAGAAACAGTTTGGCTTTGCCACGCACCACCACCACGTAATCCGACAACCCCGGCTGATAAGCCCCGCCCGCCGTGGCCGAACCATGGACCACGGTGATCTGCGGCAGACCCATTGCCGACATCCGCGCCTGATTGGCAAAACTGCGCGCGCCCTCGACGAAAATCTCCGCCGCGTAATTGAGGTTGGCGCCGCCGCTTTCGGCGAGGGTGATCACCGGCAGTTTGTTCTCCATGGCGATCTGTTGCAGGCGCAGGGACTTTTTCAAACCGCTGGGAGAAATGGTCCCGCCCTTGATCGCACTGTTATTCGCCACCACCAGCACCCGCACACCGGACACGTAACCGATCCCGGCAATCAAGCCGCCACCGGCCGAGCTGCCGTCCTTGTCGTCGTGCAGTTTGTAGCCGGCCAAACTCGCCAGTTCGAGGAACGGCGCACCGGGGTCCAGCAGCAGATTGAGGCGTTCGCGGGGCAGCAGTTGCCCGCGCTTGTCGAATTTCGGTTTGGCCTCGGCAGCTTTGTTCAGCAGGTTTTGCTCAAGCTGGCGGACCTGCTCGATGCCGACCAACATCGCCGCGCGATTACGGGCGAACTGTTCGCTGAACGGGTCCACGTGCGACTGAATCACCGGCATGACTTATTCCTTGTCCTTGAGCACATCCGGAAGATAGGCGCGGTGAAAACCGTTATACGACTCGCTGACCTGCGCCTTGTGAATCGGCCAGGCACGTCCGCCCAGACTGGCGGCGCCGTCGATGCGCAAGGTGCTGCCGCTGACAAACGCCGCCGCCGGGCTGAGCAGAAAAACGATTGCCGCGCTGACCTCCGATTCGGTGCCGATGCGTTTGAGCGGCACGTGCTCGCGCAAGGTTGGGATCACTGCTTTGAACGCGCCTTCGTAAGTGTCCATGCCGCTCGATGCGATCCAGCCCGGCGCCACGGCGTTGACCCGTACCCCGGCGTAACCCCATTCGAACGCGGCGGTCTTGGTGAGGTTGTCCATGCCCGAACGTGCCGCGCCCGAGTGACCCATGCCGGGCATGCCACCCCACATGTCGGCGAGCATGTTGACGATGGCGCCGCCGTGCTTGCTCATGGATTGGTTGAACACTTCCCGGGCCATCAGGAAACCGCCCATCAGATTGGTGCGCAACACCGTTTCGAAGCCTTTTTGATTGATCGACGCCAGCGGCGACGGGTATTGCCCGCCGGCATTGTTGACCAAACCGTGAATGGGGCCGTGCTTGCGGATCAACTCGCTGACCACATGCGTGACCGCTTCTTCTTCACGAATATCGCAGACCATCCAGTCAGCCTTGCCGCCGTCTTCGGCAATCTCGGCAACCACGCTTTTCAGCTTGTCGGCCTTGCGCCCGAGCAGCAGCACATGGGCGCCGAGAGCCGCCAGTTCGTGTGCGGTGCAACGGCCAATGCCGCTGCCGCCGCCAGTGACAATAATGTTTTGGCCGGCAAACAAATCGGCTTTGAAAATCGAATCGTAGGCCACGGCGGCAGTCCTCTAGTTGACCTGGTCGGCGATGCTTTGAGGCACCGGAATCTGAATGTCCAGCAGTTGCTGGGCGAAGGCTTTGCCTTGCGGATCGATGCGCAGGCTGGCGATGCCTCCGCCACCGAGCGCGTTTTCCAACAGAAAATTAAGGCTGTGGGTGGCGGGTAAATACCAGCGCTCGACACGTCCGTGGACGGGGTCGAGGACATGACTCATCCAGTCGACAATCACTGCCGGCGTCAAGGCTTCGGCGATCCACGGCAGGTACTCGGGCGCGCGAGCCATGACGCCGATGTTGCTGTGATTGCCTTTGTCGCCGGAGCGCGCCACCGCGAGTTTGACCAGGGCCACGCTGGCGTCGGCAAGGCCGGTGGGTTTGGGTGGCTCGAACGGCACCGGCAAGTCGGCGGTGTCGAGCACATCGACGGCGGGCAGGGCGCATGGATGGCGCAGACCTGCGAGATCGATATCCAGTGTGCAGGCGCTTTTGTCGATGAGGAACGAAAACAGCCGGATCAGCGGATACACCGTCGGCCGCCCACCGACAATCCCGGTCAGCCCCGGCGCCATACCGGTGGCAGCCTGGGCGATTTCCCGGGAGAACACGATCAAGGCCTGTTTGTCGGGATGGCGCACGGCAAGTTTGATCACCACTTCGCGGCTGTCCTGGCGCTGGCCGTGTGGGCCGTAAGTGGCTTCGCTGCCGAGCAGTTCGATGTCCACTTCGCTGTAGGGCGCCCAGCCGCGCTGGCTGAAAATCTGCGAGGTCTTGTTGATGATCGCTTCGCTGACGCGCCGTGCCTTGTCCACCGCATCGATCCCGGCGATCAGGCAACTGGCGGTGCAGCGGAAACCGTCCGGGTGGGTGGCGCTGACCTTGTATTGATCGCTGGGCGGCAAACCCTTTGCGCCATGCACCTGAACGGCGTTTTTGCCTTGCTGGTGGAGTTTGACCTGACTGAAATCGCAGATGACATCGGGCAGCAAATAGGCCCGCGGGTCACCTATTTCATAGAGCATCTGCTCGCCGACTGTCAGTGGCGTGATCAGGCCGCCCGAGCCTTCGGGTTTGCTGACAATGAACTGGCTGTCGGCGCTGACTTCGACGATGGGGAAACCAATGTGTTCGTAATCGGGCACATCGCGCCAGTCGGTGAAGTTGCCGCCAGTGCACTGGGCGCCACATTCGATGATGTGACCGGCCAGCGCCGCTTGGGCGAGTTTGTCGTAGTCGTGCCACGACCAGCCGAATTCATGCACCAGCGCCGCGCTGACGACGGCGGAGTCGACCACGCGGCCAGTGATCACAATGTCCGCGCCCAGGCGCAGTGCTTCGACGATGCCCGGCGCGCCGAGGTAGGCGTTGGTCGAGACGCACATTGGCGGCAGGGGGGCGCCGCTGAACATTTCATGCAGGCCAAGGCTGCTCAGCTGTTTGAATTGCGGTTGCAGATCATCACCCAGCAACACGGCGATCTTCAGTGACACCCCGGCTTTGTCGCAGGCCGCTTGCAACGCGGCAGCACAGGCTTGCGGGTTGACCCCGCCGGCGTTGCTGATAACACGGATTTTTTGCCCGGCGAGCTGAGCGAGCAGGGGACTGAGGACCTCGATGAAGTCGCTGGCATAACCGGCCTGGGGATCTTTCATCCGCGCGCCGGCCATGATCGACATCGTTATCTCAGCCAGATAGTCGAACACCAGATAGTCCAGTCGCCCGCCTTCCACCAGTTGCGCGGCGGCGGTCGAGGTGTCGCCCCAGAAGGCGCTGGCGCATCCGATGCGAATTGTTTTTGGCACAGTCAACTCCATAGCCACCTCCGACAGAAGTGAATCGAGACTACCAAGCAAGCGCTTGGTTTGTAAACGGCTTAAATATCATCTTCCCGAGCGCTTGCTTGGTCGCCCCGGCCAGCTTAAATTGCCCGGCAACCCCGCTGTTTTAGCGGCGAACGGCGCATTTGATTGATCGACTGTAGGAGAGAACGGGTGGACGAGCAAAAAGCCCTGAGGGTGATGCGCGAATTGGTCGACAACGGCCAATTGACCGATCCGGACAGCGCCCGCGGCAAACTGCTGCAAGTGGCGGCTCACCTGTTCCGCAACAAAGGTTATGAACGCACCACCGTACGCGATCTGGCCGGCGCGGTGGGCATTCAGTCGGGCAGCATTTTTCATCACTTCAAAAGCAAGGACGAGATCCTGCGGGCCGTGATGGAGGAAACCATTCGTTACAACACTGCCCTGATGCGTTCAGCCCTCGCCGAGGCAGGCAGTGTGCGCGAGCGGGTTCTGGCGCTGATCCGCTGCGAATTGCAGTCGATTATGGGCGGCAGCGGCGAGGCTATGGCGGTGTTGGTGTATGAATGGCGTTCACTGTCTGAAGGCGGGCAGGCGCAGGTGTTGGCGCTGCGCGACATTTATGAAGCCCTCTGGCTACAGGTGCTGGGAGAAGCGAAGGACGCCGGTTTCATCCGCGGGGATGTGTTTGTTACCCGCCGCTTTCTGACCGGAGCACTGTCCTGGACCACTACTTGGTTTCGCACGGGCGGCAGCATGAGCCTTGATCAATTGGCTGATGAGGCGTTGATTCTGGTGCTGGAAGAGAAACAATAGCTTTCCAAGTCAGAAGGAAACTGGCTAAGTGGCCGAATCCACCTAGCTTGAATGCATTGATGCGTATTTTCTCGGGGAGTAGGTTGTTTTGATGTCTTCGCCAATTCGGATGGCTTCGCAGCTTTTACTGGCGACGCTCGCGGCGTTATGGCTGGTGCCGTCCCAGGGTTCGCAACTGGTGCGGATCGGTGCCGCACACTTCCCGCCTTATACCGTGCGCCCGGAAACCGGTGCCGACACCGGCCTGTTGCCGCAACTGGTCGAGGCGCTCAATGCCCTGCAAAGCGACTATCGGTTTGTGCTGGTACCCACCTCCATTCCACGGCGCTTTGGTGACTTCAAACAAGGCCGGGTGGACATGGCGATTTTCGAGAATCCGAATTGGGGATGGAAGGACATCCCTCACACCACCGTCGACATGGGGCTGGAGGACGT
The DNA here is from genome assembly GCF_008369325.1 of Pseudomonas sp. ANT_H12B. Lineage (GTDB taxonomy): Bacteria > Pseudomonadota > Gammaproteobacteria > Pseudomonadales > Pseudomonadaceae > Aquipseudomonas. The sequence goes on along the minus strand of NZ_VOBI01000006.1, from coordinate 42,918 downwards.
CGAGATATTTGTCGCGCAACGCCAAACCGATGGCCAACCGGTTCGCCAGCAAAACTACTTTTCCGACCTCACCAACAAACGTCTGGCGCTGTTCAGCGGTTATCACTACGAATTCGCCAACTTCAATGCCGATCCAAAATATCTCGCGCAAAACTACAACGCCACGCTGACCTATTCCCATGACAGCAACCTGTTGATGGTGTTGCGCGGGCGTGCAGACGTTGCTCTGGTGACGCGCTCTTACCTGAGCGATTACCTGCTGCGTAACGAGAAAGTCGGCGAACAGTTGCTGGTGTCCCAGCGCATCGATCAGGTCTATCACCACTACGCCATCCTCCGTCCTGTCGCACCGATCAGCGGCGTGGCATTCGGCAAGTTGCTGCAAGGGTTGCGCGACAATGGCCAGATGCTGAAGATTTTCGACCCGTACAAAATCGCCGTGGTGCCGGTCCTGGGCAACTGAGATCGCGCCACAGGTCGCGTATTTACCGACTTCTCTTAAATTTCCCGCACGGGCTCACGTCACATCGTTGAACTGTCGACGATTAACGTGAGCCCGACCCATGTCCAATCTGAATGACCTGACTGCCCTGGCCTTGCCGACAGGAAACAGTCTTGTAGCTGATGAAACCGCAAGCCGACTGAGTCTCAGCCTAAAAGGGCTGCCGCTGATCCAGCTGCGCCTGACTCGCGAGCCGCAATTGCAGGTGCGGGTAGAGGCACGCTTCGGCCGCCCTGACGGTCAGGCATTCTGGGCGGCTTGTTATTGGTTGTTTGCCCGCGATCCCGCCTGCCACCACCTGACCTGGCAACTTGATGAAGTCCCTACTGAAGCACTGCTCAGTGGTTTGCTGATCTCCACCGAAATCGTCGGCCACTATCGTTGCGAGCGCACGCTGTTCTGGCAGTTGCCTCAGCCTTGGCTGGGCGCCTCACTGACACCGAGTTATCCGCAGCAAATGGTCATCAGTGGCGGCAAGCGTCATCCGCTGCGACCGGTGAAGCCGCAGGGTGAGGTCTATCGGCGTTTCGATGCGCGACTGGGTGCCTGGATTTCCCTGCGCACCGTTGACATCAATTTGGACCTGGCGCGTTTCAATCGCTGGCAAAACAGCCCGCGCGTGGCGAGTTTCTGGCAGGAGGAGGGCAGTCTTGATCAGCATCGAGAGTACCTGAGCAAACTCGACGTCGATCCTCACGCCCTGACGCTGATCGGTTGTTTCGACGATCAACCGTTTGCCTACTTTGAAGCCTACTGGGCCAAGGAAGATCGCATCGCACCGTTCTACGAGGCGGGCGATTACGACCGGGGTATTCACATGTTGGTGGGGGAAGAAAATCACCGCGGCCCGCACAAGGTGGCGAGCTGGTTATCGGCGCTGGTGCATTACCTGTTTCTGGACGATCCGCGCACCCAACGAGTGGTTGCCGAGCCTCGCGCCGACAACGCGAAGATGATCGGGCATATGCAGAGCCAGGGTTTTCACTGCGAGAAAGAATTCGACTTTCCGCACAAGCGCGCGGCGTTGATGGGGCTGGGGCGTGAGCGGTTTTTTGATCGGTGCAAGTTGGCTTGAGGTGTAAGGCTCAAGATCTGTTGCGGTCTTGAGTCAGCCTTCGCGAGCAGGCTCGCTCCCACAGTTGATCTCTGGTGCTCACAAATTGTGTGTTCACTGAAGATCCAATGTGGGAGTGAGCCTGCTCGCGAAAGGGGCGATGCAGATTTCAGATCTTAGCGGCGAGCATAGGTATCCACACGACTGCCCGACACCTTTCGGCAGTGCACCAGTGCATCGCGAATCATGAAGTTCACCAGAGTCGGCGATACACCAAGCTCCTTGGCGATGTCCTTTTGCGGCACGCCGTGCAGGCGGTACATCTCGAAGGCATATCGGGTGCGACTGGGTAGCTCGGTCAGCGCGTCGGCGATGTGTTCCAGCGTCGAGAAGTTGATGTGCGAGGTTTCCGGCGAGGCGCCTTGAATCACCACATTCAGGCCTTCTTCTTCAGGGCCCGAATACTTTTGCTCCAGCGCCTGTTTGCGGTAGTGATCGATCGCCAGGTTGCGCACGATCTGGAACAGGTAACTGAGCTGGGCCTTGAACGAGGACGTGATCTGCGGCGCTGATTGCAACCTGAAGAACGCATCCTGCACCACATCTTCAGCGCGCGAACGGCACCCGGTAATACGGGCTGCAATCTTGACCAGAATCAGTCGATTGTCGACGAATGCCTGAAGTAGCGGTGAATCGCACCTGCTCGTGGATACTTGTTCCGTCATGGAATCACCTTGCTGCAAATAGGTTAGCGGGACGACAAGCAACCTGCGCCGTCCTCCACTTCGAGCGACAAATTATGTTGAATGATAATTATTGTCAATTGAGAAATAGAATTAATGCTCCTCAAAGGTGCAGAGTGAGAACTGCGACACGCTGCCGCACCGCAGCCCCGTTGGCGATCACGCCCGCGGACTAATTATTTCAAGACGTCATCCGTTCTCATTGGTGAATGGTCCGGGCAGCAGTCCCGGTCGCAGCAGCACTCCCAATGCCTTGCGCGGTCGGCGAAGACCGCGTCCTGCATGCCCTCGACTGGGCGTGACGTAAGAAACCCGATTCCACTTGCAAGCCGAATTCAGGCAGGAAACCTCATGACCGACGCGTTCGAACTCCCCAGCACACTGGTCCAAGCCCTTCAGCGCCGCGCGGCCCTGACGCCGGACCGGGTGGCCTTGCGTTTTCTCGCCGAAACCCAGGATCAGGCTGTGGTGCTCAGCTATCGAGAGCTGGATCAGCGCGCACGCACCATTGCCGGCGCGTTGCAGGCAGAGGCTGAATTGGGTGATCGCGCGGTGTTGCTGTTTCCGAGCGGCCCGGATTATGTCGCGGCGTTTTTTGGCTGCCTGTACGCCGGTGTGATCGCGGTGCCTGCCTATCCACCGGAGTCGGCTAAACGTCATCACCAGGACCGTCTGCTGTCGATCATCAGCGATGCAGAGCCGCGTCTGTTGCTGACCAGCTCCGGACTGCGCGATGCGTTGCAACAAATTGAAGGCGCGCCGCCGCTGCTGTGTGTCGACACCCTCGACAGCGTTCTGGCCGAACGTTGGGTTGCGCCGGATCTGCAAGACGATCACATCGCCTTTTTGCAGTACACCTCCGGTTCCACCGCGTTGCCTAAAGGTGTGCAAGTCAGCCACGGCAACCTGGTGGCCAACGAACTGCTGATTCGTCACGGCTTCGGCATCGATCTGAACCCTGACGACGTGATCGTCAGCTGGCTGCCGCTGTACCACGACATGGGGTTGATCGGCGGTCTGTTACAGCCGATTTTCAGCGGCGTGCCGTGCGTGTTGATGTCGCCCGCTTACTTCCTCGGCCGGCCGTTGCGCTGGCTGGAAGCGATCAGCGAGTACGGTGGCACCATCAGCGGCGGGCCGGACTTTGCCTATCGCCTGTGCAGTGAGCGGGTCAGCGAGTCGGCTCTGGAGCGACTCGACCTGAGCGGTTGGCGCGTGGCGTATTCCGGCTCCGAACCGATCCGCCTCGATACGCTGGAACGTTTCGCCGAGAAGTTCGCAGTGTGCGGTTTCACCCCGGACAGTTTCATGGCCTCCTACGGTCTGGCCGAAGCGACACTGTTCGTGGCCGGCAGCCCTCGTGGTCAAGGCATTGGCAACCTGCGCGTGGATGATCAAGCCCTGGCGCAGAACCGTGCCGAGCCCGGCGAGGGCAGCGCGATCATGAGCTGCGGCATCAGCCAGCCGGATCACGCGGTGCTGATTGTCGATCCGTTAGCGCTCAACGAATTGGCCGACAACGCTGTCGGCGAAGTCTGGGCAAGCGGGCCGAGCATCGCCCACGGCTACTGGCGTAACCCTGAGGCCAGCGCCAAAACCTTCGTTCAGCACGCTGGCCGTACCTGGCTGCGCACCGGCGACCTGGGCTTTTTGCGCAAGGGTGAGTTGTTCATCACCGGGCGCCTGAAAGACATGCTGATTGTTCGCGGTCACAACCTCTATCCGCAGGACATCGAGCAGACCATCGAGCGTGAAGTGGAGGTGGTGCGCAAAGGTCGTGTCGCTGCGTTCGCCGTTAACATCGAGGGTCAGGAAGGCATCGGCATCGCGGCGGAAATCAGCCGCAGCATGCAAAAAATCCTCCCGCCCGACGCGTTGATCAAAGCCATCCGCCAAGCTGTCGCCGAGGCGTACCAGGAAGCGCCGAGTGTCGTGGTGCTGCTCAATCCGGGCGCACTGCCCAAGACCTCCAGCGGCAAACTGCAACGTTCGGCGTGCCGCAATCGCCTGGTGGACGGTAGCCTCGACAGCTATGCGCTGTTCCCTTCGGCGGTCGCCGAAAGCGAGGCAAACACTGAATCGGGATCTGAGCTGCACACCTTGATCGGCCAGATCTGGTGCGAGCAATTGCAGGTCAAGCAGATCAACGCCGACGATCACTTCTTCCTGCTCGGCGGCAACTCCATCGCCGCGACTCAAGTGGTTGCGCGGCTGCGCGAAGAACTCGCTCTGGAGCTGAACCTGCGCCTGTTGTTCGAAGCGCCAACCCTTGACGCGTTCACCGCCGCTGTTGCTCAGTTGCAACAAGATGGCGGCCTGGCGCAAGGCGCGATCACCCCGCTGTCGCGCAACGAACCGATGCCGCAATCCCTGGCACAAAACCGTTTGTGGATCACCTGGCAACTTGACCCGCAAAGCAGCGCCTACAACATTCCCGGTGCCTTGCGCCTGCGCGGTGAACTGGATGAAGACGCCTTGCGCAGCAGTTTCCAGCACCTGATCGAGCGGCACGAATCCCTACGAACGCGGTTCTTCGAGCGTGACGGCGTGGCGCTGCAACAGGTCGATGCCGCCGCCGAATTCAATCTGCAATTGATCGACATCAGCGATTTGCCTGTCGCCGAACGTGAACCGCGAGCGCTGCAAATCCGTGAGGACGAGGCGCGCACTCAATTCGATCTGGAAAAAGGCCCGCTGCTGTGGGTCACCCTGGTACGCCTCGACGATGAAGATCACCAACTGCTGGTGACGCTGCACCACATCATCGCCGACGGCTGGTCGCTGAATGTGCTGATCGACGAGTTCTCGCGCTTGTACGCCGCCGCTTCCCAAGGACAAAAAGCGACGCTCGCGGCATTGCCAACCCAGTACGCCGATTACGGCAGCTGGCAGCGCCAATGGCTGGCGCAAGGCGAGGGCGAGCGGCAGCTGGCTTACTGGAAAGCACAGCTGGGCGATGAACACCCGACCCTCAGTCTGACCACTGACCATCCGCGCTCGGCGCACCATGCTCACAGTGCCGCCCGCCATTCCATACAACTGGGCGCGACCCTGAGCGATGCCATTCGCCAGACTGCCCAGGCCCATGAATCCACATCGTTCATGCTGCTGCTCGCCGCATTCCAGAGCCTGCTGCACCGCTACAGCGGTCAGCGCGACATCCGCATCGGCGTACCGAACGCCAACCGTCCGTGCCTGGAAACCCAAGGGCTGATTGGCTTCTTCATCAACACCCAAGTGCTGCGCGCCGAGGTGGATCCACGGCTGCCATTTGTTGAACTGTTGGCGCAAACCCGTTCGGCCGCGTTGGGTGCGCAAGCCCATCAGGACCTGCCGTTCGAACAACTGCTCGAAGCCTTTCCGCAAGCTCGTGAACAAGGTCTGTTCCAGGTCATGCTCAACCACCAGCAACGGGATCTGAGCGCACTGCGCCGCTTGCCGGGGCTGTTGGTCGAAGAGTTGCCGTGGCACAGCCGTGAAGCCAAGTTCGACCTGCAACTGCACAGCGAAGAAGATCGTAACGGTCGCCTCAGTCTGTCCTTCGACTACGCCAGCAAACTGTTCGACACCGCGACCATCGAGCGTCTGGCCGAGCACTTCGCCAACCTGCTGCGGGCCATCTGCGAACAACCGGAAACCACGGTCGGCGACCTTCAATTGCTGACCCCGAGCGAACACGATCAGCAAGCGCTGTGGAGCGCCGCACCGTGCACACCCGCCAGCCAATGGTTGCCGGAACTGCTCAACGAGCAGGCGCGCCAGACCCCGGAACGCACCGCATTGATATGGGACGGCGGCAGCCTGGACTTCGCTGAACTGCACACCCATGCCAACCGCCTGGCCCATTACCTGCGCGACAAAGGCGTCGGCCCCGACGTGCGCGTGGCCATCGCGGCCGAGCGTTCGCCGCAGTTGCTGATCGGCCTGCTGGCGATCATCAAGGCCGGTGGCGCCTACGTGCCGCTGGACCCGGATTACCCGACCGAGCGTCTGGCCTACATGCTCAGTGACAGCGGCGTCGAGTTGTTGCTGACCCAAACTCAATTGCTTGACCGTTTACCGGCCACCGACGGCGTCAGCGTGATCGCCATGGACGCCCTGCATCTGGAGAGCTGGCCGAGCCAGGCGCCGGGCCTGCACCTGCACGGTGACAACCTCGCGTACGTGATTTACACCTCCGGCTCCACCGGCCAACCGAAGGGCGTCGGCAACACCCACGCAGCCCTCGTCGAGCGCTTGCAATGGATGCAGAGCACCTATCGCTTGAACGAAACCGACGTGCTGATGCAAAAGGCCCCGATCAGTTTCGACGTGTCGGTGTGGGAGTGCTTCTGGCCGCTGATCACAGGTAGCCGCTTGCTGCTCGCCGGCCCCGGCGAGCACCGCGATCCACACCGCATCGCGCAGCTGGTTCAGCAATACGGCGTGACCACGCTGCACTTCGTGCCGCCATTGCTGGCGTTGTTCATCGACGAGCCGCTATCCAGCGAATGCACCAGCCTGCGCCGTGTGTTCTCCGGTGGTGAAGCCTTGCCCGCTGAACTGCGAAACCGTGTGCTGGAACAATTGCCTGCCGTTCAATTGCACAACCGTTACGGCCCGACCGAAACCGCAATCAACGTCACCCATTGGCACTGCACGGCGGCCGATGGCGAACGCTCGCCGATTGGCCAGCCTTTGGGCAATGTGATCTGCCGCGTGCTCGACAGCGAACTGAATCCAGTGCCGGCCGGCGTGCCGGGTGAACTGTGCATCAGCGGCATCGGCCTGGCCCGAGGTTATCTCGGTCGTCCTTCGCTGACCGCGGAACGTTTTGTCGTCGATCCATTGGGTGAGCAGGGCGCGCGTCTGTACCGCACTGGCGACTGCGCGCGCTGGACCGCCGACGGCGTGATCGAATACCTCGGCCGGCTCGATCAGCAGGTCAAACTGCGGGGCTTTCGCGTCGAACCGGAAGAAATCGAAGCGCGATTGCTGGCCCAGGACGGCGTCGCTCAAGCCGTGGTGCTGGTGCGCGAAACAGCGGCCGGTGGACAGTTGATCGGCTACTACACCGCCACTGAAACCAGCGAAACCGAAGACGCTCAAACCACCCGCCTGAAAACCGCGCTGGCGGCAGAATTGCCGGAATACATGGTCCCGGCGCAGCTCATGCGACTGGACGAAATGCCCCTGAGCCCAAGCGGTAAACTCGATCGTCGTGCCTTGCCGGAACCGCAGTGGCAAGTGCGCGAGCACGTCGAACCGGTCACTGCACTGGAACAGCAAATCGCCGGCATCTGGCGCGAAGTATTGGGGCTGGCAACACTCGGCCTGAGTGACGATTTCTTCGCCCTCGGCGGCCATTCTTTGCTGGCCACGCAAATCATCTCCCGCACCCGTCAGGCCTGCGACGTCGAGTTACCGCTGCGAGCGTTGTTCGAGAACAGTGAACTGGGTGTGTTTGCCGAACAAGTGCGGCTGATTCAAGTCAGCGGCAAAACCAACAAACAGCCACCGATCGAAAAGGTCGACCGCAGCCAACCGGTGCCGCTGTCCTATTCCCAACAGCGCATGTGGTTCCTCTGGCAGATGGAGCCGGACAGTCCGGCCTACAACGTGGGCGGCATGGCGCGGCTGCGCGGGGGGCTCGATGTCGGGCGTTTCGAAGCGGCGCTGCAAGCGCTGATCATGCGCCACGAAACCCTGCGCACCACCTTCCCGAGCATTGACGGCGTGGCCCGGCAACAGGTTCACCCGCACACCGGGATGCGCATGGACTGGAAGGATTTCTCTGCGCTGGATGCCGACAGCCGTGAACAACGGGTTCAGCAACTGGCCGACAGCGAGGCCCACACGCAGTTCGATCTGGAAACGGGACCGCTGCTGCGCGCCTGCATGGTCAAGACCGCCGAGCAGGAACATTACCTGGTACTGACCCTGCACCACATCGTCACCGAAGGCTGGGCGATGGACATCTTCGCCCGGGAACTGAGCGCACTCTACGAAGCCTTCGTCGATGACCGCCAATCGCCGCTGGCACCGCTGCCGGTGCAATACCTGGATTACAGCGTCTGGCAGCGTCAGTGGCTGGAGTCCGGGGAGCGCCAACGCCAGCTCGATTACTGGACCGCGCAACTGGGCCGCGAACATCCGCTGCTGGAATTGCCGGGTGATCGCCCGCGTCCGCCGGTGCAAAGTCACCAGGGTGAATTGTTCCGTTTCGACCTCAGCGATGACCTCGCCGCACGGGTCCGCGCCTTCAACGCGCAACACGGTCTGACCCTGTTCATGACCATGACCGCCGCGCTGGCGGTGCTGCTTTACCGCTACAGCGGCCAGACCGACTTGCGCATCGGCGCGCCAGTGGCCAACCGGATTCGCCCGGAAAGCGAAGGCCTGATCGGCGCGTTCCTTAACACTCAAGTATTGCGTTGCCAGCTCGACGGGCAGATGTCCGTCGGTGAATTGTTCGAGCAGGTTCGCCACACGGTGATCGAAGGTCAGTCCCATCAGGACCTGCCGTTCGATCATCTGGTGGAAGCCTTGCAGCCACCGCGCAGCGCTGCGTACAACCCGCTGTTCCAGGTGATGTGCAACGTTCAGCGCTGGGAATTCCAACAGAGCCGCACCCTCGCCGGGATGACGGTCGAGTACCTGGCCAACGATGCCCGGGCGACCAAATTCGACCTCAACCTCGAAGTCACCGACCTTGACCAACGCCTCGGTTGCTGCCTGACGTACAGCACCGATCTGTTCGACGAGCCGCGCATTGCACGGATGGCCGGGCACTGGCGCAATCTGTTGGAAGCGCTGCTGACCGATCCGCAACAGCGCCTCAGTGAGCTGCCGTTGCTGGAAGCGAGCGAACAGAAAAACCTGCTCGACAGCCTTGGCGTCGAACCGGGCGAACATCGACTGGATCAGTGCATCCATCACCTGTTCAGTGAACAGGCGCTGGTGCGCAAGGATGCACCGGCGTTGACCTTCGCCGGGCAAACCCTGAGCTACGCCGAACTCGACAGCCGTGCCAATCGCCTGGCATGGATGCTCCGCGAGCGTGGCGTTGGCCCGCAGGTTCGCGTCGGTTTGGCGTTGGAGCGTTCGTTGGAGATGGTCGTCGGCTTGCTGGCGATTCTCAAGGCGGGTGGCGCTTATGTGCCGCTGGACCCGGAATACCCGCTGGATCGTCTGCATTACATGATCGAAGACAGCGGTATCGGCCTGCTGCTCAGCGATGCGGCAATGTTCGAAGCGCTCGGCGAACTGCCGCCCACCGTGGCCCGTTGGTGCCTGGAAGAAGACGCCGCAGAACTGGCCAACTACCCGGCCACTGAGCTGCCGTTTATCAGCCTGCCGCAGCATCAGGCGTACCTGATTTACACCTCGGGCTCCACCGGTAAACCGAAAGGTGTGGTGGTGTCCCACGGTGAAATCGCCATGCACTGCCAAGCAGTAATCGAACGTTTCGGCATGCGCCCGGACGACTGCGAACTGCATTTTTATTCGATCAACTTCGACGCCGCCACCGAGCGTCTGTTGGTGCCGCTATTGAGTGGTGCTCAGGTTGTGTTGCGTGCCCAGGGCCAATGGGACGCCGAAGAAATCTGCGGACTGATTCGTCGGCACAACATCAACATTCTCGGTTTCACCCCAAGCTATGGCAGCCAACTGGCGCAGTGGCTGGCGACCCAAGGCGAGGCCCTGCCGGTGCGCATGTGCATCACCGGCGGCGAGGCCCTGACCGGCGAACACTTGCAACGGATTCGCGCGGCGTTCAAACCGAGCCTGTTCTTCAACGCTTACGGCCCGACCGAAACCGTGGTCATGCCGCTGGCGAGCCTGGCGCCTGAGCAACTGGAAGAAGGCCTGGGCAGCGTGCCGATCGGCAGTGTGATTGGCGCTCGCGTGGCGTACATCCTCGATGCCGATCTGGCGTTGGTGCCGCAAGGCGCGACCGGCGAGTTGTACGTCGGTGGCGCCGGTCTGGCGCAGGGTTATCACGAACGTCCGGGCATGACGGCCGAGCGTTTTGTGGCTGATCCGTTTGCGGCCAATGGCGGGCGTCTGTATCGCACCGGCGACCTGGTGCGCCAGCGCGCCGATGGTCGGGTGGAGTACCTCGGACGCATCGACCATCAAGTGAAAATTCGTGGTTTCCGCATCGAGCTGGGCGAGATTGAAACTCGATTGCTGGAACATGAATCCGTGCGTGAGGCCGTGGTTTTGGCACTCGATGCACCGAGTGGAAAACAACTCGTCGGCTATCTGGTGACCGACGTTGTCGAGCAGGACGAAGCCCGGCAAGCCTCCCTGCGCGAAGCGCTGAAGAATCACCTCAAATCCCAGTTGCCGGATTACATGGTGCCCACGCACTTGATCCTGCTGGCAAGCATGCCACTGACCGCCAACGGTAAACTCGACCGCCGCGCACTGCCGGCGCCGGACCCGGAGCTGAACCGTCAGGATTATGTGGCGCCAAGCAACGAGCTTGAGCTGACGTTGGCCGGCATCTGGTGCGAAGTGCTGAACGTCGAACAAGTCGGCCTCAACGACAACTTCTTCGAACTGGGCGGCGATTCGATTCTGTCGATCCAGGTGGTCAGCCGCGCGCGGCAGCAGGGCATTCACTTCAGCCCTCGCGATCTGTTCCAGCACCAGACCGTGCAAACGCTGGCCGCCGTAGCGACCCGCAGCGAGCAGGTCACGGCCGAACAAGGTTTGTTGACCGGTGAATCGCGCCTGACGCCGATCCAGCACTGGTTCTTCGACACGGATATTCCTGAGCGTCAGCACTGGAACCAGGCGTTGTTGCTGGAGCCGACCGTAACGCTGGAACCTCATCGCCTGGAGCAAGCGCTGCTGGCGGTGATCGAGCAGCACGATGCCTTGCGTTTGCGCTTCAGCAAAATCGACGCTCAATGGCATGCCGAGCACCAGGTGACCTCCGATATCCCGGTGCTGTGGCAGGTGCGCGTCTCATCTATGGACAAGTGCACCGCGCTGTTCGCCGATGCCCAGCGCAGCCTCGATCTGGAACAAGGGCCGTTGATGCGTGCCTTGTTGGTCGATGGACCCGAAGGGCAACAACGGCTGTTCATCGCCATTCACCACTTGGTGGTGGACGGTGTTTCGTGGCGGGTGTTGCTGGACGATTTGCAAACGGTGTATCGCCAACTGGACGCGGGGCAGCCGGCAAAACTGCCAGCGAAAACCAGTGCCTTCAAGGACTGGGCTGCGCGTTTGCAAGCGTATGCCGGCAGCGAATCCCTGCGCGAAGAGCTGAGCTGGTGGCAGTCGCAACTGGCCGGTCAAAGCGTTGAATTGCCGTGTGATCGCCCCGAGGGTGGCGGGCAGAACGGTCATGCGCACACTGTCAGCGTGCGCCTCGACAGCGAGCGTACCCGTCAATTGCTGCAACAGGCGCCGAGCGCTTATCGCACTCAGGTCAATGACTTGTTGTTGACCGCATTGGCCCGCGTGCTGTGCCGCTGGTGCGGTCATGAATCGACACTGATTCAACTGGAAGGCCACGGTCGTGAAGCGCTTTTTGACGAGATCGATCTGACCCGCACCGTGGGCTGGTTCACCAGCGCGTATCCGCTGCGGCTGACACCAGAGAACGGGCAGGGCGCCTCGATCAAGGCGATCAAGGAACAACTGCGCGCGGTGCCGCACAAAGGGCTGGGTTATGGCGTGCTGCGTTATCTGGCCGATGACCTGAGTCGTCAAGCCATGGCCACATTGCCGGTGGCGCCGATCACCTTCAACTACCTCGGTCAGTTCGATCAGAGCTTCGGCAGCGACGCGTTGTTCCGTCCGCTGGACGAGCCGGTCGGCGCGGCCCACGATCCACACGCCCCGTTGCCCAACGATCTGAGCATCGACAGTCAGGTCTACGGCGGTGAACTGGTGCTGCGCTGGACCTTCAGCGCCGAACGCCACGACCCGCAGACCATCACCGACTTGGCGGATGCCTACCTCGGCGAGTTGCAGCGCCTGATCGAACATTGCCTGCACGACGATGCGGGCGGCCTGACACCGTCGGACTTCCCGCTGGCGAAACTGACTCAACCGCAACTCGATGCGCTGCCGATTCCGGCCGCCGTCATTGAAGATGTCTATCCGCTGACCCCGATGCAGGAAGGCATGTTGCTGCATACCTTGCTGGAACCAGGCACCGGTCTCTACTACATGCAGGATCGCTACCGCATCAACAGCGAGCTCGATCCGCAGCGTTTCGCCCAGGCCTGGCAAGCGGTCATTGCCCGTCACGAAGCCCTGCGCGCGTCGTTTTGCTGGAACGTCGGCGAAGACATGCTGCAAGTGATTCACAAACCGGGCAGCACGCCGATCGAGTCTCTGGACTGGACCGCAATCGCCGAAGCCGAGCAAGAGCCGAAGCTGCAAGCGCTGCTGAAAAGCGAGCGCGAAGCCGGTTTCGATTTGCTCAACCAGGCACCGTTTCACCTGCGCTTGATCAAGGTCGGCGCGGCGCGCTACTGGTTCATGATGAGCAACCACCACATCCTCATCGATGCCTGGTGCCGCTCACTGTTGATGAACGATTTCTTTGAAATCTACACCGCCCTCGGTGAAGGTCGCGAGGCGCAACTGGCTGTGCCGCCACGTTATCGCGACTACATTGGCTGGCTGCAACGCCAGAGCCTGACCGAAGCGCGGCAGTGGTGGAAAACCAACCTGCAAGGCTTCGAGCGCACCACGCCGATTCCGAGTGACCGGCCGTTCCTGCGTGAGCATGCCGGCGAAAGCGGCGGCATGATCGTCGGGGATCGCTACACGCGGCTTGATGCCTGCGACGGTGCGCAATTGCGCGAATTGGCCCAGGCCCATCAGCTGACCATCAACACCTTCGCCCAAGCAGCATGGGCCTTGGTATTGCGGCGCTTGAGCGGTGATCGCGACGTGTTGTTCGGTGTCACGGTGGCCGGACGTCCGGTGGACATGCCGGAGATGCAACGCACCGTCGGGCTGTTCATCAACAGCATCGCGCTGCGGGTGAAAATGCCCGAGGACGATCAGCGTTGCAGCGTTCGCCAGTGGCTCAGCGACTTGCTCGACAGCAACATGCAACTGCGCGAGTACGAATACCTGCCGCTGGTGAGCATTCAGGAAAACAGCGAGTTGCCCAAGGGCCAGCCGTTGTTCGACAGCTTGTTCGTGTTCGAAAACGCCCCGGTGGAAGTCTCGGTACTGGACCGTGCACAAAGCCTCAACGCCACCTCGGATTCGGGCCGCACCCACACCAACTTCCCGTTGACGGCGGTCTGCTATCCGGGCGATGACCTTGGCCTGCACCTGTCCTACGACCAGCGTTACTTCGATGAGTCCACGATCGAACGCATGCTCGGTGAGTTCAAGCGCTTGCTGCTGGCCTTGGTGGAAGGTTTCCACGGCGACATGGCTGATCTGCCGCTGCTGGGTGCCGAGGAGCAGGACTTCCTGATCCATGGTTGCAATCAGAGCGAGCACGATTACCCGCTGGAGCAAAGCTATGTCGAGTTGTTTGAGGCTCAGGTTGCTCAGCATCCGCAGCGGATTGCCGCCAGTTGCCTCGACCGGTTGCACAGCTACATCGAGCTGAATGAACGCAGCAACCGTCTCGGTCATGCGCTGATCGCCGCGGGCGTCGGGCTGGATCAACCGGTGGCGTTACTCGCTGAACGTAACCTCGATTTGCTCGGTATGATCATCGGCAGTTTCAAGGCTGGCGCGGGGTATCTGCCGCTGGACCCGGGCCTGCCGAGTCAGCGCCTGAGCCGGATCATCGACCTGAGCCGCACGCCGTTGCTGGTCTGCACCCAGGCCTGCCGTGAGCAAGCGATCGCGCTGCTGGATGAGTTCGGTTGTGCCCATCGACCTCGATTGCTGGTCTGGGAAGAGGTGCAAGCGAGCGATGCGTCGGTGCAAAACCCGGGCATCTACAGCGGCCCGGACAACCTCGCTTACGTGATCTACACCTCGGGCTCCACCGGTTTGCCCAAAGGTGTGATGGTCGAGCAGCGCGGCATGCTCAATAACCAATTGAGCAAGGTGCCGTACCTGAACCTGAGTACGACAGATGTGATCGCCCAAACCGCCTCGCAAAGCTTCGATATTTCGGTCTGGCAGTTCCTCGCCGCACCGTTGTTCGGCGCTCGGGTGGACATCGTGCCGAACACCATCGCCCATGATCCGCAAGGGTTGCTGGCCCATGTTCAGAGCCAGGGCATCACCGTGCTGGAAAGCGTGCCGTCGCTGATTCAGGGCATGCTCGCCCAGGAACGAATGAGCCTCGATGGCCTGCGCTGGATGTTGCCGACCGGTGAAGCGATGCCGCCAGAGTTGGCCAACCAGTGGCTGCTGCGTTACCCGCAGATTGGTCTGGTGAATGCTTACGGTCCGGCGGAATGCTCGGATGACGTGGCGTTCTTCCGCGTCGATCCGGCCTCGACCCGCGGCAGTTATTTGCCGATTGGTACGCCGACCGACAACAACCGTTTGTACCTGCTCGACGGTGCGCTGGAGCTGGTGCCGTTGGGTGCAGTGGGTGAATTGTGCGTCGCCGGTACAGGCGTCGGCCGTGGCTACGTCAGTGATCCGTTGCGCACCGCTCAGGTGTTTGTGCCGAACCCGTTTGGCGCGCCGGGAGATCGTTTGTATCGCACCGGCGACCTGGCTCGCCGTCGCAGTGACGGCGTGCTGGAGTACGTTGGTCGCATCGACCATCAAGTGAAAATCCGCGGTTACCGCATCGAACTGGGGGAAATCGAGGCACGTCTTCATGAGCAGCCGGAAGTCCGCGAAGCGGCGGTGGGTGTGCAGGAAGGGGTGAACGGCAAGCATCTGGTTGGGTACCTGGTTGCGGCGGATTCGACGCTCAATCCAACCGAGCGACTGGAACGCATCAAGCAACGTCTGCGCGCCGAATTGCCGGAATATATGGTGCCGCTGCACTGGCTATGGCTTGAGCGGATGCCGCTGAATGCCAACGGCAAGCTTGATCGCAAGGCTCTGCCGGCGCTGGAGATCGGCCAGCTGCAGAGCCAGGACTATCAGGCACCGCGCAATGAACTGGAGCAGACGTTGGCCGATATCTGGGCCGAAGTGCTGAAGGTCGAGAAGGTCGGTATTCGCGACAATTTCTTCGAGCTGGGTGGGCATTCGCTGCTGGCGACGCAAATCGCCTCGCGGGTGCAAAAAGCCCTGCAACGTGATGTGCCTCTGCGGGCGATGTTCGAGTGCAGCACGGTGGCGGAGTTGGCGGAATACATTGATGGATTGGCGGCGAGCGACATCACTGAGGAGAAGGTGGATCGTCTTAACGATTTGATGGCGGAGTTGGAGGGGTTGTAGTTCTCTAGCGTCTGTTAAGTCCTCATCGCGGGCTTGCCCGCGATGGCGTCATTGAAATTTGCGCGAATTTGCGCGTTGACTGTCGCTTCGGACCGGCTCAGGCTGCCTGTGCTTTTTTGGGTGGATCGCAATTCACAAAGGAGACAGTCAATGCCCTTCGTTACGGTTGATGGACAACCCCTTCACTACATTGATCAAGGCACCGGCCCTGCCGTTCTGCTGGCTGGAAGCTACCTCTGGGAGCAGGCCATGTGGGTGCCGCAAATTACCGCCCTGTCGCAGCAATACCGCGTGATAGCTCTGGACCTGTGGGGCCATGGTGAATCCGGGCAGATGCCCGAGTGCACACAGTCACTGGATGACATTGCGCGCCAGGCACTGGCACTGCTTGATCATCTGGATATCGATCGGGTCACGCTGGTCGGTCTTTCGGTCGGAGGCATGTGGGGCGTGCGTTTGGCATTGTCGTCACCGCAGCGGCTTAACGGTCTGGTGTTGATGGACACCTATGTCGGTGTCGAGCCGGAACCGACTCGCCAATACTATTTCTCGCTGTTCAAACAGATCGAAGACACCGGCGTGATCTCGCCGCAGTTGCTCGATATCGTGGTGCCGATTTTCTTCCGTCCCGGCATCGATCCGCAGTCGGCGCTGTATCAGGATTTCCGCGCCAGACTGGCCGCGCTGCCGCCTGAGCGTCTGCGCGAAAGCATCGTACCGATGGGGCGGATTACGTTTGGTCGTGATGATCTGTTGCCGCGACTGGGCGAGTTGAATCCTGAAACCACGCTGGTGATGTGTGGTGATCAAGACAAACCTCGACCACCGTCTGAAACGAAGGAAATGGCCGAGTTGATCGGTTGCCCGTATGTGCTGGTGCCGGAGGCGGGGCATATCTCCAATCTGGAAAACCCAACGTTCGTCACCGAGGCGTTGCTGAAGTTTCTGGCTGAACGCGGGTGAAGATCGTTCCCACGCAGAGCGTGGGAACGATCACTTGTACTACTTGGGCCCGAGAATTTTCGCTAGTTTGTCCGGCGACGGCGCGCCTTGCTGCTGTTGCAACTCACCCTTGTCGTCCATGTAGAAAATCGCCGGGGTCGCGGACAACTCGAGGTCTTCCATCAGTTGCATATTGGCGGCGAGCTTCGCCTGAATCGCGGGTGGTACGTCTTTCAGAGCCTTGAGCGAACTGCCTTTGCCGGACTTCTCATGTTCTTCCAGGGCTTTGCTCGGGTCCTTGGCGGCCAGCAGCGCGGCGGATTTGCCCGGGCTGTCTTCACGGATGATGCCGACCATGATGTGTCGCAGCTGCACTTTGCCGGCCTTCACCCACGGCCGGGCCTGTTCCCAGAACATGTTGCAGTAAGGGCAGTTCGGGTCGCTGAACATATAAACAACGCGCGGAGCGTCCTTTTTGCCGTCAGCGATCCAGTTGCTCGCCTCCATTTTGCCCCAGACTTCCTTGGCCATCGGCGCGTACACCAGTTTCTGCAAGGGGGCGGAGCTCAGGTCATTACCCTCGGCGTCATACAAATTGCCCAGCAGCACATGCTTGCCATCCGGGGTCAGGTACAGCGCCATGCCGCGGTTCTGGTATTGCGCGGCATAACCACGCAAGCCGTCGGGTGCATCGAACTGACCGACGATTTTCGCGCCTTTGGCTTCGATCTTCTTGATCGCTTCGGGCAGTTCTTCGGCCTGTACCGACGGCAGGTGCAGCAGGGCGGCGCCCAGTGTCAGCGTCAGCAAATGGCGGAGGCGGGGCATGGCAATTTCCTTGAAGAGGTGGCCGGTGCGGCAGGAGAAGGGCTGTCGAAGTTTTCCAGGGCGCGGGCCAGGCTGGCTTCCGACAACTCGCCCAGATGGCTGCCCAACAGACGACCGTCGGGGCTATAGAACAGCGTAGTCGGCAATGCCATGGAGCCGACGGCCTGGCCCAATCGACCGCTACCGTCGAACAGCACGTTGGACAGGCTCAGGCCCTGGGTTTCCAGAAAGGTGCTGACGCTTTGCATGCTTTCGGCCTGATTGACGAACAGAAAGGTCAGGTCCGGGCGGTGTTGCTGGGCGTTTTCCAGCACCGGCATTTCCCGGCGACACGGCGGACACCAGGTGGCCCAAAGATTGATGACCAAGGGACCGCCCTTATAGTCGGCCAGTTGCACGGTTTCACCGGCGGCATTGCGCAGGGTAATTTCCGGCAGGCGCGTGCCTTGCTCGTAAATCGTCAGGGAGAAAGTCGCCAATAGCCAGAACGCCAAACCGCTGCTCACCCCGAAGCCCAAGGGGCGGCGCAAACCCGGTCGACGCCAGCCTCGATACACGGTGGCGAGCAACAGCACGATCACGCCTGGCCAGGCAAGAAAACCGCCGTCGCGCAGGTCGATCATCTGCCACGGATCGTTGCGGTAATGGGCCCAGTAAACGGCCACGAAACCAACTCGCGCTGCCAGCATGCCGAGCAGGAACAGGCTGAACAGCGCCGACTCGGGATTCTCGCCACCGCGTTTGGCCACCCGCCAGCCGACGAAGGTCGCCAGCGCCAGCGCACTGATCAGCAGCAGGTGATTAAGCGCGATGGCAAAGGTGCCGAGGGTAAAGGTCAGCATTAACGGGCGTCTCGGGTGGTGGTCCAGCGTTGCAGGAAAGTGTCGGCATCGACCTCGCCGGTGATGCGCTGGCTGCGACGCTCGATGCCGTCGGTGCCGATCCACAGCAGGCTCGGTGGCCCCGGCACTTTATAACGGCCGAGCAGTTCGCGGCTGGCGGCATTGTCGGCGGTCACGTCCAGCCGTAGCAAGCGCACGTCGCTCAAGGCTTCGAGTACCCGGGGTTTGCCGAATACCTGTTTTTCCATGACCTTGCACGACACGCACCAGTCGGCGTAGTAGTCCAGCAGCACCCACTGGCCTTGAGCGCGTGCCGCGTCGAGTTCCCGTTGCAGGGCAGCGGGGTCCTTGATGGTGGTGAAGGCGTCGTGACCTACAGCGCTTGCGGCACGGCTGGAATTTGAGCCGCTGTAGACCTGCAACGGTTTGAACAAATCATCGCTGCCCCCGGCGGCACCGACCATCAACAGGCTGCCCCACACGCCCAGCAACAACGAACTGGCACCGAACAGATGGGCGACGCGACCGAAACCATCCGACTGCTTCCACGCGCTATATGCGGCAATCAACAGCAACCCACCGCACAAACCAACCCATAGCGATTCATCCAGCACTGGGCGCAACATCAGCAACGCGGTGGCGAGGAACAGGAAACCGAAGATGCCCTTGAGCAGATTCATCCAGGCGCCGGGTTTGGGCAGGAAGCGACTGCCGACGGTCACCAATAGCAACAGCGGTATACCGATGCCGATGCCCATGGCGAACAAAATCAGCCCACCGTGTAGCGCGTTGCCGGTTTGGGCGATGTAAAGCAATGCACCGGCCAATGGGGCAGTCATGCACGGCCCTACCAACAAACCGGACAATGCGCCCAACACGCCGGCGCCGATCAGGCTCCCGCCGCGCTGATTGCGTGAGACATTTTCCAGCCGATCACGCACGGCCACCGGCAGTTGCAGTTCGAAGAAGCCGAACATCGGCAACGCCAACAGTACAAACACCGCGGCGAAACTGCCCAGCAGCCAGGGATTTTGCAGCAGTGCCTGCAGGTTCGCACCGAGCAGCGCGGCCAGGACGCCCATCGCCGCATACACCAGCGCCATGCTCACCACATAACTGCCGGCCAGTGCGAAACCGCGTTTGGGCGTGGCACCACTGCCGACGATCAAACCGGCCAAAATGGGCAGCATCGGCAATGAGCAAGGGGTGAACGCCAACAGCAGTCCCAGGCCGAAAAACACCAACAGGCTCCAGCCCAGCGCCCGTTGCTGCAGGTCGCTGGCCAAGGCCTGATCGGGTGCTTCGTTTGTCGCAGACGTGGCTGAGTTGCCGCCCAGATCCACCACCTGAGTTTGCGGCGGATAACACAGCCCAGCATCAGCGCAACCCTGAAAACCTATTTTGATCTGGCCACTGGCACCCGCCGGAATCTTCAGTTCCAGGCCTTGGCGATAAACCTGCTGCTCACCGAAAAACTCGTCGCTGTGGGCTTCGCCTTCAGGCAATGCGGGCTTGTGCTCCGAGGGCAATCCATCGAACTTCAGGCGTTGCTGGTACAGGTAATAGCCGTCGGCAATCTGCCAATAGAGCTGGGTTTCACCGGACTCGAGACGTTCGGAGCTGAAGATGAACGCTTTGTCGACGGGGAGAAACTCAGGTTTGGTCTGGAACGGATTGCTCCCAGCCTGGGCCATACCCGAGATCAAGAGAACAAAAATTAAAAACAGTCGACGCATGGGTAAGCCTTATCCCTGTGCAGGTGAGGTGCACAATGGGCGGCGGCGATTAACCAATGATTAACCGCCCCCAGCAGCGTCTGTGAGCTGTCATTGCACGCAGCTGATCCGAAAACGCCGTCCCCGAGAAGCCTTCAGTCTCGTAACAGTCCTGGCCAAGAGCCGTCATCGATTTTTCGGGGGCCAGTCGCCACCCGATTGTTAGTGATGTCGTATTTTATGTATTCGTTATTGGTCAGAAAGATGTAGTAGTACTTGTCAAACAGTGGGTGGTCGTTTTGTGCGGCCGTTATGATTCGGTGCTTGTAGTTGTCCAGTCCACGCCAGGACTCCTGGGTGATCTGCTTACGGAATACCTTCTGCTTTGCAAGAAGATCCACGAACAAGTAGTGCCCGTCATCCATAAGGAATTTGAATAGTTTCGGCCTGCCGAAAACTTGCCACCAAGTACCGGCAACGATACGGTCAAAATAAGGAAGTATCAGCTGCCACACCGAGTCTTTAACGCGAAGGGTTTTGTTTACTTCGTCAAGATTCTGATCGTATCGACAGACCATGGGTGTATCACCTTCGTAATAAAACAGCCATAAAATATCGTGTCCAGCTACAGGAGCATTGCCACCCCAGGGATCAATGTTGGTCGTCGTGAACCCAAAGCGTAGATCTTTGACATGTTTGTCGAAACTGCCCCAGTTTCCATTGACGGTGGCGGGATATCCCTCAGGAACTTTGTTGTCACCAATATCAAAGCGTGTATAGGTGCCGGTGTCCTTGAAGAAAAAGTAAATGCGATCTGGCCCCGAGCGCCAATCGACAGCAACAAAATTTTTAAGTGTTGGCATGGTCTGAATCCTTTCAGATGAATAAGTTGTTCAATAATTGAAAAGCGTCAATTATGAAAGTTATTGGGCGGTGCGTTAAAGCCGGATTTAGATTACGCCAATGCGCTTTTGTTCTGTACGGTTTTGCGGGGTTGTTTGTTTCGGATTGAAACCGTGTGGTTCAATCTCAATCAAGGGAGGCTTGGTCAAATAATCATGAGATCATTCAATCCCCTTTGACAGGTGGCGACGACTGAACGAAAGCCCTGCTTCTCGTCAGGCAAAGCGCTTGCCATAATTGCCGCTTAATCTACATCTGTTTGACTCGCGTTTTTGCTCACGGAGCTCCCATGCACGTACTGGTTTGCGAAGACGATGAGCTGATCGCCAGCGGCATTGTCGCCGGGCTCACTGCCCAAGGCCTGACCGTGGAGCATGTCGCTACCGCTTCGGCTGCCCGGGCGATGCTCAAGGTGGCCGAATTCGACGTGATGGTGCTCGACCTCGGACTGCCGGACGAAGATGGACTCAAACTGCTTCAACAGTTACGCCACAACGGCCTTGAGTTGCCGGTGCTGATCCTCACGGCCCGGGACTCGGTTACCGACCGCGTCGACGGTCTGCAAGCCGGCGCCGACGACTATCTGCTCAAGCCTTTCGACCTGCGTGAACTGGCGGCGCGCCTGCATACCCTGTTGCGACGGGTAGCGGGGCGCAGCGTCAACCTGATCGAACACGGCGCGCTGACTTATGACCCGAGCAGTCGCGAGACCATGCTCGCCGGCCAGCCGGTGGACTTGTCGCGCCGTGAGCAGTCGCTGTTGCAGGCCTTGCTGCACAACCGTGGCCGGGTGCTGTCTACCGAGCAACTCAAAGACAGCGTCTACGGTTTCAACGACGAACTGGAAAGTAACGCCCTTAACGTGCATATCCATCACCTGCGGCGCAAACTCGGTAACGGGATTGTCGAGACTGTGCGCGGCCTGGGTTATCGCCTGGGGCCGGCCGATGGCGGAGAACAATCGAAGTGATGAGCCTGCGTTTGCGCCTGAGTCTGACACTCGGCGCCGCTTTTGCGCTGATCTGGGCCCTGGCTGCGGCCTGGATGCTCAGCGACCTGCGCAATCAAATGATGTTTTCCCTCGACCAGCGACTGGTGGCGTCGGCGCGCATGGTCGCCGGCCTCATGGAGCAATTGCCGGCGTTGCCGAGCAAAGGCGAGGGCACCCATTTCAGTGCTGAACAATTGAACATTCCGGGCGGAATGGCGTGTCAGGTCAGCTCGTTGCGAGGCGAAATCCTTGCCCGCAGTCACACCGACCCGCAACAAACCCTGGAGGCCGAGAAAATGGGCTTCCACGACCAGATGATCGACGGTGCGCCTTGGCGCAGTTTTACCCTGGCTCGCGGCGATCTGCGGATCACCACCGCCGACCGGCAGATCGAGCGCGAAGCCCTGAACATGTCCATCCTGTTGGCCGCTTCGGTGCCGGTGGGTGTGGCATTGCTTGGCTGTCTGTGCCTGCTCTGGCTGGGTATCGGCCAGGGGCTGGCGCCGCTCAACCGCATGCGTGACGCCTTGATGCGTCGCAGCGCCGACTCCCTTGAGCCCTTGCAGATCCAGCCGCTGCCCAGCGAGTTGCAACCATTGCTGGACACCCAGAATCAGTTGTTCCAACGGATCGGCAAAACCATCGAGCGTGAACGCCGCCTGACCGGTGACGCGGCCCATGAATTACGCAGCCCGTTGACGGCGATCAAGACCCATCTGCAAGTGGCGCGCATGACCGAGGGCACGGCGCGGGACCAGTCCCTGGCCAGAGCCGAAGAGGGCGCTGATCGTCTGCATCGCACGCTTGAGCAATTGCTGTTGCTCGCGCGAGTCGAGGGCAGTCTGTCGTTCGATGACGGCGTGCAATGCAGCGCCGAACAAGTGGCGAAACTGGCGATCCAGGACGCAGGCAGTGGCGATCGTCAGCGGATCAAGTTCAAGGTGCCGGCGAAGCTCTCTCACGCACCGGTGCAAATGCCCGCCGTGCTGTCGATTGCCGCGCTGCGCAATTTGTTGGACAACGCCCTGCGTCACACTCCGGACGACGGGGCCGTGGAGTTGAGTCTGGAAACCACCGGCAACCGCGTGCAGTTTGTGGTTCGCGACCACGGGCCTGGCATTGCCGAAGACGATCTGCAACACCTGACTCAACGCTTCTGGCGCAACGGCCAGAGCACCGGCTGCGGCCTCGGCCTGGCGATTGTCCAGGCCATCGTCCAGCGCTGCGGCTGTACCTTGCAGTTCGACAGCCGGCCGGATGGATTGCGGGTTGAGCTGAGCATGCCGTTGCAGCCGGTCTGACAAGCATCACCAATTCCCTGTGGGAGCGAGCAAGCTCCCACAGGGGTTCTACATCAAAAGTTACTTCTCTCCATTAGCCTCCCTCCACCCACAGCGCTATCGTCCACGGCAGCTTTGACTCAATGGACTGAGGTAACAGCGCTATGGATGCATCAATTCACATCAGCCCCGCAACGCCTGCCGATGCCGGCATTATCAGCCGGATTGTCGAGCGGTCCATCCGGGTAGGCTGCGCGCTCGACCACCGCAATGATGCGAAAATCGTCGCGGCCTGGACCCATAACAAAACCGCCGAACACATAGGCTCCTGGCTGACCGACCAGCGGTTGTATATGAACATCGCCCTGTTACAGGACAAACCGGTCGGTGTCGCCATGGCTGCAATCAGCGGCAAGGTCGCGTTCTGTTATGTGCAGCCGGAATGGTTTCGCCGGGGGGCCGGACAGGCGTTGGTGCATGACCTTGAAGGCTGGTTGATCGATCAGGGTTTGCATCAGGCACAGCTCAATAGCACCCGGACCAGCGAAGCGTTTTACCTTCATCTGGGTTATCAGCCCTGCGCCCAGACCTTTGTGATCGCGGGGCTTCATGCCATCCCCATGCACAAAGGACTTTCGCCACCTTCATAGAAAGCCGGTGGGGGGTCTAAATCCTTGAGGCTCTGATGCGTTTCCAGAACAGTAAAGCCTGCAAGTGCGCCCCGTGACCGGAACGCGCACCTGCCCGGTGTGCAGTTTTGGTCACTATCAACAGCGTATTGAGGGGTCGAGAGATGTCAGTCGCTACCAGCCTTATCGAAGATCAGCCAGCCCGGGTTGCCCCGACGCCTGCCGAGACGCTTTACCAGTTCAATGAGTCGCCGTTGCTGGCCCGTCAGAGCCAGCAGGAATCGAATGCCCGCAGCTATCCGCGACGCATTCCCCTGGCACTCAAGCGCGCCAAGGGCATTTATGTCGAAGACGTCGAAGGCCGCAGTTTCATCGACTGCCTGGCCGGCGCTGGCACCCTGGCCCTGGGGCATAACCACCCGGTGGTGATCGAAGCCATTCAGCAAGTGCTGATTGATGAACTGCCGCTGCACACGCTGGACCTGACGACCCCGGTCAAGGATCAATTCGTCCAGGATCTGTTCGGCCTGTTACCGCAGGCATTGGCCGCTGAAGCCAAGATTCAATTCTGCGGCCCTACCGGCACCGACGCGGTGGAAGCCGCGCTGAAACTGGTGCGCACCGCCACTGGGCGTAGCACCGTGTTGTCGTTCCAGGGCGGTTACCACGGCATGAGTCAGGGCGCACTGAGCCTGATGGGTAGTCTGGGGCCGAAAAAACCTTTGGGTGCCTTGCTCAGCAGTGGCGTGCAGTTCATGCCGTATCCTTACGATTACCGCTGCCCGTTCGGGCTTGGCGGTGCGCAAGGGGTGCAGGTCAACCTGAATTACCTGGAAAACCTGCTCAATGATCCCGAGGCCGGCGTGCAATTGCCAGCGGCGGTGATCGTTGAGGCGGTGCAGGGCGAGGGTGGGGTCATCCCGGCCGATCTCGACTGGTTGCGCGGCTTGCGACGCATCACCGAAAAGGCGGGCGTGGCGCTGATTGTCGATGAAATTCAGAGTGGCTTTGCGCGCACCGGCAAGATGTTCGCCTTCGAGCATGCCGGGATCATTCCGGATGTGGTGGTCATGTCCAAAGCCATCGGCGGCAGTCTGCCGCTGGCGGTGGTGGTCTACCGCGACTGGCTCGACACCTGGCTGCCCGGTGCCCATGCCGGGACTTTCCGTGGCAATCAGATGGCCATGGCCGCGGGGTCCGCAGTGATGCGTTACCTGATTGAACACAAGGTCTGCGAGCACGCCGCTGCCATGGGCGAACGCTTGAGCGAACACCTGCGCATCCTGCAGAGGGACTTCCCGCAACTGGGCGACATTCGTGGTCGCGGTTTGATACTCGGTGTTGAACTGGTCGATCCGGCGGGGGCGCTGGATGCTCTGGGCCACCCACCCATATTCGGGTGTCTGGCGCCGTTGGTTCAGCGCGAATGCCTCAAGCGTGGCTTGATCCTGGAGTTGGGTGGACGCCACGGTGGCGTGGTGCGTTTCCTGCCGCCGCTGGTGATTAGCTCTGCAGAAATCGATCGGGTGGCCGAGATTTTCGGCAGGGCCATGGCGGCTGCAACAGCCAGTCTCTAAATTTTTCGGCAACTCGAACGTTCTTTCTACATACCGGCTGCGCACGCAGTGCAGCCCACCCTACAGCGATGGAGAGACACTATGACGTCAGTATTCGACCGCGAGGACATCCTCTTTCAGGTCGTGGTCAACCACGAAGAGCAATACTCGATCTGGCCCGACTACAAAGCCGTGCCAAAAGGCTGGCGCACCGTCGGCAAAAGCGGCCTGAAAAAGGAATGCCTGGCTTACATCGAAGAAACCTGGACCGATATGCGCCCCCTGAGCCTGCGCCAGAAAATGGAAGAACAGGCGTCCGTGACTCACTGAATCATCGCCTGTACGACTCATCACAGGTCCTGCGTCTGAAAACGAAAAAGCCCTGCAAGCGTAAACTTGCAGGGCTTTTTGATTCAGGCGGCGAGAGGTTCAGCCTCGCCGTGAGTCATCAGAAGCGGTAGGTCGCGCCAACACCGAAACCATTCGCAGAGTTTTCATACTTGGCGTCGTAGGCCTGGCGGCCGTTGTTGTCGTTGACCTTGACCGACTCTTCATGCAGGTACGAATACGCCACGTCGATGGTCAGGTCGTCGGTCGGGCTCCAGCCGGCACCCAGGCTGAAGATCGTGCGATCGCCAGTCGGGATGCGTGGGGAGCGGTTTTCGTTGTTGGTCGGCGCCTGGTCAACGGACAGACCGGTACGCAGTACCCATTGCTTGTTCAACTGGTAGGACGCGCCAATAGCGTGAGCCCAGGTATCGTGCCAGTTCTGCTCTTCGGTGATGGTGCCGAAGCCGCGTGCGGCCAGAGGGGCAGGAACGCCTTCGTTCTCGACGGATATTTCTTTCAGGCGACTCCAGCGAGTCCAGGTGCTGCCTGCGTAGAGGGTCCACTGGTCGTCCAGTTTGTGGGTAACCGAGAAGTCGACCGATTCAGGGGTGGTGATGTCCAGCGAAGCGTCGAACTTCTGGTTCCCCAGTGGGCCGAGCAGGGCGTAGTTGACCTTGGTGTCACCCTCGAGCTTGTACTTCACTTTCGAGTGGTAGGTCAGGCCGACGCTGGTGCTGTCGGTGGCTTGAACCAGGATACCGACGTTGTAGCCCAGCGCAGTATCGTCACCCTTGATCTTGACTTCGCCATCCGGTGCGCGCGGGTCGAGCGACAGGTTCGATTCCAGCTTGCCGTCGATGCGGTTGATGGTCGGGCCGAAACCGATGGAAACCTTGTCGTTGAAGGCGTAGCTGACGGTTGGCTGGAGGGTGACGATCTTGACTTCGCTCTTGCTGCCGAAGTAACGGCCGGCAAAGCCGGTCTCATAATCGGTCACCAGGCCGAATGGAGCGTACACGCCGAAGCCGAATGCCCAGTGGTCATCGATTGGCTTTACGTAGTAGCCCATGGGCACGCCCATGAAAGGGACCATGTCACCTTTGTTGGTACCACTATTCGGGCGGGAGCTGGCATCACTGATGTCAGTGTGTGCATCGATAAATGCAACACCGCCGGTCACTTGTTCGCGCTTGAGGCGAGACATGCCGGCAGGGTTGCCAAAAATGGTGGATGCGTCATCGGCAGATGAGGATCGCCCGGCAAAACCTGTACCCATCCCGCTGATGCTTTGTTCGTTGAGGGCAAAGCCACTTGCGAAGATTTGGGTGGATGCCAAGGTAACGGCGAGGCTGAGGGTGGTTTTGAGCATTACTTTTTTCATTATTAGAACTCCTGATGATCACCGGGGCGAAAATTACCAACATTTTCGTCCCAGCGCTATAGGCTGTATGGCTTGATTTAGAGCGGTTTTGTAGGACAATCCAACCAGATTCGCGACCTGTTGTGCGATCTTCTGAAAATGGCGGATCAGCAGGCGACCTGATTCAGCGATGAAACACAGGTTTGCCATGCATAGGTGAAGTCTCTCAGGCGTCCTTGGGGCTGGAAGGTCTGACGCCAGATGCGTGCCATTCCGAGCAAGTCGTCTGCTTTGGGGAGGGGGGTGTTCTGTTCTTCTACCAGCAGCCAGGCGATGGCTGTGGCGTAACGCAGGTTTACGGTCAATTCGAGGTGCGGGCCACTCAGGAAAGCATGCTGGCTGGCAAGCCCGCGGACCAGGCTTGCGCGTTCCGGGTCAAGTGCCAGGTAATGGTCCCAGAGTGCCTGGTGACGGGGTTCGGCGATTCGGTACAGGCCGTGTCCACGGCGGTCATGCAGGGCGGTACCAAGGGCTGACTGGCTGGCGGCGATGCCTAGCAGCAGGGATTCGGCAGTAGCGCTATGGCACCCGAGATAGATCAATGTCGGACGGATCACATAACGGCACAGTTCGCTGGCAGCGATACCCATAAAACCCTCGAAACGTGAAATGGGCGGCGACACCTGAAGGGGCTTTGGCAGCAGTGGATCGACTCAGGCTCGCCGGAAGCGGATTAAGCCGCTTGAGTTGAAGTGTAGTGTCATATTCGCGACGTAAAGGCCTGTTTTTAAAATATTTCCGGCTGCGAGTTATAACCGTTATATCGGTTTGTGCTTAAGCGGACGAAGTGAAAAGTGAAATATCGGGCAATAAAAAGCCCCGCTTTTTGAGCAGGGCTTTTGAGGTTTTCAGTCTTCTGGCGTATCAGGCAACCAGTGCCTGACGGGTACGCTCGATCACGGCCTGCAGCGGCTCTGCGCTGGAGTATTGATCGGGGTACAGGCGTTCGCTGTGACGAGCGATGCCGTGTTCGTTGACCAGGGTGAAGCTGAAGCAGCCTTTGCGAGCGGCCATGATCAGGCAGTTCATTGGTGCAAAAGCGTTGGTTAGGGTGCGAATGGCATCCTGAGTGTGGATTTGAGTAGACATAGTCATTGGTGTTCCTACAAGCGACACGGATAAGAACCGTGCAAAGTTAAAACGTTCCAGTGACGTCGACCACCGTTGGTCGAACGAAGAACCCGACTGGAACAAAGCAGCCAGTTTGAAGCGCTGATAAATTGGCGCGCTTGGGCTGGCAGGTAGGTACTTAGGAGGGCAGGCAACACATCAAGGGCAAAGGTTCTGGGCCCGGGGTGAAGATCCTGATCAATCTGCAGGTTGGTTCGGTCAGAGTAAGTGATCCTGGCAACACCCTTTGCTTTCGATTCAAAGGCTGTGTTGGCGCAAGGTTTACCTGGAAACCATCGAGGTGGTCGATCCCGCTTTGTCGGTGGAGGCTTCCATTGGGAAGGCTGACCGGGGGGATTTGTTCGACCTGAATTGACTTTCAGCTTGGTACTAACGCTGCGGATACTAACGGATTGAATTGCAGAAGGGAAGTGTGTTAGCAAAAAAGATCGCTGAAGTGCCTGCCCATCGGCATCCTGGGTAAGGCTGCGCCCAACCGACCGCACTGTAATAGCACAAAATCCGACCGCTGGTAGTCGACGTTCATCTGCCCGGACAAGCCTGAATCACGGGTTTGCCAAGGTTTATCCCCAGACTCAGGCAAAAAATGCGCCGAAAAAGTGCATCGATATAACTGCCTCGAAGGTACTTGTGCACATAAGTTACGCAGCTTGTCACCCCACTGTCATCTTCCCTTCAAGCGCAGTGGGTGCCTGTAACCAAAATTTAAGTCAATGAAAAACATCGCTTTTTTTTACTGGTGAAAAAATCGTCAGTTTGACTGCGAGCCCCATTCCATAGGGCTTTTCGAGAGTTCAAGGGCGGTTGTCCACTGAGTTATCCACAGCTTCTGTGGATTGTCCCGAGCGCTTGCTCTAGGACGGGCGTGCAGGGTTTTTTTAGGCTTTACCTGTAAGAAAAAAAGAGTAGAGTGGCGCGCCTTCCGATCTGCCCCACAGTGCTTTATGAAGTTTCGCTCAGTATCAGTCTCTGCTACCTCGACATCCTCCAGTGTGACCCCACCCAAGCGCTTTTCAATGCGCGTGGCAGAGTGGTTGCTGGACAGCCCGCGCCTGGGTGAAAACACCAACGTCAAACACTTCGCCGGACGGCTGCTCAAGCAACCGGCCCGTGAAGGAGTCGTGGCCGCGCAAAGCCGTCTCGGCCAATTGATGTGCCGCGAATGCGGCAATGCGCGGGATCGCCGGATTGGCCAGGACCTTTTGCGTCAGGCCGCACGGGCCGGGGATCGGCGCGCCCAACAGGAACTGGGTCTGATCGAAGACTGAGCTGTCCAAGACCTGACGCCTTGGTTAACCTTCAAGCTTTATTTCATTGGCAGGAGTGGCTATGGCTATGGACTTGACCAGCGCATTGCTCGGTCTGGCGGGCGCTGCGTTGCCGTTACTGGTACTGGCCTGGCAACTTCAGCGCCGAACAAGCGCTACGCAGTCAGAGGCTGCGCTGCTGGAAGAGCGGCTGGCCACAGCCCATCTGGCTCAGGATGGATTGAATGTCCAACTCGAAGCTTGCCGCGATGAAATCGCTGATCTGGGCCAGGCCAACGCAGCCAGGCAAGCAGACCTGGCCGCCGTGCGCCGTGAAGTCGAATTGCTGCAGATCGAACGCGATGATGCCCGCGATGCCGCCCATGCCTGGAATCTCGAACGCGCCGGTAAAGAGGCTGAGTTGCGTCGCCTGGACGCCCAGGCTGCCTCGCTCAACGCCGAGCTGCGTGAGCAGCAGGAAAGCCATCAGCAGCGTCTCAGCGACCTGCAAGGCTCGCGAGACGAGCTGCGTGCGCAATTCGCGGAGCTGGCGGGCAAGATCTTTGATGAGCGTGAGCAGCGCTTTGCCGAAACCAGCCAACAACGCCTCGGTCAGTTGCTCGATCCGTTGAAAGAACGCATCCAGTCCTTTGAAAAACGTGTCGAGGAAAGCTATCAGGCTGAAGCCCGCGAACGTTTTTCCCTGGCCAAGGAACTGGAGCGGCTGCAACAGCTGAACCTGCGCCTGAGCGACGAAGCCACCAACCTGACGCGCGCCTTGAAAGGGCAGAAAACCCAGGGTAACTGGGGCGAGCTGATTCTTGAGCGAGTGCTTGAGCACGCAGGGCTGGAGAAGGGGCGCGAGTACCAGACCCAGGTCAATCTCAAAGGCCCGGACGGTGAGCGTTTCCAGCCGGACGTGATCATTTATCTACCGGGCGACAAGCAGGTGGTGGTCGATTCCAAAGTCAGCCTCACGGCCTATCAGCAATATGTGGCCGCTGAAGACGATGCCATCGGCCAGATCGCCATCAAGCAGCACGTACTGTCCCTGCGCAATCACGTCAAAGGCCTGGCCGGCAAGGATTACAAGCGTCTCGACGGTTTGCACAGCCTCGATTTCGTCTTGCTCTTCGTACCGATCGAAGCGGCTTTTTCTGCCGCGTTGCAGGCTGAACCGACGCTGTTCCAGGAGGCGTTCGACCGCAACATCGTGATCGTCAGCCCAACCACTTTGTTGGCAACTTTGCGAGTCATCGACAGCCTGTGGAAACAGGAGCGCCAGAGCCAGAACGCCCGGGAAATCGCTGAGCGCGCGGGATGGCTGTACGACAAGTTCGTGTTGTTCATTCAGGATCTGGATGAAGTCGGCAATCGCCTACAGCAGTTGGACAAAGCCTACAGCTCGGCGCGCAACAAGCTGACAGAAGGGCGTGGCAACCTGGTCAGCCGCAGTGAGCAGCTCAAGCTGCTCGGTGCGCGAGCGAGCAAGAGCCTGCCGGCGGATCTGCTGGAGCGGGCGATGACGGATGTGGACGGGTTGGCCGAGTTGCCGGAGTAACCCGAAAAACATCGCGGGCAAGCCCGCTTGTATGTTGTTCACTCAATTTGTGCAACCACACAGAAACCTGTGGGAGCGGGCTTGCCCGCGATGGTGGCGGTCACGCCACCGCAAGATTCAATCCTCGCGCATTACAACGGCAAATGCCGATTCAACAACGCTCTCAGTGCCGCCGGTTTCACCGGTTTGGCCAGGTAATCCAGGCCCGCCGCATGAACCTGGGCTACTGTCTCCGGCCGTCCATCGGCACTGATCACCACACCTGGGACAGGCTCACCTAATCGGGTTCGCAACCATGCCATCAGCGCGGTTCCGGTTTCGCCATCGTCGAGGTGGTAATCCACCAACGCGAGTTGCGGGCGGACTCCTTCGCTGAGCAGCGCCGCGCATTCATCGCGGTTACGCGCCGTCCAGACCTGACAACCCCAACGGGTCAGCAGGCTGTTCATGCCGATCAGGATGCTGTCTTCGTTGTCGATGCACAGCACCTGCGCACCGCTGAGTAGTTTGCCGTTGAGTTCGGCGACTTTCGCGGGTGTCGCGGTTTGCGCCTTGGCCAACGGCACACTGACACTGAATACGCTGCCTCGACCCGGCCAGGAACGTACCCGCAGCGTATGACCCAGCACGCGACACAATCCATCGGCAATCGCCAACCCCAGCCCCAGGCCTTTTTCGGCGCGCGTCTGATGGCTGTCGAGGCGTTTGAACTCTTCGAAAATCACCTGCTGTTTATCTAACGGAATGCCGGGGCCACGGTCCCAGACCTCCAGGCACAGCTCGCCCGACCGCCGGCGAACGCCAAGCAACACCGGCCCTTTGGCGTAGCGGAAGGCATTGGTGAGGAAGTTCTGCAAGATCCGCCGCAACAGCTTGATGTCGCTATCGACCCGCAAGGTACTGCCGCGGACGCGGAACTTCAGCCCTTGGTCCCGGGCCAGGGCCTTGAACTCGGCACCGAGGATATCGAACAACTCATTGAGCACGAACGGCTTGGGATCAGGGTTGATCTTGCCGTTTTCCAGGCGGGAAATGTCCAGCAAGTCACTGATCAGGTCCTCGGCCGAGCGCAGCGAAGTGTCGAGGTGATGCACCAGTTTCTGCGCTTCACCGGATAAGCCGTCGTCTTGATGGGTAAGGGCGGCTGAAAACAGTCGCGCGGCGTTCAATGGTTGCATCAAGTCATGGCTGACGGCAGCCAGGAAACGGGTTTTCGACTGGTTGGCCGACTCGGCGGTGCCCTTGGCTTCGGTCAGGGCAACGTTAAGTTGCGACAGCTCGTAGGTCCGCTCGGTGACCCGCCGTTCCAGGCCCTCGTTGGCCTCGGTCAGCGCCTGCTCGGCTTCGCGGAATGCAGTAATGTCGGTGAAACTCATGACGAAGCCGCCGCCCGGCATCGGGTTGCCGATCAGCTCGATCACCCGCCCATTGGGGAACAACCGCTCGGAGGTATGAGCGCGACCCTGACGCATCCAGTGCAGGCGGCGGGCGACGTGCACTTCAGCTTCGCCGGGGCCACACAATCCGCGTTCGGCGTTATAGCGAATGATGTCGGCAATCGGTCGGCCGACGCTGATCAAACCGTCCGGGTAGTTGAACAGCTCCAGGTAGCGCCGGTTCCAGGCCACCAGTTTCAGCGACTGGTCGACCACGCTGATGCCTTGGGTGATGTTCTCGATCGCTCCTTGCAACAGCGCCCGGTTGAATTGCAGCACCTCTGAGGCTTCGTCGGCGATTCGGACGACGTCCTCGAGTTGCATCTCCCGACCTTCGATAGCGGCTTTTACCACCGCCCGAGTCGAAGAGGCACCGAGCACACCGGCCAGCAAGCGTTCGGTGTGGGCGATCCATTCGCCGTC
Source organism: Pseudomonas sp. ANT_H12B (assembly GCF_008369325.1). Taxonomy (GTDB): domain Bacteria; phylum Pseudomonadota; class Gammaproteobacteria; order Pseudomonadales; family Pseudomonadaceae; genus Aquipseudomonas. The sequence continues at coordinate 10,050 of NZ_VOBI01000006.1, read as the reverse complement.
GGCGTTCTGGTTCGGGTTGAAGCCTTTGCCTTGGCGGTAAGCGAAACGGATGAAGCTCTGACGGGCGCGCTCTTCACCGACAAAGCGCGCGGCCAGTTGCAGCAAATCGTTGATCTGCACTGACAGCATCGAGCGGGCGCTGGGCCGGGCACTGATTTCCTGGCCGATGAAACGGCCGGCCTGCCAGTGTTCCGAAACCCTGGTGCGCGACAGGACCGAAACCCAGGCAAATAGCGTGAAGTTACCGGCAAGCGACAGCACCACGCCTTGGGTCAGCGGGGTGATCGGCAGGTTCAGCGGGTTGCCGTGCAGCCAGGCCAGGCCTGGGAAACTGTTCAGTGACAAACCGAGGCTATGCGCCGCAATCGGCAGAATCAATGTGTAGAACCAGAGGAACGTGCCGGCAGCGAGACCGGCGAACACGCCGCGGCGATTGGCCTGTTTCCAGTACAGCGCCCCGAGCATGGCCGGGGCCAATTGGGTCACGGCGGCGAAGGCAATCTGGCCGATGGTCGCCAGGCTCGCGGTCGAGCCCAGCAGGCGATAGCTGACATAGGCCAGCAACAGAATCACCACGATGCTCACTCGGCGTACCGACAACATCCACTGGCGGAACACTTCGAACGGCCGCTCGGCATTATTGCGACGCAGCAACCACGGCAGCAGCATGTCGTTGGAGACCATGGTCGACAGCGCCACGCTCGCGACAATGACCATGCCGGTCGCCGCCGATGCGCCACCGATGAACGCCAGCATCGCCAGGGCAGGGTGGGATTGGGCCAAGGGCAGGCTGATGACAAAAGAGTCCGGCAGCACGGAGCTGGGCAGCATCATCTGACCGGCAAGGGCGATAGGTACTACAAACAATGCAGCCAGCGCCAGATAGGCCGGGAACACCCATTTGGCCAAGCGCAAATCCTGGGGGTCGATGTTTTCCACCACGGTCACATGGAACTGCCGGGGCAGGCAGATGATCGCCATCATGGCCACGCCGGTCTGGACCACCATCGAGGGCCAGTTGATGGTTTCTTTCCAGTATTCTTCGAGACGCGGTGCGAGCATGGCTTGGTCGAACAGGTCTTCGAAACCGTCGTAGAGGCCGTAGGTGACGAACGCGCCGACGGCGAGAAACGCAAACAGCTTGACCAGCGACTCGAACGCAATCGCCAGCACCATGCCGCGGTGGTGTTCCGTGGCGTCGAGGTTGCGGGTACCGAAGACGATGGTGAACAGCGCCAGTACCAGCGATACGATCAACGCTGTGTCCTGGGCGCGAGTACCCATAGCGTCGGCACCGGCGCCGATCAACAGGTTCACCCCCAACACGATGCCTTTGAGTTGCAGCGCGATGTAGGGCAGCACGCCGACCAGGCAGATCAGCGCCACCACCACCGCCAGCGACTGGGATTTGCCGTAACGCGCAGCGATAAAGTCGGCAATTGAGGTGATGTTCTCCTGTTTACTGATCATCACCATTTTTTGCAGGACCCACGGCGCGCACACCAGCAGCAGGATCGGCCCGAGGTAGATCGGCAGGAAAGACCAGAGTTGTTCGGCGGCTTGGCCTACGGCGCCAAAAAAGGTCCAGCTGGTGCAATAGACCGCCAGCGACAGGCTGTACACCCACGCGCGCACCCGCGGTGGCAACGGTGTGCTGCGACGGTCACCGTAGAAGGCGATGGCGAACATGATGGCCATATAGGCCAGGGCGACGGCGGCGATCAGCCCGCTGGACAGCGACATGGGAACTCCAGACAAAAGACACCCGGGATTCGCGCCCGGTCAGACAGTCTCGCACGATGGCCCAAGTTAGTCAGTGTCGACCAAGGTCGCGGCGTGGCGGGGTGTCGCAGGCTTTGTATCAGTTGGATTTTCAGGGGACTCTCGGGCCTCTTCGCGGGCAAGCCCGCTCCCACAGGTTTCGTGTCGTACCCGAATCATCGGTCAACACGAAACCTGTGGGAGCTTGTTCGCGATGGCGGCATTACTGACTCAGCGCAGTCTCGATCAACCAATGCAGTTCCTCAACCTCCAGCGGCGCCGCTGAAAACAGGAGGCGAAACACCGTTGGCGCCGCCACCAGGTTGATCAGTCGATCAACGCTCGGCTTCGGCTGATCGGGGTAACGATCCAGAATCGTCTGCAACTGCCCGCCAATGATCGTCGCGCAAACGGCTGGTGTGGTGCTGCATTGCACATCGCGCAGCATGTTGCGACCGGGCTCTGAACTCATTTCGTCCAGATATTGCTCCGCCCAGGCGCGCACGTCACCGTGCAGGCTGCCGGTATTGGCCGGCTCGCTCTCCGGGCGCATACGGGCGAGGGCGACATCCGCCAATAACACCGACAGATCGCCCCAGCGGCGGTAGATGGTGGACGGTGTGACGCCAGCGCGCGCGGCGATTTGCGGGACGGTCACGGTGGCGCGGTCCTGTTCTTCGAGGAGATCACCGACTGCCGAATGAACCGACTCTTGCACCCGGGCACTGCGACCGCCAGGGCGTAAACCTTCTTTAATAGCCATGTATCGGACCTTAACACAAAGAATTTGCTTTAAGCGCAGGCCAGTAGCACACTCCGCAAAAGCAAAATGTTAGCTTTTGCGGAGGGTGTCGCATGTCCAGTTCTATTTCTAATCGGTCCCGCCTGGGGTTTCTGGCGATCACCTTACTCAGTTTTCTCGCCGCTTCCACGGCGCCCACACCGTTGTATCACTTGTATCAGGAACACCTGCAGTTCTCGGCGGCAATCCTGACCCTGATCTTCGGCGTATACGCCATCAGCCTGCTCGCGGCGCTGCTCACGGTCGGTTCGCTTTCCGATTACCTGGGGCGCAAACCGGTGATCTTTACCGCCGTGTTGCTGAACATGCTGGCAATGCTGATGTTTATCAATGCCGACAATGTTGCCTGGTTAGTCAGTGCGCGTGTGCTTCAGGGGTTTGCCACGGGGATGGCCTCCGCCGTATTGAGTGCGGCGCTGCTGGACACCGATCGCCAGCAAGGGCCACTGATCAACAGTGTTGCACCCTTGCTGGGCATGGCGGTCGGTGCCATGGGCTGCGGCTTGTTGGCCGAGTTCGCGCCGCTGCCGTTGCAGTTGACCTATTGGGTGCTGCTTGCCCTGTTTGTGATGCAGGCGTTGTATGTCTGGCGTCTGCCGGAAAGCGTCAGTCCGCAGCCGGGCGCCTGGGCCTCGCTACGTCCGACCCTGCATGTCCCGAATCAGGCGCGACGTGCGTTGTGGCTGGTGACGCCGATCAACATCGCGGTGTGGGCGTTGGGTGGTTTTTACGCTTCCCTGGCGCCGTCTCTGGTCCGGACGGCCACCGGATCGACCTCGAATCTGATTGGCGGCGCCACCGTCGCCGTATTGACGGTGACGGGCGCGTTGATGATCTACACCTTGCGCAATCAACCGGCCGACAAGGTCTTGCGGTTGGGCGCCAGCCTGTTGCCCGTGGGTGTTGCGCTGATTCTGATGGCGGTCCACAGCGCCAGCCTGTCGCTGTTTTTTATCGGGACGCTGGTGGCCGGTTGCGGTTTCGGCGCCGGTTTCCTCGGGGCCTTGCGCAGCGTCGTGCCGCTGGCCTTGCCGCACGAGCGAGCGGGGTTGATGTCGGCGTTTTTAGTGCTCAGCTATCTGGCGTTCTGTCTGCCGTCGTTGCTGGCCGGAAACCTGACGCGGAGCTTCGGGTTGGTGGCAACCACTGATGGTTATGGCGCGGTGTTGATCATGCTGTCTGTGGTGGCGCTGTTCGGGTTGATGCGTCAACGGTCTGTCAAAGTCTGTAGCGCGGATGCTGGATGATCGCTAGCCTTGGGGTCGCCATTTCTTTGGATGGCATATATCTGTAAAACAGATAACAGTTAGAGATATTACCCGTTATATAGATATTCGATTCGGCTCTACCATGAATTCCACCTCAACAGAGGACAGGAGTTCGCCATGCCATGCCCCACTAGCGCTACAACCGGATTTAAACCTTTCACTCATTTGCAGCACCCGCGCGAAGTCATTCGCCAGTTCACCCCGAACTGGTTCGCCGCCACCATGGGCACCGGCGTGCTGGCGTTGGCGCTGGCTCAGTTGCCTGTCGCGAGCCCCGGTCTGCACGCGATTGGTGAAGCGTTTTGGCTGTTCAATATCGTCCTGTTTGTCTTGTTCACCGCTGTCTATGCGGCGCGCTGGACGCTGTTTTTCGAAGAGGCGCGGCGGATTTTCGGCCACTCCACGGTTTCGATGTTTTTCGGCACCATCCCCATGGGCCTGGCGACCATCATCAATGGTCTTCTGGTGTTCGGTTTACCGCGTTGGGGCGAGGGCGTCATTCAGGTCGCCGAAGTGCTGTGGTGGTTGGATGTGGCGATGTCTGTAGCCTGCGGCGTGCTGATTCCCTACCTGATGTTTACCCGCCAGGAACACAGCATCGACCAGATGACTGCCGTTTGGCTGTTGCCCGTGGTGGCTGCGGAAGTGGCGGCCGCCAGCGGTGGTCTGTTGGCGCCACATCTGGCCGATGCCCATTCGCAACTGGTGATGCTGGTCACCAGCTACGTGCTTTGGGCATTTTCCCTACCGGTGGCGTTCAGCATTCTGACAATTCTGTTGCTGCGCATGGCACTGCATAAACTGCCCCACGAAAACATGGCTGCCTCCAGCTGGCTGGCACTCGGGCCGATCGGCACCGGGGCACTGGGCATGTTGCTGCTGGGCGCCGATGCGCCGGCAATCTTCGCCGCCAACGGGTTGCCGGGTATCGGTGAGATCGCTGCCGGGTTGGGGCTGGTGGCCGGGATTACGCTTTGGGGATTTGCGCTGTGGTGGATGCTGATAGCTGTGCTCATTACCCTGCGTTACCTGCGCGCCGGCATCCCTTTCAATCTCGGCTGGTGGGGCTTCACGTTCCCGTTGGGTGTCTATTCTTTGGCAACGTTGAAACTGGCCAGCACCTTGAGCCTGACGTTTTTTAGTGTCTTCGGTTGCGTATTGGTGGCGTTGCTGGCCGTGATGTGGTTGATCGTCGCCAAACGGACGGTGCAGGGCGCGTGGCGGGGCGAGTTGTTTGTCTCGCCGTGCATAGCAGGATTAAAGAAATAACCTGCAAAGATTAGGTAATGTGTGGCCTGGATCGACGTCTGACATTCCAATCACTGTATCCACGCCACTCTCCATGCCACTCTTCATGCAAATCAGGGACACACGGAAGATGAGTCACCCCTCACAGTTCACCTTGCTTCGCACCCGGCGCTTCCTGCCGTTTTTCGTGACACAGTCCCTCGGGGCCTTCAACGACAACATCTTCAAACAGTCGTTGATCCTCGCCATTTTGTACAAGTTGACCATCGACGGTGACCGTTCGATTTGGGTCAACCTGTGTGCGCTGCTGTTCATCCTGCCGTTCTTTCTGTTTTCCGCGCTGGCCGGACAGTTCGGGGAAAAGTTCGCCAAGGACGCGTTGATCCGTCTGATCAAGCTCGGGGAAATCGCCATCATGGCGGTCGGTGCTGTCGGCTTTATGTTCGATCACCTGTCACTGATGCTGGTGGCGCTGTTTGCCATGGGCACGCACTCGGCGCTGTTCGGACCGGTGAAGTATTCGATCCTGCCCCAGGCCTTACATGAGGAGGAGCTGGTGGGCGGCAACGGGTTGGTGGAGATGGGCACCTTCCTGGCAATCCTCGCCGGGACCATTGGTGCCGGGATCATGATGTCCTCCAGTCATTACGCGCCCATCGTCTCCACGGCGATCATCGCAATTGCAGTGCTCGGCTACCTGGCCAGCCGCAGCATTCCTCGCGCCGCAGCCGCATCGCCGGAGATGCGCCTGAACTGGAATATTTTCAGCCAGTCCTGGGCCACTTTGAAGCTGGGCCTGGGTCAGACCCCGGCGGTGTCGCGCTCGATTGTCGGCAACTCGTGGTTCTGGTTTGTCGGGGCGATTTATCTGACGCAGATCCCGGCCTATGCCAAGGAGTGGATGCACGGAGACGAAACCGTGGTGACGCTGATTCTTACGGTGTTCTCGGTCGGAATCGCACTCGGTTCGATGCTTTGCGAGAAACTCTCCGGACGTAAAGTCGAGATCGGTCTGGTGCCGTTCGGGTCGTTCGGTCTGACGGTGTTTGGTTTGCTGTTGTGGTGGCATTCCGGTGGTATTCCAGACAGCGCTGACGGCCATGGCTGGATTGAAATCCTTGGTTTTGGCCACACCTGGCTGGTGCTGATCGATATTCTGGGGCTTGGAATTTTCGGCGGTTTCTACATCGTGCCGCTGTACGCGCTGATCCAGTCGCGCACCCCCGAGAACGAGCGGGCGCGGGTGATTGCCGCCAACAATATTCTCAACGCGCTGTTCATGGTGGTCTCGGCGATTGTCTCTATCGTTTTGCTGAGCATGGTCAAGCTGTCGATCCCACAGTTGTTCCTGGTGGTGTCGCTGCTGAACATCGGCGTCAATGCCTACATCTTCAAAATCGTCCCCGAGTTCAGCATGCGCTTCATGATCTGGCTGCTCAGCCATTCCATGTACCGCGTGGAGCATCGCAATCTGCAGCTGATTCCCGATGAGGGTGCGGCGTTACTGGTTTGCAATCATGTGTCGTTCGTTGATGCCTTGCTGATTGGCGGCGCGGTGCGTCGGCCGATTCGCTTTGTGATGTACTACAAAATCTACAACCTGCCGGTACTGAACTTCATCTTTCGCACGGCCGGGACGATTCCGATAGCGGGGCGCCAGGAAGACATTCAGATTTATGAAAGAGCCTTCACGCGAATTGCCCAATATCTGAAGGACGGCGAATTGGTGTGTATTTTCCCTGAAGGTAAGTTGACGGCTGATGGCGAGATCAACGAGTTCAGGGGTGGATTGACGCGGATTCTCGAAGAGACGCCGGTGCCAGTGATTCCGCTGGCATTGCAGGGGTTATGGGGGAGTTTTTTCAGTCGCGATCCGGACAAGGGAATGTTTCGTCGGTTGTGGTCGCGGGTGACGCTGGTGGCGGGGCCGGCGGTAGCGGTTGAGGTGGCGGAGCCGGCGAAGTTGCAGGCGTTGGTGGGGGATTTGCGTGGGGCCGTTAGATAAGCGGTGACATTGTGCTGGCCTCATCGCGGGCAAGCCCGGCTCCCACAGGGATTGATGGTGTGTCCACAATGTGTGGTGCCACGCAAAACCTGTGGGGGCCGGGCTTGCCCGCGATAGCGTCAGTGGCCTAAGTGCTGACCTTGAGCCCAACCAATCCGGCAATAATCAACGCCACACTGGCAAGCCTGAACAGCGCCATGGACTCACCAAACAAAATGATTCCAGCGATCACCGTCCCGACTGCCCCCACCCCGGTCCAGATTGCATAGGCGGTGCCCAGCGGCAATTCCTTCATGGCAAGGCCCAGCAAACCAAGGCTGATGGCCATGGCGGCAACCGTCAATGCGGTGGGGAGAGGGCGGCTGAAGCCATCGGTGTATTTCAGGCCGACGGCCCAGCCAACTTCGAACAGACCGGCGAAAAACAGAATGATCCAGGACATGGGAGACCTCCATCGATTGACGGGGTCGTCCCCAGATTAATGACTCGATCGAGCCGCGAGGTCGTCCCCGCGTTGCGCAATAGAGTGCCCATCATTAACCCGGGGATCAAGTTTTCGGATCAGTCGGCGGCCTGCTGGGCCGCCGTTTCTCGATCTTCTTTTTCGCTCATCCGACGGAAATACGTCGAGAGCAGCGCGCCGGAGATGTTGTGCCAGACGCTGAACAACGCACTCGGCACTGCCGCCAGTGGCGAAAAATGCGCACTGGCCAGCGCGGCGCCCAACCCGGAGTTCTGCATGCCGACTTCCAGGGCCAGGGATTTGCGCTGGGCCAATGGCAACTTGAACAGACGCCCGGTGAAGTAACCCAGCAGATAGCCGAAACTGTTGTGCAGCATCACCACGGCCATGATCAGCAGGCCGGACTCGGCAATCTTCGCCTGGCTGGCGGCAACCACCGCCGTGACGATAATCACGATGCTCACCACCGAGATCAGCGGCAGTACTTCCACCGCGTGGCGAACTCGATCACCGAGCAAACGCTGGGCAACCACCCCGAGTACGATCGGCAAAAGCACCACTTGCAGGATCGACCAGAACAGCTCCATGAAAGACACCGGCAACCACGCCGAGGCCAGCAGCCAGATCAGCGCCGGAGTCAGCAGCGGGGCGAGGAGGGTGGTGACGGCGGCGATGGCCACCGACAGCGCCAGATCGCCGCGGGCCAGCCAGGTCATCACGTTCGACGAGGTGCCGCTTGGGCAGCAGCCGACCAGGATGACGCCGACAGCGATTTCCGGTGGCAAGTGGAACGCCTGGCAGAGCAACCACGCCACACCCGGCATGATCACGAAATGCGCAACCACGCCCAACGCCACGCGCCACGGATGACGAGCGACTTCGGCGAAGTCTTCGAGTTTGAGGGTCAGGCCCATGCCGAACATCACCAGACCCAGCAGTGGCACGATCGCGCCCTTCAGGCCGATGAACCAGGTCGGTTGCAGGAACGCCACGACGGCGAAAATCAGTACCCAGTAAGCGAAGGTGTTGCCGACAAAACGACTTAATGCAGCCAGTGCGCGCATGGCCTGATCCTTTTTATTAAGTAGCACCGCAAACCAATGTGGGAGCGAGCCTGCTCGCGAAAGCGTCATAACATTCAACATTGATGCCGACTGTCCGTCCGTCTCGCGAGCAGGCTCGCTCCCACAGTAGATGTCACCAGTATTTAGATCCCCTGCGGGGTCTCTTCGCCGCCCAACGCTTCAACCAGCGCCGGCAGGAAGTCGCCGAAGGTCAGCATCATCAGGGTGAAGCTGGCGTCCAGTTGGCCGAGGGCTTCTTCGCCACCGTCCTGTTCCGCCTGATCCTGCAACAGATCTTCGAACTTCAGGCGCTTGACGGTCATCTTGTCGTCGAGCATGAACGACAATTTGTCCTGCCAGGCCAGCGACAACTGAGTGACCACTTTGCCGGTGCTCAGGTGCAGCTGGATTTCTTCGCTGGTCAGGTCCTGGCGCTTGCAACGCACGATGCCGCCGTCTTCGTGGGTGTCGCGCAGTTCGCACTCGTCCAGCACAAAGAAGTCGTCCGCGGCTTTCTGGGTGGTGACCCATTCAGTCATGGTCGCAGTCGGGGACATTTTCACGGTCAGCGGACGTACCGGCAGCGTGCCGATGACTTCACGCAGGGTGGACAACAGGTCTTCGGCCCGTTTCGGGCTGGCCGAGTTGACCAGGATCAGGCCCTGTTTCGGCGCGATAGCAGCGAAAGTCGATGAACGACGAATAAAGGCGCGCGGCAGGAAGGCCTGGATGATTTCATCCTTGATCTGATCACGTTCCTTTTTGTAGACCTTGCGCATTTGCTCGGCTTCGATCTCTTCGACCTTTTCCTTCACGGCGTCGCGCACGACGCTGCCTGGCAGAATGCGTTCTTCTTTACGGGCGGCAATCAGCAGGAAATCCCCGCTGATGTGCACGAGCGGAGCGTCTTCGCCTTTGCCGAACGGCGCAACGAAACCGTAGGTGGTCAACTCCTGGCTTGCACATGAACGCGCCAGTTTGGTGGCCAGTGCAGTTTCCAACGCCTCGGCATCAAAAGGCAGATCTTGGGTCAGGCGATAGATAAGCAGGTTTTTGAACCACATGGGGTGAGTCTCTCCTTATATACAAAGGGGGGCATTATTCTCTTAGCGGTGCCATAGGCCAACCCTTCTCTAAGCCTTTGGAAGGCCTGAGAAAATTAATTTAAAAAGTGCTTGCCAGAGGTTGGGTCGCTCCGTAGAATGCGCGCCACACCGAACGTGAAGGGTGATTAGCTCAGCTGGGAGAGCGTCTGCCTTACAAGCAGAATGTCGGCGGTTCGATCCCGTCATCACCCACCATTCGCATTCAGTGTTACGCGCAGCGGTAGTTCAGTCGGTTAGAATACCGGCCTGTCACGCCGGGGGTCGCGGGTTCGAGTCCCGTCCGCTGCGCCATATTCGGTAACCTGGAACGCTGAACGCCAGGTCACCACGGAA
>NZ_VOBI01000005.1 GCF_008369325.1 Pseudomonas sp. ANT_H12B | reverse complement strand
TCGGCAGAAGCCTTGTTAAAGCACTGATGAGAGAGGCCAATATCGTCAGTAAGCAACGCCAGCCTCACCCATTCAGGTCCAAAGGAGTGGAAGCATTTGTCGCGCCCAATCTGCTGAAGCGTAATTTCAAGCCGGCGGCGGTCAATCAAGTCTGGTGCGGCGACGTCACAAGCTTGATGGTTGGTAAGCGCTGGGTTCATCTGGCCGTCGTGATCGACCTGTTTGCGCGTCGAGTGATTGGTTGGGCATTTTCCCTGATCAATGATGCCAACCTGGTCAGCAAGGCGCTACGCATGGCTACAGAGCTTCGAACGTGCTCACCTGGATTGATTTTTCATTCGGATCAAGGCTGTCAGTACACCAGCCGCAAGTTTCAAGAGGAGCTGATGCGCCATGGCATTTTGCAAAGCATGAGCCATCGCGGTCAGTGCTGGGACAATGCTCCAACAGAGCGTTTTTTTGGCACCCTGAAGTCAGAATGGGTCCCTCGCGGCGGTTATGGTACGAGCCAGGAAGCACAAACCGACATGGTTCGCTTCTTCATGTACTACAACCGCACCAGACTCCACAGCTACAACAACTACCTGTCGCCAATAGCTATGGAGCAAAAAGCGGCATAAGCACCGTAACCGGTGTCCGGATTTACTTGACCAGTTCAGCCACGCTCCCACAGGTGTTTTGTCGTCCACAGAAATCATGATCGACACAACACCTGTGGGAGCGTGGCTTGCCCGCGATGGCGATCTGTCAGGCGAAGACCAAAGCCTCAGGCACATCCACATCCCACAGAACCCCGCGATCATCCACCGCCACCTCGACCACCCTCGCTGACGCAAACAACGGCTTGGCACCGTGATCACCGGTTAACGCCATCAGCGCCGGACCAAACGTTCGGCCGAACCCCACCGGATGCCCATAGCTACCCTCATGAACCGGCACACTGATGGAGTCATCAGCGATCCCCACTAGCACTTGCTCGATACTCGACGGCAGGATAAACGGCATATCCCCCAGCACAATCAGCCAGCCACTGAGCTGCGAACACGCCGCCACCCCGGCCGCGATGCTGTCGCCCATGCCGGTCGATTCGATCAGCACAATCTCGCAACCATAAGCCTTGGCCATGCGAATCACTTGCGGGCGATCCTCGGTGGTCACCAATACGCGCTTATCAAGTGAAGCCGGCAAATTCACCAGCACTTGCTCGATGACCGAGTGCACGGTAACGCCGTCACGACCGGTGCAGTCCGCCAGCAGCTTATCCTTGTCGGCACCAGCCACCTGCCTGAAACGACTGCCCTGCCCCGCGGCCACTATGATGGCGCCGATCGGTTCACTCATACGTCCTCCCGCAACGGCTTCTTCTGTTTCAGCTCGACGCCGTTCTTGATTGCCACGATTTCGGCCAGCAACGACAGGGCGATTTCCGCCGGAGTATGGCTGCCGATGTGCAAACCGACCGGGCCGTGCAAGCGCTCGATGGCCTGTTGTGACAAGCCTAGCTGAGCCAGGTTATCCCGGCGCTTCAAGCTGTTGACCCGCGAGCCCAGCGCACCGACATAAAACGCCCTGGAATCCAGCGCCGTCAGCAGCGCCATATCATCCAGTCGCGGGTCGTGAGTCAAGGCAACGATGGCCGTGCGTTCGTCAGTCTGGATGGTCAGCACCGCTTCGTCGGGCATGCCCGAGACAAATCGCCCGTGCTGCTCTTCCCAGCCGTAGACGAACTCGGTGCGCGGATCGCAAATCAGCACTTCGAAATCCAGCAGCCGCGCCATCTCGGCGACATAGCGCGACAGTTGCCCCGCGCCGATCAGCAACAGCCGCCAACGCGGACCGTAGATAGCGCGCAAGGTATGCCCGTCAAACGTCAGCACATCCGTCTTGTTGGCCGGTTGCAAAAGCACTTCACCGGTTTCGAGATTCAACTCGCGCGCAACGATTTCATGGGCCTCACAGCGCCTCAGCAATTCGGCGACCCATCCCGGATCGCCAACCCGCTCCTCGGTCAGGCGCAAGGTTCCGCCGCACGGCAAACCAAACCGTGCGGCCTCCTCACGGGTGACGCCATAGGTGATCAACTGCACCGGTGGCCCATCCGCCGGAATCCGGCCGTCGTGCAACCGCGCAATCAAGTCGTCCTCGACACAACCACCGGACACCGAGCCAATCACCACGCCATCTTCACGCAACGCCAGCATCGCGCCAGGCGCCCGGGGCGCAGTGCCCCAGGTCTGAACCACGCTGTACAACACCACTCGCTGACCTGCGCGGCGCCATTCCAGCACACTGCGCAGGACGTTCAGATCAACGCTGTCCATCAGGCCTCAGCCTTCTGCCAACCTTGCAGCTGATAGCGAACCGGCAGATTGCGAATGCGTTTGCCGGTGGCGGCGAAGATCGCGTTGCACAGCGCCGGCGCAATCGGCGGCACGCCCGGTTCACCGACCCCGCCCAATGGCACAACGCCCGGCGGTGTGACCAGATGCACGGCGACTTCCTTCGGCGCCAGGGACATGCGCGCCACTTCGAACATGTGGAAGTTGTCCTGCTGAACCTTGCCGTCCTTGAAGCTGATTTCCCCCACCACTGCGTTGCCCAGGCCCATGACGCAGGCGCCTTCGAACTGTGCGCGAATCCGCTCCGGGTTGATCTGCGGGCCACAATCCACGGCGATGTCGGCCTTGTGCACGATCAGCGTGCCGTCGTCTTTGACTTCCACCTCGATCACCGCCGCCACATAGGTCACGAAGCTGTAATGCACCGCCAGGCCCAGCCCTCGGCCCTTTGGTAATTCACGCCCCCAACCAGCCGCTTTGGCGGCGGTCTCCAACACCGTGCGCATCCGCCCGGTATCGATCGGATAACGCTCGGGAGATTCACCGTAGTTCCACTCTTCGCTCAAAGTGCGCGGATCGATCTGACGGTCAGGGCCGAGCAACTTGATCTGGTATTTGAGCGGATCCTGGCCAGCCTTGTGGGCCAGTTCGTCGACAAAGCTCTGAATCGCAAAGCCGTGAGGAATGTTCGACACCGAGCGAAACCAGCCGACCCGCGTGTGAATCATTGCTTCAGGGTTTTCCAGGCGCACGTTAGGGATCGCGTAGGCCATGTTGGTAAAACCCATGCCCAACTCGAAAGCGGCCTCGTGGTTCATGCCCGGGGCGAACAACGCAGTGATGCTCGGCGCCACCGTACGGTGCAACCAGCCGGACGGCAGGCCGTCTTTATTCAAACTGGCCTTGAGGTATTCGGCAGACACGGTATGGAAGTAGGAGCAGTGGATGTCGTCTTCACGGGTCCATTGCACCCGCACAGCCTTGCCGGGGAACTCCTTGGCGAGAATGGCCGCTTCGATGATGAAGTCCGGCTTGGACTTGCGACCGAAACCGCCACCCAGCAAGGTGACGTTGAACGTGACGTTATCGAAAGGAATACCGAGACGTTCGCCAATCCGTTCGCGGGTGACTTGCGGCGCCTGGCTCGGTGCCCAGGCTTCGCACACGCCGTCCTTGAAACGCGCGATGGCGACCATCGGCTCCATCGGTGCTTGCGCCAGGTGCGGCAGGTAATAGGATGCTTCCAGGGTGCTGTCGGCACTGCCCATGGCCTCGTCGATATTGCCGGTATTGCGCACCACTTTGCCAGGCTTCAGGGAGGCAGCCTCAATTTCCTTGCGGTAAGCGATCGAGTCGTAACTGGCGTTGGGGCCATCATCCCACTCGATTTTCAGCGCATCGCGCCCCTTGATCGCTGCCCAGGTATTGCTGGCCACCACGGCCACACCGCCCAATGGCTGGAACTCGGACGGCAATGGACGACCTTCGATCTGAACCACCTTGATCACGCCCGGGACCTTCAATGCGGCGCTGGAGTCGACGGACTTGACCTTGCCGCCATACACCCCAGGGCGGGCGATGGTGGCGAAGAGCATGCCGTCGAAATGCACGTCGGCACCGTAGATCGCACGGCCATTGACGATGTCGTCACCGTCGATCGCCTTGGTGCCTTCCTTGCCGATATAGCGAAATTCCGACGGCTGCTTGAGTCGCAGACTGTCACGGGCCGGCACCGCCAGCGCACCGGCCGCGGCGGCCAGAGCGCCGTAACCCAGCTCGCGGCCGGTCGGTTGGTGAATGACTTTATGCAGTTTCGCGTGGCATTCGCCGACCGGGACTTTCCACTGCTCGGCGGCGGCTTGTTCAAGCATGGTCCGCGCGGCAGCACCGCAGCGGCGCATCGGCTCGTACCAGTGACGCATGCTGCGCGAACCGTCGGTGTCCTGGTTGCCGAAGCGCACTTCGTCGCCCGGCGCCTGCTGCACCTTCATCATTGCCCAGTCGGCGTCCAGTTCATCGGCCACCACCATCGTCAGGCTGGTGCGTACGCCCTGGCCCATTTCCGAACGATTGCAGACCACCGTCACCATGCCGTCTGCGGCAATGCTGATGTAAACCTTCGGATCGTCGATCCAGCCGTTGGGCATGCCATCGGCGCCGAATTTCTTTTCGTTCTCTTCGGCAAAAGCGTCCTGCCAACCCCAGCTTGCGACGAGCACCAGCGCACTGGTGGCGCCCACACCTTTGAGGAAACCACGGCGGCTGAGATTACTCAGATTGCTCAGGGCGAAATCATTCGGTAACTGGCTCATGCCTTGGCCGCCTTCAGGTGAGTGGATGCCTGGCGGATGGCGGTCTTGATGCGGTTGTAAGTGCCGCATCGGCAAATGTTGCCGACCATCGCCTCTTCGATCTGTGCGTCGCTCGGGTTCGGGTTGGTCTTGAGCAATGCCGTCGCGGACATGATCTGCCCGCCTTGGCAGTAACCGCACTGGGCGACCGCAGTATCGAGCCAGGCTTGCTGGACGACTTTACCGACCGGATCGGCGTGCAGGTTGTCAATGGTGGTGATGTTCTGGCCGACTACCGAGCCGATCGGCGTGATGCAGCTGCGCGCCGGAGCGCCTTCGATATGAATGGTGCAAGCGCCGCACAGGCCCATGCCGCAGCCGAATTTGGTGCCGTTGTAACCGGCCACGTCGCGGATCGCCCAAAGCAGCGGCATGTCCTCGGTGACATCGAGTTGATGGTCTTTACCATTGAGCTTCAGGGTAATCATGGGCACGCCCGCATAGTTATTGGTTTATGGGGTCGAGCAATCTGCCGCTGTTGGGTTCGCGGTTCGCATCACGCAGATCGACTCAGGCTAAGAGGCTCTCTTATGCGGACGACAACGTCTGCATCGGGCCTTTGGTGGAACAAACGCTTGATCGTCAGGTGGGTAAATTAACCCAGCATTAACAAAAAAGCCCTGCACAATGGAAGTTGTGCAGGGCTTTGGAATCAACCTGGAAAGTTTAGTCTCAATACCGATTGGGCTCCATTTCCAGGTCGACCTTGAAACGCTCGGAAATATCTTTTTGAATGCGCTGCGCCAGGCTCAGCAATTGCAGTCCGGTCGCGTTGCCGTAATTGACCAGTACCAGCGCTTGCAATTTATGCACGCCCGCATCGGCTTCACGAAAACCTTTCCAGCCCGCCCGCTCGATCAGCCATCCCGCGGCCAGTTTCATTTGCCCGTCGGGTTGTGCGTGGGCCACCAGATCCGGGTATTCACCTTTGAGCTGCGCGACGAGCGCCGCTGACACCAGCGGGTTTTTGAAGAAGCTGCCGGCATTGCCGAGCACCGCCGGGTCCGGGAGCTTTTCGTTGCGGATACTGCAAATCGCCTGACTGACATCGGTGGCAGTCGGATGATCGATGCCTTGCTCGGTCAGGCGCTGACGAACCGGGCCGTATTCCAGATGCAAGTGCGCGGCGCGATCCAGCACGAAACGAACACGCAGAATCAACCAGCGCCCCGGCTGCTGTTTGAACAGGCTGTCGCGGTAGGCGAAGTTGCACTCGGCCAGCGTAAAGTCGTGCAGCTCACCGGTCTGACGATCCAGAGCGGTCAGGCCGGCAAATACGTCTTTGATCTCCACACCATAAGCGCCGATGTTCTGCATCGGTGCCGCACCCACGGTGCCGGGGATCAGGCTGAGATTTTCCAGACCCGACAAACCCTGCGCCAGGGTGTGCTGTACGAATGGATGCCAAGGCTCACCCGCCTCGGCTTCGATCACGACTTTGCTGCCGTCATCGCTGAGGATGCGAATCCCGCGCGTGGTCATGCGCAACACCAGCGCCTGAATATCGGCCGTCAACAGCAAGTTGCTGCCACCGCCGATCACCAATAAAGGAACGTCATGCTCGGCCGCATAAGCCAGGGCCTCACGCACGTCAGCGTCGCTGCGGGCCTCGGCAAACAACCGGGCCTGGACGTCCACACCAAAGCTGTTGAACGGCTTGAGCGAAACCTTTGGCTGAACCTGCAAACTCATAACCGTCCCTTCAATTCGATCACCAGCAAATCACTGGCACGCTCGATCAGGTCCAGCACCTGCTCGAACCCTCGGTCGCCGTCGTAGTACGGGTCCGGCACTTCATCGATTTCCGACTGGTAGCGACGCAGGAACAAATCCACCTCGGCTTTACCCTTGGCCGGTTGCAGGGCCTTGAGGTTGCGCAGGTTGCTGTTGTCCATCGCCAGGATCAGGTCGTAGGTGGCGAAATCGGCGCGAGCCACTTGCCGGGCGCGTTGGGCCGACAGGTCGTAACCGCGCAGCCTGGCCGCGGCCTGACTGCGTTTGTCCGGCGCCTTGCCGACGTGCCAGTCACCGGTACCGGCGGAGGCGACTTCGATTTGATCGGCCAAGCCCGCTTCGCGCAGTTTGTGCCGCAGCACACCTTCGGCCGTGGGAGAACGGCAGATGTTGCCCAGGCAGACGAACAGAACCCGCATCAGGCCTCCAGCAGGCGACGAACGCGCTCAAGGTCTTCGACAGTATCGACGCCGGTCGGCGGTGCGATCAGCGCATCGGCGACGTGAATCCGCACGCCGTGCCACAAGGCTCGCAATTGCTCCAGGGATTCGGTATTTTCCAGCCAGCACGGGCCCCAGCTGACGAAGTCATGCAGGAAACCGGCACGGTAGGCATAGATGCCGATGTGGCGACGGTATGGCACGCCTTCCGGCAATTGCTTGCGGCTCCCGGCAAAGGCATCCCGGGCCCACGGCAACGTCGCACGACTGAACGTCAGAGCGAGGCCGTTGAGGTCGCTGACAACCTTGACCACGTTGGGGTTGAACAGGGTTTCCACGTCTTCGATCGGTTCAGCCAAAGTCGCCATGCGCGCTTCGGTATGGGCGGCCAGGTTGGCGGCGACCTGATCGATCACGCTCGGCGGGATCAACGGTTCGTCGCCCTGGACATTGACCACGATCGCATCCGGCGCCAGACCCAGTTTCGCAGCAACTTCAGCCAGGCGGTCGGTGCCGGAATTGTGATCTTCGCGAGTCAGCACCACTTCGGCGCCGAAGCCTTTGCAGGCCTCAACGATGCGCGCATCGTCAGTGGCAACCACCACGCGTAGGGCGCTGCTTTTGCTCGCTTGTTCCCAGACGTGCTGGATCATCGGCTTGCCAGCGATCAGCAACAGCGGCTTGCCCGGCAAGCGGGTGGAGGCGTAGCGCGATGGAATGACAACGGTAAAGGCTGTGGTCATTTATCCAGACGCTCGTCGGTGCTCAGGGTACGGGCTTCGGTTTCGAGCATCACCGGGATGCCGTCGCGAATCGGGTACGCCAGGCCTGCGCCCTTGCTGATCAGCTCGGTTTTGTCGGCACTGAGCTTGAGCGGGCCTTTGCAGACCGGGCAAGCGAGGATATCGAGCAATTTGGTGTCCATGAGCATTCCCTGGATAAAAACGGATTTAAGGCAAAAGACGAGCCGGCAACAGTCGCATCAGCTGCGTATCGAACCAGGCCACGAAGGCCGGCGATGGCGCAGCATCGACCGCCAGGTACCACCAATCGGCAGCGGCAAAGGCACGGCACTTCACCGCGTCCTTTTCCGTCATCACCAACGGCAATGACGGCGTGAAACTCAAGGCCTGGACGCTGTATTCGGCGTGGTCGGCAAACGCATGTGGGACAGGCTGCCAGTGTAGCGTTTCGAGGGTCTTGAAGAAACGCTGCGGATTGCCTATCCCGGCCACGGCGTGCAGCGCCTGGCCTGCGGGAAAGTGGTCGAGGGGACGCCGTTCGCCGCTTTGCAGATTAATCAGTTCGGTGGGTTGCAGCTGGAAGGCAAAACCGTCGTCGCGGTCGGCTGCGGCGCCGTTGTAGAGCACCGCGTCGACACTTTGCAGGCGCTCGAGCGGTTCGCGCAACGGCCCGGCAGGCAGGCAACGCTTATTACCCAGGCCACGGGCGGCGTCGATCAGCACCAGTTCAAGATCGCGGGCCAGACGGTAATGCTGCATGCCGTCGTCGGACAGGATAAGGTCCAGTGGCTCGCTCGCCAGCAAGGCTTTAACGGCGCGACTGCGATCCGGATCAATCATCAACGGCACGCCTGTGCGCTGGACGATCAACAAAGGTTCATCGCCAGCAACTTCGGCGCTCTGCTCGGCCTCTACCCGCCACGGCAATTGCGGTGGCCTGGCGCCGTAACCCCGGCTGACCACCCCGACTCGCAGACCGCTGCGCTGGCAATGCTGGATCATCCAGAGAATCAGCGGTGTCTTGCCGGTGCCGCCGACGGTGATGTTGCCGACCACGATCAGCGGCACGGGTGGCTTATAGATCTCACCCGCGCCCGCCAGAAAGCGTTTGCGCTTGTTCATGACCACGCGCCGATACAGCCACTCAAGCGGCTGTAACAACTTCAGGGCCGGGTGACCGTCATACCACGCGGCGAGCAAACGATCAGACATGGCCATCAGGGCGCGGGCGGCGCCGCCTCGACAGTGGTCATGCGCAAGTGGCTGAAACCGAGTTTGCCCGCGGCGTCCATGGCGGTAACGACGGCTTGATGCTGGGTCTTGCCATCGGCGCTGATGGACAGCGGCAGGTTGGTGTCGCCACTGGATTCTTTCTGCAATGCGTCCATCAGTGTTGCCAGATCGTTCTTCGGCAACAATTGGTTGTTCACCGAGAACACGCCTTCGGCACTGATGGCAACGTCTAGATGTTTGACTTGCTGGTCTTCAGCGGGCGAACCGCTGACCGCTTCCGGCAACTCGACGCGCAACTGGGTTTCACGGGTAAACGTGGTGGTGACAACGAAAAACAGCAGCAAGATAAACACCACGTCGATCAGCGACGCGAGGTTGATGTCCACATTCTCCCGTTGCTTGCGGCGGAATTTCACGCTTTGCCCCCATTCAGGTCAACATCACGGTCGCCCTGTACCACCTCGACCAGTTTGATCGCTTCCTGTTCCATGCCCACCACCAGTTCATCGATCCGGCGTTGCAGGAATCGGTGGAAGAATACCGCCGGGATGCCGACCATCAGGCCTGCGGCTGTGGTTATCAGCGCCTTGGAGATACCACCGGCCAACACCGCGGCGTTGGTGCTCATGCCCGACCCCATGAATGCGCTGAAGATATCAATCATGCCCAACACCGTCCCCAACAGACCCAGCAACGGGGCCATGGCGGCGATGGTGCCCAGCGCATTGATGTAGCGTTCGAGCTCGTGAACCACTCGCGCGGCGGCCTCTTCAATGCACTCTTTCATGATCTCGCGACCATGCCTGGAGTTGGCCAGCCCGGCGGCCAGGATCTCGCCCAACGGAGAGTTGGCGCGCAGCTCCTTGAGTTTGTCTTTATTGAGTTGTTTGTCCTTGATCCAGACCCAGACCTGCCCGAGCAAATGCTCCGGGGTCACACGGCTGGCTCGCAGGGTCCAGAGACGCTCGGCGATGATCGCCATTGCCGCGATGGAGCTCAGAATGATCGGAATCATCATCCAGCCGCCGGATTTAACCAATTCCCACACAGTGACAGCCCCCCTCGAAAAAGTGCGCCACTCTAACATAGGGGGTGAGCGCACCGAAGACCGTGATGTCGCATCCGGTCAGGCTTTAATAGCTCGCGATTATTGCACAGAGCGCCAGAACCGCCGTTCTTGACGCATCGCCCTCGGTGCTTTGAAATGCCCCAATTGCAGACGGATGGCGCCCTGCTCGGCGCTGTCATAGATCAGCATGCCGCGTTTTCGATAGCGCGCCATGACGGTGGGATGAGGATGGCCAAATGAATTGCCCTGCCCCCGGGAGATCAGCACCGCTTTGGGTTGCAGCCCGGTGAGCAACGCCATCGAAGACGAACTGCGGCTGCCGTGGTGCGGCGCCTGCAACCAATCGGTGGCGACGGCCAGCGGACTGTCGAGCAGGACGCGCTCGGCCGCGGTGTCGATGTCGCCGGTCAGCAGCAATCGCTCGCCATTGGCTTCGATCTGCAACACGCAGGACTTCTGATTGCTATCGGTAGCCGACGGCCATTGCCACAGTTGGAACCTCACATCGTCCCAGGTCCATTGCTGGCCGATTTCGCAGGCTTCGGCTTGCAACTCGGCGGGCAAGGCCGAGGGATCGCCGCTGAGTACCCGCTTCACCGCCAGCCCCTTGGCAACGGCCCGGGCACCGCCCGCATGATCGGCGTCGGCATGGCTGATCAGCATCAGGTCGATGGCGTTTACCCCCAGTTTGCGCAACGTCGGCAGCACCACGCGCTCACCCAGGTCGAAATCGCCGAAACGCGGCCCGGTGTCATACAACAATGTGTGATGACGGGTGCGCACCAGAATGGCCAGTCCCTGACCGACATCCAGCTGCCAGACTTCGGCCATGCCCGCTGGCAGCATTTGCCGGGGCGCAAAAACCAGTAACAACAGCATTGGCCAACCCAAGGGGCGCAACGGCACACCTCGCGGCAGTAATAGAAGAAAAGCACCGAGTGAGCCGAGAGCCCATGCCCACATCGGGATTGCCGTTGGCACCCATGCGGGCACCTGACCGGCCATCAGCGCCAAGGCCTTGAACAACCAATCGATCAAACCGCCCGCAAGCCACAGTAACCCCTCACCCACATAAGGCACTGGCAGCAACAGCGTCCCGAGCAAGGCTGGCGGCAGTACCACGAGACTGATCCAGGGCACCGCCAGCAGATTGGCAATCGGTCCACTGAGACTGATCGGCAACCCCAACACCATCAAAATCGGGCACAGACCGATTGCAATCAGCCATTGCGCGCGTGTCCAGGTTTGCCACCAACGCCAAGGCCCCAACCGACCGCCGAACGTGAGGATCAACACCGCCACCGCAGCGAACGACAACCAGAAGCCCGGTTGCAGACTTGCCAGCGGGTCCAGCAATAAAACACCGTCGAGCGCCAGCAACAGCGGCCACCAGGCGCCGAGATGACGAAATCGCAGGCGCCACAACAGCACCAGACCGATCATCACGCAGGCCCGACGCACCGGCACTTCGAAACCGGCCAGCAGCCCGTAACCCAGCGCCGCGGCGAAGGCCAGACCACAGGCCCAAGGCAGCCAGGGCAGACGGTTCGGCCACAGACCGTATCGGGCCAGCCCGGCGATCAGCAGATACACCACACCAGCCAACAAACCAATGTGTTGCCCGGAAATCACCAGCAGATGCACCGTGCCAGTGTCTTGCAACACCTGCCAGTCTTCGCGACTCAACCCGGCGCCATCCCCGAGCACCAACGCCGTCAACGCCCCCGTTCGTCCTTGAGCATCCACGGCCTGTAAGCGCTGGCGGATGCCGTCGCGCCAGGCCCACCGGGCGTCCAGGAGCCGCTCACCGGCCTTGACCGTCCCGGTAGCGCCGATGCGTTGTGCCAGCAGCCAGGCGTCGT
The DNA here is from genome assembly GCF_008369325.1 of Pseudomonas sp. ANT_H12B. Classification (GTDB taxonomy): domain Bacteria; phylum Pseudomonadota; class Gammaproteobacteria; order Pseudomonadales; family Pseudomonadaceae; genus Aquipseudomonas. The sequence continues at coordinate 308,778 of NZ_VOBI01000005.1, read as the reverse complement.
AATCGAAGGCATGAGGGTTGAGCAGCCCGGCCGGACGCTTCAATTTGACCGCCAGTCGCCAACGTTCGCCGCTGTTCACCGGCGGTCCGTCATACCAGGCCAAGCGCAAATGTTGTGGCAGTTTAGTGCGTCGTGACTGACTGTCGGTCATCTCGAACCGCACCATGCCCTCGGCATTTTGCGGCAACCCCGTTACTCGTCCTTCGATCCAACGGGTTTCGCCATCCAGATTCACCGGTAATCGATCATCCAGCGCCCACTGCGCACTCACGCACGCCCAACTGAAGCCGATCAGGAAAAATGCCACCGGATAAGCCCTGAATGGCAGCAACATCAAACCGACTACCGGCATTAACAGACACAACCAGACCGGCGGTAATGCCGGTAAAAAACGTAAGGCCAGCAGACCCAACGCCAGCGCTGCCATCCCTGTGCGCATAAGCCCGTCCTTGAGAGTCCCCTTCCCTAGGCATAGCTGGCTCACCGCACAGTCGTCGTTATCAATTGTCACAAAGTCTGAATGGGCGGTTCACGGAATCCAGACATACTTGCCGCCTTAACCGACCGAGAAGCCTTATGCCCCGGCGCTTATTCAAACGTTACATGCCAGACCCGACCAGCATCAGGGAACACAAATCCTTACGCTTTCTCGGTACCCTGCTTCATGACCCGAACCTCTGGCACCTCAACCGCCACTCCGTTGCCCGGGGCATGGCGGTAGGTTTGTTCGCGGCATTCCTGCCGATACCGTTGCAAATGCTGGTGGCCGCCATCCTCGCCATCGTCGTGCGAGGCAACATGCCGATTGCCGTCAGTCTGGTCTGGCTGACCAACCCGATCACCATGCCGGCCGTGTTCTTCTGCACCTACCAGACTGGCGCCTGGCTGATGGACGTCCCCGCCCGTCACCTGCCGGACGAATTGACCTGGGAATGGATCAGCGGCGAACTCTCTTCGTTGTGGCAGCCGTTCTTGCTCGGCTCGGTGGTGACGGGGCTGGTGCTCGGGGCACTGGCCTACTGCCTGGTCATGATGTATTGGCGCTGGTGGGTGAGTCGGCAGTGGAAACGGCGCAAGAAAAACCGGATGTGAGAATGCAAAACGGCCTCCGATTGGGAGGCCGTTTTGTTGGAAGTGCTAATTTTTGTGGTGTCTGGGCTGACGTGGGAGCGGGCTTGGTCCGGGCGGAGTTCCGACGAAGGAGGCGATTCGGTCTTCTTTAAGTACGCATCCCGCGACCACTCACCAGCAACCGCGCACAACCGATATACAGCACCACGGTAGCCACCAGCATGAAGGTGATCGCCACGCTGATCTTGATGTCCGAAACGCCGAGGATGCCGTAACGGAACGCATTGACCATGTGCAATACCGGGTTGGCCAGGGACACGGTTTGCCAGAACGGCGGCAGCAACGTGATCGAGTAGAACACCCCGCCCAGGTAGGTCAGCGGTGTCAGCACAAACGTCGGGATGATCGAGATGTCATCGAAGTTGCGTGCAAACACAGCGTTGATGAAGCCCAGCAGCGAGAAGATCGTCGCCGTCAGCACCACCACCAGAATGGTCACGCCCAGGTGATGCACCTGCAATTGGGTGAAGAACAGCGACAGCAGCGTCACGATGACCCCGACCATCAAGCCGCGCAGCACGCCGCCCACGGTGTAGCCGATCAGAATCGTATGCGGTGACACCGGCGACACCATCAACTCTTCGATGGAACGCTGGAACTTGCTGCCGAAGAAACTCGAGACCACGTTGCCGTAGGAGTTGGTGATCACCGACATCATGATCAGCCCCGGCACGATGTACTCCATGTAAGTGAAACCACCCATGTCGCCAATCTGCCGGCCGATCAGATTGCCGAAGATCACGAAGTACAGAACCATGGTGATTGCCGGCGGCAGCAGCGTCTGCGGCCAGATCCGGGTGAAGCGTTTGACCTCGCGGTAAACGATGGTATTGAGGGCAACGAGGTTGGGTTGCAGCTCGGAACTCATACCGCCACCTTCGACAGATTTTTCTCCACCAGGGACACGAACAACTCCTCGAGGCGATTGGTTTTGTTACGCAGGCTCAGCACTTCGATGTTCTGCTGCGCCAATTGAGTGAACAGCGCGGTGATGCCCATGGCCTTGTCCACCTGGACTTCCAGGGTGTGACTGTCGAGCAGCTTGGTCGGGTAACCGAGCAACTGCGGCGCGGTTTGCACAGTGTTTTTGAGGTCGAGCAAGAACGTTTCCACATGCAGTTGGCCGAGCAACTGTTTCATGCTGGTGTTCTCGACGATCGTGCCGTGGTCGATGATGCCGATGTTGCGGCACAACTGCTCAGCCTCTTCCAGGTAGTGGGTGGTGAGGATGATGGTGATGCCTTTCTTGTTCAGCTCGGTGAGGAAGGTCCACATCGAGCGACGCAGTTCGATGTCCACACCCGCCGTCGGTTCATCGAGGATCAGCAGGCGCGGTTCGTGAACCAGCGCACGCGCAATCATCAATCGACGCTTCATGCCGCCGGACAGCGAACGCGACGGCGTGTCGCGCTTGTCCCACAGGCCCAGTTGGGTCAGGTATTGCTCGGCGCGTTCCTTGGCGATTTTCGGTGGGATGCCGTAATAACCGGCCTGGGTCACGACGATGTCGAAGGTCTTTTCGAACTGGTTGAAGTTGAATTCCTGGGGCACCACGCCAATGGAGCGCTTGAGTTGCGCAGGATTCTTGTCCAGGTCGTGACCAAAGATATTCACCGTTCCGCTGGTCTTGTTCACCAGGGTCGAAAGAATGCCGATGGTCGTGGATTTACCGGCGCCGTTCGGGCCGAGCAAAGCGAAAAAATCACCTTCGGCGACATCCAGATCGATACCACTCAGGGCCTGGAAACCGTTGCCGTAGGTTTTGGTTAGCTGCCGGATGGACAGAGCGGAACTCATATCGGATTACGCACCAAGAAGGGAGGAAAGGAATAAATAAAGGCGGGCGGCGATCAATACAACCACGGCGCATGAGCGCAATGGTGCTTGTCGCCGCTACACAAGTACAGTCAAGTGTGTCGATAGTGAGTATTAAGTCAACGCGGTCATAACGGCTTTCTGATACGCCGGACGCTGTTTCAACCGTGCGTACCAGGCTTCAAGATGAGGCTGCGGCGCGCGCTCGATCGGCATCTCGAACCAGGCATAAATGAAACTTCCGAGGGGAATATCGCCCATGCCGATCTCATCGCCTGACAGGTACGGTTTGATCGCGAGCGCCTGATCGACCATCGACAGAAGGTCGTCGCACTCTTTGATCGCAGCCTTGATGGCCGGCCAGTCTTGCTTATCTTGCGGCGTACGCAATACGCCCCAGAACACCGTACGAAACGGGCCGGCAAAATTTGACGTGGTCCAGTCCATCCATTTATCAGCAGAGGCGCGAGCCTGCAGATCTTGCGGATACCAGGCCGTGCCATTGGCATGAAGAGCCATCAGGTAGCGCACGATGGCGTTGGATTCCCACATCACAAAACCGTCATCTTCAATCACCGGCACGCGACCATTGGGGTTCATCGCGCGGTACTGCGGCGTATCGACTACACCAAACGCGCCGCCCGCATCGATGGCTTCATAGGCCAGGCCCAGCTCCTCGGCGGCCCACAAAGGTTTTCTGACATTCGACGAATTTTTCCGACCCCAGATCTTCAGCATGACCGCCTCTTTATGGATGAATGCGCAGGCAGCATACGCCGGATCAGGCGCGACTCAAATCGCTCTGCATGTCCCCCAGCAGCAGCGGCATTTGCTCGTTGAACAGATGCGGATAGCACTTTTGCAGGTGCTCGAAAAAGAACGATTCGGGCACGTCGGTGAACTGGCCGTGATCGACCAGGTATTCCATCAACGGCTCGCCATCACGGTTGAAGGGATGGAAAACACTGTCGTTGATCCCGTCGAATTCCAGCGGCGCGACATTGAACAGTTCGCACAAGCCTTGATTGAACGCGGGCGTGGCCTTGACCCAGCGACCGTTCAAGTAGAACTCGGTGTAGCCATGCATAGCGAACACATCGCTCTTGAGCAACTCGAGCAGGCGCGGGGTCGATAAATGATTGCGCACGTCTGCCAGACCGATGCGCGCAGGGATCGCGCAATGCCGAGCGCATCCGGCCAGCAGCGTGGCTTTGGGAACGCAGTAACTTTCACCCGCTGCCAGCGCATAACTGCCGCGCAGGGTGTCTGGGTCGCGGCTGAAGGTGTAGGGGTTGTAGCGCACGGCTTCGCGCACGGCGTAATAGAGATTGATCGCCTGCTTCAGTGGGTCGCGACTGGCGCCGCGATGTTTTTCGGCGAACTCCGCCACCGAGGGGTGGTCACTATCGATGAAGCGGCCGGGGCTCAGATACTCGTGCATGAGGACGATCTCCTGGGGAAGTCTCGAGTCTAGCGACACCTTCAGCACAGAGATAACGACGATTCGGCCAAACATGGGCGCTTTGTCGCTCACCTTGCGAACGATTTCCGAGACCGGTTGCCAACAGGTCTTACAAAACCCATCCAAGGTTTCCCACGATTTCAATCACATTGCTCTGACCACCCGATTTTGCGGATGCCGTCTAAGCTCTGAAAGTTGGTTTTGCCCTGGTTTCACGGAGGATTAAATATGCTGTTGTTGTGGATACTGGTTCTGATCGTCGGCATCGCCTATTTGGCCCACCGTCGTATCGCCCCGCTACCTGCCTTGGTCATCGTGGCCGTCTACGTGGTGGCGATGGGCGCCTTCAGCCATGCACCGGGCTGGTTGCTGCTGATTTTCTGGGTATTGATCGCAGCGGTCGCGGCGCCATTATTGCTGCCCGACCTGCGTCGCAAATTCTTCAGCGCGCCACTGTTCAGCTGGTTCCAGAAAACCCTGCCGCCGATGTCGCAAACCGAACGCGATGCCATCGACGCCGGCACGGTGTGGTGGGACGGTGAACTGTTCAGCGGTCGTCCGGACTGGAACAAACTGCTGTCCTACCCAAAAGCGCAATTGAGCGAAGAGGAACAGGCTTTTATTGACGGCCCGACCGAAGAACTCTGTGCCATGGTCAGCGACTGGCAGATCGGGCAAGACATGGACCTGCCGCCCGAAGCCTGGACCCACATCAAGGAAAACGGCTTCTTCGCCCTGATCATTCCCAAAGAGTTTGGCGGCAAAGGCTTCTCGGCCTATGCCCACTCGCAAGTGGCGATGAAACTGGCGACCCGCAGCGGCGACCTCGCCTCCACCGTGATGGTCCCCAACTCCCTCGGCCCGGCCGAATTGTTGCTGCATTACGGCACTGACGAACAACGCAATCATTACCTGCCACGCCTGGCGCGCGGTGACGACATCCCGTGTTTCGCACTGACCGGACCGCTGGCCGGCTCCGACGCTGGCGCCATGCCCGACACCGGGGTGATCTGCAAAGGCGAATGGGAAGGCAAGGAAACCCTCGGCCTGCGCCTGAACTGGGAAAAGCGTTACATCACGCTTGGCCCGGTGGCCACCCTGCTCGGCCTCGCGTTCAAGGCCTATGACCCGGACCATCTGCTGGGCGACAAGGAAGACCTGGGCATCAGCCTGGCACTGATCCCGACGGACACTGCCGGTGTTGAAATCGGCCGTCGTCACCTGCCTCTGGGTGCCGCGTTCATGAACGGCCCGAACTCCGGCAAGGACGTATTCGTACCGCTGGACTTCCTCATCGGTGGCCAGGAAATGCTCGGCAAAGGCTGGATGATGCTGATGAACTGCCTGTCGGTCGGGCGTTCGATTTCGTTGCCAGCAGTTGGCACCGGTGCCGCCAAGTTCACCAGTCTGGTGACCGGCCAGTACGCTCAGATCCGGGAACAATTCAACGTTCCACTCTCCGCTTTCGAAGGCATTCAGGAAGCCATGGCGCGCATCGGCGGCAACGCCTGGATGATGGACGCCGCCCGGATGCTGACCGCCAACGCGGTGGATCTGGGTGAGAAACCGTCGGTGCTGTCGGCGATTCTCAAGTACCACCTCACCGAACGCGGCCGCGAATGCATCAGCCACGCCATGGACGTGCACGGCGGCAAGGCAATCATCATGGGGCCGAACAACTACCTCGGACGCAGCTGGAATGGCGCGCCGATCTTCATCACCGTGGAAGGCGCGAACATCCTCTCGCGCAACCTGATGATCTTCGGCCAGGGCGCCATTCGCTGCCATCCATTCGTGCTCAAGGAAATGGCCCTCGCCGGGCGTGAAGACAAGGATCAGGCGCTTAACGAATTCGATGGTCTGCTGCTCAAGCACATCGGTTTTGCCGTGAGCAACGCCGCCAGCACCCTGGTGCTGAACCTTGGCTTCGGGCACCTGGAACACGCGCCGGGCGACAAGCTCAGCCAGGGTTACTTCCGCGCGCTCAACCGTCAGGCGGCGGCGTTCGCGATGCTCGCTGACCTCAGCATGATGCTGCTGGGCGGTGAACTGAAACGCCGCGAACGCCTGTCGGCACGGCTGGGGGATGTGCTCAGCAACATGTACCTGGCCTCTGCTGCACTCAAGCGTTACCACGACCTCGATTCCCCGGAGCATATGGCGCCGCTGTTTACCTGGGCGATGGAAGAAAGCCTGGGTCAGTCGGAGCGGGCGCTGGATGAACTGCTGAGCAACTTCCCGAACAAGGTACTGGGTTGCCTGCTGCGAGTGATCGTGTTCCCGTTTGGTCGCCGTCACAAAGGGCCATTGGACAAACTCGGCGCCGAAGTGGCTGCAGTGATCGGCCGCGCCAAGGGCGATCCGACCCTCGAAGAATTGCTCGGCGGTTGCTACCGTCCGCAATCGGCCGATGACGCTGTCGGCGCTCTGCAGCACGCCTGCAACCTGTTGAACGCCGCGCAGCCGTTGCAGAAAAAGCTGCATGTGGCACTCAAGAGCGGCCAGGTTAAGCCATCGGCCGGCGAACACGCCATCGATGCAGCGCTGGAGGCGGGTGTGTTGCAGCCGGTAGAAGCACAGACCCTGCGTGACGCCGAAGCGGCACGCCGCAAGGTGATCGATGTCGATGATTTCGACAAAGAAGAACTGGCACTGGCCGACGGAAAGGTCCGCTGATCCTGTAAAAAGGGGCGCAGGAGCTTTATACTCTCGCGCCCGTTTTGCTCTTGAGGACTTATCTCGTGTCCAACATCGTTGCCGATCATCTTGTGTTGCTCGACCACCTGCGCAGCATCCTGGTCGCCGTAGGTGAGGCCGAACAGGTTCCCGAAGAAAGCCATGCCTTGTTTCTGGAGCGCTTCGACGAACTGCGTGCGTTGCTGCCGGTCGACCCGATCGAAAGCCAATACCTGGGCCAGGACATTCTCTGCCAGGTGATCACCCGCTATCCGCAAATCGCCCATCTGGTCCCGCGTGACCTGCTGTGGTACTTCGCCGGTGACTGCCTGCATTACATGCCCGATGATGAAATCGACTTGTACCAGGCGCTGGAAGAACGTCGTTTCGAAGCAGAACAGAACGATGAACCGTTCGACTGGAACCAGGAAAAACAGCTGCTGGCGATGTCGAACGACGACAGCAAGCACTGATCCTGATCAGAAATACAAAAGGCCCGCATGGTTGAACATGCGGGCCTTTTTTTGTGGCGGTGTCGAGTGACGTGGCGTCCGTCAAAGCAACCCATCACTCTCCGGCAACTCATACTCCGCCGCAACTTTGCCCGAATCACTCAACTTGCCCGGTTTGCTCAGGGTCGGCTCTTTCTCAAGACACTCCACAAGATAATCAATCAACACGCGCAATTTCGGCGGCAGATACCGGGTCGGCGAATGCAGCAGCCACGCGCCGCCATGATAAGAAGCCAGGAAAGTCCAGTCGGGCAGCACCTGCACGATCAGCCCCTGCTCCAGTGCGTAACGCGCGGTGAAATACGGCAGGCTGCCAATCCCGATGTGTTGCAACACTGCACCCAACCGCACGCCGGTGTGATTGGCCGCATAACGTCCTCGCACGCCAACGGTTACCGCCTTGGTGCCTTTCTTGAATTTCCAGCGTGCATCGCTCGGGGTTTCACCCAGGTAGATACAACTGTGGTTGAGCAAGTCGTGAGGATGGGTCGGCGTACCGTGTTCGGCCAGGTACTGCGGCGTTGCGCAAAGCAAATGGTCGATGGTCAGCAATTGCCGCCCTACCAGCCCAGCGGGTGGCCGGTCGGTAATGCGGATCGCCAGATCAACGTTGTCGTCGATCAAATCCACCTGACGGTCCTCGAGCAACAACTCCACGTCGACTTTGGGATAACGCCGCAAAAATTCCGGCATATGCGGGTGAATCACGAATCGCCCCACGGCTTTGGGCACGCTGACTCGCACCAGCCCTTCTGCCTCATGGGTGAACTGACCGCTGATTTCCATCACCGATTTCGCCGCGTTGACCATCTCCTGGCAACGCTTGAATACCTCCTCGCCGCCGTCGCTCAAGCGAAGCTTGCGCGTGGTTCGTTGTAGCAGACGGGTGGCGAGCGCCTTTTCCAGGCGCGAAATGCTGCGGCTGACTGCCGAAGGCGAAGAGCCCATCTGCCGAGCAGCCTCAGAGAAACTGCCGGTCTCGACAACCTTGACGAAAATCGCCATTTCACCCAGCAACGGCAGTGGAAGATTTATGCTCACAGCACAACAGTCCTTTGATGTTTGAACGGATTATCACGCAATTCCACGCTTCATATAATAAAAACAGACACTTTAATGAGGGCATGGAATATGACGCTTCGCCTCTTTTTCCATAGTGATGACCTCAAGGCCGATGTGGAAGTCCTGGATTGCACACCCCACGAGAACGAATTCGCCGTGGTGCTGCGCGCAACACTGTTTCACCCACAGGGCGGCGGGCAGCCCTTTGACACCGGCTGGATCGGCGAAAGCCGAGTGCTGCGTGTGGTTCAGGACCCGGACCGGATCATCCATTACGTCGAACACCCGGTAAAACTCGGCATGACCCAGATTCGGGTCGATGAGCAACATCGCCAGTTCAATACCCGCATGCATTCCGCGGGTCATTTGATCGGCCATTTCGTCCAGGCCATGGGCTGGATGCCGATCAAGGCGCATCACTGGCCGGGCGAAGGACGCGTGCAATTCAAACCGACGGATTCAGCACAGGACGTTGATGCCCAGACTATCGAGTACGGCATTGAGCAGTGGATCGCCCATGACCTGCCACGTCTGACCTCGTTGCGCGAAGGCGCACGGGAAATCGGTTTCGGTGAACTGCCGGCCTACGGCTGCGGCGGCACCCACGTACGTAGCCTGAAGCATTTGGGCACAGTCACGATCGCTTCCGTTTCACAGAAGAAAGGAACGCTGTCTGTTCACTACGACGTGAGCTGAGCATTTGGGCGTTGCCACGCTTGGTATTGCCTGACGCCGGGGAGCCCGCATTCGCGGGTTTCGTTGACTATCTGATAGATGGACCTAAACCATGATGCTTGACGTCGAGCGTCTCGATGAGACGTGCATAAAAAAACTGGCCAATGAAGAAGTCCTCGCCATCCGCGTCAAAGGCTTTTTGCCTGCGCCACTGGCGATTCAGATTGGCGACAAGATCCTCGCCCCGGGCTTCGAAGGCTACATCAACGCGCCGAGTATCGGCCGCATCGGCATGGCGTTTTATGAAGCGGAAAACCAGCCGCTGTTGATCGAAGATTATTTCGAGCGCGCCACCCGCAACATCGCGGAGTTGCGCAACCGTTGTGCGCCCTACTCGTCTCCGGTCGATACGCTGCGCTGCATGCTCGACGAGTCCTGGCCGGCCGGTGCGCACCTTGAAAATCTATACGGCCGCAAAATGTATGTCGGGTTGTCCCGGGTGGTGAAACCCGGCGTGTGCTTTCTTGCCCACCACGACATTTTCGCCAAGGACGCCCCCGACAGCTTCCAGGCCAGAAGCCTGGAAGCACAGTTCGCCTGCAACGTTTACCTGAATATGCCGACCGAGGGCGGTGCGCTGCAGATGTGGGACGACGACATTTCCCCGGACCAGTTCGACGAAATGCGGGGCGACAGTTACGGCATCGATCCAGCCCTGCTCGGCCCTCCAAGCCTGGAGGTTCGGCCTGAATCGGGTGACTTCATCATGTTCAATTCGCGCTGCATGCACTCGGTGACTCCGGGTGTGGCCGATCCGCGACTGAGCCTTTCGTTCTTTGTCGGTTATCGCGGCAATGCTTCACCCCTTACTTTCTGGAGTTGAGATGTTTTCAAATTACCTGGGCGAGTTTCTGGCGCTGGCGACTATTCACTTTCTGGCCGTGATCGCACCCGGACCGGACTTCGCAGTGACCATCCGCCAGAGTGTGCGTTTCGGCCGCTTGGTAGGGATCTGCACGGCACTGGGCATCGGCGCGGGAATTTCCGTGCATGTGCTTTACACCCTGCTCGGTGTCGGCGCGTTGATGCACACGACGCCCTGGCTGTTGACGGTCGCCAAGGTCGTGGGTGGAGCCTACATTCTGTACCTCGGTGTCAGCCTGTTGCGCAGCAAACCCAAATCCGTGCTGGAGGGCGACAAAAGCGCCGATGAACCGGTCGTCGAGCAAACGCTGCTGAAGGCGTTCACCACAGGGTTTCTGACTAACGCTACCAACCCCAAAGCGACGCTGTTTTTCCTGGCGATCTTCACCACCATCATCAGCGCCACGACACCGCTCAAGATCCAGGCGCTTTACGGGGTCTGGATGTGTTTTGTGAATGCGCTTTGGTTTGTGATCGTCGCGCTGTTCTTTTCCAGTGCCCGGGTAAGACTGCTATTTATGCGCATGGGGCACTGGTTCGAACGCACCATGGGGGTGATTCTCATTCTGTTCGCCGGGCGCCTGATTCTGTCGATGTAAAACCTGCGCCCATGCAAAAGAACCGCGCAGCCTGACCGGCGGGCCTTTTTCGTTTCTGCGTCGCTTTTGCCTTTGTGTGCGACAGATCCCGCTTCAGGGACTCCCCTACAGCTCCCTCATGGTGTTAGCTTTGAAACGTTTCTGACTTATCGATCAGACACTTCCCACAAACTGCCTGCAAAGGAATGCCCTCAGCAATGGATTTCTCACTCAAGCATCTGGCCGCGTCAACCCTGATACTGGCAAGCCTTTCGTCGGTCACCCTGCCTGCGCAAGCCAACATCACCCCGCAACAGAGCGCCACTATTCTCAAGACTTTCAGTGACGCATCGGTCACGGATTTCAGGCAGTTCCTGGGAAGCCTGGCCAAGAGCGACCTTGGTAAAACCAACGACCTCGGCCCGGCCATCAGCGCCTTCCAGGGCAATAAGACCCTTACCGCTGAACAGCAAAACGAGATCCATCGCCTGCTGGGCCTCTACGCTCGGGTGAAATACGGCAAAGCTGCCACCGAGACCCTGCGCGAGCTGGTGGCCATCCCGACCTTCCAAGTGGAAGGTGTTGCCCAGCACGACAATCCTGAATTCATCAAGATCGCCGACAAGATCAAGGGTCTGGCCGAGGCCTTCAACCTGAACTTTCGCAACATCGACAACCGCGTCTATGAAATCTCCCTGGAAGGCAGTGGTGATGAAGTCGTGGGCATTCACGCGCATGCCGATGTGGTGCCGGTGACGCCGGAGAACTGGGTTCTGAAAGACGGCACCCGACTCGATCCGTTCAAGGTCACCCTGATCGGCGATCGCATGTATGGCCGGGGCACCGAAGACGACAAGAACGGCATTGTGGTGGCGATGTATGCCATGAAGATCATCAAGGAAGAAAAACTGCCGCTGGCCAGGAATTTCAAACTGTTGGTAGACACCACCGAGGAAACCACTGGCGACGCCATCCCCTATTACTTCGAACACAACCCGACACCCAACTACAACCTGGCGCTGGATGGCGGCTACCCGGTGGTGATCGCCGAGAAAGGCTATGGCACCGTCATGGCGAACTTTGCCAAGCGCAAGGCTGATGGCAAGGGCGCTGAAATCGTCTCGATGACGGGTGGCATGGCCACCAACCAGATTCCATCGACATCGGTCGCCACCCTGCTGAGTGAGAAACCTGCTGAACTAGCCGCCAGCCTGCAGAAGGCCGGTGCTGATTATGCCAAGCGCAACGGTGGCAATTTCGAGGTGAGCGCCAAGGTCGTCGGCAAGGACGTCAAGTTGACGGTCACCGGCGTTTCCGCCCACTCCTCCGAGCCCGAGTCAGGCGTCAACCCGGTGGCCAGGATGCTGGACTTTATCAACGGCCTCGACGGAAAAGTTGCGCTCAAGCACAACCACATTACCGACGCCGCCCGTTACGCTTCTGACAACTGGGGGCTGGATTACCTGGGTGGCAAATTGGGGGTCGGCTTTTCCGATGAGTTCATGGGCCCGCTGACCACTTCCCTGACCTATGTCGCGATGGATGACAAAGTCTTCAAGCTCGCGGTCAACCTGCGGGTGCCGAAGGGTGAGTCCCCGGAAGCGCTCAAGGCAAAAATTGCTGAAAAGATTAGCGCCTGGAGCAAGAAGACTCACGTTGTGGCGACCTTCGACTACTCAATCGCCGAGCCGATGTACCGCAACCCTGAGGGTGAATGGGTCAAGGCCCTGCTGGCGGTGTCCACTGAAAACCTGGGCATGGAACACAAGTTCGGTTCCTCCGCTGGCGCCACTTCGGTCCATGAGCTGCCCAATGGCGTGCAGTTCGGCCTGGCCAGGCCTGAGGTCAAGTACACCGGCCATACCGACAACGAGTTCAAGACTGTCGACCAGTTTCTGCTGGACTTGCAGATCGTGACCGAAATGATGGGACGCATCGGGCAGATGCCGAAGCTCTGATGCACTTTCGGACCCGCTGTGCTGGCGGGTCCATTGCGCTAATACCGTCGTGAAGTCGAGAGGCTATACAAAATGTGGGAGCGGGCTTGCTCGCGAAGGCGTTCTATCAGTTGATTCATTTGTTGACTGATACACCGCTTTCGCGAGCAAGCCCGCTCCCACACAAACAAAAACGCCGCTCATTGCTGAGCGGCGTTTTTGTTAAATATGGAGCGGGAAACGAGACTCGAACTCGCGACCCCGACCTTGGCAAGGTCGTGCTCTACCAACTGAGCTATTCCCGCAAATGGCGTCCCCTAGGGGACTCGAACCCCTGTTACCGCCGTGAAAGGGCGGTGTCCTAGGCCACTAGACGAAGGGGACACGCTAACTGAAATACATGGTGTGTATTCCAGTGCCCAAATCCGTATCCGAAGATATCGGTTCTGGTTTCACTCAGCCCTGCCCGAAAGCAAAGCTGTTTAAAATTGGAGCGGGAAACGAGACTCGAACTCGCGACCCCGACCTTGGCAAGGTCGTGCTCTACCAACTGAGCTATTCCCGCATTGGCGTCCCCTAGGGGACTCGAACCCCTGTTACCGCCGTGAAAGGGCGGTGTCCTAGGCCACTAGACGAAGGGGACACACGTACAACATTCACTTCCTACCGCGTTTCGCTGTGTGCTTTACGCTGTAAGTGGCGCGCATTCTATGGATGGATTGAGGGGGCGTCAACCCCCAGATATAAATTTATTTAAATCAATGACTTCGACCTGCTTTGCAACACTAATCCGGGTTTTCCGTCACCCAGCGGTTGACGCCTATATTCTGACACTCGCCAAGGCGCTATAGTCCTCCCACGCGACAGATGATGGCAATGTGCACCTCGCACGCCATCACTTATATAAGCAGGAACGCGGCCGATACAAGCAGTGCAGTTGCCGATTCAACTCGCCGAGCGGCGCTATGCGCCCCAATGCCAAGCCACTACACTCGCAACGCGAACCCTATAAAGAGGTCTTACCGGTGACACCACTCATGATCACCCTGCTAGTCGTAGCCGGGATCGCACTATTGATCGCCATTGGCTACATGAACCATGTGGTGGAAAACAATAAGCTGGAAAAGGCCCGCGCCAAGGTTGAGCTCAACGATCGCCTGCGTCGCTGCGGCGAAATCACCGAGACCTTCCCCGGCCAGTTGATGACACCGGCGCTCAAGCTGCTGTTGACCCGCCTGGAACTGAACGTCTGCCAACGCCTGCTCAATCTGGAAAAAACCAGCGCCAACCTCAAGGCACGGATCAGCGAACTGAGCGCCTTGGTTGCCCAAGGCGAATCGATTCCGGTCAACAACCCGCCAGCACCGATCCAGACCGAAGCCAAAGCCAAGGACGTGCGCTTCCTGCTCGAAGCCCTGCACGGCCAAATCACTCGCGCCGCACAGGACGGCTTCTTGCCGACCAACGAAGCCAAACGCTGGATACGCGAAGTTCGCCACATCCTGGTCCTGCTGCACATCGAATTCTTCAACAACCTTGGCCAGCACGCCCTGCAACAGAATCAGCCAGGCCAGGCCCGCCTGGCATTCGAACGCGGCGTGCAATACCTGCGCAAACAGCAGGAACCGCAGGTTTACGCCGAACAGCTGGAATACCTGGAAAAACTCCTGGCGCGCGCCAACGCACAAGTCATGGACAACATCGCCCCGGTTGAAGGCGAAGTGAACCAGTTGACCGAAGGCCTCAAAGACGTCGAGGCAGATGCAGACTGGAAGAAAAAAGCGATCTACGACTGATCAGAGAAAGCAGAAAAGCCACCGAGACAGGTGGCTTTTTTTTGCGTTGAGTTTAATGGCGAGTACTTCCCAGAGAGATTGGTTGGCTGTCAGGCCGCCATCGCAGGCAAGCCAGCTCCCACATCCAATCGCCATACACCCAGCAAGCATCAGAGCCGGAAGTGCCCCACCATCCCTTTCAACTCAACCCCCAACTGCGCCAGCTCAATACTGGAAGCCGCATTCCCCTGCATCGCCAACGAAGACTGATCCGCACTGGCGCGAATGCTCGTCACACTGCGATTAATCTCCTCAGCCACCGAACTCTGCTCCTCGGCAGCCGCCGCAATCTGCTGATTCATCTGCTGAATCAATGACACCGCCGCCGCAATGCTCCCCAACGCACTCTCGGTCTGCAACGCATCACTCACCGCCAGCTTCACCAACTCGCCACTGTTCTGAATCTGCTCAACTGAAGACTGCGCCGCCGAGCGCAAGGCACTGACCAGTCGCTCAATCTCCTCGGTCGATTGCTGGGTCCGCCTGGCCAGTGCCCGCACTTCATCGGCCACCACCGCAAAGCCCCTGCCCTGCTCACCAGCCCGCGCCGCTTCAATGGCCGCATTGAGGGCCAACAGGTTGGTCTGCTCGGCCACGCTCTTGATGACGCTGAGCACCGTGCCAATGTTCTGGATCTCCGCACTCAAGCTTTCGATGCTCGAACTGGCCGAAGTGGCCGAATCCGCCAATTGCTCGATTCGCGCCATACTCTGACGCACCACCTGCTGCCCACTTTCAACCTTGCCATCGGCCGTCTGCGCCGCCTGGGCGGCCTCCTCCGCATTACGCGCAACGTCGTGCACGGTGGCCGTCATCTGATTCATCGCCGTGGCGACCTGCTCGGTTTCTTCCTTCTGGCTGCTGACTTCAAGATTGGTCTGCTCGGTCACCGCCGACAGCGATTGCGCTGAACTGGCCAGTTGCTCGATGCCCGCCTGCAAACCGCTGACAATACTGCTGAGCCCCGCCCCCATCTGTTGCATGGCCTGCATCAACTGGCCGATCTCGTCCCGGCGGGTCACTTCAACCGTCGCACTCAAATCGCCAGCGGCGATCTGTTGAGCAACACGGATCACACTGCGCAGCGGTGTCACGATCAATCGGGTAATGACCCATGCAGCAATCAGCCCGACCAGCAACGCCAGTGCCGAGGAGCCGATGATCAGCAGCGAGTTCTTTTTCAGCTCCGTCTGCATCGATTGGTCTTCGGCGACATAGGCCTGATCCACCCGCTCCACCACCTGTCCGGCGCGTTGATGCAGTTGCTCATAGACGGTCTTTTCCTGCGCCAGCAGGCCGGTGTACTCGGCGAGTTTTTCGCTGAAACCGCCAATGTGCCCGACCACTTCATTGAGGACAGTCTGGTAACCCTCATCCTTGACCGTGGTTTTCAGCTGCTGGGCCTGGGTCAGCGCCTGGTCGGCCTGCTCGATCTTGCCCTGCCCTGCGCCGTCGTCGCCCTTGCGGCTCTGGTTCAGGCGCACACGGGCTTCGTTCATCGCCTGCAGCATCAGCCGCGACACCTGGCTGACCTGACTGGCTTGTTCTATGAACTGCGCACCGTCCTTGCCCTCGGATTCCTTCAGCGCATAAGCGCCGTCATCGGCCAGCCCGGCCTGCAGCACGTCGAGGTTATTGGCGACACTGGACACCGACCAACTGGCCATTTCCAGTGCCAGGTCCTTGGCCTGGCTGAGGGAGACGAACTCGTCAAAGGCCTTGCGATAAGCTCCCAGGGACTGCTCGACGTCATTCATCACCGGCACGTTGGCCGCTGTCTGCGCTTTGAGTTCGTTGGCCAGAGCGATCAGGCCGACAACACCTTCGCGCAGGGCATCGGCGGTTTTCGGGGTGCCGTGCAAGGCGTATTCCTGTTCGAGCAGTCGCACCTTGAGCAAACCGCTGTTGAGCGACGACATTTGCTTGAGCCCTTCGAAACGCTGGCTGATGGTTTGCAGGGACCATACGCCGATGGCCGCCACCAAGGCGGTCAACAACAGCACCAGTACAAACCCCACCCCCAGTTTTTTCGCCATACCGAGGTTGGCAAAACGTCCTTGCACGGCCGAAATCATTGCACTTAGTCCCCTGACATAGTCTGTTGACGCAGATTCGCAACGGGCCTGTACCAACACAAGTCTCTGGCGTCGGAATAATGGCAAAAAGCTACGCCCACGTCGTTTTCAGAACGCTTTAGGTCGATCCAGAGCGGTAGCCTGAAAAAATGCCCGGGCTCGCGGATCACAGGCATAAGCCACATTGATACGCTGCCAGTCACTGGCCTCACCGGTGGGGCTGAAAGCACTCGCAGAAGACAGCAATACACCAAAGCGCCGGGCCTGTGTGCGCACCTGAGCGTAGTCGGACATCCGTGATCGCGCCCAGATAAACAGCCCCCCGACGGGCTTGCCGAAAACCTCCCACTCGGCGTCTTCAAGCACTTGCAATGCTGCCTCCCTGTCACTGCTCAAACGTTGGCGCTGACGCTGCACCAACTTGCGATAGGCACCGCTGGCCAGCAGGCTTGCCAGCACCGATTCGCAAAACCGTGAAGCGCCCATGCTGCTGATCATCTTGACCTCGGCCAGTCGCGAAACAACATCGGCGCCGGCCACTACAAAGCCGACCCGCAATGAACTGCTGAGGGTTTTGGAGTAACTGCCAACGTAGATCACGTTGTCATCCAGAGCCGCAAGCCGTGTACCGGGGCCGCAGTGCAGATCCGCATAAACGTCGTCTTCGATGACCCGCACGCCATGGGTCTTGGCCAGTTGTAGAACCCGTTGCGCCACCAACGGCGCCAGGTTGCTGCCAGTCGGGTTGTGATAGAAGCTGTTGATGAATAACCCGCGCGGACGGTACTTGAGCATCAGCGCCTCAAGTGCTTCGATGTCTGGCCCGCGCGGGGTTCGCGGTACCTCGAGCATGCTGACACCGTGCAGCCTGAGAAGATCGAACAACAAGGAATAACCTGGATTCTCCACCACCACGCAATCACCCGGCTTGAACAAGGTGCGTACGATCAGGTCAAGCCCCTGACTGGCACCCGCCGTTGTCAGGATGCGATTTTCTTCCACCGCGATATCCAGTTGTTTCAGGCGTTTGAGGATCTGCTGGCGCAAGGCTGGCAGTCCCAATGGCGTGCTGTAGTTGAACAGGCCGGCCATGTCGGTGCGGCAAACCTGACGGACCGCGTAGCTCAGGTCGTCAGTCTCGCACCAGCTTTCGGGTAATCCGCCACAGCCCAGCTTCAGCTCGTTCAAGGTGCCGTTCTGCTTGACTTCTGCGCCCTCAAACCACGAGCCATCCCATTGCCCCTGCTCGAACTGCGCAGGGGCGGCAACACAGAAACCCGCGCCATGACGTGACGCCAGGACCCCCTGAGCCACCAGACGCTCACAGGCTTCCACGACACTGGACTGACTGAGTAAATTGATTCGCGCGATTTGCCGCACGGAAGGCAAACGCGTGCCCGGTGGCGCCTCGCTCCGATGGAGCCAGCCGGCTAGTGCGTCGACGATTTGCTGTACGACCGGCACCAATGCCTGTCGATCGATTCTCAATTCCATGAGCAAGCAAACTCCTGTTCGTTTTGCGGGAAACAGTTAATCACAGGAGCGGTCGACGGGATGTGCGACAACGCCGCCAAAACCCTCGGTTCTAACCATTTGAAACACATTGTTGGTGTTTTCACGGAACCATGAAAAAACAGCAAGGCTGCTCAATTGAAACTATCTGGAGGCAAACGAAAAACCTGTGAGCGAGCTTGCTCGCGATGATGGAGTGTCAGTTGACATTAATGCTGTCTGACACACCGCAATCGCGGGCAAGCCCGCTCCCACAGGTTCCGTGTTTCCTACGTATCAGCGTCTGGTTTCAGAACGCCGTAACACCACCATCCACTGCCAATGAGTGTCCGGTAGTGAACGCAGCACCGTCGCTGCACAGATATAGCACCGCGCTGGCGATTTCCTCGACCTTGCCGATGCGACCCACCGGGTGCATGGCATTGGCGAACTCACCTTTTTTCGGGTCGGCTTCATAGGCACGGCGGAACATGTCGGTATCGATCACCGCCGGGCACACCGCATTCACGCGGATCTTTTTCTTGGCGTATTCGATGGCCGCCGATTTGGTCAGGCCGATCACCGCGTGTTTCGACGCCGCGTAGATACTCATCTTCGGCGCAGCACCAAGGCCGGCGACCGAAGCGGTGTTGACGATCGCGCCGCCACCTTGGGCCAGCAACAATGGCAACTGGTACTTCATGCACAGCCAGACGCCTTTGACGTTGACGCCCATGATCGCGTCGAACTCATCGAGCGTGCCTTCAGCCAGTTTGCCTTTCTCGATCTCGATGCCGGCGTTGTTGAAGGCGTAGTCGAGACGACCGTAGGTATTCACCACTTCGTCCATCAGATTTTTTACATCGCCTTCCAGGGTGACATTGCAGCGCACGAAGGTTGCTTCGCCGCCCGCCGTACGAATCAGCGCTACCGTGCCTTCGCCACCGGCCGTGTCCATGTCAGCCACCACCACTTTCAACCCTTCCGCGGCGAATGCCTGGGCGGTCGCGCGGCCAATACCATTGGCGCCACCCGTTACTACGGCGACCTGGCCGGAAAACGTCATGCTCATTGTTATGTCCTCGAAGAGAAGAATGCGGGGGAATTGCGTGTTCCCAGTCTAGCCACAGGCATAACCAGCGCGGCAGCACTATCAAAGGGCCGGTTGGGCGCCCATGAGTCGCAGTGATAGAATCGCCGGCCTGATTATCACTGCACTGGATCGATGTGCATTCGCCGCATCAGCCAAACTTGCGGCTTCGATGATGAAGGTCTATCAACAAGGCTTCATTCATCTTGAGTGCCTGTCATGACTACCCAGACCAATCGCCAGTTCCTGCTTGCCAAACGACCGGTGGGCGCGGCGACCCGCGAGACCTTCACCTATCAGGAAGTACCGGTCGGCGAGCCGGCTGCGGGTCAGATCCTGGTCAAAAACGAATACCTGTCCCTGGACCCGGCCATGCGTGGCTGGATGAACGAGGGCAAGTCCTACATCCCGCCGGTGGGAATCGGCGAAGTCATGCGAGCATTGGGTGTAGGCAAAGTCGTTGCCTCAAACAATCCGGGGTTTGCAGTTGGGGATTACGTGAACGGTGCCCTGGGTGTGCAGGATTACTTCCTCGGCGAGCCACGAGGCTTCTATAAAGTCGATCCGAAACTGGCGCCGCTGCCGCGCTACTTGTCCGCACTGGGCATGACCGGGATGACCGCCTACTTCGCCCTGCTCGACGTCGGCGCTCCCAAGGCCGGTGACACCGTGGTGCTGTCGGGCGCTGCCGGTGCGGTGGGCAGCATTGCCGGGCAAATTGCCAAAATCAAAGGTTGCCGCGTGGTCGGGATTGCCGGTGGCGCAGACAAGTGCCAGTTCCTGATCGACGTACTGGGTTTTGATGGCGCTATCGATTACAAAAACGAAGACGTCCATGCCGGCCTCAAGCGCGAATGCCCAAAGGGGGTCGACGTGTACTTCGATAACGTCGGCGGCGATATTCTCGACGCGGTGTTGAGCCGTCTGAACATGAAGGCACGCGTGGTAATTTGCGGCGCTATCAGCCAGTACAACAACAAGGAAGCGGTCAAAGGCCCGGCCAACTATTTGTCGTTGCTGGTCAACCGTGCGCGGATGGAAGGCTTTGTGGTGATGGACTATGCCGCGCAGTTCGCCGCTGCCGGGCAGGAGATGGCCGGCTGGATGGCCAAGGGGCAACTCAAGAGCAAGGAAGACATTGCGGAAGGTCTGGAGACGTTCCCGGAGACGCTGATGAAGCTGTTCAGCGGCGAGAATTTCGGGAAGTTGGTGTTGAAGGTTTAACGCTGTAACTGACTAAATCAAAACCCTGTGGGAGCGGGCTTGCCCGCTCCCACAGGTTTAGCGGTGTTTAGGCAATTTCGGCGACTACATCGGCCAACGCCTTGGCAGGATCCGCCGCCAGGCTGATCGGACGGCCAATCACCAGATAATCGGAACCTGCATCCAGCGCCTGACGCGGGGTCAGAATACGGCGCTGATCGTCCTGTGCGCTGCCGGCCGGACGAATCCCCGGGGTCACCAGTTGCAGCGACGGGTGAGCCGCTTTCAGGGCCTGGGCTTCCAGGGCCGAGCACACCAGACCGTCCATCCCGGCTTTTTCCGCCAGTGCAGCCAGACGCAACACTTGCTCTTGCGGCTCAATATCCAGGCCGATACCCACCAGATCTTCACGCTCCATGCTGGTCAGCACGGTCACGCCGATCAGCAGCGGTTTCGGGCCGGTACGCTGGTCGAGCACTTCGCGGCACGCGGCCATCATGCGCAGGCCACCGGAGCAGTGCACGTTGACCATCCACACGCCCATTTCCGCAGCAGCCTTGACGGCCATGGCGGTGGTGTTCGGGATGTCGTGGAACTTGAGGTCCAGGAATACTTCGAAACCCTTGTCACGCAGGGTACCGACGATTTCCGAAGCGCAACTGGTGAACAGTTCTTTGCCGACTTTGACCCGGCACAGCTTTGGGTCCAACTGATCGGCCAGCTTCAGTGCGGCGTCACGGGTGGGGAAATCCAGGGCGACGATGATAGGAGTCTGGCAGGCGGACATGAGTGGGCTCTCAGGCAGGTCGAAATCGGCGCGCATTGTAGCGGAACCGGCGCCGCTGCGGGACCCGATGATCGGTAAATCGTCGAAGCGGCTCAGCCAAGACTAACCTTTTGAGCAATTGTGTCGAGCTCGATACACAGCCGACACGTCTACAACACCCTTGCCCGCTACCCTCGCCAGCCGCAACACGTCCTTACAGCACTTCCGCCTAATGGCTGGACGCCTATGCTGAAGCCACAACCTCGCGGCCTATCTTTGTGGTTGGCAGCCTACCTGGCAGATGAACGCACGCATGCACAGCCCCCCATCAACGACGATCAAAAAGCGCCGACCGACGACAAACGCTGGAACATTCGCGCCCTGATCGTCGACGATGACGTCCCGATCCGTGAACTGATGATCGACTACCTGGCCCGGTTCAACATTCACGCCAGCGGCGTCACCGACGGCACCGCGATGCGCCTGGCGCTGCAAGGGGAGCATTTCGACGTGGTGGTGCTCGACCTGATGCTGCCCGGCGAAGATGGTTTGTCGCTGTGCCGCTGGCTGTGCGCCGAGTCGGACATCCCGATTCTGATGCTCACCGCCCGCTGCGAACCCACCGACCGGATCATCGGCCTGCATAAACCTTCACAGGCTTGATCGTTCCCACACTCTGCGTGGGAATGCATCCCGTGACGCTCTGCGTCACATCCCGAAGTGGAACGCGGAGCGTCCCTGGCGGCGGATCAGGGGCGGCGATCTTCAACCCGCGACTGGCTCTTGCTCCAGTCGGTCAGCAAGCTGTAGGCCACGGCCAACAACGTCGGGCCAATGAACAGACCGATAAACCCAAAGGCAATCAACCCACCAAACACCCCAAGCAGCACAATCACCAACGGCAAATTCCCACCCCGACTGATCAGGTAAGGCTTAAGCACGTTGTCGACCCCACTAATGATGAACGTCCCCCAACACCCGAGAAACACCGCCATCCCATACTCACCCTTCCAGGCCAGCCAGGCTGTGGCGGGAATCCACACCAATGGCGGCCCCATCGGAATCAGACTCAGCAGGAAGGTCACAATACCGAGCACCAGCGCCCCGGGAACCCCTGCAATCAAGAACCCGATCAACGCCAGTACCGCCTGCGCCGCCGCCGTCCCGATGACACCGTTCACCACCCGCTGCACCGTACCGGCCACCAGCTCAATGTAATACCCGGCGCGGTCACCAATCAGCCGCTCCAGCAACCCGTGAACAAACCCCGCCAAACGCGGCCCGTCACGGTAGAAAAAGAACACGAAGACGATACTCAGCGTCAGCTCGAGAATCCCGCCGCCAATCTGTGCACTGCGCGCCAGCAACCAGTTGCCGACCTGCCCCAGATAAGGTTTGACCGCCACCATCATCGCCGCGCCCTGCTGATCGATGCTGTTCCAGATCCCCACCAGCCGTTCGCCGACCAACGGAACACTGCCCAGCCAGACAGGCGCCTCAGGCAGGCCATCGACCTGCACATCCTTGATGAACGCCGTCGCATCGCGCACATGGTCCGCCAGGTTGAACCCAAGCCAAACCAACGGCACCGCCACCACTAACATCCACCCCAACGTCAGCAATGCCGCCGCCAGAGACTCGCGACCATTGAGCCAATGAGTCAGCAAACGCATCAGCGGCCAACTGGCAAACGCCAGCACCGCGCCCCAGAACAGCGCCGACCAGAACGGCGCCATCACCCAGAAGCTCGCGCCAAACAGCACCAGGAGCAGGACCTGCACCAACAGCCGATCATTATTGATCATTTGAATCTCGAAAAAGTCAGTTCGCAAAAGAGTAGGCGAACGCGCAAGCGCGCTCGCCAGGTGAAGCTTATCGCAACAGTTCGATGTGCAAACCAGAGCCTTCGACACTGCCGGCTTCCATCCGGGCGGTACGCACGCCCTGCCCGATCAGTGCCTGACGCCAGACTTCGGCTTTCGGCCCGGAAACACTGATCCGCAACGTGGTGTCCAGATTCAACCCGCGGGAGATCAGGCGCAGCCAGGTATCGTCAGGATCTCCGGTCAGTTTGGGGAAATCGAGTTCACCGGTGCTTTTGAGTTCTCTAAGCAAGGTTGCAGAAGTCGGCAGCAAATCGCCCAGCGGCGCAGCGGCGTCGAACTGTTCGACATGCAGATAGGCTTTGCGATTGCCGCGGGTGATGCTGTAAAGCGCAACCAGTGTGTTGTCCTGTGGCGCCGCCAGACGCAGCAGCAGATACGCCTGCTGATCATCAGCGCCATAGAGCTTGGCGTTGCTGAAGACTTCATTGGCCCACAGGCTGCTTTCACCGCAATCACGCGCCTGGCACCAGAACAGCAGCTCGGCGTCCTGCTTCTGCAGGGCTTCACGAGCAGCGGTAAAGGCATCGTTAGAGGAATGTTCAGGCGGCAGTTCGTAGGTCGCCGAGGTGGTTTGCCCTCGCGCGCTGACCTGACCGTCGAAACGCAATTGGCCGCTGATCTTGCGAATCGAACCCATCGGGTAGATCCGCTCAAGCTCTACCGTCGGGCGATAGTCGACGATCTGCGCATCGGTAATACGCGGCACGATCGGCAGGTCCTGGCTACCCGGGACATCGGCGGCAAACAACAGGGGACTGGAACAACACAATGCCAGCAGGCTGAGTGAACGCATGGTCAGGCTCATCGGATCAGCATGGCCTGGGCACCCTTGACGACGCTGGCGTCATCGATGCGTTCGGGCACCAGCAAACCACGCTGCACCGCCGGACGCGCCTCCATGGTTGCCATCCAGCGTTGCAAGGCCGGCAAGCCGTCCACCGAAACGCCCGACCACTCGTAACCACGCACCCAAGGGAAGGTCGCGATGTCGGCAATGCTGTACTCACCCGCCAGAAACTCTACGTCTTGCAGACGGGTGTCGAGCACTTCGTAGAGGCGACGGGTTTCATGCTGGTAACGGTCGATGGCGCCCTGGAGTTTTTCCGGGAAGTAGCGGAAAAACACGTTCGCCTGACCCTGCATCGGGCCGATTCCACCCATCTGGAACATCAGCCATTGCAATACCACCGAGCGCCCCTTGGGGTCCTTGGGCAGCAATTTGCCGCTCAGCTCCGCGAGGTAAATCAGGATGGCGCCGGATTCGAACACGGCAAAATCGCCGTTGGCGCGGTCGACAATCGCCGGAATCCGGCCATTGGGATTGATCTTGAGGAAGTCCGCGGACTTCTGTTCCTTTTTGTCGAAACTCAAGGCGTGCACCGTGTAGGGCAGGCCGAGTTCCTCGAGCACGATAGAGACCTTGTGGCCATTCGGGGTCGCAGCGGTGTAGAGATCTATCATGGTTGTCTCCCATTTCAACCCGCCCAGCCTCGACAGTTGCCCGGCGCAAGTCAAGGAACGGCGAAAAACCGATTGAAACAGTCTGCGACAAGGTCGGCGCCGGGTTCGTCATTCAGGTGCAAATGATGGCCGCCGGGCAGCTGTTCACGGCTAAAGGGTAGACGCTCCAGCAACTCGGGATGTTTGGCGAGCATGCCGTCGGCAGCGACCACCAGTTTGGCAGGACAACTGACCCGCTGGACGAAAGCCATTGCCTGTTCGGTTGTCAGTCGCAGCGGCGATGGCAGTGTGAGGCGGTTGTCGGTGCGCCAGGTGTAACCGCCCGGCACCGGCATCAGTCCACGCTGGGCCAGCAGTTCGGCGGCTTCACGACTGACCGCCACCAGCCCTTTCATGCGTGCTTCGATGGCGCGGTCGAGCGTGTTGTAGACCGGTTTGCGTTTCTCGCGCAAATCCAGCTGCGCTTGCAGGGCCATGCCCATTCTTTCGGCAGCATTTTCGCCTTTGTCGGTAGGAGGAATGATGCCGTCGATCAACGCCAGATGGGTCACCCGCTCCGGCAACGAACCGGCCAGCACCAGCGAAACAATCGCACCCATGGAATGCCCCAGCAGCGCGAAGCGCTTCCACCCCAGTTGTTCGGCGACTTGCAGCACGTCATGGGCGTAGTCCCACAACGCGTAACCGGCACCGCTCGGACGATGCCCGGAATGACCGTGACCGGCCATGTCCAGCGCAATAATGCGCAAGCCTTTGAGCTTCGGCGCCAGTCGGGCAAAGCTGTTGGCGTTGTCCAGCCAGCCGTGCAAAGCGATCACCGGCAAGCCGTCTTCGGGGCCGAACAGGTGTGCTGCCAGTTCGATATGCGGCAGGCTCAGGCGGACTTCTTCGACGACGCTGCTCATGCGCAATCCTGTTGGCGGCGACCTTCCCAGCGACTGAAGAGGTCTTTCAGCAGTGTGGCGGTGTCTTGCGGACGCTCGAGGGGAAACATATGGCCACCGGGCATGGTCAGGGACTCGCCCAACGGCATGCGCCCGACGAAATTGGCGTGATGGCGCATCACCACGCGGCTCTTGTGCCCGCGAACCACCGCCAGCGGCACCTTCAGCTGACGTGCGCGGCCGGGGCTGGTGTGCGGCACGCCACGATAGATGCTGATTTCCGTGGCCGGGTCGAACCGCAGGCGCAGCTTGTCGCCAACCTTGTGCAAGCCGTGTTGCAGATAAGCATCGAAGCATTCCGGATCGAAGCCGCGAAACAGGGTTTTGCCGGCGAAATAGCTTCGGGCGCTTTCGATGTCAGCGAACTCTTCTCGACGCCCCAGCGTACGGCCAGCAGGCGTCAACTTATCGATGAAGCCAAAACGCTTGGCGGCGCGGATGACCCACTGATCGGCCCGGGTCAGCACCGGCGAATCGAGCATAACCACACCGCGATAGAGTTCAGGGCAACGCAGCGCCGCGTGCAAGTGCAACACGCCACCGAAGGAATGGCCCACGCCCCAGATCGGCTCGGGTTGCTGCTTCAGATGATGGATCAGTTCGTCCACCAGGTTCTGCCAGTTGTCGTCCGCCGGGAAACGCGGATCGTGGGCATGCTGTTCCAGATGCGTCACCTGATATTCAGGCGCCAGCGCCGCGAACAACTTGCCGTAGGTACCCGAAGGAAAACCATTGGCGTGGGCGAAAAATATCTGCTGCGACATACCGGCAAATCCATGAGCGAGAACAGGCGTTGATTGTCTGTAAGCCAGTCGCGAACCGCAATGACCGTAAGTGCCAGGAATGATGACAGCCTCGTTTCAGCCATGAAAAACAACCGGAGCATTCTCCGGGTCATCGTACCTACCTGTTATTTCTGACAGTTGACACCCCAGGAGCAACCGAGAGTAACTGCACCTGTTCCGGCGCTCTTCAGGGAGTTCTGCAGTCATGCACGCGCAAACACCGACAGTCACCGTAAAGGACCCGCGAGGGCTCAACGTTGCCAACGTGTCTTACTGCCGTGACGCGCCTGGCAAGACGCCAGAGCCTCGGGTTAACCGCCAACTCTACAATGCCGTTGGCCACCCTACGGTGAGTTGGGACCCTCGTCTGTTCAAGCTGCTGGAGACAGAACCGGATGCCCGACCCAACCTGAAGACGGTCTTCAGTCTCACCGGCAATCCCCTTAGCAGCGATAGTGTGGACGCGGGAATCCGGTTGGTGTTGTTCGGTGTGGCCGGTCAAAAACTCGTGAGTTGGGACAGTCTGTTCACTCAGGTCCAGACCCACTACGACTTGTTGCTGCGCCCCGTCAAAACTGTCGAGCGGGCGTCAGGCAAACTCGCAAGAACCAGTGCCTGTTATGCCTATGGTGTTGCAAGCCGCGCATTTGCGCTGCGCAATCAATGTGGTCGGCTGATCCGTCATGATGACAGTGCCGGCACGGTGCACTTCAGCGTCTTCGCGCTGATTGGCGGAGTCATCGAGCAGACCCGACATTTTCTCGAAGAACTGGACGAGCCGGACTGGCCCGCTGACGAAGCCGCGCGAGACCTGCTGCACGAAGCCGGCACCGGCGCGACAACCCGAAATAAATACAATGCCATGGCATTCGCAATCAGCCAGGAAGATGCGCAAGGCAACGTCCGGTTCTCACGCCTGAATGTTGCCGGTCAACTCAGCGAGACAAGCCTGCAACTCGCCGCGCAAACGCAAGAAACACCACTGCTGAGCGCCATTCACTACAACGCTTTTGGCAACATCGAGCGCCAGACCGCCGGCAATGGTGTGATCAGTGAAGCCCATTACTGCCCTCGCGACGGTCGCTTGCTGGAGCTCAAGGCCTGTCTTCCTGACAAACCACTGCTTCAGCACCTGAGCTACCGCTACGATCGGGTCGGCAATATCCTCAGCATCAGCGACGCAACCCTGCGCACCCGTTTCTTTCGCAACCAGAAGGTCGAACCGACCAACACCTTCACGTACAACACTTTGTATCAACTGATCGAGGCAAATGGTTGGCAGCGAATCAGAAGCCAGTTGGGTCCCCAACAGCCAGTCTTTGAATCACCCCCCGACCCCGGACAACTGGAGAACTACCGCCAGACCTACTCGTACGATTGCGCTGGCAACCTGACCGAACTGATTCACAGCGCTGCCAGCCACAGCCAGACGCAGCGCATGTGTATTTCCAAATACAGCAATCGGGGCCTGGTACAAAAAGCTGACGGCGAGTTACCCACCGAAAGTGAAATCGCTGCCGGATTCGATGCCAACGGCAATAAAAAACTTCTGCTGCCGGGTCAGGATCTGATCTGGAGCCTGAATAACCGTCTGCAACAGGTCGATCAGGTGGTGCGTGAAGACGCACCGAACGACTCTGAAATTTACATTTACGACGAGGCCGGTCTGCGCCAACGGAAAATCCGTATCGCTTCTACCGGCACCTTAACGCGCACTCACGAGGTGCGATATTTACCCGGCCTTGAAATCCGCAAGTCGCCTGATGAAATCCTGCACGTCATTTCAGTGCCTGCCGGGCATTGCACCGTGCAGATTTTCCACTGGGAAAAAGGTGGTCCATCAGCCGTTGCCACGAACCAACTGCGCTACTCCCTGAACGATCATCTGGGCTCCAGCACTTTGGTGTTGAACGACCAGGCAAAGCTGATCAGTCTGGAACGTTACTATCCGTACGGAGGAACGGCGTGGTGGGCCGGGAGCGACAGGATAGAGGCCGGTTATTCAACCCTTCGCTACTGTGGCAAAGAGCGCGATGCAACCGGCTTGTATTATTACGGTGCCAGGTACTACTCGCCCTGGTGGCAACGCTGGCTCAATCCCGACCCGGCGGGGACCGTCGATGGCCTGAACCTTTATCAGTTTGTCCGAAGCAATCCCGTGACCCTTTTCGACCCTGACGGCCGCAACCCTCAACAGGCGATCGAAGCCTTCAATCATATGTTGAGCCAAGGGAGTGCATGGCGGCAGCTTGATACGGGAGATGATGGCCTGACGACCTTTCAGCAGCAGTCAGGGAAAAACATCAGGCAGCTTGAAGATCGGCTTAGTGAATCAATCGAACTCGAGTCCGCCGAGGCACTTTTTCTCGATGAATTCAGTAAAAGCCCCTTCCACCTCGTCCATTTTTCCGACAAGGATCTTCGCAAAAACGATGTGGTTGAACTCTATTCCAGAAAACAACTTGTCGAACGTCAGCTGATTTTCAATGAAAACAATACAGCTGAGGGCGACTTGACCTCACTGGGAACCGACGACTTTGTTTTCTTCTCACTGGAGGCGCAAAGAGAGCCGGCCAAACCCAGCAGCCGATTCGGCGACAAACGCTACAGGACTCCTTTTTCGACATTGCAGGACAGTGGTCAGGCGCAATATTCCCTGCTTCAGAGTCTCGATATCATTCTCCCAGCCAGCCGGCCAAAGGGAGCTCCTGCCTGGGTAAAAGATGCTCGTGCATACGGAAGAGACTTCGCTTTGAGGGACAACGAGGATGAAGACACTCAACGTCATGGGGCAATGTTCGTGGGCGAGGACATGATTCGCGGGATGGGGCTCAACGTCATGATTGATGTTCTGAACTACGCCGAGGATGCCGGAGACACCCTCTACGATGTGCCTGCTGACAGGCTGATGAATGACCTCTATCGCCCTCAGGTACTGGTTCCACACTCTGTCCGGTTGAAACCGCAGAAATACAGCTACCAGCAGACACGCCCGAAAGGTTGAGGCTGCGCACCGATATCTCTTCGCCGCCGGCCCCACTGAATCTCAACGAGCCGGCGGTGTTTGCCCCAACGGCACAACCGCCATGGTCAACCGCGACACACAACTGGCCTTGCCCTCATCGCTGGTCAAGCGGATATCCCAGACATGTGTCGTGCGCCCAATGTGAATCGGCTTGGCCACCGCCGTCACCCGTCCACTGCGCAGACCACGCAAATGGTTGGCGTTGATTTCCAGGCCCACGCAATAAAATTTGCTGGCATCGATGCACAGGTAGCTGGCCATGGAGCCGACGGATTCGGCCAGCACCACCGAGGCGCCGCCGTGCAGCAAGCCGTAAGGCTGGTGAGTGCGGTGGTCGATGACCATGCTCGCGGTCAGGGACTCTTCATCGAAGGCTTCGAAGCGAATATCCAGCACTTCGCCGATGGTGTTTTTCTGGATTGCGTTCAACTGCTCGATGTTGGGAGTGGTACGCCACAGACTCATCGCAGATTTTCCTTTGTTGGTTTTATTCGTGGCTCAATCCTGCCACAGCACCGCTTCGCTGCGCTCGCTCCATTCTTCGAAACGGGCGCCATACGTTGCTTCGATCACGTTGCGCTTGATCTTCAAGGTCGGCGTCAGGAAGCCGTTTTCCACCGCCCAACTGTCCTTGACCACCACCAGACGGCGCAAGCGCTCATGTTTGTCGAGGGCACCGTTGACCTCCTCCAGGAGTTTTTCCAGACTTGAATGCAGACCTGCGCGCGCCGTTCCGCCAGCGTCCTGCTGCCCGACCGCCGAGAGCACGCACAAGCCCAGCGGCGCGCTCAAACCATCGCCGACCACGCAGACCTGTTCGATCCGCGAATGCACCGCCAGACGATTCTCGATCGGTGCCGGGGCCACGTATTTGCCTTTGCTGGTCTTGAAGATTTCCTTCAGGCGTCCGGTCAGGCGCAGGTTGCCTTCGGCGTCTTCCTCGCCCTTGTCACCGGTGCGCAGGAAGCCGTCCTCGGTGATGGTGTCGGCGGTTTTCTCGGGCTCCTTGAAATACCCGAGCATGGTCGCGCCGCTACGCACCATGACCTCGCCGGACTCAGCGATCCGCACCTCGACCTCCGGGCACGGCTTGCCGATCCAGCCGGGTTTGTTCTGGCCCGGCAGGCAAATGTGCGAATAGCCGCAGCTTTCGGTCATACCATAGACCTCCAGTACATCCAGCCCGAGCTTGCGGTACCAGAGCAACAAGGTTTGCGGCACCGGCGCGGCGCCGGACAAAGCGATGCGCAAGGCATCCAGCCCAAGCCCGGCGAGGACTTTGTGCCCTGCCCGTTTGCCGATGAAGGGCAGCCCGAGCAGGAAATCGAGACGCTTGGCCGGGATCTTGCTGTACACACCCATCTGGAATTTTGTCCAGATTCGCGGCACGCCGAACAGCGCAGTCGGCCGTGCACGCTGCAAATCAGTGAGGAACGTGTCGAGGCTCTCGGCAAAGAACACGGTTTGCCCGGTGTAGATCGACGCCAGCTCGACGAACATCCGCTCGGCAACGTGGCACAGCGGCAAGTAGGACAACAGTCGATCCGATTCATTGAGGCCGAACAACTGCGTGCCGCGGGTGGTGGCAAACCCCAGATTGGCGAAGCTGTGCATCACGCCTTTGGGCAGGCCGGTGGTGCCGGAGGTGTAAATGATGGTCGCCAATTGGTCGGCGGCGGGTTGGGGGTCGTCCTGGATCGGTGAACTCGCTTGCAAGTCGGCCCAGCTGAAATCGAACGTGCCCTGCGGATGCAACGGCAGGCTGATCGTCGGCAGATAAGGGCTGACCCCGCGAGACATGCCTGGCCAGTCATCGAGTTTGCCGATAAACGCCAGCGCCGCTTCGGAGTGTTCAAGCACCTGCGCGACGGACTCAGCGGTGAGGTTCGGGTACAGCGGCACCGACACATGGCCGGCCATCCAGATCGCCAGGTCGGCAATGATCCAGTGGGCGCAGTTTTTCGAGATCAGGGCGATGTGGCTGCCTTGCGGCAGTTCGCGCGCCCGTAGCCAGTGCGCAGCGCAGCGGGCCTGATGACCGACGTCCGCCCAGGTCAGGGTCTCGACCTGTCCGCCGCCCACAGGCTGGACCAGAAAGCGCTGGCGGGGATGGCGGGCTTCGCGCTCGTAGAAGACGTCCAGCGGCAAACGAAAAGCAGCAGACATGCGACTCGCTCCTTTGTTTTTGGTCTGGAGCAAGCGTAGTCAACCAAGCAGTTGCTTGGTTGACTATTTCACACAAAAATCAGTAACGACACCGGTCCTGTGGGAGCCGGGCTTGTCCGCGATGCAGGCATTGCGGTTTATAAGATGGACTGAAGCGATGCCATCGCGGGCAAGCCACGCTCCCACAAAAGCGGTTACGGGTGCTTGATGCCTTTGAGCTTCATCGCCCCGGCCAGCGGCAAATCGCCTTCAAGCTCGGCAAGGCCGGCAGTTTTCACCGCTTCCGGGGCTTGCTCATGGCCGTGCTGCAAGTAACCCAACAGCTTGCCCACCAGCGGGTTATGACTGACCAGCAGCGCATGATCGACAGACACCAACTGCTCCGCCACCGCTTGCGGGCGGTTGTCGGGGGTCAGCCAGTCGACGGTGCGAATCTCCGGCGCGAAATTCAGCGCCGTACGCACAATTTCTGCAGTCTCTTGCGCTCGCAGGTAAGGGCTGGCATAGATCGCGGTCAGCGGCTTGCCGGCCAACTCGGCGGCAGTGCGCAGAACTTCTTCACGACCATGAGCGGTCAGTGCCCGTTCCGAATCAGGACGCTTGCCGTGTGGCTCGGCTTCACCATGACGCAATACCCAGAGTTTCATAGTTTTGGCTCCTCATCTCGGGCCGGGTGCGGTGCCGGTGCCACGACGTGCGGCGCTTCACCTTCCGGTGTACGCGGCGTTGGCCAATCGGCGAACGGCCAGGGTTTCTGGTCGCTGTGGAAGCTGCCGAACCGACCGATCTGCGCCAGGAACTGGCTCAGGCTGTCGCCGAAGTTCATCAGGCTGGCGCTCGGGGCGCCATAGATCAAACGATAGATCAACTGCACCAGCACCACGGCGCCGAGGATGAATTGCGCCACTTGCCAGACCAGCAAGAAGACGATCATCCACAACACCCGCAGCAGGATGGATTCGTACTTGGCTTCTGTTTTCGGATCGTTCATGTCTCGCTCCCTGACTCTGTAGATCGGTCGGCTGTCGATAAATTCATTTGAAATCGCTGGTGGAAATAAAGTCGACGTCGGTCTTCGGTTCGGCGCGCATCAACAGCGCAATCACCTGATCAAGCGTGCGCCCTTCGAACAGAATCGCGTGCAGCCCGGCGACCAGCGGCATATACACGCCAACCTCCTGAGCCTTGGCCTTGAGCACCTTGAGGGTGTTCACCCCTTCGGCAACTTCACCCAGGCGCGTCACCGCGTCTTCCAGGCTCAAGCCCTGGCCGAGAGCGAACCCGACCTGATAGTTACGGCTTTTCGGCGACGAGCAGGTCACGATCAGATCGCCCACGCCCGCCAGCCCCAGAAAGGTCATCGGGTTGGCGCCCTGATTCACCGCGAAGCGGGTCATTTCTGCCAGTGCCCGGGTGATCAGCATGCTCTTGGTGTTTTCGCCCATGCCCAGCGCCACGGCCATGCCGGCGATGATTGCGTAGACGTTTTTCAGCGCCCCGCCCAATTCCACGCCGAAACGGTCGGCGCTGGCGTACACGCGAAAGGTGCGACCGTGCAGCGCTTCCTGAACCCGCTGGCACAGCTCTTCGTCTTCGCTGGCGACCACCGTGGCGGTCAGCGCGTGCTCGGCGATTTCACGGGCCAGGTTCGGCCCGGACAGAACACCGATGCGCGCTTGCGGGGCGATGTCGTCAAGAATCTCGCTCATCAGTTTGAACGTGTGGGCCTCGATGCCTTTGGTCAGGCTTACCAGCAACTTGCCGCTCAAACGTTCAGCGTGAGGTGCCAGTACCGACCGCAGCGCGCTCGATGGCAGCGCGACAAAACACAGGTCGCAGGCTTCCAGAGTGGCCAGCAGGTCGGTGACCGCCTCGACCGCCGGGAGAATCTTGATGCCTTTGAGGTAACGCGGGTTCTCGCGATTGACCCGAATGGCCTCGGCCTGCTCGGGGTCACGCATCCACAGCAGGACCTGATGCCCGTTCTCGGCCAACAAATTAGCCACGGCGGTACCAAAACTTCCGCCTCCCAGGACCGCAATTGGGCGCTGTTCAGTCATATGCAATCCGTTAATCCATAGCAGTGGCGATGTCGGCATTATACGGAGCGGCCCAGTGGCGGCCAGCCCCAGCATCAATTACCGGCACTTGTAGGCAGAAGACCAAGAAAACCGAGGAAAATGCCCACAACGTGACTGGAAAAGTCATTGCGCTCGGTTAACATGCGCGCCAATTGCTCGCTATCAAGGATGTGTCGTGTCGTTTGGCTCTCCATCATCTCGCTCGCCGCTGGTTCTGGCTCTGATTTTCAGCCCGCCATTGCTGGCCGACGACTTGTTCCTCGACAGTGAACCACTGCCGCAAGTGCTGACCGCTACGCGACTCAAGCAGTCGCCGGCCGCAGTACCGGGAAGCATGACGGTGATCGACAGCGAACTGATCAACGCCAGTGGTGCCCGGGATATCAGCGAGTTGCTGCGACTGGTGCCGGGGATGATGGTCGGTAACATCAGTGGCAACCAGGCGGCGGTGAACTATCACGGCACCAATGCGACTGAAGCACGGCGCATGCAAGTGCTGATCGATGGCCGCTCGGTGTACCGCGCAGGCTTGTCCACGGTGGACTGGAGTGACATTCCGGTAGCCATGGAAGACATCGAGCGCATCGAGGTTTTCCGCGGACCCAATACTGTCAGCTATGGCGCCAATGCGCTGATGGCGGTGGTCAACATCATCACGCGCAACCCGGCAGACAGCCACGGCACGCGGATGAAAATCACCCGAGGGCAGCGCGGCATCGACGACTTTTACGCCAGCCAGGGCGTGGGTTGGGACGGCGGCGATTTGCGTCTGTCGCTGTCTGGCCAAGAAGACGACGGCTTCGACTCGGACCGCAATGGCGCCGACTACCGCGACAGTCGCCGCTTGAACCGCTTCAACCTCGCCGTCAGCCAGACGCTCAACGAGCAACAGAGCATCGACTGGCAATTGAATGCCAAGAACGGGACCAATCAGCGGCCGTATACCTACCGCCCGGTATTCTCGGGGATTACCGACGCCGGGAACAATTCCGACGTCATCGCCAAGGACTACGCCGGCTCCTTGCGCTGGAACCTCGACATCAATCCCGAGCACAGCCTTTATATCCAGGGCTCGGCCCAGCACTGGGATCGTCAGCAGACCTGGCGCGCCTGCGACGCCGAGGTCTCGTTCAGCCCGGAGTTGACCGAGCTGTGGCAACTCAACCCCAATTACACCGAACGCCTGGCGCGCAACATGGAGCGCTTCACCGGCCCCGGCGCACCGGCAGGCACACCGGCCGAACGGGCGTTGGGCAATCGGGTACTGGACCAATGGAAAAACGGCGCCCGACAAACAATCTGTGGCGACATCGACCAGAGCACCCGAGAGACGCGCTACGACCTCGAATTGCAGGACACCCTCAGCCTGTCCGACAGTCTGCGATTGGTCAGCGGCATGAACTATCGTTACGACCGGGCAGATTCCGAGACCTACTTCAATGGCATCCTCGACGACACTACCTGGCGGGCGTTCGGCCAACTTGAGTGGCGCGCCACCGAGCACTGGTTGCTACAGGGCGGTGCGATGTATGAAGACACGCAATTGATCGGCAGCTCGCTGAGCCCGCGAGTGGCGGTCAATTACCTGATCAACCCGCGTCATGGTCTGCGAGCGGTGTACTCGCAAGCCATCCGTTCACCGGACATGTTCGAGAACAACGTCAACTGGAGCTATCAGGTGACCAACCTGCGGCCCAGCGCCTATGGCCAGACCAGCGCCCGCTATTTTGTCAAGACCCGCGGCCCCGGCGACCTCGAACAGGAACACATGCGCTCCCGGGAACTGGGCTACAACGGTTACTTTGCCGACTGGGGGCTGGCGGTCGATGTGAAGCTGTTCTACGACGAAATCACCGGCATGATCAGCGAACCGCTGCGCAACAATCAGTACATCGCCAGCAACTCAAACCGCTCACGCTTCTCGGGGGCGGAAACCCAGATTGACTGGAGAATCAGCAGCGCCGACCGCCTGCGCCTGACCTATGCCTACGTCGATGCCGAGGCGAGCAACCCGCTGGATGCGCAACAGACCGCACGTAACAGCGGCTCCGCCGGTTGGCTGCGAGACTGGGGCCACGGCTGGAACAGCGCGCTCTTCTACTATGGCGACGACGCCCTCAACGGCTACCGCTTCGAACGGGTCGACACGCGCATCGCAAAACGCATTGGACTGGGCAAGGCCAATCTGGAACTGGCTGGAGTGCTCCAACAACGCCTCGACAATCAACCCACCACTTTCGTCGACAACAACTACGACGAGCGTCAGGTGATTTTCTTCAGCGCGGAGCTGGAATTCTAAGATGCCCAATGGTCCGTCACGGAAGACGCCAATCCTTGGCCACTTGCTCGCCGGGCTGTGCCTGGTGTTTGTCGGGCTGTTGTGTAGCCTGTCAGCACGGGCCGCAGACATTCTGCTGACCGGCGCCGAAGACAGCCCCGGCGCGCAATCCTTCGCCCAGGCCCTGCGCGAGATGCGCCCTGACGACAGCGTGCGTTTCCAGACACTGGCCAACCTGCCGGCGCCAGGCAAATTGACCGGCAGCACCCGTTTGATTCTGCTCGACCTGCCGAGCCTCGACTGGCGCCTGCAAGACTCCCAAGGCCCGGCGACGCTAGTCCTGCGCATCAGCCGTCTGCAAGCCCGCCAGCGATTGGGTGCCGCTCTGCCCTCACACCTCAGCCTGCTCTGGAGCGATCCGCCTCTGGATCGGCAATTGCGCCTGACCCGACTCCTCCTGCCCCATGCCAAACGCGTGGGTGTGCTCTACGACAGCCACAGCGAATTCCTCTTGAAAGAACTGCGCCAGGCCGGCCTGTCCCTGGGCCTTGAGGTGATTACCGAGCGCTGGGAAAACACCAATGACAGCCGTCCGTTGCAGACTCTGCTGAAAAACAGCGACGTGTTGCTGGGCCTGGACGATCCGGACTTGTACAACCCGAAAACCGCGAAGAACCTGCTGCTCAGCAGTTACGCGCGGCAAATGGCGCTGATCGGTCCCAACCCCGGATTCGTCAAGGCTGGCAGCCTGGCCAGCACTTACAGCGATCAGAGTGACTGGCTGGAGATCCTCAACGACATGCTCGACCGGCCGCCGTCGACCTGGCCACGCGCGCATTACCCGCAACACTTCAAAGTCTTGAGTAACCCGCAGGTGGCTCGTTCATTAGGTATTGAACAGATGCCTGATGCGTTTGTCGCAACACAGTTGGCCGCAGGAGAACGCCGCCCATGACCTTCCGTCGTCGTTGGGACATCAACACCCGCACCCAAATCATCAGCCTCGGCCCGGCCCTGTTGCTGACGCTGCTGTTGATCAGCTTCTTCACCTTTGTGCGGATCCAGGACCTGCGCCAGGAGCTCAATCACACCGGTCAGCTGATCGCCAACCAACTGGCGCCGGCGACCGAGTACGGGGTGATCTCGGGCAACAACGAGGTACTCGAAAGTTTGCTCAAGGCCACCCTGGCCACACCCAATGTGCGTTTCCTCGAAGTCCAGGACAGTGCCAACCGGATTCTGGTGTACGTCGAGCAACCGTCGGAAACCCATACCCGCTCGCACCAGGTTGAAGTGTTCCAGGCGCCGGTGCGGCTGCAACGGATCCCGCTGCACAATGATTTTTTCCAGGGCAGCAAAGTCGCCAACGCGGCCCCCGCCGAGGACTATCTGGGTCGGGTGATCGTCGGCCTGTCCAATGATGCGTTCAGCCAACGCCAGCAGGAAATCCTGTTCAAGGCCGGGATCCTGGCGTTGTTCGCGTTGCTGTTTACCTTTCTGGTCGCCCGACGCCTGGCCGGTAGCCTGTCGCAACCGATCCGCGACATTGGCAACGCGGTCAAGGCAATCCAGGACGGCGATTACAAAACCCCGCTGCCGATTGTCGACGACACCGAACTGGGCGCGCTGTCGCAACACATCAACAACCTCGCCGACGGTCTCGAACAAGCCAGTCGCGAACAGCATCAAGCGATGGCGCAGTTGATCCAGACCCGCGAGGAAGCGGAAAAGGCCAATAACGCCAAGTCCGATTTCCTCGCAATGATGAGCCACGAACTGCGCACGCCGATGAATGGCGTGCTGGGCATGCTGCAACTGTTGGAAACCACCGACATGACCGAGGAGCAGGTCGAATACGCGGCGCTCGCCTCGGAGTCCACCGAACACCTGCTCAAGGTCATCAATGACATCCTCGATTTCTCGCGCATCGAGCGTTCGGAACTGGAACTGGAGCACATCCCATTCAACCTGGTGGACTTGATCAGCAGTTGTGCCCAGTCGTTCCAGCACAGCGCCGCGCAACGTGGGCTCGACCTGGCACTATTGATTCCCGACGACATGCGCGTGCTGCAGGTTCAGGGCGACCCGACGCGCATCCGGCAGATTCTGGTGAACCTGGTCGGCAATGCGCTGAAGTTCACCGAGCAGGGCCGCGTCACCATCGAACCGCAGTGGCAGTCGCTGGATCACGAACTGTTGTGGTTCACCTGCACCGTGCGCGACAGCGGGATCGGTATCTCGGCCGAAAGCCTGGAATTGATGTTCAACGCCTTCCAGCAGGCCGACAGTTCTATTTCAAGGCGTTACGGCGGTACCGGGCTGGGTTTGCCGATTGCCCGCACCCTGGCCGAACGAATGGGCGGCACCTTGCGCGCCCAGAGCGAGGAAGGTCGTGGGTCGGTGTTCACCCTGGAAATCCCGCTGGCGCGCTATAAACAGACGTTGCCCGTGCTCGCGCCGCGTGCCCACACCGGCAACGGTGATGGCGAAGGCGAAGGACGCAACGTGCTGCTGGTGGAGGACAATCCGGTCAACCAGACAGTCATCGAAGCAATGTTGCGCAGTCTGGGCTTTACTGTCAGCGTCGCCACCGATGGCGCGCAGGCGGTGCGCAGTGCCGAAAGTCTGATCTACGAAGCGATTCTGATGGACTGCCGACTGCCGATTATCGACGGCTACGAGGCCACCCGGCAGATTCGCCAATTGCCCGGCTGCGCTGACGTGCCGATCATCGCTTTGACCGCCAATGCCTTGCAGGGCGACCGCGAAGCCTGTTTATCGGCGGGAATGAACGATTACCTGGCCAAGCCCTTCAAACGCACAGATCTGCAGCAAATTCTGCAGCGCTGGGTGCAGTAGTGCAGGCCTTTCGGCTATCTGCGACTGGCGTGAAAGGCGAAAGTGCGGCAGTCTTAGGCACCCGAACAGGCCCGAAAAGGGGCTTGAATAATAATTTCAGTGCACAAGTGTACATTCATGTCCTTGGTGCTGTGACTTTCACCACAACGCAATAGTCTATGAGTAGGCTGCTGACTCGAGGCATGAACGCTTCGATCGGCCGGGAAGATTTGCCCCACCTGCCGCATGGGACTATTGAGGAGCTCGCATGACCAAACAAAACGCCTTTACTCGGGAAGACCTGCTGCGCTGCAGTCGCGGTGAGCTGTTCGGCCCAGGTAACGCGCAACTGCCCGCCCCGAACATGCTGATGGTCGATCGCATCACCCATATCAGCGAAGAGGGTGGCAAGTATGGCAAAGGTGAATTGGTCGCCGAGCTGGATATCACTCCGGACCTGTGGTTTTTCGCCTGCCACTTCGAAGGTGATCCGGTGATGCCAGGCTGCCTGGGCCTCGACGCCATGTGGCAACTGGTCGGCTTTTTCCTTGGCTGGCAAGGTCTGCCGGGCCGCGGCCGTGCGCTGGGTTCGGGCGAAGTGAAATTCTTCGGCCAAGTCCTGCCGACCGCCAAGAAAGTGACCTATAACATTCAGATCAAGCGCGTGCTGAAGGGCAAGCTGAACCTGGCCATTGCCGATGGTTCGGTCAGCGTCGACGGCCGCGAGATCTACACCGCCGAAGGCCTTCGGGTCGGCGTTTTCACATCCACTGAAAACTTCTAAGGGTTATCCGCATGCGCCGCGTCGTTATCACTGGTCTGGGCATCGTTTCGTGCCTGGGCAATGACAAAGAGACCGTCTCCGCTAACCTGCGTGCAAGCCGCCCTGGCATCCGGTTCAACCCGGAATATGCCGAAATGGGTCTGCGTAGCCAGGTTTCCGGCTCCATTGACCTTCCCCTCGAAGAGCTGATCGATCGCAAGATCTTTCGCTTCGTCGGCCACGCGGCGGCCTACGCCTACCTGGCCATGAAAGACGCCATCGCAGACTCCGGTCTGACCGATGAGCAAGTCTCCAACCCGCGTACCGGCCTGATCGCCGGTTCCGGTGGCGCCTCCACGCTGAACCAGATGGAAGCGCTGGACATCCTGCGCGAGAAAGGCGTCAAGCGCGTCGGCCCATACCGCGTCACGCGGACCATGAGCAGCACCGTTTCCGCTTGCCTGGCCACGCCGTTCAAGATCAAAGGCCTGAACTACTCCATCGCTTCTGCCTGCGCCACCAGTGCTCACTGCATCGGTACCGCCATGGAACAGATCCAGATGGGCAAGCAGGACATCGTGTTCGCCGGCGGCGGTGAAGAAGAGCATTGGAGCCAATCGTTCCTGTTCGACGCCATGGGCGCTCTGTCCAGCCAGTACAACGAAACCCCGGAAAAAGCTTCCCGTGCCTACGACGCCAAGCGTGACGGTTTCGTCATCGCCGGCGGTGGCGGCATGGTCGTGGTCGAAGAGCTGGAACACGCTCTGGCTCGCGGCGCGAAGATCTACGCGGAAATCGTTGGCTACGGCGCGACCTCCGACGGCTACGACATGGTCGCCCCAAGCGGCGAAGGCGCCATCCGCTGCATGCAGATGGCCATGTCCACCGTTGATTCCCCGATCGACTACCTGAACACCCACGGCACATCGACTCCGGTCGGCGACGTCGCGGAAATGAAAGGTGTGCGTGAAGTGTTCGGCGACAAGGCGCCGGCCATCAGCTCCACCAAGAGCCTGTCGGGTCACTCCCTGGGCGCCGCCGGCGTTCACGAAGCGATCTACTGCATGCTGATGATGGAAGGCAACTTCATGGCGGGTTCCGCCAACATCGACGAACTGGACCCGGAAGTGGCTGACATGCCGATCCTGACCAAGACTCGCGAAGACGCCACCATCAACACTGTGATGAGCAACAGCTTCGGTTTCGGTGGCACTAACGCTACCTTGGTACTGAAGCGCTGGGCCGGTAAGTAATACCCGCCCTTTTACGCTGCACACAAAAACGCCCCGATTGGTTCGGGGCGTTTTTTTGTGCCTTGAAAATGACCGCTCCGCCGCTCTCCTGTAATTGAATGGACTCGCCCTCGCTGTCGATGGCTGTTTAGACTGCCACCGTGGCGCATTGACGCCTCGGCCTGGGCGAGTCCATCCAATTACAAGTCGTGCGTAGCCTGCGGTTCTGGTCGTCGCGAACATGAAGCTTTTGTCATAAAACTCAGCGGCCTGCGACCGAATGCCGCGTATTTGGCGGGCTGCAGGACTTTTGCTGTTTTCGCAAAAATTCGCTACCGAACTCAGTCGTTTACTTAGCAAGCTAACCAATCATATAACAGAGTCCTGCACACGCCTTGCTGCAGATAACAGAGATTGGAGCTAGCAGATGACTGTAAAAGTAACTGAACGCGACGATTCACATAAATCCCACGAAGGCATCGCCGCCGGTATCCGTATCTGGGATGTACATCAACAAGACATGCTGGTGGGGATATTCCACTCCGAGACCGATGCCCACAGCTACAAGGCCGAACTGGAAAAACTGGAGCAGCAACGCGAACTGCGTTCCGCCTAGGCGTGGAGCCCAGGCGCAAAGCGTAAGCAATTACAGCATTGAAAACGACAAACCCCGCCATGTGCGGGGTTTGTCGTTGTTAAAGCCCTATGGGCTTACCACATCAGATCGTCAGGGATCTGATAGGCCGCGTACGGATCGTCCTCGGCAGCGACTTCTTCGGTCTTCACATTCAATTGCACAATGCGCTGCGGGTCGCGCTCCTGGATCTTCAGGGCCGCTTCACGCGGGATCACTTCGTAGCCGCCGGCGTGGTGCACGATCGCCAGGAATCCATTGCTGAGCTGGTTGCGCATCAGCGTGTTGACGGAAATGCGCTTGACCTTCTTGTCATCAACGA
Organism: Pseudomonas sp. ANT_H12B; assembly: GCF_008369325.1. Lineage (GTDB taxonomy): Bacteria > Pseudomonadota > Gammaproteobacteria > Pseudomonadales > Pseudomonadaceae > Aquipseudomonas. Next base: position 267,131 of record NZ_VOBI01000005.1, on the reverse strand, counting down.
AGTTGTAGTAATCCTCGGTGGTCAGCTTCGGCAGGCGCGAGACTTCGATCAATTGCTTGACCTGTGCGGCGCGGGCCTTCGCCTCAGCCTTCTCTTGTTGCTGACGGTTCAGCGCCTGGTCGCGCTTGACCTTCTCGGCCATGGCTTCCTGGGCGGCGCGCTGCTGCGAGTCATCAAGTTCGATCTGACCTTTGTGGGCCAGGCGTTGCTGCTTCTGCTTCTCTTTGCCGACCTGTTTGGCCTGCTTTTGGTTGACCAGCCCTGCTTTGAGCAACTGGTCGCGAAGGGAAATGCTCATGGTGCTTATTTCTCACTTAGGCAACTGCTCAACCGCAGCTGGGCAAATTCTTTTCCTGACGTTTGGCTTCGCCCCACAGGGCGTCCAACTCTTCGAGGGTGCAATCTTCTATGGGACGGTGGGTGTCGCGCAATGCCTGTTCGATAAAACGGAAGCGTCTTTCGAATTTGTTGTTGGCGCCTCGCAAGGCGGTTTCCGGATCGACCTTCAGATGCCGCGCCAGATTGACCACGGAAAACAGCAGGTCGCCGACTTCATCGGCAATCGCTGCCGAGTCGTTGTCGGCCATGGCTTCGAGTACTTCATCAAGTTCTTCACGGACCTTGTCCAGCACCGGCAAGGCGTCCGGCCAGTCGAAACCGACCTGCCCTGCGCGCTTCTGCAGTTTCGCCGATCGGGACAATGCCGGCAGAGCGGCGGGCACGTCGTCGAGCAAGGACAACTGCTGCGGCGCGGATGATTTCTCGGCGCGCTCCTCGGCCTTGATCTCTTCCCAGCGCTGCTTGACCTGTTCTTCATTCAGCCGGGGAACATCCAGCGGCGCGTAAAGATCACCGGCAGGGAACACGTGCGGATGACGGCGGATCAACTTGCGGGTGATGCTGTCGATGACACCTGCGAATTCGAAGCGCCCTTCTTCCCGGGCCAGCTGGCTGTAATAAACCACCTGGAACAGCAAATCGCCCAACTCGCCCTGCAAGTGATCGAAGTCGCCGCGCTCGATGGCGTCAGCGACTTCGTAGGCTTCTTCCAGGGTGTGCGGGACGATGGTTTCGTAGGTTTGCTTGATGTCCCACGGGCAACCGTACTTCGGGTCTCGCAGGCAGTTCATCAGGTGCAGCAAGTCTTCAAGGCTGTACATCAATCATGTCTCATCACAAAAACCTGTGGGAGCGAGCCTGCTCGCGATAGCGGACTTGCAGACAACACAGATGTTGACTGAATTACCGCCATCGCGAGCAGGCTCGCTCCCACATTGGTCATCTTTATGGCGTCCGGTTACGGCGGGTTTCGATGATGTTCGGCAACTGGGAAATCCGACCCAACAACCGCCCCAGTGCATCCAGCCCCGGAATCTCGATGGTCAGGGACATCAACGCGGTGTTGTCCTCTTTGTTCGAGCGGGTGTTGACCGCCAGCACATTGATCCGCTCGTTGAGCAGCACTTGCGAAACGTCACGCAGCAGACCGGACCGGTCGTAGGCACGGATGATGATGTCCACCGGATAGGTAAGCACCGGCACCGGGCCCCAGCTGACCTGGATGATCCGCTCCGGCTCGCGCCCGCCCAGTTGCAGCACCGAGGCGCAGTCCTGACGGTGAATGCTTACGCCACGGCCCTGGGTGATGTAACCGACAATCGCATCCCCCGGCAACGGCTGGCAGCAGCCGGCCATCTGGGTCATCAGGTTGCCGACGCCCTGGATCTGGATATCGCCGCGCTTGCCCGGTTTGTAGCCGGTGGCCTTGCGCGGGATCAGTTCCAGCTGCTCATTGCCGCGTTCCGGCTCGACCAGTTGTTGCGCCAGGTTCACCAGTTGCGCCAGGCGCAAATCACCGGCACCGAGTGCGGCGAACATGTCCTCGGCGGTTTTCATGTTGGCCTTTTCGGCCAGCTTGTCGAAATCTACCGCGGGCAGACCGAGGCGAGTGAGTTCACGCTCAAGCAAGGTTTTACCGGCCGCGACGTTTTGATCGCGCGCCTGCAATTTGAACCAGTGAACGATCTTCGCCCGTGCTCGCGAGGTGGTGACGTAACCCAGGTTCGAGTTCAGCCAGTCGCGGCTCGGGGTGCCGTGCTTGCTGGTGATGATCTCGACCTGTTCACCGGTCTGCAGGCTGTAGTTGAGCGGCACGATCCGCCCGTTGATCTTCGCGCCGCGGCAGTTGTGACCGATTTCGGTGTGCACGCGGTAGGCGAAGTCCAGCGGCGTCGCACCCTTCGGCAAGTCGATGGCGTGACCGTCCGGGGTGAAGATGTAGACCCGGTCCGGTTCGATATCGACCCGCAGTTGTTCTGCCAGGCCGCCAATGTCGCCCAGCTCTTCATGCCACTCGAGGACCTGACGCAGCCAGGAGATTTTCTCTTCATAATGGTTGGAGCCGGATTTGACGTCGGTGCCTTTATAGCGCCAGTGCGCGCACACGCCCAGTTCGGCTTCTTCGTGCATCGCGTGGGTGCGGATCTGCACTTCCAGCACCTTGCCCTCAGGCCCGATTACCGCGGTGTGCAGCGAGCGATAGCCGTTCTCTTTGGGGTTGGCTATGTAGTCGTCGAATTCTTTCGGGATGTGCCGCCACAAGGTATGGACAATGCCGAGCGCGGTGTAGCAGTCGCGCATTTCCGGCACCAGCACGCGAACGGCGCGCACGTCGTAGATCTGGCTGAACTCCAGACCCTTGCGCTGCATTTTGCGCCAGATCGAATAAATGTGTTTGGCCCGGCCACTGATATCGGCATCGACGCCGGTGGCGGTCAGCTCATTCTTCAACTGGCCCATCACGTCGCTGATGAAGCGCTCGCGATCCAGACGCCGCTCGTGGAGCAACTTGGCGATCTGTTTGTACTGATCGGGCTCAAGATAGCGGAAGGACAAGTCCTCCAGCTCCCACTTGATGTGACCAATACCGAGACGGTGGGCCAGCGGCGCGTAGATGTCGAAGACCTCCCGGGCGACGCGGTTGCGTTTTTCGTCATCGGCGGTTTTCACCGCACGGATCGCACAGGTGCGCTCGGCCAGTTTGATCAGTGCGACGCGCACGTCGTCAACCATGGCCACCAGCATCTTGCGCAGGTTTTCCACCTGGCCCTGAGTGCCCAGCACCAGGGATTGACGGGGGCTGAGGCTGGCGCTGATCGCCGCCATGCGCAGCACGCCGTCGATGAGCTTGGCGACCACCGGACCGAAGCGCTGGCTGACCGCCGGCAGTTCAATCTGGCCTTCGCGCACGCCGCGGTACAAGATCGCGGCGACCAACGAATCCTGATCGAGTTTGAGGTCGGCGAGAATCTCGGCGATCTCAAGGCCCGTACGGAAACTCGAGGTCCCTTCGGACCATAGATTTTTCGCCGCATTGGCCTGTTGCTCAGACGCACGAGCGAACTCGCACGCTTCCTTCAAGGCTTCGCGATCCAGCGCCGGATCGACACTGACCGCGTGATCGAGCCAAGCCTCGAGATTGATACTGCCGTCGGTGTTGATCGGCTGGTGTGCTCTCACCTGTACCATCTTGCTTACCTTCCCTACGACGCAGATTCAATGCGTCAAAATCGCTGACCTTGCGTTGCCCGTGAGCCCGCGTAGGGCTGGTGCGCGGCTGCACGGGCGGGCCAGTCGGACCAGACGAGCCTTCCTAGCTCGCTTCAAATAACGCCATGGCCTCGACATGTGCCGTCTGAGGAAACATATCGAGAATCCCGGCACGTTTTAACCGGTAGCCCTGCTTGATCAATTCGACTGTGTCGCGCGCCAGAGTTGCAGGGTTGCACGACACATACACCAACCGTTCGGCACCCAGAGCCTTGAGCTTGCGCACAACCTCATAAGCACCATCACGCGGTGGGTCCAAGAGTACCGCACAAAAGCCTTCGCGGGCCCATTCGGCGTCAGCCAAAGGCTGGGATAAATCGGCCTGAAAAAATTTCGCATTATGAAGATTGTTGCTAGCAGCATTCGCGGCTGCCCGCTCGACCATCGCCTGCACACCTTCCACCGCCACCACTTCGCGAACGGCCTTGGCCAGCGGCAACGCAAAGTTGCCCAAACCACAGAATAGATCGAGAACGCGTTCATCCGCCGTCGGCTTCAGCCACTCCAACGCCTGAGCGATCATCGCTTCGTTGACCGAGGCGTTGACCTGGATGAAATCTCCCGGTCGGTACGCCAGGTCCAAATCCCACTGTTCAAGTCGATAACCCAACGACTGGTCAGTCTCGACCGGTTGCGGTTCCCCGTCGCCGTGCAGCCACAGCTGGGCTTCATGGAAGGCGCAAAAATCCTTGAGGATTGTCATGTCGGCGTCGGACAGCGGCGCCATGTGCCGCAGCAATACCGCCAACGACGAACCGCTGAACAATTCCACATGCCCCAGCGCCTGAGGTTTGCTCAAGCGACGCAACATCTCCGGCAAGCGGGTCATGATCGGTTGCAAGGGCTGTACCAGCACCATGCATTCGTTGATCGCAACGATGTCCTGACTGCCCGCTGCGCGGAAGCCGACTTCGAGCTTTTTCGCCTTCATGTCCCAGCGCACCGCCACTCGGGCTCGACGTCGGTAACCGAATTCCGGACCGCTCAACGGCGCTGCCCACTCCTGCGGTTCGACACCGGCGACCTTCGACAGTTGCTCGGCGAGCATGCGCTGTTTCAGGGCAAGTTGTTCGGTGTGATGCAGGTGCTGCACGCTGCAACCGCCACAGCGGCCGGCATGCGGGCACGGCGCCGGGCGGCGCAATTCGCTGGCCTGAAAGACGCGTTCGGTACGCGCCTCGACCACTTTGCCGTGAGCGCCCAATACACGCGCCTCGACTTCTTCACCGGCCAATGCGCCGATGACGAACCAGGTGCGGCCTTCGAAAAACGCGATACCGCGACCGTCATTTGCCAGACGCTCGATGGTCAGGCGCTGCTTTTTGCCGGTCGGAATTTGCGGGGCCTTGCTGCCGCCGGTGGGCTGGAAGCGCAGGCCTCTCTCTTGCTTTGCCATCAGTTGGGCGCGTCGAAAATGCCGGTCGACAAGTAACGGTCGCCACGGTCGCAGATGATCGCGACGATCACCGCGTTTTCAACTTCTTTGGACAGACGCAGCATCCCGGCCACGGCACCGCCCGACGATACGCCGCAGAAGATGCCTTCTTCGCGGGCCAGACGACGGGTCACGTCCTCGGCTTCGCTTTGCGCCATGTCGATGATCCGGTCCACGCGATCAGCCTGATAAATCTTCGGCAGGTATTCCTGGGGCCAGCGACGGATACCCGGAATCGCCGAGCCTTCCATCGGTTGCAGGCCGATGATCTGCACGCTCTCGTTCTGCTCTTTCAAGTAACGCGAGACGCCCATGATGGTACCGGTGGTGCCCATGGAACTGACGAAATGGGTGATGGTGCCCTCGGTCTGACGCCAGATTTCCGGGCCGGTGGTGGTGTAGTGCGCCTCAGGGTTGTCGCCGTTGGCGAACTGATCCAGCACCTTGCCACGGCCTTCGGCCTGCATCCGGTCGGCGAGGTCGCGGGCGCCTTCCATGCCCTCTTCCTGAGTGACCAGAATCAGCTCGGCGCCATAGGCGGTCATCGCCGCCTTGCGCTCGGCGCTGGAGCTGTCGGGCATGATCAGGATCATCTTGTAACCCTTGATCGCGGCAGCCATGGCCAGGGCAATCCCGGTGTTACCCGAGGTCGCTTCGATCAGCGTATCGCCGGCATGGATCTGCCCGCGCAGTTCGGCGCGAGTGATCATCGACAGCGCCGGACGGTCCTTGACCGAACCCGCCGGGTTATTCCCTTCGAGCTTGAGCAAAAGGGTATTGCTGGTGGCGCCTGGCAGGCGCTGCAAACGAACCAGCGGAGTGTTGCCGACGCAATCGGCGATAGTTGGGTACTGCAAGGTCATGGCGTATTCGCAATCCAGACTGCGGGGGCGCCTATCATACCGGCAAACTTCGGCAGGCCATATCACGCAAAGTATGGTGCTTATGGTTTATGGGAATAAGCGTCTGGAGCAGTGCTCTTCTGACTGAGCGATGTTCAGTGCATAGAACTCATGCAACTTGGCCTGTAACAACTGTTTGTCCGGTAGCTGGACCTGGTATTCAGCGATCAACGCTGGCGACAGACTGCGGTTAAGGGCGTACTCGACCACCTCGTTATCCTTGCTGTCGCCCCAGCAAACCCTGATGCAGATCGATTTCGGCATGGCCGCCCGGCAGGTCGAGAAACTCGAGCATGTAGGCATCGCGGAATATCTCAAGCGCCGAGGGGTGAGATTGTTTCAGCGCTGTTGAGACACTGGCCGGTTGGGTAACGCTGCGTTCAAACAGCGCAGCCTTGAACTGGCGCTCAAGTTCGCGCTTCGACCACTTCTCCTGAACCGCCATACGCAGGTAAAACTCCCGCTCTTCCGGGAGTTTGCCCTGACTGAAGATGACCAGATTATGGGTCCAGGATAATGGTCTCACCAGCGGCGAGACTTTCTCGTCGCCCCGGTAAGTCTCATAGAACTGACGCATACGAAACAGATTGGGCCGGGTAAAGCCACGCAACCCTGGTTGAGTCTGAGCCAGATGCTCGGCCAGTTGACTGACCACGCAATCCCCCCACTCGGCCCGTTCCAGCTTGCGACTGATGTACGCACCGACCTGCCAGTACAGTTCGATCAGCCGGGTGTTGACCGCCTGAAAAATGAGGGTTGCCGGCCAACATAGAATCTCCCACAGAGGATCGGGAATGACTACACGGTTTGTGGGCGGCACACATCCACTGTGGGAGCGGGCTTGCCCGCGAAGGCGTCATCACTGACACCGTCATCATCAGCCACCAACCGCATATTCAGACGTAACCCCGTCCCGCTATTCTCTGCCCAAAGCTCCCCGCCCTGACGCTGCACCGCATTCCTGGCAATGCTCAACCCCAACCCGAACCCGCCATTGCCCGGTCGGGAACCATCGAGCCGAATGAACGGCGAGAAGATCCGCTCCAGATCGGCTTCAGCCACCCCGCCGCCCTGATCCTCCAGCCACAAATACCAGAAGTCGCCATCGCGCCGTCCGCCAAGACGGACAACGCCGCCGCTGGGGGAGTGACGAATCGCATTACGCACAATATTTTCCAGGGCCTGGGCCAGCGTATTCAGATGACCGCGCACCCAACAGGAAGAATCCACCGCACAGTGCAACTGACTCGCGGGCCAGCCACTTTCATAGCAGGCGTTTTCCGTGAGCATGTCCCACAACGCCTGAACCTGGATCGATTCGTCGGGCAACCGCGTGCGCTCGGTGTCGAGCCAGGCCAGTTGCAGAGTGTCTTCCACCAGACGCTGCATGCCATCGACCTCGCGACCAATGCGCTCGCGCAATTGCACCAAGTCCTGCTCACTTTCACTGGCCACCCGCAGACGACTCAACGGTGTGCGCAATTCGTGGGACAAGTCGCGCAGCAATTGTTGTTGCAGGGCCACGGTGCTTTGCAGGCGTTCCGACATGTGATCGAAGGCCCGACCCAGTTCGCCCAACTCATCCGAACGATTGGTGGTGTGGCTCGACAGACGCACGTTCAACTGGTCGGCACGCCAGGCGTTGGCTTGTTCGCGCAAATGGTTCAACGGCACCACCAGTAATCGATAAAGACCGACGCACAACAAAAGGGTGAAGAGACCAGGTATCACGCCATTGGTGATTACGCGCCAGAACACCCGGTACTGCCCCGGCATGAAACGCTGGGGCAGTTCGATCACCAGATTGCCGGCATAGGGGTCGCCGGGAAACGGCACGCGCAACCACGGCAGGTGTTTCTTGTGGATGGGCCAATCCAGGCCGCGCAGAAAGGTCAGGTGTTCGATTTCCTTGTCCGTCAGCGGCTGACTGCTCAACGACTGCAAATCACCGCCAATGACGCCAACCCAGCCCGCTTCACGTTGTTGCATGTTTTGCAGCCACGCATCGACGCCAGCGCGCTGGCGCTGGCGCCACGCCTGCTCGGCCTCGGCGGCGTAGCGTGTCAGGGTGCCTCGGGCGTCATCCGACAGAAACTGGTTTCGCTGTTCCATATAGCGGCCCCAGGACCAGCTCAACCAGATCATCAGCAGACAGAACGCCACCAACAGACACGCCAGCTTCCAGAACAGCGAATGCCTGCCCGGCAGGTCAGACCATTTCATCGACAGCACTCAACACATAGCCCTTGCCCCACACCGTGCGCACTTCCCGCTCGGTGTAGCCGATGGCCTTGAGCTTGCGGCGGATCTGGCTGATGTGCATGTCGAGGCTACGGTCATGGGCCGCATAACCGCGCTGCAGCACATGCTGATAAAGGAAGGCCTTGCTCAACACTTCATCATCATTGCGATTGAGCGTCTCCAGCAGCCGATACTCGCTGCGGGTCAGGCCGCCAGCGTGCTCACCATAAAAGACGTCACCGTGCTGGTCATCGAAGCGCAGGCTGTCCGCCGAAGGGGTTATCACTGCCGGTGCCGGTCGACGGTCGAGGGCCACGCGCCGCAGGATCGCTTCGATACGTACCCCCAACTCAACCATGCTGAACGGTTTGGGCAGGTAATCATCAGCGCCCAGGCGAAAACCACTGATGCGATCCGCCTCGGCACCGAGCGCCGACATCAGCACCACCGGAGTCGAATGGCTGTGCCGCAATTGGGTCAACACGCTCAACCCGTCCAGCCCCGGCAGCAGAATGTCCATCAGCACCACATCGAAAGCTTGCTCGCGGGCAATGGCCAGGCCTTCCTGACCGTTTTGGCACCAGGTCACCTGAAAACCGCTGCGGCCCAAGTGCTCGTGGACATAAGCACCCAGCACGACGTCATCTTCGATGGAAAGGATTCGAGGGTGGTTAATAGAGATGGGAGTCATGAGTATCTGCAAATAATTCTCAGTTGGCGATTATTCAAGAATGCTTCGCCAAGGGCAACCCAAGCTTTGCCCGCAGCGCAAATGCAGGGCATCGGCCGACGAATGACGACATCAATTTTACGAAGATTGCCCGCATGCAAATCGCTACACTGCGCAGGTGGCGCGTGCCGGACGTACGTGCAGGTCATTAAATAGCTGGATGCAGGAGAGATGCGTGCTCAAGAAACTGGGAATTAAAGGCCGCGTGCTGTTGCTGACCCTGTTGCCGACCAGCCTGATGGCATTGGTTCTGGGCGGCTATTTTACCTGGATGCAGCAGTCCGACCTGCAAACCCAACTCATGCAGCGTGGCGAGATGATCGCCGAACAACTGGCGCCCCTGGTGGCCCCGGCCATGGGTCACCGGAACACCGAACTGCTGGAACGCATCGCCACCCAGTTCCTTGAACAGCCGGACGTGCGTGCGGTGACCTTCCTCGCCCCCGACCGAACCCTGCTGGCCCATGCCGGCCCGACGATGCTCAACCAGGCACCGATCGGCAACAGCTCGCAGATGTTGCGCCGCAGCGGCAACGATGCCACTCGCTATCTGCTGCCGGTGTTCGGCAAGCACCGCAATCTGGCCGGTGACCTGATTCCCGATGAAGCCGAGCGCCTGTTGGGTTGGGTCGAACTCGAACTGTCCCACAACGGCATGCTGCTGCGCGGTTACCGCAGCCTGTTCGCCAGCCTGCTGTTGATCGGTGCAGGCCTGGCCGGTGCGGCGCTGCTGGCATTGCGCATGGGCCGCACCATCAATCGGCCGCTGAGCCAGATCAAGCAAGCCGTGGCACAACTCAAGGACGGCCACCTGGAAACCCGCCTGCCGCCTCTCGGTAGTCAGGAACTGGATGAACTGGCGTCCGGCATCAACCGCATGGCCGGCACCCTGCAAAACGCGCAGGAAGAGTTGCAGCACAGCGTTGATCAGGCCACCGAAGACGTGCGGCAAAACCTGGAAACCATCGAGATCCAGAACATCGAACTGGATCTGGCGCGCAAGGAAGCCCTTGAGGCGAGTCGGATAAAATCCGAATTCCTGGCCAACATGAGCCATGAAATCCGCACGCCGCTCAACGGCATTCTCGGCTTCACGCACCTGCTGCAAAAAAGCGAACTGACCCCGCGCCAACTCGACTATTTGGGCACCATCGAAAAGTCCGCCGACAGCCTGTTGGGGATCATCAACGAGATCCTCGATTTCTCGAAAATAGAAGCCGGCAAACTGGTGCTCGACAATATTCCGTTCAACTTGCGCGACCTGCTGCAGGACACGCTGACCATCCTCGCGCCCGCCGCCCACGCCAAGCAGCTTGAGCTGGTGAGCCTGGTGTATCGCGACACGCCGCTGTCGCTGGTGGGCGACCCGCTGCGACTCAAGCAGATCCTCACCAACCTGGTCAGCAACGCGATCAAGTTCACTCGCGAAGGCACTATCGTCGCCCGGGCCATGCTCGAAGAAGAGCATGAAGACAGCGTGCAACTGCGCATCAGCATTCAAGACACCGGCATCGGCCTGTCGAACCAGGACGTGCGCGCGCTGTTCCAGGCTTTCAGTCAGGCCGACAACTCGCTGTCGCGCCAGCCGGGGGGCACCGGCCTTGGCCTGGTGATTTCCAAACGCCTGATCGAACAGATGGGTGGCGAGATCGGCGTCGACAGCACGCCGGGCGAAGGTTCGGAGTTCTGGATCAGCCTGAGCCTGCCCAAGACCCGCGACGACGCCGAAGACCTCCCCGGTCCGCCACTGCTCGGGCGCCGGGTCGCGGTACTGGAAAACCATGAACTGGCCCATCAGGCGTTGCAGCATCAACTGGAAGACTGCGGCCTCGTAGTCACCCCGTTCAATACGCTGGAAAGCCTGGCCAATGGTGTCACCGGCGCCCATCAGACCGATCAGGCGATCGACCTGGCGGTACTCGGCATCACCAGCAACGACATGCCGCCAGAGCGGCTCAACCAGCACATCTGGGACCTTGAACATTTGGGCTGCAAAGTGCTGGTGCTGTGCCCAACCACCGAGCAGACGCTGTTCCATCTCTCGGTGCCCAACCCTCACAGCCAGCTCCAGGCTAAACCGGCTTGCACCCGCAAGCTGCGACGGGCGTTGTCCGATCTGGTCAACCCGCGCCAGCAACGCAGTGACCCCGCAGAACCGGTGTCCAGCCGTGCGCCGAAGGTCCTTTGCGTTGACGACAACCCGGCCAACCTGTTGCTGGTGCAAACCCTGCTCGAAGACATGGGCGCCAAGGTGCTCGCGGTGGAGAGCGGTTACGCCGCGGTCAAAGCCGTACAGAACGAAACCTTCGATCTGGTGTTGATGGACGTGCAGATGCCCGGCATGGACGGACGCCAGAGCACCGAAGCAATCCGCCAGTGGGAAAGCGAGCGTCATTGCACGCCACTGCCGATCGTTGCCCTCACCGCCCACGCGATGGCCAACGAAAAACGTGCGCTGCTGCAAAGTGGCATGGACGATTACCTGACCAAGCCGATCAGCGAACGGCAACTGGCGCAGGTGGTGTTGAAGTGGACCGGCCTGGCGCTGCGTAATCATGGGCCGAAGCGTTCCAGCGACAGCCATGGCGGCGGCCACGAGTTGCAGGTGCTCGATCACGAAGAAGGTTTGCGCCTGGCCGCCGGCAAGGCCGATCTGGCGGCGGACATGCTGGCAATGCTGCTGGCGTCACTGGAAGCCGACCGTGAAGCCATTCGCATCGCCCGGGGAACCAACGACCACAACGCCCTGATCGAGCGAGTCCATCGCTTGCACGGCGCGACTCGTTATTGCGGCGTACCGCAACTGCGCGCCGCCTGCCAGCGTAGCGAAACCCTGCTCAAGCAACAGGACGCCAAAGCCTACAGCGCGCTCGATGAGCTCGACCGGGCCATCAATCGCCTGGCCGCCCATGCCCGTATCAACGCTTGATGCACTTTCCAGGAGGACCGCATGCGCACGATTCTTTTCAGCAGTCAGACCTACGACCGCGACAGTTTCCTGGGGGCCGAGCTACCGGCCGGCATCGAGTTGCACTTTCAATCGGCGCGACTGAGCCTCGATACAGTGGCGCTGGCGGAGCATCACGAGGTGGTCTGCGCTTTCATCAATGATGACCTCAGCGCACCGGTGCTCGAACGCCTGGCAGCGGGCGGCACACGCCTGATTGCCCTGCGCTCGGCAGGTTACAACCATGTCGACCTGGCGGCTGCAAAACATCTGGGGCTGATGATCGTGCGGGTCCCGGCCTATTCGCCTCATGCGGTGGCCGAACATGCGGTGGCACTGATCCTGGCGCTCAACCGCCGTTTGCACCGCGCCTACAATCGCACGCGCGAAGGGGATTTCAGCCTGCACGGGCTGACGGGTTTCGATTTGGTGGGCAAGACGGTTGGTGTGATCGGCACTGGGCAGATCGGTGCAACCTTCGCGAAAATCATGAATGGTTTCGGCTGCCGGTTGCTGGCTTACGACCCCTACCCCAACCCGCAGGTCGAGGCCCTCGGCGCCCGCTACCTGAGCTTGCCGGAACTGCTGGCCGAGTCGCAGATCATCAGCCTGCACTGCCCGCTCAACGAACAAAGCAAACACCTGATCAATAGTGAGTCACTGGCGCACATGCAGCCCGGCGCCATGTTGATCAACACCGGACGCGGCGGTCTGGTGGACACGCCGGCGCTGATCGACGCGTTGAAGGACGGCCGACTGGGTTATCTGGGGCTGGATGTGTATGAAGAAGAGGCGCAGCTGTTCTTCGAGGATCGTTCCGACTTGCCACTGCAGGACGATGTGCTGGCGCGGCTGCTGACCTTTCCGAACGTAATCATCACCGCGCACCAGGCCTTTCTGACCCGCGAAGCCCTGGGCGCGATTGCCACGACGACCCTGCAGAACATCGCTGCCTGGGCCGCCGGCACGCCGCAGAATCGGGTCGAGGGCTGACGTCTCAGGCCTTCGACAAAATGATCATCAATGCCAGCCAGCCAAAGCCTGTCAAGCGCTGGCCCAGGGAATGTCCGCGACGCAGCAGGAACCAGACAAAAAACGGCGGTAGCAAAAAAATCATAAACTTAAGCCAGAGTTCTACCGGACGCGTCCTATCGGGTGCCGGTGTCGGGATCTGGGCTTCGACTTCGGTTTTGCGTCTGCGTCCGAATGCGGCCGGGGTCACCCTGGCGACGTTCTCATCCATCGGCAAACGCCCGAAAGACAGAGGCGCCTCCTGAAGCGTTGCCTTCGAAGTGGCCACTTGCACCGTCCCTGCAGGTGCACCGCAATGAATGCAAGCAGGCGCCGTAGAACTGATGCTTTGCTTGCACTCATAACATTCGATTAACGCCATGTCCGTTCCTTAGAGATGCAAAAGCGGCAGTGTGCCATGAGTGGGCAGGTAATTTGAACCAGATCGAAGGTCATATGCCCGCGCCATGCTGCGCGCAGGCCCGTGATAGCATATCGCGCATATTTGGAGGACCCATGGTCGAACACGATTTCCGCTACACCCTGATGAACCCGCAACACACCCTCACCGAATGCCGCGCCCTTGTGCCGGGGCGTTATCAAGTCACCGGCAACGGCGGCTCGATTCGTACTAACGACGTGCTGGTAGTGACCCTCAAGGGCAGCAAGGACTTGTCCATGCGACTGACCGTCGAAACGGTTCGCCATTTGATCAACCCGCCCGGCCAATGGGTCGCGGTGGCCAGTGGTCCGGTGTTCGGTGAGCTGGCGATCCACACCTGGAAAGTCAACTGTGACAGCTGCGCCAAAGAGCTGAGCTTCGAGTTCGCGGTCGACGCCAAGCTGGGCAACAAGGCTGAAAAGCCTGCCGCCACCGCGCGGATTGCCGAGTTGGGCTGGACCACCGCAGGCGAGAAACACCTGTGCCCGAAATGCCAGGAGCCCGCGTGATGAAACACCTTGCTCTGGCCGCCATGGTTGGCGCCAGTCTGATGGGCTGCGCCGCTGAACCGGTACAACTGCAACAAAACCGCAGCTACATTCTGGAATGGATCGGCGAACGTCCATTGATGGACTACAGCCACCTGACCGTCACCCTCGGTGACGACGGCCGGGCCTACGGCAATGGCGGCTGCAACCATTGGTTCGCGCCGTACTCCCTGGAAGGCCACAAGCTGAGCTTCGGCAAGGTCGGCAGCACGCGCAAACTCTGTGCGCCGGCGTTGATGGAACAGGAAAAACGCTTCCTTCGGGCACTGGAAAACGTGCAGAGTTGGGACGTTTCGCCGATCGAGCAGATGCGCTTCTGGCCGGCGGAAGGCAAGCCGTTGCGCTGGTGGCTTGAAGAGGGTTGATCCCCTGGCTGATCGTTCCCCCGCTCCCGCGTGGGAACGATCAGTTAACCGCCTGCAACGCCTCAAGCTTGGCCATCACCCCCGCCGCCGTCTGCTCACCCATCAACTGTTCCCGCACCTTGCCCTTGTTATCGATGATGTACGTCACGGGCAACGCCTCGCTGCGCGGTAACTCAAAAAGATCCGCCGGGTCCGCAGCCAGTACAGTGAACTTGATCCCCAGTTTCTCACTGACGCTTTTCAGCTCTTCGCCCTGCACGTTGTCGAAATTGACCCCGAACACGCCAATGTTCTTGTCCTTAAGCTGATCGGCCAGGGTATTCAATTCCGGGATCTCGGTACGGCACGGGCCGCACCATTCGGCCCAGTAATTGAGCACCAGCCATTGTTTGTCCAGACGCTCGGCGGCGACTTTATGGCCGTTCTGGTCGATGCCATAGTCGTTGCCACAGCCCCCCAGCATTAACGTACCGATGATCGCCAATGCCGCTGCCAGTCGTCTTGTCATGTCGTGATCCTTGTCGAAAAAAGAATACTGCCGCGACCCATTGCCTCCCAAGGTTCTGGATTACGCGCCGCACAGTTAGAATAGCCGCCACTTTACGCAAGAAGCGACCCGCCCATGACCGATCTGACGCTTTATCACAACCCGCGCTGCTCGAAATCCCGCGGTGCGCTCGAACTGCTCGAAGCCCGTGGCCTGACCCCGACCGTGGTCCGCTACCTGGAAACCCCGCTGGACGCCGCGCAAATCCAGAGTTTGCTGAGCAAACTCGGCATCAGTGCCCGGCAACTGCTGCGCACCGGCGAAGACGTGTACAAAACCCTCAACCTGGCCGACAGCAGCCTCGGCGAGGCGCAATTGATCGCGGCCATCGCGGCTCATCCGAAACTCATGGAGCGACCGATTCTCGAAGTCGGCAACAAAGCCATCATCGGTCGTCCGCCGGAAAAAGTACTGGAGCTGCTGCCGTGAGTGCGCCGTATATTCTGGTTTTGTATTACAGCCGCAGTGGCTCGACCAATGAAATGGCCCGCCAGATTGCCCGAGGCGTCGAGCAGGCCGGCCTTGAAGCCAGGTTGCGCACCGTGCCGGCGATCTCTAGCGAATGCGAAGCCGTGTCCCCGGACATCCCCGACGAAGGCGCGCTGTACGCCAGCCTCGATGACCTGAAAAACTGCGCAGGCCTGGCCATGGGCAGCCCGACCCGCTTCGGCAACATGGCTGCACCGCTCAAGTATTTCCTCGACGGCACCAGCAACCTGTGGCTGACCGGTGCGCTAGTGGGCAAACCGGCCGGGGTCTTTACCTCTACCGCGAGCCTGCACGGCGGTCAGGAAACTACGTTGCTGTCGATGATGTTGCCATTGCTGCACCACGGCATGTTGATCACCGGCCTGCCGTACAGCGAGTCGGCGTTGCTGGAAACCCAGGGTGGCGGCACCCCGTACGGCGCCAGCCACCACGCGGGTGCCGATGGCAAAAGCGGACTGGACTCCCATGAAGTGGCGCTGTGTCGCGCGCTGGGTCTGCGCCTGGCCAAGACTGCACAGAAACTGGAGAGCTAACGTGGCCAAGAAGCCAAAAATCCTGCCCTCCATCGAGTGGCTGGAGCCTCGGGTACGGGCGATGCGCATCATCAGCCTGCTGTGCTTTTTCGGCCTGGTGGGGCTGCTCTGCGCTTACTACCTGGTCGTCGCCAACCTGCATGGCGCGCGGCCGTGGGTGATTCTGCTGATCGAGCTGGTGCCGCTGTTGTTGCTGGCGCCGGGGATGATCGTCGGCAGCGCGCGTGGGCATTCGTGGATGTGTTTTGTGGTGAACCTGTATTTCATCAAGGGCGCATTGGCCGCGTATGACCCGAATCGGCAGCTGTTTGGTTTGCTGGAGATGGGTGCGAGTCTGGCGGTGTTCTGCTCGGCGTTGCTGTATGTGCGGTGGCGGTTTCAGTTGAATCGCAAACTCGCGGGTGAAGGCGAGACTTCCGTCGCCTGACAGTCCGTCATCGCGGGCTTGCCCGCGATGAGGGCGACTCGGTCTCAATGATTCACTGTGTAGGCCAACATCATCGAAATCTGGCTCATCGGCCGCCCACCACTCTCTTCATGCCACTGGTTGAACACGCCCTGCACCGTCGCCAAGTCCCGCAGGCTGGTCGGTACCTTGTCGACGATCTTCTGCGCATTCAACGCCGCCACCACGTCGTAGCTCGGCACAAAAGTGTCCTTGCCGACCATCCGCAAGAATCGCGGCGCCGACAACCCGCCCAATTGATGACCGCGTTTTTTCAGGTAGGTCCACAGCCCGACAATATCGGTCACCGGCCAATCGGCGATCAACGCGCCGAAGCTGCCCTTTTCAAGCGCTACGTCCAGCACAAACTGCGCATTGCGTGGCACGCTCTTGAGTTTGCCCAGGTGGCGGATGATCCGCGCGTCCTGCATCAGGCGCTCCAGGTGTTCGGCGCTCATCAGCACGACTTTTTCCGGGTCGAACTTGAAGAACACTTCTTCGAAAGACGGCCATTTGGCGTCCACCAGGCTGTGCTTGAGCCCCGCGCGAAACACCCGCAGCGCCATGGTCGAGAGGTAGCGATCGTCGCTGATCTTGCGCAATTGCGTCGGGGTCTTGGGAACGGGCAGATGGGCTTCCAGTTCAGCCGCCGAACCGAAGCGGTTCAGACAGTATTCGTGCAGCCACTTGTAATCGCGCATGCCCTCTCCTGATGAGTAAGTGAATAGATTCATGTGGGAGCC
The DNA here is from genome assembly GCF_008369325.1 of Pseudomonas sp. ANT_H12B. Classification (GTDB taxonomy): domain Bacteria; phylum Pseudomonadota; class Gammaproteobacteria; order Pseudomonadales; family Pseudomonadaceae; genus Aquipseudomonas. Next base: position 250,144 of record NZ_VOBI01000005.1, on the reverse strand, counting down.
AGCCTGCTGGCGATAGCGGCGGGTCAGTCAACAATGATGTGTCTGACCCACCGCTATCGCCAGCAGGCTGGCTCCCACAGTGATTGTGTTTAGAGGTTTACTACGTTGACGAACCGCGACGCGACGGTTTCATCGATACGCAAGTTGGTGAAGTCGAACAGGTTACGGTCTGCCAGTTGCGACGGGATCACGTTCTGCAAGCTGCGGAAAATACTCTCGGTGCGGCCCGGGGTCTTGCGTTCCCACTCCTGCAGCATCTCCTTGACCACCTGACGCTGCAGGTTTTCCTGGGAGCCGCAGAGGTTGCACGGGATGATCGGGAATTGCTTGAAGTCCGAGTAGGTCTGGATGTCTTTTTCGTTGCAGTAGGCCAGCGGGCGGATCACCACGTTGCGGCCATCGTCGGCGCGCAACTTGGGCGGCATGGCTTTGAGCGAGCTGTTGAAGAACATGTTCAGGAAGAACGTCTCGACGATATCGTCGCGGTGATGACCGAGGGCCATTTTGGTCGCGCCGATTTCGTCGGCAAAGGTGTAGAGCGTACCGCGACGCAGGCGCGAGCACAGCGAGCACGTGGTCTTGCCTTCCGGAATCAGCTCCTTGACCACCGAATAGGTGTCTTTCTCGACGATGTGGTACTCGACGCCCAACGTTTTGAGGTAGGTCGGTAGCACGTCCTCGGGGAAGCCCGGCTGCTTCTGGTCCATGTTTACGGCCACGATGTCGAACCTGATCGGGGCGACCTTCTGAAAGTGCATCAGCACGTCGAGCAGCGTGTAGCTGTCCTTGCCACCGGACAGGCAGACCATGACCTTGTCGCCGTCTTCAATCATGTTGAAATCGGCAACAGCCTCACCGGCCTGGCGGCGAAGGCGCTTTTGCAGTTTGTTCTGGTTGACCGTAAGAGTGCCCATGACACGAAATCCGTGAGGTGTGACGAAAGGCCGGCATTTTACGCAAAAAGGCGTCGTCGGCGAAGAGCCCAACGTATGCCGGATTTGCGAAAGAAATTATGCGCCGACGCACCCTTTGTTGTGATGCGTACTTCAAACCGTTCCGACAGACCCTGCGGCGATTAACAGGCGTGTTTACAGCGCAATTTGCTCTAAAGCCCTGCAACCTGCGCCGTTAAGACCTTTCTATACTGCGACATAAGGTCACACACATATCCAGACCTTTCCTTACTCGGCCACTTTGGCCCGTAGGCGCTCCACTGGGGGGCGACGGTAAAAACAAGAGGAGTGACTGGCATGATCCATCACGTAGTGGGGCTCTTCACCCACCCTGACCAAGAATGGAAAGAGATTCGTGGCGATCAGGAGGAAAGCATCAGCCACATGTACCTGACCCACACTCTGATTCTGGCCGCGATCCCTGCGGTTTCGGCGTTTATCGGCACCACTCAGGTTGGCTGGGTCATCGGCAATAGAGCGCCAGTGATGTTGACCGTGGAGAGTGCGCTATGGATGACAGTCATGTCGTACCTGGCAATGCTCGGTGGCGTTGCGGTAATGGGCGCTTTCATTCACTGGATGGCCCGCACTTATGACGCCAACCCGAGCCTGGCACGTTGCGTTGCGTTTGCCACCTATACCGCGACACCGCTGTTCATTGGCGGTCTGGCGGCGCTGTACCCACACATGTGGCTAGGGATGATCGTCGGTACCGCGGCCATTTGCTACACGGTGTATCTGTTGTATGTGGGGCTACCGACGTTCATGAACATTCCATCTGACGAGGGATTCCTGTTTTCAAGTTCGGTGCTTGCTGTAGGCCTGGTGGTGCTGGTCGCCATCATGGCGTTCACTGTCATTGTCTGGGGACTCGGCGTGGGGCCGGTCTACACTAATTAGCAACACTTCACCCAAAAACCAGATCTGCCAACACAGGCCGCCGCAAGGCGGCCTTCTAATGCAAGGGCGACGACCATTCGGCGCCCAAGCGATTCGCAAGTCCCGAGGGTTGCGGCATACTCGACGTCTCTGGAGATCCATCAAGCATGCCCGAGCAACTCAATACCCGCGTCGAAGACTGCTACCAGCAAGCCGAATCCTTTTTCAAACGACCTTTCAAACGCCCCGTGGTGAGCCTCAAGCTGCGCGGCCAGAAAGCCGGTGTCGCGCATCTGCACGAGAACCTGCTGCGCTTCAACCCGCAGCTGTACCGGGAAAACACCGAAGACTTCCTCAAGCAAACCGTGGCCCACGAAGTCGCGCACCTGATCGCCCATCAACTGTTCGGCGACCGCATCCAGCCGCATGGCGAAGAGTGGCAATTGATCATGCGCGGCGTGTACGAACTGCCGCCCAATCGCTGCCACACCTATGACGTCAAACGCCGCAGCGTGACCCGCTACATCTATAAGTGCCCGTGTGCCGACAGCGATTTCCCGTTTTCGGCCCAGCGCCATGGTTTGGTGCGGCAGGGGCGACGGTATTTGTGCCGGCGGTGCCGCAGCACGTTGGTGTTCAGTGGGGAAATGCGGGTCGAGTAGCAAGATCTGTGGTATCTGGTCTGGCCTCATCGCGGGCACGCCCGCTCCCACAGTGATCGGTGTCGCTCACAAATCTTGTGCTCAAAATCAATACCTGTGGGAGCGGGCTTGCCCGCGATGAGGCCGGGCGGCCGCTAGAGAATCACCTTGGCACGGCGCAACTCTGCAATCCGCTCAGGGCCATACCCCAACGCCTCCAACACCTGATCTGTATGCTGCCCCACGGCCGCGCCGATATGCCGCGGCTCGGGCAACCCTTGCGAAAACTTCAACGGACACGCCATCTGCGCCTGACTCGTCCCATCACCCCGCGGCACCTTAGTCACCAGTTCCCGCGCCTTCATCTGCGGATGCCGCACCGCCTCCCCCAGACTCAACACCGGCTCCACGCACGCATCGACCCCGGCAAACAACTCGCACAGCTCGGCGAAGTCATGTTTCTCGAATTCGATTTTCAACTCATTCTTCAGCGCTTGTTGCTCGGCGGGTTTGGGCGACAGTCCCTTGGCCGCCAGTTCCGGTCGCCCCAGCGCTGTACACAGTTGCTGCATGAACGCCGGTTCCAGACTGCCCACCGATAACCAGCGCCCATCCCGCGAACGGTAGTAGTCGTAGAAACTGCCGCCGTTGAGCATCTGATCCTCCCTGCCCGACGCCTCACCGCAGGCCAGATACCCGGCGCCGGCCATGGCGTTCAGGCTGAAGGCGCAGTCGGTCATGCTCACGTCCAGATGTTGGCCCTGCCCACTTTGCTGCCGGGCGATGACCGCCGCCAGTAGCCCGATGACCCCGTGCAACGAACCACCGGCAATATCCGCCACTTGCATGCCCAGCGGCAGCGGACCGCTATCCGCGCGGCCGGTGTAGCTCGAAAGCCCTGCCAGCGCCAGGTAATTGATGTCGTGGCCGGCGCGCTCCTTATAGGGGCCGGTCTGGCCGTAACCCGTGATCGACACGTAGATCAGTTTCGGATTGATCGCCTTCAAGGCTTCATAACCCAGGCCCAACCGATCCATCACGCCGGGACGGAACTGTTCCAGCACGATGTCGTAATCCTTGAGCAACTGCTTGATCACCTCCAGCGCCTCAGGCTGCTTGAGGTCCAGGGCCAGGCTGCGCTTGTTGCGATTGAGGTAGGCATGGCTGGCCGAAACCCCTTGATCGTGGGGCGGCAGCACTCGCAGCAGGTCCATGCGGGTCGGTGATTCGATGCGCAGCACCTCGGCGCCCATGTCTGCCAGCAACAACGAGGCGAACGGCCCCGGCAGCAGTGTCGAGAAATCCAGAACCTTGAGTGATGCCAGTGGACCGAGCATGGGTGTTCTCCGTAAACGATGTCCCCAGACTAGGCAGCCGACGGCATTGCAGCAATCACCTTATGTATCAGCTGCGCTGACCGTTGCGCTCAAATTCCAGGCATGAAAAAACCCGCCGAAGCGGGTTTTTTCAGTTCAGCCGTCTTATTTGACGTTGATTGGGGTTGGGCCTTCGGCCACGCCCAGGTCGTCTTCTTCACGCTCGTCGGAGATACCGCGACCGCCGGAAGCCAGCTCGGCGTGCATCACGTCGGTGTCCAGCTCCTTGACCCACTTGGCCACAACCAGAGTGGCAACAGCGTTACCGACCAGGTTGGTCAGGGCACGGGCTTCGGACATGAAGCGGTCGATACCGAGGATCAGCGCCAGGCCGGCAACCGGCAGGTGGCCAACAGCGGACAAGGTGGCAGCCAACACAATGAAGCCACTACCAGTCACACCCGCGGCGCCTTTCGAGGACAGCAGCAACACCACCAGCAGGGTGATCTGGTGAGTGATGTCCATGTGGGTGTCGGTTGCCTGAGCAATGAACACCGCCGCCATGGTCAGGTAGATCGCAGTACCGTCGAGGTTGAACGAGTAACCGGTCGGGATCACCAGACCTACCACGGATTTCTGCGCGCCCAGACGTTCCATTTTGATCAGCATGCGTGGCAGCACCGACTCCGAAGAGGAAGTACCCAGCACGATCAGCAGTTCTTCACGGATGTAGCGGATCACTTTCAGCACGCTGAAGCCGTGAGCGCGAGCGATACCGCCCAGCACCACCAGAACGAACAGCAGGCAAGTGATGTAGAAGCACGCCATCAGTTGACCCAGTTGCACCAGCGAACCGACACCGTAGGCACCGATGGTGAACGCCATGGCACCGAAGGCACCGATTGGCGCGAGCTTCATGATCATGTTGATGATGTTGAACATCACGTGGGCGAAGCGATCGATGAAGTCCAGGATCGGCTTGCCGTAGGCACCCAGGCGATGCAGGGCGAAACCGAAGATCACCGAGAACATCAGCACTTGCAGGATGTCGCCCGTGGCGAACGCGCCGACGATGGTGGACGGGATCACGTTCAGCAGGAAGCCAACGACGCTTTGATCCGCACCGGCCGCTACATACTGAGCGACTTTGGAAGCATCCAGGGTGGTTACGTCGATGTGCATGCCGGCACCCGGCTGCACGATGTTGACCACTACCAGACCTACCAGCAATGCGATGGTCGAAACGATTTCGAAGTACAGCAGCGCGTAACCGCCGGTCTTGCCGACCGACTTCATGTTCTGCATGCCCGCGATACCGCTGACGACGGTGCAGAAGATGATCGGGGCGATGATCATTTTGATCAGTTTGATGAACCCGTCACCCAGCGGCTTGAGGGCCACACCGGTCTGCGGGTAGAAGTGACCGAGCAAGATGCCGATGGCGATAGCAACGATCACCTGAAAATACAGGGATTTATACAGTGGCTGACGAGTCGTCATTGCAAAGTTCCTCAAGAGTGTCCGGTGACAACATCCACCTGTTGCCCTGAACACTTCAATTGCGAACCCTCCTGCACTGGAGGGATTTGTTTTGTCGAGCTGCGCAACGGCAGGCATCTGCTCGTTGTATCGCAAAGCGCGTGCCACCTTCGCCGAATTGCCTGAAAGCCTTTTGACATCAAGGGCTGCGGGTTTTTCATGGTCACTGAGCGGAGACAAAAGAGTGGCGGATTTCCGCCCATCGTTCGTACCTTGTCCTACAAATTGGCGGATATCCGCCTTGTCTATCGCCGAACCCAACGGCTACCATCCGCCGTTCAATGGATGGAACTGTCTTCTATGCGCGAACGCACCATCGCCAGTCATTTCGCCCGTGCAGCCCTCGGTGGTGCGCGCAGGCTGGGTGTCGACTATTCAAACCTGTTGTTGCAACTGGGGATCAGCCCCGAATTGCTTGACGAACCGCGTGCGCGAATCGCGCCTGAACAGTTCACCCGATTGATCCAGGGCCTGTGGCTGGCACTGGACGATGAATACCTGGGCTTCGGGCCGGTCCCGAGTAAAACCGGCAGTTTCGCGATGATGTGTCATGCGGTGATCCACTGCCGCAATCTGGAGAAAGCACTCCATCGCGGCTTATTGTTTTACAGCCTATTCCCTGACAGTCCACGTCTGACCCTGACCCGCGAAGACGAAATGATCCGCCTGAGCCTTGATGATTCGAAGTTCCGCGACCCGGACCATTTCCTCACCGAGAGCCAGCTATTGGTGTGGCACCGACTCGGCAGCTGGCTGATCGGCCAGCGCATCCGGCTGGAACAGGCGACGTTCAGTTACCCGAAACCCGAACACGGCGCCGAATACGATTTGCTGTTCTCTTGCCCTTTGCACTTTTCTACAGCACAGAGCAGCCTGCTGTTTCACAGTCGCTACTTGAGCATGCCTTTGTTACAGGACGAACGGACCCTCAAGCATTTCCTCGAACGCTCCCCCGCCGACCTGTTGTCGCGCCCCGATGACGGCGACAGTTTGAGCAGCCAGTTGCGTCGACTGCTCAGCCGCGACAGTGCACCCTGGCCGGACCTGGAAGCGGTGGCCGCTCACTTGCACATCAGCCCGCAGACGCTGCGTCGGCATCTGCGTGAAGAAGGGTCGAGTTTTCAGGGGTTGAAGGATCAACTGCGCCGGGACATTGCGATTTATCACCTGAGCCGCACCAATCTGCCGTTGCAACAGATTGCCGAGCAACTGGGGTTTTCAGAGCCTTCGGCGTTTCACCGGGCGTTCAAGAAATGGACCGGGTTAACGCCGGGTGCCTATCGCGCACAAGAGAACTGAATTAACGCCGATCGTTCCCACGCTCTGCGTGGGAACGATCGGTTTCGTGAGCAAATTCTGCGGATCAAGTTTATCCAGCGCTCGATTCACCGCCAGCCCTTCAAGCTATGGAATCAGGCGAGCTTCCGGCAGATAGCTGGCAGCCTCGGGTCTTTCTCTGTGTTTACCCCTTGATTGAAATTTCCTCCGTTTGCATGTCGCTGCTCAGCGAATGTCACCGGGTGGTTGGGGAATTGAGGATATTGGTTGTTGCGCCTGCCCGTGTGGTAAGTGACAAAGGCAGGAGGGAGATAGCCAGGCGCATAGCACCTACTTAGAAAACCGTGGTCACCTGGTTCTAACCTGAGCCCACCAACGGATATTCTCCATGCATCAGCCTCCTCGGCGGACAAAGGCGAGGAGTTGTTGAGAAGAAGGTAAACGTTCGAGGTGTAAACCACGTAAGACTTGGATTGTGGCTCCGGCGAGGAGTCAGTCACGGTGATGCGTGCAGATCCATTGGAAACACTCGAAACGACACCGGTGCTATCGACGGCAGCTATCGAAGGGGACGACGACGAATACCGATATGGAGGTGTACCGCCACTGGCGACTCGTTGCGCCGTGGAACCCGGAAAAGCAGCTTTGCGTATCCAGTCGAACGCGGTTGTTATGTAGTTCTTGCCATTCAGCAACATGTTGCTGACGTCAATTGTAAGCTCCGGCAGTCTTTCACCCACCACCAGCGCGATGGCGATTTTAGAGCTGGCAATGACCTTGCCGCCCCTGATCTGCTCGTAACCAACCCTCACAGAACTGTCAGGAATGACCTTGCTATTGGGAATGTCCCAGGAAAACAGCCCCGGCACTTGCGTGATCTGCCGTGTTTCTTCGTGGGTAGCGACCACACTGCCATTCACCATCGCGGTGAAACTCAGGCGGATCTCATCCCCCTCGTTCCAGATCGTATCGATGAGGTGGATCAAGGCCCACAACGGCCCGCCGTTCAGCTTGCGCAAATCGACGAGGGACGGGTCGTCATTGTTCTCGGACGGGATTTCCCGAAGGATCGCCGCTGAGAGATTGACACGGCCAAGGTGTACATCGATCTGCTTGGTTGACGATCGGCTGAAATTGCCCAACTGGTCAAACACAACGAAATCAAGCAGCAGGTTCGGGTTGTCACCCCCTTGCTGAAACGTGCCGGTGAACAGTGTCTTGGTCGCCGGCACCGAAGCGTCGGTGATCTCCCATTCAACCGATTCATCGCCTAACTGAAAGCGAATACGGTCATAGGCTCGCCGGTTGGAATAGGTGAACCCGAACTCCACACCTTGTGCCGCGCGGGCGGCATCGACCCCATCCTTGACCACATCGGGCGGGATCACCAGATCCAGACCATTTGGCGCTGGCTCACCCGGAGATCGCAGGTAATACAACACATTCAAATCCCGAGAGTCTTCGCTGCTCCCACCGGGACGGATGACCTTGTAATGCAGTCGGTTGACGCCGTTGCGCAACCGGCCGTGCGGCACGTATAGCCGGATACGCAGTTGTTCCTCTCCCGGCGCGACGGTCTTGCCCGTGACGGGAGTGGGATCGTCGTTGACATACAAGTCAACGCGATCATCAGCCGCCATTGTCCAGGAAAGAAGCTGAAGCTCGGTCCATGGATCCACCAGGCATTCCAGGCCCTGTGGCTGTCCATCGTAAAGGGATTTCGGAATCCCACCCTGCGCCAGATCGGCAGGTTTCAGCGGGGACACCCAGCCCTGGATGATCACTGGATACAGCACAAACAACTGATTCAACACTGATGACTGGATGTCCATCATCGTCTCCCGCAAGTGTGATAAGCCCCCGCCCCTCTCGGATGCGAAAACCATCACACGCCTAACCTGGAAGACTGGCTACTGTCAGATCTGACAGGTACGAACCTGTTTCCGACAGACGGTCATCGCTGTTACACGATTTGTCACCTGGGCCGGGCGGATTTGTCGTTGCAGCAGATTGCCGAGTAGTTGGGGTTTTCCGAACCTTCAACGTTTCATCGGGCGTTCAAGAAGTGGACCGGGTTGACGCCGGGCGCCTACCGCGAACAAGAGAACTGAAGTCCCACTGAGCATTCCCACGCTCCGCGTGGGAACGATCAGTGACAGGGGTCAAACCACCGGAAAGTGAATCCGGAACGCCGCCCCGCCCATGGGCGAATCCCCCAAGGTCAGCTTGGCGCTGTAGCTTTCGATGATGTCCTTGACCACCGCCAAGCCAATCCCCTGCCCCGGATGCTGGCGATCCAGTCGCTCTCCCCTTTGCAGAATCCGCGCACGCTGATCCGGCGGAACACCGGGCCCATCATCCTCAACGCACAGCTCAATCCCGCTCAAGCTCTCGCGCACGCTGATGCGCACTTCGCCGAGGCACAGGCGATAGGCGTTTTCCAGCAGGTTGCCCATCATTTCCAGCAAAGCCCCCTCCTCGATCGGCACATAACATTGCTCCGGCAAATCGAAGGCGACCCGCACGCGCTTGTCGCGGTAGACCTTGTCCAGGGTGTCGCAGAGACTTTGCAGCACCGGGCGCAGGCGCACCTGATGGCGCACCAGGCCGCTTTTGCGCAGGCTGGCGCGCTGCAATTGGTAGCTGATCTGCTGGCTCATGCGTTCGATCTGGGTTTGCAGCACCCAAGCCTGATCGCGATCTTCCGGGCGCTGGGCCATGTCTTCGCTGACGCCCTGCAACACCGTCAACGGGGTTTTCAGGCTGTGGGCCAGGTCGTCGAGGGAATCGCGATAGCGGCTGCGTTGTTCGCGCTCGCTGTGCAGCAAGCGGTTGAGGGAGCCGGTCAACCGCAGCAGTTCACGCGGGTGTTGCTCGCTGAGGCTTTCGCGGGTGCCGCTTTCGATCTCGTCCAGTTCCTGGCTCAGCCGGCGCAAAGCCTGCAAGCCCCAGGTCAGGCCGATCCACAGTAATGCGAGCAGCACCAGCAACGCGGCGCCGAAGCCCAGATAGAGGTTTTCCCGCAGGCCTTCGAGGGTGACTTCGTACTCACGCACCGGTTGCAGCGCGACGATGCTGAATGCCGCGCTCTTGCCGCCCAGCAGTTTGACCTCGACGTCATAGACGAAAAACTCCTGGCCATCGGCTTCGCTGATCCTTGCGAACTCGTTACCGCGTCCGTCGTAACGCGGTTTGTAATTGATGTGCTCTTCGCGGGTGCCCTTCGAGCGCCAGACCAGGTGACCTTCGCGGTCGTAGATGTAGCCGAGCAAACGGCTGTCGGTAAGGTTGAAGCGCTCATCGGGCAACTGCGCCGGCATCTGCAAATGATTGCCCTCCACCCGGGCAGCGGAGATCAGCGTGGTGACGTCCGACGCCAGGCGTTGCTCGATGGAATCCTGCAACGCCAGGCTGAACGCACCCTGCATCGCCGGCAGCAACGCCAGCATGAACAACACCGCCAGGATCGTGGCGGCGAGCATCAACCGGACACGAAGAGAACGAATCAAGTGCAGCGCTCATTGAACAGGTAGCCGAGGCCACGCACGGTATCGATCGGTTTGAAGCCGGCCGGGCCTTCGAGTTTGCGGCGCAGACGGCCGACCAACACTTCGATCACGTTCGGATCGCGCTCGTCGTCATCCGGGTAGAGCTGTTCCATCAAGCGGTCCTTGGCCACCACTTGCTGGTGATGCCGCATCAGGTACTCAAGAATCCGATACTCGTACGCGGTCAGCGCCAGCGGTTGTTCGTCGAGGGACGCCTGCTTGCGATTGAGGTCCAGCAGCAGCGGCCCTGCAACGATGGTCGACTGGGTGAAACCGCTGGAGCGGCGCAACAAGGCATTGAGCCGGGCATCGAGTTCTTCGAACTGGAACGGCTTGACCACGTAATCGTCAGCGCCGGCGGCGAGGCCTTCGACTTTGTCCTGCCAATTGCCGCGAGCGGTGAGGATCAGGATCGGAAAGGTCTTGCCCCGCGAGCGCAGCTGACGAATCAAGTCGAGCCCGCCCATGCCCGGCAGGCCGAGGTCGATCACCGCCAGGTCATGGTTGAACTGCTCGGTCTGGTACAGCGCCTCTTCGGCATTGGCCACGGACTCGACCACGTGGCCGCTGTCCGTCAGGCGGGTTTGCAGGTGATGGCGCAACAGCGCTTCATCTTCGACGACCAGCAGTTTCATAACGCTCTCCTACGCAAATCAACGTCTCCAAAAACAAACTTCAATGGCTGACAGGGCGACCTGTGGGAGCGAGCCTGCTCGCGATAGCGGTGGGTCAGCCAATATTGATGCTGAATGTACCGCCGTCATCGCGAGCAGGCTCGCTCCCACAGGTTGCGCGGCTTGACCGACTGGCCGCGAAACGCTTTTTAGAACGCGTAGTTCGCCGACAGGTAAGTCTGGGCGCTGCTGGTCAGGTCCAGCGAACCCTGTTTGCTGCCGCCGCGCTCGCTCATCTCGGTGCTGGCGTTGCTGCGCAGGTAACGGTAACCCAGTTCAACCGAGGTGTTTTGCGAAACCTGTTGCAGGACACCCATCTGGCCGCCGATGGCGTAACCGATGTCGCTGTCGCGGCTGAAGCCTGGGGAGTCCTGAGTCAGTTTGGTCAAACCGGCCGTGGCACCGCCGAACAGCTTGGTGCTGCCGCCCACCGGGTAGAACAGATCGTAGCTGCCAGGAGGTTTTCCTGACGCAGTTTAATGCCATTGTGCGAGCCCGAGACGTTGTCATAAGTGGCGTAGTAGCGGCCCTGGCTGTTTTGCTGGCCCAGACGCACACCCCAGGTGTTGTCCTTGCCGATCACGCCGTCAGCGTTCGGGTTGTTGAGGTTGTCATTCAGGGCGTGGGACTTTTTGACTTTGTCGCTGGTCTGTCCAAAAGTAAGGCTGGCGAAATTGTCGTCGGAGGCATGGGCAGCGACACTGGCGCCCAGGACGGTGAAAGCCAGAAGCAGTTTTTTGAAGCCAGTCATAGGGAGTTTCCTCATGCACTATTTGCTGTTTGGGTACGGGGCAAGGTTACTCACCCGGCCCTGAACTCCCCCTGAACGCACTCTGAACCTGAGCTGAATCAAATCGACTCGGCAGGTTTAACGACTTTGATCAGGAGATTCGACCATGCGTATGTTTCTCGCTTTCGTCTTGCTGGCCCTGAGCGGGCTCACCCAGGCGGCTATCAAGACTCAGGAAATCCCCTATCAGAGTGCCGACGGCACCAAGCTGATCGGCTACTACGCCTACGACGACGCCATTAAAGGCCAGCGCCCGGGCGTGGTGGTGGTGCACGAATGGTGGGGGCTCAACGACTACACCAAGCGCCGAGCCCGTGATCTGGCCGGCCTGGGTTACAGCGCGCTGGCCATCGACATGTATGGCGACGGCAAGAACACCGAACATCCCAAGGACGCCATGGCCTTCATGCAAGCCGCGTTGAAAGACAGTGCGGCGTCCAGCGCTCGCTTCCAGGCCGGGCTCGACCTGTTGAAGAAACAGCCGCAAACGGATCCGAACAAACTCGCCGCTATCGGTTATTGCTTCGGCGGCGGCGTGGTGCTGAATGCGGCACGTCAGGGTTTGCCGCTGGCGGGTGTGGTGAGTTTTCACGGCGCGCTGGCGACCAAGACGCCCGCTACACCCGGCAGCGTGAAAGCGAAGATCCTGGTCGAGCATGGCGCTCTGGACAGCATGATCACCGCGGATAACGTTGCGGCGTTCAAGGCCGAGATGGACAAGGCCGGTGCCGACTATCAATTTGTCAGCCTTGAAGGTGCCAAGCATGGGTTCAGCAATCCTGATGCGGATCGCCTGAGCCATGGCGATCATGCCGGGCCGGACATTGGGTATAACAAAGCAGCGGATGAAAAATCCTGGGCGGACATGCAGGCGTTTTTCAAGAAGATATTTGGCTGACACGATGATCGTTCCCACGGTCCCCGTGGGAATGCAGCCCGGGACGCTCCGCGTCCCATTGGAACGCGGAGCGTCCCTTGAGGCATTCCCACGCGGAGCGTGGGAACGATCCGCGTGGGGCTACCCAGCCTGAAGGCAACCCGGCAAAATGCTCGACATGAATCGCGCCCCCGCCCTCCCCGTCTGCTGCACTCCACTCGATGCCCATTGGCCGCTGCCATTTGTGCTGCCCGATACGGTGCTGTTGAGTACTCACTTCGATACGTCGCAACTGGCCAGCGATGACTTTCAACGCAGCGCCATCGAGCCGCCGGCCAGCATCCAGCGCTCGGTGGCCAAACGGCAGGCGGAGTTTCTTGCCGGACGGGTCTGTGCCCGGGCCGCATTGCAGCAGCTGGAAGGACTGAGCTTCATCCCGGCCATTGGCGAAGATCGTGCGCCGGTATGGCCAAGCCATATCAGCGGCTCGATCACCCACAGCACCGGCCGGGCCGCGGCAATCGTTGCGAAGAAAACCGATTGGCGCGGATTGGGAATGGACCTGGAAAACCTGCTCAACCCTGAACGGGCCGAACGCCTGGCCGGGGAAATCCTTACCTCGCCTGAGCTGCAGCGCATGGCCGCCGGCCCCCGGGATCAGCTGGCGATGCTGGTGACCCTGACGTTCTCGGTGAAGGAGAGCCTGTTCAAGGCGCTCTACCCGATCGTTCAGCAGCGCTTCTATTTCGAACACGCTGAAGTGCTGGAGTGGAGCGAGAGCGGTGAGGTGCGGTTGCGGTTACTGACGGATTTGTCCAGTGAATGGCGCAATGGCACCGAGCTGGATGCGCAGTTCGGGGTGATGGATGGGCAGCTGTTGAGTCTGGTCAGCATCAAGGCCTGAGGCTTTTGGTGTTAATAAGGACGCCATCCCAGACAACAACCCTCTCACCGCTTCTCCTGATTCCTCGGCCAGCTCAAACTGAAACACGCCCCGCCCAGGCTTTTGCTCTTGCTGATCAATGCACGCCCGCCATGCCAGTGGACGATTCGCCGCACGATGGACAAACCCAACCCATGCCCGCCGGAGGCACGGGTGCGACTGTCATCGAGGCGCAGGAACGGGGTGAAGATTTTCTCCCAGGCCGTTTCCGGTACGCCCGGCCCGTCATCCTCGACATCCACCCGACAGCGCTGTTGTCCCACCTGATAACTGACGGTCACTTTCGACGAAGCGTGGCGCATGGCGTTGCTCACCAGGTTTTGCAACGCCCGGTGCAGGTAGCGCGGCTCGGCCTCGACCCAGGCGTCGTCGCAATCAGCCGCCGACAGGCACAAACCGCGCTGCACCGTGACCTCAGCCCGTAGCGGCGCCAGCTCCTCGATCACCTGATTAACCAAGGCATCCAGATCGACCCGCTGGAAATTCAACGCCGGCGAGCCCTGCTCCAGCCGCGCATAAGTCAGCATCTCATCCACCAGCTTGTCGAGGTCCTCGATGTCGTGGTCCATGCCTTCGCGGTACTTTTCCAACGCTTGCGGCGTGGTGGCCGAACCGATCATCTCCAGGCCAAAACGCAAGCGCGCCACCGGCGTGCGCAATTCGTGAGACACCGCGCGCACCAGTTCACGCTGAATCGCCAGCAACTGCTGCAAGTGCTCGGCCATCCCGTTGAACGCCGAGGCCAGCCGCCCCACGGAGTCGGCGCCGCGTGCCGGCACGCGGGTTTCCAGGCTGCCCTTGGCGATGCGCGTGGCGGCCGCTTCGAGGCCACGCAAACGACGCTCCAATTGACGCACCAACAAATAGACGATCAAACCGATCAGGCTCAGGCCCAGGGCAGCGATCAGCACCAGCCACTCCGGCGGATAAGGGTTCATCTGATACAGCGGGCCGATTTCCAGCACCCACGGCGTGCCGACCATGCCGGCAAACACCCGGATCGAATCGCCGCCCTTGCCCAGGGCCATCACCGTGTCACCTTCGGACACGCGACGACTCTGGTCCTCGTCCATGTCCGCCTGCTCGACCTTGACCAGTCGCAAGTCGAAACCAAACCCTTTGTCGTGCTTCAACTGCGCCAGGCGTTCAGGTTGCTCGGCCACCGGGTAACGCACCAGTTCGTCGGCCAGCAGGTAAATAGTCGCCCGGGCCAGTTGCTCGCTGATCTGCTGCACCTCGCCCGTCAGCACCCGTTGTTCCTTGTCGCTGACCAACCGGTAAACCTTTGCCGCATGCGGGCCGGTCTGTTCCACCAGCGCCTGGCCGCGCAGCACGCGGGTGCGCTGCGTCAGGTCGAGGTCGGTCTGGGCAAAGGTTTTCAGCGCCAACGGAATCCCCAGCAAGCGCTCCCACACCAGCAAGGCCCGATGGCGTTCTGTCTCGTTCATCGGTTGCAGGTTGTCGGCCATCAGCGAAAACGTGCCGTGGGCCAGGCGTTCGCGGTACTGCTCGCTGCGCACCTGATTGAGCAGGTGCAAGGCCAGCACACCGAGCACCGCGACCAGAATCAACGCCGCGCACATGCCGCCATAGATGCGCAGGAAGATCGAGTTCACAGCGTGCACGCTTCCGGAACGAACAGATAACCTTTGCTGCGGATGGTCTTGATCAGCCGCGGATGTTCCGGGTCGTCGCCAATTTTCGGGCGGATGCGCGAGATGCGCACATCGATGGAACGGTCCTGGCCGTCATAGCCGATGCCGCGTAGCGCAGTGAAGATTTCCTCCCGGGACAAAATGCGCCCGGCGTTGGCGACCAGCAGCCACAACAGGTCGAACTCGGCGCTGGTCAGTTCGATGCCTTTGTCATGCAGCCAGGCTTCACGCAGCGCGTTGTCCACTACCAGCGGACCGAACTGCAGGCGCCGTTGTTTTTCCGCAGGCACTTCAGGGGGTTCACTGCGTCGCAACAGCGCTTGGATGCGCGCCAGCAGCAGACGCGGGCGAACCGGTTTGCACACGTAATCGTCCGCGCCCAGGTCCAGGCCCAGAATCTGGTCGGTGTCGTCGGTACGGGCGGTGAGCATCAGGATCGGGCCGTCATACTTGTCGCGAACCTTGCGGCAAATGCTGAGGCCGTCTTCGCCAGGAAGCATCAAATCGAGGATCACCAGGTCCGGCTGCTCTTTGATGATACGGCCCGCAGCGACAGCGCCATTGCCCTCGATCGACACGCGCAGGCCATTGGCTTCCAGGTAATCGCGGGTCAGTTCGGCCAGACGCTGGTCGTCCTCGACAATCAATATCTGCCAGGCTTCTTGCTCCACGTGTGACCTCTATTTGCCAGTAACGTTAATAAGGAAGGATCCGCCCGTCTTTTTGTAATGATTGGGGAGGATAAGAATGCAGATGCATAGGCCGATTGTATAAACGTCGCTCGCCGAGAACACAAGCCGGCAAATGCGTTCGGACCAGCCGGTTTTTTGTGATAGGGTTCGCGCCCTTAAAAATCCGAATGACTGTTTTTAATCATTGGAAATCGATGAAAAACGGTCCGCGCAAGCTAAGTCGCGGCCTACACGCCTGTTCCCACTTTCACACACAATTTACGCACAGGTTTATCCACAGGTAGTACGTTGCAACACCCTCCAAAACGCATTATCTTGTACCCCGGCGCAAAAAAACCCCTACATGTAGGGTTTTACGCCAAAAACCAAACACAAACCGGATACCGATTTCAAGCGCTTTTATTGCCTCTTTCCGGTTGAACCAAACGTATTTTCGAGAGACCAAACCGCGCGTGCGGGTGGCTACTGTTTTTGAGCCGAAAACGGCGATAACGGTACGGGTGTTGCAGTCATTTACTGTCGCCCAAAAGGATCCCGGTTTCAGGCTCAAGGCCTGAGACCAAAGACTTCGGCATGGAAGCGGCGCCCAATAGCCCCCTTCCTGATCTGTCCCGAAGTTGGTATGCCCGGCCCCGCCGGTTGTAGTGCTTCAGGACGGAACGGTGGGCACCGTGATGGTGCCCAAACAAACATAGAGAATGTGGAGACAACCCCCCATGCAAACCGACACAACTCGCGAGAACCCGCAGGGCACCTTGCCGCAGGCCGCAGATTCGACTTCGGATCTGTCCGCCACCGCGCCTGGCCAGCTGCGCGTGATCAAGCGTAACGGCACTGTCGTTCCTTACACCGATGACAAGATCACCGTCGCCATCACCAAAGCGTTTCTCGCAGTTGAGGGCGGCACCGCTGCCGCTTCGTCGCGAATCCACGACACCGTTGCCCGCCTGACCGAACAAGTCACCGCGACCTTCAAGCGTCGCATGCCTTCGGGCGGCACCATCCACATCGAAGAAATCCAGGACCAGGTCGAACTGGCCCTGATGCGTGCCGGCGAGCAGAAAGTCGCTCGTGACTACGTGATCTACCGTGACGGTCGTTCGAAAGAACGCGCCGCCCACGCGCCGGTCGAGGAAGCGGTCAACGCTCACCCGTCGATCCGCATCACCCGCGCCGATGGCACCTTTGCTCCTCTGGACATGGGCCGCCTGAACACCATCGTCACCGAAGCGTGCGAAGGCCTGGAAGAAGTCGACGGCGACCTGATCCAGCGCGAAACCCTGAAAAACCTGTACGACGGCGTGGCCCTGACCGACGTCAACACCGCGCTGGTGATGACCGCCCGTACGCTGGTCGAGCGTGAGCCGAACTACTCGTTCGTGACTGCTCGCCTGCTGATGGACACCCTGCGTGCCGAAGGCCTGAGCTTCCTGGAAGTCGCCGAGAGCGCGACCCACCACGAAATGGTCGACCTGTACGCCAAGGCCCTGCCTTCGTACATCGCCAAGGGTATCGAATTCGAATTGCTGAACCCGATCCTGGCCACTTTCGACCTGGAAAAACTCGGCAAGGCAATCAACCACGAACGCGATCAGCAGTTCACGTACCTGGGCCTGCAAACCCTGTACGACCGTTACTTCATCCACAAGGACGGTATCCGCTTCGAGCTGCCGCAGATCTTCTTCATGCGCGTGGCCATGGGCCTGGCGATCGAAGAGAAGAACAAGGAAGACCGTGCGATCGAGTTCTACAACCTGTTGTCGTCCTTCGACTACATGTCCTCGACTCCAACCCTGTTCAACGCCGGCACCCTGCGTCCACAGCTGTCCAGCTGCTACCTGACCACCGTGCCGGATGACCTGTCGGGTATCTACCACGCGATCCACGACAACGCCATGTTGTCGAAATTTGCGGGCGGCCTGGGCAACGACTGGACGCCGGTTCGTGCACTGGGTTCGTACATCAAGGGCACCAACGGCAAATCCCAGGGCGTCGTTCCGTTCCTGAAAGTGGTGAACGACACCGCCGTTGCCGTCAACCAGGGTGGCAAGCGCAAAGGCGCGGTCTGTGCCTACCTGGAAACCTGGCACATGGACATCGAAGAGTTCATCGAGCTGCGCAAGAACACCGGTGATGATCGTCGTCGTACCCACGACATGAATACCGCTAACTGGATCCCTGACCTGTTCATGAAGCGCGTCTTCGATGACGGCCCGTGGACCCTGTTCTCGCCATCCGAAGTGCCGGACCTGCACGACCTGACCGGCAAGGCCTTCGAAGAGCGTTACGAGTACTACGAAGCACTGTCCCAGTACCCGGGCAAGATCAAGCTGTTCAAGACCATCCAGGCCAAAGACTTGTGGCGCAAGATGCTGTCCATGCTGTTTGAAACCGGCCACCCATGGCTGACCTTCAAAGACCCGTGCAACCTGCGCAGCCCGCAGCAGCACGTGGGCGTGGTCCACAGCTCGAACCTGTGCACCGAGATCACCTTGAACACCAACAAGGACGAGATCGCTGTTTGCAACCTGGGCTCGATCAACCTGCCGAACCACATCGTCAACGGCAAGCTGGACACCGCCAAGCTGGAACGTACCGTGAACACCGCCGTTCGCATGCTCGATAACGTTATCGACATCAACTACTACTCGGTGCCACAAGCGAAGAATTCCAACTTCAAGCACCGTCCGGTCGGCCTGGGCATCATGGGCTTCCAGGACGCTTTGTACCTGCAGCACATTCCTTACGGTTCCGACGCTGCCGTCGAGTTCGCCGACAAGTCGATGGAAGCGGTCAGCTACTACGCGATCCAGGCTTCCTGCGACCTGGCCGACGAGCGCGGCGCCTACGAGACGTTCCAGGGTTCGCTGTGGTCCAAGGGCATCCTGCCGCTGGATTCGCAACAGATCCTGATCGAGCAACGTGGCCAGAAGTACATCGACGTTGACCTGAACGAATCCCTGGACTGGGCACCGGTTCGCGCCCGTGTACAAAAAGGCATTCGTAACTCCAACATCATGGCCATCGCACCGACCGCGACCATCGCCAACATCACTGGCGTATCGCAGTCGATCGAACCGACCTACCAGAACCTCTACGTGAAATCGAACCTGTCGGGCGAATTCACCGTGATCAACCCGTACCTGGTTCGCGACCTGAAAGCTCGCGGTCTGTGGGACTCGGTCATGATCAACGACCTGAAGTACTACGACGGTTCGGTGCAACAGATCGAGCGCATCCCGCAAGAACTCAAAGAGCTCTACGCGACCGCGTTCGAAGTGGACACCAAGTGGATCGTTGACGCGGCCAGCCGTCGTCAGAAGTGGATCGACCAGGCTCAATCGTTGAACCTGTACATCGCCGGCGCTTCGGGCAAGAAGCTGGACGTGACCTACCGCATGGCTTGGTACCGTGGTCTGAAAACCACTTACTACCTCCGTGCCCTGGCCGCGACCAGCACCGAGAAGTCGACCATCAACACCGGCAAGCTGAACGCTGTTTCCAGCGGCGGCAACCACGGTGAAGATTCGGTCCTGGCAGCGCCTGCCGGCCCTGCTCCAGTGCCGAAGGCTTGCGCCATCGACGAGCCGGATTGCGAAGCTTGCCAATAAGCTGAGCTGGTAGGCGTCGCAGGGCGCTTACTCGAAACCCCCGATCAGTCCTCTGGATTGTCGGGGGTTTTCTTTTGCCCTCAAGAATGTGGCGGCTGGTCTGACGCCATCGCGGGCAAGCCACGCTCCCACCAGGATTTGTGTTGTTCACGACGATTACGGACGACACAAAACCCTGTGGGAGCGGGCTCGCCCGCGAAGGGGCCGTCACTGACAAAGCAAAACCCGGCACCCGAGACAAATCCCGACCACAAAAAAGCCCCTCTTGCGAGGGGCTCCTTGTGCAGCACTTTCAGCCAACCCTCATCAGGTCATCTGAATGATGGTCTGCATGATGGTGCTCTGGGTGGAGATGGTTTTGGCGTTCGCCTGGTAGTTGCTCTGCGCCTTGATCAGCTCGACCAGTTCGCTGGTCAGGTTGACGTTGGACTCTTCCAGGGAGTTGGATTGGATTCCACCCAGGGTGCCGGTTAGCGGCGCATCGTAGCCCGGGATACCCGATGCGAAGGTTTCTTTCCAACTGGTGCCGCCTATAGGCTGCAAACCTTGCTCGTTGGTGAAGCTGGCGAGCGAGATCTGGCCGATCGCCTTGGTCTGGTTGTTGCTGAAGTTGGCCAGCAACACACCACTGCCGTCGATGGTCAGGTTGGTGATCTGGCCAGTGGCATAACCGTTCTGCGCAGGAATCGAACGCGCGGTATCAGCGTTGAACTGGGTGGTGTTGGCCATCGAGATGGTCAAGCCGCCCGGGTCAGCGGCGGCGCCGTTGGCTGCCCATACGCCATTGGTTACTTTGCCCGGAACCCAGCCGGTGACCTTCAGGTCAGGGCTGACGATCGGTGCCGGGGTGGCTGGAGTGGTTACAGACACGAGTTTGCCTGAAGTGTCGAACACCATGGTCGACGCGATCGGTGGGGAAGCGGCAAGAGCAGGGTCACTGCCATCCGGATTGCGACCATCGATCAGGGTGTAGGTCTTCCAGGTATTTGCGCCAGTCTTGACCATGAATTGATCCATGGTGTGCTGGTTACCCTGCGTGTCGAAAATCGGCGTGCTGAATTGCTTGGTGAAGGTTTCTGTCTTGGTCGGATCGAACGTGAGAGTCGGATCGATCACCGGCTCTGTGGAGTTCAGGTTGATCGTCGACGAAACGGTGGTGGTGGTCTTCGGCGCGAGGTTCGACGTGTCGATGCGCAGGTCGGTCAATACACCGTTCTGGATCTTGCCATTGGCGTCCACACCGTAGCCTTGCAAACGCGCAGTTCCGTCGCTGTTGGTGACAAAACCTTCCTTGTCGACCTTGAACGTACCGGCACGGGTGTAGGACAGCGAGCCGTTGTTGTTCAGTACGAAGAAACCGGAGCCGTTGATGCCCATGTCCAGCACGTTACCGGTGTTGTTGATGTCGCCCTGGGTGAACTGCTGGGAAACGTTGGCCAGACGCACACCGCTACCGATGGTCTTGCTGCCCGTGCCCAACTTGGTCGCTGAGTAAACGTCCTGGAATTCTGCACGGGACGATTTGAAACCGGTGGTTGCGACGTTGGCGATGTTGTTGCCGGTCACGTCCAGTTGTTTGTTGGCTGCATAGAGACCGCTAAGGCCGATATTGAAAGACATATTCCACTCCTTTGTGCCGTGTTAGTCGGCTCTACATACCAATGGTTTGTACTTTGGACAGGGCGATACTGCCCAGGCCAGCCAGGTTGAGCATCAACTCACCGCCGGTCTGGCTGATGGTCACGCTGTTAACGGTCGCTGGCAGATTGGTGATCAGCGAGACGGCCTGATCATCGATGGTGGTCGTCGCCGCGAAGGTGTAAGTGCCCGAATCAACCGGTTTGCCGGCATCATCCTTGCCATCCCAGATGAAGGTGGCATTGCCGGCTGTCTGGCTGCCCAGGTCGATGGTGCGAACGGCTTTGCCGTCCTTATCGGTGATCTTCACGGTGGCACCGGCCACTGAACCTGGAATCACAACCGTACCGGTCATACTCTTCGACGTGTCGACCACGGCTTTGTCGCCCGGCGCGACGACCGAACGCCCCACCAGCGATGAAGCCTGCAATGCCTGAGACGAGTTGTAATTGCCGGCAATGCCCGACACGGTGTCGTTGAGCGTGGTGATGCCTTCCAGGCTACTGAACTGCGCCAACTGAGCGACGAACTCGCCGTTGTCCTGCGGTTCCAGCGGGTTCTGGTTTTTCAGCTGCGTTACCAGCAACTGCAGGAACGCATCCTTGCCCAGGGCCTTTTTGCCGGTGGCGCTGTTCGTTGCCGCCGCCAGGCCGTCAGCACTGGTGTTGGTCTTGATCGAGGAGTTGGCCAGGATGTCGTTGAGGCTAAGGCCACTGGTGGTATCGGTAACACTCATCTGAGTCGCCCCTTATCACTGACCGAGGGTCAGAACCTTTTGCATCATGGTTTTGGCGGTGTTCATCATCTCGGCGTTGGTCTGGAACGAACGGCTCGCGGAAATCATGTCGGCCATTTCTTCCACCACGTTGACGTTCGGGTAGTAGACGTAGCCCTTGGCGTCGGCTGCCGGATGGTTGGGCTCGTAACGCGCATCGAGGTTGCTCTGGTCTTCGACCACACCCAGCACTTGCACGCCTTGACCGGCCGCATCCTGGTCCTGGAACAATGAACCGCTGCCGCCGCTCTGGCCGCCCTGGAACATGGTGGCGAACACCGGGTGACGCGCACGGTAGGTCTGGTCAATGCTCGACGAGACGGTTTCGGCGTTGGCGATGTTCGAGGCCACGGTGTTCAAGCGAGTGGTCTGGGCACTCATGCCGCTACCGGCAATGTTGAAAACACTGGATAGAGACATGACTTACTCTCCGCGCAGGGCTGATACCAGCCCTTTGAATTTGCTGTTGAGCAGGGTGAAGCTGGCCTGGAAGCCGACGGCGTTTTCCGCGTAGTTCGATTGTTCCAGTTGCGCGTCCACGGTGTTCTGGTCGATCGACGGTTGCATCGGCGTGCGATACAGCAGCGACTCGTCGCCATTGCCCAGGCCTTGCGCTTCGATATGACGGCTGTTGGTCATGTTCAAGGCGAAAGTACCGCTTTTGGTTTTCTCGTTCTGCTCGGCGAGCACTTTGGAGAAGTCCAAATCCCGAGCCTTGTAGTTCGGGGTATCGGCGTTGGCGATGTTGTTGGCCAGGACTTCGGCACGCTGGGCGCGGAAGCCCAGGGCTTGTTCGTGGATACCGAGCGCTTTATCGAAGCTGATGCTCATGTCGGAAACCTTCGGGTGACCTGATTTTTCGTAACATGGACATAGCAAGCGTCGTGCCAATTCAAAAAAGCCCGGAAACCGGGGCTTTGCAGGCAGTGGCAATGCGGCAATGCCAGAAAAGCGGCAACCGATTTCCGCTGGCTGCCGCTTTTCTGCCGCTTATCACCCTCGCTCCCACAGGGTCTAGTGGTGTTTTCAGGAATAATGGCAGGCAAAAAAAACGGGAGTCCCTGAGGACTCCCGTTTATAGATGACGCCAACGAATCACTTGGCCTGGTAAATGATCCCGGGGCTGCACTGGACCATCTGGTAATGATCCGGCAAACCGTTCAGCGCTTCGGAAGCGCCGAGAAACAGATAACCGCCGCGCTTCAACGTGCCGTGAATGCGCAACAGGATGTCTTTCTTGACCTCGGCGGAGAAGTAGATCAGCACGTTGCGGCAGAACACGATGTCGAACTTGCCGAGGCTCGCGTAGCTGTCCAGCAGGTTGAACGAACGAAATTCCACCCGGCTCTTGATCGGTGCCTTGATTGCCCAGCGCCCCGGCCCTTTCGGGTCGAAATAACGCTGCAGGCGCTCGGGCGACAGACCGCGGCCGATGGCCAGGCTGTCGTACTCGCCGGTCTTGCAGTTATTGAGCATGGTGCCGGACAGGTCGGTGGCAACGATCTGCACCCCCATCTTCAACTGGCCCATGTTGACCCGCTCGAATTCATCGATCGACATCGACAGCGAATACGGTTCCTGCCCCGACGAACACGCCGCCGACCAGATCCGCAGACGCTGGCCGGGCGCGGCCTTGATCGCTTCGGGCAGCACCTTGTTCTTCAAGACTTCAAACGGATAGGTGTCACGAAACCACAGGGTTTCGTTGGTGGTCATGGCATCCACCACCATTTCGCGCAAACCGCTGCGCGGCTGGGTCTGGATGCGCTGGACCAGCTCACCCAGGGATTTGATGCCTTGCTGTTCCATCAGTTTGTTGAGACGGCTCGAGACCAGGTACTGCTTGTTTTCACCGAGCAAAATGCCACAGGCTTTTTCCAGGAAGACCCGGAACTGTTCGAAATCCAAATTACCCGTAGACAAAGATGCCGCCTCTTAAATCGTGTTGACCGCCAGGGGCAGAAGGTCCCTAGCTGATATCTGCTGCTTTGATCCGGTCGACTACCCGGGATGCCAGGTCATCAGGACGGAACTTGGCAAGGAAGTCATCGGCACCGACTTTCTTGACCATCGCCTGATTGAATACGCCCGACAACGAAGTATGCAGGATGATATGAAGCTTTTGCATGCGCGGGTCGTTGCGGATCTCGGCCGTGAGGGTGTACCCGTCCATTTCCGGCATCTCGATGTCGGAAATCATCATCAGGAACTCTTCCTCAGGCTTCTTGCCCTCGTCAACCAGCTTGCGCAGGTAATCCAGCGCTTGCTTGCCGTCGTTCAACGCTACCACTTCGACACCCACCGTTTGCAGGCACCGCGAGACTTGCTTGCGCGCCACCGTCGAGTCATCGACCGTCAGCACGCGCAACGAAAGCGCCTTGTGCCGGGTTTCGACATCCACCACGCCAACGGAAATCGCTTCCGGTGTCGGCGCCACTTCCGCCAGGACTTTCTCGACGTCGATGATTTCGACTAACTGATTGTCGACCCGAGTCACAGCCGTCAGGTAATGATCGCGTCCCGTGCCCTTGGGTGGCGGATGAATCTCCTCCCAGTTCATGTTGACGATGCGCTCTACCGACCGAACCAGGAAACCCTGGGTCTTGGTGTTGTATTCCGTGATGATCACGAACGGATTGTTCTTGTCTTTCAAAGCCCCGGAGCCGGTCGCCATCGCCAGATCAAGAATCGGAATGGTCGCCCCCCGAATATTTGCCACACCGCACACGACAGGACTGGACTTGGGCATCAGCGTCAGCTTGGGGCATTGCAGCACCTCACGAACCTTGAACACGTTGATCCCATACAGCTGCTGGCCGTCGAGACGGAACAACAACAGCTCAAGGCGATTCTGCCCTACCAGTTGCGTGCGCTGGTTTACCGAATCCATTACACCAGCCATGCCCAGACTCCTACACCGACGCTAAGTGTGTTGCGACGCACATTCATCAATAAACGGCACGGCGCTTGCTTTTTAACTCTTATGAACACAGAACCGACATTATTCCGACGCCTGACATCCACTTTCCGCAAATTGCTTTGCGCGATATCGGCTGTTTGCCTGTTCAACGCTGGCAGCCCTGCCCTTGCTGACGCGGTTACCTTGCCTGACATGCTTATCGGCGTCACTCAGGGCTTTCTTGAATTCACCGTAGAAGACTATCTGGCCACCAGTCAAACGGAGGGCCGCTACGAGATCGAGGTCAAGCAGCTCGATCCCCGGCTGCGCATGCCCATGTGCGACAAGGAATTGACAGCCACGCTGGAGAGTCCGGCCAAGCCGCTGGGCCGGGTTACGGTCAAGGTGCGCTGCGAGGGCGCCTCCCCCTGGACCGTCTTCGTGCCCGCTCAAGTACGGCTGTTTCGCGACATTGTGACCACCACCCGAGCGCTGCGGCGAGCCGCCATTGTCGAGCCCGAGGATGTCACCCTGCGAGAGCGCGACATCAGCCTGATCAGCCAGGGCTACCTGACGTCGACCGACCAGGCGATCGGGCAGAAACTTACCCGACCAATGGTCGCCGACCAGGTCATTACCCTGGTGCACATGGAACAGGCGGAAGTGATCAGCAAGGGCGACCAAGTGGTGATTACCGCCCGCAGTGGTACGCTCAGCGTGCGCATGCCGGGTGAAGCGCTGTCCAATGGCGGCATGCGCGAACAGATTCGAGTAAAAAACCTCAACTCCCAGCGGGTCATCAAGGCGCAAGTCATCGCGCCCGGCCAGGTGGAAGTGGCCATGTAGAGATCTCTGTTGGTGAAGATGTGGCGCGCTGGCCGACTGTTCCCTAAACTCAGCCCCAAGCAGGGCAAGCGCTGACGCGCGCAAGCTCATTGATAAATGGGCCTAAAGTTTTTCAGGGTCGGGCCGAAAACATGGCAAGCGTCCAAACACCCAGAGGTTTTTTTATCATGGTCATCGATTTCAGCCGTTTGAACAGCTCCTCGTCACTTACGGGCAGTACTCGTACCAGCGCCGCGAAGGAAACTGCCGAAGCCGGCAAATCCGCGCCGCTGAATACTCCGGCCGAACAGGCCAGTACCGTCAAAAGCGGGGAATCGGTACACCTCAGCAATGAGGCTCAACAGTTGCAGAAGGTCACTGACAAGCTGCGCGATCAACCTGTCGTCGACAACGCCCGCGTGGCCGAGTTGAAAGCAGCGATTGCCGATGGCAGCTATAAAGTCGACAGCAACCGTGTAGCCAGCAAACTGCTCAACTTCGAAGCCCAGCGCTAGGCCACGGCCTGCGCCAGGCTTTTGGACGCTTAAAACCCAAGGCCAGCCATGCACGACACTAATTTACTGCAACTGATCACCGACGACTTCGCTCCGGCACAACACCTGCTGGAGTTACTGCAAACCGAGTCCCTCGCCTTGCATGGTCGCGATATGCCACTGCTCGAAGAGATTCTGGCGCAGAAACAGGCATTGATCATTCTGCTCGAACAGCATGGCCGCAAGCGCAGTGAAATTCTCGCCAGCCTCAATCTGCCGACCAATCGCAACGGCCTGGAGCAACTTGCCAGCCATTCGAGCGTCGGCCAAGAGTTGTTGGCGCAAAGCGATGTACTGACCGACCTTCTGGCTCAGTGCCAAGCCGCCAACGCCAACAATGGCCAGTCCATTCTGGTCCAGCAGGCAGCCACGGCCAACCAGCTGAAAATCCTCACCGGCGGCGAACCGCCAGCGCTCTATGATGCTCGCGGGTCAACCGCCAGGCTTGCGAAGCCACGCCCGCTCAGTCAGGCTTGAGACTTTGCATAGGCATGCACTATCAAGACACGAAACATGCTGGCAAAATGCTGGCTAGCCGTAGTCATTTTTTGTCTGGAGATTGATGAATCGTGTCCAATGCCTTAAACGCGGAAGATGCTCCGCAGCCTCCCAAGGTGCTCACCACGCCCCTGGAAATCTCCGGCAACCTGCGCCAGCTGCAAGAAAGCCATGATCCGCTGATCATCACCTTCCACGAGCGCAGCCAGCGGTTCCAGAGTTATCTGGTAGACATCAACCGTGAAAGCAAAACAATCGCCCTGGACGAAATGATCCCCCGCGACGGTGAACGCTTCCTGCTGGCCGGCGAACCGTTCAAGGTCGAAGGCTTCCACGACGGCGTGCGCATTGCCTGGGAAAGCAACGGCCCGCTGACCATCGACGAATTCGATGGCGGTCGCTGCTACCGTGGCGCCCTGCCCGCCGAGGTGGTTTACCACCAGCGCCGCAATGCGTTCCGCGCTGCGTTGAAGCTGGTACAGTTGGTCAGCGTCGATCTGGACGGTGAAAAGCTCAAGGCGCCGATCAGCGGCAAGCTGCTGGACATTTCCGCGACCGGTTGCAAGTTGCGCTTCGAAGGCGACATCACCGGCAGTCTGCAACTGGGTCAGGTCTACGACCGCTTCGTCGCCGCCCTGCCCTTTGGCAACATGTCGGCACCGGTCGAATTGCGCTACCTGCATTTCGAAGAAAAGATCTCCACCACCTTCGCCGGCATCCGCTTTCACAACATGAGCGGGCTGGTGCAGCGCCAGGTCGAGCGATTCGTCTATCAGCTTCAGCGCGAAGCGCGGCGCTTCGATAAAGACGACATGTAATACGACGCTTCAATAAAAAACGGGCAGTCCCTTGCGGTGACTGCCCGTTTTTTTATGCCTTGGACCCAGGGGACACGCCCCTAAGGCCTGGCCTCGGTGAAACTTTGCTCACGCCCAGTGTCAGGGTCTTCTGGAGGTGTTTCGGTTTCGGTTTCGGTGCCCGGCTCGAGTTCCGGCTCCGGGCTGATCGGGTTCTGCATCTGGTCTTGCACCACCTGTTCATCGACACGCGGGTCAAGGCAAGCCACCAGCGGCGAACTCGACATGCTGTCCGGCATGGCGACGTGCTGCAGCGGCGCATCGTCCACCACATGCAGGTTGGTCACCGCTTTCGGACGAATCCGCCACACCAGCACCAACGCGAAGAAACTGAAAAAGGCATAGAGCATATGGCTGCCGAACAGCTTCATCAGCACGCCGGCCACCAGCGGCCCGATACTGGCACCGACACCGTAGGTCACCAGCAACATCGCCGTCAGGGACACCCGCCGATCACCCTCGACGTGGTCGTTGGAAAACGCCACCGCCAATGGATACAGGCAAAACTGCACCAGCGAGCAGAGGAACCCGGCAACGAACAGCACCTCCAGCGGCACCTGCTGCATGATCGCCAGCGGCAACGCGGCAAGGGCCAGGCAAAATGCAAAACAGCGGATCAACAGTGCCCGGTCATAACGATCGGACAGCCAACCCAGCGGCCACTGCACCACCAGACCGGCAAAAATGCAGCTACCCATGAACAGACCGACCTGCTCCGTGGACAAGCCTTGCTGCGAAGCGTACAGCGGCGCCAGACCGTAGAACGAGCCAACAATCAACCCCGCCCCGAGCACCGTACTCAACGATTGCGGCACGCGCTTGATAAAGAACCGCGGCTCCATCGGCGCGGGGTGCAGCGCCGCCGGGTGAATTCGCTGGGTCAGGGCCACCGGCACCAGACACAAGGCAAAGCACAGGGCGACCAACATCAGCAGCTCCAGGCCCAACGACGGGTGCATGACCAGGATCAGTTGACCCAACACCAGCCCCAGGTATGAGGCGATCATATAGCCGCTGAAAACGATGCCGCGTTGCTTGGCTTCCGCCTGCTCGTTGAGCCAGCTTTCGATGACCATGTACTGGCACATCATGCCGAGACCGACGATCACCCGCAGGAACAGCCAGGCGGGCAACCAGTCCACCAGACCATGGCCGAGCACCGCCGCGCCGACAATCCCGGCGCAGGCCGAATACGCCCGAATATGCCCGACCCGGGCAATCAGCCGATGGCCGATCTTGCCGCCCAGCACCAGGCCGAAATAGTTGGCCGCCATCAAGGCACCCACCCACAGGCTGTCGACATTGTCGGCGGCCAGGCGCAGGCCCAAGTATGTACTCAGCAAGCCGGAGCCGATCAACATCATCAGCGAAGCGAAATAAAGCGCTCGAAAGGGTTTCCAGATTTGGCGCATCGGCGTTCCGAGCGGCTCCTTGCAGTGAGAAACGGACTACCTGAAAAGATAGCCCGATGTCGACGGGTCGTCAGGCCTGGGCTGCTAGAACACGCCGCTCCCAGGGAGTAATTTCATCAAAGAAGCTGGTCAACTCCATGGTCTTCGAAGCGATGTAACCTTCGATGAACTCCTTGCCGAACAGTTCCTTCGCCAATTGGCTACGTTTCAGACGTTCAATAGCGGCATGCAAGGTACACGGCAATGAAAGATTGTCCGGCACCTCGAATTCACCCTGGATCGGCTCGCTCGGCTCCAGTTTGTGTTCAATGCCATACAACCCCGCTCCCAGGCTCGCGGCGATCGCCAGGTACGGGTTGGCATCGGCCCCCGGCAAGCGGTTCTCGACCCGACGAGCGGCCGCTGAACTGGCCGGAATACGCAAACCGGCCGCACGATTGTCGTGGGACCAGCAGGCATTATTCGGCGATGCAAACGGATGGCATAAGCGCTGATAAGAGTTCACGTTCGGTGCGAACAGCGCCGTAAAGTCCGCCATGCCAGCCTGCTGACCGCCGATGAAATGACGGAAGGTCGCGGTTGGCTCACCAGCCTTGTCGCTGAACACGTTACGCCCGGTGCCGATCTCGACGATGCTCTGGTGAATATGCATCGAACTGCCCGGCGTGTGCGCCAGCGGCTTGGCCATGCAGACCACCGTCAGGCCATGCTTGAGCGCAACTTCTTTGAGCAGATGTTTGAACAGGAACGTCTGGTCGGCCAACAGCAGCGGATCACCATGCAGCAGGTTGATCTCGAATTGGCTGACGCCCATCTCATGCATGAAGGTATCGCGCGGCAACCCCAGGGCCGCCATGCATTCGTAGACTTCACTGAAGAATGGCCGCAAACCGTTATTGGAACTGACGCTGAACGCCGAATGACCGTCCTCGCGACGGCCGTCCAGGCCCATTGGCGGCTGGAACGGTTGAGTCGGATCGGTATTGGGCGCGAAGACAAAGAATTCCAGCTCGGTCGCCACCACTGGCGCCAGGCCGAGGGCCGCGTAACGGGCGATCACAGCCTTGAGTTGGCCGCGGGTCGACAGGCGTGAGCTTTCGCCGGTCAGTTCATCCGCATCGCAAATGGCGAAGGCGCGGGGCTGGCTGCTCCAGGGCAAGCGGTGAATGTGTGCAGCGTCGGGCACCAGCGCCAGGTCGCCGTCATCACTGCCATAAAAGCGAGCTGGCGGATATCCGCCCATGATGCATTGCAGCAGCACTCCCCGCGCCATCTGCAAACGCCGCCCTTCGAGGAAACCCTCGGCGGTCATTACCTTGCCACGAGGTACGCCATTGAGATCCGGCGTAACACATTCAATCTCATCAATACCCGTCAATCGCTGCGCGAGTGAATGCTGGCCATCGGTTGTCATGACGCAATCCTTTGGTGTTGTGAGAGCCGCGAACGGCGACCCGTACAAAATAGGCTCCGCCTGTTCGGAATATCAAGCAGCGCCCAACAAAAAGAACCGGTCAGGGCAGATAGAGGCTGAACACGCCGCCGCCCAGCGGGCCGCCATTGCTGATTTCGGTGCGGCCACCGACTCCATTGCGCTGATGTAACGCCGCAATCCGCCCGGCAAAGTACAGGCCCAGCCCGGTGCTGCCGCTACTGTGATTGATGCCTTGCACGTAATCAGC
The DNA here is from genome assembly GCF_008369325.1 of Pseudomonas sp. ANT_H12B. GTDB lineage: Bacteria > Pseudomonadota > Gammaproteobacteria > Pseudomonadales > Pseudomonadaceae > Aquipseudomonas. The sequence continues at coordinate 219,608 of NZ_VOBI01000005.1, read as the reverse complement.
CTGACGCACGATCATCTGCGGCGGGTAACCCTCGCCATCGTCGTTGATGGTCAGCACCAGTTGCCCGGCGTCATCGCTGACGGTAATCAGCACCGCGTGGCGGGCGTAGCGAATGGCGTTGTTGATGCTGTTGGCCAGCACCGAAGCGATCAGCTCCCGGTCGAAGAAACCCAAAGGGCTCAAGGGGTCCACTTCATAGGTCACCATAATGCCGCGGCTGGCGAACACGTCCTGATGGCAGGCCAGTTGCGCTTCGATGAAGTCATCCAGTTCATGGTAGGCCGGCTGCAACGGCATTTGGTTGACGCCGAGTTTGTACAGACCCAGCAACTGCACCAGCATGCCGTTGAGGTGGGCGAACTCGAATTCGATCACGCCCTGCTCCGGGGTGTGCCGCGCAGGGTCGGGCAAACGTGCCAGCCATTGACTGTGGGCCTGCATCAGCATGGCCAGGGAGTTCTTCATATCGTGCACGGTGGAGGCAATCACCGTGGAAAAATCAAGTGCCTGTTCGCTGTCGTTCATTCGCCAAACGCCTTGCTTCGCAGTTTTTGGAAACGGGTAAAACGCGGGTCGGTGTCGGGCATCAAGCCGACCGTTTTCAGGCAGGTCCGGCATTCTTCGAGTTCCGCCGACGGCACGCTGGTGTCAGTGCCGTGCAGCAGCGACTGCGCCATGTTCAGCGCGATACTGATGTTCTTCGGCTGCATCGCCAGGGCTTTGCGGAACACCTCTCGCGCCTCCACCAGGTTGCCGGTCTTGTACACCCGAACGCCCTGACGGTTGAGGTCGGCAGCGGCGTTGCCGGAATTGAGGATCGTCGGGTCGTCGGTCAACTTGGCGATGCCCTTCATCACCGTCGGGTCGTCGCCATAGATTTCCGCGCAGTTTTTCAGCATCGAGGCGCCTGCACTGGCCTGCCCGAGCATTTGCAGTTGCTTGGCCACCAGCAGCGCCGCTTCAGCACTCATGAACTGCTCCATGCCATCGAGGCGCATCATCGCTTGTTCGGTGAGCTTCTCGGCGGTTTCGGCATCGTTGAGCAACAGACTGGTGGCCTTCATCAGCCGCGCACGAATCTGCAAACCCGGATCGGTAGGGTTTTCCTTGGCCACCGCACTCAGCGTCGTGTTGATTTCCAGGCGGGTGCGGGTATCCAGGCCTTTTTCACTGCCCTTGCTGATCAAGGCGTGGGCCAGGCCGAGATTGCTTTCGACGTCCTTGAAGCGTGACTGGGCACCTTGGGCCACGGCCTGGCGATAGGCTTTGGAGGCGGTTTCAAAATCTTCGTTGACCATCGCCAACTTGCCCAGCAGCGCTTGCCGGCGCACCGCCAGAGGCGACAGTCGAATCGCCTCCTCCAGTACATTCTGGGCGGCCTTGGTGTCCCCTTCGGCGACCAGCACATCAGCCATGCCGTCGTAGAGGGCCGGCATCATCGGGAAGACTTTCAGGGCTTTTTCGTAAACCCCTTTGGCCTGACCGACCTGGCCGCGCTTGAACAGCAACTTGCCCAACCCGGCAAAGGCCCACGGCAAAGGTCGATCAGCAATGATGCTGTCGTAGAGCCGCTCAAGCGCCTCGTTCTGATTCAGGTCACGCAGGGCATCGGCGCGGTAGCGCAGGCACAACGGCGAGTAGCGGATGTCCTGCTTGCACAGGGCGATGCAGGCGTTGAGCACTTCCACCGGTTTGCCCCGGTCAAGGGCTTGCAGGATCGGCTTGAGCAAGGTTTTGCGCTGTTCCAGTCGCTCCAGGCGCTGGGCCAGGCCGGAACGGTTGAAGGGTTTGGTCAGATAGGCGTCGGGTTCATGTTCCAGCGCACTGAGCACCATCGCCTGACTCGTCTCGGCGGTGACCATGACAAACACCGCTTCATGGCTGATCAGCTTTTCGATCATCAAGTCTTCGAGCACCTGTTGGCCGTTCTTCTTGCCATCGCCCAGGTGAAAGTCCTGCAGGATGAAATCGTAGGCCTTCTGCGAGCACATGCGCAGCGCCTGTTCGCCGGTGTCGGCGGTGTCGACATCCTTGACGCCCAGTTCACGCAACATGGACCGGACGGAACTGCGGAAATCCGAGAAATCATCGACGATCAGAAAACGCTTTTGGTGATACGACAGCATCGAAGATTTCCAGGCAATTTAAGAAAAAGACCATGACCGTTCGGGTTATCGGCCAGTACCGGCCTTCTCTTGAAGCAAAGGGACTGCAATCGCGCATTTGGCGGTCAAAGAATTCAAGGAACGCTCCTTTTTCGGGCTAAATATTTGAAGGTGTTATTGAAGAACGGGATTATCCTGATTTATTGATCCGCGCTCTCGCCGCCAAAGGCAACAGTCATGACCACCGCACCCAAGCACTCGGCCACTGCTTCTCAGCAAAAGACCCTAAGCCCCAGCAACCTGGACTTTCCGGTGGTCGGCATTGGCGCTTCGGCGGGAGGATTGCAAGCGATCAAACTGTTTTTCGAAAACATGCCTCAGGACAACGGCATGGCGTTTGTGATCATTCTTCATCTGTCGCCGGATCACGAAAGCATCGCGGACAAAATCATCCAGGAATCGACCAAGATGCCGGTCCTGCAGGTCTCCGAAACGGTGCCTATCGAGAAAAACCGGGTGTACGTGATTTCACCGGCGCAACGGCTGACGATGAATGACGGCTTTCTTGAAGTCAGTGCTTGCGATGCGAACCAGGGACGCCATGCTTCCATCGATCTGTTTTTTCGCAATCTGGCCGACGTGCACCGGGAACGGGCCTTCTGTCTGGTGCTGTCGGGCACCGGTTCCGACGGTGCTGTCGGTTTGTCACGGATCAAGGAACAGGGTGGCGTCACCCTCGCCCAGGCGCCGGAAGACGCCGAGTTTGACGGCATGCCGTGCGCCGCCATCGACACGCGCATGGTCGATCTGGTGTTGCCCGTTGTAGAAATGCCGCAAAAGCTCCTGGAACTGTGGCGCAATTCCCAGGAAATCACCTTGCCCACCGCTAACGATCCGGAACTGCAAACCATTGCCGCGGTGTCCGAGCGCGAAGCGGCAGTTGCCGAGCAACTGTTGCACGACGTCCTGGTCCAGTTGCGCACGGGCACCGGCCATGACTTCAAACACTACAAACGCGCCACCGTGTTGCGCCGGATCGAACGCCGGATGCAGGTCACGGCGCAGCCAGATCTGAGTGCCTATTACCGCTATCTGCAAAGCAACCCCGAAGAAACCAAGGCCCTGCTGGGGGACATGCTGATCGGCGTGACCAACTTTTTCCGTGACCGTGAAGCCTTCGAAGCCCTGGAACGGGACGTCGTGCCACAACTGGTCAGCGCTGCCACATCGGCGCAACCCGAGAAAGAAGAAATCCGCGTCTGGTCCGCCGGCTGTTCCACGGGCGAAGAGGCCTACAGCCTGGCGATGTTGCTCAACGATCAACTGCAACTGGATGCCAGCATGGCATCGATGCAACTGTTCGCCACCGATATCGACGAGCGTGCCATCAGCTTCGGCCGGGCCGGTCTGTATCCGCAAGCGATCATCACCGATGTGCCGCCAACACGGCTGCGGCACTACTTCATCAAGGAAGATGGCCACTATCGGATTCGCAAGGAAATCCGCGAAAAGGTCCTGTTCGCCAAACACAGCCTGCTGTCCGACCCGCCCTTCTCGCAAATCGACCTGATCGTTTGCCGCAACCTGCTGATTTATCTGGATCGCGAAGTGCAGCGCGAAATCCTGCAGATGTTCCACTTTGCCCTGCGCCCAGGCGGCTTCCTGTTTTTGGGGTCTTCCGAAAGCGCGGATGCCTGCCACGAACTGTTCGCCCCGGTGGATAAACGCAACCGGATTTTCCGCGCCAAGACCGGCACCGCCAACAGCCGGCGCACGCCGACCATGCCGCGCGGGGGTTATGTGCGCAGCAATGTTTCACGTGAGACCCCACAGAACAGCGTGCAGCGCAAGCTGTCAGTCGCCGATATCCACCAACGCGCCCTTGAGCAGTCCGCTCCACCAAGCGTGATCGTCGATGCCAATGCCGACATCCTGCACATGAGCGAAAGCGCCGGGCGCTTCTTGCGTCATGTCGGTGGTGAATTGTCGCGCAACCTTCTGTCACTGATTCTTCCGGAACTGCGCCTGGAAATCCGCACGACACTGTTCCAGGTTCAACAGAGCGGCCTGCCCGTCAAATCCCGCGAGGTACCGATCAAGCGCGATGACCGGCGTTATCTGATCGATCTGGTCGCTCATCCCTACAAGGATGAAGAGTCGGATGGCGAATACGTTCTGGTGATTTTCGAGGAAGTCGAGGTCGACCCTTCAAATCTGTCGGCCACTACCATGCTGCAGACCGAAAGCCAGGTGCTGTCCAACCTGGAGCGCGAACTGCAACGCACCAAGCTGCACCTGCAGGACACCATCGAACAATCGGAAATCTCCAGCGAAGAGCTCAAGGCTTCCAACGAAGAAATGCAGGCGATCAACGAAGAACTGCGTTCGGCGACCGAAGAGCTGGAAACCAGCAAGGAAGAGCTGCAGTCGATCAATGAAGAGTTGCTGACGGTCAACTACGAGCTGAAAACCAAGGTCGAAGAAACCGACAAGATCAATGACTACCTGACCAACCTGATCGCCTCCACCGACATTGCCACGGTGTTTGTCGACCGCAGCATGCGCATCAAATGGTTTACCCCACGCGCCACGGACATCTTCAGCATGTTGCCGGTGGATACCGGCCGTTCATTGCTCGACATTACCCATCGCCTGCATTACGACAACCTGGCGGGGGACGCGGCGCTGGTGTTCGAATCGCTGAACATGATCGAGCGTGAAGTCAGCAGCACCGACAACCGTTGGTACATCGCCCGCCTGCTGCCCTACCGCTCCAGCGAAGACCACATCGACGGCACCGTGTTGACCTTCATCGACATCACCAAGCGTCGAGCGGCCGAAGAAGAATTGCGTATGGGCGAAGAACGCATGCGCCTGGTTGCCGAAAGCACGCGCGACTACGCCATCATCACCCTCGATGAACTGGGCGTGATCACCAGTTGGAACAAGGGCGCCGAGTTGATTTTCGGCTACAGCAAGCCCGAGGCCGAGGGCGCTTACTACGACTTCATTTTCTCGCCTGAAGATCGCGCCTCCGGCGTGCCGGAAAACGAATTGCTGTCGGTGCGCACCCAGGGCCGCAGCGAAGACGAGCGCTGGCATCTGCGCAAGGACGGTAGCCGCTTCTTTTGCAGCGGCGAGGTGACCTTGCTCAGCGGCGACAATCTGCAAGGTTACGTGAAAATCGCCCGGGACCTGACCGGCCACAAACGCCAGCATGAAGAGCAGAGCCCACAACTGGCCGAGACCCGTAACACCAACTACCTCAAGGACGAGTTCTTCGCGGTCATGTCCCATGAACTCAAGCATCCGCTGAACCTGATCCAGTTGAATGCAGAACTGCTGCGCCGCTTGCCGGTGACCGAATCGGTGCCTCCGGCGGCCAAGGCTATCAACACTATCTGCGACGCGGTCATCAGCCAGGCACGGATCATCGACGATCTGCTGGACGTCGCCCGGGTCCGGACCGGCAAGCTGAAGCTGCAACCGGTCGCCGTGGACCTGGTCAACGTGTTACGCGACATCCACACCGTCGTAGTCAATGACCGGCATGACGTTACGGTTGAATTGCGGGTGCCCGGCGGCGCGTTGATGGTGCAGGCCGACCCGACGCGCCTGGAGCAAATCATCTGGAACCTGGTCAACAATGCACTGAAATTCACGCCACCCAAGGGCCGCGTGCAATTGATCGCCAGCCAGGCGGGGAACAAGGCGCGACTTGATATCAAAGACAATGGTGCCGGCATCGCGCCCGAGAACCTGGAGCATGTGTTCGACCTGTTTGGTCAGGCGGAAAAACAGCATGCGACTCACAACCGTGAAGGGCTGGGGATTGGCTTATCGCTGGTCCGCCAGTTGACCGAGGCGCAACGAGGGACGGTCGAGGTCAGTTCTGGCGGGGTGGGAACCGGCTGTACCTTCACCGTGTATTTGCCACTGGCAAAAACCGTGGAGGTTCAACCCGCGGCCCAGACCGAAGGTGCCTCTGGAAGATTGAGCGGCTTGACGATCCTGCTGGTCGACGACTCCGCCGACGTGCTGGAAACCTTGAAAATGCTGCTGGAAATGGAAGACGCGCAAGTGATTGCGTTCGACCGTCCGGTGGCGGCACTGGATGCCGCAAAAAGCACCCGTTTCGACCTGATCATTTCGGACTTGGGCATGCCAGTCATGAATGGACATGAACTGATGAGCGCATTGCGTCAGCTGCCGCTCGTCAAGGATGTGCCGGCCATTGCGCTGACCGGTTACGGCGCCCACGGCGACATTCAAAAATCACGGCAATCAGGCTTTGACCAGCACATCGGAAAGCCGGTTTCCTACGATGACCTGATCGAAACCATCGAGTCCTTGCGGCGCTCGCAGACCTGAAACAGGGTCAGTCCAGATAGGCTCGTTGTACGCAGGCTCGCCGGTCAATTGCCTGCCTGAGACGCTCCTTGTGGTCAGCCCAGACCTTGGGATCTACTTTGGTTGAGCGCATCAGGTTCAGCATGGCTGCCTTGGCGGCGAGGTACTCCGCCCAGGCATCATCAGTCCTGAGTTTCAGAGTCTCGCGCTCGGTCATCTCCATCCGCCGCAGCGCCAGTACCGACTCGTCGGTGATCACCGGACTCAACGTCAATTGCACCCGGTGTGGCGCGACGAACTCCTGGGTATCCGCGACGATCTCCCTCGCCCTCTGAGCGCCCCACTTCAAGGCGATGCAGTAATGCTCACCCATGAACCGGTCATGGAACTCCTCGCAAATCGCCCAGCCATTAGTGCCGTAGACGCCTATAAACACTTGGGTAATCCCGTCCTGTCTGACCCGTGCCTGCACCTCGATATGCACGCCACTGCCGAGCACTTCCTCATGGGTGTGGAGAGGTAACCGAGTGTTAGTCCATAACCAGAATTTTGCGCCTCTTCGCCGCATCGATTTCACTCCCCGAGTTGTGACTGGAGTAAGGCACAGCAATGACAGAGTTTCCATGTAGGTCGTCGGGTGAGCAGATACAAAAAAGCCCCGCCAGAGGAAATAGTCTGGCGAGGCTTTTTTTACAGCTGAGCGCTGAAGATATTTGGTGTCCCAGGGCAGGTTCGAACTGCCAACCTTCCCCTTAGGAGGGGGATGCTCTATCCAATTGAGCTACTGAGACACAGGTCGACCACGAGGAAACGCGGTGCAATGGACGGCGTGCATGTTAACGGGCAGGCCTGCGTTTGTCATGTCGTCCGTTTGGGCTTTTTAAGTGTAGGCAGATGCCGCGCCGCAGCGTGGCATTGTTTACCGTGCAATTTGCATCACCCCAAAAAGTCATCATTGCAAAATGCAATGCATGCACATCGCACAAATATCTTAATTCATTGTTTTTATAGGATTTAATAGCCGCTGGACTCTTGGCATGCGGGCTGCTTTAGCTGTTCTTAAAGAACAACGGAGGCCAGCCTCATGAACAGCGCCCTTTTACTCTCGAATGTGATCGCCCTGGCGATTCTGTTGGGTTTTCATTCTATCCCCGAGAGCGGCGCTGAGCCGGTTGCCCACCGCATGCCGCATTACCTTCAACTGCAAAAAGCGCCTCAATTGGCGGTGTTGAGTGATCAGTACGGCTTAATCAGCCAAGAGGTGAGCCAGGAAGACATCCTGCTCCCGACTCAGTCTTCCGAACGTTTGATATTTTGATATTTTGAATCACCCCATCAGGAGCACAGCATGTCCAAATCAGCCGCAGGATTTTTCATCCTTGCCTTACTGAGCGGCATTCTTCATCTGTCTTTGGTCCAGGATACGTTTGTCACCCTGCCCCTGATTGCCAGCGGCGTATTCAGTTCGCTGTTCGTGTTGGCGCTGATTGCCGGACGCAGAATCAAATTCGATCCGGTACTGCGTTAATCCTCAGCAGGTCCAGCAGATTGGCGACCGCAGTGCCCAGTTCGCCGGAGTTGTCGAGTCGATGAATTTGCGTATCACCGATTGACACATCATTCATGAAAAGCTCATTGCGACGCAGCCTTGCTTCGATCTCCACAAGACTCTCACGGCCACGGCGCAGCAGACGTTCGCGCAGCACTTCATCCTTGACGGTTAATAGCACCGGAAGCAGCCTGGGATATTGACGCAGTACCTGCGCCAAGTGGCCGCGGGAGCCATTGACCAAAACATGTCGGCCATCGTCGAGCCATTGATCGATTTCGATCGGGATTCCGTAATCCAGGCCATTGGCATTCCAGGACAACGCGAAATCGCCCGCAGCCTTACGCCGCTCGAACTCTTCCCGGGAAACGCCAATGGCGTCCTCACCCTGGGATTCCGCTGACCGCGTAATGACTCGACGCACCACCTCACAATTGAGCGCCTGCAAAGGCTCTCGAGCGGCTTCGATGAGGCTGTCCTTGCCGGATCCTGAAGGTCCCATCAAAAAAATCAGCCTGCCACCCATCCTGAAATAGCCCCCGGATATGCGTCTTGCCCTAGTAAATCGGCCAATTGCCACTATCCTGTATAAGTAAGGGACAATGATCGAATCCGCATAGAATGCGCCTTCAGCCGTCTTCGGACATCACCTGTAGGACAACACAATGCGGTCAGTGATACGGACCAAGGCAAACTTTTCAAACCAGTCCGCATTTCTGATAATCAGTGCTGGCATTAAGCCTTTACCCAGCTCAATAATTGTCACAGAATTGACGCCAATGATCTGGCTATTTTGAGGCATGATGCGCGCCTCTATCAATTCAGGTTGAACATTTGGCAAGAGCGCTTGTCCTATCAGACATCCTGCGGCCAATCCCGAGAACCGCTCCCCTGAACTAACCGGTTAAATATATGCGCCCATTGAAACAGGCAATTTATTCCAGCCGTACGGCTGACAAGTTCGTCGTACGTCTGCCAGACGGAATGCGTGAACGCATTGCCGAGGTGGCTCGCAATCATCATCGCAGCATGAACTCCGAAATCATCGCGCGCCTTGAGCAGAGTCTTATTCAGGAAGGCGCACTGGGCGAAGAATTGAGCATGCGCCTGGACAGTCCGGAGCTGTCATTGCACGAACGTGAACTGCTGCAACGCTTCCGCCAACTCTCCCACCGCCAGCAGAACGCACTTGTTTCGCTGATTGCGCATGATGCCGAAATGGCCGCAGACGCTTCCTGATTCATCCGTAACGCTCAAGCCAGCATAATTGCTGGCTTTTTTTTGCCTGAAATTCGGGCATAAAAAACCCGCCGATTGGCGGGTTCAGTGAAAGCAGGAAAATCAGAGCAGGAAGATCGTCGCCAAACCGAGAAAGATGAAGAAGCCACCACTGTCGGTCATGGCAGTGATCATCACGCTGGCACCCATGGCCGGATCTCGACCCAGACGGGCCAGGGTCATTGGAATCAATACCCCCATCAACGCTGCAAGTAACAGGTTGAGCGTCATGGCTGCGGTCATCACCACACCAAGCGACCAGCTGCCGTACAGCAGATAAGCGACGACGCCGATTACTCCGCCCCAGACCAAGCCATTGATCAGACCTACCGCCAGCTCCTTGCGCATCAGGCGCGAAGTATTGCCGGTACTCACCTGATCCAGCGCCATGGCCCGAACGATCATGGTGATGGTCTGGTTGCCCGAGTTGCCACCGATACCTGCCACGATCGGCATCAACGCCGCGAGCGCCACCAGCTTCTCGATGGAGCCTTCGAACAGACCAATCACCCGCGATGCAATGAACGCGGTTATCAGGTTCACCGCCAGCCAGGCCCAACGGTTACGCAGGGACTTCCAGACCGACGCAAAAATATCTTCTTCTTCGCGCAGGCCCGCCATGTTGAGAACTTCGTTTTCGCTCTCTTCACGAATCAGGTCGACCATTTCATCGATGGTCAGGCGGCCGATCAGCTTGCCGTTCTTGTCGACCACAGGCGCCGAGATCAAGTCGTAACGTTCGAACGCCTGAGCGGCATCGTAGGCGTCTTCGTCCGGGTGAAAACTCACCGGATCGCTGGCCATGACTTCAGAAACCTGTTTCTCGGGATCGTTGACCAGCAATCGCTTGATCGGCAACACGCCTTTGAGCACGCCGTCATAATCGACCACGAACAGTTTGTCCGTGTGGCCCGGCAGTTCCTTGAGGCGACGCAGGTAGCGCAAAACCACTTCGAGACTGACATCCTCGCGGATAGTCACCATCTCGAAGTCCATCAGTGCACCGACTTGATCCTCGTCATAGGACAAGGCAGAGCGCACGCGCTCACGCTGTTGGCCATCGAGGGTTTCCATCAGCTCGTGGACGACGTCTCGCGGCAGCTCGGAGGCCAGGTCAGCAAGTTCGTCGGCATCCATGTCCTTGGCCGCGGCCAGGAGCTCGTGATCGTCCATGTCGGCGATCAGGGTTTCACGAACCGAGTCGGATACTTCGAGCAGAATGTCGCCGTCGCGATCGGCCTTGACCAATTGCCAGAGCGTCAGACGATCGTCCAGCGGCAAGGCTTCAAGGATGTAGGCGACGTCGGCGGAGTGCAAATCATCGAGCTTGCGTTGCAACTCGACGAGGTTTTGCCGGTGAACCAGGTTCTCGACCCGGTCGTGATGCGGACCTTCCTGGCGATGAGTCAGGTCTTCGACCACTCGCTGACGCTGCAACAGCTCAATAACTTGAGCGAGGCGGTCCTGCAAGCTTTCCTGCGTTTTCTTTACTTCAACTTCAGACATAGGCGAACTCCACTCCCAGCAGCGGGGCACGCCGGAAGGATCAATCAGTCAATTCATGATTGGAAAAACGGTTTACTGAGTAACTACTGGGTAAGTCCATGAAGGTATTCCACAAGCCCCGGCGGGGCTGACGGGCGCAATGATACACCGCCCGGCGGTTTTAAACGTTAAAAAATCGCGGCTGAAACAAGCGCTTGCGAGACAAACCTGAGCGCAGTCCTGATCCATCAAAATGCGACGACTCATCCCGAAAAGAAAACACACCGTCGTCGAAAAATGTAGCGGCTACCCTAGAGATGGACCGTCATGGAGGACGTTTAATGCCATCGAATGCACATTATTTTTTGCTTTTCGCCCTGCTCTACTCGCCGCCCTGGGCGCTTGCCGCCACCGTTCACCGTTGCGAGGCAGCCAATGGGCGCATTACGTTCACGACGTTGAGCTGTACGGCCGGAGAAAGCCTTTCACTGCAAGACGTGCGCACCTTCACGCCAGGCAGCACAATGGCGCTCATGCCTGAAGCCGACATCCGCGAAACATCAGGTATGAAAATCAAAAGGAGAGAACCGACTGTCGTTGGCCGGAGCGAGGACAAATGTGGAAACCTGATCAGCGCCAGAGAGCGCCGCGAAGCCATCATCAATCAACGGGTTGTCGCCGGCATGAGCCAGCAGGACGTCGAAAGCGCCCTCGGCAAGCCAGACAAGATCAGTATTCGCAATTCAGCCACTAGCTACCGTTACGACTCCAAGCGAGGTCGCAGTGCACACGTCGAGTTTGATGAGAGAGGATGCACCCAAGGGAAAGCCAAATCCCGGACGGCAAAAAGCCCGCGTTAAACGCGGGCTTTTTGGTGTTTGGTGCACTCGACAGGATTCGAACCTGTGACCGCTCGGTTCGTAGCCGAGTACTCTATCCAGCTGAGCTACGAGTGCATTTGTGTTTTTATACCAGATCACAACTGGTTGAAGCCAAGTTATTCGCATCACTGCAAACAACTCTTAAATGGTGCACTCGACAGGATTCGAACCTGTGACCGCTCGGTTCGTAGCCGAGTACTCTATCCAGCTGAGCTACGAGTGCATTTGTTGCCGCGCATTATAGGCCGTCGAATCTTTTTGTAAAGCGCTTTTTTCTAGTAATTTCAACAACTTACCGAAGAAGCCAGATTACAACGTACTACGCAAATAATGGCGGAGAACGGGGGATTCGAACCCCCGACACCCTTTTGAGGTGTACTCCCTTAGCAGGGGAGCGCCTTCGGCCACTCGGCCAGCTCTCCGCAACACGGGGCGTATATTAACCAGCTTCTTCCCCGTTTGCAAACATAAAAAACGATAAAAATTAATGGCTTGGTTCTTCGTCCTTCTCTTTCTTTATACGCAGGTAAATTTCCTCACGGTGGACCGCAACCTCTTTCGGGGCGTTGACACCGATACGCACTTGATTTCCTTTAACGCCGAGCACGGTCACGGTGATTTCGCCATCACCAATAATCAGGCTTTCTGCGCACCGACGAGTCAGAATCAGCATACCTTTCTCCTCACGCATTTCATTTCAGGGACAACAGTCTGCAAAAAAAAGGCACTCGACCTACAACCGGAGCGATCGCAGCCCTACATGCCTGAGTATTGACCAGCGCGAGCAAAAGAACAGCCTCGGGTCGCGCCATTCAAAAAAACAAAAGGGCGCGGTCAGACCGCGCCCTTCGGCAAACGCATCACTCGCCCTGGCGGGCCGGTGCGTCCAGTTCGAAAGCCGTGTGCAGAGCGCGCACAGCCAGTTCCAGGTACTTCTCTTCGATCACTACGGAGACTTTGATTTCCGAAGTAGAGATCATCTGGATGTTGATGGTTTCCTTGGCCAGGGATTCGAACATGCGACTGGCCACGCCCGCGTGAGAACGCATGCCGACGCCGACGATCGAGACCTTGGCGATCTTGATGTCGCCAACCACTTCACGGGCACCGATCTCGCGCGCGGTGTTTTCCAGCACGGTTTGCGCTGCCTGGAAGTCATTGCGATGCACGGTGAAGGTGAAGTCGGTGGTGTTATCGTGCGCAACGTTCTGCACGATCATGTCGACTTCGATATTCGCGGCGCTGATCGGGCCGAGAATCTTGAATGCAACGCCCGGGGTGTCTGGCACGCCACGGATGGTCAGCTTGGCTTCATCGCGGTTGAAAGCGATGCCGGAAATGATCGGCTGTTCCATGGTTTCCTCTTCATCAATAGTAATGAGGGTGCCCGGACCCTCCTTGAAGCTGTGCAGTACGCGCAGCGGAACGTTGTACTTGCCGGCGAATTCCACCGCACGGATCTGCAACACCTTGGAACCGAGGCTGGCCATTTCCAGCATCTCTTCGAAGGTAATCTTGTCCAGGCGCTGAGCCACGGACACCACACGTGGATCGGTGGTGTAGACACCGTCGACGTCGGTGTAGATCTGGCATTCGTCAGCCTTCAAGGCTGCTGCCAGCGCCACGCCGGTGGTGTCGGAACCGCCACGACCGAGGGTGGTGATGTTGCCGTGCTCGTCAACGCCCTGGAAACCGGCGACAACTACCACGCGACCTGCCTTCAGATCACCGCGAATCTTCTGATCGTCAATCTGCAAGATACGCGCTTTATTGTGCGCGCTGTCCGTCAGAATCCGTACCTGATTGCCGGTGTAGGACACTGCTGGCACGCCGCGCTTGATCAGCGCCATGGCCAACAGTGCAATCGTCACCTGCTCACCGGTGGAGACGATCACATCCAGCTCACGAGGAACCGGTTGGCCATCGCCACTGATTTGCTTGGCCAGATCGATCAGACGGTTGGTTTCGCCGCTCATTGCAGACAGCACAATCACCAGATCATCGCCGGCTTCGCGGAATTTCTTAACCTTGTCGGCGACCTGCTCGATTCTCTCGACAGTGCCGACCGAGGTGCCTCCAAATTTCTGTACGATCAAAGCCATTTCAAAGCCGCCTCTGCCCATGAAGGGCGCCCAAATAATCACTCAAACAGCGTTCCGGCCCGCCACTAGACTACGGGCCGGACACACTGCCTTATAAACCCTGCTCAACAAATGGAACAGTCAGGGCCAATGCGGCATCCAGTGCGCCAGCGTCAGTACCACCGCCCTGCGCCATGTCCGGACGACCGCCGCCCTTCCCGCCCACTGCCGCAGCGGCTTGTTTCATCAAATCACCGGCTTTGAGTTGGCCAGTCAGGTCTTTGGTTACGCCTGCAACCAGAACGACCTTTTCCTCATGGACACTGCCGAGCAGGATCACTGCGCGGCCGAGTTTGTTTTTCAGTTGATCGACCAGCGCCAGCAGCGCCTTGCCGTCCTGACCGTCCAGACGCACGGCCAGCACTTTCACGCCTTTGACATCCAGCGCGGAAGCCGACAGATCGTCGCCCGCCGCGCTGGCAGCCTTGGCCTGCAACTGCTCGAGTTGCTTCTCCAGCAGACGGTTGCGCTCCAGCACAGCCGACAGCTTGTCGATCAGGTTGTCGCGGCTACCCTTGACCAGGTTGGCCGCTTCCTTGAGTTGTTCTTCAGCAGCGTTCAAGTATGCCAGCGCCGCGGCGCCAGTGACCGCTTCGATACGACGCACGCCGGAAGCCACACCGCCTTCGCTGATAATCTTCAGCAGGCCGATGTCGCCAGTCCGGTTGGCGTGGATACCGCCGCACAGCTCGACGGAGAAACTACCGCCCATGCTCAGCACGCGCACGTTGTCGCCGTACTTCTCGCCGAACAACGCCATGGCGCCCTTCTGCTTGGCGGTTTCGATATCGGTTTCTTCGGTTTCAACTTCGGAGTTCTTGCGAATCTCGGCGTTGACGATGTCTTCCAGCGCCTTCAACTGCTCAGGCTTGATGGCTTCGAAGTGGCTGAAGTCAAAGCGCAGGCGCTGACTGTCGACCAGCGAGCCTTTCTGCTGAACGTGGTCGCCCAGCACCTGGCGCAATGCTGCGTGCAGCAAGTGGGTCGCCGAGTGGTTCAGCGAGGTCGCGTGACGCACGTCGGCTTCAACGTGGGTCTCAACCGGAGAACCGATCGTCAGGCTACCCGACGCCAACACACCGTGGTGCAGGAATGCGCCGCCGGTTTTGGTGGTGTCGCGCACGTCGAAACGGCCGTTGCTGGCCTGCAAATAACCACAGTCACCAATCTGACCGCCCGATTCAGCATAGAACGGCGTCTGATCGAGAACGACCACACCCTCTTCGCCTTCACTTAATACGTCGACCGATTGCCCTTCTTTATAGAGAGCAACCACTTTCGCCGAACCGCTGGTGGCTTTGTAACCGGTAAATTCGGTGGCCACATCAACCTTGACCAGGCTGTTGTAGTCCATGCCGAAGGAACTGGCGGAACGGGCACGGACGCGCTGGGCTTCCATTTCGCGCTCGAAGCCCTCTTCGTCAATGGTCAGGCTGCGTTCGCGGGCGATGTCGCCGGTCAGGTCCATCGGGAAACCGTAGGTGTCATAGAGCTTGAACACCACGTCGCCCGGCACCACATTGCCTTTGAGCTCGGACAGATCCTGTTCGAGGATTTTCAGACCGTTCTCCAAGGTCTTGGAGAACTGCTCTTCTTCGGCTTTCAGCACACGTTCAATGTGAGCCTGCTGGGATTTCAGCTCAGGGAAGGCTTCGCCCATCTCGGCGACCAGGGCCGCAACGATCTGATAGAAGAAGCTGCCCTTGGCGCCCAGTTTGTTGCCGTGACGGCAAGCGCGACGAATGATCCGGCGCAGCACGTAGCCGCGGCCTTCATTGGACGGCAGCACACCGTCGGCAACTAGGAAGCCACAAGAACGAATGTGGTCGGCGACGACTTTCAGGGACGCCTGATTGTCGTTGGTGCAACCGATGGCCTTGGCCGATGCGCTCAGCAGGCTCTGGAACAGGTCGATTTCATAGTTCGAGTGAACGTGCTGCAGCACGGCACTGATCCGCTCCAGGCCCATGCCGGTGTCAACCGACGGTGCTGGCAGCGGGTGCAACACGCCATCGGCGGTGCGGTTGAACTGCATGAACACGTTGTTCCAGATTTCGATGTAACGGTCGCCATCTTCTTCCGGCGAGCCCGGTGGGCCGCCCCAGATGTCGGCGCCGTGATCGTAGAAAATCTCGGTGCATGGACCGCACGGGCCGGTATCGCCCATGGTCCAGAAGTTGTCAGACGCGTACGGCGCGCCTTTGTTGTCGCCGATGCGAACCATGCGCTCGGCAGGAACGCCAATTTCCTTGGTCCAGATCTCGTAGGCCTCGTCATCGCTGGCGTAGACGGTGACCCAGAGTTTTTCTTTGGGCAGGTTCAGCCACTTGTCGGAGGTCAGGAAGTTCCAGGCGTAGGTGATCGCGTCACGCTTGAAGTAATCACCGAAGCTGAAGTTACCCAGCATTTCGAAGAAGGTGTGGTGACGAGCGGTATAACCGACGTTTTCCAGGTCGTTGTGCTTGCCGCCCGCACGTACGCATTTCTGGCTGCTGACGGCGCGGGTGTATGCGCGCTTTTCCTGGCCCAGGAAGCAGTCCTTGAACTGGTTCATCCCCGCGTTAGTGAACAGCAGGGTTGGGTCGTTGCCCGGAATCAAAGAGCTGGAGGCTACACGGGTGTGGCCTTGCTCTTCGAAGAAGCGAAGGAAGGCTTCACGGATTTCTGCGCTTTTCATTAGGTTCTTCCACGGAGGCTGCGGCCAAAGGCCTGTGCGAAACGTCATCAGACGAAGCGACGGCAAAGGGCCGCATTATATCGGCCCAGCGCGCGGGGTACAGCGTGTTTATACGATAGAAACGGTCAATTGGACCGCTAACGCTATCACTTGCGAGAAAACTCGACGAATGTCGCGACGACCTGCTCGATTTGAGCGCGGCTGACGTCCATGTGCGTGACCATTCGCAGGCGTCCGGCAGCGCTCAGCTTGATGCCGCGCTCGCCAGTAAATGTCTTGATCGCCTCGGCCCTACCGTCCATTTGCACATAAACCATATTCGTCTGCACCGGCTCGACGCTGTAGCCGGCCTTGCGTAAACCCTCGGCCAAAAACTGTGCATTGGCGTGGTCGTCGGCCAGACGCTGAACGTTTTTATCCAGAGCGTACAAACCTGCCGCCGCCAGAATACCGGCCTGACGCATGCCGCCGCCGACCATTTTGCGCAGACGTCGAGCCTTGCCGATCAACTCCGCCGAGCCACACAGCACCGAACCGATCGGCGCACCCAGCCCCTTGGACAGGCAAACCGAGACGGAATCGAAATGCTGGGTGATTTCACGGGCGTCGACACCCAGCTTGACGGCTGCGTTGTACAGCCGAGCGCCGTCCAGATGCAGGGCCAGACCGTGTTCACGGGTGAAGCTGCGGGCCCGGGCCAGGTATTCCAGCGGCAGGACTTTGCCCTGCATGGTGTTTTCCAGCGCCAGCAAACGTGTGCGGGCGAAATGGAAGTCGTCCGGCTTGATCGCAGCGGCAACCTGCTCCAGATCCAGCGAACCATCGGCCTGCACTTCCAGCGGCTGTGGCTGGATCGAACCGAGCACTGCCGCACCGCCACCTTCGTACTTATACGTGTGGGCCTGCTGGCCGACGATGTACTCGTCACCGCGTTCGCAGTGGGCCATCAGGCCCAGCAGGTTGCTCATGGTGCCCGTCGGGACGAACAGCGCGGCGGCAAAACCCAGTCGTTGGGCCAGTTCGGCCTCCAGACGATTGACCGTCGGATCCTCGCCATAAACGTCGTCACCGGTGGCCGCGTTGGCCATCGCGTGGAGCATGCCGGAGGTCGGCTGGGTGACGGTGTCGCTGCGAAGATCGATAACACTCATGAATCTGGCCTCGGTAAGCAGGGGAAAATCCCTTTCAGGTAGGAATTACTGCGGTCATACCGACGAATAATCAACCCTTGGGCAGGAAAAGGCTTCTTGAACCGACGAAAAAGTCGATAGCAATCATCAGATAGCAGCAATGCACAGGCGAGAAATATGTGTTAAAAACGCTTCGCCGCCAAACAATCTGGTGGCAAAACGTTCTCAGGGCGGGGCGCAACTCCCCACCGGCGGTAATTGCGCGCAATGCGCATAGCCCGCGAGCGCTTGGTGACAGCACGGCTTCGGCGGTGGCTGGCGGCAAGGTCAGCAGACCCGGTGTGATCCCGGGGCCGACGGTCATAGTCCGGATGAAGAGAGAACGGGATTGGCGCCGCCTAGGCTCTATACCAAAGCGCCGTCCGCAGGCATTTGTGCCTGCGTACCCTTAAATCCCATTCGATTCATATGCCCTGTTTTTTACATAAACAGGAGTCAGAACATGCAACCCACCGCAATCGATAGCAAAAGCAAAAACCATCAGGGCGAGCGCGTTGCGTTCATCCAGGCCTGCTGGCACAAGGAAATCGTCGATCAGAGCCGAAAAGGCTTCGTCGCCGAAATGATTGCTCAGGGTTATCAGGAATCGGAGATCGATTTCTTCGAAGTCGGCGGCGCCTTTGAAATTCCGCTGCACGCCAAACTCCTGGCCAAATCCGGCCGTTATGCCGGCATCGTCGCGGCTGGTCTGGTGGTCGATGGCGGGATCTACCGTCACGAGTTCGTCGCCCAATCAGTGATCAGCGGCCTGATGCAGGTTCAACTGGAAACCGAAGTGCCAGTGTTCTCGGTGGTTTTGACCCCGCACCACTTCCATGCTGGCGAAGAACACCAGAAGTTCTTCTTCGAGCATTTCGTGCATAAAGGTCAGGAAGCGGCGAAGACGTGTGCGGATACGCTGCACAAGATGCGGGCGTTGCGTCGTAGCGAGCCCCGCGCGGTAGCGGTCTAAACACCGAAAAACCTGTGGGAGCGGGCCAGCCCGCTCCCACAAGGGTTTACGTCGGGCTTGAGATCAAGCTCAGGCGAGGTTTTCGTCGGTGGTCGGCACGATCAGAATGCCGGCACGCAGGCCATTCTTGACCTTGGGGTTCGGGAAAATGATCCGGGCGCCCTCCTCCTCGATGATCCAGCGGGTCTGGGCAATGTCTTCAGCCAGCACGTAACCCACGTCCAGCTCTGAAAAGTTCTCGATATCCGCCGGCAGGTTCAGGCGGAAGCTATCGCTGTGCTTGATGATTTCCCGCGCCACGCTAAACAACTGCAAACCGTCCAGTGCCCCTTCGGTGATGGCCGGCTCGTTGCCTTCGATGATCTGCTTGAGGCGGGTTTCCAGCAGGTCGACGTTAACGCCGTCGTTCTGCCCGAACGGCCGCGCCTTGCCCAATTCAAGGGTGAAAGACTCGGCACCGAGCTTGTCGTAAGTGTAGGAACTGAAGACGATGGACGGCTTGTTCTGCAGCAGCACCGCTTCCATGCCGGCAGCGCGCAGGCGCGCCAGTTCCAAGCGTGAATGATGGCGGCCTTCTTTCCAGGGGTACAAGGCGAACTGCTCGATTTTCGAGCCACGAATCGCCGTGTGCAGGTCGTAATGCAGACGGCCACGATCGGGCAGGCTGAAGAAACTCGCCGCCAACCGCTCCAGTTCACACGCGCGCAGGGCTTCGGAGCCGCTGCTTTGTTCGTGACGTCCGTTGAACAGTCGATTGACGTCCTGCTCGACGAAACGCTCGCCTTTGCGAATCGCTTCGGGGTTGCCGAACAGGAACAGAATGCGTGCGCGCGGTTTCAAATCGCCGCGGGCGATGTCATGCAACAGGCGATCAAGAAGCTCGATCGGCGCTGTTTCGTTGCCATGGATACCGGCCGATAGCAGCAGGTCCAGACCGTTATCGCGAGCTTCAGGCGGCCGGACTTCCAGCGCGCCTTCGCTCAACCAGCGCATGCGCACGCCTTCGACAGTCAGTTGAGTCTTCTCCGCCGGTTCGCGACCGGCGAGCGTCAGTTCAAGCAGTTTGCCGAGGGCGAGCATAAGCGGTTTCCTTAGTGGTCGTGCGCACAATCCGGGCCGTGCACGTGGTCTTCGTCACCGACTTCAGCCGGTTCCATTTCCAGTTGCAGACTTACCAGATTAGTCGCCAATGGGCGCAGCAGCAGGTTTGCGTATTCAGCGTCACCTTCTTCGACGTCCACGCCGATCAGCAGTTGGCCACGGCCGTCCTGCTGAATCCACAGCTCTTTGCCTTGCCACATGACCGCGACGCGGGTGCAGGACGTTTCCAGTTGCGTGCCGTCGGTGTCTTCAAGGATCAACTGCAGGGTATCGCTCATGTTTTTTACGCTCTCGACGTTCAATTGATCTGGAATGGATAAACCGCGCCCAGTTTAAGGATTTGCGTCAGTTCATCCAGTGCCGTCCGGCACTCAAGCAGCAATTGCGGGTCCGCCAGGTCGGTTTCGGCCATGCGGTCGCGGTAGTGCTTTTCGACCCACTCGGTCAGCGTGCCGTACAACGGTGCCGTCATGATAACCCCTTGATTAACGGCCGCCAGTTCGGTTTC
Source organism: Pseudomonas sp. ANT_H12B (assembly GCF_008369325.1). GTDB lineage: Bacteria > Pseudomonadota > Gammaproteobacteria > Pseudomonadales > Pseudomonadaceae > Aquipseudomonas. The sequence continues at coordinate 199,391 of NZ_VOBI01000005.1, read as the reverse complement.
GTTGAGCGCGACGCGCAGCCGCAGGCAAGCCGGGCCACCGCCGTTCTGCATGCTTTGCTTCAAATCGAACACTTTCACTTCGCGGATCAGGCCGCCGGAACTGGTCAAACCCTGAAGGTATTGCCAGACGCGCTCATTGCCGTGGCACTCTTCCGGCACGATCAACAGCATCGAACCGTCAGGACGCGTCAGCAGCTGGCTATTGAACAGGTAGGAACGAACCGCGTCTTCCACGGTTACCGCGGAACGCGGTACGCAGATTGCCTGAAATTTCCCACCGACTTTGGCGAGTTTGCTTTGCAGTTCAGCCAGCATCTGGTCGGTGTCGAGGAACGCGTCCTCGTGATAGAACAGCACCTCGCCATTACCCACCGCAATCACGTCGTTGTGGAACACGCCCTGATCGATCACCGAAGGGTTCTGCTGGGCATAGACCACGCCGTCATCGCTCAAGCCGTGCAACCGGGCAACCGCCTGGGACGCTTCGAGGGTCTGGCGTGCCGGGTACTTCTGCGGTGACGGGTAACGGGTGTCGAACGCGCTGCGACCGAACACGAAGAACTCGACGCCAGCCTTGCCGTACTCACGGCAGAAACGGGTGTGGTTGGCCGCGCCTTCGTCACCGAACTGCGCCACGGCAGGCAATGCCGCGTGGTGCGCGAAGTGCTTCTGGTCAGCGAACATCGCCCCCAGCACGCGGCTGGTGGTCGGGTGTTCGATACTGCGGTGATATTTGCAGTTCAGGTTGGCCGCGGTGAAATGCACACGGCCATCGGCGGTGTCGGCGCTCGGGCTGACCGTGGCGGCGTTGGCTACCCACATGCTCGACGCCGAGCAACTGGCAACCAGCAGCGGCATGGCATCTTTGGCGGCTTGCTCGATCACCTGAGCATCGGTGCCGCTGAAGCCCAAGCGGCGCAGAGCGGCCACGTCCGGGCGCTCCTGTGGTGCCAGCACGCCCTGTTGAAAGCCCATTTCCATCAGCGATTTCATTTTCGCCAGGCCTTGCAGCGCGGCTTCCTTCGGGTTCGAAGACTGCTGGCTGTTGCTCTGGGACGCGACGTTGCCGTAGGACAAACCGCCGTAGTTATGGGTCGGCCCCACTAGACCGTCAAAATTGACTTCATAGGATTTCATCAGCGAGGCTCCACGAGAATCTGTTGTTATGGCTTCAGTAACTATTCAGTAAGACTGCGGCGCGGCCATCGCCAGCAGGCTGGCTCCCACAGTGATTGGGTCGCACACAAAATATGTGAACACCACCGCACCTGTGGGAGCCAGCCCGCTGGCGATGGGCATCACGCCATTTTCACGCCGGGCGTAAGGGTCGCAGGCATCACCAGGCTCGGCGTTTCCAGCGAAGCCACCGGGTACGCGCAGTAATCTGCTGCATAGTAGGCGCTGGCGCGGTGGTTGCCCGAGGCGCCGACGCCGCCGAATGGCGCGCTGCTCGCTGCACCGGTCAGCTGCTTGTTCCAGTTGACGATGCCAGCGCGGCTTTCCAGCCAGAACTGCTGATAACGCGCTTCGGAATCCGACAGCAGACCGGCCGCCAGGCCATAGTCGGTGTCGTTGGCTTCAGCGATCGCCGCTTCAAAATCAGCGTAGCGGATCACTTGCAGCAGCGGGCCGAACAGCTCTTCGTCAGGACGATCAGCCACTGCCGTCACGTCCAGAATGCCTGGGGTCAGCAAGGCGGCCTGAGCCTGCGGCTGAGTCATTTCCAGCAGCGCCACCGCGCCGTTGCCCAGCAGATGTTCTTGCGCGTCCATCAATGCTTTCGCGGCGCCGAGGGAAATCACCGAGCCCATGAACGGCGCCGGTTGCTGATCGAATGCACCGACTTCAATGGTCGAGCTGACCGCCACCAGGCGCGCCAGCAGTGTGTCGCCCCAGGCGCCCTGCGGCACCAGCAAGCGGCGGGCACAGGTGCAACGCTGACCAGCGGAGATGAACGCCGACTGGATGATGGTGTACACGGCAGCATCGAGGTCTGCGACCTGATCGACGACCAACGGGTTGTTACCGCCCATTTCCAGCGCGAGGATCTTGTCTGGACGGCCGGCAAACTGTTGATGCAGATGATTGCCGGTGCGGCTCGACCCGGTGAAAAACAGACCGTCGATACCGGGGTTCGCCGCCAGGGCGATACCGGTTTCACGAGCGCCTTGCAGCAGGTTCAACACACCTGCCGGCAGACCGGCTTCGATCCAGCACTTGACCGTCAGCTCGGCAACTTTTGGCGTCAGTTCGCTAGGCTTGAACAGCACACTGTTACCCGCCAGCAGCGCCGGCACGATGTGACCGTTCGGCAAGTGACCAGGGAAGTTGTAAGGCCCGAACACCGCGACCACGCCATGTGGCTTGTGGCGCAACACAGCGGTGGCGTCGCCCAACGGGCCGCTCTTCTCGCCGGTTCGTTCGCGGTAGCTCTGCACCGAGATCGCAATCTTGTTGACCATGCTGGTGACTTCAGTCGCCGATTCCCACAGCGGCTTACCGGTTTCTTCGCCGATGCAGCGAGCCAGTTCGTCAGCGTTGTTCTTCAGCGCGGCGGCAAAGGCCTCCAGCACGGTGATGCGCTCTTCCAGCGTGCGACGGGCCCAGCCCGGAAATGCCTGACGCGCGGCTTGCACGGCTGACTCAACCTGAGCGGCAGTGGCACCTTCGCCGGTCCACAGCACTTGCTGGGTTACCGGGTTCAGCGATTGAAATGCTTCACCCTGGCCGGCCAGCCATTCACCTGCGATGTATAGCGAATTCATTATTTCGACTCCCGAGCAGCGGACAACGGAACGGCGCGCACTTGATCGCCGGCGTTGAGTTGAAGACGTTTGGCGGTCAACGGATCGACGACCAACGTGCCGGCGGCGAAGCGTGCGGGAGCGGCAGTGATCCGGCAGTCTTCGCGCTTGCGGTTATGAATCAGGAACGGTGTGGCGTCGTCACCTGGCGTGCCGATGGCCAGCACCAGCGCCTGACTGTCACGTACCGCGCGGATCTTGCCGGTTTCGCACTCGACTGCCGGGCCTGCGTCGAAGATGTCGACGTAACCTTGATAGCTGAAACCTTCGCTCTTGAGCATGGACAGCGCCGGCTCGGTGTCCGGGTGAACCTGGCCGATCACGTTGCGCGCGTCTGGCGACAGGAAGCAGGTGTACAGCGGGAATTTCGGCATCAGTTCGGCGATGAACGCCTTGTTGCCCACGCCGGTCAGGTAATCAGCCTGGCTGAATTCCATCTTGAAGAAGTGTCGGCCCAGGCTTTCCCAGAATGGCGAACGCCCGGCGTCATCGGACATGCCGCGCATTTCGGCGATGATCTTGTTGCCGAACAGCTGCGGGAATTCGGCGATGAACAGCATCCGCGCCTTGGCCAGCATGCGACCGTTTAGGCCCGTGCGGAAGTCGGCGTGCAGGAACAGCGAACACAGCTCGGAGTTGCCGGTCAGGTCGTTGGCCAGGAACAGCGTCGGGATTTCGCGATAGATGTTCAGCTCTTGCGAAGCGCTGACGGTCAGGCCAACCCGGAAGTTGTACCAAGGCTCACGCAGACCGACGGCGCCTGCGATGGCGGAAATACCCACCACGCGGCCATCATCGTCTTCGAGCACGAACAGGTAGTCCGCATCGCCCCGCCCGGCTTCGCCACGGAAGGTCTTCTCGGCCCAACCGACCCGATGGGCCAGACGTTCTTCGTTGGCCGGCAAAGTGGTCAGGCCGGTGCCGGTGCTGCGGGCCAGGTCGATCAGAGCGGGTAAATCGCTGCTGCGTACGGGACGAACGATCATGCTATCTCCTCAAACGGGCCGCTTGCGCCACCCGTGAAACTCGCTGCTTTTTAGGCATTCTTCTACGCATTGAAGCGGGCGTTAAACCGCCACCAGGCGCACGCTGGCACCTTCGCCGACACCCAGGGCTTCGGCCGCTTCAAGATCCAGGGTCACGGGTTTGCCCGGCGCGTAATCGAGCTCGAGCAATACCGCGCGGTAATCCTGCAACTGGGCATTGGCCACCAGGTACTGACGACCGGCACCTTTGACCGGTTCACCGATTTTCACCGGGACCACGCGACTCTGGGCGATCGAACGAATCCCCGACACGCGGGCATGCAAGGTCGGGCCGCCGTCGAAAATATCGATGTAATGATCGGTCTCGAAGCCTTCACGCATCAGGATGTCGAAAGTGATCTGCGCACGAGGGTGCACCTGGCCCATCGCTTCTTGAGCGGTGTCCGGCAGCAGTGGCACGTAGATCGGGTAATGCGGCATCAATTCCGCCAAGAACGTACGGCTCTTCAGACCGCACAGACGCTCTGCTTCGGCGTAGTTGAGGTCGAAGAAGTTTCGACCGATGGCATCCCAGAACGGCGAATCACCCTTTTCGTCGCTGTAGCCAACGATCTCGGTCACCACGGAATCGGCAAAGCGCTCCGGATGGCTGGCAACGAACAGCAAGCGACCCCGGGAGTTGAGTTCCGACCAGGCCGAACCCACCAGTTCCGGCAGCACGTAGAAACTGGTCAGCAAACTGTTGCCGGTCAGGTCATGGCACTGCGAGAGCACGTGGATCTTGTTATGAATCTTCAGCTCGCGAGAGGCGTGCACGAAGGTTTCATTGCGGAAGCTGTAGAACGGCTCGGAGTACCCGGCCGACGCCACGATCGCCGAGCAACCCACCAGTTTTCCGGTGGCGGTGTCTTCGAGAACGAAGAAATAGCTCTCTTCACCGTTGAAGCTCACTTCGGCGGCGAACGAGGCTTCGCTTGCCGCGATCTTGTCGCTCAGGCGTTCAACGTCATCCGGCAAGGAAGTGACACCAATCGGGCTGTCCGCAGCCAGACGCTGTACCTCGCCCAGATCAGCCATTTGCGCGGGGCGCATCACCAGCATGGTGTCACTCCTTAATCTCAGAACTTACAGAAGAAAAAAACCCGGGCCATCCCTGAAACAACTCAGAGTCAACTGTGGGAGCTAGCCTGCTAGCGATATCGTCCTGTCAGGCAACAATGATGTTGGCTATCAGGCCCTCATCGCTAGCAGGCTAGCTCCCACACATTTGATCCAGCCCGAAACAAAAATCTGGATCGACGCCTGAAAATGTCAGGCGTCGAAAGGTCTATCAGGCTTGCGTCAGCTTCGCAGCAGCGCGTTCGAAACGGTCCAGGCCGGCATCGATATCGGCGTCTTCAACCACCAGGCTTGGCGCGAAACGAACCACGTCCGGACCGGCTTGCAGAATCATCAAGCCTTCTTTTTCAGCAGCGTTGAAGATGTCCTTGGCCTTGCCTTTCCAGGCATCGCTCAGCACGCAACCAATCAACAGGCCCATACCACGGACCTGGGTGAACAGGCCGTATTTCTCACCGATCTGCTCCAGGCGCGCCTTGAACTTGTCGTGCTTGGCGTTCACGCCAGCCAACACTTCAGGGGTGTTAACCACGTCGATCACGGCTTCCGCGACAGCGCACGCCAGCGGGTTGCCGCCGTAGGTGGTGCCGTGGGTGCCGACGACCAGATGTTTAGCCAGCGCTTCGGTGGTCAGCATCGCCGCAATCGGGAAACCGCCGCCCAGGCTCTTGGCGGTGGTCAGGATGTCCGGGATCACGCCGTACTGCTGATAGGCGAACAGCTTGCCCGTGCGGCCCATGCCGGTCTGCACTTCATCGAACACCAGCAACGCGTTGTGTGCGTCGCACAGATCACGGGCACCTTGCAGGTACTTGAGTTCGGCCGGGATAACGCCGCTCTCGCCCTGAATCGGCTCGAGTACCACGGCACAAGTCTTGTCGGAAATAGCCGCTTTCAGAGCGGCCAGATCGTTGAACGGCACGTGGGTGATACCGGTGATTTTCGGACCGAAACCGTCGGAGTACTTCGACTGGCCACCGACGTTCACGGTGAACAAGGTACGACCGTGGAAGCTGTTGAGCGCGGCGATGATTTCGTACTTCTCGCTGCCATAACGATCGAAACCGACGCGGCGGGCCAGCTTGAAGGCGGCTTCGTTGGCTTCGGCGCCGGAGTTGCAGAAGAAAGCGCGCTCGGCAAACGTGGCGTTGATCAGCTTATGGGCCAGGCGCAAGGCCGGCTCATTGGTAAACACGTTAGACACGTGCCACAGCTTGTTCGCCTGCTCGGTCAAGGCACCGACCAGCGCCGGGTGCGCATGGCCCAATACGTTAACGGCAATCCCGCCAGCGAAGTCGATCAGCTCGCGGCCAGACTGGTCCCAGACATGGGAACCGGCGCCACGCACAGGGATGAATGCGGCAGGCGCATAGTTGGGAACCATTACCTGGTCGAAATCGGCGCGTTCTACCGCAGCGTGCTCAACGGACATCGGAGTCTCCTGATGAGGAACACCCGCCGGAAACTGGCGAGCGATGGGGGGATTGTAAGGACAGTTTTCAGCCCGGCCTTGCCGCCAAGCGACAACTTCTTATAGCGCAAACCCCGGATTTTCCCGGGTTTACGGCAATGCGACATATAGGGTCGCAAAGGCGCAGTTTAAACTGCCGCAGGGGTTTGCGGCAGGCTTGGCGGGATCTTACTCAAGACGATTTCGCGGTGGCGGTAAATATGTACCGCACACCGGGTGCGATCGTGGGTTTTGCTGTGGGCTTATCAAACGTCAACGGCACGCCCATGAGCATCAACCCCAAACATTCAGACGCTTTACCCTCCCCCTTCCGGCAGGACGCTCACTATGAGCACCTGATAAGCGTCATCCCACCCTGGCTGGCCCAGGCATCAGCGCAAAAGCGCGACGCCCTGAAAAACGTCAACCCCCTCCTGCCTGATGGCCTCAAGGATGCCCCTCGCAGCCAGCACGTCGAACTGGGCAAACTGAACGCCGAGCACTGGAAGGCGCAAAACCGCGTCGATCAGACGCTGGCTCGCTTGCAGAACACCAATACCTTCGCCGAACCGCTGCTTCATGCCGCCATCAAGAAACGGTTTGGCCTGGAGCTGGACGTCAGCCAGGTCTTTTTGCGTCTTTATATCCCCGCACCCATTCCCTGGCTGCGACTGAAATCCGGAGCGGCACGCGTCTGGACGGTGTCGTTACTGGATGCGGCGCTGCACAATTTCGAAAGCAGCGAGACCGAGGATGACGCCTTCGAGCCCGCCTCGACCTACATCAGCGCCCCTGCGCCCACAGGGCAATTCAATGAACTGCCGCACATCCTGCAAAAAATGCCCATTGCGGCGTTCACCCGGCTGTGTCGGGAACTGGATATTGGCGAGCGCTACAAAACGTATCTCGAAGAAAATCTGGGTATCAGCAACCCGGTGGTCGCGGCGATCCTGCGACCCCGTGTCAACGATAGTCAGAAGACAACACTCACTGCTGCGTTGCACATGGCGCAGATGCAAAACCTGCTCGGCAGCGACGTCCATCGCCTGATTCGTGGAATGATCGACGGATTGCCGCACCTGCACCTGCGCGGCGAGCCGTGGGGTTGTTATGAACTGACCATCATGGATGCGCGCCTGACCGGCATCCTGTTGTTCGCCCCGGATCTTGAACACGCTCGCGAAGTGGTCAGGGTGGTGGCCTACATTCCGGACGATCCGCACCAACCGATCAAGCAATACCCTTCGTCTGCCGCATTTGCTGAGGCGTTGAGCCAGCGCCTGCGCGATCCGCAATATCAGCAGTTCTTCAGCCGCTTCATCGACCATGAGGATCGCGGGTACTTTTTCGCGCAATTGAACAATCGCCTGGCGCCTATTACCTGGCAACCGGTTCAGCGCGGCGACCCGCGCCCCGTCTGGCGGGAAAATCCGGACCAGCGCGCCAACCTGCAAATAGCCTCAACGCCGATCCATGGCGACCTGTGGGCACATCTCTACCAACGAAAACTCGACAAGATTTTCAACGATGCACGCGTCATCGCGGTGTCCACGGCAACGGTGGATCAGAAAGCCCGTTGGGCGCTGTGGGATTCATTCACGGAAATCGCCTCGGCTTTGCTGAACATTGCGGCTTTCATCGCCCTGCCGTTCGTGCCGTTCCTCGGCGAATTGATGCTGGCGTACATCGCGTACCAGTTGCTCGACGAAACCTTCGAAAGCATTGTCGACTGGGCCGAAGGTCAGTCGGTCGAAGCGTTCGAGCATTTAATGGGTGTGGTGGAATCCGCGGTGCAGTTGGGTACTTTCGCAGCCGGAGGCGCCATTGCCGCAGGGGAGTTTCGCGCCGTGCTGCCTCAGGAAATCGTGCAGTTCATTGATCGCTTCAACGCGGTAAAACGCCCGAACGGCGACACCCGCTACTGGAAGCCCGACCTGACCTCCTACGAGCATTCCGCCGAGCTGCCCGATGATTCGAAACCTGATGAGCTGGGGTTGCGCACTCACGAGGGCAAAAAGCTGTTGATGCTGGAAAACAAGCTCTACGCGCTCACCGAGACCCCATCGACCGGCGTGCACCGTATTGAACACCCGACTCGCCCGGATGCCTACAAACCCGTGCTGAAACATAATGGCGACGGTGCATGGCAAACCGAATTCGACCAGCCGCTGAACTGGGATCAGGCCACCCTGCTGCGCCGAATCGGTCCCCACATGGAGCGCTTTTCGGCAAGCGAGCGTGAACGCATGCTCACCATCAGCGGTTGCCACGAAAACGCTTTGCGCAAAATGCATGTGAACGCCGAGCAACTGCCGCCGCTGCTGGCCGACACACTCAAGCGCTTCAAGATCGAACAGGACATTCAAACGTTTATCGAACTGATCGGCAGCGACCGACCGGACGATTACCTGAAGGCCGACCTCGTTACACAACTCGAATTACTCAGCGAATACGGGTACCGACCTGAAAACAAAGGCATCCGACTGATCAACGAAAAAGCGCAAACCCTCTGGCAAAGTCCCACCCCCGATTTGCCTGTCATAGAAATCGATGCCTCACGACTGAACAGCGGCGACTTGCTTAAGACGTATCTCCTCGCGCTCGATGAAACTGAAACAAGAACACTGATGGGCGAAGATTTCGGCACGTCTTCCACCCGTGTCGAAAGCCGCGCACATACCCTGCGCCGCACATTGGCGGAGCTCGCCGAACGCAAGAAATTTGTGATCTTCGACAATCGCTACCGCCAACTCGAACGAGGCGCCGGCCCACTGGCACAAAGAATCATCGATACCGCACCCGGCCTGCCGAAGAGTCTTGCACAGGGCCTGATCGATACCGCTAGCGACCAGGAACTGCAACAACTCAAGCGCGGAACACTGTCCGAACGCCTCACGGAACTGACACAAGAAGCCCAACTGCAAGTACGGGTGACGCGCGCCTATGAAAGCCTTGAACTGGGGTCGGCCGGCAACAACCTCGACTCAGATCGAATGGCGCTGCATACGCTGGAGCAACTACCTGGCTGGTCGGGACAACTGCGCCTCGAAATCCGGGACTTCACTCATGATGGACGCTTGATCGACAGCGTCGGTAAAGCCGATGCGCCAAACCGCAAAGTCGTCGTGCGGACTGAAGAACGCCTGTATCAGGCTTTCGACGATGCCGGACAAGAACTGAGCGGTGCCAGTACGCTGTATCTCAGCCTGCTGCAGGCGTTACCGGACAGTGAGCGGATTGCACTGGACGTTCACATCGGCCAGGGAGAAAAGCTCAAACAGTTGATCCGCGAACATGCCATCAGCCGGGATGAACTGCGCGCGCTTCTGGCACAACACCCGATTCTCAAGCCCGCTTACGACCCCAGGTTCATGCGGCTATTGGGCGGATCGGATGGGTATCATCAGATGCCGAACAACACACCCACCTTGCAACACCACACGCAATCACTGTTCCCCCATCTGGCACCAGAAGAGGTCCAGACGTTTGTCGAGCGGTTGCAACAGCATCCGGACGGACCGCGGGCGGAGCTGCACCGACTGTTCACTCAGCATGCGCAATTGTTTGATGAGCTGAATACCTGGTTCGTTGAAATGCCGCTGGTTGTTCCGGACACGCAAATCAGGCTGAGCGTGGAGCAATTCGCCACTCAACGGCAAGCACGCAGAGAAATGATGGGCCAGCTACTGGACTGCTGGCGCCGCCAGGCCACTTACGACAGTGCCAACGATGGGCCAGTCATCTTCTACTTCTCCCAGCCGATTTTGGGGGAACTACCAAGGCTGAATGTCGATTTCCCCCAAGTGCACGACTTGATGCTTGAAGGCCATCGCGCCACAAGCGGTGTGAATCAATTCCTGAATGGCTTCTCCGGGCTTAATCGTTTGGTGCTGCGCAATTTCAACCTGGGCCAGTTGCCGGATGCCGTGACCCAATGGCCACAGCTCAACGAGCTGATTCTCAGCGACTGCGCAGTAACGCTCACAGCGCACAGCCAGGCCTTCCTTTCGGGGATGAGCAACCTGAACGTACTCGACCTGTATAAAAACCCGCTGGGGATGGCCCCTTCACTGGAGAACATGCCGGACCTGAATTACATCGACCCTTCCGACACCGGCCTGACCGACCTTCCACCAGGATTGCTGTCGCGGCCACGCTTGCGTACCGCTCTGTTCAATGACAACCAGATCGAAGAACTGCCTGCTGCGCTATTTAGCCTGCCTACCAGCATGCAAGATGGCTTCGACCTGGGTGGCAACCCGATTTCCGCCACTGGCCGCGAACGGGTAAAAGTACATTTCCAACAGACTCGTCATGACTTCGGCATCTTTGCCAGGCAGGCCGATATCCATCGCCTGCAAGCGCTTTACCCGCTACTGGATCAAGAAAATGCCAGCGAATTCATCTATCGCCTGCCCGGCACGCTCGCCGAGGGCCGAATCGAACTATCACGCCTGGAAACCGAATACGACACCTTGCGCAACGATCTTGCCTTCTGGACCGCCGACATTCCCGCACTTCACCCAGTCAGCGGCGAGCCCTTTACTGACCAGCAACTGCTGATTGAACACGCCACCCGCGATCACTTCAAACAGCTCGTTGAGCGCTGCTGGCGTAGGGAAACCGAACTGGATGATTTCAGTCAAGAGCTTCAACCCAGCTATGAATTGACTCTGACCACCATCATTACCGGCGACCTTCCGGCGCTGAGTGCGGACTTCAGCCACGTCTCCCAGCTGTACCTGCACAGCGATGCGGGACTGACCTCTGGCGCCGGGCGCTTTCTTGAAAGCTTTCCAAACCTGAAGAGTCTGACCGTCCGCGAATACTCGTTGCGTGAAATACCCGAAGCCATTTTCAGAATGGGCAAACTGACAGTGCTGGCACTGAGCGAATGCGACATAACCCTGACCGCACAATCGGTGCTGCAGTTGGCGCAAATGGAACGACTTAACTATCTGGACTTGAGCAACAACCCGCTCACCCTTGCGCCCGATGTCAGCCAAATGCCTGAGATGGCAAACCTGTTGCTGAGCGAAACCGGCATCAGCGAACTACCCGCTGGCCTGCTGCAAGTGAAGTCACTGGAAGTGGCGGATTTGAGCGGCAACGCCATCACCCATATCCCCCGGGACATCCTCGAACTGCCGCTGGAAATCGCCGAAAGCATCAATCTGAGGGGCAATCCGTTGAACGAGGAAAGCGTGCAGACACTGATCGCTTACTTCAAACAATCCGGCAGCGACTTCGGAGTCGAAGCTGTAATCGAACAGGCGGAAATGGAGGTGTCGACGTCGGAAGATTCCGAACCTGACGAGTGATCGACTTACCCGCGCTCCGACGGCACCGATGACAACTCGAACGGGCTGCTGCTGCGCCGCTGATTACGATCTTCCCGCGGCGTGGCGCCGAAGAAGTTGCGATAGGCGCTGGAGAAATGCGGCCCCGAAGAGAAGCCACACGACAAACCGATCTGGATGATCGACTTGCTGGTTTGCATCAACATCTGCCGGGCCTTGTTCAGGCGCAGTTCCAGGTAGTACTGGCTCGGCACACGGTTGAGGTATTGCTTGAAAATCCGTTCCAACTGCCGACGGGACACGCACACGTGCTGGGCGATTTCGTCGGTGGTCAGGGGTTCTTCGATGTTGGCTTCCATCAGCAACACCGCTTGGGTGAGCTTCGGATGGCTGGAACCGAGGCGGTTTTGCAGCGGGATGCGTTGGCGTTCGCCGCCTTCGCGGATGCGCTCCACCACCAGCTCTTCCGACACTGCACCGGCCAGTTCGGCGCCGTGGTCACGGGCCAGAACGGCCAACAACAAGTCGAGTACCGACAGGCCGCCACACGCGGTCAGGCGATCGCGATCCCAATCGAACAAATGACTGGTGGCGATGACTTTCGGAAAGCGTTCAGCGAAATCGTCCTGCCAGCGCCAGTGCACGGCGGCACGGTAGCCGTCGAGCAAACCCAGTTGCGCCAACGGATAAACACCGGCGGACAAACCGCCGATCACGCAACCGGCACGCACCAATTGTTTCAGCGAACTACTGAGTGCCGGGGCCAGGGTAGTCGGCGGTTCATCGGCGAGCAGGAACAGTTTCTGGAAGTTTTCGAGCTTGCCGGCCCACGGCTCACCCGGTAATTGCCAGGCACCTTCGGCCTGCGGCTCAGCCTGCAAAAACGACAGTTCGTAGACAACGTCCGGATGCACACGCTGGGCAACACGCAAGGCCTCCTCAGCCAGCGCAAGCGTCAGTGCTTTAGTGCTGGGCCAAATCAGGAAACCAATTCGATGGGCAGTCATGGCGGGCAATCCGAAACGAAGAACGGTGATGAAGGCATGGGCCAATGCTAGCCCGTAAATGAACGCAAATCTCGAAACCAACAGAGATCAAATGTGCGAGCTGGCTTGCCTGCGATGGCGGTATGTCTGTGCCAGAGATGCAAACTGGCTCACCGTCATCGCAGGCAAGCCAGCTCCCACAGGGGATCGGGGCCAGCTTCTAAATCGCGAAGCATGCACTATCCCGGTGCACAACGGCAGTCCTGATTACTTCAAGCTGCCAGACAGGAATTGCTGCAACCGTTCGGACTGTGGATTGACCAGCACCTCACGCGGGTTGCCGCTTTCTTCGACGACCCCTTTGTGCAGGAACACCAGCTGGTTCGACACTTCACGGGCGAAGCCCATTTCGTGGGTCACCACCACCATGGTCCGGCCTTCCAGCGCCAGCGCCTGCATCACTTTCAACACGTCGCCGACCAGTTCCGGGTCAAGTGCCGAGGTCGGTTCGTCGAACAGCATCACCTCAGGTTCCATCGCCAGCGCACGGGCAATCGCCACGCGCTGTTGTTCGCCGCCGGACATGTGACCTGGATAAGCATCTTTACGATGAGCCACGCCGACCTTGTTCAGGTAGTGCTCGGCTTTCTCGCGGGCTTCGGCCTTGGACATGCCGAGCACGTGGACCGGCGCTTCCATGATGTTTTCCAGCGCGGTCATGTGCGACCACAGATTGAAATGCTGGAACACCATCGACAGGCGCGAACGCATGCGTTGCAGCTGTTTCGGGTCGGCCGCTTTCAGCGCGCCGTCCTTGTTGGCCACCAGTTTCAGCTCTTCGTTATTGAGCAGAATCTTGCCCGCGTGCGGCTGCTCGAGCAGGTTGATGCAGCGCAGGAAAGTACTTTTGCCGGAGCCACTGGAGCCGATGATGCTGATCACATCGCCAGCCGCCGCTTTCAGGGACACACCCTTGAGCACTTCGTGACTGCCATAGCGTTTATGCAGGTCTTGGACTTCAAGTTTGTACATGCGGTCGGTTCTCACAAAAACAGTCAGTCAGTCGTTGAGCAAGCGCCCGTGACGCAGCGCTTCGCGCCCCGCCACCTTGGCCAGCCAGAAACCGGGTTGGGCATAACGCAGCCGTTCAATGGCAAACAGCACCCCGGACGTACCAGCACACACCGTGCTGACCCGATCCGATAACGGATCGATCACTTCGAAAATCTCGTCGCCGGCTTCGATCCACTCACCGGGTTTACGCAAAAAGCTCACCACACCGGGATGCGGCGCGAACAGTAATTCGGTGCCTTCGAACGGCATGCCTTCGCAGGCTTCTTGCGCAGGTTTGGGCCATTCGCCACTGATCAAACCCTGCTCGGCGAGGAACGCCAGAATGCCTTCGGCGTGGAATTCGGCTTGCGGGCGACCGGTGTCGGCCTGCCCCCCTAATTCAATGGTAGTCGCCAGGCAGGCCAGTGGAATCTGCGCATCCGGGAACAGACGCGACAAACGCAGCCACGGCAACGAACAGGCTTCGTCAAAGGAACTGCCACCGGAATCTTCCGCCAGCAGGCCCACCTTGACGTTGAGGTGCGCGGCGAGCGAACGCCATTGCGGCCAGTGTTGCGGCAAGGCGTACATGTGCAGCGCCGCTTCGGCATCGCAATGCAGATCCAGCACCACGTCGGCGGTGCAGGCATGGCTGAGCAAAATCCGCTGCATGCCCTGCAACTGACTGGCCGCGGGAGGTAATGCGGCCAGAACATCGCTCATGGTCTGACGGATCAGCTGAATATTGGCGTGCGGATCATCACCCAGGTGCCCGTCCAGCTCGGCGGCCACTGGCGCGCTCAGCTCGACGAAATCCCGGTTGAAGTTCTTGCCGCTACCGGCGTCGAAACGACCCTGGTGGTTGCCCTGAAGCAGTTGACCGAGGCCCAGTGGGTTGGCCACCGGCACCAGTTCGATCACACCGTTGAGCAAGCCTTGGGCTTCGAGTTCGGTGAGGCGCTTTTTCAGCTCCCAAGCGGTACGCATCCCCGGCAGTTCATCGGCGTGCAGGCTGGCCTGAATGTAAGCCTTGCGCTCGCCACTACCGAAGCGGAACACCGAAATCTGGCGTTCGCTACCCAAGTGGCTCCACGGCAATGCATGATCGATGCGTTCCATATCAGTGCTTCCGCGGGGCCAGATAGCCCAGCCAGCGGCGCTCTGCCAGTTTGAACAGTTTCACCAGAATGAACGTCAGGCACAGGTAGAACACGCCGGCGGTGATGTACGCCTCGAACGGCAAGTAGAACTGGGCGTTGACCGTGCGCGCGGCACCGGTGATGTCGATCAGGGTCACGATGGACGCCAGACTGGTGGTCTGCAGCATCATGATCACTTCGTTGCTGTACTGCGGCAGCGCCCGGCGCAGGGCCGATGGCAGCAGGATGCGTTTGTACAGTTTGAAGCGTGACATGCCCATGGCCTTGGCCGCTTCGATCTCGCCGTTTGGCGTAGCGCGCAGGCTGCCGGCGATGATTTCGGCGGTGTAGGCGCTGGTGTTGATCGCAAAGGCCAGGCACGCACAGAACGTTGCGCTGGACAGCCACGGCCACAGGAAACTTTCACGGACCGCTTGGAATTGCGCCAACCCGTAGTAGATCAAAAACAGCTGCACCAACATCGGCGTGCCGCGGATCACGTAGGTGTAGAGCCAGGCGCTCATGTTGACGACGGGGTTTTTCGAGACGCGCATCAAGCCCAGCGGCAAGGCGCACAGCAGGCCGAAAAACAGCGACAGCGCGAGCAATTTGAGGGTGGTCACCAGGCCGCCGAAGTACAGCGGCAAGGCCTCCCAAATGACGTTGTAGTCGAAGATCATAGATCAGCCGCCCTTACGCCTACCGAGTAGCGCTTCTCAAGGTGACGCAATGCCAGCAACGAGACGCTGGTGATCACCAGGTACATCGCCGCCACTGCGAGGAAGAAGGTGAAAGGCTCGCGGGTGGCATCTGCCGCCTGCTTGGCCTTGAACATCATGTCTTGCAGCCCCACCACCGAAATCAACGCGGTGGCCTTGGTCAGTACCAGCCAGTTGTTGGTGAAGCCCGGAATCGCCAGGCGAATCATCTGCGGCACCAACACCCGGAAGAACACCTGAAAACTGCTCATGCCGTACGCCATGCCGGCTTCAGCCTGACCCTTGGGGATCGCCATGAACGCGCCGCGGAAGGTTTCCGACAGGTACGCACCGAAGATGAAACCCAGGGTGCCGATACCGGCAGCCAACGGATTCAGGTCGATGTAGTCGTCAAAACCGAGCATCGGTGCGACGCGGTTGAGCAGGTCCTGACCACCGTAGAAAATAAGCAGGATCAGCACCAGATCGGGAATACCGCGAATCACCGTGGAATACAGATCGCCCAGCCAAGCCAGCCAGCGAACCGGCGACAGACGCAATGCAACGCCAATCAGACCCAGAACAATGGCCAAGACCATGGACGACAAGGCGAGCTGAAGCGTCAGCCATGCGCCATCGAGGATGACAGCCCCGTAGCCTTTCAACATGATTCAGGTCCTCGAAAGTTGGGATGAAAAAATGGCGCAAACCTCAGAGATCCTGTTGCTTGCGCCATTTCGGACTTGTTGCCGGAACGTGTTACTTGCCGTAGATATCGAAGGCGAAGTACTTGTCCTGGATTTGCTTGTACTTGCCGTTCTCGCGAATGGCGGCGATCGCGGTGTTGATCTTGTCTTTCAGCGCGTCGCCCTTGCGAACCGCGATGCCTACGCCGTCGCCGAAGTATTTAACGTCGGTGAAGGCCGGGCCAACGAAAGCAAAACCTTTGCCGGCGTCGGTTTTCAGGAAACCGTCATCCAGCAGCGTAGCGTCTGCCACGGTGCCGTCGAGGCGACCCGCTGCTACGTCGAGGTAGATTTCGTTCTGCGAACCGTAAGGCTTGATCTCGGCACCCAGCGGGGCCAAGACTTCGCGGGCGAAACGCTCGTGGATCGAACCACGTTGCACGCCGATGTTTTTGCCTTTGAGCTCAGCCAGGCTGTCGCTGACTGGAGTGCCAGCCTTCATGGCCAGGCGAGCCGGAGTGTTGTAGTACTTGTTGGTGAAGTCCACGGACTTCTTGCGGTCTTCAGTGATCGACATGGACGACAGGATCGCGTCGATCTTGCGCACTTTGAGTGCCGGGATCAGACCGTCGAACTCTTGCTCGACCCAAGTGCACTTGACCTTCATCTCTTCGCACAGAGCGTTGCCGATGTCGTAGTCGAAACCAACGATGCTGCCATCCGGCGCTTTGGAAGCAAACGGAGGGTAAGCCGCTTCAATACCAATTTTCAGAGGCTTTTCATCGGCAAAAGTCGGCAGGGACAGCACGGACAGTGCCAGGGCGCCAAGCAGCACGAGTTTCTTCATCTTGGGACTCCATCGGTAAAGGGCTAAAACGGCAGAGTGAGCGAGAGCCCAATATGCGAATGAGTGGAACCGCAAAGCGGTGCTGCGTTGTAGGAACCGCGCGCTTTTTTCAACGCGAGCAACAACGAGCGAGTGATCGGCATTCTAACGACAGGCCCGAAGCCGATATTTCTTCAATGCGACAACAAATTACAGATGCACAGAGAAAGTCGATTGGGCACATTGACAACCTTGCAAATTCATGCAGGAGCAAAAGACAGTGAACCGATCTATGCTGCAAATTGCGGGCCTATTATTGGCAAACCCTTCTGATCCGGCAAGCGCAGCGTTGTGTCTAATTTTTCAAGCGGGCGATAGAGGCCGAATGACGGGGCTTTGCGTTTCCCAATGCCCCGTATGGGAGCGAGCGGTTACACATTCAGTTACTTGAAGGGTGGCGGGTAACAGTGGGAAGGGGCTTACAGAAGAAGCCGATAATTATTGGCTGACACGTTGATCGTACCCACGCTTTGCGTGGGTACGATCAGTAACGATCAGTACGAAAAAGCCCCGCCAGGCGCAATGCCGGGCGGGGCTTCCGTGACTCAAGAACCGCTTACGCGACGTTCATGATCTTGTGTTCATCAATCAAATGCTGCACCACACCCGGATCGGCCAAGGTGGAGATATCCCCCAGCCCATCGTATTCGGCGGTAGCAATCTTGCGCAGGATGCGGCGCATGATTTTGCCCGAGCGGGTTTTCGGCAGGCCCGGCGCCCACTGGATGACGTCCGGCGAAGCAATCGGACCGATCTCTTTACGCACCCAGTTTTTCAGCTCCAGGCGCAATTGCTCGGTCGGCTCTTCGCCACCGATCAAGGTGACGTAGACATAAATGCCCTGCCCCTTGATGTCGTGCGGCACACCAACCACCGCTGCTTCGGCGACTTTCGGGTGAGCGACCATCGCGCTTTCGATCTCGGCGGTGCCCATACGGTGGCCGGACACGTTGAGCACGTCATCCACACGACCAGTGATCCAGTAGTAGCCGTCTTCATCACGACGCGCACCGTCACCGGTGAAGTACATGCCACGGAACGTCTTGAAGTAAGTGTCGACGAAGCGGTCATGGTCGCGATACAGCGTGCGCGCCTGGCCCGGCCACGAATCGAGAATCACCAGGTTGCCCTCGGCCACGCCTTCGATGATGTTGCCCAGATTGTCCACCAACGCCGGCACCACACCGAAGAACGGACGCGCCGCAGAGCCTGGCTTGAGCGCGTGAGCACCCGGCAGCGGGCTCATCATGTTGCCGCCGGTTTCGGTCTGCCACCAGGTATCGACGATCGGGCAACGGGACTTGCCCACATTCTTGTAATACCAGTCCCACGCTTCGGGGTTGATCGGCTCTCCCACAGAACCGAGCAGGCGCAAACTGCCGCCATCGGCACCCTCAACCGCGGCTTGGCCCGACGCCATCATTGCGCGGATCGCGGTTGGCGCGGTGTAGAGGATGTTGACTTTGTGCTTGTCGATGATCTTCGCCACCCGGGTGATATCCGGATAGTTCGGCACACCTTCGAACAGCAACGTGGTCGCGCCGTTAGCCAATGGACCGTAAACGATATAGCTGTGACCGGTGACCCAGCCGACATCGGCGGTGCACCAGTAGACTTCGCCCGGACGGTAGTCGAACACGCGCTCGTGGGTCATCGCCGCATACAGCAAGTAACCACCGGTGGTGTGCTGCACGCCCTTCGGCTTACCGGTCGAGCCGGAGGTATAAAGGATGAACAGCGCTTCTTCAGCGCCCATCTCTTTCGGCGCGCAGACACTGCCTGCCACCTTCATCAGGTCTTCGTACCAGATGTCGCGATGCTGGTTCCACTTGATGTCGCCACCGGTGCGCTTGCACACGATGACTTTCTGGATGCTGCTGGTTTCCGGGTTGGTCAGCGCATCGTCGACGTTGGACTTGAGCGGGATCTTCTTGCCGGCACGAACGCCTTCGTCGGCCGTGATCACCACTTTGGATTTGCAGTCGATGATCCGGCCAGCCAGGGCTTCCGGCGAGAAACCACCGAACACCACCGAGTGAATCGCGCCGATCCGGGTACAAGCCAGCATGGCGACCACGGCTTCGGGGATCATCGGCATATAGATAGTCACCACGTCGCCGCGGTGCACATCCTGGCCGCGCAGGGCGTTGGCGAATTTGCAGACTTCTTCGTGCAGTTCGCGATAGGTGATGTTGCGACTTTCGGCAGGGTCATCCCCTTCCCAAATGATCGCGATTTGATCGCCGCGCTCGGCCAGATGACGGTCGAGGCAGTTGTAGGAAACGTTCAGGGTGCCATCGGCGAACCATTTGATGTCGACATGGTGATCATCGAAGGAAGTCTGTTTCACCGTGGTGAAAGGCTTGATCCAGTCGAGTCGCTTGGCTTGCTCGCGCCAGAAGCCGTCCGGGTTGACGACGGACTGCTGGTACATGGCTTTGTAGGTCGCCTCGTCAGTCAACGTGTTGGCCGCAACCTCGGGACGAACGGGATACAGAGAAGCCGCACTCATCTTTCTTACCTCGGTGGAATAGTTGTTTTTGTATGACCCAGTTGTAGCCGGGCCGGGCCTATAGAACCATTCGACGATGGTAGTAACAAGCCCCTACAAAATGTGGCTATACCTCGACAAAAGGCTCAAACACGGTGATTTCAGGGGCTTGAGGGGGGTTATGAAATTGGCTTCATCAGCGAACCAAAGGTCGCTTTCAGGGGATTGTTACAGGATCTGTCAATAGTGTTTATCAAAAGCACGGGTATATGAACGACAACCCCACGCCTAAAATCAGCCTCGCCAACAAGGCAATGTGATTAACCAAGTTGCAGCCCCCACGAAGGCAGTTAATCAAAAAACCAGTACTTAAGTTCCACACGCAACCCCAAAAAGGTTGCGTGACCCCACTCGACCTCTAAAAGGTAAATTTGAAATGAAAGCTTTATTAGTTCTGGCCCTCAGCAGCCTGTGCGCAACCGCCATGGCAGACGAGGTCCCGACTGATGTCGCACAGCAGCAACCGGTCATCGAGGAATACACTTACTCCACTCACCTGGACATCGCCAAAGTTGTATCGATGAGCGAAATCCCGAATGTGTGTGAAGTAGTTCCGATGAAAATGGAATACGACGACTCCAAAGGCCAACGTCATATTCTGAGCTACACCATCATGGGTAACGGCTGCTCTAACGGCTAAACATCCGCTTTCACTTTCCCCCAAGGTTCGACCCATTCGCCCGCGGCTTACGGCAGATGAAGCGCCGAACCTTATACATCTATTTATACGATTGATTTGAGCGTTTTTTTGCGCTTTTTAATCAAATTATCAGGCGTAGTATGAATTCCACACCCAAGGCACAAAACGCCAACGAACCTGGAGCCACTACCATGAAAACCAAACTGATCCTCGCCCTGACCCTCTCCGTACTGGCCGGTAGCGCTTTCGCTGCTGATGGTTTCGACCGCACTGGCTCCGCTGTAGCCGCTGATGGTTACGATCGCACTGGTTCTGCCACTGTCGCTGCTGACGGCTACGACCGCACCGGTTCTGCCACTCTTGCTGCTGACGGCTACGACCGCACCGGTTCTGCCACTCTTGCTGCTGACGGCTACGACCGCACCGGTTCTGCCACTCTTGCTGCTGACGGCTACGACCGCACCGGTTCTGCCACTCTTGCTGCTGACGGCTACGACCGCACCGGTTCTGCCAAGGTGGCTGCCGACGGTGCAGATCGCGTTGGTGCGGCTCGGCTCAGCTGATAAACGAGCACGACTTCACAGCCCGACACTCGTCGGGCCTAGTTGTGTCTGGAGCTACCGAAAACCGACTCAAAACACAACATGTAGTGGAAAAGGCGGTTTTTGATTGTTTTTTGAACAAAAATAATCGAGCGCCAAAATTTATGAAAAAAAAATCTGTACCCGCGATGGCAGCCAAAGCCCTGTAAACCCTCACTCCGACCTAAAAACGCCTCCCGCCTCCCCTTCCAAGTACCATTTCGTCGCACCACGCGGCCGAAAATTTCCCTATAATGCGCCGTAAATCGGGCCTGCAATATTCCCTTACAGGGGAACACGCCAGTCTGAAGCCCACGCAGAAGCTGTTCGCATTTTCTGCGCCCGTCAGTGGCCTCAGAACACCCGTACAAAATTCTGTTTATTGCCTGCGTTGTACTGCTGCAAAAAACGATTTCCTTTAGATCCACCGCGGCCAGTACGGCCGTGTGAAAAACCAACCAATCAGTTTTCACACGGGCATCTGGCCCTCACGCAGGAGACGACACGTCATGCTGAGCTGGGACGAATTCGACAAAGAAGACAGCGGCGAAACCGTGGTTAAAGGCGCCAACGCCGGCCACGCGACTGAAGCCAACATGGACCGCCTCGACACCGCTGGTGGTGTCGCGGCTCAAGAAGCTCGCGCCGTCACCGCTTCGGACTCAGCCGCAATCGCCCGTGCAAAAGCTGCCCTGGACAACCTCGACATCGCCGAAGGCCTCGCCGAACTCGAAGGCGCCTCCGCCCGTGTGGCTGTCGACGAAAAGCGCATGATCAACTGCCGCGCCGACCTCAACCAACTCGTGCCATTCAAGTACGACTGGGCCTGGCAGAAGTACCTGGACGGTTGCGCAAACCACTGGATGCCGCAAGAAGTCAACATGACCGCCGACATCGCCCTCTGGAAAGACCCGGAAGGCCTGACCGACGACGAGCGCCGCATCGTCATGCGCAACCTCGGCTTCTTCTCCACCGCCGACTCCCTGGTTGCCAACAACCTGGTCCTGGCCGTGTACCGCCTGATCACCAACCCGGAATGCCGCCAGTACATCCTGCGCCAGGCCTTCGAAGAAGCGATCCACACCCACGCCTACCAGTACTGCATCGAATCGTTGGCCATGGATGAAGGCGAGATCTTCAACATGTACCACGAGATCCCATCGGTCGCGAAAAAAGCCACCTGGGGCCTGAAATACACCCGTTCGATCTCCGATCCGAAGTTCGAAACCGGCACCGTCGAAACCGACAAAGAACTGCTACGCAACCTGATCGCCTACTACTGCGTCCTGGAAGGCATCTTCTTCTACTGCGGCTTCACCCAAATCCTCTCCATGGGCCGCCGCAACAAAATGACCGGCGTCGCCGAGCAGTTCCAATACATCCTGCGCGACGAATCCATGCACCTGAACTTCGGCATCGACGTGATCAACCAGATCAAAATCGAAAACCCACACTTGTGGGATGCTGAAATGAAGGAAGAAGCTTCGCAGATGATTCTGCAGGGGACTCAGCTGGAGATTGAATACGCTCGTGACACCATGCCTCGTGGCGTGTTGGGCATGAACGCGGCGATGATGGAGGACTACCTGAAGTTCATCGCGAACCGTCGCCTGTCGCAGATCGGTTTGAAAGAAGAGTATCCAGGGACGACTAACCCGTTCCCTTGGATGAGCGAGATTATGGACTTGAAGAAAGAGAAGAATTTCTTTGAGACTCGGGTTATTGAGTATCAGACTGGTGGGGCGTTGAGCTGGGACTAAATAAAAAAATTAACGCTGTACCTAATCAAATGTTAGGGTAGCGAGATAAGCAAAGGCCTCGCTTAAGCGGGGCCTTCTGTTATAAATCGCCTTATAAGTTTTAAACTTAAAGAAGGTTAATATGAAAGGAAACGTATTAGGCGACATTAGAGCAGAGCACGACTCGAAAATGCTTGAGTCTTCCTTCTGGGAAACCTCAGATTACAAGTCACTTCTTGAGTCAAACGATCGATCCATTGTTGTAGGCAGACGAGGCACAGGGAAAAGCGCCTTAGTCCACATGCTAGCAAAACACTGGTCAAACAAGCCAAAAACCAAAGTAATTACTATCTCCCCAGAAGAAGAACAGATAATTGGATTAAGAGACACATTCGAACTATTTGGCGACAAGTATCTTCACATAAAGGCCGGAACAAAAATGGCATGGAGATACGGCCTTTACATGGAAGTAATAGCTGACCTAAGCACTCACTACAAACTCCAAAAAAACATCAACATCACTCGTATATCACACCACATACAGCCCTGGAACTCTACCCGTCAGAGCATATCTTCAAAAATAAGAAAAAAACTTAAAGAAGTTATAAAAATTGATCAAACCCCTCAATCCCGTATTGCTGACTTATCTGAAACACTAGAACTTGACCTAATAGAAGAAGTGCTTTTTGAAGCACTAGAAAAATCTGGAGTACAATACGTTGTATTTGCAGACAAACTTGATGAAGGATATAGCCCTGACGATCTCGGAGTAGCTATAGTGGATGGATTTATTCAAACTGCTATAGACGTCAAGAGCAGATCGAAAGATCTAGTTTGCGCATTCGCATTTGTGCGCGACAACATATATCGATCCATCTCAAAGCTCGATCCCGATTTCACACGAAATATTGAAGGCCAGACCCTCAGACTTCACTGGGATGAATACAACCTCTTTAACCTCGTCTGCAACCGAATTCGAATTGCATTTAACTGTGACATCGAGAATAACACCAGAGTTTGGAATCAATTTTCAGCAAACGAACTTAAAGGAAAAGAGGGTTTCCGAACGGCATTAAAGCTAACACTATATAGACCTCGAGACATCCTGGTACTTTTAAATGATGCATTTCTTAGAGCCAACTCGCAACAGAGAAAAGAAATAGTACTTGAAGATATCGATGCAACCGCAAAAACAATATCATCAAATAGACTTAATGACTTGCACAAAGAATACGAATCAATCTTTGCTGCCCTTGAAGAGTTCACTAAGTCTTTTACCGGCAGCCAACCTGAACTCAGCATAGCTGATGCTATAAAAAAAGTAGAAGTTGTACTGGCGCTGGACAGGCTAGACAAAGAAAAGCTGCAAGATATTTTCTTATTCGACAATGGTATTCAAGTACTACAAAGACTTTATAGTGTGGGATTTCTTGGCATTTACAATGAACAATCTGCATCGTTCGTATTTTGTCATGACGGGAAGGAGCCCGATCGTGAGTTCTTATCTAACTCCCGGCTTCTTATTCATCCCTGCTATTGGCTTGCACTTGGAACACAACAGTCAGAATTAAAGCTGGACGAGGCCGAAGAAATTCATGACGAATATGATATCGAGGTCAGCTCCGCGTCGGTCGAACAGCGAAATCAACGAATAGGAGCCCTACTTCAAGAACTCACCGAAATACCGGAGGGACAGGCTGGGGCGGTAGAATTCGAAGCTTGGTGCTTGAAGGCAGTAAAAGTTGTTTTCGCCGGCACTTTATGCAATGTTGAAATACACCCAAACAAAAACGGATTACAACAGCGAGATATTGTCGGAACAAATCTTGGCGAAACAAAATTCTGGAAACGTGTCACTCAAGATTATCAAACCCGGCAAATCATCTTTGAAGTAAAAAACTACAAGGAATTAACAGCATCAGATTACAGGCAAGTTAACTCTTATCTCTGTAACGATTATGGCAAGATCGCATTCATACTGACCAGAGATTTCAACAACAATCTATCAAAAGACAAAGAGCTTAACTGGGCAAAAGAGTTATTTCACGACCACAAAAAGCTTGTGATAAAACTTTCCGCAAAATTCTTAGAAAAACACCTAAGAAAATCTCGAAGCCCGCAAAAACATGACGCCTTAGACAAAGAGCTAAATAATCTAATCGACACTTATTCACGTCAGTATTTAATTACCAAATTTAGATAGCCCTCAGAATAAACTTGATCTAGCTCACACATATACCAGATGCATGAGCTATCTCATCAATCGCAACAAGCTGCTCGCGAAGATTCGTCCTACAGGAAATCAAGGTTTTTCCGGATTGACGATTACTGCACCGATCCATAGGCTGAGTGCAGGTGCCTAAGAAACGCCCAACGTAGAAGCTGCTCAGCCACACAGAATCGCACACGTCTTAAAGACGTACGTGCGACTTTTTGTTAGTAGAGCGAGTGCTTGTTGGGATTTTCTTGAATCCTCTACGTTGGGTACTGGCCCTCTCCAAAACTACGTAGAGGTAATGGAAATGCCCATAACGATTCGACTCCGTCCCTTCGCCTCGGAGACCGACCATGCTTGATCCATTCATCCCAACGGTGTTCATCCGCCACAACCGCCCCCTCCATGCCCTCCTCCTGGAAAACCAAGCCTGGTTCTGCGCCCGCGATCTAGGTCGCTTGATGGGTATCCATCTGAACGATCGAGTGGTCAGCAAACTGGATGAAGATCAGCGGCACACATTGCTAATCGACTACCACGGACAACCAGAAAAACGACTGATGCTCAGCGAGTCCGGCGTCTATGCGCTGCTGGTCTATCACTACGCGCCAGGGAATCGGTTGTTGCGAGAGTGGCTAACTCATCAAGTGGTGCCGGCCTTGCGCGATGCGGGTCCGTCGAAGAATGCGGATCGGCCGATGTTGAGTTTGTTGGATTGGCCGGAGATGTCGTTGAGTCTGTTGCATTGGCAGGATGAAGGTTGGATACGGTTGCGGGACATGCCTTATCTATTGCTGAATCGCACACGGCGGCGGGTGTCGGTGGTTAAGCCTTGGTGGCGGAAGGTTTTGGAGGCGTTTCAGTCCTCAAAACATTCGGTTGGCTAACCTTTGTAGGATCAATCGAAAGAAGTGTCGGTTCTTTCTGTAGGAATTTTCGTAGACAGTCGTAATGGCCACTCAGTATCGTCCGAGGGTTTTCAGCCCTCGGCGATTTTATGGACACGGAAAAGAGCAACAGCGATTGGACTGACATTGAGATTCAGGCTGCGGTAGACGCCTATCTCAGCATGTTGTCCCGCGAGCAGAGTGGTCAGAAAGTCGTTAAGACTGAGGAGAACCGCATCCTACGTGAGGGAGCCTTAGCCGCCCGGACCAAAGGGTCGGTTGAGTTTCGGATGCAGAACATCTCTACCGTTCTGGAGGAGTTGGGTCGAGCTCGCATTGCGGGCTACAAACCCGCCAAGAATGTCGGCGCGAATGTTGCGCGAAGCATTCGAGAAGCGCTCAACGCTCCGAGTATTTTGACACCTGAGGATTTTGCCCCGACGGCGGACGAGGCAACGCTGGAACGGCGATCTGCCAAACTTGAAAAACAACCGATTAAAGACGTGCCGAAAGGGATTGAGAGACCAGAACAGACTCAGTCCAGCGGAAGGTCTTTTGTTCGCGATCCTGAGGTGAGAGCTTGGGTTCGCCAACAGGCTAACGGTAGATGCGAAGGCTGTGGCTCGCCTGCTCCGTTTGAAAAGGATGGCAGGCCGTTTCTTGAGGTCCATCACGTTAAGCATTTAGCGCAGGAAGGTTCGGATCGCCCGAGCAACACTGTTGCGCTGTGTCCGAACTGTCATCGGCGTTGTCACCATTCGGGTGACCGGGATGAGTTCACTGCTTCACTGTTTCAGAAGGTGGAACGGTTGAAGTTTGAGTAATTGAGCCTGTAAAACTTCATAGGCACATGTGCACGAAAGCGGCGAGCCGTAAGGATCGCGCTGCCATCCCGATAAAAGAGAAAACGCTTAGAGCCATTCAGGACTCGTCCTACAGCCAAGGCTAGCCACGTTCGTTAACGTCGCGCAGCCCCTTTTCCGGGGCTGCCGATGGATGAACGAAAGGATGATCAGTGGCTGGCAACAAGGACATTCCGCGGATTAAGAATCCACCCTCCGGTGATGGGCATCACGTCACCTACCGCTACATGACTGCCACCGAATTGGCCGAGCGGGACGCCAGACAAAAAGCCTACGAGGCCATGCTGGCCAGGCAAGACGCCTTCGAACGTAGGCGTCAGGCCATAGCGGAAAAGCAAAGGCCCGCTCAAGCCGGATGTGTCTTCGCCAAGTCCTGCAAGCTGCCGGACGCCATCATCGATTACTCGAATCCCTCAGGGATGGTGCCGACCGATAGCCTGAAAGACTACGGCGACTTGATTCTACTGGGTGCTCGCGAAGCGGATGTATCGGGCGCTGTGCCACTGAAGAAGATCAGTGGCGCAGCGATTCCCGTCGGTCTGGGCTCCCTTGCCCTGGCTGGCTCGGCATTCGCCGCTGTTCCCGTGGCCGCGGCGAGCGCCGTAACAGCAACGCTGGTTGGCCTTGTTGCGCTGGTCACACAATCGAGTCTGGGCGACAGTTCGCTTTACACCGAAGACCAACTCCGTTCGCTCAAACAGGCCCGTACCCGCGTTCGCCTGCGGGTCGAGCAACAGACTGACGGCAGCCTCAAGGGGTACGGTTTCTACACCGGCAAAAATCGCGATTGGGAAATGGTTGATGTCGTGCAGTTCACATTGCGTGGCAGCCAGCAGGTGGCTGACCTGGGTGACGGCATTGAACTGATCTGGACACCGGCTGTGGAGGGTTCCGACATCCTGGGCATTCCGGCGCTGGAGGCTGCCCCGCAAGCGCCGCATATCTGGGTTTACCCGCCAACGAAAGCGGCTGACAGCATCATCGTGAACCCGGTGTATCCGCCGGAGTACAAGGATTTCATTCTGGTGTTCCCGGCGGGGTCACTCGTGAAGCCGGTGTACATCGTCATGAGTATGCCGGGGGATCATAAGTATTACGATGACCCGGAAACCCTTCCTGCCTTCCCCGACACGACCCGCGTGAAATCGAAAGCTTCAGTTCAAGGCGGAGGTAAAAAACGAGCTCGTTGGTTAGACCGTAAAGGGCGGATATATGAGTGGGACTCCAAAAGCGGTGCAGTTGAGATGTACGATAAATTAGGAAACCATCTGGGCGAGTTTAATCATTTAACGGGAGAACGAACAAAGGACGCTAAGCCAGGCAGGAAGACCCCAAAGTGACCCAAGAGAGAAAAAACATGCGCTATCTTTCCATCACCGGCTTTTACCCCGATGAGAAGCAGGACGATACATTGCAATTCGAACTGGCTCTAAAAGATTACGAGCTCAACCAGATTCTGGCTCAACTGACTGAGTCAAAAACCCTCGAAGAATTAGAGCCCGGTGAACTGCAACTTACTGAACATCAAGTCAGGCAGATTGCAGATTTACTCAAAATTGATTTCCCAGAGGGACTGGAATACTTCATCGGAACACGCGCAGGCACCTAGACAAATCCGGCTCGGCATTCGCCGCTGTTCCCGTGGCTGCGGCGAGCGCCGTAACAGCAACGTTGGTTGGCCTTGTTGCGCTGGTCACACAATCGAGTCTGGGCGACAGCTCGCTTTACACCGAAGACCAACTCCGTGCGCTCAAACAGGCCCGTACCCGCGTTCGCCTGCGGGTCGAGCAACAGACTTACGGCAGCCTCAAGGGATACGGCTTCTACACCGGCAAAAATCGCGATTGGGAAATGGTTGATGTCGTGCAGTTCACATTGCGTGGCAGCCAGCAGGTGGCTGACCTGGGTGACGGCATTGAACTGATCTGGACACCGGCTGTGGAGGGTTCCGACATCCTGGGCATTCCGGCGCTGGGGGCTGCCCCGCAAGCACCGCATATCTGGGTTTACCCGCCGACGAAAGCGGCTGACAGCATCATCGTGAACCCGGTGTATCCGCCGGAGTACAAGGATTTCATTCTGGTGTTCCCGGCTGATTCGGGGGTAAGGCTGGTTTATATTGTGGTGAGTGCTAGGGCAAAGGCACAGCCGAAGCGGGTCACACCTATCACCCTGCCCCCGAAACCGAAGACATCACTGCATTTCCTGGATTGAGAAGAACGAAAAAGAAAACCCCATACGCGGGAGGACTTCGGGATCGCTGGACTGATGCGAAGGGTAGAACAATTTACGAGTGGGATTTTTTACATGGTGAACTTGAAGCCTATCGCTCAAGTGATGGCAGCCACCTAGGTTCCTTCGACTATGAGACTGGCGAACAGCTGGACCCACCGAAGAAAAATCGAAGCATCAAAAAATATTTATGAGGACGTTATGGGACTGAAAATCAGGCTGGAATGGTATGACAAACGAACCGAGATGGGCGAAGGGGAGGAATTGTCGAAAGACTTTGGCGATGATGGCTCAGTTATCGAAGCGCTGGGCATGCCCATTGAAAACAATATGAACAATGGTGGTTTCAACGTATCCCCCGACTGGGTCAGCACTCTTCAGCCCCATTTCCACCATGCCATTCAGTTGCTCTCCTATGACTACCAAGTTGCGTTTGTCTATCGAGACAAGTGGCCATCGAAGTGATAGTGGACTGAAAGAGCCAATACAAAAAAACCGACTGATCTCCTGATCGGTTTTTGTTTACTCGCTTTCTTCGCTTAGTGCGAAACGCGACTCGTCAGCTCGTGCTTGCCGGAACCAGACTGCTACGAAGCTCAACGTAGGCAAGCCGCCTCGCCTCAGCTTGGTGGTCGGCTTGGGGAGTGTGGTGACCCTATGAATCGCGAGCAGGCTCGCTCCCATAGGGATTTGCAGCAGGTTTGGGACCATCGGCGCCCCGCCCCCTCACGACCTTGCCGAAACTACCCGCACGCCATACTGCGGAATAATCCCGTCGGCCGTGACCAACTCCAGCCCTTCCGCCTGAGCCTGGGCAATCAGCATCCGATCAAACGGATCGCGATGAATCTCCGGTAACTTGCCCGCCTGCTGTCCATGGAACAGAGAAATCGGCAGTTTGGTAAAACCCTCGTCCTCAACCAGCGCTTCAAGATCCTCTGGGGCTTCTAGCATTCCTTTGGCCTGTTTGATCGATATCTCCCAGATCGAAGCGGCGCTCACCAAGACCTGATTACGCGGTTCCCCGATCATCTGTCGAGCATCTGCGCCCAATGCAGGATCATCAGACAGCCACCAAAGAAACGCATGGGTATCCAACAACAAGCGCCTCATAGACTGCCCTCAAATCCATCGATGATGTCCTCGGGGGTCTTGTCAAAATCTGCAGACATCCGAATCTTCCCTTTCAACCGCCCAGGCTTGCGCGCCCGAGGTGTATCGACATGAGGCAGCAGATCGAGATAAGGCTTGCCGGCCTTGGCGATCACGACCTTGTCGCCATGCCATACACGTTCAGCAAGTTGCGAAAGTTGGGATTTTGCTTCGTGCATGTTTACTTGCACCAGTTCATTCATATGGCACCTCCACAGGGTTAGCTAAGCTAGCCTAAGCTGGAGATTTCCAATAGGCAAGGTGACGAGCTGACCGCTTGTCAAAAAGCAAGCTTGTCCGAGAAGACCGACAACGCGTTCTACCAGATGCCCCGTGGTGTTCTTGGGTTTTTCGCGAGCAAGCCCGATCCCACAGGTTTGGTGTGTTGCCGCTGATTTTGCGCTGTGTTGAAAACAGTCAGTGCAACCCGCCCCGCCTCCCGCTATTAATATCCTTCCCCCCTCAAGGACCCGAGCCCACCATGAAATTCGACCTCGCCTACTGCCTCAGCCTCGACGACAAGCTGTCGATCTATGACGTGCGCGATTTGAATTTCGACGAGACCATGGATTTCGACTCCGCCAAAGAACACTTCCAATGCCCCAACGATGCCTGCCGCTTGGCCTTCGATGCGGCAAATGTGTTGACGACGTTCAACGCCAAGAACGTGAATTACGTGCGCACCCCGCACTTCAAGAACACGCCCAGCACCCGGCATGTGGCGGATTGTCCTTATGTCAGTCTCAAGGCGTCGGCGTCAGGTGTGGACGCGGACGGTGCGGAAACGGATGACAGTCGCGAGGAGCATTTCCCGTCGGAGTTGTTGCTGACGCGGCGTCAGTATGTGCGTAAGCCGTCGAGCCCGGCGGGGGCGGCGGGGGCGGCGGATGTTCTGAGGGACGATCCGAAACCTCTTACAAAGCCCAGCGATACCGAGCACCCGAGCCGTGAATCAGCGCCGGACAAGACCAGCATCTTCGCCCACCCGGTGGAGTGCTTCGTGTCGAACTTCGAGGACAAAGATCTACTCAAGCGAATGCCGCTGAAGATTGGCGAGCACACGGCGCCTTACGGGTCGTTCTTCAAGAAGATCGAATACCTGACCGACAACAAGGGGCTGATTTACTGGGGCAAGATCAAGGAGATCAAGGATTACACGCAGAGTTTTCGTATCGATTTCGAACAGAAGGTCTGGTTCAAGCAAGCGGACGAGGCGAAGAAGAAGCCTTATTCAGTCAACGTTTACCTGAGCAAAAAGCTGATCGACAACTACCGCAAGCGCAAAGCGTTTCTGGAAGAGATCAAGCACGCCATCGACAGTGACGCCGAGTTGTATTGCTTCTTTTATGGGGTGACGCCGGAGTTGAAGCAGGTGCCGAGCAAGAAAAACCCCGAACAGACGTTCGAGGTGTTCAGCGCCAACATCGAGAACCTGGATCACTTCATTATTCGTGAGGCGCCGGGGTTGGAGGTGAAGTAATTGCGCTCAGCTCATGCACATGCTGGTCATCACTAAAATCAGCAAACCGATGTACACGCGTGCATGTACTCGGTCCGGAATCCGCCCAATCCACGGCGTAGCCAACCGAATGCCCACCAGCGCCCCCAACGTCAAAACCGCAAAAGCCAACACATCCACATAACCGACAAACCACGGCCCGAGATCAAATTCGGTGAACCCCGCCATCGCCATATAAGTCACCGTCCCGGCCAGCGCCACCGGCAAACTGAGTGGGTTAGCCATGGACGTCGCCTGGGACATGCTCAACCCGCACCGCCGCAACAACGGCACGGTCATGACACTGCCGCCCACCCCCAGAAACGTGGCGACGGCGCCGATTCCTACGCCGCCGCCAGACACTTCTGCCCTCCCCAATCGCCGTGGGATTGCGGTGTCGGACGGTGTAAGAAAACCGCGTCGGAAGAGGCAATCCACGATGGTCACGCCCAGGTAGGCGATGAAGGCATATCGAATCAGCTCACCACTTGCCCACATCGCCGCTATTGCGCCGACCACCGAGCCCAAGCCGATGAACCCGCCTAACGGCCACACATAATGGCGGATGAGATTACCGGCGCGGTGATGTTTTCCGGTGGCGATCAGCGCATTGATGATCATCTCGCAGGTCGAGGTTGCCACAGCAATGTGCATCGCCGATTGGCTGATGGGGTCGTCGACGCCGTGGCTGGCCGTGAGCATGCGGTACAGCAAGGGCACGACGACGAAGCCGCCGCCGAAGCCGAAGCCGAACAGTACGGCGGTGACGCCGGTCATGCAGCCGAAGAGTGTCAGCAAGAGATAGAACATCGCGCATCGTCCGTTGGTTGAGAGCGGTCGACGATAGTGCGATGCGACTTGGCCTGCTTCAGCAAGTCAGCCAATAATGTTTGCGTTTACGCCAACTGCTGGAAAACCGTGATGCGCAATGTTTCGATTGATTTGCTGGATGACACGCCACGGCCGGTGGTGGCCATCGGTACGGATTATTCCCACGGCCAATTGTTGCCCCGTCATACACACCGTCGGGCGCAATTGTTGTACGGCGCCACGGGGGTGATGCAGGTGAGCACGCACGACGGCAACTGGGTGGTGCCGCCGCAGCGGGCGGTGTGGATTCCGGCGGGGGTGGCCCATGAGGTGTTGATGCTGGGAGTGAGCACTCGCAGTGTGTATATCGAGCCGGGGGCGGTGGATCTGGGAAGTCATTGCCAGGTGATCAGCGTTTCGCCGTTGATGCGGCATTTGCTGATGGAGGCGGTGGAGATCCCGCTGGTGTACGACGAGACCGGGCGTGATGCAGCGCTGATCGACTTGCTGCTGCACGAACTGGCGCGCAGTGCTCACCTGCCACTGCACATTCCGCTGCCGGCCGATGCTCGGCTGCTCGTGTTATGCCAGGGCTTTGTGCAGCGGCCCGATGCGCATCAATCGCCGCAACAATGGGCCGATCAGTTGCACATCAGTCTGCGCACCTTCAATCGCCTTTTTCGCCAACAAACCGATCTCAGTTTCAGCCAATGGCGGCAGCGGGCCTGCGTGGTGCTGGCGCTGGCGCGGTTGGCGGTGGGTGAACCGGTGACGCGGATTGCCCTGGACTTCGGTTATGACAGCCCGGCTGCGTTCTCGACGATGTTCCGTCGCATATTGGGGCAGGCACCGTCCGTCTGGCTGGAGGGGGCGAAATAGAACAAATCAAAAAATGAGTTTGATCCGGGCGCAAAACAACTGTACAAAAACACAGTATATTTTGAATCAGCACTCTCGAGCCCGGAGAACACCATGGCCTCTCTTGCGATGAAAATCACCCTGGAACGTATCACCCTTTTCCAATTCACCCCGGCCCACTGCGCCCAGGCCCGAGCAATGCTGGGCTGGAGCGTGGAAGAGCTGTCTCGGGAATCCGCGGTTAGCGTTGATGCCATTGAGCGTTTCGAAGCGGAGCGTGACGTGCTGGACGTTACCCGGCTGGCATTGGCGTATCGGTTTGAATCGGAGGGGTTGGTGTTTTTCCCGGGGTTTGCACCGGGTCGAGGGATGAATGTGAAAGGGTCTACACCGAATCCGGTGTGGCGGGCGGATTATGCGATGGTCGAGTGAGGTGTCAGCGAATGAGTGAAATCGATGAAAGCGACAGGCGTGATCAGTTATCGGGTTGTGCCGATGCGGGTGCAATGAGGGCCAAGGCCGAATACCTCATGAAGATAGGCATGCTCCTCGATACCGGTCAGTTGGGTAAGGCTGAAGCGGCGCAAAAGCTTGGGCTGTCTTCGGCGGAACTGGACGAAATACTCGGCGGACAGTTTCACGACTTGACCGTGGCGAAGATCGCGGTCCGCTCCAGGGCGAGCGGCCCGCCAGCAGAGGATCAAGCGTTCTGAGCTGCCAACTGGTCGCCCTCGTTTTCCAAGCCTGACCACCAGGCGCTGCCCCGTTGCGGATACATGACGTTAAACGCTTCGCCCATTTGCGGAGTGGTGATCGATACATTCCGCTCCCAGGCCAGCGCCAGGATGCGGTCGAACGGCTCGTACCAGGCGTGCATCGACAAATCGAAAGTGCCGTTGTGAATCGGCAGTAACCAACGGCCTTTCAGGTCAATGTGCGCTTGCAGGGTTTGTTCGGGTTGCATGTGAACGTGAGGCCACTCGACGTTATAGGCACCGGTTTCCATGAGTGTCAGGTCGAACGGGCCGTACTGTTCGCCGATGCGTTTGAAGCCGTCGAAGTAGCCGCTGTCACCGCTGAAGAAGATTCGCGTGTCGCTGTCGATCATCACCCATGAGGCCCACAGGGTGCTGTTGCCATCGAACAGACCACGGCCGGAAAAATGTTGTGACGGTGTGGCGATGAATTGGATGCCGTCGACTTCAGTACCCTGCCACCAATCCAGTTGGCGGACCTTGCTGGCGTCGACGCCCCACTTGATCAGGGTGTCGCCGACGCCCAGCGGCGTGAGGAAGTACTTGGTCTTGTCCGCCAGTTTAAGGACAGCCTGATAGTCGAGGTGGTCGTAGTGATCGTGGGAGAGGATCACCGCTTCAATCGGCGGTAAGTCTTCCAGGCTGATCGGCGGCTGGTGGAAACGCTTGGGACCAGCCCATTGCACGGGTGAAGCGCGCTCGGCGAAGACGGGGTCGGTGATCCAGAATTTGTCCCGCAATTTCAGCAGTACAGTGGAATGGCCGAGGCGATACACGCTGTGATTGGGCGCGGCAATCAACGCTGCTTGCGTCAGGGTCTGCACCGGGATGGCGGCGGTCGGACGCGTGTTACGCGGTTTATGGAAGATCACGTTCCACATGATGCGCAGGGTCTTGCGAAAGCCTTCGCGCTTCACGGGCGCATGGTTTCGGAAAAGCCCTTCTACCTGAAGGGACGCTTCAGGGGTGGAGGCGTTGTCCGCGGGGGAAGCTGAATTGGCCATGACTGAGTAACTCCAGAAAAACCGCAAAGATTCCGGTTTTTCACGGTGGGACGATAATTGGCCAAAGCATGCACGCATCAGCCGGAGATCTATTTTTCCCTGTGCAGGATTAACAAATCATTACACTGCACAGTGTAGTTTCTAGGTTGCATCAAAGCCGATCGCAAGTAAACTGCTCAGTGTAATTCTCCACTTCTTTCTGCCGAAGCGTACTTATGACAGCTCCACAGCGCCTCACCGACCGAAAACGCGAAGCCATTATCCAAGCGGCGATTGCCGAATTCCGTGCTAACGGTTTCGACATCACCAGCATGGACAAAATCGCCGCCACTGCCGGCGTGTCGAAGCGCACGGTGTACAACCACTTTCCCAGCAAGGAAGAGTTGTTCGCTGAAATCCTCAATCAGTTATGGGCGCGGGTAACGGCGGGACAGGACACGCCCTACCGCCCCGACCTGCCGTTGCGTGACCAGATGAGCCTGATGCTGATGGCGAAGTTGCAGATGATGAGCGATGACAACTTTCTCGACCTGGCGCGAGTCGCCATTGCTGCCACCATCCATTCCCCTGAGCGCGCACAGAACATGGTCGCCCGAATGGGTCAGCGCGAAGAAGGCCTGACCGTGTGGATCCGCGCCGCTCAGGCCGATGGTCGATTGAAACCGGTCGACCCCGAATTTGCCGCACAACAGATTCACGGGATGCTCAAATCCTTCGCGTTCTGGCCGCAGATTTCCATGGGGCTGCCTGGCCTGTCCCCCGAGAGGCAGAACACCGTAGTGGAGTCTGCACTGGATATGTTTTTGGCCTGCTATCAGCTGCAATAAATGACAATGTCTGGCGCGTTGTCGAACGCTCGGTAGCTCTGAATTAAACATCGCAATGTGTTTCAGAATGAAACTGGCGCTGGGGCTATAGTGAGCCTCAGTCCCAGCGCCATGCAGAGAGCACCATGACCCCCACGACCGCCGAAACCGAAACAACCGTTCCCGTCGATCACCTGCGCTTTCACCGCCCCCACGCACACCTGGCCCCAACCTTTGGCAGCGACAAATTTGCCCTGCGCGCCGAGGCCTTCGCGCGGTTCTTCGGCACGCCAACCTTTCTCGGTGCGCAAACGCTGATCGTAGTGTTATGGGTTTGCCTCAATCTGTTCGGCGTGGCCCACTTCGACCTCTATCCGTTCATCCTGCTGAACCTGGCGTTCAGTCTGCAATCGGCTTATGCCGCGCCACTGATTCTGTTGGCCCAGACCCGTCAGGCGGCGCGGGACAAAGCTCAGTCCGAAGCCGATGCACAGCACCGCGAAGCGCTGGCTGTGGCCAACACTGAACGCCAGGCACAAGCGGCGCAGAACACCGCGCAATTGCTTGAATTGCTCGAGCAAAATACCCGGCTCACCGAAATGACCAAGACCCTCACCGAGCGCATCGAAAACCTGACGTCGGAAATGCATCAGCACTTGGTGCGCAAAGACACGCCGAACCATTGATCAACGAACCATTACTTTTTCGGCGGGTACTTGAAGCAGTGCGACTGCACGCTGCTGCCAGCGTTTTTTGTAGCTGGGTGTCGACGTCTCGTTATTGCCGTCCAGCACGATCTGGATGACGCCCTTTTGGCAAATCGTGAACACCCGCTGAACGCCGACCGCCCGACCACCGTCCTCGATGATGGCCTGCGCCAGCTCCGCTTGCGTGTCGCTGCCGATAAATTTTCCGCCACAGGTGAAAGACTGCGCCATGACCGGCCACGTCCCTGCGCACAAACACAACACCAATAGCCTTCCTGTTGTTTTCTTCATGGTTATCCCTCTCCATCGCTTAAAGGTTCTGTCGAATGACTGAGGTCAAACTAGAGGCCGACGGCGGTATTCACAATCAGAAAAGTCGACACTTGCCCTAGGTTAAAAGCGTTCAACGTTGAAGGCTTTTTCTGAGGAAGATGCCTCTCTATAGTGGGCTCCAGGAATCAACAAGCGGCGAGATCACTCATGGAAACCAACGCAATCCGCATTGCCCTGATCGGCGATTACGACCCGCAAGTCACTGCCCATCAAGCCATCCCCGTGGCCCTCGCCATGGCCGCTGACCACACCGGCCGTGACGTGCAGTTTCAGTGGCTGGCCACCGACGGCATTAACGCCGATACACCGTTGGAAGACTTCGATGGGTTCTGGTGCGTGCCCGCCAGTCCTTACCGCGATATGAACGGTGCACTGCGAGCGATTCGGTTTGCCCGCGAACGCCAGCGACCTTTCCTCGGTACGTGTGGCGGTTTTCAACACGCCGTACTGGAATACGCCCGCAACGTTCTGGGTTGGGAAGATGCCGAGCACGGTGAGACGTCGCCCGATGCCGCGCGGGCATTGCTCACGCCGCTGACCTGTGCGCTGGTGGAGGCTGTGGACAACATCCATTTGGTTGAAGGCTCGTTGATCGCCAAGGCGTACGAAAGCACTGAGATTCGTGAGGGGTATCGCTGCCGCTACGGGGTCAATCCGGAATTTGAACGGGCGTTGTTGAAGCAACAGCTGAATGCCGTTGGGCAGGATTCGACGGGGGACTTACGGGCGGTGGAACTCAACGATCATCCGTTTTTCATCGCCACCTTGTTCCAACCGGAACGTGCAGCACTCAAGGGCACCTTGCCGCCGCTGGTCCGCGCGTTGATCGAAGCTTGTGCGAGGCAAACATCATGATGGCCAAAACGCCGCAAGCCCCCCACTACGCCGTGATCTTTACTTCGTTGCGCACCGAAGGTGACCAGGGTTACGCCCAGGCTGCCGAGCGCATGGTCGAGCTGGCCCGCGAGCAGCCCGGTTTCCTGGGTGTTGAATCGGCTCGCGGAGAGGATGGGCTCGGGATTACGGTTTCCTATTGGGCCAGCGAAGCGGCGATTCTGGCGTGGAAACACCATCCCGAGCACAGCGAGATTCGTGAGCGTGGGCGCTCGACCTGGTATTCGGCGTGTCATACGCGGGTGTGCAAGGTTGAGCGGGCGTATGAGTTTACCCTGTGAATGGTGCGGCGCTCTTCAAGCCGCCTTCGCGAGCAGGCTCGCTCCCACATTAGCTCTAGAAGATTCTAGGTTGCAGAGCCACCACAGCCACCGCAACAGGTCTTCACCAGATTGCGAACCGCCGAAATCGCCGGCACGTCCCGCCGATTCATGTACACCCGCAACGGCTCGGTAATGTTGATCCGGTCGTCGATGTTCTGATCCAGCAACAACTGAATCAACTCGCGGTCAAGCGTCTTGGTCTGATCCGGACCCGAGGCCCAGACAAATTCACTCGTCGGAATAATGCCGTCATCCGCCACGTCCATGCCGAAGGAATCTTCGCTGAAACGAACAATGTACTGACCGGTTTTGCGGTTGAGGCCGACGAAGCCTTTGAGTTGGTCGGCGGCCTGGCAGATGAGCTCGGAAGTGATGCGCATATAAACCTCACAAAAGGTCGTAAAGGACCGGTGATCGATGGTTTACACGCAGGGCAAGCGAATGGGTTTCCCTCTGCTGGGGAAACTTCCGGGGCCAAGAGTACTGCAAAGAACCGCACAAAAGCGCTTAAAAATTCTGCTTTAAACACGTTTATGTCGGTCTGGCGATAGCGCTGGCGGCGCTCAGTTGTTAAAAGAGACATCTTTGAAAATCTCTGCGAAAGGATCTCGACCATGCCTGCCACCTTCCCTAAAAGCGCCTTGCTGCTGAGTATGCTGCTCGGACTCGGTCAGGCACAGGCCGCCAGCGAGCCAAGCCCCACCGCACTGGCGACCCGCTTGGGCATTCCGCATCCGGCGGTGATCGCCCACCGTGGCGCGTCCTTTGATGCACCGGAGTCCACCGCCGCGGCCTACAAACTGGCCCGTGACCTGGGCGCCGATTACCTGGAAATGGACCTGCAACGCAGCAAGGATGGCGTGCTGTTCGCCCTGCACGACAACAACCTGCAACGCACCACCGATGTCGCCACCAAATTCCCTGAACGCAAAGACAGCCCGGCCAACGAATTCACCCTCGCCGAACTGAAAACCCTCGATGCCGGCAGCTGGTTCAACACGGCTTACCCGGATCGTGCTCGGCCGTCCTACGCCGGTCTGAAAATTCTCACCCTCGACGAAATCATCGATATCGCCCAAGGCAACCCGCTGCACAAGCCCGGCCTGTACATCGAAACCAAAGAGCCAAACCAGTTTCCCGGTCTCGAACGCGATCTCAAGGAGAAACTTCAGGATCGCGGCTGGCTGAGCCCGACAGGTTCGAAACTGGCGAAAAGCGAACTGGCTGTCGGCCAGGGCAAAGGCAAAGTCGTACTGCAAACGTTCGAGAAGAACAGCCTCGAACTGTTGGAAAAGGAAATGCCGCAAGTGCCGAAGATCCTGCTGCTGTGGGTCGGCGAAGGCAGCATCGAGCCTAAATCCAAGGTGACGTTCGCAGAGTCCGGCGACAAGGACAAAGCGACGTACTACGCCAAACAGCAACCGAAGAACAAAGCCGAATTCCAGCAATGGGTCGAGTACGCCAAGGCCCAGGGCGCGATCGGCACCGGGCCTTCTGCCGCGCTGACCAAGGGTGGCGATCAGAGCTATTCAGACCTGGTGCAACCGTGGATGAACCAGTACACCCATGACCAGGGTCTGTTGGTGCACGTCTACACCATCGACGATGCCGTGGATTACCAGAAGGTCATGGCCACCGGTGTCGACGGCATCTTCACCAACCGCGCCAGCGAACTGCTCAAGTTCTACAAACGCCCGGCCGCGGCCAGTGTTGCGCAATTGCTGCAGAACAACGGCTACTGATTGGCGCCTGAGACCACACCGAGGCGACTGACACATGTGATCCTGGTCGCCGATCGTTCCCACGCTCTGCGTGGGAACGATCAGTATCAAGTCGCGTTCGGAGAATTAAGGATGGATTAAGTTGCGCCAGCTAATCTGATCCCACTTAAACAGCTCACCTAAGGAAAGAACCTCATGAAAACCCTGACTGCCCTGTTCACTGCTGCTGCCCTGACCCTCACCGCTGGTTTGGCCCAGGCTGATGTTCGCGTCGACCAGATCCCTGAGCTGGTTAAAAGCGGCAAGATCAAGCCATTGGAAGAAATGAACCAGGCCGCTCTGAAGTTGCACCCGGGTGCGACCATCACCGACACGGACCTGGACAACCACTTCAATAACTATGAGTACGAAGTGGAACTGAAAAGCGCTGACGGCAAAGAATTTGACGTGGACTTCGATGCCACCACTGGCAAAGTACTGAGCGACAAACAAGACACCTGATACACCCACACAAAAAGCCGCACGATTATCGGATCGTGCGGCTTTTTTGCGTGTCGGATTCCGATGAACACCTCAGCCCGTTAGAATCCCGACACGGTGTTCACGCAGAGACGATTGATATGGGGCAAACAGCGGCAGCAGACATTGCCACAATCGGTCGAATCAGCGCCGTGCCGGCGATGCTTCAAGTGATCCGCGAAATGACCGGCCTGCGTTTTGCCGCGGTCGCCCGCGTCACTGAGGATTCGTGGACCGCCTGCGCCGTGCTCGATCAGCTGGGTTTCGGCC
The DNA here is from genome assembly GCF_008369325.1 of Pseudomonas sp. ANT_H12B. Lineage (GTDB taxonomy): Bacteria > Pseudomonadota > Gammaproteobacteria > Pseudomonadales > Pseudomonadaceae > Aquipseudomonas. Next base: position 158,926 of record NZ_VOBI01000005.1, on the reverse strand, counting down.
TCAAGGTCGGCGGCGAGCTGGATGTGGTCACGACCCTGTGCCATGAAATTCGCGCCGCGCGTGTCTCGGTGGTGATCGACAAGGTCAATGAAGACCCGCTGTACCGCGACCACCACACCCCTCGCCTGTATAAATTCGAAAGCTATATTGCCGTTCCGATCTTCCGCACTGATGGACGCTTTTTCGGCACCATCTGTGCCCTCGACCCCAATCCTGCCCCCCTCAAGTCCAGCGCGATCCAGAGCACCATGGAATCGTTCGCCCGAATGCTGGCGCTGCAGATCGAGGCCGAAGAAAATCAGCAACAGACCGAAGTGGCGTTGCAGCAGGAACGGCAAACCGCCGAACTGCGCGAACAGTTCATCGCCGTGCTCGGCCATGATCTGCGCAACCCACTGTTCGCCATCAGCGCAGGCGCCGAAATGCTGCTGCGCAAACTCCCCGATCCGGCGAATCAGCAACGAGCCCAACACATTCTCACCAGTGCCCGACGAGCGACCAGACTCGTCGACGACGTACTGGATTTCGCTCGCGGCTCTCTGGGCCACGGCATCCCGGTGAACATCGAGCCCTGCCCGGATCTGGAAGATTCATTGCGGCACGTGATTTCCGAAGTTCAGAACGTGCACCCGCAGCGCACCATTCAGTCGTCCATCGGCGATCTGCACGGCATTCATTGCGATCGCGAGCGGGTCGCGCAATTGCTGTCCAATCTGGTGGCGAACGCGGTTGCCCACGGAGATCCCGACGGCTCGGTCGATATCAGCGCTCAGATCAACGAAGGGCAGTTCGTGCTGAGCGTGAAAAATCAGGGAGTGATTGCCGAGGAGGCGCTACCGCACCTGTTCCGGCCCTACTCGCGACCGGCCAGCGACACACCGCAAGCCGGCCTCGGGTTGGGGTTGTACATTGCCAGTCAGATTGCGCAGTCTCATGGTGGACAGCTTGATGTGAAATCAACTCCATCCCATGGGACGGAGTTCATCTTCACGCTGGCGTTGACGCGGTGATAACAGCCTCCACACCTTGATCTCGTTAGCGTGACTCGCAGACGATTTACTGTTGAATACCTCGACCGACAGACGTACTGACCAACGCGCCGGACTGGGACCGCAATTTTGCAACGTCAGCAACACCGCCTCCGTCGCGACATCCGCAGCTTTTGCATCGGCGCTTTTTTGATTGATCTGGGCCATGTGCAGTTGCTCGGTCTGAGCGCGATACAAGGCGATTCGCTCATCGCCGAACCGTCACAAAAACGTCAAACAGCCTTGCGATGATGCGGCTCAAGTGAACCTGTGAAACCCGCGACAGGCGCCTCCTCTTGCGAGCCCTCATGAACCACAGCATCGACCAAAGCCATCGCGACCCGGACCTGTTCGGTCTGCTTTACGGTTTCAGTTTTCGCCCTGGCGAACGTGGCCGCGAGATCGATTCGGCCAAGGCTTTGCAATGCCTGCAACAGCCGGACGACAGCGAAGAGTTTCTCTGGCTGCACCTGAACCTCGCTCATGCGGCCTGCGAGCGCTGGATGAAAAGTCATCTGGAATTGCCCGACGAGTTTTTCGAGGCGCTGCACGAAGGCTCGCGTTCGACGCGTATCGAGCATGTCGATTCGGCGTTGCTGGCAGTGGTCAACGACGTGGTGTTCAACCTCAGCAGCATGGTGTCTTCGGATGTTTCGACGTTGTGGGTTTGCGCCCGCAGTCGTCTGATCATCAGCGCGCGGCTGCAACCGCTGCATTCGGTGGACAAGTTGCGCTCTTCGGTGAAGGCCGGTGAGTGCTTTCGCTCACCGCTCGAATTGCTGGTGCATCTGTTGCGCGATCAGGGCGAAGTGCTGACGCAGATCGTGCGCAAGACCAGCCTGAGTGTTGACCAGATCGAAGATGAGTTGCTGTCTTCGCGGCTGTCGACCAACCGCGCGGAGCTGGGCGCCAATCGCCGGGTGCTGGTGCGTTTGCAACGGCTGCTGGCGCTGGAGCCGGGGTCGTTGCTGCGCCTGCTCAATCGCCCGCCCCAGTGGTTGCAGAAGGAAGACGTCAAGGAGCTGCGCAAATCGACCGAGGAGTTTGCGCTGATCATCAACGACCTCACGGCGCTGGGTGAGCGCATCAAGTTGTTGCAGGAAGAAATCGCCGCCAACCTCAATGAGCAGAGCAACCGCACGCTGTTCACCCTGACCGTGGTGACGGTGCTGGCGCTGCCGATCAACATCATCGCCGGTTTCTTTGGCATGAACGTCGGCGGGGTACCACTTTCCGGTGACCCCGAAGGGTTCTGGATACTGGTGGCGCTGGTCGCGACGTTTACCGTGATTGCCGGGCGTTGGGCATTTCGTAAGCGCCAGGATTACTGATTCTGCCCGCTCATTCCCACACGTGTCGATCGCCCCACGCTCCGCGTGGGAACGATCCGTAGTGGACGGACGGCATTAGCAAAAAACCCAAACACTGACTCAGCGCAGCCTCTCTGTAACATTTCGCAACGATCATGACGAACACTCCCTCCCTCCTCAGGATTGTCCGTCATGGCTACTCCTTCCTTCACCGCCGCCCAGGCGCCCGCCAGTAGCGCCAAACCACAACTCGATAAAAAACCCGGTCTGCTGACCATCGTGGTGTTTTTTGCAGTACTGGGCTGCGGGCTGTTGTTCACGGCCTACAGCCTGATGCACGACATGAACGAACTCGGCACCGTGGTCACCACCTGGACGCCATTTCTGCTGCTGGGCGTGGCGCTGTTGATTGCCCTCGGCTTTGAGTTCGTCAACGGTTTCCACGACACCGCCAACGCCGTGGCCACAGTGATTTACACCAACTCCTTGCCGCCGAACTTCGCGGTGGCCTGGTCCGGGTTCTTCAACTTCCTCGGGGTGCTGCTGTCCAGCGGCGCGGTGGCGTTCGGCATCATCGCCCTGCTGCCGGTGGAGCTGATTCTGCAAGTCGGTTCCTCCGCCGGTTTCGCCATGATCTTCGCCCTGTTGATCGCCGCGATCCTGTGGAACCTCGGCACCTGGTGGCTGGGCTTGCCGGCGTCTTCGTCGCACACCCTGATCGGTTCGATCATTGGCGTCGGCGTCGCCAATGCCCTGATGCACGGGCGCGATGGCACCAGCGGCGTGGACTGGGCACAGGCGACCAAAATCGGTTACGCCCTGCTGTTGTCACCGCTGATCGGCTTTGGTTTTGCCGCGCTGTTGCTGCTGGCCCTGCGTGCTTTCGTCAAAAATCGCGCGTTGTACAAGGCACCCAAAGGCAACACGCCGCCACCGTGGTGGATTCGCGGCATGTTGATCGTCACCTGCACTGGCGTGTCGTTCGCCCACGGCTCCAACGACGGCCAGAAAGGCATGGGGCTGATCATGCTGATTCTGGTGGGCACCCTGCCGATGGCGTATGCGCTGAACCGCACGATGCCGGCGGACCAGGCGCTGCAGTTCGCCGCCGTGGCCGAAGTCACCCAGCAAGCGCTGGTCAAAAGTGCCCCGCTACCGGCGCCGGCCGACCCGCGCCCAGTGTTGTCCGATTACGTGCGCAGCAAAGAAGTCACGCCGCAACTGATCCCCGCCCTCGCCGCACTGGCCGGCAACATCGGTAACGAAGTGAAGGGTTACGGTTCGCTGTCGAAAGTCCCGGCCGAGGCCATGGGCAACGTGCGTAACGACATGTACCTGACCAGCGAAACCATTCGCCTGATGGACAAAAACAAGGTCGGCAATTTCGACGCCGACACCACCGGCAAGCTGCAATTGTTCAAGCAACAGATCGACAACGCCACGCGGTTCATTCCGTTGTGGGTGAAGATCGCCGTGGCCATCGCGCTGGGACTCGGCACCATGGTCGGCTGGAAGCGCATTGTGGTGACGGTCGGCGAGAAAATCGGCAAGACCCACCTGACTTACGCGCAGGGTGCTTCGGCGGAAACCGTGGCCATGCTGACCATCGGTGCTGCCGACATGTTCGGTCTGCCGGTGTCGACCACTCATGTGTTGTCGTCGGGGGTGGCCGGGACCATGGTCGCCAACGGTGGCGGGCTGCAGATGAAGACCATCCGCAATCTGCTGATGGCCTGGGTGTTGACCTTGCCGGCGGCGATTCTGTTGTCCGGCAGTTTGTATTGGCTGTTCACCCAACTCTTCTGATTAACCGCAGTTCCCATGTGGGAGTGAGCCTGCTCGCGATAGCGGTGCACCCGTCGACATCAATGTCGAATGTGCTGACGCCATCGCGAGCAGGCTCGCTCCCACATTTGACTGTGTTGTGCTTCAGGTAGTGGATTGGATCACTTGCCCCAACCAGTCCATGAACGCTCTGACCCGCAACGGCAAATGCCGTTGCCGGGCATACAGCAGCGAGACCTCCATGGACGGCGCGCTGAGCTGCGCCAACACCGCCACCAGTTCACCGCTGCGCAGGTGTTTTTGCATGCCGACTCATAACAGTCGGTGCTGTTCACCGTGACGCTGCCCGCCATCGGCACTCGATGCAGCTTGCCCTCTTCTTCGTACACAAAACCTTCCGAGCGCGCGCCCAGTACGCCGACGTAATGGATCAGCCGATGCTGCGCCAGGTCTTCGAGCCGTTCAGGCACGCCATAGCGCTCCAGATAGGCGGGGCTGGCGCAGTTGACCATGACAAAGTCGCACAAGCGGCGAGCGACCACTGATTGATCCGGCTGCGCGCCGACTCGAACCACGCAATCAAACCCTTCACTGAGCTTTTGATCGCCAGCACTTCGATTTTTTGATCAACAACGCTGGCATCGACCTGAATGCGAGCTTCGTTGACACCACCGTCGCTCAGTTCGATTTGCGGATGAATATCCATTTGAAGGGGCCGTTTTTTCTGACACAAAACCTGCTGCCGCTGATCGCGGACGGTGGGCGAATCCGCAATGTGTCCAGCGGTCTGACCCGCTTCAGCCTGCCGGGTTACGACGCTTACGCAGCAATGGAGGGAGCGATGGAAGTGCTGACGCGTTATCAGGCCAAGGAGCTCGGTGCCCGCGGTATTTCCGTGAACACCCTGGCGCCGGGCAGCCAGTGGATCAACGGGCAGCGCGTCGAGGCGTCGGGCGGAGTGTTTTTGTAATAAACCGGCAGAATCAAAAGATCGTCCGAGCGTAGCCCGGACGATCTTTTTTTTATCCCTCGAAAGCCTGGCGCATCACCAAACGCTCGCGCACCACGTCATACGCCCAGTGGTAAACGTAGGTGTACGGCAGGAAAAACAGCAACACACCAATATCCAGCAGGAACGCCTGCCACAGGCTGATGTTCAGCCACCAGGCAATCAGCGGCACACCGACCGCGACCAGACCGCCTTCGAACAATAGCGCATGGACCACACGTACCCAGGCGTTACGCACGATCTGCAAGCGATCGAGCAAGCGGTCGAACAGGCCGTTGAAGACCACGTTCCAAGCCAGGGCAAGGGCCGCGATGGCCATGGTCACGAGGCCCATGTCGAGCATCGGTTTATCCATGATCCAGGCCAGCAACGGGGTACAGATCAGGATGGCCAACAGTTCGAAACCGACGGCCTGGAAAATACGTTCAGTGATGGATTTGTTGGCGCTCATGACCGACTCCTCTGAGTGACTGTGGTTGCCATGATCTGTCATCACACCGATACTTCACAGCCAATAACCATCGACCAAGGCGATAGTTCATGGCATCTCACGAAGTGTTGCAGGCCTTCGTTCAGGCGGCGACTCAAGGCTCGTTTTCTGCTGCGGCACGCAAGCTTGGCCGCAGTCAATCGACCATCAGTGCGGCGGTGGCCAGCCTGGAAATCGATCTGAACCTGACCCTGTTCGACCGCACCACCCGCAAGCCCGGCCTGACGCCGGCCGGGCACGTCATGCTGCAACGGGCCGAGGAGATTCTGGCCGCCACCAGCCGTCTGGAAATGACCGCCAGCCAACTGTCCCAGGGCGTCGAGGCGAAACTGACGGTGGCGATTTCCGACACTTACCAGTCCGACCGATTCGAAGCAGCACTGAGTGCGTTCGAGCAGCGTTATCCGGAGCTGGAACTCGAATGCCTGATTGCCGAATGCGATGACCTGATAGCGCTGGTGCAAAGCGGTCGAGCGCATGTCGCGTTCGCCGAGATGCAAGACATTTACCCGCCGGACCTGGTCAGTTCAACGGTCGATGAACGCACCGAAATTGCGCTGTTCGTGTCCCATGAACATCCGTTGGCGAGGCTGAAAAATGTCGATCAGCAGGTGCTGCAACAGCATCGGGAACTGCGGCTGGCGACTATCGTGAATCCGTATGAAAGCCGGGCGAAGGGGCGCGTCTGGTCGGCGCCGAGTTACTTGATGCTGCTGGAAATGGCCCAGGGTGGATTCGGCTGGGCGCCGTTGCCGCGTTGGCTGGTGGGGCGGTTTGGGGCGGGAACACTGGTGGAGCTGGACGTGCGCGGCTATCCGAAACTGGTTTTCGTCGATGCACTGTGGTCGCGACTGCATCCACCGGGGCCGGCGGGGAGTTGGTTATTAAGCAAAATGTTGGAATAGCGGCGCTGCTCTTCGCGGGCAAGCCCGCTCCCACAGGAATTGATGGCGTACACAAATTTTGTGGCCGACGCGATCCACTGTGGGAGCAGGCTTGCCCGCGAAGAGGCCCGCATACCCACCGCACACTTTGGATCAACCCAACGTCTTTAGCCGCGCTTCAAGAAACCGCCGCTCCGGCACCTGTTGCGTCAGCTCCAGCGCGCGCTCATACGCCGCCCTCGCCTCTTCAACCCGCCCCAACTGCCGACAAAACTCCGCCCGCGCCGAGTGCGCCAAGTGGTAATCCAACAGTTCTCCGCGATCCAGAATGGCTTCAACCAACACCAGCCCCGCCAACGGCCCATCCCGTTTGGAGATCGCCGCCGCACGGTTCAATTCGATCACCGGCGAGGGCACCAACGCCAACAGCACGTCATACAAACCCACAATTTCCAGCCAATCCGTTTCCGCCGCCGTGGGCCCTTCGGCATGTACCGCCGCTATCGCAGCTTGCAGGCAATAAGGTCCGAATTGCCGAGTCGTCAGCGCCCGCTCGACCAACGCGCCACCTTCAGCAATCATCTGGGCGTCCCACAACGAACGATCCTGTTCATCCAGCACGATTAACTCCCCGCTCGCTGAAGTCCGGGCCGGGCGTCGGGATTCATGCAGCAGCATCAGTGCCAGCAGCCCCATCACCTCGGGTTCGGGCAGCAGTTCCATCAACAAACGCGCGAGCCGAATCGCCTCGCGGGTCAATTCCTCACGGGTCAGTTCCGCACCAACGGACGCGGAATAGCCTTCGTTGAACACCAGGTAAATCACCCGCAGCACGCTGTCGAGACGCTCAGGCAACTCGGCCAGGGAAGGCACTTGATAGGGAATTTTTGCGTCACGGATTTTGGCTTTGGCACGCACGATGCGCTGGGCAATGGTGGCCGGTGCAGACAGAAAGGCCCGGGCGATTTCCTCTGTGGTCAGGTCGCACACTTCGCGCAGCGTCAACGGCACCTGGGCGTCCGCCGCCAGTGCCGGGTGACAACAGGTGAAAATCAGGCGCAAGCGATCGTCTTCCACGTCTTCGTCACTCCAGTCGGCCTGCTCCAGCGTCTCCAGTTGAGCGATCAACATCGGCCGGGACGCATTGAAGCGTGCGCGCCGACGCAACACATCGATGGCCTTGAAGCGCCCGGTGGAGACCAGCCAGGTGCGCGGATTGTCCGGCACGCCGTCACGTTGCCAGCGTTCGACAGCGACGAAAAATGCCTCGTGCAAGGCCTCTTCGGCGAGGTCGAAATCGCCGAGCAAGCGGATCAGGGTCGCCAGAATCCGCCGCGAATCTTCGCGGTAAACCTGCTCGACCCGAGCCGTAACCGACGCATCTGGCATCAGTCCGGCATGCCTTCGGTCACCAGCGTCACCAGTCGATCCAGGCTTTGCCCCCAGCCATCGTGAAACCCCATGGCCTCATGGGCCTGGCGATCTTCTTCGGACCAGTGCATGGCGCGAGCGGTGTAAAGCGTCTTGCCGTCCCGGTCTTCAAGCGTCACTTCAGCTGACATGAAGGGTTTGCCCGAAGGGATCCAGCCGGGAACGAACGCGTCAGTGAAGACCAGCCGCTCAGGGGCGACGATCTCCAGGAAGACCCCCATGGTCGGGTACTCGGTGCCGTCCGGCGCACGCATCAGGGTGCGAAACTGGCCGCCCACCCACAGGTCCATTTCGCACTCGGGGGTGGTCATGCCGTGAGGTCCCCACCACTGGACGAGCAAGGCCGGCTCGGTCCAGGCGCGGAAGATTTTGCGGCGCGGCGCATCAATCAGACGACTGATGGACAACTCGAACGCGGCGGGCTTTCTGTAAACGGGTTGCGGACTCATGGGGATCTCCTGTTTTTTGATTTTTATTCAGGGATTCAACTGGCGAACGGGACGCACCTCGACACAGCCGACCCGGGCCGCCGGAATGTTACCGGCGACCTGGAGTGCGTCGTTGAGGTCCTTGGCATCGATCAGGTAGAAGCCGGCCAACTGCTCCTTGGTTTCGGCGAACGGGCCGTCGGTGATCGACATTTTCCCGTTACGCATGCGTACAGTGGTCGCAGTCTGGACCGACTCCAGAGCCTCGGCCGAAATCATCCGGCCACTGCCCTCGATTGCCTCGGCATAGGCCATGCACTCGGCGTCATTGGGGCTTTCGGGCAGCGAGTGCAACTCGTGCTCGCTGCTGTAGACAAGGCATAGATATTTCATGTGGCACTCCCTGATCGAGCTGATCAACTATGGCTGCAGATTGGCGCTTCTGTGAATAAAACCGACGATCAGGGTTCCAGATTGAACAGCGCCGCGCCGCTCGTCATGTCGAATGGGGCTGACCAGTGTTCGTGAACGATGCGCCATTGCCCATCGTCGCGCCGATAGCAGGCAGTCACGCGCATCCAGCAGGCCTGGGTTTCGCCTTTCTCGTTGGTGCCGCCGCAATGGGCCAGCCAATGGGCAAAGGCGATGTGTTCGTCCGCCACGATGTTCATATGATCGAAGTCAAACTTGTGCGCGCCCTGGCATATTTCCATGCACTCCAGCCAATGCGCGCGGTAGGCCGCTTTGCCCCGAAATTGCAGGGCCTTGACCGCGTCGTAGGAGACGATGTCGTCGGCATACAAGGTCATGAGTTTCTCGACATCCTTGGCGATGACTGCCTGGCGATAGGTGTCGATCAGGGTCTGGATTTCGTTGGTAGCGTTCATCGTGGTTCTCCGCGGTTTTTGTTGTGAAGACACCTCTAGTCGTCTGGCGAAAAGCCAAATCGACAACCCAAATAAAAATAATCCACGGACGCAAACTCGCTAGAATCCGAAACACATTTAGGTTGGAAAAAGGACACTCCAGTGACAACCCGACTCGTGCCTTACGAAAGCCTGAACGCGCGCCAGCGCCAGCAGGTCGAGGCCATCGAAGTTCACAAAGAACAGATCAAGTTCTCCGGCGACATCCACGGTGCGTTGCACACCCTGCTGTCCAGACCCGGCCCCGGCGTCAAAGGATTTGCCCTGCTGGCCGAGGATATTCCCGTCGCCTTCCTGCTGCTCAAACGCCCGCCGGTGCTGCCCGCCTGGGCCGATGAGCACAGCGCCACCTTGCATGCGCTGCAAGTCGATCACCGGGCGCAGGGCAAAGGGTATGGCAAGGCCTGCCTGCAAGCGCTGCCCGAGGTTGCGCGTCAGGCCTGGCCGGAAATCAGGGGGCTGGAATTGTCGGTGGATGCCGACAACGCATCGGCCATCGCGCTCTACGCAAAATTCGGCTGGGTCGACAGCGGCGAAGCCTACAAGGGCCGGATCGGTTACGAACGGCGCATGGGTCTGATTTTCTGAGGTGGTTATGCTCAACAGCATTGAAGAACTGGAAGCAATCTACGGACGTCCCCACGACCGCGCCGTGCGCAAGCAAATCACCTTTTTGAACGAGGACTATCAAGCGATGGTCCGCGCTTCGCCGCTGGTGATCGTAAGCTCGGTCGGCCCCGACGGCATCGACGGCTCGCCACGAGGTGACACGCCGGGTTTCGTGCGGATCATCGATGACCAGACCCTGGCGATCCCGGATCGGCCAGGCAACAACCGCATCGACACGTTGCGCAATGTGGTGCTCGATTCGCGGGTGTCGCTGCTGTTCATCATTCCAGGGATTGGCGAGACGTTGCGGGTCAACGGCATGGCGCAGATCAGCGCCGAGCCGGCGTTACTGGAGAGCTTTGCGGTCAATGGCAAACCGGCGCGCACGGTGATGCTGGTGACAGTGGACGCGGCGTATTTCCATTGCTCCAAGGCCATCGTTCGTTCGGATTTGTGGAACCCTGAGAAGCATCTGGAACGCTCGGCGCTGCCGACAGCGGGTGCGTTTCACAAGCGTCTGAATGATGGGCAGTTCGATGCCGAGGCGTATGACCGGGAAGCGCCGACTCGGGTGCGCGATAGCCTCTACTGATAGGGCTGACTTCACGACATTTGATCTCCACTGTTTGATAGAGATTCGTTACAACTCCAGCACCATCTCATGCCACGCCATGCCGCCATGGTCCGAGGCGGAAGGCTTGATGTAGGCAAACCCAAACCCGCTGTACAAGGGAATATGCCGCTCCTTGCACATCAAATGGATGCTGGTCTTGCCCAGCGCCCGCATCCGCTCGATGAACTCGCCCATCAAGCGTTTCGCCAAGCCCTGCCCCTGATAGTCCGGATGGACCACCACCGACATGATCACCACGTGCGGGCCGGCCGGGTCGTGGCCGATCAGTTCCTTGAACGCCTCGTCCGACATTTCCACCTGAAATGCCGCACCGGAATTGATGAAACCGGCGACAACGCCGTTCACTTCGGCGACGATGAAACCCTCGGGCCACGTGGCAATACGGGTAGCGATTTTCTCACGGGTTGCAGCTTCATCGCCTTCATAGGCAACGGTTTCGATGGCGTAGCAGCGGTCCAGATCGGCAGGCGTGACGTGGCGGATGACGGTGTTCATGGCGACTCGGGATCAGCGTTGAGAAGGTCGCCGATCATAAATGAGCTTCAGCGCGACATCGAGAGGCGAATCACTGATATTCCATCAACCGATTTCCTTCGGACAAATTTGTTTACATAGTCGCTGGACAGTTTGCCCCATCAGCCCTTACATTCCGCCACAGGTCACCGCAGTGACCAGCGTCGCTCGGACGGTTCCGGGCGCTCACGTTATCCGAGGCAACAATGGCTAACCCAGGTTCGCCGCGCCGCTTTGCGCGCATAGATCGACTCCCCCCTTACGTATTCAACATCACTGCCGAGCTGAAGATGGCCGCGCGTCGTCGTGGCGAAGACATCATCGACTTCAGCATGGGCAACCCCGATGGCCCGACCCCGCCGCACATCGTCGAAAAACTGGTCACCGTCGCCCAGCGCGAAGACACCCACGGCTACTCGACGTCCAAGGGCATTCCGCGCCTGCGCCGGGCAATTTCCAATTGGTACAAGGATCGTTACGAGGTCGACATCGACCCGGAAAGCGAAGCCATTGTCACCATCGGTTCCAAGGAAGGCCTGGCGCATTTGATGCTGGCCACCCTCGACCAGGGCGACACCGTGCTGGTGCCGAACCCGAGCTACCCGATTCACATCTACGGTGCGGTGATTGCCGGCGCCCAGGTGCGTTCAGTGCCGTTGATTCCGGGCGTGGATTTCTTCGCCGAACTGGAAAGCGCCATTCGTGGCTCGATCCCGAAGCCGAAAATGATGATCCTCGGCTTCCCGTCGAATCCCACGGCTCAATGCGTTGAGCTGGATTTCTTCGAGCGGGTGATCGCCCTCGCCAAGCAGTACGACGTTTTGGTGGTGCACGACCTGGCCTACGCCGACATCGTCTACGACGGCTGGAAAGCGCCTTCGATCATGCAAGTGCCGGGAGCCAAGGACATTGCGGTGGAGTTTTTCACCCTGTCCAAGAGCTACAACATGGCGGGCTGGCGTATCGGTTTCATGGTCGGCAACGCCGAACTGGTCAACGCCCTGGCGCGGATCAAGAGTTACCACGACTACGGCACGTTCACCCCGCTGCAAGTCGCGGCCATTGCGGCGCTGGAAGGCGATCAGCAGTGCGTCAAAGACATCGCCGAACAGTATCGTCAGCGTCGCAACGTGCTGGTCAAAGGTCTGCATGAACTGGGCTGGATGGTCGAGAACCCGAAAGCGGCGATGTACGTCTGGGCCAAGATTCCCGAGGCGTATGCGCACCTGGGCTCGCTGGAATTCGCCAAGAAAATGCTGGCCGAGGCCAAGGTCTGCGTCTCGCCGGGTGTGGGGTTTGGTGAGTATGGCGATGATCATGTGCGCTTTGCGCTGATCGAAAACCAGGACCGGATTCGTCAGGCTGTTCGCGGGATTCGCGGGATGTTCCGGGCGGATGGGTTGATTCAGAAAGCCAACGCCTGATTTATCAAGCAGACACAAAAAAACCGCAGCGATGCGGTTTTTTTGTGCTTGATCGTTCCCACGCTCTGCGTGGGAACGATCAGTGCAGTGTGTTTAGACGAACATCGACAACAGCAGGATAAAGCCCAGCGCAACGATGGACAGGATGGTTTCCATCGCGGTCCAGGTCTTGAAGGTTTCCGCCACGGTCATGTTGAAGTACTGCTTCACCAGCCAGAAACCCGCGTCGTTGACGTGAGACAGGATCAACGAGCCAGCACCGGTAGCCAGTACCAGCAGCTCACGGTTCACACCCGGAATCATCCCCACCACCGGCACCACAATGCCCGCGCCGGTAATGGTTGCCACGGTTGCCGAACCGGTCGCGATACGAATCACCGCCGCCACCAGCCAGGCCAGCAGGATCGGCGAAATCTGTGCGTTCACCGCCATGTGGCCGATCACGTCACCCACGCCGCTGGTCACCAGCATCTGCTTGAAGCCACCACCGGCACCGATGATCAGGATGATCGCGGCGGTCGGCGCAAGGCTGGCGTCGAGCAACTTCAGAATCTTGTTGGAACCCATGCCCTGACGGTGCCCGAAGGTGTACAGCGACAGCAGCAACGCCAGCAGCAGCGCCGAGATCGGGTGACCGACCAGGTCCATGAAAGAACGCGCGAAATTGCCTTCCGGCAGGACCACGTCGGCAAAGGTCTTGAGCAACATCAGGAACACCGGCAGCAGCACGGTGATCAGGGTGATGCTGAAGCTCGGCAGATCAGCCGACTCTGGCTCGCGAGCCAGTTGATCCACCAGTTCCTGGTTAGGATGGCCGGGGATGTATTTGGCAATGAAGGTGCCGTAGATCGGGCCGGCGATAATGGCCGTCGGCAGCGCAACGATCAGGCCGTACAGAATGGTTTTACCGATGTCGGCACCGAACACGCCAATGGCCAGCAGCGGGCCCGGGTGCGGCGGAACCAGACCGTGCACGGCGGACAGACCGGCCAGCAACGGGATACCGATTTTGATGATCGACACGCCGGTACGCCGGGCAACGATGAACACCAGCGGGATCAGCAGCACGAAACCGATTTCGAAGAACAGCGGAATGCCGACCAGGAACGCCGCGAACATCATGGCCCACTGCACTTTGTCCTTGCCGAACGCGCGAATCAGCGTCTGGGCAATCTGATCCGCCCCGCCCGACTCGGCCATCATTTTGCCGAGCATGGTGCCCAGCGCGAGGATGATCCCGACGAAACCGAGCACCCCACCGAAGCCGTCCTGGAACGCCTTGATGATGGTGCCGATCGGCATGCCGGAGGTCAGCCCGAGAAAGGCTGCGGCAATGATCAGGGCAATGAAGGGGTGAAACTTGAACTTGGTGATCAGGACAATAAGCCCGATCACCGTGACCACTGCATCGAGCAGCAGGAACGTCTCGTGGGACATGCCAAACATTAGGGGTGTCTCCTGGTTGTTGTTGTTATTAAAGCGGGGAATTCAGTGGCCATCAGGACAGCGCTACCTCTTCGGGCAAAACTCATACGGCGTGTTTCAGGCCATGAGCCTGCCACCAGACATGAGCTTGCTTCGCCAATTGGTCGACGCTGTGGTTCGAAGCGTCCAGAGCCAGGGTCAGGGGCTCGCCCACGGGAGATTCAAGGGTAGCGAACTGGCTTTCGATCAACGTCGAGGGCATGAAGTGGCCCGGCCGATGAGACACACGATCGGCAGCGACTTCCGGGGTCAGTTCAAGGAACACGAAGCCCAGGCCCGGCAAGGCGCTGCGCAGACGTTCGCGGTAAATGTGTTTGAGGGCCGAGCAGGTCAGCACCGGGCGTTGGCCCTTGGCGTCGACGCGGCGCAGTTCATCGCACAGGCTGTCGAGCCAGCCGGCACGGTCTTCGTCGTTCAGGGGGATCCCCGCGCTCATCTTTTCGATATTGGCAGCAGGGTGGAAAGTGTCGCCTTCAATGGCGGTCGCGCCGCTGAGTTGGCACAAGACCTCGCTGACGCAAGTCTTGCCGCAACCGGCAACGCCCATGATGACCAGGGCGGTGATGGGATGAGTCATGTAACACCTCAGCGCGCAGACAGCGCTACCTTTGCTGGTTATGACACTAGAGCAAAAGCAGAAGTTGCCAACGCCTTCTTGTCATTTTTGTGGGTTGCAGCATGTTCGTTCCCAACGCCAAAAAACGGGATCAGACAAACCCCGCTCACGCATTGCAGCTGCGTCGAGACAGCGCTACCTTAGTGCCTCGAATTTTGTTTGGCAAGCCGTCCGATGATCTCCCCTAAAAACGATAAAAATACGCGCACCACTGGCCGCCCTACCCTGAACGAAGTTGCACGCCTGGCCGGTGTCAGCCCGATAACCGCCTCTCGAGTCCTGCGCGGGGTCAGCACAGTGGCCACCGAACTGGTGGAAAAGGTGCAGAAAGCAGCGCTTGAGCTCAACTACGTGGTCAACCCTGCCGCCCGCGCGTTAGCCTCGGCCCAGAGCCATTCGGTGGTGGTTTTGGTGCCGTCGCTGTCCAACTTATTGTTCATCGACACCCTGGAAGCCATTCATCAGGTTTTACGCCCCAAGGGTTTCGAAGTGCTGATCGGCAACTTCCACTACTCCCGCGATGAAGAAGAAAACCTGCTGCGCAATTACATGGCCTATCAGCCTCGCGGTTTGCTGCTGACCGGTTTCGACCGCACCGAAAGTTCGCGCCGGATGATCGAAGCGAGCAACATTCCCTGCGTGTACATGATGGAACTGGACAGCGCGGCCGGGCTCAATTGCGTGGGTTTTTCGCAACTCGCTGCCGGAGAAACCGCCGCGCAGCATTTGCTGTCACGCGGTCGCAAGCGCCTGGCTTATATCGGCGCACAACTCGACCAACGCACCCTGCTGCGTGGCGAAGGTTTTCGCAAAGCCGTGCAAAAAGCCGGTTTGTATGACCCTGATCTGGAAGTACTGACCCCGCGTGCTTCGTCCGTCGGGCTGGGTGGCGAGTTGTTTCTGCAGCTGATGGCCAGTCATCCGGATGTCGATGCGATCTTCTTTGGTAACGACGACCTGGCCCAGGGTGCGTTGCTCGAAGCCATGCGGTGCGGGATCAAAATCCCCGAACGGGTGGCGATCCTCGGGTTTAACGATCTGCCGGCGTCAGAACATATGGTGCCGCGACTGAGCAGCATCAGCACCCCGCGCGAGGCCATTGGCCGTCGTTCGGCGGAATTGATGCTGACCTTGCTCGCGGGGAATTTGGTGGCTAGACCGGTGCAGGACATGGGGTTTGAGTTGAAGGTGCGCGAAAGCACCTGACGCTTTGATCATTCCCACGCTCCGTGTGGGAATGCCTCAATGGACGCTCTGCGTTCGCTTGGGACGCGGAGCGTCCCGGGCTGCATTCCCACGCAGAGCGTGGGAACGATCGGCTTACCGCTCAGCGCCCCCGGTGCCGACGAACTGGAACCGCTCCATCACGTTCATGCTCAGGTGGAGCATCGCCAGCACATCATCCTGCGGCGCACTGAGCACTTCGACTTCCAATAGCGGATGACGCTCGGCAATGACCTTGATCGTGGCCATCAAACGCCTCTTGTCGATGTCTGCCACCACGCCAATCGACAACTTGCTTTCCAATCCCAGCGACAACTCGATCGCATGCACCTGCAATTGCTTGAGCAGTTCGGTGATCAGCCGCGCATGCGGCACCAAAGCGCTGGCCATCGCCGTCGGCACCGTCAAACGTCGCATCGCCCATGCCGTGGGTTTTCAACTAACCTTGATAGTGTTCCTCATCCCGTTGATCGCCTGGTGGATGAACATCAGCTGGTGCAAGCCTTTGTGCTGGACCTAGCGCTGATCATTTTCATCCCGTGCTATACCTTCGCGTTCAACTGGCTGTTGGACCGTACGTTCGGTTTGCCGGCCTCGGCGCTGCCGGATCCGGTTTGAAAACACTGAATACCTGTTAGATTCCTGAAGCGTCGAATCGCTAATGGAGTAGCTCAATGGAACACGCACTGAAGATTCTGGGTAAAGCCTCGTCAATCAACGTCAGAAAAGTCCTGTGGACTTGTGAGGAACTGGGTGTTGCCTACGAACGTGAGGACTGGGGCGGCGGTTATGCGTCGACTCACACACCGGAGTTTCTCAGGCTCAATCCCAACGCCCTGGTGCCCGTGATCATTGATGAGGCCGGCGTGCTGTGGGAGTCCAACACCATCTGCCGCTATCTGGCCGGCAAACACCACAACACTGATCTGCTACCCCACGAACCGGCGGCGCGCGCGCGCGTGGAGCAGTGGATGGATTGGCAAGCCACCGAACTGAATGCCTCCTGGAGCTATGCGTTCACGGCGTTGGTACGCAAAGATCCGGAGTTCCAGGACCCGCATCATATTGCCGCCGGTGTACACGGCTGGAACCAGAAGATGGGCATCCTCGAACATCAGCTCGCAATCACCAAAGCTTTTGTCGCCGGGCCACGGTTCACCCTGGCCGACATCGTCATCGGGTTGGCCGTCAATCGCTGGTTGATGACACCGATGGAGCGCCCCGACTACCCGGCCATCGACGAGTACTTCCAGCGGTTGGCACAACGCCCGGGATTCCTCAAACATGGCTGCAACGGCCTGCCTTGAGGGCTCGGGCGCTACAATC
The DNA here is from genome assembly GCF_008369325.1 of Pseudomonas sp. ANT_H12B. GTDB lineage: Bacteria > Pseudomonadota > Gammaproteobacteria > Pseudomonadales > Pseudomonadaceae > Aquipseudomonas. The sequence goes on along the minus strand of NZ_VOBI01000005.1, from coordinate 141,804 downwards.
AGTCAAAAGCATTTATTGCAATAAATTGGCGAATCTCGGGGCACAGTCTCCGAGATTCACAATCATTCATTTCCGATAGCAGCCTAAGCTTTTCCATCAATAAGAAATGGATCGGCCCATGACTGCTCACTCCCCCGCCGTCTCGACCCTCTGGCGGCTGGTGGCGCTGCTATCCATCGGTGGTTTTTTTGAGCTCTATGACCTGTTCCAGACCGCCTACATCAGCCCCGGCCTGATTCGCGACGGTATCTTCGCCACCGGCAGCCAAGGCGTGTTCGGTTTCTCCGATCAGGCAGCCTTTGCCTCGGCGACGTTTCTGGGATTGTTCCTGGGTGAGTTCCTCGCTTCGCTCTGACAGAGTTCAGCGGCACCACTCTTTTGTAACAACTGGCGAAGCCTGCGTTCGCCAGCTGTTACAGAGTGTGTTGTGGATTAACTTATCTGCAAGGTCGAATTGAACTGACTGATCGCATCCACCACATACCGCGAGCCCTGCTGAATTTCCAGGATCACCTCCCCCGCCTCGTTCGCCAGTTCTACCCCGAGGCCGGTTCGACTCAAACTTGACTGCATGCTCGATACCGCACTCAACGACAAATCGTGGTTCTTGCGCACCACCTCGACGATCTCCAGTGTCGCCTGGCTGGTTCGCGCGGCAAGGCTGCGGACCTCATCGGCGACCACCGCAAAACCGCGCCCGTGTTCGCCGGCCCGGGCTGCTTCAATCGCGGCATTGAGCGCCAGCAAGTTGGTCTGATCGGCAATGCCGCGAATGGTCTGGACGATGGTGCCAATGATGTCGGACTGTTTACTGACGGCGTCGATGCTCAGCGCCGCTTCGTTCAAGTCTTTGGAAATGTCCTGGATGATCTGCACGGTTTGCTGCACTACCTGAGAACCTTTCTGCGCACAGGCGTCGTTCTGTACCGAGGTGCTGTGGGCCGATTCCGCTGCAGTTTGCAGAGTGGTCACTTGATTTGTGATGTCAGTGGCGAACTTGACCACTTTGTACAGCCGGCCCTTCGCGTCGAACAACGGGTTGTAGGAAGCTTCCAGGAAAACCGTATGACCCTGCTTGTCTTTGCGCTCGAAACGGTGCGAGTGATATTCGCCGCGATTGAGTGAAGCCCAGAACGCTTTGTAAGTCTGTGAGTCGGCTTCGACGCGGTGGCAAAACAGACTGTGGTGCTGACCCGCCACTTCGGCTAGCGAGTAATGCATGGTTTTCAGGAAGTTTTCATTGGCAGTGATCACCTTGCCTTCGGGGGTGAATTCGATCACGGCCATGGAACGACCGATCGCTGCGAGCATGCTCTCGTTTTCGTGCTCCTTGTCGACCCTGGCGGAGATGTCACTGGCAACTTTGATCACACTCCGGACCTGCCGATCAGGGCCGAACACCGGCATGTAACTGGCTTCGAGCCAAACCTCTTTGCCATGTTTGTTCAAGCGTAAAAAGGTCCCGCTGACCGGTTCGCCGCGGGCCAGGTCACGCCACAATTTGGCGTAGGCCTCGCTGCGGCAGAACGTTTCTTCGCAAAATATCCGGTGGTGCTTGCCGCGCACTTCTTCGGCGCCGTAGCCCATGGCACTGCAAAAATTATCGTTGGCATCGAGCACGATGCCCTCGGGGGAGAATTCAATCATCGCCATTGAACGGCTGACAGCGGCCAGCTTGGCATTGGCGTCGGTCACCGCGTTGCGCAATCGTTCAATTTCCAGCAGGTCAGCCTTGTGATGCAGGTTAAACATGGTCGTATCACCTTAAGCGCGTCTTTTTTGATAGATGAAAGTTCTTCGGTCTTTCAACGGTCCACCACTACGTTCCATGGAACAGGCACACGCATCCCTCACAGGAAGGACATGTCAGGTGATAAATGATGTTCAATCGGAGGGTCCATACAGCAACGCTCTTATCAAGACATCCTTCTCTTGATAGCCCGGGTCGGGCCAGCCCTAACGTTTTGACGTATTGCTCAGTGCCGGTGCCTTGGGTTGCGCACTCTTGAGGCGTGTATCACGGTCTTCATATTGCGACCGACATAGCTAGTTACGCCTCAGCATAGCCAGCACTGATGCAGACGCAAGGCCACTAGTCGGCCACTAGTCGGCCACTATCGAGGACAAAATCGATTCAGCGGAGTTTCAAGAGGGTTGTTCAGTGGCCAAGCGACGGTGGGCGGTATCGAAATAATGAGGCATGGCGTTGCTCAGATCGGGGACCTGTGCAATGGAGCAGGGATTTTTTGCAGATTTTTTAACGATCATTCCCACGCTCTGCGAGGGAATAGCCGTGACGCTTCGCGTCAGGAGGCATTCCCACGCGGGAGCGCGGGAACGATTAATCAGCGGGGGATCAATGACCGAACACATCCACCTTCTTGGCCTTCTTGTCCGCGCGTTTTTCATCGGCGGTTTTCGCCGGTTTCTTCTTTGCCGCTTTTTTTGAATCCATGCCTTTGGCCATGATACGTACTCCACTCATACGGGATGTGAGATCAGGTATACACCTATCCCCGCGCCCGCGTTCTTTTATAATCGCCCGCTTCGCACACCGACAGTCCAAGACCATGCCCAACACCCAATACACCTTGCTCGCCGAGCCTTTGTGGCCCTTGATGAACAAGTTTTACCGCGCTCATCAATCGCCGATGAAAGCCGTCCGCGACGCTCAACTCTGGGTGGCCAGGCGCGATGAAATCATTGGCGCACTGAGTTTGCGGCCGGTGGCCGACGGGCATTGGCTGACGGGTCTGTTTGTCGATCCGGCCTGCCGTGAACAGGGCATCGCCGCGTCGTTGATCGCCCAGGCCGTCAAGAACATTGAAGGCCCGGTCTGGCTGTTTTGTCATCCGGACTTGCGCGGTTTTTATGAACGTCGCGGTTTTACTTTCGACCCGTCCCTGCCCTACTCGATGGCTGAACGCTTGAGCCGTTATGCACGCAGCAAACCGATGATCGCCATGGGCTTAGAACCGTTGATGAGCTCACCCATCGATAAAGTGTGATCGAGCGGTGATCGCTGCGTGCTAGCCACGGGTTCGACTTCAACTTCTCAGGGACCGTCATCCGCAGCAGAGCCTGCAGTTCTTTGGTTTGGGACCGAACCAGACGGTCATCGAAATCACGCCCGGCAACGGTTGGTACAGCGAATTGCTGGCGCCGCTGCGTTCTTCAAGGTGTTGAAACCGGGTGGCGTGCTCGGTGTGGTGGATCACCGGGCCAAGGACGGGGCGTCGCTCGCAGACATCAAGCACAGCGGTTACCTGACCACCGATTACGTGGTGAAACTGGCCACCGATGCGGGCTTCAAGCTTGAGGCGCAGAGCGAGATCAATGCCAATCCGAAGGACACCAAGAATTATCCTGAAGGCGTCTGGACGCTGCCGCCGGCGTTGACGTTGGGGGAGAAGGATCGGGCGAAGTACGTGGCGATCGGTGAGTCGGACCGGATGACGTTGCGGTTTGTTAAACCCGCGAAGTGATGAGCTGAAACCTAATGGAGATCACCCTGTGGGAGCGAGCCTGCTCGCGAAGGCGGCGTGTCAGTCAATATCAATATCGGCTGACATGGCCTCTTCGCGAGCAGGCTCGCTCCCACATTGGTTTGAGATGTATCTGAATCAGTCGTCCGCGTTGGGGTCCAGATCCGGGAACATCACTTCAGTAAACCCGAACTTGCTGAAGTCACTGATCCGCGACGGGTATAACCGGCCGATCAGGTGATCGCATTCATGCTGCACCACCCGCGCATGGAACCCCTCGGCGATGCGCACGATAGGATTGCCCTTGGGATCAACACCTTCGTAGCGAATCTGCTGATAACGATCTACCGCGCCACGCAGGCCGGGCACCGACAGGCAGCCTTCGAAACCCTCTTCGAGCGTCGGGCTCAACGGCGTGATCAGCGGATTGATCAGAATGGTTTGCGGCACCGCTTCGGCATCCGGATAGCGCTCGCTGTGCTCGAAACCGAAGATCACTAATTGCAGATCGACGCCGATTTGTGGCGCGGCCAGGCCGACGCCGCCAACGCTTTCCATGGTCTGGAACATGTCGTCGATCAGTTGCCACAGCTCAGGGCTGTCGAACATTTCGGCCGGAACCGGCGGGGCAATGCGCAGCAGGCGCTCGTCACCCATTTTCAGAATTTCACGGATCATTTTATGACTTCGTCAGTGGTCGGCTTGATCGAGTGATCCCGACCCAGTCCCGAAACATGATGTTTGGGTTCGTGATCGAGCTCGCCGGGGACTTTTTCGCCATCATTTTTGCCTTCGGTCGACATGTGCTCGATCACCGCATTCATCTCCGCGCCGAGCAACAGCACTGCTGCGGAAATATAGAAGTACAGCAACAGCACGATGATCGCGCCGATACTGCCATACATGGCGTTGTAGTCAGCGAATGTTTTGACGTACAGACCGAAGCCCACCGAAGCAAGGATCCACACCACCACGGCCAGCACCGAACCGGGGGTGATAAAGCGAAACTCCTGTTTGACGTCGGGCATGACGTAGTAAATCAGCGCCACCGCCATCATCAATAAAATCACCACCACCGGCCAGCGAACGATGGTCCAGACGGTCACGATAAAATCTTCGAGGCCCACTTGCGCAGCGATCCAGCCCATCACCTGCGGCCCGAGCACCATCAGCGCAGCGGCGATCAGCAGCATGCCTGCGATACCAATGGTGTAGAAAATCGACAGCGGGAAACGCTTCCACACCGGGCGGCCTTCGACTACGTCGTAGGCTGCGTTCATCGCACTCATCATAAGCCGCACACCGGCGGACGCGGTCCACAAGGCAATCACGATACCAATCGACAGCAAGCCACCCTTGGATTGCTGGAGCTGATCGATCACCGGGTTCACCTGTTCCAGCGCCTGGGGCGGCAGCACCAGTTCCGATTGCAGGCGCAACCAGGAGAAGAAGTCCGGCAGGTGCAGGAAACCGATCAGGGCAATCAGGAACAGAATGAAGGGGAACAGCGAAAACAGCATTTGATAGGCCAGCGCCGAGGCATAGGTCGACATCTCGTCGTCGACGAACTCGGTGATCGTGCGCACCATGACACGGTGCAGGCGCAAACCTTTCATGTGTGGAAAAAACATTAGCGTCTCCTTTCGCCGCAAATTTGGTCGAAGTCGTGGCGACTCAGGGACCGTTTTCTACATCAAAGTAGCTTACTTGGCGACTTTGAAACAATTTCCGTCCGCAAGTTCAGGCTGACACAAAAACGGCCATCCGCGGATGGCCGTTTCTTTTACTTATCCAAGGCCGAATCAAGCCTTGTCGACGCCTTTCTTGACGGCATCCTTGGCTTTGCCCACTGCTTGCTGAGCTTCGCCTTTCTTTTCCTGCACCACGCCTTCGGCGCGCATTTTATCGTTACCGGTTGCCTTGCCAACGCCTTGTTTGACGTTGCCGGCGGCTTCGTTGGCCATGCCTTTAACTTTATCGCCAGTGCTACCCATGATGGTTGTCCTGTAAACAATTCAACGAGGAAAGTGGTTACACAAAGATTGACCGGGGACGTTTGCACGGAGTTTCATTTATTTTCACCACGACATTTCATCGTTCAGTGCAGGTTGGGCTTTATGTTTGCCGACCAACCCCCGAGAATGCGCAACGTATTCAGGCCATGGCGCTGAAGATCCAATCCCGTAGGAATGTTATGAAACTCGATAAAAAGCAGGCCATTGCCCGCAGAAACCAGGAACTCGGCGGTGCTGTGCTTGGCGTCAACAACTGCCATTTCACCGAATTGAACCGTAACCGCAACATCTGGTGGTTCGATATCCCGGTCGCGCGCCTGGCCATTGGTCAGTACGAATGGGTTCACCTGCTGATGCACACGCCGGATACCGACGAACTGCTGCACCTGAAAGTACCGACGGTGTTCCTGCGCGAGAAGCTTGAAGGCCTGGTGGTGCGCAACGAAGGCAAGCGCAAGGCTGCCTTGAGCCTGGAATTGAGCGCGGATAAAGATTCGTACTTGCAGGACATGCGCCCGGCGGGCACCAACGTCAATTTCGCGCAGTTCCGCCTGTAAAAAGCAAAAGCTTCGCGAGCAGGCTCGCTCACATTTGATCGCATGATCGTTCCCACGCTCTGCGTGGGAATGCCGCCACGGACGCTCCGCGTCCGATACTGGACGCAGAGCGTCCCGGGATGCGTTACCACGCAGAGCGTGGGAACGAGCAGCAAGATCAAAAAAGCCCCGCATCTGCGGGGCTTTGTGGTCGCTAGGCGCCTACTTTCTTCGCGTTCAGTTTCTTCAACTCTTCATCACGCAGCTCGCGGCGCAAAATCTTGCCGACGTTGGTGGTCGGCAGCGCATCGCGAAACTCCACGGAACGCGGAACCTTGTAGCCGGTGACGTTGGCGCGCATGTGCTCCATCACCTGTTCCTTGGTCAACGTCACGCCCGGTTTGGCGACGATGAAGATCTTGATCGCCTCACCCGACTTCTCGTCCGGCACGCCGATGGCCGCGCATTGCAGCACACCCGGCAAGGTCGCCAGCACGTCTTCCAGTTCGTTGGGGTAAACGTTGAAGCCGGAGACCAGGATCATGTCTTTCTTGCGATCGACAATGCGCATGTAACCGTCAGGCTGGATCACCGCAATGTCACCGGTCTTCAACCAGCCTTCGCTGTCGAGGATTTCATCGGTGGCGTCCTGGCGCTGCCAGTAGCCCTTCATCACCTGCGGACCTTTCACACACAACTCGCCGATCTCGCCCAACGGCTGTTCAACGCCGGCATCGTCGATGATTTTGCACAGCGTCGACGGCACCGGAATACCGATGGTGCCGATCTGGATCTTCTGGATCGGATTGACGGTGGCCACCGGGCTGGTTTCGGTCATGCCGTAACCTTCACAGATTGCACAACCGGTGACCGCCTTCCAGCGTTCAGCCGCTGCCAGTTGCAGCGCCATACCGCCCGACAAGGTGACCTTCAACGCGGAGAAATCCAGCTTGCGGAAGCCTTCGTTGTTGCACAGCGCCACAAACAACGTGTTCAGACCGACGAAGCCGCTGAACTTCCACTTCGACAGTTCCTTGACCATCGCCGTCAAGTCGCGCGGGTTGCTGATCAGGATGTTGTGGTTGCCGATCAGCATCATCGCCATGCAATGAAAGGTGAAGGCATAGATGTGGTACAGCGGCAGCGGCGTGATCAGGATTTCGCAACCTTCATTGAGGTTCGAACCCATCAGCGCCTTGCACTGCAGCATGTTCGCCACCAGGTTGCGGTGGGTCAGCATTGCGCCTTTGGCCACGCCGGTGGTGCCGCCGGTGTATTGCAGCACGGCAACATCACTGCTGGCCGGGTTGACTTCAGTCACTGGCTGGCCATGGCCCTTGCTCAGCACGTCGTTGAACTTGATGGCCTTGGGCAAGTGATACGCCGGGACCATCTTCTTCACGTACTTGATGACGCTGTTGACCAGCAGGCGCTTGAGCGGCGGCAGCAGGTCGGCCACTTCGGTGACGATCACGTGCTTGACGCCGGTTTTCGGCACGACGGTCTGGGCCAGATGCGCCATGTTGGCCAGGCAGACCAGGGCTTTGGCACCGGAATCGTTGAATTGGTGTTCCATTTCCCGCGCGGTGTACAGCGGATTGGTGTTGACCACGATCAGCCCGGCGCGGATGGCACCGAAGACGGCGACCGGGTACTGCAACACGTTGGGCAGCTGCACGGCGATTCGATCGCCCGGCTGCAAGTCGGTATGCTGTTGCAGGTAAGCGGCAAAGGCACCGGACAATTCGTACAGCTCACCGTAGGTGATTGTCTTGCCCAGGTTACTGAATGCCGGTTTGTCGGCGAAGCGTTGGCAGGACTGCTTCAACACCGCCTGAATATTCGGATACTCGTCTGGATTGATGTCGGCAGCAATCCCGGCAGGGTACTTATCCTTCCAAAAGTCTTCGATCATGGAAGCCCACTCCTCAGCAACGCGAATTCATCACCGCATTTGATGCGATTATTATTGGTGTGTGTTTGTTGGTGAGTCTGGCTCTTATATAGGCCGAGAAGTCACAAAGCGCGCCGAGAGTAGCAGCTTTGCCGAGGGCCGACTAGAGCCAAAAGCCGCCTCTACAGTCACGTTTTTGACTCATGATAATCAAATAGTCATTTTTAGAGCAAAGATTCTATAGCGCCTTGAAAGCCTCTGAAATCTTGGCTTTAGGCCCCTTAAAAGCTTCGCGGGCAAGCCCGCTTCCACAGGTTCGATGTTGTTCACAAAAGGGTGAACGACGCGAAATCTGTGGGAGCGTGGCTTGCCCGCGATCCGCGCAAAGCGCGGCCATTCAACGATCAGGCGATATCGCGCAACTCCCGCCGCAAGATCTTGCCCACCGGCGTCATCGGCAACGACTCACGCAAGACGATGTGCTTGGGGATCTTGTACGCCGTGAAGTTTTCCTTGCAGTAGGCCTTCAGCTCTTCAAGGCTGACACCCGACTCACGGGCTACCACAAACAGCTTCACCGCCTCCCCCGAACGCTCGTCCGGCACGCCTATGACCGCGCAGTTGGCGACTTTCGGGTGAGCCATCACCACATCTTCGATCTCGTTCGGGTACACGTTGAAACCCGAGACGATGATCATGTCTTTCTTGCGATCGACGATACGCACAAAGCCGTCCAGGTCGATCACCGCGATGTCGCCCGACTTGAACCAGCCTTCGGCATCCAGCACTTCGGCGGTGGCTTCGGGTTTCTGCCAGTAGCCCTTCATGATCTGCGGGCCCTTGATGCACAGTTCGCCGCGCTCGCCCAAGGGCTGTTCGACGCCTTCATCGTTGATGACTTTCAGCGTGGTGCCCGGCACCGGCAAGCCGACCGTGCCGAGGCGCGACTTGTCGCCGTACGGGTTGGTGCAGGCCACCGGCGAGGTTTCGGTCAGGCCGTAACCTTCGGTGATGCGGCAACCGGTGAGCTGCTCCCAGCGCTCGGCGGTGGCCTTGACCAGTGCGGTGCCGCCGGAGTTGGTGAGTTTGAGGCTGGAGAAATCCAGGGTCTTGAAGTCCGGATGGTCCATCAGCGCGACAAACAGCGTGTTGAGCCCCAACAATGCCGAGAACCGCCAGTTCTTCAGTTCCTTGATGAAGCCGCCAATGTCTCGCGGATTGGTGATCAGCACGTTGTGGTTGCCCGAAACCATCATGCACATGCAATTCGCGGTGAACGCATAGATGTGGTACAGCGGCAACGGCGCGACCATCACCTCCTGCCCTTCGCGCAACAGCGGCTGGCCGTCACTGCCCAACTGCTCCAGGCACGCCCGCACCTGCTGCATATTGGCCACCAGGTTGCCGTGAGTCAGCATCGCGCCCTTGGCCAACCCGGTGGTGCCGCCGGTGTATTGCAACACGGCGATGTCGTCGAGGCCGACCTTCAGCGGCTTGATGCCCAGGCCCCGGCCCAGGCGCAGCGCGCTCTTGAAGGAAGTGGCTTGGGGCAAGGAATAGGCCGGGACCATTTTCTTGACCTTGCTCACCACGGTATTGACCAGCCAACCCTTGGCGCCGGGCATCAGGTCGCCCATCTTCGCTTCGATCAGGTACTGGATGTCGGTGTCCGGCAGCACTTCCTGGACTTTCTGCCCGAACATGTTCAGGTACACCAGCGCTCGGGCACCGGAGTCCTTGAACTGATGACGCATCTCCCGCGCGGTGTACAGCGGGTTGGTGTTGACCACGATCAGCCCGGCGCGCAAGGCACCGAACACGGCAATCGGGTAATGCAGGACGTTGGGCATCTGTACCGCGATGCGATCCCCCGGCACCAGGTCGGTGTGGGCTTGCAGGTAACCGGCGAAGGCTGCGCTGTAGCGCTCCAGTTCGGCGTAGGTCAGGGTTACGCCCATGTTGCTGAATGCCGGGCGGTCTGCGAATTTCTTGCAGGAACGCTCGAACACCTCGATCACCGACTTATAAGCCCCAAGGTCGATATCCAGGGGCACGCCGGCCGGGCGTTTGTCATTCCAGAAATCAGGTTGCATTGTTCTTGTCCTCTTTACCTGAACCTATCCGGGGCCGCTTTTCTGTCACTTTTGAATAGCGGAGCTTCACGGACACTAGCAGCTATGGCGAATCAGGCAAATACGGCCAACACCGTCATTGATCGTGTGAATCTTCCTAGCGTGGCGTGGCCTGATCAGACGGCTGGCGATGGATGCGCTATACAATGCAACGACCAAGCGCAAAGGAATCGCCATGATCCACGACACTTTCTGGCTGACCGCGAGTGACCGCAGCCGCCTCTTCGTCAACCAGTGGCTGCCCGCCGCGCCTTTAAAAGCCGTGATCCTGCTGGCCCATGGCATGGCGGAACACAGTGATCGCTACGCCCGTCTGGCGGAAAAGTTCTGCGAGCAAGGATATGGCGTGTACGCACCGGATCTGCGCGGACATGGCAAAACTGCCGAAAACGGGACACTCGGCCATTTCGCCGACGATGATGGTTGGTGCAAGGTAGTCGGCGACCTGGCCAGCCTCAATCAGCACATCGGCCAACAGCATCCCGGCGTGCCAATCGTGTTGCTCGGCCACAGCATGGGCAGTTACATCGCCCAGGCTTATCTGCTGCATCACAGCGCCAGCCTGCATGGCGCGGTGCTCAGTGGTTCCAACTTCCAGCCCGTGGCGCTCTATCGCGCGGCGCGGCAAATCGCCCGTCTCGAAAAGCTGCGTCAGGGCGCCAAGGGGCGTAGCGCGCTGATCGAATGGTTGTCGTTCGGCTCGTTCAACAAAAAATTCAAACCGGTGCGCACAACGTTTGACTGGCTCAGCCGCGATCCGACGGAGGTCGACCTGTACGTCAACGACCCGCTCTGCGGCTTTCGCTGCACCAATCAGCTCTGGATCGATTTGCTCGGCGGCTTGCAGCAAATCAGCAAAGCGTCCAATCTCGCTCAGATCGATCCGGGCCTGCCGCTGCTGGTGATAGGCGGTGAATGTGATCCGGTGAGTGAAGGCAAACGTCTGACAGATCTGGCCCATGCGTTACGCGCGGCCGGCAGCCAGAGCCTGCAACTGACTATTTACCCACAGGCACGGCACGAACTGTTCAACGAGAGCAACCGCGATGAAGTGATCAATGACGTGTTGAACTGGATCGCCCAGGCGCTGAGCCATCGCCGGCCACCCAGATCGGAATAGTTTTTTTGTGGATTTTTTTATTCGTCACAGGAATTGAAACAGATGACCCAGGTTACCAACACCCCTTACGAAGCCCTTGAAGTCGGCCAGACCGCCAGCTACAGCAAGACGGTCGAAGAGCGCGACATTCAGTTGTTCGCCGCGATGTCCGGCGATCACAACCCGGTGCACCTGGACGCTGAATTCGCCGCCGGGACCATGTTCAAGGAGCGCATCGCTCACGGCATGTTCAGCGGTGCGCTGATCAGTGCTGCCGTTGCCTGCGAACTGCCTGGGCCGGGGACTATTTATATTGGCCAGCAGATGAGCTTTCAGAAGCCGGTGAAGATTGGCGACACCCTGACCGTGCGCCTGGAGATTCTCGAGAAACTGCCGAAGTTTCGCGTGCGGATTGCCACTCGTGTATTCAACCAGCGCGATGAATTGGTAGTGGATGGCGAGGCGGAGATTCTGGCGCCGCGTAAGCAACAGACTGTGACGTTGCCGACATTGCCGGCGATCAGCATCGGCTGAACCTACTGATCGTTCCCACGCTCTGCGTGGGAACGATCATTTAACGATCATCGCTCTCCTTCCTGCACCTGCACACTCGCCGTCATCCCCGAACTCAAATTCATCCCTTCCGGTAACTTATCAATCTTGATCCGTACCGGAATCCGCTGCGCCAACCTCACCCAGTTAAACGTCGGTTCCACCTCCGCCAGCAATTGCCCATCGGGTGTGGTGTTGCGATCGGTAATCCCGCGGCTGATGCTTTCGACATGCCCTTGCAGCGCTTCCCCCGCGCTCATCAACCAGACCTTCACCGAATCGCCGACACGAATCCGTGGCAGTTTGGTTTCTTCGAAATACGCCTGCACATAGAAGGTCGAATCGTCGATCAACGCCATCACCGGTTGCCCGGCATTCACGTAATTGCCTTGGGCCAGACGCAGGTTGGTGATGTGCCCGCTGCGGGGCGCGTGGACCTGGCTGCGGGCGAGGTTGAGTTCCGCGACCTTGGCTTCGGCCTGGGCTTCACGCAGTTCGCCTCGGGCGATGCCGGCGTTGATCTGCGCGTTCTCGCGCAGCTCGGCACTGATCGCCTGTGGCCCCAGACTGGCCCGGCGACTGGCTTCGCGTTCACGCAAATTAAGTTGCTGCTGCCGGGTCTGGACCACGGCCTGAGCCTTTTCCAGGGCGGCTTCGAAACGATCGCGGTCGATGCTCAGCAACAGATCCCCGGCCTTGACCTGCTGGTTATCGAAGGCCTTGAGTTCACGCACCCAACCCGACACGTCCGGGGCGATCACCACCACGTCGGCGCGAATCCGTGCGTCGCGGGTCCAGGGCGTCAACATGTAGTACTGCCACAAATGAACGCCGGCAAAAATTGCCACCGCCACCAGGCACAAGGTTACGGCGACACGTACGGGTGTACGCATATTCCACTCCTTATAAAGGTCCGAGGACGACGGTGATCAGGGTCAATACACAGACGTACAAGGCGCAATCAAACAATGCTTCGTGCCAGATCCAGCGACCGGCCGGGGTCAGGCGCAAGAGCATGCGCAAGGCCCCGGTGACGAGCAGCGCCAGCAGCACATAAATCAGGAACGGACTGAGCAGCACTCCGCCCACCGACCATTCACGCAACCCCATGACTCTCCTCCTGCTGACGACACCAGGCACGCCAGCTGTTCTGCAATTGCAGCACTGCGCCCTGGGCCAGCTTCACGGCATCACTGGGAGGCAAGGCATACAAGGTCTTCAAGAATTCTTCGCTGGGATCTGCCAACGCTTCGGCGCGACTGCCCGCAGGGCCTTGCTCCAGGATGTTTTCCAGTTGTTCCAGATACCGTCGTTGCTGCGCACTGACCGGCGCTTGCGCTACTGCCAGGCTCAAGCGTAGATGCAGCAATTCGTCGCCGATATCCAGGCCGAGCAAGCCGTCGTCCCAGCGACTGCGCGCCGGTTCCGGCAACTCCGGATAATGCCGCGCCAGTTGCAGCAGGCGGTCGGCCATGCGCCCGCCGAACCAGCTTTCGGCACCTCGCAGGTTGCGCCGTGTCAGGCGCACCAAATCGCCGAGGGTCGCCGCCAGCAAACGTCGGCCATGCCACGTCGGGTTGCGCAGGATCAGCAAATGAAACGCCAGTACGGCGGCGCCAACACCGACCACGATGGATTGAGCGCTGTTGAAGAACGTCGCAACATCGAATTTCATCACGTTGAGCGGGGAGACCAGCACGATGAAGTGCAGACAAAATGAGGTAGCCGTCGCACCGATCTGCGGTTTGGCCATGCCCAGCGCACCGAGAAACAATGGCACGCCCATGCCCATGCACAGCAAGGCAAAACCACTCCATTGCGGCAACAGAATCTGCCCGACGATAAACGCGACCGGAATTGCCAAGAAAATCCCCCGCATAAAACTCATGCCGATCTGAGCGCCATTCTCGCGGCTGGCAAACAGACTACACACCACGCACGTCAACAGCAGTGCGCCGGAGGCGGCGGGCCACGCGGTCGCCAACCAGAAGCACGAGACCACCAGAAACGCCAACGCACTTCGGGCACCGAACATCAGCGCCAATGACAGGTCGCGGTGCGGTGTCAGGGTTCGCGGTGGATCGATCGTTTCCTTACCCTCCTCCACCGCTTTCAATGCAGCAGTCGCCGCCATGGCGGTATCGAGCAACAAGGAAAAACGAGCCAGGCAGTAACTCTGTGCGGAGCTGATGTGCATGTCGTGGGAGGCGTCGAGCAACCTCGGCCGTAACGCTTGCAGAGTCGCGGTATCGGCACTGGATAGCGCTTCCTGCACCTCGTTCATCCACGGTCGAAGTTGCTCGGACTCCTGGGGTTCCAACTGCTGCCACTGGCGCCCCACGGAACGGGCGATACGCAGCAGCATCAACAGCTTCTGGCTCAATCCGCTGATGGCCCGCGCTCGTTGCCGACCAAGACCACCTTCAAACCAGGCATGCTCTCGCTGGGCATCCACCGCGACGATTCTGCCGAGGATTTCCAACAGACCTTTACGTGCCTGACCATCACCGGCCAGCGTCGCGCGCGCCGCATTCATCCCGCTCTGCCAGGCCGCTCGCGCCTGATCCGCCAGTTGTCGCTCGACCCGCATCGGCCACAGCAACGCGCTGGCGGCGGTGGCGCAAAGAATACCCAGGCAGATTTCCGTGCAGCGCGCCACGGCTTGATCGAAAACCGTCAACGGATGGGTAATGGCCGGCAACGCTATGATCGCCACTGTGTAACCGGCCAGCACAAACGAATAGGACCAGGCGCTGCGCAGCAAGGTCGAACTCGCCGTACACAGCCCCAGCCACAACGCCAATGCCAGCAAAAACAACCACGGCGTCTGGGCGAACAATCCCATGAACACCACCGACATGATCGTCCCGATCAGCGTGCCCAGCAGTCGTGCCAGGCCCTTTTGCACCACCATTCCGGACAAGGGCTGGGCGACGATAAACGCCGTCATCAAGGCCCAGGCCGGTTGCTCCAGGCCCCAGCGCAATGCCAGCCACAGCGCCAGGCCGCCGCCGATCAAGGTTTTGATCGCGAACTGCAAGGCGCGACGGTCAGGCGCAAACAAAGCCTGCAAAGTGATAGGCACGTAAAGCTCTCTTGAAAAGACGATTTAACGATAGTCGGGTTCGGTTCAGTCACTTGAAAAACAAATTATTAGCTAGCTAACTAACAGCCGTCCAGCGCTAATTCCCAGGCACAAAAAAACGCCAGACTGGCTGGCGTTTTTGACAGGCCACGAGCGCTTACGAGCGTGCGCGAGCCTGGTTACGCAGGGCTTTTACCTGATCGTGATTGCGTTGCACGCCGTGGTACTGACGTTCAACCAGGTCACGAATGCCCACCAGGTTGTGTTTGTTGATTTTTTCGATGGCCTCTTTGTAAGCCTTCAGCGCATGGTCTTCACCGCGTTCGGCTTCGTTCAGCACGGCTTCTTCATCCTGGCCGGTGAACATCGCTTTCACGTCGACCCAGCGGCGGTGCAGATCACCGCTGACACTGGTGGACGTTTCCGGATCACCGCCCATGGATCGTACAGCGGCCTGCAATTCAGAAGCAGCCGTCGCGCAGTCCGCCGAACGTTGCATGAACAGGCTTTTGAGTTCAGGGTGTTTGATGTCTTCAGCGCAAGTCTTGAACCCTTCCTGACCGTCTTTGCTGGTTTCGATCAGGTCGTTGAGTACAGAGATCGCTTCTTTATTCATGTCAGTCATTTTTCAATTCCTTGCGGTTGATGAAAGATGCATTAGATATTGCACCCTGCATGCCAGCTTTGAACTGATAAATTAATTCTTATATTTCAAGCGCTTAGATATAACAACGAAATCTGTATCCGCTTTTTTTGCATGAACTGTCATTTGGCCTGCATGCAGAATGCCTGTATTTTCCAGACTGATTGAAACAAGACGACTGATAGATGAATCCTGAAAAGCTCGAACTGCTGATTACCCGTGAAATGCCCTTCGGCAAGTACAAGGGCCGAATCATTGCCGACCTGCCCGGCCAGTACCTGAACTGGTTTGCCCGGGAAGGTTTCCCCCATGGTGAACTCGGTGGCTTGCTGGCCCTGATGCAGGAAATCGATCACAACGGTTTGTCGGAACTGCTCGACCCCCTACGCGCCAAACATGGCAAACCTGCCCCCCGCCATTGATCCTGACCGAGTAGCCAATGCCCGATAACACCCGTCGTGCCCGTGATGAAGCGTTCTGGCTAACCTTTGCCGACCGTTATGCGGTCGAACCCGGCCCGGTCAATCTGGAAAACGGTTACTTCGGGCGCATGTCCCGAACGGTGGTCGAGGAGTATCAGCGCAACATCGAACTCATCAACCGTGGCAACTCGGTGCACGTGCGCCAGCGCTTCGAACACGGCGAAAGCCAGGAGATCCGTGCACAGCTCGCTGAACTGGTAGGCGTATCCGCCGAAACCGTCGCCCTCACCCGCAATGCGTCCGACGGTCTGCAATCGCTGATCCGCAACTACAACCGCCTGACGCCGGGCGATCAGGTGCTGATTTGTGATCTGGAATACGACACGGTCAAAGGCGCAATGCGCTGGCTGGCGCGCAATCGCGGCGCCGAGGTGATCGAGATCGAGCACGCGCATCCCGCCAGTTTCGACAGTTTGCTCACCACTTACCGCGAAGCCTTCGTACGTTATCCGCGACTAAAACTGATGGTCCTGACCCACGTCACCCATCGCACCGGACTGGTGATGCCGGTGCAGGCAATTGCTTCGGCCGCCAGAGAACATGGCGTCGACGTGATCCTCGACGGCGCTCATGCGCTCGGGCAGATCGAGTTCAATCTCGATGACTTGGGCATCGCCTTCGCCGGCTACAACCTGCACAAATGGATCGGCGCGCCACTGACCCTGGGTTTCATCTACATAGCCCCTGAGCGATTGGCCGACATCGATCCGGACATGGGCGAGATGCATTTTCCGCTCACCGACATCCGCGCTCGAACGACCTACAGCACGCCGAACATTCCGGCACTGCTGACCCTGCCGCTGGTGTTCGAAGAGCATCATGCGATGGGTGGTG
The DNA here is from genome assembly GCF_008369325.1 of Pseudomonas sp. ANT_H12B. Lineage (GTDB taxonomy): Bacteria > Pseudomonadota > Gammaproteobacteria > Pseudomonadales > Pseudomonadaceae > Aquipseudomonas. The sequence goes on along the minus strand of NZ_VOBI01000005.1, from coordinate 125,047 downwards.
CCGCCGCCAAGGGCGCACGGCTCAATTACCTGCGTAACCTGTGGGTCGGCGCGGTGCGCGAGCTGCCGGGAATCGAAGTCCTGACCCCCGATGACCCGCGACTGTATTGCGGCATCACTTCGTTGCGCTTTACCCGACATGCCGATCAACAGGCGATGGTGGAGAGGCTGCTCAGCGACTACAACCTGTTTACCGTGATGCGCAGCGGTGCGGCGTGTGGTCCGTGCATCCGCATCACCCCGGGGTTCACTACGACTGCAGCGGACATGAGGTTACTCATCAGGGCGCTGAACGAACTGCGCTGATATCACACGGTGTATTTGTCGAAGTCCTCAGGCTTGATCTGCGTCGACACCGCAAACGTGTCGATACCGATGGTCGTGTAGCCGAAAAATCCGTCTTCATTCGAGTCTCGACCAAGGGTGTGAACCTTCAAGGTCGAGGCTTCGCCGCCCATGTTTTCGTAGAAGAAGTCTTGATCGTTGCTCAGCGGCGAAACCGTTCGACCCCGGTACTCGTTAGCGTTGAGTACCGAGCGCGAGACCACTTCGGGAAAGTAAAGCTGACCGACCCAGGCGACGTGTCGCTCTTGCAGGTAGTTGTTGCCCGCGGTAATGCGCACGGCGACGTGAATGTGCAGCGTACGGCCGGCATAGAACCCCGGATAAATCGTGGTAAACCGCACCATGCCTTTTTTATCGGTGAATTGCCCGCCCCGCAGATAGGTGTCGTCGTCGGTGCGCGGGATCGAACCGATGGCATCGGCGTCGACTTCCTGATCCGGATTGACCTTACTCCAGCCCGAATACGCCCCGCGCGCGTTGCAGTGCCAGATATCCACTAGCGCGTCGGTGACCGGCAGACCGGTCATGGCATCGACAATCGCCAGCCGTAGGACCAAGGGAATACCTTCGGCGCCTTCGCTGATGTTTCGTCTGATCAATTTCGGGTTTCGGAAATACGGGCCGGCGATCTGTTCCGGGGAAAGCTGGTAAACCAGTGGTGTGGGTGCAATCGAGGTGTTGTCGTCCATGACGTTCTCTCTTCCATAAGATGAACGCAGGCTAGCACTGGCCGAAAGTCGGTATGCGTTAACTATGTATCGCTTGGTTTCATGTCTTTTTTTTGGCAAAAAAAACGGTGCACCGACCAAGCGCACCGTAAAGCCGTAGAACACACAACGAAGTGTTTGGTAAAGAATCAGTCCAGCAGCGCCAATGCCTCAGCGGTGCATTCTTGAATGCGGGCCCAGTCGCCGTTCTTGATCCACTCAGGGTCAAGCATCCAGCTACCGCCCACGCACATGACGTTTTTCAACGCCATGTAGCTCTTGATGTTGGCCGGGCTGACGCCGCCAGTCGGGCAGAATTTCACTTCACCGAACGGGCCGCCGAGGGCTTTGATCGCCGCGACGCCGCCGCTGACTTCCGCCGGGAACAACTTGAAGCGGCGATAACCCAGACCGTAGCCTTCCATGATGCCCGAAGCATTGCTGATACCTGGCAACAGCGGAATCGGGCTGTCGACACTCGCTTCCAGCAGGTCACGGGTGATACCCGGTGTGACGATGAACTGCGAGCCGGCCGCTTCGGCAGCGGCGAGCATGGTGCGATCCAGCACCGTGCCGGCACCGGTCACCAGCTCCGGACGCTGCTCGCGCAGAATCTGGATAGCCTTGAGACCGAACTGCGAGCGCAGGGTCACTTCGAGGGCTGTCAGGCCACCGGCGGCAAGGGCGTCGGCCAGCGGCAGAACGTCCTGCTCGCGGGCAATGGTGATCACCGGCAGAATCCGCGCCTTGGCGCAGAGGCTGTCGATCAGGGCAACTTTATCCGCCATGGAAACGGTCGGGGATGTGTTTTTCATAGCGGCTGATCCTTGGTTCATGGGCACCAGTAAATCTCTAACGTAGGTTGCAGAAACGCGCGAATCGGCATTGCGGCGACATCGTCACCGGCCAATGCGGCACTCAGGGTGGTCAGCTTGGACTGACCGGAAATCGATAGAACGGTGGTCTTGGCCGAGGCCAACAACGCACGACTCATGGTCAGGCGCTGATGCGGCACGGTCGGCGCCAGCATCGGATAGCAACGGCGCGTGCCGTCGACTTTCAAGGCGTCGGCCAAGTTCGGGCTATTCGGGAACAACGAGGCCGTATGACCGTCGTCGCCCATGCCCAGTATCAGCACGTCGATCGGCGGCAATTCACCGAGCAAGCGATCAGCCTGATCGGCAGCCAGTTCAAGGTTGGCGCTGGCGCTGTACAAGCTCAGGAACTGCGCCTTGGCCGCCGGCCCTTGCAACAGGTAACGCTTGAGCAGACCGGCATTGCTGTCGGCGTGTTCCACCGGCACCCAGCGCTCGTCGGCCAGCGTGACGACAACCTTGGACCAGTCCAGTTTCTGCTTGGCCAGGTTCTGGAAAAACGCCACCGGGCTGCGTCCACCTGACACCACCAGCGTCGCGGTGCCACGAGCGTCGATTGCGTCGCTCAGTTGCTTGGCCACATTCAGCGCCAAACCATCGGCCAGCAGCACCGGGCTCTTGAACTCATGAGCGCTGACGCCCTGAGGCAGTTTCAATTCAGATATCGCCATACCACGACCTCCCATCCCGCGTAATCAGTGCAATGGAACTCATTGGTCCCCAGGACCCGGCCGCGTACGGCTTGGGCGCATCACCGGATTTTTTCCACCCGGCGATCAACTGGTCACACCACTTCCACGCGGCTTCGATTTCATCTTTACGGACAAACAGGTTCTGATTGCCGCGCATCACTTCCAGCAACAACCGTTCGTAGGCATCGGGAATCCGTGCGCTGCGATAGGTGTCGGAAAAATTCAGCTGCAACGGACCGCTGCGCAGCTGCATGCCCTTGTCCAGGCCTTGTTCTTTGGTCATCACGCGCAAGGAAATACCTTCGTCCGGTTGCAGGCGGATAATCAGCTTGTTGCTGATTTGCAGGCGCTGCTCGGGAGCGAAGATGTAGTGCGAGGGTTCCTTGAAATGGATGACGATCTGCGACAGCTTCTGCGGCATGCGCTTGCCGGTACGCAGGTAAAACGGCACGCCGGCCCAACGCCAGTTGCGGATATCGGCACGCAGGGCGACGAAGGTTTCAGTGTCGCTCTGGGTATTGGAGTTAGGTTCTTCCAGGTAACCGGGAACCGATTTGCCTTCGCTGTAACCAGCGATGTACTGGCCGCGCACCACCTGAGTGGTCAGGCCTTCGGGGCTGATCGGCGCCAGTGCCTTGAGCACTTTGACTTTCTCGTCACGGATGCTGTCGGCGGACAGGTCGGCCGGTGGGTCCATGGCGATCAGGCAAAGCAGTTGCAGCAGGTGATTCTGAATCATGTCCCGCAGCTGACCGGCCTTGTCAAAGTAACCCCAGCGGCCTTCGATCCCGACCTTCTCGGCCACGGTGATTTCCACGTGGGAGATATAATTCTGGTTCCACTGGGTTTCGAACAGGCTGTTGGCAAAACGCAGGGCGATCAGGTTTTGCACCGTCTCTTTTCCCAGGTAGTGGTCGATGCGATAGGTGCGGTTCTCCGGGAAGAACTGCGCCACGGCGTCGTTGACCTTGCGCGAGGACTCCAGGTCCGAACCGATGGGTTTTTCCAGTACCACACGGGTGTTTTCGGTCAGGCCGACCTTCGACAAGTTCTCGCAGATTGCGCCGTAAACGGCCGCCGGAGTGGCGAAGTAGGCAATCACTCGTTGGGCGCTGCCAGCCATTTCGGCCAGGGCGACGTAGTCGTCAGCCTTGAGGAAGTCGACGTGCAGGTAACTCAGGCGAGCGAGGAAACGTTCGACCACGGCTTCGTCCAGCTCTTTATCACTGACGTATCGGCGCAGCTCGGCGGCGATGAATGCCAAATGCTGCTGCTCACTGCCAGGCTCACGGGCCAGCGCGATAATTCGCGTGTCCTCGTGCAAGAGACCTGCGCCATCGAGTTGATAAAGGGCAGGAAACAGCTTGCGCAGGGCCAGATCGCCGAGGGCGCCGAACAAGGCAAAGGTGCACGGTTCAACCGTAATCGAGGGCATGATGTTGGTTCTTTTATCAAGTTAAGCTACAAATACCTTTTTTCAAGGCATCACTCAAGGGAAAATGTAGTAATAACCACAACATTTTCGCAAAATACAGATTCCGAGTGGTGGTCGGTCGGAGCCATCAGTAGGATAGGCCACCGTTTGGGGCTGCATCAAAGGCCCAATTTGCATAGCAACACGCTTGCTTGCATCGCAGAGCACTCTTGTAGGCGAACCAAGGAAACCATATGGACCGCGTGCGAAATTTACTGGAACAGATCCAGAATCGCCTTGAAGACCTGAACAAGGCAGAACGCAAAGTCGCCGAAGTGATCCTGCTCAACCCACAGCAGGCCACCCGGTTCAGCATCGCCGCCCTCGCCCAGGCTTCAAAGGTCAGCGAGCCGACGGTCAACCGTTTCTGCCGTTCGTTCGGCGTCAGCGGGTATCCGGAACTCAAGCTTCAGCTGGCGCAAAGCCTGGCCAGTGGCGCGGCGTATGTCAGCCGTGCGGTCGAGGCCGATGATAACCCTGAGGCGTATACCAAGAAGATTTTCGGCAGCGCCATCGCCTCGTTGGACAGTGCCTTGCAGGCGCTGGACCCGAACCTGATCAGCCGCGCTGTCGATCTGTTGATCCAGGCCCGGCAGATCCACTTCTTTGGCCTCGGCGCCTCGGCCCCGGTGGCGCTGGATGCGCAGCACAAATTCTTCCGCTTCAACCTGGCCGTCACCGCCCATGCGGACGTACTGATGCAACGCATGATTGCGTCGGTGGCCCACACCGGTGAGTTGTTCGTGATCATCTCCTACACCGGGCGCACCCGCGAACTGGTGGAAGTGGCGCGCATCGCCCGGGAGAACGGCGCTTCGGTGCTGGGACTGACGGCAGAAGGTTCACCATTGGCCAAGGCCAGTACGTTGAGCCTGAACATTCCGCTGCCGGAAGACACCGACATCTATATGCCGATGACGTCGCGGATCATTCAGTTGACGGTGCTGGATGTGCTGGCGACAGGCATGACTTTGCGCCGCGGTGTGGATTTCCAACCGCATTTGCGCAAGATCAAAGAGAGTTTGAATGCCAGTCGGTATCCGATTGGGGATGAATTTAACTAGGCCGACATCTCCATCGTCAGAACTGACCTCATCGCGAGCAGGCTCGCTCCCACAGGGGAATGCATTCCAAATGTGGGAGCGAGCCTGCTCGCGATGGCGTCAGCCGCTACAACGCAAGTCTTGGACTAAGCCCCAACACGCGCCTGCAAACTCAAATGCGCCCTCTCCCCCGGCGCCAGGCTCAGGCTATCGGTCCCGCCACTCGCGGCTTCAACACACACAAACTCCGAAATCTCATTCCAGCTCACTCCCAGCAACGGCCGCGTGCCCGGATGCCAGACGACTGTGTCTGCATGGTCACCGGTATCGATGCACAACTCGCGCTGCCAGGCGTGGTCCTTGAGTTGCAATTCGCCGTCATGCTGGAACACGCGCTGACAGCCACCATCAACTCGCAACTCACCTTCCTGCTGGCAAACCTGGCGGTTCAACTGGTCGTAACCTTGCGCTCCGTCGAGCCCAGACAGCGCTACCTCACCGACGTCGCCAATACGCCAATAGGCATGCAACGCCTGACTCAATTGGCACGGCAGGCTGTCTTGGTGCTCGGTGCTCAGGCGCAAATCCATACGCTCGCCCAAGTGCGCATGCAGGTCCACTTGCCAGTCGCATAGCTGGAGTTGCCAGTGCAGATGCACGCCATCGTCATCATGGCTGCTATCCAGCAGCTTCCAGTCGATCAACCGCGCCCAGCCGTGGGATGGCCATGCGTTTTCGCTCGGATGACGGCCATACCACGGCCAGCACACCGGCACGCCGCCACGAATCGCACCGACCTGCGGCCACTTCGCCGCGCACCAGAGCCAGGGTTTCTGGCCCGTTGGCTGAAAGTGCAGCAACTGCGCACCCTGCCGACTGAACACCGCCTGACACAGCAGATGGTCGATCACCAGCACGTCGCGCTTCTGATAGCGCTCCCACGCAAACACCGGCCGTTCGCGCAAGGATTTGAAGAAGCGTTGTAGCGGATGCTCATGCATGTGCCACGGTCCTGAAAATCACCCGGGGTGCGCCCCCCAAAAAAAGCGGACAGCCAAGGCTGTCCGCAAAAATGCGCACATAGAGAGGAGCTTATCGCAACAACGTTAGAACACCGACTGAATTTTCAGGCCGGCCACCAGCGCGTTGTCGACTTCATCAACCCCGCCCGGGTGAGTGATGTATTGCAGGTTAGGACGCACGGTCAGCCAGTTGGTAACGTGGAAGCCGTAGTTGATCTCGTAGTTGTACTCGGTGCTACGCAACGGCGCGAACAGTGGGTTCTGATAGTCAGTGACATTGTTGGAGGCGTTGACCAGCTCGGCGTTTTTCTTCACGTCATCGTTGACATGGATACGGGCGGCACCAATACCGAAGTCATCCTTCGGACGTGCATCGAACGGCCCTTTGTACACAAGCATCAGCGACTGGTAGTTGTCGACGATGTTGGTGTCCTTGTCGTGGAAAGTGGCGTTGGCGGCGATGTTCAGACCACGGCTCTTGTCACCGTTGTGGCTGGTGAGTTGTTGCTGCGCCACGAACCAGTAGCCGGACTTGCTGCTGTGGCTGCGATAGGCGTTGCCACTGGTTGCCGCATCATTGCCGTTGTCGTCTTCACGAACGTCATCAGCCTTGGCCGTGCTTTTGTAGTAACCGACACGGTATTCGCCCGGCAGATTGCCTGGGTTAGGCAGCCAAACCAGTTCGACCGGCAACACGGTGCCTTTGGTACCACTGCCGCTGAGCTTGAAGCCGTTACCGTGCTCCAGTTGCGATGGGTTCTGGTTGTACGCGCCGATCTGCGCATAGAACTCAGGCGAGATGTTGTATTTCACACGGATCGCGGCCTGGCTGACCGGCCAGTTGTACCAGATGTTGGTCGCCCAGTTACCCACCTGGGAACCGCAAAATGCCAGGTTCTGGAACTCGCACGGGAAGGTGTTGAAGTCTTCGCCTTCACCGAAGTAACCGGCCTTGACGTCCAGTTTACCGTCGAGGAACTGGTGCTTGATCCACAGTTGGGTCAGACGGACCATATGGCCACGACCGTAGACTTCCTGGGAGGAACTCAAGGTGCCGGCACGCGGGTCGCCGACACGGTCATTGGAGATGTTTTCACCGTTACGGTTGGTGAACTGGATCTTGGCCTGGGTGTTATCCCAGCCCCACAATTTTTGCAGGTCCAGCGCCACGCCCAAACCAAACTGGTCAGAGTAACGTGCAGTCTTGTCGTTGTTGTAGCCGCCGTGAAGATTGCCGCCCACTTCACCGACGTAGTCCATCTTGATGTCGATACCTTGCTCGATCAGCTTGGTCCGCTCGCCACCCCAATCACCGGTCATCCATTCGGAGTCGGCGCTGAACGCGTCAGCCGCGTGCACGCTACCGGCCAGCATCATTGCCGCAATCGCCGACAACTGGCAGATAAGCTGAGCGTTGTTGTTCTTCTTCATCCCTACATCCTCGTTTTATTGTTATTAACTGTTTTTATTTAACGCGGTTTACATCGATTGCGACGCACGACAGTCCGGGCGCCACGGATCCCCCTGTGGGAGCGAGCCTGCTCGCGATTGCGGTGTATCAGCCGACATCGATGCTGGATGTCAGTCCGTCATCGCGAGCAGGCTCGCTCCCACATTTTTTGATTTTTATCTGCCTTTGAACTGGGCTACGTTGGCGCTGTGAGCTTCGGTTTTTGGCAGGCCGGCCACCCCCAGGCGTTCACCGGTCTTGGCGTCGAACAACAACACTTTCGATGGATCGAATTGCAGGGTCAGGGTCTCGCCCACGGCCGGTGCAACGTCCGGTGCCAGGCGGCAGCAGACTTTGGTTTCGTTGAGATTGACGAACACCAGGGTGTCGGGACCGGTCGGTTCGGTGACCTGGACTTCGGCACGAATGGTCGGCAAACCGTTCGGCTCACCGTTGGTCAACATGATCTGTTCCGGGCGCAGGCCCAGGATCACTTCGCGATCTTCGAGCCCTGCGTCCTGCATGCCCATTGGCAATTCGCAACGGGCCTGGCCGCTGTCGAGCAACGCCAGCAGACGACCGTCCTTGCGCTGCAAACGCAGGGGGATGAAGTTCATCGGCGGCGAGCCGATGAAGCTCGCCACGAACAGGTTGGCCGGGTTGTTGTAGATGTCTTTTGGCGTGCCGAATTGCTGAATGATCCCGTCCTTCATCACCGCCACTTTGTCGCCCAGGGTCATCGCTTCGATCTGGTCGTGAGTCACGTAAACCGTGGTGGTTTTCAGGCGTTGGTGCATCAGTTTCATTTCAGTGCGCATCTCAACGCGCAGCTTGGCGTCGAGGTTGGACAGCGGTTCGTCGAACAGGTAAATCTTTGGCCGACGTGCCAACGCACGGCCCATCGCCACACGCTGTTGCTGACCACCGGAGAGCTGGCCGGGTTTGCGGTTGAGCAAGTGTTCGATCTGCAGCAGCTTGGACACCCGCGCCACTTCCGTCTCGATGTCGGCGGCGGGCATTTTGCGGATCTTCAAGCCAAAGGCGATGTTCTCGCGCACGCTCATGGTCGGGTACAGCGCGTAAGACTGGAACACCATGGCGATGTCGCGGTCTTTCGGGCTCATGCCGCTGACGTCCTGGTCATCGATCATGATCGCGCCGCCGGTGATGGTCTCAAGGCCGGCGATGCAATTCATCAGGGTCGATTTTCCGCAACCCGAAGGTCCGACAAGAATCAGGAACTCACCGTCCTTGATCGACAGATCGATGTCCTTGAGGGTGTCCGGCAGGCCGGGGCCATAGGTCTTGTTTACATTGCGAAGTTCGAGCGTTGCCATGATTACCCCTTGACTGCGCCGGCCGTCAGCCCGCGCACGAAATACTTGCCTGCGACCACATAGACCAGCAGGGTCGGCAGCCCGGCGATCATCGCCGCCGCCATATCAACGTTGTATTCCTTGGCCCCGGTACTGGTGTTGACCAAGTTGTTCAACGCCACCGTGATGGGTTGCGAATCTCCGCTGGAGAACACCACGCCGAACAGGAAGTCGTTCCAGATCTGGGTGAACTGCCAGATCAGGCAGACCATGATGATCGGAGTGGACATCGGCAGGATGATCAAGCGGAAGATGGTGAAGAACCCTGCGCCATCGAGCCGCGCCGCCTTCACCAGCGCATCGGGAACGCTGACGTAGTAGTTACGGAAAAACAGCGTGGTGAACGCCAGACCGTAGACCACATGCACGAACACCAGGCCCGTGGTGGTGCTGGCCAGGCCCATTTTGCCGAGGGTGAACGAGGCCGGCAGCAGGACGGTCTGGAACGGCAGGAAGCAACCGAACAGCAGCAGGCCGAAAAACAGTTGCGAGCCACGAAAGCGCCACATCGACAGCACATAGCCGTTCAGCGCACCGATGGCGGTGGAGATCAGCACCGCCGGGACGGTGATCTTGATCGAGTTCCAGAAATACCCGTCGACCGTGGCCCAGGCCTTGACCCAGCCAATGCCGCTGACCACGGTCGGCCAGCTCAGCAGGTTGCCGGTGTTGATGTCTTCCGGCGTCTTGAAACTGGTCAACAGCATGACCACCAGCGGTATCAGGTAAAGCAATACGGCCAGGATCAGCACGCCGTAGATCGCGATGCGACTCAGGCTGATGGAAGGTTTGGCAGCGAAACTAGTCATGACGCTTGGTCCTCAGCTCGGAGTACAGGTAAGGCACGATGATTGCGAGAATCGCACCGAGCATCAGAATCGCACTGGCCGAACCCATGCCCATCTGGCCGCGGCTGAAGGTGAAGGAATACATGAACATCGCAGGCAGGTCGGAGGAGTAACCCGGGCCACCGGCGGTCATTGCCGCCACCAGGTCGAAACTCTTGATCGCGATGTGGGCCAGGATCATCACGGCGCTGAAGAACACCGGGCGCAGGCTCGGCAACACCACTTTCAGGTAGATCCGCGGCATGCTCGCACCATCGATCTGGGCGGCGCGGATGATCGATTGATCAACGCCACGCAGACCGGCGAGGAACATCGCCATGATAAAACCCGAGGCTTGCCATACCGCCGCGATCACCAGGCAATACACCACGCGATCCGGGTCGATCAGCCAGTCCAGGCGAAAGCCTTCCCAGCCCCAGTCACGCAACAATTTGTCCAGGCCCATGCCCGGGTTGAGCAGCCACTTCCAGGCAGTACCGGTGACGATCATCGAGAGCGCCATCGGGTACAGGTAGATGGTGCGGATGAAACCTTCGCGACGAATGCGCTGATCAAGAAACACCGCCAGCAGCACACCGATCACCAAGGTAATGCCGATAAACATGCCGCCGAAAACCGCCAGGTTCTTGCTCGCTACCCACCAACGGTCGTTTTCGAACAGCCGCTGGTATTGCGCCAGGCCTGCCCACTTGTAAGTCGGCAGAAAGGTCGAACTGGTGAACGACAGGACAAACGTCCAGAGGATATAGCCATAGAAGCCCACCAGGACGATGAACATGCTCGGCGCCAGCACCAGTTTAGGGAGCCAGCGCTGCAATGCATCGAACGGCGAGGCCTTGCTGAACACAGCAACAGAACTCATGGGAAGATCCAGTACGAAGAGAAAATTTACGTTGGAAATGCTTCCCCTTGTAGGAGTGAGCCTGCTCGCGATAGCTGAGTGTCAGACACTGGATGCATCAACTGATACACCGCCATCGCGAGCAGGCTCGCTCCTACAGGGGCCAAGCATTACTTGGCGGACTTGACCGCTGTGCCCAGTTGCTTGGCGGCAGTAGCAGGATCGGCTTTCGGATCGTTGATGTAGTTGGTCACGACATCAAAGAACGCGCCTTGTACCGCCAGCGTGGTCGCCATGTTGTGCGCCATGCTCGGCTGCAGGCCACCAGACTTGGCGTCCGCCAGGAAGTCCTTGGCAGCGGTCTGGGCGCAGGAGTCGAAACCGTACTTGTCCATGTCGCTCAGCATGTCGATTCGAACCGGAATCGAACCCTTGTTGATGCTGAAGACTTTCTGGAAGTTCTCACCCAGCACGACCTTGGCAATGTCCTGCTGAGCAGCAGCAGTGCCCTTGTCTTTCTGCTTGAACACGGCCAGGGAGTCGATGTTGTAGGTGAAGGCCTTGTCGGTGCCCGGGAACGCTACGCACTCGTAGTCCTTGCCGGCGACTTTCTTGGCCGCTGTCCACTCGCTCTTGGCCCAGTCACCCATGATCTGCATGCCGGCCTTGCCGTTGATGACCTTGGCCGCTTCCAGGTTCCAGTCCTGGCCTTTGCCGTCGACGTCCATGTAGGTCGCGACTTTCTTCAGCTCGGTCAGCGACTTGACCATTTCAGGACCGGTCAGGGCGGCATTGTCCAGGTCGACCAGGGCTTTCTTGTAGCCGTCGACGCCCATCACCGAAAGCACCACCGCTTCGAACACGGTGCTGTCCTGCCAAGGTTGGCCGCCGTGGGCAAGCGCAATGAAGCCCGCAGCCTTGAGCTTATCGCCGGCTGCGTAGAACTCCTGAAGCGTGGTCGGAGCTTTTTCGATACCGGCTTTCTTGAAGACTTCCGGATTGATCCACAGCCAGTTGACGCGGTGAATGTTCACCGGCACGGCCACGTAATTACCTTCGAACTTCACGGTATCGGAGACTTTCTTGTCGAGCAGGCTGTCCCACTTCTCGGCTTTGGCGACGTCTTTCAACGCGTCGGTGTCGAGCAAACCGGTGCTGGCCCATTCCTGGATGTCCGGACCTTTGATCTGCGCGACACCCGGCGGGTTGCCGGCCACGGCGCGACTTTTCAGTACGGTCATGGCGGTAGCGCCGCCACCACCGGCGACGGCGCCGTCCTTCCAGGTGAAGCCGTCTTTTTCAACTTGGGCCTTGAGAACATCGACAGCAGCTTTTTCGCCACCGGACGTCCACCAGTGAACGACTTCTACCGAACCTTTGGAATCGGCGGCAAGTGCACTGACAGGGAATGCAGAGACAGGAAGCAATGAGGCAAGAGAAATGACAGTAGCGAGGCGAGAAATCGCATTCATCTAGAATTACCTTTCTTGTTGTTATGCATGCAAGTCTGGTGCTTGCGCTGCATAGGATTTTAAACAGGGGTTGTCCCTTCGCAGGTAACGAAGGGACGCTTGAATGTCACGACATGGTTACACAGGAGCGCTCCGGGACAACTGCCCCACGGCAGTGGCCATGCTCGGCGCCAACGGCAGGCGCGGGATCAGCACGGCTTGCCAGGCGTGATACAGATCGGGTTTGCCGGCCCAGATATCGGCGCTCGGGCGGTTTTGCGGATCGAGTTCATGGTGCCAACTGCCATCGCATCGATCGATGAAATGACTGTCACAAAATTCCCAGAACAACCGATACCAGGCTTCGTACTGCTCGTCGCCAGTACGCTTGAGCAAGGCGCTGGCCGCAGCGCTGGCTTCGCAATGAGTCCAGTGCAAGCGATGGCGAACCACGGCGCGATTGTCCCAGTCGAGGGTGTAGACAATCCCAGGTAGCCCGTCGACGTTCCAGCCATGACGGCAATTGTGATCGAAGAGTTTTTGCGCGTCAGTCGCCAGCCAGCCCGGCGTGAGCATCCCGGCCTGCACCCGCGCCGCTTCGAGGTGCAGCAACAGCCGCGCCCATTCGAAACCGTGGCCCGGCGTGGTGCCGTAAGGGCGAAAACCATCGGCCGGGTTGTCGTGGTTGTAGTCGCGCAGCGGCTGCCAGTTCTGATCGAAGTGCTCGACCACCAGATAATCGTTGGCGGCGGCATGAACGTGGATGACTCGCTCGACGATACGCTGCGCGCGGATCAGCCAACGGTTGTCGTCGGTGACATCCGCCAGTGCGAGAAAGGCTTCGGTAGCGTGCATGTTGCTGTTGGCACCGCGATAGGCTTCTTCGACGCTCCAGTCGCGGTTGAAGGATTCGCGCATTGCGCCCTCCTCCTCGCTCCAGAAATGCGTGTCGATGATGTTGATCGCGTCATCGAGCAAAGCCTGCGCGCCGGGACGTTGCGCGGCCACCGCAGAACTCGCGGCCAACGCGACGAAGGCGTGCAGGTAGGCTGCCTTGTCGGTGTTGCCGTCGCGATGTTCGGGAGCGGCGAACCAGCCCCCGTGATCGTCATCGCGCAGCGGTCCGCTAAGGGCTTTGACGCCGTGATCCACCAATTCGGCAAACCCCGCCAAGCCTTGAATGTGGGCCATGGCGAAGCTGTGGGTCATGCGCGCAGTGTTCATGGTTTCGGCTTGGGCGTTCGCCGGGAGGCGACCCTGATCGTCAAGATTGCCGAAGCCCTCGGGGAGCTTTGAAGCCTTGGCAAACGCCAGCAGGCGCAGACCTTCGGCGGCGAGCCATTGCTGGTGAGCGGGTGCGTTCAGCCAACTGCTGAAGGCCGGGCGGAAGGTGTCCATGGGGTGCCTTTTTTGTTGTTATGACTGGGGGCAGTCTAAACAACGGGCGGTGGCGGGCTTGTAACGAAGGGGACGAGTTATGTCACTGACTTGTGACATTTGGCTTGAGATGTTCGTGTAATGGTCTGACGCCATCGCGGGCAAGCCCGCCCCCACAGGTAAGGCGCAATTGCTGTGGGAGCGTGGCTTGCCCGCGATGAAGGCGACTCGCGCTCACTAATCAATACTGCGAGGCAACTGCAATGTCACCCTTAACCCGCCCTCACGCAGGTTTTGCAGGCTGACCTCCCCCCCATGACTATGCGCAATGTTGCGCGCAATCCCCAATCCCAACCCATAACCCTGTTGCTGCCCGGCCAAACGGAAGTGCGGTTCGAAAACCTGTTCCAGCCGCTGCTCCGGAACACCCGGCCCTTCGTCATCGACATGCAAGATGAATGCACGCTCATCGTCATCGATATGCAGGTGCGCCTTCTGTCCATATTTCAAGGCATTGTCGATCAGGTTGCCGATACAACGCTTGAGCGCCAAGGGTTTGCCCGGATACGCCGCCAGCGCCCGCCCCTGCTGGGTCACGCGGCCATTGCCGTTGGGCGCCAGATACGGTTCCACCAGACAATCGAGCACATGGTTGAGGTCCACCGGTTCGATGTTTTCGTGGATGTCGGTGTCTTTCACGCACTGCAGTGCGCCTTTGACCAGCAGCTCCAACTCATCCAGATCACGGCCGAACTTGGCCTGCAGTTTTTCGTCTTCAAGCAATTCCACCCGCAACCGCAAACGGGTAATCGGCGTGCGCAAGTCATGGGAAATGGCGCTGAACAACTGGCTGCGCTCGGTCAGGTAACGGCTGATGCGCTCGCGCATCGCATTGAAAGCACGGCCCACTTCGACCACTTCGCTGCCGCCGCCTTCGGCGACCGGCTCGACTTCCGCACCGAGCGACATGTCCCGTGCGGCGCGTGCCAAACGCTTGAGCGGCCGACTCTGCCAGTGCACCAGCAGACCGATGAACAACAGCAAGAAACCGCTGGTGAGGACGATGAACCAGACTTGCTGTGCCGGCAGGCCTTGCTCTTCAAGACTGGTGTAGGGCTCGGGCAGCAGCGAGGCGATGTACAGCCACTCGCCCGGTGCCATCTGGATTTGCGTGACCAATACGGGCGGGTTCACCGGTTCCAGGGTCAACGCATAGTGCGCCCAGGAACGTGGCAATTCATCGAGTTTCAGCCCGCTGTTGAAGATCCGCAGGTCTTCGGGGCTGACGAAGGTCACCGAGATATCCGTGTCGTGGCCCAGTGACTGACGCAGTACTTCGTCCACCGCTTTGAGCACCGCTTCCTTGCGCGGGGTGATCGGCAACACTTCCATGCCTAAGGGTTTGTCGTTGAGCGTCACCACAAAACGGGTGCCGCCCATGCTGCGCAACTGGTCAAGTACCAATGGCCGAAACGCCACCGGCAGAGAGCGGAAGTAACTGACACTGGCGGTCATCGAATGAGCGAGGCTACGGGCGCTGGTGACCAGGCCTTCAAGTTGGGTGGCGCGCAGTTGTGAGACCCAGATCACGCTCGACAGTGTCTGGGCGAACAGCACCGCCAACAACGTCAGCAGCAGCATCCGCCCGAGCAGCGAACGCGGCATGGGAATCCTTGCAGCGAGCTTGCGGAAAAACTCAGTGGCCATTGCTGGCAACCACATTGGCGGCCAGTTGGTAGCCGCTGCCGCGCACGGTACGGATCAGCCGCGGCGGTTTTTCGGTGTCGCGCAGGCGCTGGCGCAAACGGCTGACGGCCATGTCGACGATGCGATCCAGCGGCATCAAATCACGACCACGGGTAGCGTTGCCGATGGTGTCGCGGTCGAGAATTTCCTGGGGGTGATCGAGGAACAATTTCAGCAGCGCGAAATCGGCACCGGAGAGAATCACTTCTTCACCGTCGACGTGAAACAACCGATGGCTGACCATGTCCAGACGCCACTCATCGAAGGCCAGCACTTCACTGCCGGAACGCTCCTGACCGAACTGTGCGCGGCGCAACAAGGCTTTGATGCGCGCCTGCAATTCACGAGGGCTGAAAGGTTTGCCGAGGTAGTCGTCGGCACCCAGTTCCAGACCGATGACCCGGTCGGCCTCGTCAGAACTGGCGGTGAGCATGATGATCGGCACCTGCGCCTGACGCGGGTGCTGGCGAATCCAGCGGCACAGACTGAAACCGTCCTCGTCCGGCAGCATCACATCGAGGATCACCAGATCGCTCGGCGCCTCGTTCATCGCCTGACGAAAGCCTGCACCGTCGGGCGTGGTGCGAACCTGGAAACCGGCGCGGGTCAGGTAGGTGTCCAGCAACTCGCGTATCTCTTGATCGTCATCGACCAACAAAATCGACTTGTTGACTGAGCTCACAGGAAGGCGTCCTTGTTATTTGAATTGGGCGGATTATGCCTTAAGCACCGATTTCACAAACACCACAAAACTACTGTAGGAGTGAGCCTGCTCGCGATTGCGGTTTTACATTCAACGCATTGGTTGACTGATACACCGCTATCGCGAGCAGGCTCACTCCTACAGGTTGATTGCATTTCAGGCCTGATCGAGCGCTACCCCTGCACCCATCAATCCGGAATACGGCGCCGTCACCAGCCACACCGGAATCCCCTTGAAGTAATCGCTCATGCAACCCTTGTCAGCAAAGCACCGTGCAAAACCGCTTTCGATAAAGAAATCGGCAAACCGCGGAATCACCCCGCCGACGATGTACACGCCACCGCGCCCGCCAGTGGTCAGCACGTTATTGCCGGCCACGCGACCGAGCCAGCAGCAGAACTGCTCAAGCACTTCCAGGGCAATCGGATCACCCGCCAGACCGGCAGCGGTAATCGCTTCCGGCGTTTCGAGAACAGGCTCGTGACCGTCCACCGCGCAGATCGCCCGATAGACCCGCGGCAAACCGCTGCCACTCAATGCCGTTTCAGCGCTGACATGGCCGATCTCGTTGAAGATGTGCTGCCACAGTTGAGTTTCCCGCAGACTGCTCAGGGGCAGATCGACGTGACCGCCCTCCCCCGGCAATGCCGCAAAACGGCCTTCACCCAGGTCGAGCAACGTGCCAACGCCCAAACCCGTGCCCGGGCCGATCACCACGGCCGGCCGCAACGGTTCCGGTGTGCCTTCGCAGACCACCCGAAACTCGTCCGGCTGCAAACGGGTCATGCCCAGCGCCATGGCCGAGAAGTCATTGACCAGCAGCAGTTGATCCACCTGCAAGGCCTGGCAGAACCCCTTGCGGCTGAGTCGCCAGTGATTGTTGGTGAACTTGAATTCGTCGCCGCTCACCGGGCCGGCGACCGACAGGCACACCGAACCGATCGAGCCCGGCTCGAGCCCCAAGCTGCTCAGGTAGACGCCAATGGCCTCTTCGGGACTTGAGTGATCCGCCGTCGCCAGCACCTGGATCGATTCCAGCTGCTGGTTTTTCCACAACGCGAAACGTGCGTTGGTCCCACCGATGTCACCGACCAAAGCCAGTTTCAATTAAGCGTCTCCAGGGCAGAAGTAAAGGCGCTGGCGCCCTGCTCTGCGGAGCTGAAGGCCATGCGCATGAAACCAAACAGTTCGCGACCGCTGCCGATGTTATTGCCCAACAGGCCCTTGGCAGGTTCGCGCGCTGCGAATTCTTCGGCGTCCACCTTAAGCTGCAAAGTGCCTTTGGCGCCATCGACGCGGATGATATCGCCCTCTTGTACCCGCGCCAAAGCGCCGCCCACATACGCTTCGGGGCTGACGTGAATGGCCGCCGGGATTTTCCCCGATGCGCCGGACATGCGCCCGTCCGTCACCAGTGCCACTTTGAAACCGCGATCCTGCAGCACGCCGAGGAACGGCGTCATCTTGTGCAGTTCCGGCATGCCGTTGGAGCGCGGGCCCTGGAAGCGCATCACGGCGACGAAATCCTTCTCCAGCAAACCGGCCTTGAACGCATCGGCCAGGTCCTGCTGATCCTGGAACACCATGGCCGGTGCTTCGACGATCTGGTTTTCCAAAGCGACGGCGGAAACTTTCATCACCCCGCGACCGAGGTTACCTTCCATCACCCGCAAGCCGCCCTCTGGCGAAAAGGCGCGAGCGACCGGACGCAGGATGGTTTCGTCGAGGCTTTCGATCGGGCCTTCGCGCCAAACCAGTTCACCGTTATCGAGGAACGGCTCCACGGTGTAACGGCTCAGGCCATGACCCAGCACCGTGTTGACGTTCTCGTGGAGCAGCCCGGCTTCCAGCAATTCGCGGATCAGGAACGACATGCCGCCCGCGGCCTGGAAGTGGTTGATGTCGGCTTTGCCGTTCGGGTAGACGTGGCTCAGGGTCGGCACTACCTCGGAGAGGTCGGCCATGTCCTGCCAGGTCAATTGAATGCCCGCCGCCATGGCGATCGCCGGCATGTGCAGCGTGTGGTTGGTCGAGCCGCCGGTGGCGTGCAAGGCGACGATGGAGTTGACCAGCGAACGTTCGTCGACGATTTCGCCAATCGGCATGAAGTCGCCGTTCTGCTTGGTCAAGCGGGTGACCTGATGCGCCGCTTCGCGGGTCAGGGCATCACGCAACGGGGTGTTCGGGTTGACGAAAGAGGCGCCCGGCAAGTGCAGGCCCATGACTTCCATCAGCAACTGGTTGGTGTTGGCGGTGCCGTAAAAGGTGCAGGTGCCCGGGCTGTGGTAGGACTTCATTTCCGATTCCAGCAGCTCTTCGCGGCTGGCCTTGCCTTCTGCGTAGCGCTGGCGGACGTCGGCTTTCTGCTTGTTGGAAATGCCCGAGACCATCGGCCCGCCCGGCACGAAGATCGTCGGCAAGTGACCGAAACGCAGTGCGCCCATCATCAAGCCCGGGACGATCTTGTCGCAGATGCCGAGCATCAGCGCACCATCAAACATGTTATGGGACAACGCCACGGCGGTAGACAGCGCTATCACTTCGCGGCTGGGCAGGCTCAGCTCCATGCCCGGCTCGCCTTGGGTTACGCCATCGCACATGGCCGGGGTGCCACCGGCGAACTGGCCGACAGAGCCAATCTCACGCAGGGCTTTTTTGATCTGTTCAGGAAAGACTTCGTACGGCTGGTGCGCCGAGAGCATGTCGTTATAAGACGAAACAATCGCAATGTTCGCGGAGTTCATCATCCGCAGACTGTTCTTGTCGTCGGTGCCGCAACCGGCCACGCCATGGGCGAAGTTGGCGCATTGCAGCTTGCCGCGCATGGGACCGTCGCTGGCAGCACCACGAATCAGTGCAAGGTAAGCCTCACGCGTGGCGCGGCTACGGGCGATAAGCCGTTCGGTGACCTCAAGGACGCGGGGATGCATGTTTAGAACTCCAGGCTAACGGATGTGGCGACCTGATTGTCTATGCTGAGCAAGAGCCGTTGTTGATGGGATGACAGACGGTTTTCTTGATCGGTCGGACCAGTTGATTCAGGTCACTCGTTGTAGATTGAACAAAATATTGCCATTAAAAAGGCTTGTTTTCTATTTTTATGCGAATAATCTTGTAATTCCAACAACAAATCGACGGCGGCCCTGTTAAATGACTCTTCGAATCGCAATCAATGGTTTTGGCCGAATTGGCCGTAATGTCCTGCGGGCACTGTATACCCAGGGCTATCGTCAGGATCTGCAGATCGTCGCCATCAACGACTTGGGCGACAGCGCGATGAACGCTCATCTGCTCAAGTACGACACTGTTCATGGCACGTTCGACGCCGATGTCCAGCACGATAACGAAAGCCTGACCGTCAACGGCGACCGTATTTCGGTCAGCGCCATTCGCAATCCGGCCGAGTTGCCTTGGGCCGCGGAAAAGATTGACGTCGTGTTCGAATGCACCGGTCTGTTCACCGACCGGGCCAAGGCCGCCGCGCATATTACGGCCGGCGCACGCAAAGTGATCATCTCGGCCCCGGCCAAAGGCGCTGATGCCACGGTGGTTTATGGGGTTAACCACGACATCCTGCGCCAATCGCACCAGATCATTTCCAATGCATCGTGCACCACCAACTGCCTGGCCCCGGTGGCCCAGGTGCTGCACCGCGAGTTGGGCATCGAAAGCGGTTTGATGACCACCATTCATGCCTACACCAACGACCAGCACCTGACCGACGTCTATCATGTCGACCCGTATCGTGCGCGTTCGGCCACCCAGAACATGATCCCGAGCAAAACCGGCGCGGCTGAAGCGGTGGGTCTGGTGCTGCCGGAACTGGCGGGCAAACTGACCGGCATGTCGGTGCGTGTTCCCGTGATCAACGTGTCGCTGGTGGACCTGACCGTGCAACTCAAACGCGAAGCCTCGGCCGATGAAGTGAATGCGCTGCTCAAAGAAGCCAGCCAGCACTCGAAGATTCTCGGCTACAACACCCTGCCGCTGGTTTCCAGCGACTTCAATCACAACCCGCTGTCGTCGATCTTCGACGCCAACCACACCAAGTCCAGCGGCAAGCTGCTCAAGGTCCTGGCCTGGTACGACAACGAATGGGGCTTCTCCAACCGCATGCTCGATAACTGCCTGGCGCTGTGTAACGCCGAGTAAACCGTGGAGCAGCAACCGATGATCGGTATCAGCTTTACGCAAAAGACCATGGCGGCGCGCAAGCGTATCGCCCTGGTCGCCCATGACCACTGCAAGGTGTTTTTGCTGGACTGGGCCGAGCGGCAGAAAGACAAGCTCGCGCAACATGAACTGGTCGCCACCGGCACCACCGGTTTGTTGTTGCAACACCGCCTCGACCTGCCGGTGGAAAGCATGATCAGCGGCCCTTTGGGCGGCGACCAGCAACTCGGCGCGCGAATCGCCGAGCAGCGGATCGACATGCTGGTGTTCTTCTGGGACCCGTTCGAACCGCAGCCGCACGACCCGGACATCAAGGCGTTATTGCGAGTCGCTGCGGTGTGGAACATTCCGGTGGCGTGCAATGAATGCAGCGCCGACTACCTGCTCAGCAGCCCAATGATGGAGCAGGCGCACGAACATCGGATCCCCGATTACGCGACCTATCTGCTGGGTCGCGCCTAAAGCTTCACCGTGTTGCTGGAACAGGCTTACGCCAGCAACCCAGAACTGGCCTGGCTAAATGCGCCCTTCCGGGGCGCTTGCTCCTGCAGTAGCACTTGCCGATCTGACCTCCCTGCCTCGCGGCCAAAATCGTTGCCGACAATCTCCTGAATTTCTGTTCTTTTCAGGGCATTTTCCTGCGCAAACGCTCACCTGTTACCATTCGTCGGCATTGCGTTCATGCAACCTCCACCCCCGCCGATGACCATTAAACGGCGCTGAATGGACTTGGCAAATCGGGGCGATCCCGACTCACAGCCAACACCTCATTCATTCGCGAGTTCGCCCTATGTTCGATGCTCTCTCCATCCGCCTGAAAATCGTCTTGCTGTCCGGTCTTTGCCTGCTCGGTGTGGCCGCCTTGATCGTCGGCATGAACATCTACCAGACCGATCAGAACGATGAACTGGTCAGCGCATCCAGCAGCAAGATGCTCACTGCCAGCGTGCAAAACCTGCTTCAGGCCAAGGCTGCCGAACAAGCGGTACGGGTGCAGAAGACCTTCGGTGAAAGCCTGCTGGTGGTCACCGCCCTGGCCGATCAGATCAAGGACATGCGCAACATGGCCGCCAAGCGTTCGCTTGAGGCCGGCGCCCTGCGTGAAGAGTTGAACCAGAGCCTGAAAACCGCCTTTGAGCGCAACAGTAAAGTGCTGGGGATCTGGCTAGCGTTCGAGCCCAATGGCCTGGATGGCAAGGACAGCGAGTTCGCCAATGACACGGCTCGCCAGTCCAACGAAGCCGGTCGTTTCGCCAGCTACTGGAGCCGTGCCGGCGGTGCCGGGATCAACACGATCATGGTCGAAGACGACATGACCAAAACCACCCTGAGCCTCAGCGGCACGCCCTATAACAGTTGGTACACCTGCCCTCGCGACAGCAAGCGCACCTGCCTGCTCGACCCGTATGCCGACACTGTCGCCGGCAAGGAAATGCTAATGACGACCATTTCCGTACCGCTGGTGGTGGATGGCAAGTCCATCGGCGTGGTCGGTGTGGACATTGCCCTCGACGCGCTGCAAGCGGCGGCTGTCGACTCCCAACGCGATCTGTTCAACAGCGCCGGGCACATGCTGATCGTCTCCGGCAGCGGCGTACTCGCCGGTTACAGCGTCGATGCGAGCAAGGTCGGCAAAAGCATCGGCGACACCCTGGGCGCAGACGGCAAGGACGTTTTGCAATTGCTCAGCAGTGGCGCGCCGAAAATTCTCGAACAAGGCGAGTTGATCCGTGCCGTTTATCCCGTCAGTCCGATTGCCGAATCCAAAGCCTGGGGCGTGGTGATCGACCTGCCAAAACACGTACTGCTGGCCGACTCGGTGAAGCTGCAAGCGGTGGTCGATGACGCGCAACAAAGCGGAACCCTCAAGGCATTGCTGGTGGCAATCGCAGCCGGCCTGGTCGGTTTGCTGCTGATCTGGCTCACCGCCTCCGGCGTAACCCGGCCGATCAACAGCGTCGCCGAGATGCTCAAGGCGATTGCCAGCGGCGACGGCGACCTGACCCAACGTTTGCACTACAGCAAGAAAGACGAACTGGGCGAACTGGTCATCTGGTTCAACCGCTTCCTCGACAAGCTGCAACCGACCATCGCGCAGATCAAACAAAGCATCACCGACGCGCGTGGCACGGCCGACCAGTCTTCGGAAATCGCCCGCCAGACCAGCGAAGGCATGCAGGTGCAGTTCCGCGAAATCGACCAGGTCGCCACCGCGTCCAACGAAATGAGCGCCACCGCCCACGACGTCGCCAACAGCGCCTCGAACGCGGCGAATGCCGCCAAGGGTGCCGATCAGTCGGCCCGCGACGGCATGTCGATCATCGAGCGCAGCACCCGCGACATCAATCAACTGGCCGACGAAGTCAGCAAAGCAGTGACCGAAGTCGAAGCGTTGGCG
This sequence comes from Pseudomonas sp. ANT_H12B, assembly GCF_008369325.1. Classification (GTDB taxonomy): domain Bacteria; phylum Pseudomonadota; class Gammaproteobacteria; order Pseudomonadales; family Pseudomonadaceae; genus Aquipseudomonas. The sequence goes on along the minus strand of NZ_VOBI01000005.1, from coordinate 102,527 downwards.
GTCAACAGCGAACAGATCGGTTCAGTGCTGGAAGTGATCCGCAGCATCGCCGAACAAACCAACCTGCTGGCACTCAACGCCGCCATCGAAGCAGCCCGCGCCGGCGAGAGTGGTCGCGGGTTTGCGGTGGTCGCCGACGAAGTACGCAACCTGGCCAAACGCACGCAGGATTCGGTGGAAGAAATCCGCATCGTGATCGAGCGCATCCAGACCGGCACTCGCGGCGTGGTCGCCACCATGCATTCGAGCCAGACCCAGGCCCACAGCAACGCCGGGCAGATCCAGCAAGCGGTCCAGGCCTTGAGCAAAATCAGCGACGCGGTGACCGTGATCAGCGACATGAACCTGCAAATCGCCAGCGCCGCCGAACAGCAAAGCGCCGTGGCCGAAGAGGTCAACCGCAACGTCTCGGCGATCCGTACCGTCACCGAAACCTTGACCGGACAGGCCACCGAATCGGCGCAGATCAGCAGCCAGCTCAACGCCTTGACCACCCAGCAGATGAAACTGATGGATCAGTTCCGCGTTTAAAGTCGCACCACACATCCCAGGTGGGAGCGAGCCTGCTCGCGAAGGCAATGTCACATTCAACAGAGATGTTGCCTGACACACCGCTTTCGCGAGCAGGCTCGCTCCCACAGGTTTCATCCGGCCTGTCATCTATTCTGATCTATGATCGGGCTCTCTTCCGGAGGGCCTTCGATGACTGATTTACTCACGTCCATTCAAGCCGCACTCGGCTTGCCTCACACGCCGATTCCTTTTACGTCGAGCGGCGCCCTGCCCTCGGCGTTTGCCGTCACCGATCTGGCGTGCGCCAGCATTGCCGTTGCCGGCCAGGCTGTCAGCGAATTGCTGCAGCAACATACCGGCCGCTTGCCCAGCCTTGAAGTTGATCGCCGCCTCGCGTCCTTCTGGTTTGCGACTTCGATCCGCCCGGTCGGCTGGAGCGTTCCACCGCTGTGGGACCCGGTCGCGGGTGACTACGCAACCAAGGATGGCTGGATCCGTCTGCATACCAACGCGCCCCATCATCGCGCTGCGGCCGAAAGCGTTCTCGGCACCTGTGCCGACCGCGCGGCGATGGCGAGCAAGGTGGCGCAATGGGCCAAAAGCGATCTGGAACAAGCCGTGGTGGAGGCCGGTGGTTGCGCCGCCGAAATGCGCAGCTGGGCGCAATGGCAGGCGCATCCCCAAGGTCAGGCCGTGAACGCCGAACCGCTGATTCGCATGACGGTTAACCGCAGCCAGAACGAGAAACCCTGGCAAGGTTCGGTGGCGCAACCGCTGGCCGGGATCAAGGTGCTGGATTTGACCCGGGTGCTCGCCGGCCCGGTCGCCAGCCGATTTCTCGCAGGCCTCGGTGCCGATGTTTTGCGCATCGACCCGCCGACCTGGAACGAACCAGGCGTGGTGCCGGAAGTCACTTTGGGCAAGCGCTGCGCGCGCCTGGATCTACACGATAAAGCCGACCGCATCGTGTTCGAAAGCTTGCTCAAAAACGTCGACATTTTGCTCCACGGCTATCGCGCCAATGCATTGGAGCGCCTGGGTTACGGTGTCGCCGAACGCCAGAAACTGGCGCCCCGCCTGGTCGATGTCTGCCTCAATGCCTATGGCTGGAGCGGTCCTTGGCAGAACCGTCGTGGCTTTGACAGCCTGGTGCAAATGAGCAGCGGGATTGCTGAAGCCGGCATGCAGCGCAAGCACACGGACAAGCCGACGCCACTGCCATTACAAGCCCTCGATCACGCCACCGGGTATTTGATGGCGGCCAGCGCGATCAGATTGCTGGGACGTGGTGGGTCGGCGCGGTTGTCGTTGGCGCGCACGGCGAAGTTGTTGATTGAAAAGGGTGCCGGGACGGATGAACCGTTGCGGGCTGAGGATGACAACGATCAAGGGATGCTGGTTGAGCAAACGCCTTGGGGACCGGCGCATCGGTTGCATGTGCCGTTGAAGATCACAGGGACACCGTTGCAGTGGATACTTCCAGCTTCTGAATTGGGTTCCCATCGCGCGCAGTGGTAGCCCACCGCTCGTTCCCACGCTCTGCGTGGTAATGCATCCCGTGACGCTCTGCGTCACAGTGGAAGCTCTGCGTCCATGGCGGCATTCCCACGCGGAGCGTGGGAATGATCAGTCAGGCCGGGAGAGTGATGTCCAAAGCACCTGCGCCGCATAGCCTCGATAAGGTCTCCAGGCTTCAGCTCGTTGCAACAACTCCCGCGCCGTCACCGGCCCACCTTCAAGCGCCGCCAGCGCATTGATCAACCCCACATCCCCGTTCGGAAACGCATCCATCTCCCGCAATTGCCGCAAGGCAATGTACTGCGCCGTCCAGTCACCAATCCCATGCAACGCCAGCAGCCGCGCCACACCGCCCTCCCGCCCCGGCTCAAATAACAAAGGATCATCCAGCAACGCCTGAGCAACCCCGGACAACGTTCGACCACGGCTTTTCGGCATCCCCAGCGTCGCCAGATCCGCAGCTGCCAAAACAGCGGCCTCAGGAAACACATGCGTCAAACCAGGCACCGACGAACGCAACGGCTGGCCATACTGCGCCACCAGTTTCCCCGCCAATTTAATCGCCGCGCCCACGCTAATCTGCTGGCCCAACACTGCACGAATCGCCAGCTCCAGCCCATCCCAAGCCCCTGGCACCCGCAAGCCGGGACGCTCGGCAATCAAACGCCCCATCAATGGGTCAACCGCCAGTTGCCGATGAATCGTCGGCAAATTCGCCTCCAGATCAAACATCCGCCGCAGCCGCGCGACGATCTCGGGCACGGCCGTCGCATCAGGAAAATCCAGCATCACTTCAAGCGCATCCACCGTCGCAGGCTTGATCGAAAACGTACCGTAGACACCGTTCAAGCCGATGCTGCGCGAGTAAGTGCCGTCGACCACCACCTCCATCCCGGTCACCGCCCGCGCCGACAAAAACCCCAGCGTCGCAGACCAGTCATAGGGTGGCGGATACTCCAGCAGCACTTTCATAACGACAGCAACCCGCTGTACAACCCATACGCCGCCAGCCCCGCCCCAGTGATGACACAGGTAAAAATCCCCTTCTCGACATGAGTGAACAACGGCTCGCCCTGCTCACGTTTAGCCTTGGCAAACAGAATCACCCCCGGCGCATACAGCAATGCCGACAGCAGCAAATATTTGATCCCGCCGGCATACAGCAACCACACCGCATAACACAGGGCGATGCCGCCGATCATCAGGTCCTTGGTCCGCTCGGCTGACGCGTGCTCATAGGTTTCGCCACGCCCGCTCAACAGCACCGCATACGCCGCCGACCACAGGTACGGCACCAGAATCATCGAAGAAGCGAGGTAGATCAGGCTGGTGTAAGTGCCCGCAGAAAACAACGTAATCAACAGGAAAATCTGAATCATCACGTTGGTCAGCCACAGCGCATTGACCGGCACATGGTTGGCGTTTTCCTTGGTCAGGAAGGCCGGCATGGTCTTGTCCTTGGCCGTGGCAAAGAGGATTTCAGCGCAGAGCAGCGCCCACGACAACAACGCGCCGAGCAGCGAAATCGCCAGGCCGATACTGATCAACAGCGCGCCCCAAGGGCCGACGATATGTTCCAGCACGGCGGCCAGCGACGGGTTCTGCAGGCTGGCCAATTCGGGCTGGCTCATGATCCCGAGAGACAGCACGTTCACCAGCACCAGTAATGCCAACACCCCGATAAAACCGATGACCGTCGCCCGGCCCACGTCCGAACGTTTTTGCGCCCGGGCCGAATACACACTGGCGCCTTCGATGCCGATGAAGACGAACACGGTGACCAACATCATGTTGCGCACCTGATCCATCACCCCGCCGAAATTCGGGTTGCTGCGGCCCCAGATATCCCGCGTAAAGATGTCTGCCTTGAAGGCCACGGCGGCAATCACGATGAACATGATCAGCGGCACGATCTTGGCCACGGTGGTCAGCTGATTGATGAACGCCGCCTCCTTGATCCCGCGCATCACTAAAAAATGCACCGCCCACAACAGCACCGACGCGCAGGCAATGGCTATCGGTGTGTTGCCCTGGCCAAACACCGGAAAGAAATACCCAAGAGTACTGAACAGCAGCACGAAATAACCGACGTTACCCAGCCAGGCACTGATCCAGTAACCCCAGGCGGACGAGAACCCCATGTAATCGCCGAAACCGGCCTTGGCGTAGGCATACACCCCTGAGTCCAGTTCAGGCTTGCGATTGGCCAGGGTCTGGAACACAAACGCCAAGGTCAGCATGCCCACGGCAGTGATCGCCCAACCGATCAGGATTGCACCGGCATCTGCCCGGGCGGCCATGTTCTGCGGCAAGGAAAAGATCCCACCGCCAATCATCGAGCCCACCACCAGGGCGATCAGCGCGCTGAGGCGAAGTTTTTGCGTCGGTTGCGACATTTCCTGTGTCTCCAGTTTTTCCCCGTTGCGGCCGGGACGACCACGGCCGTGAAACCGTCATCTGAATGGTTTTAACTAAATAGATACAGCGTAATAACGCTTATTAGATAACGCCAAGTCACGTCGCTTATTTATAACTATTCACGCTATGAGTGACAGGGAAAAAAATATTCAGGTAAGTAAATCCTAATAAGTCGATTCTGCACTGGAAACAGACCTGAAAAATTTGCGAAACCACCGAAACGAACTAACTTCAAAACTCCAAGCGATACCCGTTATTCCTGATCGACCTGGCCGAGGCCTTTGGAAAGGGCTTTTCCGGCAATACCTTTATGACCGGTGAATATTCATAAGTCTTTCATTAACAATGGAATGTGCCCATGCACTGATCTAAGTCAGCTGACTGAATAGCTAACAGAATTAATCTGTTGTCTCTCTTCTCCTGCATTGGAGTCATGCAATGTCTGAATCCCCCGGAAAACTAAAACTGGGCGCGCTGGTTGCGTTGGTGGTCGGTTCAATGATTGGTGGCGGGATATTTTCCTTGCCGCAAAACATGGCTGCCAGTGCCGACGTGGGTGCCGTTCTGATCGGTTGGGCCATCACCGCCGTGGGCATGCTGACCCTGGCCTTCGTCTTTCAAACCCTCGCGAACCGCAAGCCTGATCTGGACGGCGGTGTCTACGCCTATGCCAAGGCCGGATTCGGCGACTACATGGGTTTCTCGTCCGCCTGGGGTTACTGGATCAGTGCATGGCTGGGTAACGTCGGCTACTTCGTCCTGCTGTTCAGCACCCTCGGTTACTTCTTTCCGATCTTCGGTGAAGGCAACACTGTTGCCGCGGTGATCGGCGCATCGGTATTGCTCTGGGCCGTGCATTTCCTGGTACTGCGGGGGATCAAGGAAGCGGCATTCATCAACCTGGTCACCACCGTCGCCAAGGTTGTGCCGTTGTTGCTGTTCGTCCTGATTGCTATTTTCGCGTTCAAACTGGAGATCTTCACCGCCGACATCTGGGGCGTGAAAAATCCGGACCTGGGCAGCGTGATGAACCAGGTGCGCAACATGATGCTGGTCACCGTCTGGGTGTTCATCGGCATCGAAGGCGCGAGCATCTTTTCGGCCCGGGCGGAAAAACGCAGCGACGTCGGTAAAGCCACTGTGATCGGCTTTATCACTGTGCTGCTGTTCCTGGTGCTGGTGAACGTGCTGTCTCTGGGAATCATGACCCAACCCGAACTGGCCAAACTGCAGAACCCGTCGATGGCCGCCGTGCTGGAACACGTGGTCGGCCCATGGGGCGCGGCGCTGATCAGTGTCGGGCTGATTATTTCCTTGCTGGGTGCGTTGCTGTCCTGGGTGCTGCTGTGCGCGGAGATCATGTTCGCCGCCGCCAAGGACCACACCATGCCGGCGTTTTTGCGCAAGGAAAACGCCAACCAGGTGCCGGTCAACGCCTTGTGGCTGACCAACGCCATGGTCCAGCTGTTTCTGATTATCACGCTGTTTTCGGCCAGCACTTACCTGTCGCTGATCTACCTCGCCACCTCAATGATTCTGGTGCCTTACCTGTGGTCGGCGGCTTACGCACTGCTGCTGGCGGTGCGGGGCGAGAGTTATGAAAACGCCTTGGCCGAGCGCAAGAAAGACCTGTTCATCGGCGCCGTCGCGGTGATTTACGCGCTCTGGCTGCTGTATGCCGGCGGCGTCAAATACCTGCTGCTCTCCGCCCTGCTGTATGCGCCCGGCGCGATTCTGTTCGCCAAGGCCAAGCTTGAAGTCAACAAACCGGTTTTCACCAACGTCGAGAAGCTGATTTTTGCAGCAGTAGTCGTGGGCGCCCTGGCGGCAGCTTACGGGCTGTATGACGGCTTCCTGACCCTGTAACACCTGACTTGTTTTGTCATCTGGAGGATCACTGTAATGACCACGGAAAAAGTTAAGTACGGCGTACATTCCGAAGCCGGCAAACTGCGCAAAGTCATGGTTTGCTCCCCAGGCCTGGCCCATCAGCGGCTGACCCCGAACAACTGTGACGAGCTGCTTTTCGATGACGTGCTGTGGGTCGCCCAAGCCAAGCGTGACCATTTCGATTTCGTCAACAAAATGCGCGAACGCAACATCGATGTGCTGGAAATGCACAACCTGCTGACCGACATCGTCGCCATTCCTGAAGCACTGGACTGGATTCTCGAGCGCAAAATCAGCGCCAACTCGGTCGGCCTCGGCCTGGTCAACGAAACCAGTTCGTGGCTGCGCAGCCTGGAGCCGCGCAAGATCGCTGAATTCCTGATTGGCGGCGTCTCCGCCGATGACCTGCCGGACAGCTTCGGCGGCAAGACCATTCAGATGTTCCGCGAATTTCTCGGTCACTCCAGCTTCATTCTGCCGCCGCTGCCCAATACCCAGTTCACCCGCGACACCACTTGCTGGATCTACGGTGGCGTGACGCTCAACCCGATGTACTGGCCGGCGCGCCGTCAGGAAACGTTATTGGCCACGGCCATCTACAAATTCCACCCGCAGTTCACCAACGCCGACTTCCAGATCTGGTACGGGGATCCGGACCAGGAACACGGCAGTTCCACCCTTGAAGGCGGCGACGTGATGCCGATCGGCAACGGTGTGGTGTTGATCGGCATGGGCGAGCGTTCGTCCCGTCAGGCTATCGGCCAACTGGCGGTGAGCCTGTTCAAAAATAAAGCGGTAGAACGCGTGATCGTCGCGGGGCTGCCGAAGTCTCGCGCGGCGATGCACCTGGACACCGTGTTCAGCTTCTGCGACCGCGACCTCGTGACAATCTTCCCGGAAGTGGTGAACCAGATCGTTGCCTTCACCCTGCGCCCTGACGAAAGCAAACCGGGTGGCATCGACATCCGCCGCGAAGAAACCAACTTCCTCGACACCGTCGCCAAGGCCCTCAACCTGAAAGCATTGCGCGTGGTGGAAACCGGCGGCAACAGCTTCGCCGCCGAACGCGAGCAGTGGGACGATGGCAACAACGTGGTGGCCGTGGAGCCAGGCGTGGTGATCGGCTACGACCGCAACACCTACACCAACACCCTGCTGCGCAAGGCCGGTGTGGAAGTCATCACCATCAGTGCCGGCGAACTCGGCCGTGGGCGTGGGGGCGGCCACTGCATGACCTGCCCGATCATCCGCGACCCTATCGACTATTAATTCCTGTGCCCTGCTTCGTGCTTATAAAGCGCGAAGCCGGCGGATAACCGAAACCCAAGGAGATCCAATCATGGCTTTCAATATGCGCAACCGCAGCCTGCTCTCGCTGATGCACCATACGACTCGCGAGCTGCATTATCTGCTGGACCTGTCCCGTGACCTCAAACGCGCCAAGTACACCGGCACCGAGCGTCCGCATCTGAAAGGCAAAAACATCGCGCTGATCTTCGAAAAAACCTCGACTCGCACCCGTTGCGCCTTCGAAGTCGCGGCCCACGACCAGGGCGCCCACGTCACCTACATCGACCCGGTGTCGTCGCAGATCGGCCACAAGGAAAGCATGAAAGACACCGCCCGCGTGCTGGGGCGGATGTTCGACGCCATCGAGTACCGTGGCTTCGAACAGGAAATCGTCGAGGAGCTGGCCAAGTTCGCCGGCGTGCCGGTGTTCAACGGTCTGACCGCTGAATTCCACCCGACGCAAATGATCGCCGACACCCTGACCATGCGCGAACACAGCGACAAGCCGCTGCACGACATCAGCTACGCCTACCTCGGCGATGCGCGCTACAACATGGGTAATTCGCTGCTGATGATCGGCGCAAAACTGGGCATGGACGTGCGCATCGCCGCGCCGAAAGCCTTGTGGCCGCACGCTGATTTCATTGCTCAGTGCAAAGCCTTCGCCGAAGACAGCGGCGCACGCATCACCATCACCGAAGACCCGAAGGAAGCGGTCAAGGGCGTGGATTTCATCCACACCGATATTTGGGTGTCGATGGGTGAGCCGGTGGAAGCGTGGGACGAGCGCATCGAGCAACTGCTGCCGTACCAGGTCAACGCCGACATGATGAAAGCCGCCGGCAACCCGCGCGTGAAATTCATGCACTGTTTGCCGGCGTTCCACAACAGCGAAACCAAGGTCGGCAAAGACATCGCCGCGCGGTATCCGCACTTGGCCAATGGTGTTGAGGTGACTGAAGAAGTCTTCGAATCTCCGGCCAACATCGCCTTCGAGCAAGCGGAAAACCGCATGCACACCATCAAGGCGATCCTGGTGTCGGCGTTGGCGGATATCTAACAGGCTCACCTGGCTCTCCCGGCTGGCACCAAGCCCCTGTGGGAGCGAGCCTGCTCGCGATAGCGGAGTAACAGTCAACAGCTCTGTTGAGTGTGAAATGCTCATCGCGAGCAGGCTCACTCCCACACTGATCGGGTTCCAGCAGGGAGACCGAGTCGCTCGCAACCTCTCTGCTTTAGAAGGACTGCATTATGCGTATCGTCGTTGCTCTGGGCGGTAACGCCCTGCTCCGCCGTGGTGAACCCATGACCGCGGACAATCAACGCGCCAACATCCGGATCGCCACCGAACAGATCGCCAAGATTTACGCTGGCAATGAACTGGTCATCGCCCACGGCAATGGTCCACAGGTCGGCCTGCTGTCGCTGCAAGCGGCGGCCTACACCTCAGTTTCGCCGTACCCGCTCGACGTGCTCGGTGCCGAAACCGAAGGCATGATCGGCTACATCATCGAACAGGAACTGGGCAACCTGCTGGACTTCGAAGTGCCCTTCGCCACCCTCCTGACCCAGGTCGAAGTCGACGCCAACGACCCGGCATTTCAAAACCCCACCAAACCCATCGGCCCGGTCTACACCAAGGTTGAAGCGGAAAAGCTCGCCGCCGAGAAAGGCTGGGCGATTGCCCCGGACGGCGACAAATTCCGCCGCGTGGTGGCCAGCCCGAGACCGAAACGCATCTTCGAAATCCGCCCGATCAAGTGGCTGCTGGAAAAAGGCAGCATCGTGATCTGTGCCGGCGGTGGCGGCATCCCGACCCTGTACGGCGCCCACGGCAAACTGCAAGGCGTGGAAGCGGTCATCGACAAAGACTTGTGCTCGGCGCTGCTGGCCGAACAGCTGGAAAGCGATCTGTTGGTGATTGCCACCGACGTCAACGCGGCGTTCATCGACTTCGGCAAACCGACGCAAAAAGCCATCGCTGAAGCGCACCCCGACGAAATGGAAAAACTCGGCTTCGCCGCGGGATCCATGGGGCCGAAGGTTCAGGCGGCCTGCGAGTTCGCCCGCCAGACTGGAAAAACCGCGGTGATCGGTTCACTCTCGGACATCGAAGCGATCGTCCAGGGCAAGGCCGGCACGCGCATCAGTACGGCGACGCCTGGTATTAGCTATCAATAAACGAAACTCCGGGGGCAGGCGTGAGGTCTGCCCTGATTCAATGCCTTTTGCAGGAGAGACGCCAATGGCAACGTTTGAGCCCGGTCATCTGCACATGGAGCGCCATGCGCTGAACAAGGACGACTTCAGCTACAACCTGCACATCGAATACGAAATCGCCCAGGATCCCAAGGAAGGCCAAGGCATGCTCTTCAAGCTGCATGGCTCGGTCGAGGGCAAGGACCTGAATGAAGAGTTTTATCTGCCCAAGGACCAGGCCTTCGACTTCGCCCGTCACGCCACGCGCATCGCGCAAAAGTACGGCCTGCCTAAGACGGCCAGCATCGGCTCGATGCACAAGTACTACGATGAGATGTTCGAAGACGTGCGGGCGCAACTCGACGTCAAATCCGGCGATCCGGTCAAACCTGAACATCTGGAATAACCCAATTCTTCAGTAAAAGCTGAACCTGTGGGAGCGGGCTTGCTCGCGAAAGCGGAGTGTCAGTCACTATCAATGTCGGCTGTCAGCCCGCCTTCGCGAGCAAGCCCGCTCCCACATTGGTTCGGTGTGGCCCCGAAGTCCTGCGCAGGATTTCACCATTGGCCCGCCCCAAGGCATACTTGCCTCCCTCCGCATTCCAGAACCAAAAACCGCCCCATGCGTATCCACGTCAGTTTCATCGACCGCGTCGGCATCACCCAAGAAGTCCTGGCCTTGCTCGGTGGGCGCAATCTCAATCTGGATGCGGTGGAAATGATTCCGCCCAACGTCTACATCGATGCCCCGACTCTAAGCCCGCAAGTGCTCGAAGAGCTGCGCGACGCGTTGTTCAGCGTGCACGGCGTGCAAGCGGTGACGGTGGTCGACATCCTGCCCGGCCAGCGCCGGCACTTGCAGCTCGATGCGCTGCTCGCGGCCATGACCGACCCGGTCCTGGCGCTGGACAGTGCCGGCAAGGTGCTGCTGGCCAACCCGGCACTGATCGCCTTGTACGGTCGCGAGCCTGACGGCGAAAGCATCGCCGACCTGTTCGCCGATCAGGCGCTGCTCGAAGCGCTGCTGGAAAACGGTTTTCGCCTGCCGCTGCGGGAAGTCACCGTCAATGGCCAGACCCTGCTGCTGGACGCCACGCCGATCACCGACGCCGGCGCCCTGCTGACGCTGTATCAACCGAACCGCATCGGTGAACGCCTCTCGGCGCTGCACCACGACCATGCCGAAGGTTTCGATGCGCTGCTCGGCGAGTCCCCGGCTATTCGTACCCTCAAGGCTCGTGCCCAGCGCGTCGCGGCCCTTGATGCGCCGTTGTTGATCCAGGGCGAAACCGGCACCGGCAAAGAACTGGTGGCTCGCGCCTGCCATGCCATCAGTGCTCGCCACAGTTCGCCGTTCCTGGCGTTGAACTGCGCGGCATTGCCGGAGAACCTCGCCGAAAGCGAACTGTTCGGCTACGCCCCTGGCGCGTTCACCGGCGCGCAACGCGGCGGTAAACCGGGGCTGATGGAACTGGCGAACCAGGGCACGGTGTTTCTCGACGAGATTGGCGAGATGTCGCCGTACTTGCAGGCGAAGTTGCTGCGCTTCTTGAACGATGGCAGCTTCCGGCGGGTGGGCGGCGATCGTGAGGTGAAGGTCAACGTGCGAATCCTCAGCGCTACGCACCGCGATCTGGAAAAAATGGTCAGCGAAGGTTCGTTCCGCGAAGACCTCTTCTATCGCCTCAACGTCCTGAACGTCGAAGTTCCGCCCTTGCGCGAACGCGGTCAGGACATCCTGCTGCTGGCCCGCTACTTCATGCAGCAGGCTTGCGCGCAGATCCAGCGTCCGGTCTGTCGCCTGGCACCGGGCACTTATCCGGCGCTGCTGGGCAATCGCTGGCCGGGCAATGTGCGGCAATTGCAAAACGTGATTTTCCGCGCCGCGGCGATTTGCGAAAGCAGCCTGGTGGACATCGGCGACCTCGACATCGCTGGCACCTCCGTGGCGCGCCAGAGTGACAGCGACGTCGACAGCCTGGAACAAGCGATGGAAGAGTTCGAGAAAACCCTGCTGGAAAAACTCTACGTCAGCTACCCCTCGACCCGCCAACTGGCCAGCCGCCTGCAAACGTCCCACACCGCGATCGCCCATCGGTTGCGCAAGTACGGCATTCCCAACAAGCCATAGGTTCTACTCGGTTGATCGTTCCCACGCTCCGCGTGGGAACGATCATTTACTCGACTCAAAAGCGACCTCCCTCTGTACTGAAAGCGCTACAGCGGAACGATATCGCTACACCCTCTCCTGATCACCGCTGTGCAAGGCTTTGATCCTCCTAGGCTTTTTTCTTCGCCCTACGCTGTAGCGATTTCGCTACAGCGCATACATTTTTACGTGTCGATAAAACAGATAACCTATTGATTTATAAACAATAAAAAACCTTGGCCGCGTTTTTGCTTAGTAACCATCCATAAAGTACGGCATTGCCGAGCATTCAATCGCGTCCACCAGACGAGTCTGGCCCCCTTAGGAGTTTCCATGAGCGAGTTGCGTTTTACTGAAGATCACGAATGGCTGCGTACCGAAGCTGACGGCACCGTCACAGTCGGCATCACCGCTTTCGCACAGAACGCCCTGGGCGACGTGGTTTTCGTACAACTGCCTGAGCTGCAGTCCTACGACAAAGGCGCTGAAGCCGCCACCGTGGAATCGGTAAAAGCCGCCAGCGGCGTCTACATGCCATTGGACGGTGAAGTGCTGGAAGTGAACCCGGCTCTCGACAGCAGCCCCGAGCTGGTCAACGAAGATCCGCTGGGCGAAGGCTGGTTCTTCCGCTTCCAGCCAACCGATGCATCGGCTGTCGCCATGCTGTTGGATCAGGACGCTTACGACCGTCTGATCAAAGCCAACGCCGAAGCCTGAGGAGCGCTGAAATGACCCAAGTAAATCTGAGCACTGCCAACGAATTCATCGCACGCCATATCGGCCCACGCGTCGGCGACGAGCAAGCCATGCTCAACAGCCTCGGCTTCGACTCCCTGGAAGCCCTGAGCGCCAGTGTCATCCCGGACAGCATCAAAGGCACCAGCGTCCTTGGCCTCGAAGATGGCCTGAGCGAAGCCGATGCCTTGGCGTTGATCAAATCCATCGCCAGCAAAAACCAGCTGTTCAAGACCTACATCGGCCAGGGTTACTACGGCACCCACACGCCGTCGCCAATCCTGCGCAACCTGCTGGAAAACCCGGCCTGGTACACCGCGTACACCCCGTACCAGCCGGAAATTTCCCAGGGCCGTCTCGAAGCGCTGCTGAACTTCCAGACCCTGATCAGCGACCTCACCGGCCTGCCGATCGCCAACGCCTCGCTGCTCGATGAAGCCACCGCCGCCGCCGAAGCGATGACCTTCTGCAAACGCCTGAGCAAGAACAAGGGCAGCCACGCCTTCTTCGCTTCCGTGCATTGCCACCCGCAAACCCTCGACGTGCTGCGCACCCGTGCCGAGCCGTTGGGCATCGACGTGGTCGTTGGCGACGAGCGGGAACTGAGCGACGTGACGCCATTCTTCGGCGCCCTGCTGCAATACCCGGCGAGCAACGGTGATGTCTTTGATTACCGCGAGCTGACCGAACGCTTCCACGGCGCCAATGCATTGGTGGCGGTCGCCGCCGACCTGCTGGCCCTGACCGTGCTGACCCCGCCGGGTGAATTCGGTGCCGACGTGGCCATCGGCAGTGCGCAGCGCTTCGGCGTGCCGCTGGGCTTTGGTGGCCCGCACGCAGCGTATTTCTCGACTAAAGATGCGTTCAAGCGCGACATGCCGGGCCGTCTGGTCGGTGTCTCCGTGGACCGTTTCGGCAAGCCGGCCCTGCGCCTGGCGATGCAGACCCGCGAGCAACATATCCGCCGCGAAAAGGCCACCAGCAACATCTGCACCGCCCAAGTGCTGCTGGCCAACATCGCCAGCATGTACGCCGTCTATCACGGTCCGAAAGGCCTGACGCAGATCGCCAACCGCATTCATCACCTGACCGCGATTCTGGCCAAAGGCCTGAGCGCACTGGGCCTGAATGTCGAGCAAGAAAGCTTCTTCGACACCCTGACGCTGAACACCGGTGCTAACACTGCCAAGCTGCACGAAAAGGCCCGTGCCCAGCAGATCAACCTGCGCGTGGTCGATGGCGAACGCCTGGGGCTGTCCCTCGACGAAACCACTTCGCAAGCTGACGTGGAAACCCTGTGGGTCTTGCTGGCCGATGGCAAAACTCTGCCGGACTTCGCCGCCCTCGCCGCCTCCGTGGTCAGCGCCATCCCGGCTGCGTTGCTGCGCCAGTCACCGATCCTCAGCCATCCGGTATTCAATCGCTACCACTCGGAAACCGAGCTGATGCGCTACCTGCGCAAGCTCGCCGACAAGGATCTGGCGCTGGATCGCACCATGATCCCGCTGGGCTCGTGCACCATGAAACTCAACGCCGCCAGCGAAATGATCCCGGTGACCTGGGCCGAGTTCGGCGCCCTGCACCCGTTCGCCCCGGCCGAGCAAAGCGCCGGTTACCAGCAGCTGACCGACGAACTGGAAGCGATGCTCTGCGCCGCCACCGGTTACGACGCGATCTCTCTGCAACCGAATGCCGGTTCACAAGGTGAATACGCCGGCCTGCTGGCGATTCGCGCCTACCACCAGAGCCGTGGCGAGGACCGTCGCGACATCTGCCTGATCCCCTCGTCCGCCCACGGCACCAACCCGGCCACCGCCAACATGGCCGGCATGCGCGTCGTTGTGACCGCGTGCGACGCCCGCGGCAACGTCGACATCGAAGACCTGCGCGCCAAGGCCATCGAGCACCGCGAACACCTCGCCGCGCTGATGATCACCTACCCATCGACCCATGGCGTGTTCGAAGAAGGCATCCGCGAAATCTGCGGCATCATTCATGACAACGGCGGCCAGGTGTACATCGACGGCGCCAACATGAACGCGATGGTCGGCCTCTGCGCACCGGGCAAGTTCGGCGGCGACGTATCGCACCTGAACCTGCACAAAACCTTCTGCATCCCGCACGGTGGTGGCGGCCCAGGCGTCGGCCCGATTGGTGTGAAGTCGCACCTGACGCCGTTCCTGCCGGGTCACGGCACCATGGAGCGTAAAGAAGGCGCGGTCTGCGCAGCACCGTTCGGCAGCGCGAGCATTTTGCCGATCACCTGGATGTACATTCGGATGATGGGTGGCGCGGGTCTGAAACGCGCTTCGCAACTGGCGATCCTCAATGCCAACTACATTTCCCGTCGCCTCGAAGAGCACTACCCGGTGCTGTACACCGGCAGCAATGGCCTGGTCGCGCACGAATGCATCCTCGACCTGCGTCCGTTGAAAGACAGCAGCGGCATCAGCGTCGATGACGTCGCCAAGCGCCTGATCGACTTCGGTTTCCACGCCCCGACCATGTCGTTCCCGGTCGCCGGCACGCTGATGATCGAGCCGACCGAAAGCGAATCCAAGGAAGAACTGGACCGCTTCTGCGACGCCATGATCCGCATCCGCGAAGAAATCCGCGCGGTGGAAAACGGCACGTTGGACAAGGACGACAACCCGCTGAAAAACGCCCCGCACACGGCGGCGGAATTGGTCGGTGAGTGGACGCATCCGTACAGCCGTGAGCAAGCGGTGTACCCGGTCGCGTCGCTGATCGAAGGCAAGTACTGGCCGCCGGTCGGTCGGGTCGACAACGTGTTTGGCGATCGCAACCTGGTTTGCGCTTGCCCGTCGATCGAAAGCTACGCTTAAAAGAATAAGGGGGCGGGTTTACTCGCCCCACTTTCAAGAACACCACAAAACCCTGTGGGATCGTATTTAGTCAAAAGATTTCCGCCAATTCCTATAACAAGAAACCGGAGAACAACCATGTCGTTAAGCGTGTTCGACCTGTTCAAGATTGGCATCGGCCCCTCCAGCTCCCATACCGTCGGTCCGATGCGTGCTGCTGCCCGTTTCGCCGAAGGCTTGCGCCGTGAAGGGCTACTGGCTGTAACCACCTGCGTCAAAGTCGAGCTCTACGGATCACTCGGTGCCACCGGCAAAGGCCACGGCAGCGACAAGGCTGTATTGCTGGGTCTGGAAGGCGAACACCCGGACACCGTGAACACCGAAACCGTCGCCGCCCGTCTGCAAGAGATTCGCGGCAATGGTCGCTTGAACCTGCTCGGCGAACACAGTATTGCGTTCAACGAGAAAGAACATTTGGCGATGATCCGCAAACCCTTGGCCTATCACCCCAACGGCATGATTTTTCGCGCGTTCGACGCAGCGGGTTTGCAAATCCGCAGCCGCGAGTACTATTCGGTCGGCGGCGGTTTTGTGGTCGATGAAGACGCCGCCGGCGCCGACCGCATCGTCGAAGACGCCACACCGCTGACCTTCCCGTTCAAAAGTGCCAAGGACTTGCTCGGTCACTGCGCCACCTATGGTCTGTCGATCAGCCAGGTGATGCTGACCAACGAAAGTGCCTGGCGCCCGGAAGCGGAAACCCGCGCCGGTCTGCTGAAAATCTGGCAAGTCATGCAGGATTGCGTCGACGCCGGTTGCCGCAACGAAGGCATCCTGCCGGGTGGTTTGAAGGTTAAACGTCGTGCAGCGGCGCTGCATCGGCAACTGTGCAAGAACCCGGAATCGTCACTGCGCGACCCGCTGTCTGTGCTGGACTGGGTCAACCTCTACGCGTTGGCAGTCAACGAAGAAAACGCCAACGGCGGGCGCGTGGTGACTGCGCCTACTAACGGCGCGGCAGGCATCGTCCCCGCTGTGTTGCATTACTACATGCGCTTCATCCCTGGCGCCAATGAAGATGGCGTCGTGCGTTTTCTGCTGACCGCGGCCGCGATCGGCATTCTCTATAAGGAAAACGCCTCGATCTCCGGCGCCGAAGTTGGCTGTCAGGGTGAAGTCGGCGTGGCGTGTTCCATGGCCGCCGGCGCCTTGTGCGAGGTCCTTGGAGGCACCGTGCAGCAAGTGGAAAACGCCGCGGAAATTGGCATGGAACATAACCTCGGCCTGACCTGCGACCCGATTGGCGGGCTGGTGCAAGTGCCTTGCATCGAGCGCAACGCGATGGGTTCGGTCAAGGCGATCAACGCGGTGCGCATGGCCCTGCGCGGCGACGGTCAGCACTTCGTCTCCCTCGACAAGGTCATCCGCACCATGCGCCAGACCGGCGCCGATATGAAAAGCAAATACAAGGAAACCGCCCGTGGCGGTTTGGCGGTCAACATTATCGAGTGCTGATGCTCACGCGCATCTGCACACTTTTTCAGGAGCTGAACATGTCCACCGAACAATTGCTGAAAACCCCGCTGCACGCACTGCACATCGAACTCGGCGCCCGCATGGTGCCGTTCGCCGGCTACGACATGCCGGTGCAATACCCGTTGGGCGTGATGAAGGAACACCAGCACACCCGTGATCAGGCCGGGCTGTTCGATGTCTCGCACATGGGCCAGATCCGCTTGACCGGCGCCAACGCCGCCAAGGCCCTGGAAACCCTGGTGCCAGTAGACATCATCGATCTGCCGGTGGGCATGCAGCGCTATGCGATGTTCACCAACGAGACCGGTGGCATCCTCGACGACCTGATGGTCGCCAACCTCGGTAACGACGAATTGTTTCTGGTGGTCAACGCCGCTTGCAAGGATCAGGACCTGGCGCATCTGCGCAAGCAGATTGGCGACCAGTGCACCATCGAGCCGCTGTTCGAAGAGCGCGCGTTGCTGGCATTGCAAGGACCGGCAGCCGTTACCGTGCTCGTGCGTCTTGCGCCTGAAGTTGCGAAGATGACTTTCATGCAGTTCGCTCGCGTGAAGCTGCTGGGTGTGGACTGCTTTGTCAGCCGTTCCGGTTACACCGGTGAAGACGGTTTCGAAATCTCGGTGCCGGCCGCCAGCGCCGAAGCCCTGGCTCGCGCACTGCTGGCCGA
Organism: Pseudomonas sp. ANT_H12B; assembly: GCF_008369325.1. Taxonomy (GTDB): domain Bacteria; phylum Pseudomonadota; class Gammaproteobacteria; order Pseudomonadales; family Pseudomonadaceae; genus Aquipseudomonas. The sequence goes on along the minus strand of NZ_VOBI01000005.1, from coordinate 84,787 downwards.
ACCTGAAGTGGCGGCCATCGGCCTTGGCGCTCGCGACTCGCTGCGCCTGGAAGCCGGCTTGTGCCTCTACGGCCATGACATGAACACCGAGACCACCCCCATTGAAGCAAGCCTGCTGTGGGCCATCTCCAAGCCGCGCCGTGCCGATGGCGCACGTGCCGGCGGCTTCCCTGGCGCTGAAACCGTGTTCGGGCAACAACAAGCCGGTGTCAGCCGTAAACGCGTTGGTCTGTTGCCTCAGGAACGCACACCGGTGCGCGAAGGTGCAGAGATCGTCAATGAAGCAGGCGACATCATCGGTAGCGTCTGCAGCGGCGGTTTCGGCCCGACCCTGGGTGGTCCGCTGGCCATGGGTTACGTCGACAGCGCTTACATCGCAATGGATACGCCGGTGTGGGCGATTGTTCGTGGAAAAAAGGTGCCTTTGCTCGTAAGCAAAATGCCATTTGTTCCACAACGCTACTATCGTGGCTGATTGACTGTTTCTATAAGTAACGCGGTTGCGTTAACAGTGCACTAATGTGTAACGCAACCGCCATAAAACAGTGCATACCTTCGATTACGAACTTGGCTTATAACGATCGAAAACAATTGAACACCTCTATCGCATAAGCCAGTACTAGTTGGCGCCAAAACGCCACCAACCTGAGCAAATCCGGGCCTTTTACAGGGCTTGTTTTTTCTCCCGTAGTTGGCGTAGAGTTTGTTCACTGTGTTTGCATGGGTCGCTTGGAATCGTGACCTGGGCAGTAGCCTACAAGTTAGCTACATCCCGTTCGACGTCTTCTTACTCTCCTGCAACCAGCCCCAGTACTCTTTCATGAGAAGGAGGCTGTCATTAATTTTTAGCGTCAAAGGAAATAAGAAATGTCCCAACGTCAGAGCGGTACCGTCAAGTGGTTTAACGACGAGAAAGGTTTTGGTTTTATCACTCCAGAAAGCGGTCCGGATCTGTTCGTGCATTTCCGCGCTATTCAGGGCAACGGCTTCAAAAGCCTGAAAGAAGGCCAGAAAGTGACTTTCGTTGCTGTGCAAGGCCAGAAAGGCATGCAGGCTGACGAAGTACAAGCAGAAGCCTAAATCTTCTGTAACGAAAAAGCCCCTGATGCTGACATCAGGGGCTTTTTTGTGCGCGTAAACCCGTAAAATGGCTTCTTTTTCCGCCGAGAGTCCTGCCATGTCGAAACACCTGCTGAATCCCCAGGGCGAATTTCCTGCCGCTGGCCTGGGTCGTCGTCTGGCAGCGATGTTCTATGACTTCTTGTTGTGTACCGCCCTGCTGATCGTCACCAGCGGCATTTACAAGGTGATCCAGATGGCGATCATCGGCGAAGACAAAATGCGCACCCTGACCGAGGCCGGCGCACTGGACGGTGATCCGTTGCTGTCGACGGTGCTGCTGTTCGTGTTGTTCGGCTTCTTTGCCAAGTTCTGGACTTGGTCCGGCCAGACTCTGGGGATGCAGGTGTGGTGCATCCGCGTGCAGAACGCCGACGGCTCTTCCATTAGCCTGTGGCAGGCACTGCTGCGTTTTGTGGTATCGATCGCTTCGCTACTGTGCGTCGGCCTGGGATTCATCTGGTCACTGTTCGACCAACAGAAGCGCAGCTGGCATGACATGTATTCCAATACCCAGCTCGTGCGGATTCCAAAGAAAACCAAGTAATCCAGCAGATGCAAAAACGCCCCGACAAAATCGGGGCGTTTTTTTGGCTCACCGTCGGCGAATCAGGCGTTGCCGGCCAGTTTCATCCGCGCTGCCTGGGTGAAGTCGAGCATGCGCTTGAGCGGCCGAATCGCTTGTGGAATCAGCGCAGGATCAACAAAGATCTCGTTAGTCCCCTCCTTCAAGCTCTTCAGCGTGCGCTCAAGGGTATTCATCGCCATCCACGGGCAATGTGCGCAACTGCGGCATGCTGCGCCGTTACCGGCCGTTGGCGCTTCGATGAAGACCTTGTCCGGGCACAGCTGCTGCATCTTGTAGAAAATGCCGCGATCAGTGGCGACGATAAAGGTCTTGTTTGGCAGGCTCTGCGCTGCCGCAATCAACTGACTGGTGGAGCCGACGGCATCCGCCAACTCGATCACCGACGTCGGCGACTCCGGGTGCACCAGAATCGCTGCGTCCGGGTACAGCGCCTTCATGTCTTCGAGCTGTTTGGACTTGAACTCTTCGTGAACGATGCAGGCACCGTCCCATAGCAGCATGTCGGCACCGGTCTTGCGCTGGATATAAGTGCCCAGGTGCTTGTCGGGGGCCCAGATAATGGTTTCGCCGTTATCCATTAGGCTTTCGACGATTTCCAGCGCGCAGCTTGAAGTCACCACCCAATCCGCCCGCGCCTTGACCGCCGCCGAGGTGTTGGCATACACCACCACCGTACGTTCCGGGTGCTGATCACAGAACGCCGAGAATTCATCGACAGAGCAACCCAGATCCAGCGAGCAGGTTGCTTCCAGGGTCGGCATCAGCACGCGTTTTTCGGGATTGAGGATTTTGGCGGTTTCGCCCATGAACTTCACGCCGGCGACCACCACGGTCTTGGCCGGGTGGGCGTTACCGAAGCGGGCCATCTCCAGCGAGTCGGAGACACAGCCACCGGTTTCTTCGGCCAGGGCCTGAATGACCGGATCGCAATAGAAGTGAGCAACCAGCACCGCGTCCTGAGCTTTGAGCTCGGCAGCGATGGCGGCACGGTAATAAGCCTCCTCGTCGGCTGTCAGCGGCTTGGGCTGCTTGGCGTCGAGGTGGGCTTGAACCAGAAGGCGTTCAGAAATCTGCGTCATATTCGCAAGACCTGCAGGCGCTTTCGCGCGAAAGTCGAGTATACACCCGGCTCCGGACCCTTCAGGGTACCGCCGGGAGAGTGAGTATCATCAGGCACGGACAGCGTTGAAGCTGCGCAAGGCTACAGAATATCCCGTGGATGCAAAAGATGATTCTGACCTGCGTCACGCGATGCAGCCCCGGACTGAGATGACCTCAAATCGCGGGCAAAAAAAAACCCGGAAATCCTCACTTACGTGGGCCTTCCAGATTTTTTAAAATGGTGGGTCGTGTGGGATTCGAACCTACGACCAATTGGTTAAAAGCCAACTGCTCTACCAACTGAGCTAACGACCCGCTGTGTGGTGGCGCGTATAATACTGATTTTTAAGGACTATTCAACACCTAATTTGTAATAAATCAAAAATAAGGGGTTGGATCGCTGATTCCGGCTGCCGCAAAGCCTTCCGCGCGCAGTCGGCAGCTGTCGCATTTGCCGCACGCACGGCCGTTATCGTCAGCCTGATAGCAGGAAACGGTCAGCCCGTAATCCACGCCAAGCTTCACCCCGGCCTGGACGATTTGCGCCTTGCTCAGGTTCTGCAGGGGCGCCTGGATACGGAAGCCATTCCCTTCAACACCGGCCTTGGTCGCCAGATTGGCCATGCGCTCGAAGGACTCGATGAACTCTGGACGGCAGTCCGGGTAACCGGAGTAATCCACGGCGTTCACACCGATAAAGATGTCACGCGCGCCCAGCACTTCGGCCCAACCCAGCGCGAGTGACAGAAACACCGTGTTGCGCGCCGGCACGTAAGTCACCGGAATGCCTTCTCCTGCCTCTTGCGGCACGTCGATGCTGCTGTCGGTCAACGCCGAGCCGCCGATGCCATTCAAGTTCAGACCGATCACCTTGTGTTCGACCACACCCAGATCCCGGGCAACACGCTCAGCGGCGTGCAGTTCAGCCTGTGAGCGCTGACCGTAATCGAAGCTCATGGTGTAGCAGCGATAGCCTTCGGCTCGGGCCATGGCCACGACGGTGGCGGAGTCCAGTCCACCGGACAGCAGGATGACCGCACGTTTTTCAGCAGTGTTCAGTTGTTCAGTCATTTCAGCGCCCCGGCTCGTCATTCCAAAGATATTTATGCAACTGCAATTGCAGACGCACTGGCAGGTTGTCCGCCACCACCCAGTCCGCCAGGTCCCGAGCGTTCAGGTCATGGTGACTTGGTGAGAACAGGACTTCGCCGGCACGCTGATCCAGACCGTACTGAATCAGCTTGGACACGGCCCAGTCATAGTCTTCCCGCGAGCAGATGACAAACTTCACCTGATCGTTGGGCGTGAGCAGTTCGATGTTCTCGTAGCGGTTGCGGTGGGCTTCTTTCGAACCCGGGGTTTTCAGATCGACAACGCGACTGACCCGTGGATCGACCGCAGAGATGTCCAGAGCGCCGCTGGTTTCCAGCGACACTTCGTATCCGGCGTCGCACAGTTGCTTGAGCAATGGGATGGCGTTGGGTTGCGCCAGGGGCTCACCGCCCGTGACGCAGACGTAACGCGGACGAAAACCGGCTACTTGCTCAAGGATGTCGTCGAGGGTACGAATGGTGCCGCCAGTGAACGCGTAGGCGCTGTCGCAGTACTGGCAACGCAATGGGCAACCGGTCAGGCGCACAAAAACAGTGGGCAGCCCGGCAGTCCGCGTTTCACCCTGCAACGAGTAGAAAACTTCGGTAATTCTCAATGTGTCTTGCATAGTCGCCACGGGCGTAACAGCTAAACAGGCTGTCCGCCTCCGTCAGGCACTTTGAGGAACCCCGCCAATGCGCAGATCCCAAAAAGCGTGTTTCAAAAAAGGGGGTGAATTCTAACGAAAAAACCCGCGACAAGCGCGGGTTTCTTCGAAACGGGTCAAACTGCCTTACATTTTCTGCAGATCACGCTGGGCCAGCTGAGCGGCGGAAGTGCCCGGATATTGGGACACGACCTGTTGCAGAATGCCTTTGACCTTGTCGGGATGTCCCAGGCGGCGCTCCACATCAGCGAGCTTGTACAGCGAATCAGGCACTTTAGGGTGCTTAGGGTACAGCTGCGAAACCTTGGCAAATGCCTGACCTGCACCTTGCAGATCGCCTTTGGCCAGGTTCACTTCGCCCAACCAGTACTGGGCGTTGCCCGCGTATTGGCTGTTCGGGTATTTGCGCAGGAATGCGGCAAAAGCCTGACTGGCCTTGTCGAAATCCTTGGCATTGATCAGATCGAAGGCTGCATCGTAGTACAGTTTTTCTTTCGCCGGGTCAGCCGGTTCGCTACCCGCGGCGGGTGCTTGAGCGGCTGCCGCTCCTGCACCTGCGCCCGCTGCAGCACCGGGGGCGTTCAAACTGCCGCCGGTGGAAGAATTATCAGGAGTCGCGGCTGGTGCAACGCCGGTTCCTATGCGCCGATCAAGATCCTGATATCGCTCCAGGTTTTCTTGCTTCATGCGCGCTACATCATTTTGCAGAACTTCGATCACACCTTGTTGGCGTGAGAGCTGATCCTGCATTGATTGGAGCTGGTTGAACAGCTCGCCCTGTGCCGAGACAGGGGCCGAAACCCCTCCCCCGGCATAGGCGCCGTTCGTACCGTAACCTGCAGGCGGATTATTGCTCCCGCTATTGTTATAGCCGGAGTCGTTATCGACCACAGGAACCGCAGCCCACACCGCAAGCGGTGCGAGGCTGAGAGCCAGAACAGTTACAGCACGACGGCACGTTCGCATGACGAATTACTTACGCAGTTCGACGCGACGGTTTTGAGCCCAGGACTGCTCGTCGTTGCCGGTAGCAACTGGACGCTCTTCGCCGTAGGAAACCAATTCCAGCTGAGCTGGGGAAACACCTTGCAGTACCAGGTAGCGCTGAACGGCTTTCGCACGACGCTCGCCCAGTGCCATGTTGTACTCACGAGTACCACGTTCGTCGGTGTTGCCTTCCAGAACAACGCGAGCGCCGTTTGCTTTCAGGTCTTTGGCGTGAACGTCCAGAGCGCGCATGGCTTCTGGCTTCAGGTCCGAGCTGTCGTATTCGAAGTAGAAGGTGGTGATTGCGCGCAGAGCAGCTTCTTCGCTCAGGGAACCGTCAACGGCACCAGTGTTTGCGCCGTAACCAGCGTTTGGATCAACAGCGCCTTCACCGGCGTTGTCGCCGCCTTTGGACGAGCAACCTACAGCTACAGCCATGGCCAGAGCCAGCGCAGCAAATTTACCAAACTTCAGCATTTCCATCGTAAAACTCCTAATGAACCCCAGTGTGTTAAGTAAAACGTATAGCGCCGCGTCAGTTCAGGTAAGGGGACCAGGAAGGTTCTCTGACTTCGCCTTGTGCGGTAGGAAGCGGGAGCCTTACGCGTCCATTAATGGACACGAGCATCAAGACTCCCCGGCCCTGCTGGCGGGTGGCGTAGATTACCATGGTGCCGTTGGGCGCAACAGTAGGCGACTCGTCCAGAGTGCTATCAGTGAGGATCTTTACACTACCTCGCTGCAAATCCTGGGCTGCCACCTTGAAATTGGTGAAGCCCTCCTGGCGGTGAATCATCACCAGGGTCTTTTCGTCAGCCGAAAGCTTAGGGTTGGCGTTGTAGTTACCGATGAAGGTCACTCGCTCCGCACCGCCACCACCGACGCTGGTTTTATAGATCTGTGGCTTGCCGCCACGGTCGGAAGTGAAGTAGATGGTCGAACCATCTTTACCCCAGAACGGCTCGGTGTTGATGCCGGGACCTTTGGTAACACGAGTGATCTGACGCGAACCCAGGTTCATCACATAGATGTCCGGGTTACCGTCTTTCGACAGTACGAATGCCAGTCGCTGACCATCCGGCGACCATGCTGGCGCACCGTTCAGGCCTTCGAAGTTAGTGATCTGTTCACGGCGACCGGTGTCGATGTTCTGCATGAAGATGCGCGGACGCTTCTGCTCAAACGACACATAAGCGATGCGCTTGCCATCCGGTGCGAAACGCGGTGACAGAATTGGCTCGCGCGATTGCAGCAGTGTCACGGCGCGGGCACCGTCATAGTCCGAACGTTGCAGCGTGTAGCGAGTGTTCTTCTCGGAAAAACGCTCGGCCGTCACGTATAGCAGGCGAGTCGAGAACGCACCTTTGATACCGGTGAGTTTTTCGAACGACTGGTCGGCGATGTAGTGCGACATGTCGCGCAGTTGATCGATGCTGCCCGACACGCTGCCGGTCAGCACTTGCTGCTCGGTGGCGACGTTGAACAGAGCGTATTGAACCTGCAGGCGACCGCCCGCTGGAACGATACTGCCAACCATAATGTACTGGGCGCCTACCGCCTTCCAGTCACGGAAAATGATTTCGCTGGCCTGGCTCGGCTGGCTGATCATGTTCTGCTTTGGAATCGGCGCGTAGTAACCCGAGTTGCGCAGGTCATTGCCGATGATTTCGGACATGTCGTCCGGCAGCACGGTGCCACCCTGGAAGCCGAACGGTACGACAGCAATCGGAGTTGCCTGGGAGCTACCACTGCTGACCAGGATATTTTTTTCTTCTGCCATGGCCAGTCCTGCAAAGCAGAGCATGACTACAAACAGTCCTCGAAGAAGGTTTCTCACAAGGCTAGATCCTCAGGTGTGAATGTCATCTTGAATGAACGATAGGGTGCGAAATCAGCTGGCTTCAGACCCTGCATTTCGGTCAAACGACCAATATTTTTTACTGCCGCTACCGCTGAACTGTCGAACGGCACATCACCACTGGAACGGGCAACCGATACGCCGGAGATCGTTCCGTCAGGCAGCATGCTGATCTGCAGGATCACTTTCATGCCCTTGCGGGCCGACGGTGGCTGCGCCCAACCTTCAGAAGCGCGCGAGCGAATCAGATCGTCGAAGTTACCCGCGACCTCATCACCTTGCTCATCCGCCAGGGCCTGCTGACGCTGCGGCGTATCGGAAAGCAAGTCTGCCAGGGCCTGAGCCTTTTTATCTTCGACCGATTTACGTGCCGCTTCCTGCGATTTTTTCTTCGCGGCATCGGCAGCCGCTTTCTTCTTCGCATCTTCGGCGACTTTCTTCTTCGCCTCTTCAGCTTCAGATTTCTTCTTGGCGTCTTCCGCGGCTTTCTTCTTCGCGTCTTCGACAATCTTCTTCTTGGCTTCTTCAGCGGCCGCTTTCTTGGCCTCTTCTTCAGCGGCTTTCTTGGCTTCTTCTTCCGATTTCTTCTTGGCTATATCAGCCAATTGTTTCTCTTCGACCTTTTTGGCTTCGGCAGTTTTCTTCGCTTCATCGGCTTTCTTGGCTTCATCAGCCTTTTTTGCCTCATCCGCTTTCTTCGTCTCGTCAGCCTTCTTGGATTCTTCGGCTTTTTGAGCCGCATCTTCCTTCTTTTGTTCCGCGGCTTTGATCGCTTCCTGTTCGATCTTTTTCTGTTCCATCTGTTCGACTTCAGTCTGGCGCGCAGCAGACTTCTTCGCCTCACCCGCAATCTTCTGATTGGTCTGGGTGGTCGCCTGACTTTTCGATTTCAGCTGGTACAGGGTTGCCTGGACAATTGGCTTGGCAGGCGGCAGCTCCGGTGTGAAGGCGAAACTGACGAACAGCATGCCGAAAACCAGCACGTGCAAGACAAGCGCCCAGACACTAGGCCAGAAGTAGCTTTCCGAGGCGGACGGCTCTCGCATTTGCTGCATCAGGGTGCCTCGGTAATCAAGCCAACATTACCGACCCCGGCTTTCTGCAGTCCGCCCATGGCGCCCATGACGGAACCGTAATCGACGGTCTTGTCGCCGCGGATGAACACCTGGGTGCGCTTGCCGCCTTCAGTACCGGCGCGAATGATCTTGGTCACGGCGTCGGTCATCTGCGGCAAGGTCATGGCCTTGTCCTGCTGCTTTTCGGTGTCGACTTCGCTGCCAAGGTTCCAGTAGTAGGTCTTGTCAGACTTGATCGAAATGGTCAGGACCTGGGTGTTGTTGTCCTGCGGCAAGGCTTCGCTGGAAACCTTGGGCAGATCAACTTTCACGCCCTGATTGAGCATCGGCGCGGTCACCATGAAGATGACCAGCAGTACCAGCATCACGTCGATGTAAGGCACTACGTTCATCTCGGCGACCGGCTTGCGCTTTTTGCGAGCTCGAGCGATTAAAGCCATTGGAAATTACCTGCTTATTCTTCGCTGGTGTGCACTTTGCGGTGCAGGATCGCCTGGAATTCATCGGCGAAGGTGTAGTAACGGCTCAGCAGGGTTTCGCTGCGGGCAGCAAAACGGTTGTAAGCGATAACGGCCGGGATGGCAGCAAACAGACCGATCGCGGTCGCGATCAGTGCTTCGGCGATACCCGGGGCCACGGTGGCGAGGGTCGCTTGCTGGGCAGTGGCCAGACCACGGAAGGAGTTCATGATGCCCCAGACCGTACCGAACAGACCGATGTACGGGCTGACAGAACCGACGGTCGCGAGGAACGGCAGGCTCTGCTCGAGCTTTTCTTCTTCGCGGGAGATCGCAACGCGCATGGCACGGGCCACGCCTTCCATGACCGCTTCCGGGTCAACGCCTGGCTGCTGACGCAGACGGGAAAATTCCTTGAAGCCGGCACGGAAGATCTGCTCGACGCCCGAATCCGGATCAGGGTTACTGCCGGCCTGACGGTAGAGCTTGGACAGGTCGATACCCGACCAGAAGCGCTCCTCGAAGCTCTCCAGGGCACGTCGACCGGCGCGCAGCAGATTGCTGCGCTGAAAGATCATGATCCATGAGGTCACGGATGCGGCTACCAGGATCAGCATTACCAGTTGCACCACGATACTGGCATTGCTGACCAGGCTCCACATGGAGGAATGGTCGACGACGTTAGCTTCCACGCTTTATCTCCTGCTTTGAGTGTGTACCCGCGCCGCTCACGTCGGCAAAGGCCGCACGTAGAGCTTCGGGAATGGCCCGGGGTTTTAGACTGTCAGTGCGCACACAGGCCACCAAAAACTGCCCTTCACAGAGCAGCGCATTATCCGTAGCCCGCCTGACCTGCTGTTTGAAGCGCAGGCTGGCACGGTTCAATTCGATTACTTCAGCGCTTACCAGCAGCTCGTCATCCAGTCGCGCCGGCGCGTGGTAACGCGCTTCGCTGGAATGCACGACGAACAACAGGTCCTCCCCTGCCAGCTGGGATTGGGCAAAGCCCAGCTCCCGGAGCCGCTCGGTTCGAGCCCGTTCCATAAACTTGAGGTAATTAACGTAATACACGATACCGCCCGCATCGGTGTCCTCGTAATAAACGCGACAACGATGTGCGAAAGGCTCAAGCCCGTTTTGCGCGCGCATACTCTAGTGCTTACTCCTCAGGTTGCCAATCCGGCCAGGCAACTGTTTTTCATTGTTCTGCGGCTTTCTCGCAAAAGTACGGTCCTAGGACAGCACAATGCCCGAAAATTCAGCACGCAAAGGTTAATTAATCGTCCACGGCATCGAGGAACTCGTCTACCACGGGCATCTCGCCCAATCGTGACGGAATGTTTAAACCGAAGTGCAGGTACGCATGCCGCGTCACCACCCGGCCCCGGGGTGTGCGCATGATGTAGCCCTGCTGGATCAGGTATGGCTCCAGCACGTCTTCAATGGTGTGGCGCTCTTCACTGATGGCCGCAGCAAGGCTATCGACACCGACCGGGCCACCGTCGAACTTCTCGATCATGGTCAACAACAGACGTCTGTCCTGGTGATCAAAACCACGTTCATCGACATCCAGCAGGTTCAGCGCCAGGTCAGCGATCGGTTTAGTGATGTGCCCCTTGGCGCGAACTTCGGCGAAATCGCGCACCCGGCGCAGCAAGCGGTTGGCAATTCGCGGGGTCCCACGGGCACGGCGGGCGATTTCGAAAGCGCCTTCCGGGTCCAGCGGCAAGCCGAGGATATTCGCCGAACGGCTGACAATGGTTGCAAGGTCAGCTGTGTTGTAGAACTCCAGGCGCTGGACGATCCCGAAACGGTCGCGCAATGGATTGGTCAGCATCCCGGCCCGCGTCGTCGCACCCACTAGCGTGAACGGTGGCAGATCAAGCTTGATCGAACGCGCAGCCGGCCCCTCACCAATCATGATGTCGAGCTGGAAATCTTCCATGGCCGGGTACAACACTTCTTCGACGATTGGCGACAGCCGATGGATTTCGTCGATGAACAGCACGTCGTGAGGCTCAAGGTTGGTCAACAGCGCCGCCAGGTCGCCCGGACGTTCAAGCACGGGGCCCGAGGTGCTCTTGATCGAGACCCCCATTTCCTGGGCGATGATGTTGGCCAGGGTGGTTTTACCCAGACCTGGCGGGCCGAAAATCAGCGTGTGGTCCAGGGATTCATTGCGCCCGCGGGCAGCCTGGATGAACAGCTCCATTTGCTCGCGAACGGTCGGCTGGCCAATGTATTCGGCCAGGCTGACAGGGCGAATCGCCCGGTCCTGGACTTCCTCGCGGTCGCGAGGGCCGGGCGTGGCGGCAATCAGACGATCAGCTTCAATCACTTAGATCATTCCCTTCAGCGCACGACGAATCATGTCTTCACTGCTCAAACCTTTCTCCTTGATCGCGGAAATCGCCTTGCTGGCTTCCTGAGGCTTGTAGCCCAGAGAGATCAGCGCGCTGACCGCGTCATTTTCGGCGGTGGCCACCGGGGCCAGGGCATCCGGGCCACCCGGCTGGTTTGGCACCAGGGCGAACATCGCCGGCACAGTTTCCCAGGCCTTGAAGCGATCCTTGAGTTCCACCAGCAAACGTTCGGCAGTCTTCTTGCCCACGCCCGGCACCTTGGTGAGCGCCGAGGTGTCCTGGGACTGTACGCAGCGGACCAGTTCGTCGACTTCCAGGCTCGACATCAAGGCCAGGGCCAATTTCGGTCCCACACCATTAAGACGGATCAACTCGCGAAAAAAGTCTCGCTCACGCTTGCCGAAGAAGCCATAGAGTAACTGCGCGTCTTCGCGTACGACCAAATGGGTGTGCAAGGTCAGCGGTTCACCGACCGACGGCAAGCGATACAGCGTGGTCATGGGCACTTCCAGCTCATACCCCAGACCGTTTACATCCAGAATCAGGTGCGGCGGCTGTTTCTCAGCCAGTGTGCCGCGCAAGCGTCCAATCACGTTTCAGATCCTTGAGCGTTGGCCAGATCAGTGCTGGCGACTGACAGAACAAGGGTTTTGCGCCGACGACACAGGCGCAAAACCCTCATTCCATAAAAAATGATTGCTGATGCTATCAGAGACGCAGGCGCCCGCCACGACTGCGTGCCGTGCCCAGGCCATGAGGCAACAGGCTGGAACGGGTGTGAGCATGGCAAATGGCAATGGCCAGGGCATCCGAAGCATCGATTTGCGGCTTGCTGGTCAGTTTCAGCATGTGCATGACCATCATTTGCACCTGCTCTTTATTCGCCGCGCCGGTGCCGGTGACTGCCTGCTTGACCTGGGTCGCGGTGTACTCGGCGATCTCCAGGGCTTCTTCCGCGCCGGCGACGATGGCCGCGCCGCGAGCCTGACCGAGCTTCAGGGCAGAGTCGGCATTGCGCGCCATGAAGACCTTTTCGATACCCATGGTCACCGGGCCGTAGGTCTGGATGACTTCGCGCACGCCGCGATAGACGATTTGCAGGCGTTCGTGCAGCTCGCCGGAGCCGGTGCGAATGCAGCCCGACGCCACATACACGCAGCCACGCCCGGTATCGCGTACCACGCCATAACCGGTGATGCGCGAACCGGGGTCGATACCAAGAATTAAAGTCATAACGCCTGCGGGTTCAGTAAAAGCACGATATTCAATACAGCGAAATAACTGTGGGAGCTGGCTTGCCTGCGATGGCATCACTCGGTCTGTCTGATAAACCGAGGTGATGCCATCGCAGGCAAGCCAGCTCCCACATAGATCTTAGTCGCCCTTAACCCAGCTGTGCCGCTACCGATTCCGGAATGTCCGCGTTGGAGTAGACGTTCTGCACGTCATCCAGGTCTTCGAGCATGTCGATCAGCTTGAGCACCTTCTCGGCGCCTTCCAGGTCCAGTTCGGCACTGGTGGTCGGCAGCATGACGATTTCCGCGTCGTCACCTTTGAAACCAGCCGCTTCCAGCGTGTTACGCACCGAATAGAAGCTGGCGAACGAGGTAAACACGTCGATGGAACCGTCTTCGTGGGTCACCACATCATCAGCGTCGGCTTCCATGGCCGCTTCCATCAGCGCGTCTTCATCAACGCCCGGCGCGAAAGAGATCTGCCCCTTGCGCTCAAACAGATAAGCCACCGAACCGTCGGTACCGAGGTTGCCGCCGCACTTGCTGAACGCATGGCGAACAGCCGCTGCAGTGCGATTGCGGTTATCGGTCATGCACTCGACCATTACCGCCACGCCGCCCGGGCCATAACCTTCGTAGCTCAGTTCGACCATGTCGTCGGTGTCGGCCGCACCGGCACCGCGGGCAACCGCGCGATCGATGATGTCGCGGCTCATGTTCGCACCAAGGGCCTTGTCCAGCGCCAGACGCAGACGCGGGTTTGAACCCGGATCAGCGCCGCCCTGACGGGCCGCAACCGTCAGCTCACGAATCCACTTGGTGAAAATCTTGCCCTTCTTGGCATCCTGACGTTCTTTGCGGTGCTTGATGTTCGCCCACTTGGAATGACCCGCCATATCTCGCTCCGAATTCTCTTTGAAACATTGCCCGCTGCGCTTCTTCACGCCGGCCAGCAACAAAAAATCTCGACCTAAAGAAAAGGCGCATCCCAAAGGATGCGCCTTTATGGTCAGCCTTACTCAGCCTTTGGCGTTTCGCGCAAACGAATGTGCAATTCGCGCAGTGCCTTGGCATCTACCACACCCGGTGCCTGAGTCATGACGCAAGCCGCGCTCTGGGTTTTCGGGAAGGCGATCACTTCACGGATCGACTGGGCGCCGGTCATCAGCATCACCAGACGGTCCAGACCGAAGGCCAAACCACCGTGCGGCGGCGCGCCGTATTTCAGGGCGTCGAGCAGGAAGCCGAATTTTTCTTCCTGTTCCGCTTCACTGATACCCAGCAGACGGAATACCGACTGTTGCATTTCCTTGCGGTGGATACGGATCGAGCCGCCACCCAACTCGGTGCCGTTCAGTACCATGTCGTAGGCACGGGACAGAGCGGTCGCCGGGTTGGCTTCCAGTTCTTCCGGGGTGCACTTCGGCGCGGTGAACGGGTGATGCAAGGCCGCGAAGCTGCCGTCTTCGTTCTCTTCGAACATCGGGAAGTCGACCACCCACATCGGCGCCCACTGACAAGTCAGCAGGTTCAGATCGTTACCGACCTTGATCCGCAGCGCGCCCAGGGCTTCGCTGACGATCTTGGCTTTGTCGGCGCCGAAGAACACGATGTCGCCGTCAACCGCGCCAACGCGATCAAGGATCACATTGAGGTTGGCTTCAGGGATGTTCTTGACGATCGGCGATTGCAGGCCTTCGACGCCTTTGGCGCGCTCGTTGACCTTGATGTACGCCAGGCCCTTGGCACCGTAGATGCCGACGAACTTGGTGTAGTCGTCGATCTGCTTGCGCGGCATGCTCGCTGCGCCAGGAACGCGCAAGGCGGCAACGCGGCATTTCGGGTCGTTGGCAGGACCGCTGAAGACTTTGAAGTCGACTTCTTTCAGCTGATCGGCAACGTCAACCAGTTCCAGCGGGTTACGCAGGTCCGGCTTGTCGGAACCGTAACGGCGCATGGCCTCGTCCCAGGTCATGTGCGGGAATTCGCCGAATTCCACATCCAGCACTTCCTTGAACAGGTTGCGGATCATGCCTTCGGTGATGCCAATGATGTCTTTTTCATCGAGGAAGCTGGTTTCGATGTCGATCTGAGTGAACTCAGGCTGACGGTCGGCACGCAGGTCTTCGTCGCGGAAGCATTTGGCAATCTGGTAGTAGCGATCGAAGCCGGCCACCATCAGCAGTTGCTTGAACAGCTGCGGCGATTGCGGCAAGGCGAAGAACGAACCGGCGTGAGTACGGCTCGGCACCAGGTAATCGCGAGCACCTTCCGGCGTAGCGCGAGTCAGGATCGGCGTCTCGACGTCGAGGAAGCCGTTTTCGTCCAGGTAGCGACGGATGCTGGTGGTCATGCGCGAGCGCAGACGCAGCTTCTCGAGCATTTCCGGGCGGCGCAGGTCGATGAAGCGATAACGCAGGCGGGTTTCTTCGCCGACGTCGGAGAACTCGTTGAGCGGGAACGGCGGGGTTTCCGCTTCGTTCAGTACTTCCAGCTCGTAGCCCAGCACTTCGATCATGCCCGACGCCATGTTGACGTTGCCGGCACCGGCCGGACGCAGGCGAACCTTGCCGGTGACCTTGACCACGTACTCGCTGCGCACGCGATCGGCAGCGGCGAAGGTTTCAGCGCGGTCCGGGTCGAACACCACCTGGGCCAGACCGTCACGATCACGGATATCGAGGAAAATCACCCCACCGTGGTCACGGCGACGGTGAACCCATCCGCAAAGGGTAATTTCCTGGCCTTCCAGGCTTTCGTTCAGTTGGCCGCAATAATGGCTGCGCATCATGGTAGTGGTTTCACTTCTCGTAATTCGAAATTCGGTTGGAGGTCCTGCAACAGCCCCGCCCTTATTAAAGGCACCAGATGATGCAAGAGCTCGCACGTGTCGTTCAACTCAGGTCCTGGAATCTAGTCAGCTTTGTCGCCGCCGGCCAGATTCTTCTTGGAACCGGTCTTGAAATCGGTTTCGTACCAGCCGGTGCCGCTGAGGCGGAAGCCCGGCATGGACAGCATCTTTTTAAGCTCTGGCGCCTGGCAGGCAGGGCAGTCGACCAGCGGTGCTGCGCTGATCTTTTGAATGGCTTCCAACTGATGACCACAGGAAGCACATTGATAGTCGTACATCGGCATGGGGGTTGTCTCGGCGATCAGATTGCTACCGCACACGCTGGGTTTTGCGGCAAAGAGCGGGATTATATCCATTAAATGCAGCCTGTGCAGCCGTAAGACTGCACAGACCGACACTCTGCCCTTTCCTGCGCCATCGGCTACGCCATGACGACGCAACTCCCTTCCTTGAGGCTGTGCACTACGCAGACAACCCGCACCAGCCCACTGAAATTTTTCACTCCGCCGTGGCGCAAATGCACCTCGCGGTCTACGTGGGATAGCAGTGTGCTGACCGAGCAGCAATTGATCTTGGCCATTTCACCCAAAATATCCCAATACACCTGTTCAAGTCGCAAACAGGTGGCAAAGCCATTCAAACGCACTGATCGAGACAAAGGTTGGGCCAGCCCCATATCGAACTCGCTGACAAACGGATCAATCTTTATATCCTTAAGTGGACCGACCCTGCCCTCGCTTCGTCTACCTTCATTAACCATACCGTTGACACTCCTTTGCCATCCTTGATTTTTATAAGAGCAGCATGCTGTTTCCTTATAAAAGCGCAGGCGCAAAGTTATATCCAGATGACTTTATGACCATCGTCGTAGGATAAGCCAACAACTGATGGGCGATCATGGAGAGCGTCCTACTCCGGATAATTTCCTACACATCCGGGTGAATTATCTTTCTACCAAAAGTGTATTTCAGAGGCAGATAAATACTTGGCGCGAATAACGCTGACAGGCGTCATCCGCGCGCTGGCGCCCTTATTGATCCAGCAGGGAACGCAGCATCCACGCGGTTTTCTCGTGGACTTGCATGCGCTGGGTCAGCAGGTCAGCCGTTGGCTCGTCGCTGACTTTGTCGAGCAGCGGGAAAATAC
This sequence comes from Pseudomonas sp. ANT_H12B, assembly GCF_008369325.1. Lineage (GTDB taxonomy): Bacteria > Pseudomonadota > Gammaproteobacteria > Pseudomonadales > Pseudomonadaceae > Aquipseudomonas. The sequence goes on along the minus strand of NZ_VOBI01000005.1, from coordinate 68,245 downwards.
CGCGCGCAGTGCGCGTGACCGCTTCCTGGCCTTCGACAAGTTGCTTGATCATGTCTTCGGCACTGGGCACACCTTCCTCTTCCTTGATGGAAGAAAGGCGCGCATAAACCGAGTAGGCACCGGGGGCAGGAAATCCGAGTGCGCGAATTCGCTCGGCAATCGAATCGACGGCCAGGGCCAACTCGTTATATTGCTCCTCGAACATCAGGTGCAGGGTCCGAAACATGGGACCGGTGACATTCCAATGGAAGTTATGGGTTTTCAAATAAAGTACATAAGTGTCCGACAGCAAGCGCGAAAGTCCGTCGACGATGGACTTGCGATCCTCTTCACTGATACCGATATCGATTGCCATGTGTTTCCCCTAAAGGTGATGAAATTCATCCGACAGGTGCAGGACCACTCTAGCAAGCCTGTCGCCCCACCGCAGCCCCGGATGCCTCGCCGACCTGTGACAAATCGTCCCCGACGCACCGCTGGACTGCCTGATTTGAGTAGCCGCAGGCTTTGCTGTTAAATAGGCAGTGTGTCGCTAGTGCCTATTTTTCCGGGCACTGCGCATAGGCTGATACCCGGTGCGTGCCCAACGCCTCTTATTGTTCTGAAGCGAACCGTGCCCCATCAGCTCTTCCTTGTGATCCGTCTTAACGTGAGTTAATCAAAATGTTGAAAATCGTCCACCTGCTAATGGGCGCAGCAGCCTTGCTGCTGTCCTTCATCCCTAGCCTGCGATCCGAAGCTGTTCCTTACCTGCAACAACCCGATGCGTTGTACCTGGCCTTTTTCGGCCTGCTTAACCTCACCCTCGCTCCTGTTATCCCTTACTGGAACAAAGGCCCGCGCCATCAACTGCAAAACCTGGTCAGCGCCCTGCTGATTCTGACCGTCGTCCTGCAAACCCTGACGCTGATCGCGCCGATGCCTGTCATCGCCGGCCAACCTGCCGTTCTGTTCAGCCTGGCCGCTGCCCTGATTGCCGTTCTTCTGCACCTGGCCATCAGCTTCTACAAATCTTCACCGGCCGCCGCTTCGCCAAGCTATGACATGAGCAATCGCGATACCGGCACCGTCAAGTGGTTCAACACATCCAAAGGCTTCGGTTTTATCTCTCGTGATTCCGGCGATGATATTTTCGTGCATTTCCGGGCCATTCGTGGCGAAGGTCACCGTGTCCTGGTTGAAGGCCAGCGCGTGGAGTTCTCCGTCATGAATCGTGACAAAGGCCTGCAAGCCGAAGATGTGATCGCCGCACTGCCGCGTCGCTGATTCAAGGCTAAAAAAAACCGCGAACAGCCTGGCTGTTCGCGGTTTTTTATTGCCTGCTATTTAGTAGTGCGGCGGTGGCGCTTCTTCTTCAAACGTCTCGAACTGGCCGGCCATTTCTTCTTGCCGCTTGAGCAATGCCGCCATTTGCAATTGCAGGCGCTCAACTGCACGCTGCTGGGTCGCCAGCACATCACTCAATGCCTGGATGGTGTCATCCTGAAACGCCAATTGGCTTTCCAGATCGGTAACGCGATCTTCCAGGCTCATGATTCAACCCTCCAGAAACGTAAAATCATCGGTCAATACCAGGCGCAGCCGCTCGCGAATCGTCGCGATCTGCTCTGGGCTATAAGGCTTGGCCGGGTGTTTACCCCAGACTGGAGCTGGCCAGGCGGCGTCCTCACGCTTGCGCACAATCACATGCATGTGCAACTGACTGACGACGTTACCCAAGGCCGCGACATTCAACTTGTCCGCATCGAACGAGTCCTTGAGCATTTCCGTCAGTGCGGTCGTTTCCTGCCACAGCAGCTGTTGATCTGCGACATCCAACTGAAATATCTCACTGATATCCTCGCGGCGTGGCACCAGGATGAACCAGGGGTAGTTCGAATCGTTGGACAACAGCAACCGGCAGAGAGGGAAATCCCCGATCGGTAACGAGTCTTGTTGAAGTCGTGGATCTAAAGCGAACACTGCGCGCACTCCCGCCTATTCATCATTTTTCAGCTTAGCGCTCCTCCCGAGAGACAGCGCACCAAGCGACAGGACGGCAGCATACCTGCGAACGCCGCCCGCTTCACGACGAACCACCGCCGAAGCCGCTCAAGGACCTACGAACGACCGGACTGGCGCCCCGACATGAGTCATTTTTCGCCAGAGCGCACCATTACAGAACCAGCGAACGCACAGAAACCACTGAAATGACTGATAAACAATGACGTGTTCGAATTTGCCAAAAGGCTGCGCTGTATGAATTCAGCACAGTGATAAAATTTTTTGCACCAAAACTGCTCAGTGCGTCTACGCTGACTCGGTCGGGCATCCGCCATTTACTCACTGGCGGGGTGAACCGGTAACGTTTTTGGTTGTCGCGCAGTCGGCCAGGATGGTGCAACACGATGCAAACCACCGCGTCAAGCCCTAACAAAAGATGCTTGAACCCCCGGGTTTATGAGGTTTTTACAGCGACTGGCAGGCCTTCAGAAAAAAACAGCAACGGAATTCTGATTTGTGCACGCTTGTTGCATTCACACCCACATCGTCTATGAAGCCTCCGCTGGAAGTGGAAGCCTCAAGGCTAATAAAAACAGTGGCAGGGTAGCCCGATGGAGATTCAAACGTTTCGCCAGGGACTCTTTTTTACCGGTGCTCAAGCCCTGGAAAACAGCGCTAAAGTTGTCAGTCCTATTGCATCGGGGCTGTAAATTTGCGACATCTACCAAGCCATTTGCGACAAGGTCGTAAAGAAGCTGAAAGGCTGGATGCGCAAGTATCGCCAACATGGTCGGCGTGATATAAGTTTGCGCCGACACAAAAAGAAAGAGCCGCCCAGATAATAAAACAGGTGGGACGGCAGTACTCTTCTAAAAACCAAAGGAGCAAATCACGATGCGCGTGATGAAGTGGAGCATGATCGCACTGGCTGTTGCAGCAGGCACCTCGCAGTTCGCAGTTGCGTCCTCCCAGGACGAATCCAAGGGTTTCTTCGGCGACCAGAGCCTGAAACTCAAAACCCGTTTTGAGTACATGAACCGCGATTTCAAAAACGGCGCGGGTAACTCGACTTCCGGAACTGCTGGCTATCGTCAGGACTCCGGTATCAGCCAACTGCTGACTTACGAGTCGGGCTTCACACAAGGCACTGTCGGCTTCGGTCTCGACGCCATGGCTATGGGCGCGGTCAAACTCGACGGCGGTTCGGGCCACCGTGGTAATGGTCTGTTCGCTAACGATAGCGACGGCAATCCGGAAAAAAGCCAGGGTAAAGTTGGCGGCGCAGTTAAGTTCCGCCTCTCCGACACCGTTCTGAAATACGGTCAGCAATTCGTTGCCAGCCCAGTATTCGCTACCGATGACAGCCGTCTGCTGCCAGAAGTCGCTACCGGTACTCTGCTTACCTCCAAAGAAATCAAAGGTCTGGAACTGAGCGCTGGTCGCTTCACTTCCCTGAGCAAACAAACTGGCATGGGCCGTGACAGCATTGGCGGCCTGCCAGACGAAAACGGTTTCGGCGCCAAAGGCCTGACCAACATCAACATCTTCGGTGCAAGCTACGCCTTCACCGATAACTTCACCGGTGCAGTAGCAGCGTCCGACGCTGATGACTACTTCAAGAAGCAGTACGTCAACCTGAACTACACCCTGCCGATCAATGAAGATCAGTCCCTGAACTTCGACTTCAACGGTTATAAAACCGAAGGCGAGAAGCGCGGCGACCTGGTTGACGCACTCGGCGACGGCACCACCGGCGTAGACAACAAACTGTGGTCCCTGGCAGCTGCTTACAGCATCGGCGCTCACAAGTTCACCGTCGCTCACCAGCGCTCCAGCGGTGACAACGCTTACTACTACGGCGTTGACGGTAACGGCACTGTCTTCGTTTCCAACTCCATCCAGATCTCCGACTTCGTGGGCAAGGACGAGCGTTCGTGGCAAGCTCGCTACGACCTGAACATGGCGACCTACGGCGTGCCTGGTCTGAGCTTCATGACCCGTTACGTGATGGGTGACAACATCTCCGTCGCCGGTGCTGATGGCGAAGGCAAGGAAAACGAGTGGAACTTCGAGTCCAAGTACGTATTCCAGGAAGGTCCGGCCAAAGACCTGTCGATGCGTCTGCGTTTCGCCAACTACCGCTCGAACGGCGCGTACAGTGGCTACTCGGCTGACAACTACGACACCCGTGTGATCATTGAGTACCCGCTGAGCATCTTGTAATCAGGATGTAAGACCGGTAGTACTGTAGAGCTTTGCTCTAAACAAAAACCGCTCACCTGTTCAGGTGAGCGGTTTTTTTATGCCTGCTGCATACCCGCCCGAGTAAACAACTTCGATTCATAACATTAGTATTTTTTCGATTAACCGAGCAACAGGCACAAAAAACCCAAGAGACTATTAATCTCTTGGGCTAGATGCAGTTAGCTGACCATAACTAACGAAAGTACGCTTACTGCGGTACCGCTTCCCGAACCACTCGAATAACCCGTTGTGGAAACGGAATATCGATACCGGCCGTTTTCAAACGATCTCGGGATTGTTCGTTAAACATGAACATCACATCCCAGTAATCCGCAGTCTTCACCCAAACACGCAGGGAAACAGTAATCGAACTGTCGCCCAGTGTCGAAATGACAGCTTGCGGGGCGGGCTCAGCCAAAATGCGTTCATCCTTGGCCAGCTCCAGCAATACTTCGCGAGCCTTCTGCAAGTCCGCTTCGTAATCCACGCCTACATCAAACACTACTTTGCGGGTCGGCTGACGGTTGGTATTGGTGATGATGCCGTTTGACAGGTTGCCATTGGGGACGATGATGGTTTTGTTGTCACCGGTTCGCAGCACCGTGTGGAAGATCTGGATGCTGTCGACAGTACCGGCAACACCTTGGGCTTCGATCCAGTCACCGATGCGGAACGGGCGGAACAACAGAATCAGCACGCCGCCGGCAAAGTTCGCCAGGCTGCCCTGCAACGCCAGACCGATGGCCAGGCCGGCCGCACCGATGGCGGCGACGAACGAAGTGGTCTCCACACCGATCATCGATGCCACGCTGACGATCAACAGAACCTTGAGAATGATGTTCGCCAGGCTGCTGATAAACCCCTGCAGCGCCATGTCCGCGTTACGCAACGCCAGCAGGCCGCCGAGTTTTTGCGTCACTTTGTTGATCAGCCACCAGCCGATGCCCAGGGTGATCACTGCCAGCAATACACGGCTGCCATATTCCATGATCATCGGAATCCAGGCTTGAGACGCCTTGACCAGATTGTCTACTTCAGCATTCAAATCCATCTACGTTTCTCCTGATTTCCGGCTACCCGGCACGCAAAAATATAAGCGGCAGAAAAGACCGACCCTATCTGGAATCAATCGTTTCTGCCGTTGCTTGGGCCTCGGACGCCGAAAACGCCAAGAGGTTCCCGTTTCTGACAGGTCAGTCGCGGAAGTTATTGAACTGCAATGGCATATCGAAGGTTTTAGCGCGCAGGGCAGCAATGGCGTCCTGCAAATCGTCACGCTTCTTGCCGGTAATGCGCACCTGCTCACCCTGAATGGCAGCCTGGACCTTGAGCTTGGCGTCTTTGACGTGCGCGACGATTTTCTTCGCCAGCTCTTTGTCGATCCCTTCCTTGAGGACCGCTTCCTGTTTCATCAGCTTGCCCGACGCATAGGCATCCTTGACTTCAAGGCACTGCACGTCGATTTTGCGCTTGACCAGGGCCAGCTTGAGGATCTCAATCATCGCTTCGAGCTGGAAATCGGCTTCAGCAGTCAGGTTGACGGTCAGGTCCTTTTCCTTGAACTCGAAGGTGCCCTTGCCTTTCAGGTCATAACGACGATCGAGTTCCTTGACGGCGTTCTCGACCGCGTTGGTGACTTCGTGTTTGTCCAGTTCGGATACCACGTCGAACGACGGCATGTAATCTCTCCAATAAAAGGGCGCGCTCTATCACGATGGAGCACGCCTGGCTTGCGGTTAAAATCCGCGCTGATTATAACGGGTCTTTCCCATCATTCACTGCGAGCCTCCCATGCGCGCGTCAAACAGAGCAAAAAGCTGATGTCCACTACCTGGCATGTTCTGGGCGCCGGCAGTCTCGGCACTTTATGGGCCACTCGCCTGGCACGGGCCGGTTCGCCAGTCCGGTTGATCGTGCGCGATGCTGCGCGCTTACAGGCTTATCAGGCGGCGGGCGGCCTGACGCTGGTGGAGCACGGCGAAGCAAAAACCTACGATATCCCCGGCGAGACCGCCGATAGCAGCGAGCCGATCAACCGTCTGCTGGTGGCCTGCAAAGCCTACGATGCCGAGCAAGCCGTGGCCCGACTGGCGCCGCGCTTGGGCCCCAACGCCGAGTTGATCCTGCTGCAGAACGGTCTTGGCAGTCAGGACGGCGTGGCGGCGCAGGTTCCGCAAGCGCGCTGCATTAGCGCGTCGAGCACCGAAGGCGCGTTTCGCGAAGGTGACTGGCGTGTAGTGTTCGCCGGCCACGGTTACACCTGGCTGGGGGATGCCGGGCATCCCGTGGCGCCGATCTGGCTGGAGGACTTGAGCGCCGCCGGTATTCCCCACGAGTGGAGCACCGACATTCTGACAAGGTTGTGGCGAAAACTGGCGCTCAACTGTGCGATCAATCCGCTGACGGTGCTGCACGATTGCCGTAACGGCGGTTTACAGGAGCATCATTGCGAAGTCGCCACCCTCTGCGTCGAGCTGTCCGAATTGCTTGAACGTTGCGGTCAGCCAGCAGCTGCCGAGAACCTTCAACAGGAAGTTGAACGGGTGATTCACGCGACCTCCGCCAACTACTCTTCGATGTACCAGGACGTCGCGAACCAGCGCCGGACCGAGATCAGCTATCTATTGGGTCATGCCTGCAAAGTCGCCGCGAGGCATCAGTTGAACCTACCCCACCTCAATCAACTTGAGCAAAGGTTGATCACCCATCTGCACAGCCTTGGATTGCCCAGCGACTGAGCAGCGGCTACGCTGGCCACGTGTTCCTTTTCTGCGATGAACCTGATGCCATTGCGCCAGCGCCTTGAAAACCTTCCGGTCGGCCAGAAACTGCTGGCCGCCCTGCTGGTGCTGTTGACCACCGTTCTGCTGGTCGCCAACCTGACCTTTATCAGCGCCGCGTACTACATTTCCCAGGAAAGTATGGCACCCCAGGCCTTGCAGACCATTGGCCGCCTGGTGTCCAACCCGAGCCTGGTGTCCGACGCCCTGAAGTCCCCACAAAACGCCGAACGCCTGCTCAATGAGCTCAACAGCTATTCACCGCTGCGTGCGGCAGCCCTGTATGACGGCAAGGGCGAGCGTCTGGCGCAGTTGCAGCATGGCGACAAACTCAAGCTGCCAGAGCGATTCCGTCACATCGAATCCTGGCAGGCCACCGAGTTTCGCACCAATCAAGTGATCACCCTGCCACGTCCGGGTACCGACCCTGGCCACTTGTTACTGGTGGCCAGCAGCGAACTGCCGATGGCGTTCTACACCGGGACCCTGACCGCCAGCCTCGGGATTCTGATCTTCAGTGTGCTGTTGTGGCTGGTAATCGCCCGGCAGATCAAACGGCTGATCACGCGGCCGATCCATCAGCTGGAAGAGTTGTCCCGGCAAGTGACCCGGGAAGAGAACTACGCCTTGCGTGCCTCACGCGGCAACCACGACGAAATCGGCAGTCTGGCAGAAGCATTCAACACCATGCTCTCGCGCATCGAGGCCCGGGAGCAGCAACTCAAACGGGCCCGTGACGATTCCCAGGCAGCTTATGACCAGGCCCAGGGTTTGGCCGAAGAAACCCGCCATACCAACCGCAAGCTGGAACTCGAAGTCCAGGTGCGGAGCAAGATCGAGAAGAAACTCACCGGGTTCCAGAACTACCTCAACAGCATTATCGATTCCATGCCGTCTGCGCTGATCGCCCTCGACGAGCAACTCTACGTGACGCAGTGGAATCAGGAGGCCAGCGCCCTGTCCGGAACGCGGCTGGACGAAGCCCTGAACCAACCGATCTTCCTCGCCTTCGAACCGCTCAAGCCGTTTCTGCCGCAGCTCAAGCAAACCGTCGAGCAGCACACGGTGGCCAAGATTGAGCGCGTGACCTGGCTCAAGGACGACGAACCCAAGCACTACGCCCTGACCTTCTATCCCTTGATGGGCGGCGCGGGGCGTGGCGTGGTGATCCGGATCGATGACATTACCCAGCGACTGTCCCTGGAAGAGATGATGGTGCAGTCGGAAAAAATGCTCTCGGTCGGTGGCCTCGCCGCCGGCATGGCCCACGAAATCAACAACCCGCTGGGTGCCATCCTGCACAACGTGCAGAACATTCGACGGCGTCTGTCCCCCGAGCTGCCAAAGAACCTTGAACAGGCTGAACACGTCGGGATCGAGCTTTCGACGGTCAACCAGTACTTGCAAGCGCGCGAAGTGCCGCAGTTGCTCGATGGCATTCAACAGGCTGGCGCTCGGGCTGCGAAAATCGTCACCCATATGCTGAGCTTCAGTCGCCGCAGTACCCGGCAAATGGCCCCGTGCGACCTACCGGCACTGATCGATCAAGCCGTGGAAATCGCCGGTAACGACTTCGACCTGACCATCGGCTTCGACTTCAAGGGCCAGGCGATCATCCGCCAGTTCGATCCGGCACTCGGCCCCGTGCCTGGCACCGCCAACGAACTGGAACAGGTGCTACTCAATTTGTTGAAAAACGCCGCTCAGGCGATTCACCAGCGCGAGGACGACCGGGAGCCTGGGCGGATCATTCTGCGCACCAAACTGAATCCGCCCTGGGCGGAAATCCAGGTCGAGGACAACGGTATCGGCATGAGCGAGAACGTGCGAAAACGCACGTTCGAGCCGTTCTTCACCACCAAGGAAATCGGTCAGGGCACCGGCCTTGGCTTGTCGGTCTCGTATTTCATCATCACCAACAACCACAAGGGTCAGATGGAAGTGCAATCGACCCTGGGCCAAGGCACGTGTTTCACCTTGCGCCTGCCCTTGGCGAGCACCCCGCTCGTCTCTCAAGAACTCAATCAGCTATCGAGGTAACCATGGGCTTTCGCTTGTCGAAGATTTACACCCGCACCGGCGACAAAGGCGAAACCGGGTTGGGCGACGGCCGCCGCGTGCCCAAGGACCATCCACGGATCGAGGCAATCGGCGAGGTCGATACGTTGAACAGCCAGGTGGGCGTGTTGTTGGCCGGGCTGGCGGCGGAAAGTGCTGCGTATCCGGGCTTGAACGAAGTGATCGAGGTATTGGCGCCCTGCCAGCACCGATTGTTTGATCTGGGCGGCGAGTTGGCGATGCCGGTATATCAGGCGCTGAATGCGGCAGAAATCGAACGCCTGGAAGCGGTCATCGATGTGTGGAATGAAGAGCTGGGGCCGCTGGAGAATTTCATTCTGCCGGGTGGCTCGGCGCTGATTGCCCAGGCCCACGTATGCAGAAGCCTGGCGCGCAGTGCCGAGCGGCGGTGTCAGCAGTTGAATGCGATCGAACCGTTGGCCGGGGTCGGCCTGGCGTATATCAATCGGTTGTCGGACTTGTTGTTTGTGGTGGCGAGGTTGATTGCCAAGCGACAAGGAGTTGCCGAAATATTGTGGCAGCCAGCAGCAAAACCCTCTCACTGATCGTTCCCGCGCTCCACGTGGTAATGCAACCCGGGACGCTCTGCGTCCCATCGAGAGCCGAACGCGGAGCGTCCGTTGAGGTATTCCCACGCAGAGCGTGAGAACGATCGGGTGCTACGCCTCAGGCCAAAACGCCCGAATCCCCGCCACACCCTGTGCACCTGCTTCCCAGGCTTTCTGAAGATCCGCCGGGCCAACGCCACCGAGCAAGAATACCGGCTTGCTGAAACCTTCGATCAACGCCGACGCCTGCTCCCAACCCAACGGCTCAGCCCCCGGATGAGTCAGGGTTGGCTGCACGGGCGACAAGGTCACAAAATCCACGCCCATCTGCTCGGCCAACGCCAGTTCTTCAGCGTTATGACAGGACGCCGCCAACCAGCGCGACGCTGGCAGCGGGCGACCAGCCGCCGCGTACTTGCGCAGTTGCGCGGAGGTGATGTGCCAACCGGCGGACGGGAAATCACCCAGCCACTCGAACGGCCCCTTGATCATCAACTGCGCCTTGCCAGCACACAGCCCCGCCGCATCCACCGCCAGATCGCGGTATTTTGGGTCGTAACCGTTGGGCGCCCGCAGCTGGATCAGCTTGATACCGCCAGCGATGGCTTTCTGAATACCGCGCAGCAGGGCCGGGGTTTCCAGATCTTCCGGGGTAATCAGGTACTGCGCGGACAAGCGTGCCGCCGCGACGATCGGCTGGTTGGCTGCCGGGAACTCGTAGTTCAGCAGATCACGCGGTGCCACCCATTCCAACGGTTGGCCTTCCGCACCGTGAGGCTCACCGGTAAACGCCGAGACTTCCCAGACATCCAGTAACACCTGTTTGTCCGGGTAATCATGGCGGACCTTGATCAACGGGCGCGCCGCGTTGACCACTATGCCCAATTCTTCGTGAAGCTCGCGAGCCAGGGCGGTTTCGACGGACTCGTTGTCCTCGACCTTGCCACCGGGAAACTCCCACAAGCCACCCTGATGCTGAGTGTCGGCACGGCGGGCGATAAGGATCTTGCCAGCACTGTCACGGATAACAGCGGCGGCTACATGTACTCGTTTCACTGCCCAACCTCCTCCAGACCTGCCTTCTGCCAAGCCTTGAAGGCCGGCCATTGGTAGATGGTTTCGACGTAAGCCTCGTCCGCCGCGGACAGCTTCACCTGATACGTGCGCAGGCGTACTGCGATCGGAGCGAAAAACGCATCGGCCAGGCTCGCGCCGCCAAACAGGAACGGGCCGGTTTCGACCGCAGCGGCGCGGCATTCGGCCCACAGCGCCGACATACGCTCAATGTCTGCCTGGACGTCTGCCGGTGTCGGCGACAGCGGGGCATCGTGACTCAAATCGAACGGCATGTTGCCGCGCATGGCGAAGAATCCGGCGTGCATCTGCGCACAGGCCGAACGCGCCTGGGCACGGGCGGCAATGTCTTTGGGCCAGAGGCCGGCGTTCGGAAACTGCTCAGCCAGGTACTCGGCTATCGCCAGGGAGTCGGCGATGGTGCCGTGTCCGGTTTTCAGCAGCGGGACTTTCGCAGTCGGCGAGTGCTTGAGCAGACGCTCGCGCGTATCCGGCTGGTTCAGTTTGATCAGTTCTTCGGTGTAAGGGGCGCCAGCCAGGTCGAGGGCCAACGCGCCGCGCAGGGACCAGGAGGAAATCAGTTTGTCGCCGATGATCAGGTGCAGGCTCATGTTCGGGACCTTTTTGATGAAGTAAACAATCCAGTCTGAGTGGTGACTGGCAGTCCGCCTTCGCGAGCAGGCTCGCTCCCACATTTGATCCAGCAATACACAAAACTTGTGTTCACTGAAGTTCCCCTGTGGGAGCGAGCCTGCTCGCGAATGCAGCGACTCGGTCTAACGGTTGATTACGTGCGGTACTCGGCGTTGATCTTCACGTATTCGTGGGACAGGTCGGTGGTCCAGATGGTTTCGCTGCAATCGCCGCGGCCCAATTCGATACGGATGGTGATTTCTTCCTGCTGCATCACGGCCGCGCCCTGAGCTTCGGTATAAGTCGCGGCGCGAGCGCCACGGCTGGCGATGCACACCTCGCCGAGGAACACGTCGATCTTGCTCACGTCCAGGTTTGGTACGCCGGCACGGCCGACGGCAGCCAGAATACGGCCCCAGTTCGGGTCGGAGGCGAACAGTGCGGTTTTGATCAGCGGCGAGTGAGCCACGGTGTAACCGACGTCCAGGCATTCCTGGTGATTGCCGCCGCCATTGACTTCAACAGTCACGAATTTGGTCGCGCCTTCGCCGTCACGAACGATGGCCTGAGCCACGTCCATGCACACTTCAAACACAGCCTGTTTCAGCTTGGCGAACAAATCACCGCTGGCTTCAGTGATTTGCGGCAAGGCAGCCTGACCGGTGGCGATGAGCATGCAGCAGTCGTTGGTCGAAGTGTCGCCGTCGATGGTGATGCGGTTGAACGACTTGTTCGCACCGTCCAGCAGCAGGTTTTGCAGCACCTCGCGGGAGACCTTGGCGTCGGTGGCGATGTAGCCGAGCATGGTCGCCATGTTCGGGCGGATCATGCCCGCGCCTTTGCTGATCCCGGTGACGGTGATGGTCACGCCGTCATGCTGGAACTGGCGGCTGGCACCCTTGGGCAGGGTGTCGGTGGTCATGATGCCAATGGCGGCCGCTTCCCAATTATTGACCGACAGGTCGTCGAGGGCGGCTTGCAACGCGCCTTCGATTTTTTCGACCGGCAGCGGCTCGCCGATTACACCCGTGGAGTACGGCAGCACCAGGCTGGCGTCGACACCCGTCAGTTCAGCCAGCTTGGCGCAGGTGCGTTCAGCGGCAGCCAGACCTGGCTCGCCGGTGCCTGCGTTGGCATTGCCGGTGTTGGTCAACAGGTAACGCACCGGGCCTTGCACGCGCTGTTTGGCCAGGATAACGGGAGCGGCGCAAAAGGCGTTAAGGGTGAACACGCCAGCCACCGTGGAACCTTCGGCACAGCGCATGACCACGACATCCTTGCGCCCCGGGCGCTTGATACCGGCCGAGGCGATACCGAGTTCAAAACCGGCAACCGGGTGCAACGTTGGCAAAGGACCAAGACCAACAGCCATGAATGCGCTCCTTAAAAAATGATGTCTGCACCGTCATCACCTCGTTTTTTTAACGTGGCACGGTGGTTTAAATGGCAAAACGCCGCGACGGCATAAGCCGGTCGCGGCGCGGGTATTTCAGCGTATGAAACGGGTTTTACTGGATCTGCCCGTGGCAATGCTTGAACTTCTTGCCCGAACCGCAGTAGCAAAGTTCGTTACGGCCCAGCTTCTGTTCATTGCGTACCGGTGCGGTGGCGAGGGCAACATCGACCTCTTCACCCCGCAGTTCCGGTTGCTCGAGACCCGGTGCTTCGTCGTGCTGAAACTGCATGCGCGCAGCCAGTGCTTCGGCTTCCTGACGCAGGCGTTGCTCTTCTTCGATCGGATCTTCGCGGCGTACCTGTACGTGGGACAGCACACGGATCGAATCGCGCTTGATCGAATCCAGCAGCTCGGAGAACAGCGTGAACGACTCGCGCTTGTACTCTTGCTTCGGGTTCTTCTGCGCATAACCACGCAAGTGGATGCCGTGACGCAGGTGATCCATGGTCGACAGGTGGTCTTTCCACAGGTCGTCGAGTACACGCAGAACGATTTGCTTCTCGAAGGTGCGCAGCGCTTCGGCGCTCGCCTGCTCTTCTTTCTCGTTGTAGGCGGCCAGCAGCTCGGCCATCAGCTTATCGCGCAGGGTTTCTTCGTACAGGTGGTCGTCTTCGTCGAGCCATTTCTGGATCGGCAGCGCCACACCGAAGTCGCTCTGCAACGCCGCTTCCAGACCAGCCACGTCCCACTGCTCAGGCAGCGATTGCGGAGGAATGTGAGCGCTGACCGTTGCGTTGAGCACGTCCTGACGGAAGTCGGCGATGGTTTCACCGATGTTGTCGGCGGCCAACAAACTGTTACGCATGTGATAGATCACTTTACGTTGTTCGTTGTTGACGTCGTCGAACTCAAGCAGTTGCTTGCGAATGTCGAAGTTACGGCCTTCAACCTTGCGCTGAGCCTTCTCGATGGCGTTGGTCACCATGCGGTGCTCGATCGCTTCGCCAGGCTGCATGCCCAGGGCCTTCATGAAGTTCTTCACTCGATCAGAGGCGAAGATGCGCATCAGGCTGTCTTCCAGCGACAGGTAGAAACGGCTGGAACCGGCGTCACCCTGACGACCGGCACGACCACGCAGCTGGTTGTCGATACGACGCGATTCGTGACGCTCGGAAGCAATCACCTGTAAACCGCCCGATTCGAGCACTTGCTGGTGACGTTTCTGCCAGTCGGCCTTGATCTGGGCAATCTGCTCAGGAGTCGGGTCTTCCAGGGTTGCAACTTCCACTTCCCAGTTGCCGCCCAACAGGATGTCAGTACCACGACCGGCCATGTTGGTGGCGATGGTCAGTGCGCCTGGACGACCGGCCTGAGCAATGATCTCGGCTTCTTTTTCGTGGAACTTGGCGTTCAGAACCTTGTGTTCGATGCCTTCTTTCACAAGCAGGCCAGACATGTGTTCGGACGTTTCAATGGTTGCAGTACCCACCAGCACCGGACGGCCCTGGGTCATGCATTCCTTGATGTCGTTGATGATCGCCGCGTATTTCTCTTCGGCGGTCAGGAACACCAGGTCGTTGTAGTCTTTACGCGCCAGCGGTTTGTTCGGCGGGATAACCATCACCGACAGACCGTAGATCTGGTGGAATTCGAACGCTTCGGTGTCGGCCGTACCGGTCATGCCGGACAGTTTGTTGTACAGACGGAAGTAGTTCTGGAAGGTGGTCGAGGCCAGGGTCTGGCTTTCGGCCTGGATGTTCAGGTTTTCCTTGGCTTCGATGGCCTGGTGCAGGCCTTCGGACAGACGACGACCCGGCATGGTACGACCGGTGTGTTCGTCGACCAGAACGACCTGACCGTCCTGCACGATGTATTCGATGTTGCGATTGAACAGTTTATGAGCACGCAGACCGGCATAAACGTGGGTCAGCAGACCGAGGTTGTGCGCCGAGTACAGGCTCTCGCCTTCAGCCAGCAGGCCAACGCGGGTCAGCATGTCTTCGATGAACTGGTGACCGGCTTCGTTGAGTTCGACCTGACGGGTCTTCTCGTCGACGGTGTAGTGGCCGGCCTTGGTGACTTCGCCTTCAACTTCTTCGATGTGCAACTCGAGCTGCGGGATCAGTTTGTTGATCTCGATGTACAGCTTGGAGCTGTCCTCGGCCTGACCGGAAATGATCAGCGGGGTACGGGCTTCGTCGATGAGGATGGAGTCGACTTCGTCGATCACGGCAAAGTTGAGTTCGCGCTGGAATTTTTCTTCCATGCTGAACGCCATGTTGTCGCGCAGGTAGTCAAAACCGAATTCGTTGTTGGTGCCGTAGGTAATGTCGGCAGCGTAAGCCAGACGTTTCTCTTCCGGCGGCTGGAACGGGGTGACAACACCGACCGACATTCCGAGGAATTCGTAGAGCGGACGCATCCAGTTGGCGTCACGACGGGCCAGGTAGTCGTTCACCGTCACAACGTGCACACCCTTGCCGGACAGCGCGTTGAGGTAAACGCCCAGTGTTGCCACCAGGGTCTTGCCTTCACCGGTACGCATTTCCGCGATCTGGCCTTCATGCAAGGTCATGCCGCCGATCAGTTGGACGTCGAAGTGGCGCATACCCATGACGCGCTTACCGGCTTCGCGGGCGACCGCAAAGGCTTCTGGCAGCAGTTTGTCGAGGGTTTCCCCTTTGGCGATGCGGGCCTTGAACTCATCTGTCTTGGCACGCAATTGATCGTCCGAAAGGGCTACCATTTGCTCTTCGAAGGCATTGACGAGTTGCACCGTCTTGAGCATGCGTTTGACTTCACGCTCGTTCTTGCTTCCAAAAAGTTTCTTTAACAAAGGCGCAAACATATCGGCAGGATCTTCCACACTAAAGGGATGGAGGGCGGCCCCGTGAGTCGCCCGTGCAGCCCTCATGGCCGCATGCGAACGAGCATTCTACCCGGAAACGATGGTGAGGAAAGTGGCGTTATTCCACGATGCTGGCACAGCGCTGTGACGGGGCTCTCTTAAAATAAGGGCTTTTTGCTCAACTTCAAGCCATTCACGGCAGAAGTTACTTGTTGATTTAATGGGCAAAGCGCTCGCAAAGCAATGGGTCGGGTGCACCCGGTGCTTTCTGCTACCATGGCGGCTCTGTTACTTCAGGTGTCTGATCATGGCATTTCGCCCTCTTACGGCCAGAGCACCCGCCGTTCTGCTTCGCGAAGCCAAACCACTGAAAGCCATCTTCGGCCACGCTCAACGCCTGGGTCATTTACAACGCCTGGTGGAAAGCCAATTGCAGCCTGCCGCCCGCGAGCATTGCCATGTGGCATCGTGGCGCGAAGGCAGCTTATTGCTGATCGTCACCGACGGTCATTGGGCCACCCGCTTGCGTTACCAGCAAAAACGTCTGCAACGCCAGTTGCAGATGTTTGATGAGTTCGCCAGTTTGACGCGGATTTTGTTCAAGGTTCAACCACCCACGGTTCAGCAAGGCGCGGCGGGGCATACCATTAGTCTGTCGACCGATGCGGGCGCGACCATTCAGGCCACGGCCGACGGGATCAGCGATCCGAATCTGCGGGCGGCGCTGGAACGCCTTGCGGCGCACGCCAAACCCAAAACCTGACTCCTTCTTTACCGATCGTTCCCACGCTCTGCGTGGGAACGATCAATGAATCAGCGGCGTTTGCTGCCGCCGAGCAATGAGCCCATCAACCCGCGTACCAACTGTCGGCCCAATTGATTGGCCGCCTGTCGCATCGCCGATTTCAGTGCCTGCCCCGCCGCGGTGCCGAGGAGTTCCCCGGCCTTGTCGGTGAAGCTTGGCTCTTCGGCTGCCGATTTGCCCGGAACAGCGTCAGGCTCTGGCGCCAACCCTTTGCGTCCCATCAACACTTCATAAGCCGATTCGCGATCAACGGGTTTGTCATAGCGCCCCTTGAACGGCGAACCGGCAATCAGCACGGTGCGCTCGGTTTCGGTCAACGGCCCGATCCGCGATTGCGGCGGTGCGACCAAAACACGCTGGACCATCCCCGGCGTGCCCTTGTCCTGCAAGGTGCCGACCAGCGCCTCGCCAATCCCAAGCTCGGTCAACACCGACAAGGCATCGAACGCCGGGTTCGGCCGGAAGCCCTCGGCCACCGCCCGCAGGGATTTCTGCTCCTTGGCGGTGAACGCGCGCAACCCATGCTGGATACGCAGGCCCAACTGAGCCAGCACATCATCCGGCAAGTCGCCCGGCGATTGGGTGACGAAATACACGCCCACGCCTTTCGAGCGAATCAGCCGCACCACTTGCTCCAGACGCTCCTGCAACGCCTTGGGCGTATCGGCAAACAATAAATGTGCTTCGTCGAAAAACAGCGCCAGCAGCGGTTTTTCCGCATCGCCGCGCTCCGGCAGTTGCTCGAACAGTTCGGCCAGCAGCCACAGCAGGAACGTCGCGTAGACCTTCGGCGCTTCGTGAACCAGACGGCTGGCATCGAGCAAGTGAATGCGCCCGCGGCCATCAGCGGTCGGCTGCAGAATGTCTTCGAGTTGCAGCGCCGGCTCACCGAACAGTGCTTCGGCGCCTTGCTGCTCCAGGGTCGCCAGGCGTCGCAAAAGCGCCTGACTGGAACCGGTGGTCATCAGCGCGGCGTCATCACCCAGCAATTCGGGGTGGTCACGCAGGTGATTGAGCAGCGCCTTCAGGTCCTTCAAATCCAGCAACAGCAACCCTTCGCGGTCCGCAACCTTGAACGCGGCATACAGCGCCGACTGCTGACTGTCGGTCAACTCCAACAAGGCGCCAATCAATAACGGCCCCATTTCGCTCAAGGTTGTGCGCAATGGATGACCGGATTGACCGTGAATGTCCCACAGCGTTACCGGATACGCCTGAGGTTTGTGGTTCAGCCAGGGCATCCCGGCGATCCGCTCGGCGACCTTGCCTTGAGGGTCGCCGGCAGCACCCAGACCGCACAGGTCACCTTTGATATCTGCCGCAAACACCGCCACGCCGGCATCGCTGAAGGCTTCGGCGAGGCGCTGCAACGTGACGGTTTTACCGGTCCCGGTGGCACCAGCGACCAGCCCGTGGCGGTTTGCCAGGCGCATGGCCTGGGCGATGGGCTGGCCGGAAAGGTCGGCGCCGATAACGAGTTGCGATGAGTCAGGCATTTGGTCACCCATGGTTAATCTTTGATCCTGCACGGCCGATACAAAGACCGAGACTACACAGAAATCAGCGTCGGTAATTCCCTAAGGAAAGGATGGAAATATCAGCTTGTTTTCAACACTGCCCATTTAGCGTGCCTTTATAAAAGCACGTTCAGGACATTAAGACCTTAGCGGAACCCCAAGCCATGAACAAAAATCTGCGCTTCAGCCATAAAATTTTGCTTGCCGCCGCCCTCATCGTCGTCGCCGCCTTCGCCTCGTTCACTCTGTACAACGACTATTTACAGCGCAACGCGATTCGCCAGGACCTGGACAACTACCTCAATGAGATGGGCGATGTCACCGCCAGCAACATCCAGACCTGGTTGGTCGGCCGTATTCTGCTGATCGACAACCTTGCCCAGAACATCGCCATCAACCCGGAACCGGCCACCATCGCCAGTCTGCTTGAGCAGAAAGCCCTGACGTCGACCTTCATGGCGTCCTACCTGGGTGATGCCAGTGGCAGCTTCACAATTCGTCCCGACGCCAAAATGCCAGCCGGCTTCGATCCACGAGTGCGCCCATGGTACAAAGGCGCCGAAAGCAGCAGCACCGCCACCCTGACCGAACCCTACATTGATGCGGCCACCGGCCAGACCATCATTTCCATCGCCACCGCCTCGAAAAAAGCCGGGCAAAGCGTTGGCGTCGTGGGCGGCGACCTGAGCCTGCAAACCCTGATCGACACCCTCAGCGCCCGTGACTTCGACGGCATGGGCTATGCCTTTCTGGTCAGCGCCGACGGCAAGATTCTTGTGCACCCGGACAAAGCCCTGGTGATGAAGTCCCTGAGCGAGGCGTACCCGAAAAATACTCCGCGCATCAGCAGCGACTTCAGTGAAGTGGACGTCGATGGCAAGACCCGTATCGTCACCTTCTCCCCGATCAAAGGCCTGCCGTCGGTCAACTGGTACATCGGTCTGTCGGTGGACAAAGACAAAGCCTTCTCGATGCTCAGCGAATTCCGCGCCTCGGCGGTCGTTGCGACAGTGATTGCCGTGGCGATCATCATCGCGTTGTTGGGCATGCTGATCCGCATTCTGATCCAACCGTTGCACGTCATGACCCGCGCCATGGCAGACATCGCTGACGGTGAAGGCGACCTGACCAAACGCCTGACCATCCAGAACAACGACGAATTCGGCATCCTCGGCACCGCGTTCAACCGCTTCGTGGAGCGTATTCACGGATCGATCCGTGAAGTGTCCTCGGCCACCGGGCAAGTCAACGAAGTGGCATTGCGCGTGGTAGCCGCCTCGAACTCATCGATGATCAACTCCGACCATCAGGCTTCGCGTACCAGTAGCGTCGCCGCGGCGATCAATCAGCTCGGGGCCGCCGCCCAGGAAATCGCCCGGAACGCTGCTCAGGCGTCGAGTCAAGCCAGTGACGCCCGCAGCCTGGCCGAAGATGGCCAGCAAGTGGTGGATCGCAGCATTGTCGCGATGAATCAGCTGTCGAGCATGCTCAGCGCCTCGAGTACCAACATCGAATCGCTGAACAGCAAAACCGTGAACATCGGACAGATTCTCGAAGTGATCACCAGCATCTCCCAGCAAACCAACCTGCTGGCGCTCAACGCAGCCATCGAAGCGGCCCGTGCCGGTGAAGCCGGTCGCGGTTTTGCGGTGGTTGCAGACGAGGTTCGCAACCTGGCGCACCGCACTCAGGAATCGGCGCAACAGGTGCAGACCATGATCGAGGAACTGCAAGTCGGCGCCCGTGAATCCGTCAGCACCATGAGCGAGAGCCAGCGTCACAGCCAGGACAGCGTGGAAATCGCCAACCTGGCCGGCGAACGTTTGAACAGCGTGACCTTGCGCATCGGTGAAATCGACGGCATGAACCAGTCGGTGGCGACCGCGACCGAAGAACAGCATGCGGTGGTTGAGTCGATCAACGTCGACATTACCGAGATCAATACGCTGAATCAGGAAGGTGTGGAAAACCTGCAATCGACGTTGCGGGCGTGTTCGGATCTTGAGCAACAGGCGGCGCGCCTTAAACAGTTAGTAGGCAGTTTCCGTATCTAGCGCCTGATAAGGCCCCATCGCGAGCGAGCTTGCTCGCGATAGCGGCCGCTCAAACACCGCAAAACCTCACTGAGCCCCGCAACAAAACCCCAACCGAACATCTATCCTTCATAAAGGTCAACCAAGGGAGAACAACGGACGGGAGGAATGTTCATCGTGCATATCGCTGACATAACCATGTTCTACGCCCCTGCCAGCGGTGGCGTGCGCACTTATCTGGATGCAAAACACCGTCGCCTGGGTATCAAGCCAGGCATTCGCCATAGCCTGTTGATTCCTGGGTCGACCTTAAGTGAGCAGGATGGCGTTTACACCGTACCAGCTCCCGCCCTGCCCTTCGGCAAGGGTTATCGCTTCCCCCTCCGTCTCGCGCCCTGGCGCAATGTCCTGCAGGTTTTGCAGCCAGACCTGATCGAGGTCGGCGACCCTTACCTCACGGCTTGGGCGGCTCTGGACGCACGGCGGCAACTTGATGTGCCCGTGATTGGCTTTTATCACTCGGACCTGCCACTGCTGGTCAGCAATCGCATGGGCAACTGGGTCACAACCAACGTCGAAGCGTATGTCAGCAAGCTCTATGGCAACTTCGACCGGGTTCTGGCGCCGAGCCAGGTCATGGCCGACAAACTGATCGGTCTGGGGGTGAAGAACGTTTTCGTCCAACCCTTGGGCGTCGACCTGCAAACCTTCAATCCCAATGCACGAGACCCCGGCCTGCGGGCCGAATTGGGCATCGATGAAAACACTCACCTGCTGATCTTTGCGGGGCGCGGTTCCAAGGAAAAAAACCTGCCGGTGCTGCTCGACTGTATGAAACACCTGGGGCGGCGCTATCACTTGTTGCTGGTGGGTTCGTCGATGCCCGCCGTGGTGCCGGACAATGTCACCGTCGTCGATGAGTTTTGCCCGGCGACACAAGTCGCACGACTGATGGCCAGCGCCGACGCACTGCTGCATGCCGGCGACCAGGAAACCTTCGGGCTGGTGATCCTCGAAGCCATGGCCAGTGGCATCCCGGTGGTGGCCGTGGCGGCCGGGGCTTTTCAAGAAATCGTTACCGATCAATGCGGCCTGCTCTGTGCGCCGAACAATCCATTGGCGATGGCCAACGCCGTACGTGAACTGTTCAGTTCGGGCAGCGCTGTGTTGGGCAAACAGGCCCGAAGCCATGTCGAGCAGCACTATGCCTGGGACACGGTGGTCAACAGCTTGTTGGGCCACTATCACGCCGTGCTCGGCAGCCACTGGCCGCAGGCAGCCAATGGTTGAGCCCATGAACGCGCACAGCCTGCTACTGGTGTTGCACGACGTCGCCCCGCAAACCTGGGCCGATTACCAACCCTTTGTCGACGCCGTCGACGCCTTGGGCGAGGTCCCGATGACCTGGCTGGTGGTCCCGGACTTTCACAAGCACAACGACCTGGACGCCCACCCGGGATTTCGCCGTTTGCTCACCAGCCGTATTGCCCGGGGCGACGAACTGGCGTTGCACGGCTATTTTCATTGCGATGAAGCGCCCGCTCCCCACACTCCCAGAGACTGGTTCATGCGCCGGATTTACACCCGCGAAGGCGAGTTTTACAACTTGTCTCAGGACGCCGCCCTCGCCCGCCTGCGCGCCGGCATCGAGGTGTTTCACCGTTACAACTGGCCGCTGGAGGGCTTCGTCGCTCCGGCCTGGCTGATGAGCGAAGGCACCCGCCAAGCCTTGCGCCAGTTACCTCTGAGCTACACCAGCGACCCGCAACATCTCTATCGTCTGCCGGATTTCACCGCGATTGATGCACCGGGACTGGTCTGGAGCGCACGCAGTGCCTGGCGCCGGGGCTTGTCGAAACTGCTCAGCAATCAGCGCGAACAGCGCTGGCGGCAAGCGCCGGTGATTCGTCTGGGCCTGCACCCGGTCGATATGCGCCATGAGTTTTCGCGCACTTACTGGCTGCAAACCCTCAAGCGCTTGCTCGACGAGGGGCGCGTGCCGATGACCAAAGTCCGCTGGCTAGCGCTGCAAAGCGACTCTATCGGTCGCGCCGCATGAACCGGGGGATTTTGCTATTCGTCGCGCTGCTCGCTGCGGTGCTGATTCCGTTGCTGCTGGGCGGTAACGAAACATGGTCGCGGCTGCAAAGCTTTCCGCTGAAAGGGTTAGTGATCATGTTCGGCATGATCTTGCTGTGCTGGGTGGTGAACACCCTGCGTTTGCGTCTGTTGCTGGGCGATCAGCGCGACAAGGTCGGCCGGATAAAAAGCCTCGGGGTGGTGATGGCCGCCGAGTTTGCCTACTGCGCCACACCGGGCGGGAGTGGCGGCCCGTTGACCATCATGGCGCTACTGGCGCGCAACGGCGTGCGACCGGCACGGGGCAGCGCAGTGTTTGCCATGGATCAGCTGAGTGATCTGCTGTTTTTCCTCTGCGCCTTGATCGCGATTCTGATTTATGCGCTGTTCCAGCACCTGAGCGAACGCATGGAGTGGCTGCTGATCGTCAGCGCCATTTCGATGTTCGGCGGGTTGCTCAGTTGTGTGGTGGTCGCCCGTTATCATCGATTACTGATTCGTCTGAGCGGTCGGTTGCTCGCTCGCCTCAATGTCAAAAGCACCACGCGTGTGCGCTGGGCGCGAAAACTCCTGCACTTCCTGGCGGCGTTTACCGACACGCTGAAGTTGCCCTTTCAGACACTGATTACGGTATTTGCACTGACCTGCGTGCATTGGCTGTTGCGCTATAGCGTGCTGTATCTGGCATTGCGCGGCCTGGGGGCGGATTTGCAGTGGGCCTGGAGTTTTCTGATCCAGATGCTTTCGCTGAGTGCGGGGCAGTTCAGCCTGCTGCCGGGCGGTGCCGGTGCGGCGGAATTGACCTCGGCGGCGCTGCTGGCGCCGATGGTGGGGAAATCTACCGCAGCGGCGGCGATTCTGATTTGGCGGGCGGTCACTTATTACTTCTATCTGGTGGTCGGTGGGCCGGTGTTTTTGTTGATGCTTGGGCGGCCGTTGCTGAAGAAGTTGATGAAGTTCAAGCAGGCTTAGGCTGGCTGTCGGGCTCTTGCTGCAACTGCTCCCACAATTCGGCGGCGCCGGGAAACTCGGTGCCGTCTTCGGGGCTCATGTCAGCCGGGTCATAGCGACTCAAACATCCCTCGCCCAACGTGGCAGGTGCCTTGGAAGTGGCTTTGTCCAGCGGATCGGCCATGGTCATGTTCTCGCTCTACATAGCGTGACGCAGAGCGTCACAGGATGCATCCCCACGCGGAGCGTGGGAACGATCATTGTCGTGGTTAGAACACAACGGTTTTGTTGCCGTGTACCAGCACCCGATCTTCCAGGTGATAACGCAGACCACGGGCCAATACCATCTTCTCCACGTCGCGACCGAAACGCACCATGTCTTCGATGCTGTCGCTGTGACTGACGCGCACCACGTCCTGCTCGATGATCGGACCGGCGTCCAGTTCTTCGGTCACGTAGTGGCATGTAGCGCCGATCAACTTCACGCCGCGCAAGGAGGCTTGGTGATAGGGCTTGGCACCGACGAACGATGGCAAGAAGCTGTGGTGAATGTTGATCACCTTGTGGGCATATTCGCTGCACAACTCGGGTGGCAGAATTTGCATGTAACGGGCAAGTACGACCACTTCGGCACTGTGCTGTTTAACCAGGCGCGAGACTTCGGCAAAGGCCGGCTCTTTGTCCTGCGGATTGACCGGTACGTGATAGTAAGGAATACCGTGCCACTCGACCATGCTGCGCAAGTCGTCATGGTTGGAAATCACGCAAGAAATTTCGCAATCCAGTTCATCGCTGTGCCAGCGATGCAGCAAGTCAGCGAGGCAGTGAGACTCGCGGCTGGCCATCAGGACCACGCGCTTTTTCTGCTCAGTATCGGTGATGCGCCAGTTCATCGAGAACTCTTCAGCAATCGGTGCAAACGCTTCGCGCAATGCTTCGATACCGAAAGGCAGCGAGTCGGCACGAATTTCGTGACGCATGAAGAACCAGCCACTGAGATTGTCCGAGTGATGGCTCGCTTCAGTGATCCAGCCGTTATGTGACGCCAGAAAGTTACTGACTTTAGCAACGATGCCGACGCGGTCCGGGCAAGCAATCACCAGCCGAAAAGTGCGCATGAGGGTCAAACTCCAGAACTTCGCAAAGGCCGCCATTCTAGCGATTGCGCAGCAAAACTGCAGTACTCATGACATCCCGCCTTGCAGGGAGGCCGGCGGCACAGGTTCTGCACCGCACCCGATACCCGCGCGATGGAGATCTTTTAGCCATCTTCAAGCACGCAATTGTGAATATTCGTGATGAAGGCATGACACTATTTAACTACACCTGCGATTTGCGCCCTATTCATCACAACTAAATTAAATAAACGCCGGTTAAATGTTTACTTGATGAAACACCCTGACTATTATTGCCGCACTGTCACCTGCCATCCAGCGCCCAACATAAGGTAGTCCTCATGTCCTTGATCAACGAATATCGTGCCACCGAAGAAGCTATCAAAGAGCTGCAAGCCCGTTTGAAGAACCTGTCCCAAGACGACAAACTGCAAACCGAGCTGGAATTCGAAGGCAAACTGCGCACCCTGATGGGCGAATACTCCAAGTCCCTGCGCGACATCATCGCGCTGTTGGACCCAGAGTCTAAAACCAAGGCTCCACGCGGCGGCGCAGTAAAAACTACTGGCACCAAGCGTGCTCGCAAAGTTAAACAATACAAAAACCCGCACAACGGCGAAGTCATCGAAACCAAAGGTGGCAACCACAAAACTCTGAAAGAGTGGAAAGCCAAGTGGGGCGGTGACGTGGTTGAAGGCTGGGCTACTCTGCTGGGCTAAACCGCAGAGTTTGTCAAAGTCTTATCCGTGACAAAAAATAACGCCAGCAGCTGCTGGCGTTTTTTTATGCCCGCAATTCAGGTCACGGGTATTTTCGTTTTCAAAGATTTAAACGTTTGCGTAACCCCTGAACATAATCCTGCCACTCATCCAGCACCTCTCGCTGAAACGACGTAGCAGTACTCGCCAATTGGTTTGCTGCATCCGCAAAAGTTTCCAGCGTATTTGGCGCCCCCTTCTCCGGATCTGACAAACGTTGCTGACAGAATACTCGCCAGTGCGCTTGCTCTTCAAAACTCAACGTATCGGGGAAGTTGCGTGCGCGATATCGAAACAATAATTCAGGCAAACGTTCATCATCGAAAGGCCATCGCTGTTGCGCTAATTGCGCAGGGTCGGCCGCTCTGACTTGTTCACATAGACGCCGGTCTCGATCCCCGATAAAACCATCGTATAACTGTTGCTCAGGGTCCTGGCTTGGGGAGAAATCTTCGTTTGCATAAATGGCCTGGACTTTATCTCGCCAAACTTGCTGTGCGTCACTTAGCCGCAGCGCGCGCGCCTGATAAAGCGCCATATCCAGACCCAGCCGTTGCTGGTCTTCAGGGCGAAGTACCGACAGCGGTGCCACCACCGGGCACTTGTTGATGTGTATGAGCTTGAGCGGCACCGGCAATTGGCCTTCGGCCAAGTCATCGCGACGGGTATACAACCGTTGCCGCAAGATTTCAGCATCCAGATCGAGCAGCCCCTGAGGGTCCAGGTGAAGGTCACAGACAATCAAAGCGTTCTTGTTACGCGGGTGCCAGGCCAGTGGCAGCACTACACCGACATAACTTCGGGCCGCGGAAAAGCGCCCGGAGATATGCACCATCGGCTGCAATAGCCGAATCTGATCCATCACCTTTTGTTTACCGCGCAACTGAAACAGCCAGTCATATAGTTTCGGCTGCTTTTCGCGAATCAACCGCGCCAGCGCGATGGTAGCGCGGACATCCGACAGCGCCTCGTGAGCATTGCCGTGATCAATGCTATTGGCGGCGGTAAGACGTTCGAGCTTGAGCGTTACTCGCCCTTCCTCGTCCGTCGGCCAGACAATGCCATCGGGACGCAACGCATACGCCGCACGCACCACATCGATCAGGTCCCAGCGACTGTTACCGCCCTGCCACTCGCGCGCATACGGGTCGAAAAAGTTTCGGTACAGGCTGTAACGGGTCATCTCGTCGTCGAAACGCAAGGTGTTGTAACCGGCACCACAAGTACCCGGCGTAGCGAGTTGCGCGTGTACTCGGGTCATGAAATCGGCTTCGCTCAAACCCTGTTCGGCCAGGCGGCGGGGCGTTATGCCAGTGATCGCGCAGGCCGCAGGATGAGGCAGGATGTCGTCACTGGGCTGGCAGTAGAGGTTGACCGGCTGATCTATTTCATTGAGATCGAAGTCAGTGCGAATCCCGGCCATTTGCAGCGGGCGGTCGCAACGGGGGTTGATGCCAGTGGTTTCATAGTCGTACCAGAAGATTGAGGTCACGGGCTATTCCTGAACTGAAGATCGACGAAGTCTAGGCGTTCACGTCCCGCCCCGGCCAGTAGTCTTGTCATTCAATCACCTCACGCTACTCACCGTGCAATACATAGTTATGTCGTTTTCCCCCGAGAGGCTGCTAGCATCGCACGGACAAAGAATCCCGATCAGGCCACATCATCAGGTAGCCCATGCTCGAGACCACAGCACTGCCAAGGAAAGCGACGCTGTCCCCGCCACTGGATACGCGGTATCAGGTCGAAACGCCGGAAGGCATCGACCTGCCACTGCGCCCCGCCGGGTTGATGGTTCGTGCGCTGGCGTTCTCCATCGACCTCGCACTACGCGGGTTGATCCTCGGCTTGCTGTTTTTTGTCCTGGCGTTCCTCGGCAAACTCGGGGCCGGGCTCGGTTCGATCCTGCTGTTTGTGGTGAGCTGGTGGTACATGGTGCTGTTCGAGGTGCTCAATCAGGGCCGCTCGCCGGGCAAGCAGTGGATGGGCCTGCGGGTAGTGCTGGACGATGGCACGCCGATCGGCTGGTCTGCTTCGCTGCTGCGCAACCTGCTGCGATTTGTCGACCTGTTGCCGTTCGGCTATTTCCTCGGCGCCATCAGTTGCCTGCAACACCCCAACTTCAAACGCCTCGGCGACCTGGCTGCCGGTACGCTGGTGATCTACCGCGAACAGCCACTCATCCGCCCCCAACTGCCCGACGCCGAGCCCCGACGCCCGGCCTTCAGCCTGACGCTGACCGAACAACGCGCCATCCTCGGGTTTGCAGAACGCCAGGGTGAACTCTCCGAGGCTCGGGTCATTGAACTCGCATCAATCCTTGCCCAACCGTTGCAGGTTTCAACGCCACGCGCGGTGGCCGAACTCAACGGCATCGCCCGCGGCTTGTTGGGCCCCGCATGAAGCAAAGCCTTTTCGAAAGTCGCCACAAGGCCGAATGGGAGCAATTTGCCCTCATGCTTGAACGGTTGGAACAGGGCAAGCACGCGTCGCAGGTCGGGCGTTTTCCCAGTGATTATCGGCGTCTGTGCCAACACCTCGCTCTGGCCCGGGAACGCGGCTACAGCAGTTTTCTGATCGACTCATTGCAGCAGCAGGTTCTGCGCGGCCATCAACAGCTTTATCGACATCGCAGCCGACTGGGTGCCAGCGCGCTGGGTTTCATTGTTGCGGACTTCCCGCGACTGGTTCGCGAGCAGTGGCGCTTTGTGCTCGCTGCCAGCCTGATGTTTTTTGGCAGCCTGATCGGCTTCGCGCTGCTGGTGTATCTGTTCCCGGACCTGGTCTACAACCTGATCCCGGCCGAACAGGTCAGCGCGATGCAGAGCATGTACGACCCCGACGCCGGTCACCTGGGACGTACGGCGGAACGGGCGGCCAGTGAAGACTGGGTGATGTTTGGTTACTACATCATGCACAACATCGGCATTGCCTTTCAGACCTTCGCCAGCGGTTTGCTGTTTGGCCTGGGCAGCGCGTTTTTCCTGTTCTACAACGGTTTGATAATCGGCGCAGTGGCCGGGCACCTGACCCACATTGGCTTTGGGCAAACCTTCTGGTCATTTGTGATCGGCCACGGCGCCTTCGAACTGAGCGCCATCGCGTTCGCGGGGGCTGCCGGCCTGCAACTCGGCTGGGCGCTGATTGCACCGGGACGTCTGCCGCGCGCCGAATCCTTGCGATTGGCGGCGCGCAAAAGCGTGCTGCTGATATGTGGGGTCATGTTGTTTCTGCTGATTGCTGCGTTTATCGAAGCCTATTGGTCCTCAATGACGGGGCCTGCGCCAATGACCAAATACCTGGTCGGTGCGGCCCTCTGGTTATTGGTGGCGATTTACCTGCTGTTTGCCGGACGGACCCGCCATGCGCCTGAGTGACGCCAGTGTGGTGATTCGCCCGCGCCAGACCTGGGAAGCCATGGACCTCGGGGTTCTGCTGAGCCAGCGGCACCGACGCCTGCTGATGACCAGTTGGGCCATCGTGACGCTACCTGTGTTCACCCTGCTCAGCGTCTTACTGTGGGATTCGCCGTCCCTCGCGGTGTTCATCTTCTGGTGGTTGAAACCGGCGTTCGACCGCCTGCCGCTGTACATCCTGTCCAAGGCCATGTTTGGCGAAACGCCCACCTTGAAACAGGCGCTGCAGCAATGGCCGCGGCAGCTAAAACCACAACTGCTGGCCAGCCTGACCTGGCGACGCTTGAGCCTGAGTCGCAGTTTCCTGTTGCCGGTGGTGCAACTTGAAGGCCTCGGTGGGCGGGCGCGACAACAGCGTTTGCAGGTGCTGTTGCAGCGCAACGCCGGTGCCGCGCGGTGGCTGACGATCATCGGTGTGCATCTGGAATGCGCGTTGTGGATCGGTTTGATGGTCCTGTTCTATATGTTCTTGCCACAACAGGTCGAACTCGACTGGAGCTGGCAGACTTTGATTACCGCCGCGGCACAGGACTGGCGTTGGCTGGAACACCTGACCAATGCCTTTTACGCGCTGATACTGGTGGTTTGGGAACCGATCTACGTGGCCTGCGGTTTCAGCCTTTATCTGAACCGGCGCACAGTACTCGAAGCCTGGGATATCGAACTGGTGTTCCGCCGCATGCGCCAACGCTTGAGCAGCGCAGCTGTCACTCTGCTGCTGGCGGCGTTCCTGCTGATGCCGACCGCGCAAACCGCCTGGGCCGCCGAGTCGGTCATTGCACCAGAAACCCCGCGTCTGCTCGACCAGCCACTGACCAGTCAGGCGTCCCGGGACAGCATCAAGGCTATCCTCGATCAGCCTCCGTTCAAGAATAAAGAAGCCGTCATCCGCTATCGTTTTGGCGAGGAAAAACCGATCGCCGAAAACCCGGACGATGGCAAAACACCCGAATGGCTGAAAGCGCTGTTCGAGCAGTTTGACGGCCAACGCTTTGGCATATTGGCCACCCTGATAGAGGTGCTGCTGTGGGGTATGGTGATCGGTGCCGCGGGTTTACTGATTTGGCGTTACCGAGACGGGTTGCAGGCCTTCGTCAGTCGTCGACCGGCTCTGAAAAACAAGCTCGCGCGACCGTTACCGCAGCAGGCTTTCGGCCTGGACCTCAGCCGCGAAACCCTGCCTGCCGACATTGCCGCCAGTGCCGAAAGTCTCTGGCAATCCAACCCCCGCGAGGCGCTCGGGTTGCTCTATCGCGCCCTGCTCAGCCACTTGCTGCACGATTTCAACATTGCATTGAAAGCCGCCGACACCGAAGGCCAGGTTCTGGCGCGAGTCGAACAACTGCAACAACCCGCATTGCTGGCGTTCAGTAAAAACCTGACCGGACATTGGCAGAACATGGCCTATGGGCATCGCCTGCCACCGGCGCATTTGCAGCAGGAACTCTGTGACGGCTGGCGTGCCCTGTTCGGCCCGGGAGTCGCTCGTTGAACCGGCAAAGGTCGCTGGCGATCAGCGTGTTCATCGCCGTGCTGTTGGGTGCGCTGAGTGTTTATCTGTACGTCAAGGCGACGCCCTATCAGGCAGAAATCGATCACGGCCCCTCGCCTGAGGCCCACGCCAATCCCTACCTTGGTGCCGAGCACTTCCTGCGCAAGCAAGGGTTGACTGTCGGCCATGCCAACGGCCTCGACATTCTGCCGACTCTGGAGCCGCATCAGCACAGCCTGTTATTGCTCGGGGACCGCTACAACATGACTCCACGCCAGATTGATCAAGTGATGAACTGGACTCGGGCCGGCGGGCGCCTGTTGTTCGTCGCACAATCGTTGTGGGATGAAAAGACCGGCCAGAGTAATGACCTGTTGCTGGACCGGGTACAGCTGCACCAGTCGCTGAGCAAAGACCTCAAGGAGCCGCCGCCCGACATCGCCGACGACCCCTACCCCAAACTGACCAAGCTGTATCTGGAAAACGAAGACGCGCCGGCCTACGCCAGCTTCGATACCGCCTTCCATCTCGAAGACCCGAAAAACCTCGCCCAGGCCTGGACCAACAGCGGCAAGGCCACACACATGATGCAGCTGAACCACGGGCTGGGTTCGATCATCGTGGTCACCGACGCCGACCTCTGGAAAACTTCGGCCATCGACCAATACGACAACGCCTGGCTGCTCTGGTACCTGACCGCCGACACAAGCGTGACCCTGCTGTTCAACACCGACCACGACAGTCTGCTGACTTTGCTGTTGCGCTATTTCCCCCAGGCGTTGGTGGCCCTTGTCGCCCTGATCGGGTTTGCCTGCTGGCATGTCGGTGTGCGCAACGGCCCCTTGTTGGAACCGGCCCCGAGGGCCCGTCGGCAACTTCAGGAACACCTGCGTGCCAGCGCCGATTTCATGTTGCGTCGCAAGGGTCAAAGCAGCCTGCTGCACGCCTTGCAGCAAGACATCCTGCGACGCGTACGCCACCGTCACCCTGGTTTTGAACAACTCGGCGTTGCCGAACAATGGCTGGTGCTCGCACGCCTGACCGGCCAACCCACACGCGCCATCAGCCAGGCCATGAGCCCGCGGCCGAAGCAGCGGCTTTCCAGCGTTGAGTTCAGTCGTCTGGTCGCCCACCTGCAAACCTTGAGGAACGCCTTATGAGTGAACAGATCGAGCCCGGCGCAGCGAGCCACGCCGCCCAGCAGCGCCAACGCGCCAGCCAGTTGGCCCAGGCGGTAAGGACAGAATTACAAAAAGCCGTGATCGGCCAGAACACCGTGATCGACGACGTCCTCACCGCCCTGATCGCCGGCGGCCATGTGCTGCTCGAAGGCGTGCCGGGGCTGGGCAAGACGTTGCTGGTGCGAGCACTGGCGCGTTGTTTCGGTGGCGAATTCGCACGCATTCAGTTCACCCCGGACCTGATGCCCAGCGATGTCACCGGGCATGCGGTGTACGACTTGCAGACCGAGCAATTCAAACTGCGCAAAGGCCCGCTATTCACCAACCTGTTACTGGCCGACGAGATCAACCGCGCCCCGGCGAAAACCCAGGCCGCGCTGCTCGAAGCCATGCAGGAACGCCAGGTCACCCTCGAAGGGCGCGCCCTGCCGATCGTGCAACCGTTCATGGTGCTCGCCACGCAAAACCCCATCGAACAGGAAGGCACTTACCCCCTGCCGGAAGCCGAGCTCGACCGCTTCATGCTCAAGGTACGCATGGACTACCCCGACGCCGATCAGGAGTTGAACATGGTCCGCCAGGTCAGTCGTTCAACCCGTGCCGATATGCTCGACGTGCAACCGCTGCGCACCGTGTTGCAGGCCAAGGACGTGCTGGCCTTGCAGCGTATTGCCAGCGATCTGCCGCTGGACGATCAGGTGCTCGATTACGCCGTGCGCCTGGCCCGCACCACCCGCAGCTGGCCGGGGTTGACCCTCGGCGCCGGGCCTCGGGCCTCCATCGCTCTGGTGCGTTGCGCCCGCGCTCGCGCCTTGTTGCGCGGGGGCGACTTCGTGATTCCCGATGACATAAAAGGCTGCGCCCTGGCGGTACTGCGTCACCGGGTGCGCATCGCGCCGGAGCTGGATATCGAAGGGCTGGAAGTCGATCAGGTGCTCCGCCAACTGCTTGACCAAGTGCCGGCACCCCGCCTGTGAAACCTTCGCGCCTGTTGCTGATCTGGCTCGCATTGCTGCTGGCTATCGGCATCGTGCTGGGCGCGTTACGGGCATTGGAATTCGCGGTCCCATCGAGCCTTTTGTCGATCAACTGGGGACTGCTGCTGGCGCTGTTGGCGCTGGTAATACTCGACGCCATCCGCCTCAAGCGCCTGCCGTCGCCTCGTGTGCAACGGCAGATGCCCGGCAGCCTGGCGCTCGGCCGCTGGGGCGAAGTGCGACTGGAAATCGAGCATGACTTTCAGCAACCACTGAACATGCAGCTCTTCGATCACGTGCCGGACGGCTTGAGCTTCGAAAACCTTCCCCTTTCGGTTGAACTTCAGCCCGGCCAGCACAGCCACATCGGCTATCGCCTGCGCCCGCTTAAACGCGGCCACTTCAGCTTCGAATACTGCGAAATCAACCTGCCGAGCCCGTTGGGCCTGTGGTCCGGCAAACGCCAGCTGAACGTGACCGACAACACCCGCGTCTACCCCGACTTCGCCCGCCTCTACGGCGGCCAACTGCTGGCGGTGGACAACTGGCTCAGCCAACTCGGCGTGCGCCAACGCCAACGCCGTGGTCTGGGGCTGGAGTTTCATCAGCTACGGGAATTTCGCGAAGGCGACAGCCTGCGCCAGATCGACTGGAAAGCCACCGCCCGACAGCGCACGCCGATCGCCCGCGAGTATCAGGACGAGCGTGACCAACAGATTATTTTCATGCTCGATTGCGGCCGGCACATGCGCAGCCAGGACGATGAACTGTCGCACTTCGACCATGCGCTCAATGCCTGTCTGCTGCTGAGTTACGTTGGACTGCGCCAAGGCGATGCGGTGGGGCTGAGTACCTTTGCCGGCGATCAGGCTCGTTACCTTGCACCGATCAAGGGCTCCAGCCAACTTAACGTGTTGCTCAACAGCGTCTACGACCTCGACAGCACCCAACGTCCCGCCGATTATCAGGCTGCGGTGAATCAATTGCTGGCAAGACAGAAACGCAGGGCGCTTGTAGTCCTGATCACCAACCTGCGGGACGAAGACGATGAAGAACTCCTGACCGCCGTCAAACGCCTGAGCCAGCAACATCAGGTTATGGTGGTCAGCTTGCGCGAAGAAACCCTCGACCATCTACGCCATGCACCGGTGCAAACCCTGCCCGAAGCACTGGGCTACTGCGGCACTGTGGAGTACCTGAACGCCCGGGCCGAACTCCATGAGCGGTTGAGTGCTCATGGAGTTCCGGTGCTGGATGTGCGGCCCGGGGAGTTGGGCGCGGCGTTGGTGACGCGGTATTTAGGGTGGAAACGAGTGGGTGTGCTGTAGCGCCCATAGCCCCTAGCCCCTAGCCCCTAGCCCCTAGCCCCGCCAAGTTGACGCCTCGTAAACGTATCTACAACGCCTCATCCTCAGTTGCGGCGGATGATACAGGCAATGGGACGCTGCCCAACGACGCCGGATTATTCGAGGAAAATCTATACAGTCGCGATGCTGCCGCAAAAATACCGAAACCTGCGTCCTGGACATTCCCCAACTTCAACGTCCATGTCACACCTGTGGGAGTCATCGTTTGGGGGTTACCCCACCCAGGGGTCAAGGTGGCTCCAATTTCACTCGCTCCAATGCCACTCAGCCCCAACGCCACACCACGACCGACCATGTCGCTACCCACACCAGCCGGAATCAACTTGATGGTGTAGGTGCCTCCTCGACGGGGGAAAACCGTTTTCACGCCGATCGCCTCCGCCTTTGGATCGCCGGCGAATTCAAACTTGAGACCGGCCCACGGATCGTTCGCCAGTACCGTGACCTGGAACGGAGTGGATACCGATTCACCGTTATAGCGGTTCAGAAAGCTAGCGGTGACCACCAAGTCACCGGCACTTCGAGGTTGGTAGTCACACGGCGCCCAACCATCCTCTTCGGTCAGCGCTTCAAGGTCGGTCGTTCCCGGTCGTTCAAACTTGATCGGTGCGTCCATCACCGCTTTCGTAGTGTAAAAAGACCTCAGCCTTAATCCCAATCTGACGCTTTCATTGTTCGCCAGCACGGGATCCATAGCTGCTTGCCGCGCTGCCCACACGAGTAGTCGGTGATTGCCTAATGACATCTTGAGCGGGGTATAAACCAGTTCCAGCTCAGGGAAGAAGAGTTCAAGTGAAAACGATTCGACGCGACTGGCACTGACACAGTTCAATTCCCATTTATTGCCCGAGGGCTGAAGCTGTGCAACGTGCCCCAGATCGGGGTTAAAAATAATCCCGTATTTGCCCTCCGGCTCATTCTTCCAGCGTAAGGCCAACTGCAAACCGGATAGCGGGCTACTCGCCTTCGGGCGGAACCAAAGGTCATGCTGGGCACCAATACAAGGATAGGCACCGTTTTCACTGCCAAATCTCACTTCATCCAGCTCAAGGCTGCCTTCAGCGTCAATCGATCGGGACAACAAACGGCCTGGGACTGTCCAGGGGTCAAGCATGTCGCAACATACTTGCAGATCGTATCGGGCACTTTCAGTCGACGTGAACTCGACCTTCCAGCTCAATCCCTGATTCGTCAACTTGCGCTTCTGGTCCATAGGAGGGTCAGTCACAAGACCCAAGTCAGGATTAGTATCCGGCCAGTTCAGGTAAACCTCCTGATCGATTAACCCGTTACCGATGGGCATCAACTTCAATGTCCCCTCCTCGCCCATAAACGAGAAGATCCCGATCGCCCCAGGCTCTCTGTTGTTCAGGGTTAACGTGGCCAACTTGTTCCACGGGTCTTCCCCCACCACCGTGACACTGAAGGAGTGGTCGAAAGAACTGTCGTCATAGCGATTGACCACCTTGGCGACGACGTCGAAGGTACCTTCTTCGGTCGGGACAAAATCAAATTCACTCACCCCATCCGTACCGGTCGGCTTCGACTCATCGCCCGTGCTTGACATCCAAGTTACGTCAACCTCCCTAGCCTCGGGTACTCCCGCGATTTTTGACATCGCCTGAATCGCTAAGGGCAGTGGGATCGGGCTGTCCAGACTGGGAAAGCGGCTCGCCTCTTTCACCCAGCCTTTCTCCACCCAGTTGTGTGCCAGATTCAGCTCCATGAGCTTCGATCGCTCTTTGAGCCTGGAGCTTTCGAGTTGCAACGAGTACTGGCCATTTCTGATATCTGCGCAGTGCATTGCCCAACGCATGTTCGCTACCGAGAGCTCACGTGCCTCCTCCAATGGAGGGTCGAACGTCACACCCAGATACTCGGGAGAGTCGGGCGTGTCTTGCCAGAACAGGGCAACCGAAGTACCGAATATCGGGTTGTCGTCAGAAATCGATGTTATAAGCGAGTGTGCTCCCCCCCTGCACGGGAACAGCGTTTTGTCCCCCCAGATGACCGCCCCCAATTCATCGAGGTTAATGCAGACCTCCAGCCAGGGGTCTGTCTGGAGTGCCCATACGGCAAAGACATACTGGGCATTCTCGGGATGATAGTAGCTGTCTACCTTTGCAATGATTTGCTGATTACCCGACATATCAGGTGAATATTCAAAGCTGGCCTCACCGTTTTCATCCGTCTTGTCACAAAACAGCTCATCGTCACCCAGATACCAGCGCACCTCTCGCCCGGCCAGTGGCTGTTTGGTGTAGTGCGAAAGAACCCGTGCCGTCAGTGTGACCGACTGTCCGAGATCCATCACCGGGTAATAAGCCGCCTCCTGCACCGCAATGATGTCGAGGCGAAAGTGTCCGGAAAGGGTTTTGAGCTCATAAAGCTCGGCGGTGAACTCACTTTGGATACACAGGGAATGCTCGACCCCTTCCTCTTCGGGCAAGTCATCACAACTGAGTCGCCACGGATGCTCGATGGTCTGCTCACCTCCCGGTGATACGCTGATCGGCGCCCCCGGAACAGGAGTCTGGCCGTTTACCAGCAGCCCGACGTTTGTCCCCTTCCAAACACTGTCGTCAGCGGGTACCAGCGTCAGTACTGCCGCATTTTCATTCACCGCACCCAGGCATAACCGCAGAGGATCCGCCGCCTCCTGCGACACGCCGTTCAGGATTACCCGCTCCAGACGCAGATCCTCCAGCAGCAGTTCCACTTTGATCCGCGTGACCCGCAGCCCGCGGAGCATTCCGGGCCGGTCATTCTCGGGCGCACCGAAGCTGACAGTGACTTCAGCCTCGTCCGGCTCAAGCGTAATGAGGTATTCCCTCAACTCCAGCTGCAGATCTAGAGGTTCATCAGACTCCTGCACCTCTTGTTGTTCATCGTCAGGTTTGAGGGACGGAACCAAGTCGTACCTTTGCTCCCCACCTTTACCCGGACTCAGGCTCACCCAACACATCGCACCTTGTGTCGCCTGATAGTAAAAACTGACTCGGTAATCCGCCCTATCTTTGGCTGGCCGAGGCAGATCACGCAAGTGGATGGTCTGTTCAGCCTCACCTTCATTGACCACATGCAAGTGGGGAGTCAGTACTCCACCCCAAACCTCCCGTTTGATGGACACCTTGGACTCATCATTAACCGTCCAGCCAACGTCCAGACTCTCCAGGAGATCGCCATTGACAATGAAGTTGTGTTCGGCAGTAACCGTTTGCTGACTCATGCTGTCGTTCCTCAATGCAGACCAGGTCGTGTCGGAGGATGTCCACATCCGACGATGACAATCCTCAATCCCTGTTGGCGCTCATGGCTCAATCAACGCTACGGCTTGAGTTCATCTTCAACACCTTGGGCAAAGTCCGACCCACCGTCCTTTGCCGTGTACACCAGACGCACGATAATCTCGGTCAGCGACTGGAAGAGTGCCTGTTGAGGCGGTTCTTTATAACGAGGGAAAGACAACCGCCAGGACGACACGGCACCTGTACCTTCGAAGGAGCCATAGCGCCCGTTGTCCTCAAACACCCCGGCGGTGCCGTTATCGTCCAGGCCGTTGGACACACAGATCTGCTGATGAGGGCGCACATTGTTGATCACCCCCTGCGGCAGCGGATCGGCGGAGGGAGGCTTATGCAGATAGCGGACTGATTCGAGCGTCGGTTCGGTCGCTGTATGACTGCCTACCTGGATCAGGATGGCCCGAACATTTTCATAGGGTCCCAGCAAGGCAGGAAAGGTCAGCTCGACCGACTGGATCTGACGGCAATAATGCCCGGGGTAATCTTCGTCCAGCAGCTTCTGGGTAATCGAAAAATCCAGGCTGGCGCTTTCGCCCTTGAGCAGTTTCTCCCAATCTTCGGCCAGAATCAGCTGGCTCAGGGCAACGGTCTTTAGCAACGTCAGCCGTCGCTCATTGCGTTTGACATAGGCGGCTTCCAGCTTCAACAAGGCCAGTTTCAAAAACTCTGGAGCAGTCAGACCGTGGTAGGCATCGAGCCACAGATTCGGCTGGATAAAACGCTCCTTGTAATCGCCCATTTCATACTGCCAGCAGGTTTCGGCATTCAGGCAAATCGAAACCACCGCATCATAGGCCTGGAAGTACAGACTCTTCATTTGCCCCAACATCCAGCTGTACAACTGCTGGTTGGTGCTGCGGTTTTTAAAGAAGGTGTACAACACCTGTGCCTGGTTATTGGCGACCTCGGTTTGATGCAGGTTGGTTTCGGCGGCGTTGATCGCATGCTGCTGAGCCACAATCTGCGCCTGCAACGCAGCCGCTTCCAGATCGGCCTGGTCACGAGCCTGCACCCATTCTTCCTGCCGTCGCCGATACTGCTCGTTGGTCAAGGCTTCTTCGACTTCGATCAGCAACGCATTGGTGGCGATTTCAAAGCCACTGGCGATCGCATAGGGAATGGCCGCCAAACGATATCCGCCAAATGAAGTACCAAAGACATTGGGCAACACATCAAGAGCCGCGCCCACCGTCTGTGCTGATGTAGCACCCAGACCAATTCTTTTGGCCAGAACGGTTTTTTCCAACCCCTCTGATTCAGCGACCGAAACCCCTTCGCGGGCCAGCCTGTCGTAATGCGCTTTACGTTGATTCGCCATTGCTTTGCTTTGCTCCAGCGCCTCCCGGGAGGCCTGCATCTGCGCCAGCATTTCCTGCTGTACCGCTTTGGCGTAACTGCCGAGTTCGACCAGATGACTCTGCTGCAACTCGTTCAGCTCACAACGATCGCGCTGCTCCATGTACAGCCGGACCTGATCGGCAAAACCGGAAAGGGTCTGCACCGCACGTGATGCCAGCTCCAGCACGACACGGAAACGATATGGCACGACCTGCACCTGCCCGCCGGGGCTGCGTCCCTCTCCCAGGCCGCCCTGCGACTGCGCACGCAGAATGTCTTCGGGGCTGATGGGGGCATCGAACAATGGCAGGGACAACGGCTTGCCATCGATCGAGAGGTCGTTGCGCAGGTTGGACAGCCGCGACCGGAGCAACGCAAACAGACCTGTCACCTGCTCGCTGGCCGGTGGCGAAAACACACCGCTGCCCAGTAGACCGAATCGGGGCCGGGTTGGCATGCTCAACGGAAGTGTTTCAAGGTTGAAGTGGAACTCCTTTTCGAAAGCCTTGAGCGCCGTACGATCGGTGACGCTCTTAATCAGTTGGTTGAGGGTCTGGCGCTCCCATGTAGTCGCGGTGCGCAGGTCCGGCTCCTCGCCCAACATCGATAATGCGCGTACATAACAGAGCTTGGCCGCGCCCAGGCTGTCCCGGGACAGCTGGCGATACTGCCAGTCACCCCAGTCGATTGTGTTCTGAACGTAGCGCATGAAAATGGCGATTTGAAAATGAACAGGCCTGGTATAGCCGATGGCATCCGGATCGTAAGGCGAAAAGATTTCATAGGCCGGATTGACGGCATTGGCCAACGGGCGGCAACGCCAATAGGCCGGGGCCGGGATCACCTCGGGCTTGTCCGGATCCGCCAGGATTTCGCGGGCCATGGGGTCGAAAATGTATTCGATCCATCCCTGGGCCTCGCGGAAACGTCCTTCCTCGCTCAAACGCGACCCGACCAGATCCGGCACATGGAAAAACAACTCCCAGAAATAGCGACCATTACTACCCTCGAACGGCCCGGTCTGCTCGGACGTGTCATCGGGCATGGGCGGCTCTTCGACATGTTGAGTGACGTAATCCAGCACGGCATCGACCGAAATGCCGGCGCGCGCCACCAAGACCTTGCCGAAGAGTGAATTCAGGCGCACGTATTTGAGCGTCTGAGCCGAGTTGTTGAAACTCAGGAACTGTGCGCCGCTGGCATCACTTCGGTGCAGCGAGGGGATCGCCAACAGCCTTGAGGCGGTATTGAGCTTCACATCAAAGCCCATTCTTCCGTATCCGGGTGCTGCGTCCTCGACCCCGAAATGAAAGGAAATCGGTGTATCAATAGGGAAAGCGTTGGGTAATATTTTGGTTGCGTTACGCCGATAAGTGATCCAGGGCGTGCTGTAGTGACCGTCCAGCTCACCGGTTGCAACCCAGTCCGAGGGGTCGTCCACCGTTCGCGCATCAAACTTCAATTTGAACGGCACACCGGCATACAGAACCTTCGGCACGAGCTCGTTAGCCGGATTGTGCAAAGTCGGCCCCAATCCTTCGACCGAGAAGCCAGCTCCCGCCAGCACCGTTTCCGGCGAGCTATTCAACAGAGTCCTGAGTTGATCGTCGGGGACCACGACCTTACGGGTATAGACCCATTCGCCGGAGTCGACCGGCGTTTCTTCAAAATCGGCACCGGTGATTTTTTGCAGTTCATCGCCATTGAGCTTCAGCGAATAATCACCGACAGGTTTTGTCAGGGTGCTGAGGGTCATCGTAAGCGACTTGGCTCCGGCCTCGACCAGGCTGACTTCCACCTGCGCCTTATTGGCTGCACTCCCTTGCCAGCTGATGGACAACTGCCCCAGCACGCGGCTACCCTCGACGACCGCAGTGCACAGGCCGCGCACCCGCAACACATCCCAAACCTGACCGCTTTCGCCTGCTTCGCGAGTATGGATCGCCTCAACGAACAAGTGCTTGGTGATACTGCCCGAAACCTCGGTTTTGGGTTCGATGGTGACGGTCGAATGATCGATCGGAAGAATTTTATGTTGCAAGGCATCCCTGTGCCAGAAGCGGGCATAAGTCAGTTCCAGCATCGTCAGTCGATAGTTCGGCACCTTGCGAAACATCGCATCGCGAGTTTCGTGGATCTCGATCTCATGGGACATGGAGAGATCGCCCGATGAGTCATGGTTGGTGTAGCACACCGCCAATTGATCGTCCCGAGGATCGCCACCGCCCACATTCACCACAGTCAGCCAGCCATCGGATACGTCGTGCTCGCATTCACGCTGATGGATCGTAAAGGGTGGTGACCATTGGCCATTGAGTCCCGCGTAAGCGGTTTTGATTTCCAGCGCCCAAGGCACTTGAACCTGACCGTCCTGGTGCAGTTGCCGATCGCGCCACTCCACCCAGACCAGCAACAAGCGACCGGCAAAATACACCGGCCGCATATCCAGCACACGCCCTGTGGCGGCCGTGTCGATCGGCTGCCACTCGCTCCAGGCGGTGGGATTGAGCATCGGGCTGTCATTGTTCAGCTCTACTCTGGCCTGGCGCCAGAAAAAGCCGAAAGGCGGGGTGCGTTCCTTGCCCATAAAGTAATAGGTCGAGTCTTGAAAATCATTGCCGTCGACATAGGCGCTGATGATCTCCAGGTCACAGGTGCGCTGAAACGCCTGCAGGTACTCAAGCAACGCCGACTGCACAGAGCCGACGCTCAGACGCATCTGGTTAAGGGAGTTCTCCAGTGCCTTGAACAGCTCGGTCTTGTTCAGCCGCAACCCGGGAATAATGAACTCCTCGGGATAGTCGGCCAGCTTTTGGTAACCGGCCCAAGTACTGTAATGACTCAAGCGCTGGTACCACTCCTGCAAGTCTTCCTCATCGAAATAGGCATCCTCGTAGCCGGGCTCCATATCGTTGTAGACCGACTGAATCTGCTGCTGAAGACTCCTGACTGCTTTCGACAGCCAGGTGGCTTGGGGCTTGGGGCCGATTTGCGGGTCGAGTTTCAGGTATTCGTACAGATCCTCAAGCGTGCCAAGGGCCACCCGCCCCTGCCAGAGACCCTGCCCGATGATGAGTTCCGCCATGGCGGCGCAGCGCCGCTGGGCTAATTCAGGGATAAACACTGTGTCCATTTTCAGTCGTCCTGTTGTCGTGCTGTCGGCACTGGCCGTTCAGCGAAGAATCAAGGCACATACATCATTCGGGTATTCGAGGGTGCGGCTTATGATGGCGACCTGCTCACACTGCCATCCAGCGCCAGGCCTTCGTCCAGTTCGTTCAGGTACAGACCCAACGTAAAAGGACCACGCTTGTTGCCCTCGATGTTGATCTTCCAGACCATCGCCGAACCGCCGATCTCATATTCGTGCGCCAAAGGTGGGTCGAACGTCATCCCCAGCATGCCCGGGCGGGGATAGTCCGGCCGCGAACTCCAGCCAAGAGCGGCCTTTTTGCCGTGAATCACGCTGCTGGACGTGGAAATACGCAGCTCATAATTGAAACCTGTGTAGAACTTGAGCTCGCCAGAACCCGGAATGATCACTTCTTCTGCAAATGCAGGGTCATTGCTGCTTGTCAGAACCACCCGCCACGCAATGGCCGGGATCACCTCCACTTCGAAAACCTGTTCTTCCTCCTGACCGACAAGCATCTTCTTCGCGACAATTTGATACTTCCCGGCCTTGTCGGCCTGGAAAGCGAAGGTCGAACGCCCATTCAAGTCCGTGGCCAGAGTGACGACGGCCGGGAAACCCGTTCCGCCGGATGGCACCGTATCAACGGTCCATTCAATCGGCATCAGGGGTACCGCAGGCGCAAAAGACGTGGGCTGCTCCCTGATATCGACCCAGAACAGGCTCGGTTTCGAGGCCCCCGCCACCGGCAACCGCTGATCAGCGGAGTAATCCTGAATCACTGCGTCGGTCATGACCTGCAATACCAAGCTCATGACGCTGTCCGAGCCGTGCTGTACATAGACCGTCAGCGGGCCGGCTGTGATCGATTTCAACTCAACGGTGCAAAGCCCGAATTCATCGCTGATTGACGATATCTTGGTAGGTGCCAGGTCGGTCCACCATTGCACCGGTTTATCGGCCACCGGCAACCCATCGAGATCGACCACCTTGCACTGGACACTCAGCACACGCCCCTGCACTGCCGGAGAAATAGCGTAAGGGTGATCCTGCACGTGAGGCATGCCTTTAAACGTCACCTTGCCGTTGAACAGGGCCGTGGTCTCATTGTTCAGGTAGGTTACCGACACCTCGGTCTCCCCTGCCTCCTGGCTGGAGAGCCAGATGCGCGTGATACCGGCGTCATCGGTGAAGGTTTCACCCGGTTGGATATCCCCCAGGGTGGTGCGCCAGATGACCTGCCGACCCGCCCCGACATTACCGAACTCATCCACCAGCACCGCTTTGATTTCCACCTTCCCCAGACCTCCGGCCAGAATCGGTTCCTTGGGCAACGGCGACATCGACTCGGACGGGAAGTCGAGCGACTCTTCATCACAACCGATCACGACCGCCGGCGCATAGGCCGCTTCACGCAAATCCAGCCTGTAGGACACATAAGCGGTGCCCATCGTGGAACCTGCCTGCAACTGAACCGTGGTTTTCCCCTCGGCGTCAGTCCAGGTCAGACTCTCACGCAACAACCCCCGGGTGGTTAACCAGTGAACGGGCACTCCTTTGAGCGGATCGCCGTAGAAATCGAGCACCCAGCACTCGAACTCGACGTAGTCATGCGCCAGATTGGCAATCAAATGATTCGAATCGACCACGCAACGGAATGACACGCTCTGTCCGAGCTCACCCGACGTCTGAGCCACTCTCATCGCCTCGGGTTTGGCCATGGCTTCCAGCGCACGTTGTGAAGCGTCGGAGAACGCAGGCTGCAGCGACCTTGGGGCCAATCCTCCCAAAAGGAAACCGGTGGCCGCATCCAGGCCTTTTTTCGCCAGCTCCTGAGTGCGGATCAAGAGATCAAGCTGAGCCAGATTACACAGCACCGGATTGACCTTCGACACGCCATTGGCATCCACCGGCACCACCTCGGCCACACAGTCGAGTACGTGGCGTATTCCGCAACCTAGCAATGCCGCCAGTTTTTCCGCGGCGGCATCGCGCACCAGGCGCCGAGGGTCAGAATCAAGGTACTCCGGTAACTGATTGACCTGCTGCAAATAGTCCAGCACCTTGGCTTCGGGTTGCCGGGCCAACAGCAACAGTCTGGTGTAGAACACCAGGTAATACAGGGTTTTGATGGAGATTTCGTATCGACTCTCCAGGCTAAACCATTCGAACTGCTCCTGCGCCAACAGCGTGTTCAACATCTCGGCACTCAATCCCAGCCGGGTGACAATCCGGCTGCGCCGTTCCAGCTCAATCAACATTTTCAGGAAAGGATTGACCGGCTCTGGTTCAGGCGCAGTCCACTTGACTTTGACGCTCCCCAACTCTTGCGCCAAGGCG
Source organism: Pseudomonas sp. ANT_H12B (assembly GCF_008369325.1). GTDB lineage: Bacteria > Pseudomonadota > Gammaproteobacteria > Pseudomonadales > Pseudomonadaceae > Aquipseudomonas. The sequence continues at coordinate 24,853 of NZ_VOBI01000005.1, read as the reverse complement.
CGCTCAAGCAAGGTGTAAGCATCCCCCTGAGACCAGAACAGCACCCCGGGCACACAATCGGCGCGCAAATCCAGATACACCGCGAGTGCTTCATGCACCACCGCGTGCTGCTCGGCCCGGATCCGCAGCAGTACCGAGAGCAGCGTCTTACGGGCGTGGTCACGCGCCTCGTCGTCATTCGGATTGGGGATCATGCTCTGCACCGCGAGATTGATCTGCTCTGTGGCCCATTGCAGGAAGTTGAGTTCCGTCTCCTCGTAACGCCCCTTTACCAGCCCGGCCGGATCCACCAACACCTCGAGCGCTTTCAGCCAGTCCCCGGTCTTTTGCGGTGCACGCACGCCCTCTTCCAGCAGCAGCGCCTCCAGAAACAACACAGGCTGCACCTGTGTGTGCAATTGCCGGAGCAGGTTTTGCTGCACTTCAGTGGCGACTGTCGGCACGCTCACGGGACCGATGTGCTGCACCAGCCACAACACCGTCAAATCGTTGGTCTTGCACCATTGCACGCACTCCATCAGCGCCCGCATCACGTTCAGCACATCCGTTTCATCACCGCTGACAAAGCTGCCCAACCGAGGTTCGCCAGCCACTTCAGCCAGCCAGATATCTCCACCCAGCGTCTGCAGCAACGCCGTGGCTTCTACGGGTGTGACCCCGAACAGCCGTGCCAGCCTGACCAGTCGATAGAAACTGGAAAAAACAACCAGGCTGCGCGGCATGTGCGTCGTAAAAGCGTAAGCATTGGCAATGACCGTTGCCAGATAACGGTAGGTCTCGAAGTTAATTTGTAACGCAGAGCAAATCTGATGCACCGTGGCCTGGTCAACCTCGGAACGAGGGATAATCGCGAACTCGACGTTATCGATGCGCAACGCTTCGATGTAGACCGTTTGGCTGTTGTACACACGGTCGAAGTGAGAAAGCTCATGTTCCATCCCGTAGACCGACAGCACATCGATCATCGCTGCAAAGTCTTCGAGCGGGCATTGGTATTGTGCCCGGAACTCTTGAAACAGCCCCACCGCACGCAACACGTTGTCAGTGATCCACACAGCCGTATTAAGCTTGCCACGCCGCTCGGCATGATTTGCCGCCATCAGCAGTTGGTCGGTTTCACCACTGCTCAGCCCCAGCCATCGGTTCAGCCGACAGACACGGTTGATCCGATCCATCCGGTGTTCGTGGATGCCGCCCACATGCTGCAATTCAAAGTTGTCGGCCGGACCGGTGCGCTCCAATCTGATGGGGGGATTTTCTTCACCGTGGATAAAAGCTGCACCGAATATCGCCCCGGTCACCTCAATGTCCGGATCCACCAGTGCCGGGGCGTTTTCCGACAACAGCGGCATGTAGTCGCCAATGGCAAAGAGTGCTTCAACCCCTTTCTGATCCAGCTGTGTGGCCAGATAAAAGACCCACAACTGCTGCAAATCCAATAGGCCCATATAGCCGAAGTTGTCTTTATAGAAGTCACCCGATCTTCTGGGCAGCAACTTGCCTGACGTGACGGGAAAATATTCCGCCTCCAGCAACAAGGCCTGCCTGACTGAACCAAGCTCCAGCGAAAGACGAAGGGAGATATCGGACTTGCTGCCACGGGCGCGGGGATCGATGAAGTACGGAAAAGTCAGATCGACCAGGCGAACAATATCCCCCAGTGATTCATAACCGGCGAGTTTGAGCACCGCTTCAATACTCTGATAGTCCTGGTCGTGGGGAAGCCCATGGGGGTAACGAATGCTGCGCAGTACGGCATCGACATCCTCCTCGCCCAAGGCGTTGCTGATTTGCCCCGCTAGCACGCCCATCACGACCTCCAATGACGGCACGATACGATCCACAGTCAGGTGATCGATATAGGTCTTGCCCAAATCAGGCCGGCGTGTATCCAACAGCAATTTACTGTCCGGGCTACCGGACTCTTCAAGCTTGCTCACCCACTCACGCAGTTCGACCAGATAGGCCGTAGTCGAGTAGCTGGACTGAATCGAATTCTTCGGGCTACAGAGCGCATAGTTCGGGGAGAAAAGTTTGGAATAGGTGGGGCCCTGTACCAATGCACTCACTGGCGACACTGGCGAAAAATGCACACCAAGTGAGGGGCGCAAGCCCTCTTCCCTGAATTCCCGAGCGATGAGCGTTGCCAGAGCATTGGCCCGCGCAATCAATGCGTGCGCTTCCCGATGGTGCAGACCCAAGGCTTGCAAGCCACCGCCCCCCAGCTTCACCAGTTCGAAAACACTGGGATGTTGCTCGATGTAGGTATTGAACACGTTTAGCTCTGAGAGCCGCTCGACACCTAAGACAGCCGCCAGCAGTCGTTGGATGGGGCGTTCGGATTCCGTCATTTCGCGTAACTCCTGTAAACGATTCGGTAACTGAAGTTGCGGACATCCATTGCGCAGCCGTCACGGAGGATTTGGCCTTAACTTCTTAGATTGGGTAACTGTCATAAATGACAGTTAATAGTTCCGCTCGTCGGAATCCCCCCCTCAATATCGAGGGGGAGGCCCCATCACTCAACGATGAATAGATCGCTCATTACCTCGGCCGAATCCACCTCGTTCTCGGTTTGCCGTACCACCACCCGGTGTTGGCCGGGCAGCAGGTTTTTAGTGGCTACCGTCGTCCAGTGTCCACCGGGCAGTACCGTGGTGGTGGCCAGCACCTCCAGACGGTTGAACCATGACGCCACAGTGACCGTCGCCCCTTCCCTACCTGTGCCGGCAAACGTCGGGGCAGCACCAACCCAGACCATAGGGGCGGGCTCCGTGATGCTGGGTGCAGCGGAACGTGTCAGAACAGGACGCAAGGGGGAATGAGCAGACTGCTGTTCTTGCTGCGAGGACTGAGCGGACAAACTGTATTGCTGCCAGTTGGCCCCCCAGGTGAACGCTAGTGACCATGTGCCTTCAGGCGTAACTACCGTGCTTCCCAACGAGGACGGCCCGCTTCCTCCCCGCCGAAAAAGCTTCAGTGTGTCTCCCGCAAACCCGAAGCCGGACGCCACGGTACTGCCCGAAATGCCCTGTCCGGCTGCCGGCGACTCGAGCAGAGGTGGGGCCGGTACGAGCGTAAAGGCGTGTATCGCGACATCAGACAACTGGTTCTTGTACACCTGGTTCACAAGCAAGGTGTGCGAGCCAACCTCTTTCAACCTGGTAGGTGCTGCCCATGCGCCATGCTCATCCACCGGGATGTTTTCAGCCACAATTTCGGAACTCCCTACGAGATAGACTGCGACGAATGCACCGGCAATGCCCTGCCCGATAATCACGCCCTGGCGTTCGAACCTGCCGTTAAGCGCTGGCACCGTAACGGTCGGTATCAGAATGATGACTTCAAAGGTCCGCTGTTCACTGCGCAAGGAGAGTTGACCATTGAACGACTGCACGACATAGATCGTGCGTATTCCCACCGCCAACTCGATCTCGATCGGCACCGACCAGGCCCCTGATGAGTCAAGCGTCAGCCCGCCCAACTCCGCATGGGACATTGCGTCGTGAATGGTCAGCCTGGCGCCCGCGTAGCCGTTGGTTCCCTTGAAGACAGGCAGGAGGCCGACTTTCTGATTGGCCGCAGGCTCGGTAACTGTCAGTGTCGGGGTAGGTATATTGAAAGATCCGCTCGCCGTATCAGACGTTTGCCCACCGAAGGTTTGGGTCACCGTGAAACTGTAATCACCAGGGGGCGAAAACGAGATCCCGTCTGAATGTCCAGTTGCCATCGGTTCCGCTGACGGGATGATCGACCGTTGGCCGGTCGCTGTACTTCAGCTCGAGTGCAGCACCTGACCAGCAAGTGCCAGTGATTCTGGGGGAGAACCCTTCACGCTCGATCCCGGTAATCACCGGCAAGGGAGCCGGAATCACCAGGCTGACCCAAGTCGTGATGGTGCCGGAATCCATCCCTTTGTACAGCTGGTAGGCCCCGATTCTGTAAGTGCCCGGTGCCCATGGCTCAGTCACCGTGCTGGTCCAGCGGTTATCGCTCACATTGGCGACCGGTCCATACGGTGGGTAGTTAGTGTTCCAAACCTTGACACGCGCGGGCTCTGTCTGCTTTTCCCAGGTGTTTGCCGTACCCGAGAAGCTTGGCTTCTGGTCGGTTACGGTGATCGGTTCAGTGAGGGTCGGTCTGGGTACCCTGACGGTATACGTACGGACATTGGACCAAAGCGACTGCATGCTGCTGATACTCTGCCGAACCTTGAAGGCATAGCCCCCTGGCAACAGCGCGCTTCGCGGGCTCACCGACCATGAATCACCGGTCACGGTCATGCTGCCGAGGTCCTCTCCCGTCTCATCGGAGAGCACCAGAGTGGCACCCGTGTGACCGCCCGTGCCGGTCAGAACGGGGTTCACGCCTGAAGCAGGATCTGGAGCGGTTAGCTGTGGCCGGGAGGGTCGTACTTTCAGTCTGACGGGCGATGCGCCTAACGATGTCACCCCCGAAAAGACATGCTCCGCCGTCAATGAATAATCACCCGGTATCAAATTCACGGAAAGCTGCGCTTGCCAGGCTCCGGTACTGGTGTTCACCGTGGCCGTGCCCAACAGCGTACCCGCGACATCCCTTTTGATGCGGATTGTGCCCCCCTTGAATAGCGCATTCACCGTACCGCTGACGGTGATTCGCATGTCCACTTCTTGGTTCTGCGTGGGACTGGTAATTGTGGGGGGGGCGAGCATGCGAAGCCGGACATTTGGCCCCCATTGGGACTCCAGACCGTTGAATTTCTGTATGACAGAAATACTGTAGTGTTGTCCCAAAGCAATTTCACGAGTGATCCGCCCTGACCATCGCCCTCCGCCATCTAAAAGGACATTCCCGATCAAGACCTCTCCGTTGCCCGACTTTCTGACAGTCGCGATCGCACCTGGATAACCCGTAATGGCGACAACAGGAAGTTTGTCGATGATGACAGCGTCGTGTAATGGTGAGGTGATGGCAGGGGGGGTGAGGCCCACCGTAAAGGTATAAGTCGAAGAGCTGTTAGGAACGCCCACGTAACTGACTGTCACCGTATAGTTGCCGGGTACCATTTCCTGCCCGACCGGGGTTTGGTAGGTCCAGCTTGTAGACGTCGAACCCTCCACCGTAACGGATTTGCCTGTAGAGAACTGCAACGAAACTACGGCTTTCGAATTATTGGTTTTCGTTCCATTGAACCTCGGCCTCGGCCCACTGGCACCATTGAGGGGGCTCATTGTCGGCTTGGCGACTACCGTGAACCATATCCATCCCCACTCGGTCCACTCATCACGAATATGAGCCCGGGCTCCGAAGTGAGCTGGGCCATTCTGGATAGCCACCCTTTGAGTAAACATGCCGTTTAGCGATTGACCCTCGGAGTAGCCTGGATCGGCGCCAGGGTACTGAGTATCCAGTCTCCAGTGATGCCGAAGATGTGGTTCCTGATGCACTTGAACCTGAAAATTCACCGGCGATATCGCCAAAACCTTCGTCTTGTCAGGGTCTTGAGGAGGGTAAACAAATGTAGGGGCGGCTGGGCGCGTGGTTTCGTTTTCCTTTTCGATATCATTGGACATGAAAATTATCCTCTTGGTCATGATGGGCTGTCAGCGCGATTACGATGAGCTATTCATACCCGCCTTCCCCAACCCCTGCCACCTGTAAAAACTGACAGTTCCGACCAACGGCAATCTGCAAACTCATCCCATTTGTCCGCTGTACGCGGGCATCAGCCAATGACTACACCGCCTTGCGCAACGGACTACAGATCCGCCAGAATCCGCCGGCTTGTGCGCCTTGGCTCTGCCCCGTAACTTGATCCGCGTCGCTGCCCATCAGCGATCGGGTTTAGTCGCTCGGTAGGCATATGAAGGTGCATAAGCGTCATCAAGTCGGGTATTCCCTATCCCCGCACTCGATGGTGGCTGTGTGCAGGGCGCCCTCGGGCGCGCCGGTAATTCGTATGCCTCCCGGTCGACTAACCTGCGTACAGCCGCCACCCCTTTCGTTTAGTCGCGAATCGGTGGTAGCCCTAATAGAGGCAATACGATCATGTTCAAACCAACACCAAATCCACCACCCGAAACCGACCCGGTTTCCCCCTACGCCACCCTCGATTCAAAAAAGCTCCACGACGCCGCCGAAAAGGCGCTCGACCACTACCTCAAACCCGACACCAGCCATCTGCGTTCAACCAGGGACCGCGCCATGAACATGTTCGCCGTTGCGCCCGATGCCAACGCCGAGGCGATTGTCATCCAGACTTACGAGACCTTTTCTTCGGTCAGCATTCTGCTGCTCGACCTGGCCGACAGCCTGGACGACAAGCCGCGACACCTGGCGATGGCGATTTATCAGTTGAGCGAGTTGGGGTTGTTGTTGGTGGAGAAGACGCTGGAAAACGAGCAGGCGATCAGCGCGGCTTAGCGTCTATCCGTTCAGGATGTGTTGTTTGAGCTGACGCCTTCGCGAGCAGGCTCGCTCCCACAGTTGATCGGTGGTGATCACAAATAGTGCGTTCACAGAAGATCCAATGTGGGAGCGAGCCTGCTCGCGAGGACGATCGCCCCTACACCGCGGATATCAGGCCGAGGCAGGCAACGGCTGAAAACTGAAGTACTGCTTCAACGCCTCCACCAATTGCCCATACTCCGGCGGTGCCCGTTGCAGGCTGAAACCGGCGTCATAGTGGTGAGGGGTGGCGTCTTCATGGCACCACAGGCAACACGCCCGCACATCGATAACCTGCTGGATACCGTCGCTGGCGGGGATTTTCAGGCGTAAATCGAAATCGGCGCCGATCATCATCGGCAACTGGCTGATGAGCATCAGCCCGTCTTCAGACACGTTGCCCAGAAAACCGATGGGTTTGTCGGTGACGCTGTTGAACACTCTCAGAAAATACGGCAGTTGATGCCGCTCGATCCGGCGGTCAGTGAACATGCGCAGTTCGCCCAGCAAGGCCCTTAAGCAGGGCCGCACTAATGCTTCGGAACGGGCCTGCCTTTAATAAAGGCTGGAGGCGCGCTCTCCCCGATCCCGGTGCGACAGTCCACACAGCTGCTGCCACTTACTCCTGCCGATCACAGGTGTTACCTCGATTAGAGGCAAAGGCTCTAAACCGATCTATTGGACTATAGCTCACCGCCGCCGGTGAGCCAGCCATTGAGATCAGAACTGCGTCGGGCGCACGACCGCCGCACTACGGATTGGATAGTGGCCCAGCGACTGCAGGGTTTCCAGGCGGGCACGGGCGCGGAAGGCGTATTCACTTTGCGGGTACGAGGCGATGATGAACTGGTAGGTTTGCGCCGCATCGACAAACAGTTTTTGCCGTTCCAGGCAGAGCCCGCGCATCATCGACACTTCCGGCTGCACATAGCGCCGCGCACGGCTGGCGCGGTCGACTTTGGACAGCTCAAGCATGACCTGCTCGCAATTGCCGCGGTCATAGGCGCTATAGGCATTATTCAAATGATGGTTCATCGACCAACGGGTGCAGCCCGTGACGCTGAGGAAAAGGGCGGCTATGAGCACGAATCGCATGAGGGTTCTCCTGTCTTGAGCTCTGTATCGACCCGTTGGCGGAAATCTTCAGGCTGCCTGTAACCAAAAGTATTCGTTCAAAGAAACAAGCGAATAAGTAGTGCATATGAACAATGACTACAACTTCGGACCATAGTAGCCTCACTCAGCGCTTGAACTCAGGAGTCTATGCATGTCCGTCCGTCGCACCAAAATCGTCGCTACCCTTGGCCCGGCCAGTAACTCGCCGGAAGTTCTCGAACAGCTGATTCTGGCTGGCCTGGACGTCGCCCGCCTGAACTTCTCCCACGGCACCCCCGACGAGCACAAGGCTCGCGCGAAGCTGGTGCGTGACCTGGCTGCCAAGCACGGTCGCTTCGTCGCCCTGCTGGGTGATCTGCAAGGCCCGAAAATCCGTATCGCCAAATTCGCCAACAAGAAGATCGAGCTGAAGATCGGTGATCAATTCACCTTCTCCACCAGCCATCCTCTGACCGAAGGCACTCAAACGATCGTCGGCATCGACTACCCGGACCTGGTCAAGGATTGCGGCGTAGGCGACGAGCTGCTGCTCGACGACGGCCGCGTGGTCATGCGTGTTGATACCGCCAATGCCACCGAGCTCAATTGCACCGTACTGATCGGCGGCCCGCTGTCCGACCATAAAGGCATCAACCGTCGCGGTGGCGGCCTGACCGCACCGGCCCTGACTGAAAAAGACAAGGCCGACATCAAGCTCGCCGCCGAAATGCAGGTCGACTACCTCGCCGTGTCATTCCCGCGTGACGCCGCCGACATGGAATACGCCCGTCAACTGCGCGACGAAGCCGGCGGTACTGCCTGGCTGGTGGCGAAGATCGAACGTGCCGAAGCCGTGGCCAACGACGAAACCCTCGACGCGCTGATCAAGGCCTCCGACGCGGTGATGGTTGCCCGTGGTGACCTCGGTGTGGAAATCGGCGACGCCGAGCTGGTGGGTATTCAGAAGAAGATCATTCTGCACGCACGCCGCCACAACAAGGCTGTGATCGTGGCGACCCAGATGATGGAGTCGATGATCCAGAACCCGATGCCGACGCGTGCCGAAGTGTCCGACGTGGCCAACGCCGTGCTCGACTATACCGACGCCGTGATGCTCTCGGCCGAAAGTGCTGCCGGTTTGTACCCGCTGGAAGCTGTGCAGGCCATGGCCCGTATTTGCATCGGCGCTGAGAAGCACCCGACCAGCAAGACCTCCAGCCACCGTATCGGCAAGGTCTTCGAAAGCTGCGACCAGAGCATCGCTCTGGCAGCCATGTACACCGCCAACCACTTTCCGGGTGTGAAGGCGATCATCGCGCTGACCGAAAGTGGCTACACGCCGTTGATCATGTCGCGCATCCGTTCTTCGGTGCCGATCTACGCGTTCTCCCCACACCGCGAAACCCAGGCCCGCGCGGCCATGTTCCGTGGCGTCTACACCGTACCGTTCGACCCGGCATCGTTGCCGCCTGAGCAAGTCAGCCAGGCCGCGATCGACGAGTTGCTCAAGCGCGGTGTTGTGGAGAAAGGCGACTGGGTCATCCTGACCAAGGGCGACAGCTACCACACCATCGGCGGCACCAACGGGATGAAAATCCTGCACGTTGGCGACCCGATGGTCTGAATGACGATGCGCTGAAAAACAAAAGCCCCGCTATGTGAATAGCGGGGCTTTTTGGTTTCTGCTGATCGTTCCCACGCTCCGCGTGGGAATGCAGCCCGGGACGCTCCGCGTCCCTTCAACAGCCGAACGCGGAGCGTCCGTTGAGGCATTCCCACGCGGAGCGTGGGAACGATCGGCTACCCGATCGGTGGGTCAGGTTCGGTTGATAAACCCCGACAACGCCGCAATCGCTTCCGGCGAGCGCAGCCGCTGGATGAATAATGCGCCCTCCTCTTCTATTGCCTTGCGCAGTTGCTCGCGGTCCTGCGCTTTCATCAATTGCTTGCTGATGCGCACCGCCTCCGGTGGCAACGACTCGAAACGCAACGCCATCTCCCGAGCCTTGGCCAACGCCTCTTCGCCACTGCCCAGCGCTTGGGTCGCGATGCCCCACTGCGCGGCCTGTTCGCCGCTGAAACCTTCGCCGAGCAACAGCAGTTCGGCGGCTTTTGCATGCCCGAGCAGTCGCGGCAGGATCAGGCTGGAGCCGAACTCCGGGCACAATCCGAGATTAACGAAGGGCATACGCAGGCGTGCGTCGCGGCTGACGTACACCAGATCGCAATGCAGCAGCAGCGTCGTGCCAATACCCACGGCAGCACCGGCCACGGCGGCGATCACCGGTTTGCGGCATTCGAGCAGCGTGAGCATGAACTGAAACACCGGGCTGTCGAGGTTGCTCGGCGGCTGCTCAAGGAAGTCGGCGATGTCGTTGCCGGCGGTGAAGCATTCACTGGAACCGGTGATCAGCACCGCGTTGATTTCAGGGTCGGCATCGGCCTGCTTCAACGCTTGTGCCATGTCGCTGTACATGGCGCGGGTCAGGGCGTTTTTCTTGTCGGGGCGGTTCAGGCGCAGGGTCAGCAGGCCGCGTTCGCGTTCAAGTGTGATGGCATCGGTCATGGAAGGTCTCGCGTCTGAATAATCTGCGCTCAACCGCGCGGCAGGAAGACATCGGCCAGCAGTTGGTTGCGCGGCAGTCCCGCCAGGTACAGGCGCCGGGCAAAGGCGTCGACGCTCTCGGGGGCCCCGCAGAGTAAGGCCTGGGTTTGCCGGGAAACAAGCCGCAGTTGCGCCAAAGCCGCGGGCAACTCGGCCGGCGTCCACAGCTCGATACTGAGGTTCGGTCGGCTGGCAGCGATGGCTTGCAGGGGCTTGGCCAGATAATGCTCAGCGGCATCATGCGCCAGGTGAATAACGCGGATAGCGCCTTGATGATCCTGACGCAAGGCTTCACGCAAGACGCCAAACAACGGGCCCAACCCTGTGCCGGCCGCCAGCAACCAAAGGGGTCGGGTGTTCCAGTCCGGGTCGTAATGCAAAGCCCCGCCGCGCAATTCGCCGAGTCGGATTCGATCGCCGATTTTGAGCTGACGGGCCGCATCACTGAATTCCCCCGACTGGCGACAATCGAGGTGGAACTCCAGAAAGCGATCTTCATCCGGCAGGCTGACCAGGGAATACGGCCGCGCAATTTGGCCCGCCCACAACACCAGATGCTGCCCGGCGCTATAACGCAACTGACGCTGTGGGGTCAGACGCAAACGCAACACGTTGGCGCTCAACCAATCAACGGCAACCACCTCGGCCGGGCTGCCGTCCTGCTCCGGATCGAAGGTGTGCACCTGCAAGTCTTCGACCACCTGACACTGGCACGCCAGCCGCCAGCCTTGCTGACGCTGGTCTGCACTCAGGGCGTCGGGTCGGCTGTCGCTCGGCAGGCCTTGAACACATTGCACCAGGCACGCATGGCAACTGCCGGCGCGACAGCTGTAGGGCACACTCACGCCGTTCTGATTCAGCGCATCGAGCAGGTTGCTGCCCGCCGCCACCGACCATTGACGTTCGCCGACCCGTAACTCAGGCATCGACGCTCTCCCACGCCGCCGCGCAACGATTGCGGCCGTCGCGCTTGGCGCGATAAAGCGCCTGATCCGCTCGCTGCAAGGCGTCGTCGAGGTCGTCGCCCAACTCCAGCAACGTCATGCCCGCCGACAAGCTGAGATGGTTGACTTCGAGGCCGATCAGTTCGACATCGGTGAACGCAATGCGCAGCCGTTCGCAGCAAGAGGTCAGGCGTTCGGCGTTGCAGTCGGGCAACAGCAGCACAAATTCTTCACCGCCGTAGCGGGCCAGAACATCACCCTCGCGCAAACAAGCGGTGGCCACGCCGGCAAAGGCTTGCAGCACCTGATCGCCGGCGGCATGGCCGTGCACATCGTTGATGCGTTTGAAATGGTCGAGGTCGATCAGCGCCAGGCCATGCACCACGCCGGCATCCATGGCGTTCAACTCGCGGGAGGCCAGGCGCAGGAAATGTCGGCGATTGAATAACCCGGTCAGTTCGTCGGTGGCCACCAGGTCTTCGAGCTGACGCATCATCCCGCGCAGGGTGTCCTGGTGCGCCTGCAAGGCGAATCGGCGCTGACGCATGCGTTGACGGGAGGCCTGAACGTAACGGGCATACAGCTCCAGCCAGACCAGCACGATAAACAGCACGCACACCTGCAACGCGGCCAGCGCCGGGTCGGGTAACTGGAAGTGATAGCCCTGCCACAACGTGATCGCACTGAAACTGAAAAACACCAACAGCGCACACCGCAAAAAGGCTATGCGCGAAAGGTGAAACAAGCCGAACAGCAGGATCAGTACGTAGAACACCAGAAACGCGCCGCGTGCCTCTTCCAGATTGGCGATCAGCCAGGTTTGCCAGCCCAGCCCCAGCAACACTTGCGCTTCGGTCAGGCTGGGGTCGGAAAAACGCAGGTTGCAGCCACTGTAAAACACCGCAAACAACGTCGCCTGGCTGATGACCACCAACGCACTGCCGATGGCCACGCTGGTCAAGGGTTCATCGTAATGGCCAGTGAAAAACGCCAGCCACAGCAGCAGCAATGCCAGGGCATAGGTGCCGGCCGCGAGGGCAAAACGTTTGAGTAACAGGCGCTGGATGGCGTTAGGTGTCAATCGTTGACTCACCGTGCGAAAGGAGGCTGTCAGAGTGTCCTACTCTACAGGCCGGCTGCCACTTTAGTGGCGTGACCGATAAATGACCATTCAATTTTCGGGGCGGAAAACTGGCGTCAATGCCATGACCCTGCTCCCGCAGATTTGCTCCCACAGGGTTCTTCTGCATCGCCGGCTTATGCGACCAACGATTGACTGTCGGCGGGTGTGTACGGAACCGAGGCGCGTTATACTGCCGCGCCTTTTTAGCGTCGCGCCAGCATGCCCGGCGTGCCTTGAAAGGTGCTTGCAACCGACCGATGCACCCAAGCTGCAAGCACCTTATTGAATGTTCCCGTCTTTTAGAGGAGCGCGACTCATGACCGTGATCAAGCAAGACGACCTGATTCAGAGCGTTGCCGACGCCCTGCAATTCATTTCCTACTACCACCCCGTTGATTTCATCCAGGCGATGCACGAGGCCTACCTGCGTGAAGAATCGCCGGCAGCTCGCGATTCGATGGCGCAAATCCTGATCAACTCGCGCATGTGCGCCACCGGCCACCGCCCGATTTGCCAGGACACCGGCATCGTCACCGTGTTCGTGCGTGTAGGCATGGACGTACGTTGGGATGGCGCCACCATGAGCCTGGACGACATGATCAACCAAGGCGTGCGCCAGGCTTACAACCTGCCGGAAAACGTCCTGCGTGCCTCGATCCTCGCCGACCCGGCGGGCGCTCGCAAGAACACCAAGGACAACACCCCGGCCGTTATCCACTACTCCATCGTTCCGGGTAACACCGTGGAAGTGGACGTGGCGGCCAAGGGCGGCGGTTCCGAGAACAAGTCGAAAATGGCCATGCTCAACCCGTCCGACTCGATCGTCGACTGGGTTTTGAAAACCGTGCCTACCATGGGCGCCGGCTGGTGCCCACCGGGCATGCTCGGCATCGGCATCGGCGGCACCGCCGAGAAAGCCGCCGTCATGGCCAAGGAAGTGTTGATGGAATCCATCGACATTCACGAGCTGAAAAAGCGCGGCCCGTCCAACCGTATCGAAGAGATGCGCCTGGAGCTGTTCGAGAAGGTCAATCAACTGGGCATTGGCGCCCAGGGCCTGGGTGGCCTGACCACCGTGCTCGACGTGAAGATCATGGACTACCCGACCCACGCCGCTTCGTTGCCGGTGTGCATGATCCCGAACTGCGCCGCCACCCGTCACGCGCACTTCGTGCTCGACGGCTCCGGCCCGGCCTCGCTGGAAGCGCCACCGCTGGACGCCTACCCGGAAATCGTCTGGGAAGCCGGTCCGTCGGCCCGTCGCGTCAACCTCGACACCCTGACGCCAGAAGACGTGCAGAGCTGGAAGCCGGGCGAAACCGTCCTGCTCAACGGCAAGATGCTCACCGGTCGCGACGCCGCGCACAAGCGCATGGTCGAGATGCTGAACAAGGGTGAAACCCTGCCGGTGGACCTCAAAGGTCGCTTCATCTACTACGTCGGCCCGGTTGATCCGGTGCGCGAAGAAGTGGTCGGCCCGGCTGGCCCGACCACCGCGACGCGGATGGACAAGTTCACCCGTCAGATCCTCGAGCAAACAGGCCTGCTGGGCATGATCGGCAAATCCGAGCGCGGCCCGACCGCTATCGAAGCGATCAAGGACCACAAAGCCGTTTACCTGATGGCAGTCGGCGGCGCGGCCTACCTGGTGGCGCAAGCCATCAAGAAATCCCGCGTGGTGGCTTTCGCCGAACTGGGCATGGAAGCGATCTACGAGTTCGACGTCAAAGACATGCCAGTGACTGTTGCAGTCGACAGCAAGGGTGAGTCGGTACACATCACCGGTCCTGCCATCTGGCAGAAAAAGATCAGTGAAAGCCTGGCGGTAGAAGTGCAGTAAGCGCTTTAAGCCTCCTGAAAAACGGCCGGGTTGTCCCTGAAGACGACCCGGCCGTTTTTTTTGGCAACGATTTAAGCGTTCGCTATATAGCGCTCCCCTATGTAGACCATTCGATCTAAAAAACCTGTCAACAACTGTCAAATCTGACAGGTTACGCCCTGCCCTCGTCCTGCTAGCGTTGATCCATCACGCGATGCTGCCGCCACTCGCGAGCGCGTAGCCGAAACAGGATCAGTCTCATGCAAGATCAAACGTCCCTGAGCATCACCGAGCCGTCCATTGCCACTAGCGCCTCGATCGCCACAATCGGCAAAAGCTGGGGCTCGGTCGGCATCACCGGCAGTGCTTCGTTCGAGCTACCGTTGCCCATGTCCGGTGGCCGCGGTTTCGACCCCAGCCTGGCCCTGAGCTACAGCAGTCAGATCGGCAACGGACCGTTCGGCATAGGCTGGAGCATGACCGTCAATGCCATCACTCGCCGGACCAGCCGGGGGGTACCACGCTATCTCGCTGACGACGTGATAATCGGGCCCGCCGGTGAAGAGTGGGCGCCGGAGCTCGATGCCGAGGGGAAGATCAAATCCAGAATCGAGAGTACTTACAAGGGACAGCAAATCGGCGAGCACACCGTGGTGCGTTACGAGCCAAGGGTAGAAGGCAGCTTCAACCTGGTCGAACTTTGGCAGCCAGCAGATGAGCCGCCCTTCTGGCTCGTACATGGCGCCGATGGCACCTTGAGCGTGTATGGCAAAACCGATGCATCACGCCGAGCCGCACCGGTCGAGCCGAAGGATCCGGACTGTCCGGACAAACCTGTTGCCCCTCCGCAGGTGGGTGTCTGGCTGCTGCTCGAAAGCATAAATGCCCATGGCGAACACTTGTGCTTCGATTACCGGCTCGAGGATGAACAACACTCCCCGGATGCCCCGCACGACTACCGCGCCCAGCGATACCTGCATCGTGTGTGTTACGGCAACTTCACAGCCAGTGAACACTTGTATGCCTGGACCACAGAAAACCCGACGGACCTGGACTGGCATTTCCACCTGCTGTTCGATTACGGCGAGCGCACCCGTGAGCGGGATGAAAAACCGATCTACGGCCCTCCTTTTCTTGCGTCCGGGGAATCACTCGACCCATGGCTGATTCGCAGCGACCCCTTCCACAGCTACACCTACGGGTTCGAGCTGGGGACCCGGCGTCTGTGTCATCAGGTCTTGATGTTTCACCACTTCCCCATTGAGCTGGGCGCCAACCCCGTGCTGGTTCGGCGTTTGCTGCTGCAATATCAGCTCACTTCGCTGTCTCACAACCAACTGCAGGCAGCCCATTATCAAGCCTATGACGCCAGCGGCAGCGTGGAGCACATGCCGCCCGTAGAGTTCGACTATTCGGGTTTTGAACTCAACACTCAGCCGGCGCCTTTCTTTCCGTTCGAGCACATGCCCGGCATTGAAGACGGTCAGCGTTATCAATGCGTCGACCTTTTTGGTGAAGGCTTGCCAGGCTTCCTGTGTCGTTACGATCAGTGCTGGTATTACCGCGAGCCGCTGCGCGCCAGCTCCGGGGGCGACGACATCTGCTACGGCCCCTGGACGGCGCTTGAGCACATCCCGGTCGCTGATAGCCAAAAACCGGTGTATCAGGCACTCATGGATCTGACCGGTGACGGAAGGCTGGACTGGATCCGCGCGCAACCCGGTGTCAGCGGGTTTCAGACACTGAACCCGGACCGCAGCTGGTCTCTGTTCAGCGAGTTCGGGTCATTCCCCGTAGAGTTTTTTCACCTCCTGGCACAAATGGGCGACTTCATCGGCGACGGGCTCAGCTCTTGTGCGCTGATCGGGCCCAAGAGCGTACGGCTGTACGCCAACCGCCGCGAAAAAGGTTTTGCCGCGGGCGAAGACATCCCCCATGACCCCGATGACGATAGCCTGCCGCTGTTCAGCAATCACCGCAGCGAACTGGTTTTTCTGGGCAACATGCTCGGCAGCGACATGACCGAGCTGTGCCGGATTCGGCACAATGAAATAAAATGCTGGCCGAACCTGGGTCACGGGCGGTTTGGCAAAGGGTTTGTCCTGAGCGCCCCGACCTTCGACTACGGCGAATTCGATGCCGCCCGCGTGCGCATTGCCGACCTGAACGGTTCCGGCGCGCCGGCGCTGATTTACTTGAAATCCGATGGCTTCCAGATTTACCTCAACCACGGCGGCAACGGTCTTGAGCAAACACCGATCGAGGTCCCGTGGCCCGAAGGAGTGCGCTACGACAACCTGAGCCAGGTGACTTTTGCCGACCTGCAAGGCCTGGGCTGCGCAACGTTGATACTGACGGTGCCACACATGAAGCCCCGGCACTGGCGCTATGACTTTGTCAGCGCCAAGCCGTACATGCTGATCGGCAGCAACAACAACATGGGTTGCAGCACGCAAGTGGGGTATCGCAGTTCCGCGCAGGAATGGCTGGACGAAAAACCCGAAACCGACTCGGTGTGCTATCTACCGTTTGCGGTGCCAGTGGTCAGCAGACAAACACAACTCGACGAAATCACCGGCAACTGTCTGAGCCAGTCTTACCGGTATTTCCAAGGCTATTACGATGGTCAAGACCGTGAATTTCGCGGCTTCGGCCTGCTGCACCAGATCGACAGCGAAGCCAACCCGGATGAGGACGACCACAGCTTCACGGCACCATCACGCATCTGCACCTGGTTCCATACCGGCCGGTTGATGGACATGCCCCGTGACGGCTATTTCAACGGTGATCCCGAGGCGCACCCGTTGTGCCCCACATTGTTCTGTCAGTACCACGAAAATGACGCGTTCGATGAGCCCATCACACCGCCCGATGCGGCCACGGCCGACGAAATCGCCCGAACCCTCGCCGGGTCAGTGTTGCGAGTTGAAGTCTATGCCGCCGACGACTCGGCGCAGGCGCGGCCCTTTTCAGTGCAGGAGCATCGATACAAAGTCCGTGAGCTGAGAAAAAAAGGCAAATACGACCCATACGGGACCTTAATGCCTTCAACGCTGGAGACGATCAGTTATCAGTACGAAGGCTTCATAAACGACCCCTTGTGCCAACACCAGATTACCTTGGCCCAGGATGCCTTCGGTCAAACCGTCCATGTGCTTGAGATCAGCTACGCACGGCGCAAGATCGACACGCCTCCCTTCGATGACCCGGACGAACAACAATGGTGGCTGGACGCCCATGATCCGCAGCAGGATTTTTTCTACCTGAAAGAAAGCCGCGCCGAATTCATCCATCTGAAGGACGACCCGCAGGGTTGGCGATTGGGCCTTCCCTACCGGCAACGCGGGAATGCGCTGGTACTGCCCGCAGGGTCGTTGCCGACGGGTCTCGATCCGAAGCAAATAAGCTATGAAACGCTGACCCTCCATCACGCTTCACCGCAGTGGAACGAGAAACGGGCGTTGACCCAGCAGTCGGTGCAACGTTACCTCAAGACCGAGGATCGCACGCTGCTGCCGGATGGCCAGGCCGACTTTGAAGCCTTGCGCAGCACGCTGGAAATCGCACAGCTGAACAAGACGGCTCTGGATGCCTACAACACGTTGCCTCCACCATTCGATATCCGGGTAGAACTGCAAAACATCGGTTATTCGCCCATGCCGCTGTTTCTTGAAGAGAACTCCATTGAAGACGATGAGAGAAATCTCTGGTCCTCGCATTACGGCTTTGCCACATACGGCGACCTCGACGATTTTTACAAGGTGCTGAAGTATCACGAAACCCCGTGCCACGGCGCTATCAAGGCCCGACATGACCCCTATCGTTTGGCGATCATTGGCGTCGAACTTCCTGACGGTTGCACCACCCAAGCTGCGTACGACTACCATGCGCTGCTGCCGACTCGCATCATCGACGCCAATGAAAATGTTGAGGAAGTCCTGTACGAACCCTCGGGCCAACCGCTCGCCATCAGTTTTTACGGGACCGAAGACGGTATAGAGGTTGGCTTCAGCCCACTCAGCGAACATGAACGCCCGGTAGACCCGCGACCTGATCCCGCCATCGAAAACCCGCAAGCCGCCCTGCAAGAAGCGGCCAGCGTACTGCGCAAGGATCTGTTCAGCTGGATGGGCGTACTGCCCGACTCGGTCAGGCAAACCCCGGACTGGCTGGCCGACTGGATAACGCAAGGCTACGTGTTGCCGAGCCTGCATATTTGCGCCAGCGCCCGCACTCGCCTGTTAGGGCTCAACAGCCTGACGATGGCCGAACAGGCACTTCTGGAGTTGATCCGCACGACGCCACGCGACCCGGTGCACAGCGTCGTGCTGACTGCCGACCGTTACCATGATGACCCGCTGCAGCAAATCCAGATCATCAAAACCTTTGTGGATGGTTTCGGTCGCCCCCTGCAAACCAAACAATTGGTCGAACCCGGCCTGGCCTATGTCGTGGAAAACGGTGAATTGGTCGTCGAAAACGGCGAGCCAAAGACTGCACATGCCAATCCGCGCTGGCGTGTCAGCGAAAGAGTCGAATACAACAACAAGGGACTGCCCGTGCGAGTGTTTCGCCCCTATTTCGCCAACGGGCACGGCTACATCAATGACCGCTCGTTTCGAGCGTTTGGCCATCACGACCAACAGTTCTATGACGTGCTGGGACGTCCGGTCAAAGTCATCAATGCCAAAGGGTATGTTTCTCGTACAACCATTCACCCCTGGTATCACACCAGTCATGACTACAACGACACCTATTGCCCAACTCCGCCAGAGCTTGAGCCGTGACAGGCTCGATTCACTGCCGCACGCCTTCTATCAGCGTCATTGACAGTCGAGGCCTGCCGATTCGCCAGGTTGAGTATCTGCGCAAGGTCGCTGGTGGCCCGGTGGAAACGCTCATCACCCGACAATTTTATGACGTCGCGGGCAGGCTGATAGAGCAATGGGATCCACGTCTGTTCGAGCATGCCCCAAAGCCCAATCTGGCGACTGTTCATGGGCTGTCCGGCCACCCCGTCAAGGTCGACAGCGTCGATAGCGGTTGGCGTCTGAGCCTGGCCGGCTTGGGTGGTGAAATCCTTCAGCGCTGGGATGAACGCGGTAATCGGTGGCAAACCACTTACGATGATCTATTGCGCGCGCTGACGGTCGATGAAAATACCCAGCAGGTCGAGGTCTTTACCTATGCGCGGGGCGATGCAGACCCGGGGTACAACTTGCGCGGTCAGTTGCGCAAGAAGGTCGATCCGGCGGGCTCGATTGAATTTAGCCGCTTCAGCCTGCAGAGCATGCCGTTTGAAGAAACCCGCACGTTCCCGGAGGGCAAGGTTTACACCACGGCATGGTCCTACATTGCAAGCGGCCAGCCTGTCAGCCAGACCGACGCGAGCGGTCATCAGCAGCGTTCTCGCTACGACATTACCGGGCAGCTCAAGCACGTGACGCTGCAAATCAAGGCCGACGATACGGTCCTGGACATCCTCAAAGACGCTCAGTACAACGCCGACGGCCAGCTCGTCGAACAACTCGCGGGCAACGACGTGCTCAGCACCTGGACCTACGACCCGGCGGACGGTCGGCTGCAGAGCTTGAAGACTGGAGTGCCCGGCCAGGCCCCGCGGCAGCACCTCGGGTATGTCTATGATCGGGTCGGTAACGTGCAGCGCATCGACGATCACACGTTCCAACCGGTGTTCTTCGCCAACCAGCGCATCGATGGCCACCGCGAGTTCACCCACGACTCGCTCTACCGGGTGATCAGCGCCACCGGTCATGACGCCACCCCGCCGTCGGATCTGCCCGGCCGGCCGTTGCCGAGCGACCCCCGCAATCACCTCAACTACACACAGCGGTACGAGTACGACACCGGTGGCAATCTGATCAAGTTGATCCATGGCCGTGCGGTGGGCGGCTACACCCGGCAGCTGTTCATCGACCCGGAGAGCAACCGCGGCGTGCGCTGGAAAGAGGGAGACCCTGCCCCCGATTTTTCCGCATTGTTTGACCGGCATGGCAATCTCCAGGCCTTGCACCCGGGACAGGACTTGCGCTGGAACAACCGTGACCAATTGGCATCGGTGACGCTGGTCGAACGCGACGATGCCGCCAACGATGAAGAAACCTATCGCTACAGCCATGGCGCGCGGGTCTACAAACGCCACGACACCCATGCAACATCGACCAGCCATTTCCACGAAGTGATTTACCTGCCGGGGCTGGAGATTCGCACCCGCGACAACGGCGAAGAGTTGCACGTCATCACTGTGCCGGGCGGGCGTAGCAGCGGGCGCTGCCTGCATTGGGTCAGTGGCCGACCCGGCGAGATCGAGGCCGATCAGCTGCGTTACAGCCTTGATGACCATTTGGGCTCCAGCGTGATCGAACTCGACCAACAGGCCCGACTGATCAGCCACGAAGGCTATTACCCGTTTGGTGGCACGGCCTGGCTGACGGCGGATTCGGCAGTGGAGGTCAGCTACAAGACCGTTCGTTATTCGGGCAAGGAAATGGATGTCAGCGGGCTCTATTACTATGGGCTGCGTTATTACGCGCCGTGGTTGCAACGCTGGGTGAGTGCCGATCCGGCGGGGGATGTGGATGGGCTGAATTTATATGCGTTTGTGGGGAATAATCCGCTGAACTATGTAGATGGAAATGGCGGACAAAGAGAAAAGCAAGACATCTACAATTACGCGCTTTTCATTTCAACCCTCGCTACAGTTGCCGCTCCAACCCTAGAGCAAATCGAGAACGTCGTGGGTGGAAGCAACATTGCGAAGAACATGCTGAAAAACACGATTGGCGAGAGCATGGGCGCTACAGCCGCTTTCTTTGGTGGCCTCTACGGTGGCAAGGCATTCGAAGAAATACTGCTGAAAGTAGACATAAATATTGATTCCTTTGCCGACGGTTTTATCGGAGGAAACGTCGGTAGCGATTTGGCCGCGGAACCAGAGATGAAGATTCGTAAGCCGTTCAAGCTGGTACGTCCACTCATACCGCAAACATCAACAATGTCCGTTAACGAGATTGATCGAAAGGCGGGGCTCGATATCAGCAGTGACTCTGGTGACGTCCTCGAACAGGGGATGCTTATGTTCCTTGGCAGATTCGTTGGAGCGGTGGTCCCGGGCGTCAGCGCTCTGGTCTCGCTGGGTACTCGGGCGCAGGAAGCGGAGGACATCAAGAACGGCCTCACCCCAGTGAAAATCGATAAAATCGAGACCATGCTCAGTGACTGGAAAACCGCCACCCAACAACGCTGGGCGGTAGCTGAAGCCAGCTTCAGCAAGTTGGGAGCCGATGTCATCTATCCCGCTGACGTACTGCCAAATGTGAATAACATGACCCCTAAAAATGTGCTGGCCCCCATTCATCGCGTCCGTTTGGAGAAGCAAACCAAACTGACTCTGGCCATCATCGATCACACTCAATACCGTATGCATGCCTACAAAATATCCCGTACCACGGACAATCAATTTACGGAGCGGCAACGAAGACTCAAAAAATAACAGCGCACACTTCGACGATTGATTGGCCAAGTGGGGTTGATTGCGCAACGGCAACAAGCCTGGATGGCATGTTATCGTTCGCGCCCATACTCCCAGTGTCTTCGACAGCATGATTCCAACTGCTCGTACCGTGCGTTTATCGTTGTATACCCTGCTGATCCTCGCCGGCGCAGCCCTCGCCGCCGGTTTGGCCATCCGCCACGCCGAACGCCAAGCTCTGGTGGAAGACGCTGCCCGCGCCAATCAACAATTGGCGCTCTACGCGACGTCCCTGCACACCCTGATCGAACGCTACCGCGCCCTGCCCGCCGTGCTGGCGCTGGACCCGCAGTTGCGCTCGGCGCTCAACGGGCCGGTGAGCCCTGAGCAGCAGGCCGCACTGAACCTCAAGCTGGAAAAGATAAACGGCGCGGCTCAGTCATCGACCCTGGAACTGCTCGACCGAACCGGCCTTGCCGTGGCGGCGAGCAACTGGCGTTTGCCCAGCAGCTACGTCGGCCACAACTACGGCTTTCGCCCCTACTTCAGCCAGACCCGCACCCAAGGCACCGGGCGCTTTTATGCGGTGGGGGTGACCAGCGGAATTCCGGGTTATTTCCTCTCCAGTGCAGTCACCGACGACAACGGTCAGTTCCTCGGCGCGATGGTGGTGAAACTCGAATTTCCGGAACTGGAGCGTGAATGGCGTCAGGGCAGCGACACGCTGCTGGTCAGCGACGCACGCGGAGTTATCTTCATCGCCAACCAGCCCGGCTGGCGCTATCGCCTGTTGAAACCGCTGAACGACAGCGATCGCGCCGAACTCAAGGCCACCCGCCAATACGACAAGCAGCCCCTGACGCAGCTTGAATATCAATCGCTGCAACGCTTCGATGACAACAGTCACTTGACGCAGGTCGAAGGCCCTGACGGCAAGGCCGATTACCTGTGGGAATCCCTGCCACTGGCCGCCGAAGGCTGGACGCTGCACCTGCTGCGCCGCCCGCAAGTCGCGTTCGAAGACAGCCGCAACGCCGCGCTCGCCGCCGCCGGGCTGTGGCTGACGCTGGTATTTCTGCTGCTGTTTCTCAACCAGCGCTGGCGCCTGGCGAAAATGCGTCAGCGCAGTCGCGAAGAGCTCGAACAATTGGTGGAAGAACGCACCCGCGATTTGCGCACCGCTCAGGACGGTCTGGTGCAATCGGCCAAACTCGCCGCGCTCGGCCAGATGTCCGCCGCGCTGGCCCATGAAATCAACCAGCCGCTGACCGCCCAGCGCATGCAGCTTGCGACTCTGAGGCTGCTGCTCGATCACGGCCGGGTCGACGACGCCTACAAAGCGCTCAAACCGGTGGATGACATGCTGACGCGCATGGCCGCCCTCACCGGCCACCTGAAAACCTTCGCCCGCAAAAGCCCCAGCGGTTTGCGCGAACGCCTGGACCTGGCGGCGGTGGTGGATCAATCATTGCTGCTGCTCGACACGCGTCTGCGTGATGAACAGGTCAGCACCGTACTGCACCTGACGCGACCGGCCTGGGTGCGTGGCGATGCGATTCGCCTGGAACAAGTGCTGATCAATTTGCTGCGCAATGCCCTGGATGCGATGCACGACAAACCCTGCAAGCGTCTGGAGATTCGCCTCGAAGCCGACGAACAACTCTGGCGCCTGACCGTCGCCGACAACGGTGGCGGCATCGCTGAAGAAAATCTGACGAAAGTGTTCGATCCGTTCTTCACCACCAAACCGGTGGGCGACGGGCTGGGCATCGGGCTGGCGGTGTCGTTCGCCATCGTCCACGAATCGGGCGGACGCCTGAGTGTGGAAAATCAGGGCAACGGCGCGGCATTCACCCTCACCCTGCCGATCGACCTGGAGGCTCATAGCCCATGCTGAATTCAGTGATAGTGGTCGACGACGAAAGCAGCATCCGCAGCGCCGTCGAACAGTGGCTGAGCCTGTCGGGTTTCGAGGTGCAGCTGTTCAGCCGCGCCGATGAATGTCTGGCGCAACTGCCGAAACATTTTCCCGGGGTGATCCTCAGCGACGTGCGCATGCCCGGAATGACCGGTCTGGAATTACTGGCCGAAGTTCAACGCCGCGATGCCGACCTGCCGGTGATCCTGCTTACTGGCCATGGCGATGTGCCGATGGCTGTCGACGCGATGCGCGATGGCGCCTACGACTTCCTCGAAAAACCTTTCAGCCCCGAAACCCTGCTTGGCAGTTTGCGTCGCGCGCTGGAAAAGCGGCAGCTGGTGCTGGAAAACCGCGCCTTGCACGAACAGGCAGACAACCGCAGCAAACTCGATGCGACGCTGCTGGGTGTGTCCCGTGGCTTGCAGACGTTGCGTCGGCAAGTGCTGGACCTGGCGGCGCTGCCGGTCAATGTGTTGATCCGTGGCGAAACCGGCAGCGGCAAGGAGCTGGTTGCCCGTTGCCTGCATGACTTTGGTCCGCGCGCGGACAAGCCGTTTGTGGCGCTCAACTGCGCGGCGATCCCCGAGCAATTGTTCGAGGCCGAACTGTTCGGTCATGAGAGCGGTGCGTTTACCGGCGCGTCGGGCAAGCGCATCGGCAAGCTCGAATACGCCGATGGCGGCACACTGTTTCTCGATGAAATCGAAAGCATGCCGCTGGCCCAGCAGGTGAAATTGTTGCGAGTGTTGCAGGAGCAAAAGCTTGAACGATTGGGCTCCAACCAGAGCATCCGCGTGGACTTGCGGATCATCGCCGCGACCAAACCCGACCTGCTGGACGAAGCACGGGCCGGACGCTTTCGTGAAGACCTGGCCTATCGGTTGAATGTGGCCGAGCTGCGGCTGCCACCGTTGCGCGAGCGGCGTGAAGACATTCCGTTGTTGTTCGAGTCGTTCGCGCACAATGCCGCCGAGCGTTTGGGGCGCACGTTTCCACCGCTGAGCGGCCCGCAGTTGAGCCATCTGCTGAGCCATGACTGGCCAGGCAATGTGCGTGAACTGGCGAACGTTGCTGAGCGGCAAGTATTGGGGCTGGGCGAGCCGGAACCGGTGGGAATTGACCCTGGGCAATCGCTGGCGGCGCAGCAGGAAGCATTTGAAGCGCACTGCTTGCGCGCGGCGTTGACCCGGCATAAAGGCGATGTGAAAGCGGTGCTTGAAGAGTTGCAACTGCCGCGCCGTACATTCAATGAAAAGATGCAGCGGCATGGTCTGACCCGCGAGAGGTTCGTCGGCGAATGATCGTTCCCACGCTCTGAACTGACCCCACAAAGTTGGACGTTTACCCATCTATGCCTGAGCGGCCTGAGTTCTGTATTCAACAGGACTCAGGCCGTTTAGCTTCAGTCTGATACGCGAGTGATTG
>NZ_VOBI01000004.1 GCF_008369325.1 Pseudomonas sp. ANT_H12B | reverse complement strand
GAGTACATCCAGTATTACAATCACTCGCGTATCAGACTGAAGCTAAACGGCCTGAGTCCTGTTGAATACAGAACTCAGGCCGCTCAGGCATAGATGGGTAAACGTCCAACTTTGTGGGGTCAGTTCAGAGCGTGGGAACGATCAGGTTGGGGGTTACAACACCGAAGCCGTTTCCGGCAGTTTCGGCTGGCGATACAGGTCCAGCAGCACTTGATCCAGTACCGAGGACGCGCCAAACGGTGCCTTGTCGTTGAGGATTGCCACCACCGCCCAGGTATTGCCGTTGATGTCGCGGCTGTAGCCGGAGATCGCCCGCACGGTGTTGAGGGTGCCGGTCTTGACGTGGGCTTCACCGCGCATCGCGGTGGTCTTCAGGCGCTTACGCATGGTGCCGTCGGTACCGGCAATCGGCATCGAGCTGATGAACTCGGCGGCGTACGGGCTACGCCACGCGGCTTGCAGCATCGAGGCCATTTCACGCGCACTCACACGTTCGGCACGGGACAGCCCGGAGCCGTTCTCCATGACCAGGTGCGGCGCGGTAATGCCTTTCTTCGCCAGCCACTGACGCACGACACGTTGCGCAGCCTTGGCATCATCACCGTCGGCTTCGGTACGGAACTGCTGACCCAGGCTCAGGAACAGTTGCTGGGCCATGGTGTTGTTACTGTATTTGTTGATGTCGCGGATGATTTCCGCCAGGTCCGGCGAGAAGGCTCGAGCCAGGACCTTGGCGTTTTTTGGGGTTGGCGCCAGACGGTCCGTGCCCTGAATGCTGCCGCCCAGCTCCTTCCAGATCGCCCGCACGGCGCCGGCGGTGTAGGTCGCGTGGTCGAGCAGCGACAGGTAAGTCTGGGAGCTGCAGCCATCGCCCAACTGACCGCCGACGGTCACGGTCACGCTGCCATCGGCCTGGGTCACCGGGTTGTAGCGCACGCCGCCGGTGCATTGCTTGGAATTGACGGCCTTGACCTGGTTTTCGATGCGAATGGTGGCAATCGGCGGTTCCACTGACACCAGCACCCGACCGTTGTCGTTACGCGCCACAAAACGCAGGGCCTTGAGGTTGACCATCAGCGAATCGGGTTTGACCAGGAACGGTTTGTTGTCGTCATTGCCGTCGTCGTTGAACACCGGCAGCTGAGGTTGCACGAAGAAGTTGCGGTCCAGCACCAGGTCGCCGGTGATTTGTGTCACGCCGTTGGCGCGCAGGTCACGCATCAGCAGCCAGAGTTTTTCCATGTTCAGCTTCGGATCACCGCCACCCTTGAGGTAGAGGTTACCGTTAAGGATGCCGCCGCTCAGGGTGCCGTCGGTGTAGAACTCGGTTTTCCACTGGTGGTTCGGGCCGAGCATTTCCAGCGCGGCGTAAGTGGTGACCAGCTTCATGGTCGAGGCCGGGTTGACGGAGACATCAGCGTTGAAAATAGTCGGGGTGCCAGGACCGTTCAGCGGGATCAGCACCAGCGACAGAGCGTTGTCCTGCAACTTGCTGGCCTTGAGGGCCTTTTCTACATTAGGCGTCAGGCCGGTATTAATGGGAGCGGAGGAAACGGGGAAGGCCAGAGGGAGAAGAAAACCGGCCAACAACAATGGACGCAAAGATTTGATCATGTGAAATAAAACCCTACAGCCGAGGGGGAAAAAGACGAGGGCATGAAAATGAAATCCCTCAGTGGTCACGAAAGTGTCGGCATTATGCCCCAAGGTGTAGCGGCTTGTGCCGTGCCCTGGTCACCTAATCCGCTATTTTTTTACCGACGGTAGGCGTGGCACTGCCGAGAGACGGGCAATCGGCGTCTTAAACTGCTAAAGTGCCGCCCGTTATTACTTATGAGGATTGTTCCAATGGCGACTAACCGTTCCCAGCGTCTGCGCAAAAAACTGTGCGTCGATGAATTTCAAGAGCTGGGTTTCGAACTGAACCTGGATTTCAAAGAAGATTTGGCTGATGAAGCCATTGATGCTTTCCTCGACGCGTTCCTGAAAGAAGCCATGGAAGCCAACGGTCTGGGTTATGTTGGCGGCGACGACTTCGGTCTGGTTTGCCTGCAGAAGCGTGGCTCGGTTTCCGAAGAGCAGCGTGCTGCTGTTGAAGCCTGGCTCAAAGGCCGCAGCGAACTGACTGAAGCGACTGTCAGCCCGCTGATCGACGTCTGGTACCCGGAAAAGCCGATCAATCCGGTAGCTTGATGTTGTAAAAAACGGCGGCCCAAGGGCCGCCGTTTTTTTATGTCCGGAAGATCTTTTGCTTTTCAGGCTTTACGCCAGTTCAAGATCACCAACGTCAACACCCCCGCCACAATCCCCCAGAACGCCGAACCGATGGAAAACAGCGTCAGCCCCGACGCCGTGACCATAAAGGTAATCAGCGCCGCTTCACGTTCCTTCACTTCGCTCATGGCGATGCTCAAGCCATTGATGATCGAGCCGAACAACGCCAGCGCTGCAATCGACAGCACCAATTCTTTCGGTAGCGCGGCAAACAGCGCCGCCAGCGTCGCGCCGAACACCCCGGCGATCCCGTAGAAAATCCCGCACCAGACGGCCGCCGTGTAGCGCTTGTTGCGATCCTCATGGGCATGCGGCCCGGTGCAAATCGCCGCGCTGATGGCCGCCAGGTTGATCCCGTGGGAACCGAACGGCGCCAGCAGCAACGAAGCGATGCCCGTGGTGGTGATCAGCGGCGAGGCCGGCACGGTGTAACCGTCGGCGCGTAACACGGCGATGCCGGGCATGTTCTGCGAGGTCATTGCCACGACAAACAGCGGAATGCCGATGCTGATGGTCGCGGCCAGGGAGAAGTGCGGCGTGGTCCAGACCGGCGTCGCCACTTCCAGGTGGAAACCGCTGAAGTCCAGCAAGCCCATGAACCCCGACAGCGCCGTACCGATCAACAACGCGGCCAGCACGGCATAACGCGGTGACAGGCGTTTGACCACAAGGTAGGTGAAGAACATGCCCAGAACCAGCGCGGTGCGATGCTGTGCGGCGACGAAGATTTCACTGCCGATCTTGAACAGAATCCCCGCCAGCAGGGCGGCGGCCAATGAAGCCGGAATCTTTCTCACCAGCCGTTCGAAGCTGCCGGTCAAACCACAAACCGTCACCAGCACTGCGCAGGTAATGTAGGCGCCGATGGCTTCGCCGTATGTCACGCCGCCCAGGCTGGTAATCAGCAACGCCGCACCAGGCGTCGACCAGGCAATGGTGATCGGCGTGCGATAACGCAGGGACAGGCCGATCGAGCACACCGCCATGCCAATCGAAATCGCCCAGATCCACGACGAAATCTGCCCACTGGTCAGGCCTGCCGCTTGCCCCGCCTGGAACATCAGGACCAGTGAACTGGTGTAACCGGTCATCATCGCGATGAACCCGGCGACAATGGCCGAGGGCGACGTGTCGGCCAGTGGGCGAAGCTGCGTGTGCGTGGCGTCGTTCATGACAGCGGTGTTCCTTGTTCTGATAAAGATGTCCGAAACGCCGCTGAGCCTTGTGGGAGCGTGGCTTGCCCGCGAAGGCGTCAGCACATTCAACATCGACGTTGACTGACACGCCGTCTTCGCGGGCAAGCCACGCTCCCACAGGGAATTGCGTTCGATCGGCGGATTCTGCGATCAAGCCTAAACTCAAAAGTAACCAACCATTGCAATACAGCCGGGGCCGCAAACAGCCGTACAGTCGTGTTGCCACCAACCATTGTGTACAATCGCAGTGTTTTTTACGCGATACTTGCCAGCGACCCACTGTGCCGTATTACAGTCACGGTCAATTCGCCGCAGTTCTCCCGACTCGAGTGCCCATGAACGAACAGTTGCAGCCCCTAAAGAAACAACCGCGAACAGGCAAAACCGGCCGCAGCGGTACCCAGGACGATATTGTCTATGCGCATATCTTCGAGGCCATTCTCGAGCAGCGTCTGGCGCCCGGCACAAAGTTGAGCGAAGAAGCGCTGGGGGAAATTTTCGGGGTCAGCCGCACCATCATTCGCCGCGCGCTGTCGCGTCTGGCCCATGAAGGCGTGGTGTTGCTGCGTCCGAACCGCGGCGCTGTCGTCTCCAGCCCAAGTGTCGAAGAGGCCCGTCAGGTGTTCCTCGCACGACGTCTGGTGGAGCGGGCAATCACTGAGTTGGCCGTGCAACACGCCACTGCCGAGCAGATTGCCGAGTTGCGTCAAATGGTCGACGACGAACGCGACAGCTTTTCCCGGGGCGATCGCGGTGCCGGTATCCGTCTGTCGGGCGAATTCCACCTCAAACTGGCTGAAGCGGCGAAAAATGCCCCGCTGATCAGCTTCCAGCGCAGCCTGGTGTCCCAGACGTCGTTGATCATCGCCCAGTACGAAAGCGGCAATCGCTCCCACTGTTCTTACGATGAGCACACCCAACTGATCAATGCGATCGAAGCGCGGGACGGTGAGTTGGCGGTGAACCTGATGATGCATCACATGGATCACATCGACAGCAAACTCAACCTCGACGAAGAAAGCGCGTCGGATGATTTGCATGCGGTGTTTTCGCATTTGTTGCAGAGCAAGAAGCCAGGGCGGCCGGTCGCGAAACTCTGACTACCTGACGCTGATCGTTCCCACGCTCTGCGTGGGAATGCCTCAATGGACGCTCTGCGTTCGGCTCTGGATTGGGACGCGGAGCGTCCCGGGCTGCATTCCCACGCGGAGCGTGGGAACGATCAAATAAAAATCCCCCGGGCTATAACGCTACGGGGGATTTTTTATGCCGGCGAAAATCTTAGCGCTGATGCACCTGATTCCCCGCCGCATATGTCTGCAACACCGTCCGGTCGTCGCCCAGCGTCATCAATACAAACAACGTCTCGGCAATGTTATTGGCCTGCTTCAAGCGATAGCTGAGCAGCGGCGTGGCGTTGTAGTCCAGCACCAGGAAGTCAGCATCGGTGCCCGCATGCAAAGTGCCGATCTTGTCTTCCAGACGCAGCGCCCGCGCACCGCCGAGGGTCGCCAGGTACAGCGATTTGAACGGGCTCAGGCGCGCACCTTGCATCTGCATGACCTTGTACGCTTCGTTCAACGTTTGCAGCAGCGAGAAACTGGTGCCGCCACCGACGTCCGTGCCCAAACCGACATTCAATTTGTGCTTCTCGGCCATCGGCAGGTTGAACAAACCGCTGCCGAGGAAGAAGTTCGAGGTCGGGCAGAACGCAATCGCCGAGCCAGTCTCTGCCAGCCGCGCGCACTCGTCGTCGCACAGGTGCACGCCATGGGCGAACACCGAGCGCTCGCCCAGCAATTGGTAGTGATCGTAGACGTCGAGGTAGCCCTTGCGCTCCGGGAACAGCTCCTTGACCCACTCGACTTCCTTGAGGTTCTCACTGATGTGGGTCTGCATGTACAGGTCCGGGTATTCACCGAGCAGCTGGCCGGCGAGGGTCAGTTGTTCCGGAGTGCTGGTCGGGGCGAAGCGCGGAGTGACGGCGTAATGCAAACGACCTTTGCCGTGCCAGCGTTCGATCAGCGCCTTGCTTTCGACGTAGCTCGATTCTGCGGTATCGGTCAGGTAGTCCGGTGCGTTGCGGTCCATCATCACCTTGCCGGCAATCATGCGCAGGTCCAGCTGCTCGGCAGCCTCGAAGAACGAGTTGACCGATTGCGGATGCACGCTGCCGAAGACCAGCGCGGTGGTGGTGCCGTTGCGCAGCAGTTCCTTGATGAAAATGTCGGCGACTTCGTCAGCGTGAGCCTTGTCGGAGAACTGGCTTTCGCACGGGAAGGTGTAGGTGTTGAGCCAGTCCAGCAGCTGTTCGCCGTAGGCACCGACCATGCCGGTTTGTGGCAGGTGAATGTGGGTGTCGATAAAGCCAGGGGTGATCAGCGCGTCCTGGTAATGAGTGATCTCGACGTCAGCCGGCAAGGTTGCCAGCAGATCGGACGCGTGGCCGACGGCGCTGATCTTGCCGTTATCGACCACCAGCAGGCCGTCTTCGAAGTATTCATACGAGGCTTCGATGCCCACTTCGGCAGGGTCGGCGATGCTGTGCAAAATGGCGGCGCGGTAGGCTTTGCGAGTCAGAGGCATGGGAGTTCTCAATGGGTAGCTTGGCTGCGGCGTGAAGCAGGCAGCAGTTTGGCGATCGATGATCCGGCGCTGGCGATGTGCTGGCCGAAATTCGCGTTATAGGTGGCGATGATTTCGCCGGCGATGGAGATGGCGATTTCCACAGGCAACTTGCCTTTGACTTCGCCGATGCCCATCGGACAGCGCATGCGTTGCAGCACGGCGCTGTCGAAACCACGGTCACGCAGACGGTGTTCGAACTTCACCCGTTTGGTCTTCGAACCGATCAGGCCGAAGTAGGCGAAGTCGTTGCGCTTGAGGATCGCGGCGGTGAGTTCTAGGTCGAGCTGGTGATTGTGGGTCATGACGATGCAGTAGCTGCCGGCGGGCAGGTCATCGATTTCGTCCACCGGTTCTTCGCTGACGATCTTGCGCACGCCGTGGGGGACCTGTTCCGGGAATTGCGCTTCCCGCGAGTCAATCCAGCGCACCCGGCAGGGCAGGCTGGCGAGCAGCGGCACCAGCGCGCGGCCGACATGACCGGCGCCGAATACTGCGATCTGCGCCTGGACCTGGCCCATCGGTTCGAACAGCAACACGGTCACGCCACCGCAGCACTGGCCCAGGCTGGCACCGAGGCTGAAGCGCTCAAGGTGCGTGTCCTGCTTGCCGCTGGCAAGCATCTCCCGGCCGATCTGCATGGCCTTGTATTCCAGATGCCCGCCACCGATGGTGTCGAAGGTCTGGCTGGCGCTGATGACCATCTTCGAGCCGGCGTTACGCGGCGTCGAGCCGAGCTCTTCGATGATGGTCACCAACACGCAGGGTTCACCCTGGGATTGCAGGTCGGCGAGGGCGTCGATCCAGTTGTACATATTCACCTCAACATTTCTGTTGTCTGTCAGTCCGCCATCGCTAGCAGGCTAGCTCCCACAGGGTCTGTGGTGTCCACACAATCTGGATACAACGCAAATCCTGTGGGAGCCAGCCTGCTGGCGATTGGACGCGCCTCGGTCTAGAGCGAAACCAACTCTGGTTTAACTTCAACAGCCTTCGCCACCTTCAACTGGCGCATCTGCTCACAGCCCCACAACACCCGCTCCGGCGTCGCCGGTGCGTCGATGTTCGGTTGATGTTTGTAGTCACCGAGGCTCGCCACGGCGTCCTTGATCGCACACCACGCGGCGATGCCGAGCATGAACGGTGGCTCGCCCACAGCCTTGGAATGGAACACGGTGTCTTCGGGGTTCTTGCGGTTTTCAACCAGTTTCACCCGCAGGTCCAGCGGCATGTCCGCCACCGCCGGGATCTTGTAGCTGGCCGGGCCGTTGGTCATCAGTTTGCCCTTGTTGTTCCACACCAGTTCTTCCATGGTCAGCCACCCCATGCCCTGGATGAAACCACCCTCGACCTGGCCGATGTCGATGGCCGGGTTCAGTGAGTCGCCGACGTCGTGGAGGATGTCGGTGCGCAGCATTTTGTATTCGCCGGTCAGGGTGTCGATGATCACCTCGCAGCACGCTGCGCCGAAGGCGTAGTAATAGAACGGCCGACCACGCGCCTGGCTGCGGTCGTAGAAGATTTTCGGGGTCTTGTAGAACCCGGTGCTCGACAACGAAACCTGGGCGAAATATGCCTGCTGGATCAGCGCTTCGAAAGTCAGGATGTGATCACGAACCCGCACGTGGCCGTTGTGGAATTCCACGTCTTCTTCGCTGACTTTGTACTGTCGCGCGGCGAATTCCACCAAGCGTTTCTTGATGATTTCCGCTGCGTTCTGCGCGGCTTTACCGTTCAGGTCGGCGCCACTGGAAGCGGCGGTCGGCGAGGTGTTCGGCACCTTGTCGGTATTGGTCGCGGTGATCTGCACCCGGTCCATTTCCACCTGGAACACTTCGGCCACGACCTGCGCGACTTTGGTGTTCAGACCCTGGCCCATTTCGGTGCCGCCATGGTTCAAGTGGATGCTGCCGTCGGTGTAGACATGGATCAGCGCACCGGCCTGGTTGAGGAAGCTAGCGGTGAAGGAAATACCGAATTTAACCGGGGTCAGCGCCAGGCCTTTTTTCAGGATCGGGCTGTTGGCGTTGTAGCGGCGGATCGCTTCGCGACGCTCGGCGTACTGGCTGCTTTCTTCGAGTTCGGCGGTCATTTCCTCGAGCATGTTGTGCTCGACAGTCTGGTAGTAATGAGTGACGTTGCGCTCGGTCTTGCCGTAGTAGTTGGCCTTGCGCACCGCCAGCGGATCGAGGGCCAGATGGCGGGCGATGGCGTCCATCACTTCTTCAATGGCGACCATGCCTTGCGGGCCACCGAAACCACGGTAAGCGGTGTTCGACGCGGTGTTGGTTTTGCAGCGGTGACCGTTGATGGTTGCATCGCCGAGGTAGTACGAGTTGTCGGCGTGGAACATCGCACGGTCAACAATCGATGCCGACAGATCCGGCGAGCAACCGCAGTTACCGGCCAGTTCCAGAGCGATGCCATGCAGGCGACCGGTGCTGTCGAAGCCCACGTCGTACTCGACGTAGAACGGGTGACGCTTGCCGGTCATCAGCATGTCTTCGACCCGCGGCAAACGCATTTTGGTTGGCTGGCCGGTGAGGTGAGCGATCACTGCACACAGACACGCCGGGCTCGCGGCCTGGGTTTCCTTGCCACCGAAGCCACCGCCCATGCGGCGCATGTCGACGACGATTTTGTTCATCGATACGTCGAGGACTTCGGCCACCAGTTTCTGCACTTCGGTGGGGTTCTGCGTCGAGCAGTAGACGATCATGCCGCCGTCTTCAGTCGGCATGACTGAAGAGATTTGGGTTTCGAGGTAGAAGTGTTCCTGGCCGCCAATGTGCAACGTGCCCTGGATACGATGCTCGGCAGTCGCCAAGGCACCGGCCGAGTCACCGCGCTGATGCGTGTGGCTGTCGAGCACGAAGTGGCGTTTGCGCAGCGCTTCAACCACGTCCAGTACCGGTTCGAGATCTTCGTATTCGATGATCGCGGCCATCGCGGCTTTGCGTGCGGTTTCCAGGTCTTTCGCCGCAACGGCGAGCACCGGTTGACCAACGAATTGTACGTCGTCGATGGCCAGCAGCGGATCGCCCGGCAGCAATGGGCCGATGTCTTTCAGCCCCGGCACGTCTTTGTGGGTGATGGCGATGCGCACGCCTTCAAAGGCGTAGCAAGGCTGGGTGTCGATGCTGATGATTTTCGCGTGGGCGCGGTCCGACAGGCGTGCGTAAACATGCAACTGATTCGGAAATTCCAGCCGGTCGTCGATGTACTGCGCTTCGCCGGACACGTGCTTGGTGGCGCTGTCGTGCTTGACGCTGCGGCCGACACCGGTGCTCAGGTCCTTGGCGAACAGTTCAGCCAGTTCGGCTTGGGTCTTCTCTACGGCGTGATGATTAGACATAAGCGGTCACCCGAGTCTCGATGTGCGGTGTTTGCAGTTCGATGAAGTATTTGCGCAGCAGGTTTTGCGCGCTGAGCAGGCGGTATTCCTTGCTGGCGCGGAAGTCCGAAAGCGGCGTGAAATCTTCGGCCAGGGCAGCGCAGGCGCGTTCGACGGTGTCGTTGTTCCAGGTGGCACCGAGCAATACAGCTTCGCAGGCCTTGGCGCGTTTTGGTGTCGCAGCCATGCCGCCAAAAGCGACCCGGGCATCGGCGATCACACCGTTGTCGATGCGCAGGTTGAACGCGGCGCAGACCGCGGAAATGTCATCGTCCAGACGTTTCGACACCTTGTAGGCGCGGAACAGTTGTTCGGCGCTGGCACGCGGCACGATGATCTTCTCGATGAACTCGCTTTCCTGACGCGCGGTGACCCGGTAATCGATGAAGTAATCTTCCAGCGCCATGGTGCGGCGGGTGTCGCCTTTGCACAGGACAATCTGCGCGCCCAGAGCAATCAGCAGCGGTGGCGAGTCACCGATCGGCGAGGCGTTGCCGATGTTGCCGCCGAGGGTGCCCTGGTTGCGGATCTGCAAGGAGGCGAATCGTTGCAGCAATTCGCCGAAGTCCGGGTACTCGGCCTTCAACGCTTCGTAGCAATCGGAGAGGGCGGTGGCGGCGCCGATTTCCAGGCGATCATCGAAGCGTTCGATGCGCTTCATCTCGGCGACGTTGCCGACGTAGATCATCACCGGCAGGGTGCGGTGGAACTGAGTGACTTCCAGCGCTAGATCCGTACCGCCAGCCAGCAGGCGGGCCTGTGGATAAGCGTCATAGAGGTCGGCCAGATCAGCGACGGTCAGCGGCACCAGGCAGCGCTTGTCGCCACTGTTGAGTTCGCCGATGTCGGTAGGGGCGATGGCTTTCAGGCGAGCGATGGTGTCGGCTTCGCGAGCATCGAACTGGTCCGGCTGTTTGCCGCAGCAGGACTGCTCGGCGGCCGCCAGAATCGGCCGATAGCCGGTGCAGCGGCAGAGGTTGCCGGCCAGTGCTTCGTGAGCTTTATGAGCATCCGGTTGATCGCTGTTCTTTTGCAGCGCGAACAGCGACATGACGAAGCCGGGTGTGCAGAAGCCGCATTGCGAACCGTGGCACTCGACCATGGCTTTCTGCACGCTGTGCAGCTCGCCTTGGTACTTGAGGTCTTCGACACTGATCAATTGTTTGCCGTGCAATGACGAAACGAACGTCAGGCACGAGTTGAGGCTGCGATAGCGAATGTGCTCGCGGCCATCGTCATCCGTTTGCAGCTCGCCAACCACCACGGTGCAGGCGCCGCAGTCACCGCTGGCGCAGCCTTCTTTGGTGCCGGGTTTGCCCACATGGTCGCGCAGATAATTGAGCACGGTCAGGTTTGGGTCCAGGGCGTGCTCGCTACGGAGTTCCTGGTTAAGTAAAAACTGGATCACGGAAGGCCTCGCAGACTCATTATTGTTGTTAACCGACTTGAACCGAATTTATCAGGTCTGACTTTTCGGTCAATGATTTTCTGACTTAAAGGTCAGGAAATGGCATTTTGTCGATAAACGACGCGTTCCTTCATTATTGACCCTCACGCGATACCTTGCTTTTTGCTTGAATCGTGCCAAAAACCGCCGAGTGGGCACTCCGCCATGTCGTATCAATTGCGCTACACTGCGCCGCTTGTGCAAATCGAAGAGTTTGAAGGACAACCATGACGTTCAAGGCGCCGGACAGCCTCGCCGAGCAAATTGCTCACCACCTCGCCGAACGTATCATTCGTGGCGAAATGAAGCCCGGGGAGCGCATCCAGGAACAGAAGGTCACGCTGGCCCTCAATGTCAGCCGCGGTTCGGTCCGCGAAGCCTTGCTGATCCTCGAGCGCCGCCACCTGATCGCGATCCTGCCGCGACGTGGCGCCCATGTGACCGAGCTGACGGCCCACAAGGTCCAGAGCCTGTGCACGCTGATGAGCGAGCTTTACATCCTGCTGGGCAATGCCGTGGCCAGCGGCTGGCAAGTCCAGGCCGACATGGCGCCGTTCGTGCAAATCCAGCAGCGACTGACGGCCAGCTACGAGCGCCAGGACATCCGCACCTTTGTCGACGACAGCTTCAATGTGATGCGCGCCGCCTATCCGTTCGCCAACAACCCTTATTTGCAGGAAACCGTCGAGAATCTGCAGCCGGCCATGAGCCGCGCGTATTTCCTCGCCCTGGACCAGCGCAAGGCCTCGATGAGCGAGTTCCTGGAGCTGTTCGAACGCTTGCTCGCGGCCGTGATAGCCCGTGACTTCCCGCAGATCCGCGTGGTGCTGACGGCGTATGCCCAGCGCAGTTGCGATCTGGTGGTTTCAGCCCTGACGGACGCTTAAGCGTGCGGCTCAAGTGCATCAAACTGGCGGGGTTCAAATCCTTCGTCGACCCGACCACGGTGAACTTCCCCAGCAACATGGCGGCAGTGGTCGGGCCCAATGGCTGCGGCAAGTCGAACATCATCGACGCCGTGCGTTGGGTGATGGGCGAGAGCTCGGCCAAGAACTTGCGCGGCGAGTCGATGACCGACGTCATCTTCAACGGCTCCACCAGCCGTAAACCGGTGAGCCAGGCCAGCATCGAGCTGGTGTTCGATAACTCCGACGGCACCCTGCTCGGCGAATATGCCGCCTATGCGGAAATTTCCATTCGCCGCAAAGTGACCCGCGACAGCCAGACCACCTATTACCTCAACGGCACCAAATGCCGTCGCCGCGACATCACCGACATCTTTCTGGGAACAGGCCTGGGCCCGCGCAGCTATTCGATTATCGAGCAGGGGATGATCTCCAAGCTGATCGAGTCCAAGCCCGAAGACCTGCGCAATTTCATCGAAGAAGCGGCCGGCATCTCCAAATACAAGGAGCGCCGGCGAGAAACCGAGAACCGCATCCGTCGCACCCACGAAAACCTCGCTCGTCTGACTGACTTGCGCGAAGAGCTTGAGCGCCAACTCGAACGCTTGCACCGCCAGGCCGAGGCCGCCAAGAAGTATCAGGAATACAAGGGCGAAGAGCGTCAGCTCAAAGCCCAACTGTCGGCCTTGCGCTGGCAAGCGTTGAACGAGCAGGTGGGCCAGCGCGAAGCGATCATCGGCACCCAGGAAGTCACTTTCGAGGCCCTGGTGGCCGAGCAGCGCAATGCCGATGCGAGCATCGAACGCTTTCGCGACGGGCATCACGACCTCTCCGAGCGCTTCAATCTGGTGCAGGGGCGCTTCTATTCGGTCGGCGGCGACATCGCCCGGGTCGAGCAGAGCATCCAGCACGGTCAGCAGCGTTTGCGCCAGCTGCAGGACGATCTGAAAGAAGCCGAACGCGCGCGACTGGAAACCGAATCTCACCTGGGCCACGACCGCACGTTGCTGCTGACCCTCGGCGAAGAGCTGGACATGCTCACCCCGGAGCAGGAAGTCACCAGCGCTGCCGCCGAAGAAGCCGCCGCCGCGCTGGAAGAATCCGAAACCACCATGCACGCCTGGCAGGAGCAGTGGGACACCTTCAACCTGATTGCCGCCGAGCCGCGTCGCCAATCCGAAGTCCAGCAGTCGCGCATCCAGCAGCTGGAAACCAGCATGGAGCGCCTGGCCGATCGTCAGAAGCGTCTTGGCGAAGAGCGCGCGTTGCTCTCGGCGGACCCGGAAGACGCGGCGATCATGGAACTCAGCGAGCAGTTGGCTGCGAGTGAAGCCACCCTTGAAGACTTGCAGGCCAGCGAAGAAGCCCAGGTCGAACGCCTTGAGCAACTGCGTCAGGAACTGCAATTGGCGCTGCAAAATCAGCAGCAGGCTCAGGGTGATTTGCAGCGGCTCAACGGTCGACTGGCGTCCCTCGAGGCGTTGCAGCAAGCCGCGCTCGATCCGGGCACTGGCACCGCTGAATGGCTGCGTGAACAAAATCTGGCGGATCGCCCGCGTCTGGCTGAAGGCTTGAAGGTTGAGGCCGGTTGGGAGCTGGCGGTGGAAACCGTGCTCGGCGCCGATCTGCAAGCGGTGCTGGTGGACGACTTCGGCGATTTCGATCTGGCCGGATTTGCCCAGGGCGATCTGCGATTGCTCAGCCCGGCCGGCGACGGCGTGCGCATGCCCGGCAGTTTGCTCGACAAGGTCGAGGCGCAGATTGATCTGTCGCCATGGCTGGGGCAGGTCAAACCGGTCGACAGTCTCGAACAGGCCTTGGCCCTGCGCGGTCAGCTGAACGCTGGCCAGAGCCTGATCAGCCGCGACGGTTACTGGGTCGCTCGACACTTCTTACGCGTGCGTCGGGCCAGCGAAGCAGAAAGCGGTGTGTTGGCCCGTGGTCAGGAAATCCAGCGTCTGGGCCTCGAACGCGAAGAGCGCGAAGGCAGCGTCGAAACCCTGGAAACCCAGTTGCAAAACCTGCGGGCGCAACAGCGTCAGCAGGAAAACGGTCGCGAACATTTGCGCCGACTGTTGCAGGACGAAGCCCGTCAGCAAGGCGAGTTGAAAGCACAGCTTTCCGCCGGCAAAGCCAAGGCCGAACAACTGACTTTGCGGCGTACGAGACTGGATGAAGAGCTCACCGAATTGGGCGAGCAGCGTGCTCTGGAGCACGAAAACATCGGCGAGGCGCGCCTGCAATTGCAGGAAGCCCTCGACAGCATGGCGCTGGATACCGAGCAGCGCGAGTTGCTGCTGGCCCAGCGTGACAGCTTGCGCGAACGCCTTGATCGTGTGCGTCAGGAAGCCCGGCAGCACAAGGATCACGCTCATCAGTTGGCGGTACGATTGGGTTCGCTCAAGGCGCAACATGACTCGACGCGTCAGGCGCTGGAGCGGCTGGAAATGCAGTCCGAGCGCCTGACCGAAAAACGCGAACAGTTGAGCCTCAATCTGGAGGAGGGCGAGGCGCCGCTGGAAGAGCTGCGCCTCAAACTTGAAGAGCTGCTCGACAAGCGCATGACCGTCGACGAGGAACTCAAGACTGCGCAAATGGCCATGGAAGATGCCGACCGTGAACTGCGTGATGCCGAAAAACGCCGCAATCAGGCCGAGCAGCAATCGCAATTGATCCGCGGCCAGCTCGAACACCAACGCATGGAATGGCAAGCCCTGACCGTGCGCCGCAAGACCTTGCAGGATCAGTTGCTGGAGGACGGCTACGACCTCCACGGTGTGCTCGCCACCTTGGTGGCCGAGGCCAACGAGAAAGACGCCGAGGAAGAACTCGAACGCATCGCAGCGCGTATTGCGCGTCTCGGTGCGATCAACCTGGCGGCCATCGACGAATACCAGCAGCAATCCGAGCGTAAACGTTATCTGGACGCTCAGAACGATGATCTGGTGGAAGCGCTGGACACCCTCGAAAACGTGATTCGCAAGATCGACAAGGAAACCCGAAACCGCTTCAAAGATACCTTTGATCAGATCAATGGCGGTTTACAGGCCCTTTTCCCAAAAGTTTTCGGTGGAGGACGCGCGTATTTGGAACTGACGGGCGAAGATCTACTCGATACAGGGGTAACGATCATGGCGCAGCCGCCAGGAAAGAAGAACAGCACCATCCATTTGCTCTCCGGCGGCGAAAAAGCGCTGACAGCATTGGCCCTGGTTTTTGCGATCTTCAAGTTGAATCCGGCGCCGTTCTGCATGCTCGATGAAGTTGACGCGCCATTGGATGACGCTAACGTTGGACGCTACGCACGGCTGGTAAAAGAGATGTCGCAATCGGTGCAGTTCATCTATATCACTCACAACAAGATCGCCATGGAAATGGCCGATCAACTGATGGGGGTGACGATGCACGAACCGGGTTGCTCGCGTCTGGTGGCAGTGGATGTCGAGGAGGCGATGGCGATGGTGGAGGCCTGAGCCGTAGTTTGTAGGACAGGTACTACACGTTTATAGGACTTGTTTACTTGTCTTTACTTGCTGGCCAATCGACATATTCGCGCAAGCCATCGTGACAGGCGGTGTAAAGTTGCCTTTGGTCGTGCTAGTTTAATGTCAATTTTTCGTATACGTGGGCAAAACGCCTGTCAGAACATAGAGTTGGCGCCACGTTTTAAAGCGGTTTGCGAGTTGTAAACCCCTTATTTTTCAGCATTTTTTATAGAGGCACGGGATTACATGGAAATCGGTCTGCGCGAGTGGCTGATCGTCATCGGCATTATTGTCATTGCCGGTATTCTTTTCGATGGCTGGCGTCGCATGCGCGGCGGCAAGGGAAAACTGAAATTCCGTCTTGACCGAAGTTTGTCCAATTTGCCGGACGAGGACACCAGCGCCGAGCTGTTGGGCCCGCCTCGCGTCCTGGATACTCACAAAGAACCGCAACTGGACGAGCACGATCTGCCGTCGGTGAGCATGCCTGCCCGTGAACCGCGTGAGTCGGGTTCCAAGCGCGGCAAGCGTGGCCATGGCGAGCCTTCCCAGGGCGACATGAACCTCAGTCTGGATCTGGACGGCGGCCCGAGCTTCAGCAGCCGTGACGACGACTTCCCGGATGACACCAAGTCTTCGGGCTCGGTCAGCGAGAAGGAACAACCGCAAGCGGAAGAAGTATTGGTGATCAGCGTGATCTGCCGTGACGCTGCCGGCTTCAAAGGCCCGGCGCTGTTGCAGAACATTCTGGAAAGTGGTCTGCGTTTCGGCGAGATGGACATCTTCCACCGTCACGAAAGCATGGCCGGTAATGGCGAAGTTCTGTTCTCCATGGCCAATGCGGTCAAGCCGGGCGTCTTCGATCTGGATGACATCGACCACTTCAGCACACCGGCAGTGAGCTTCTTCCTCGGTCTGCCAGGCCCGCGTCATCCGAAGCAAGCCTTCGACGTGATGGTGGCTGCGGCGCGCAAACTGTCTCAGGAGCTGAACGGCGAACTGAAAGACGACCAGCGCAGCGTGCTGACTGCCCAGACGATTGAGCATTACCGTCAGCGCATCGTTGAATTCGAACGTCGCGCATTGACCCAGAAGCGTTGATTCAAAAGATTGCTCCCGCGCCGTGCGCGGGACGATCAGCAAATAGATTGAGCAGCCTCGGCTGCTCTTTTGCTTTATGAGAGAACACCCATGACCGCCGCCAAAAACCGCATTCTAGAGCTGCGCGCTGAGCTGGATCAGCACAACTATCGTTATCACGTAATGGACGAGCCGAGCATTCCGGACGCCGAGTACGACCGGTTGTTCAATGAACTCAAGACGCTTGAAGCTGCCAATCCCGAACTGATCACCAGCGACTCGCCGACCCAGCGCGTCGGCAGCGCGGCGCTATCGGCGTTTACGCAGGTGCGCCACGAAGTGCCGATGCTCAGCCTCGGCAACGCCTTCGAAGAAGCCGATATGCGTGAGTTCGATCGGCGGGTGACCGAGGGGTTGGACTTGCCGGTCGGTGACCTGTTGGGTGGTGGCGCGGCGGTGGAATACAGCTGCGAGCCGAAACTCGACGGCCTGGCGGTCAGTCTGTTGTATCAAGATGGCGTGCTGGTGCGCGGCGCGACTCGTGGCGACGGCACGACCGGCGAAGACATAAGCGTCAACGTGCGCACCGTGCGCAACATTCCGCTCAAGCTGCACGGCACCGGTTGGCCGGCGACCCTGGAAGTGCGCGGCGAAGTGTTCATGTCCAAGGCCGGTTTCGAGCGTCTCAACGCCACGCAACTGGAAGTCGGCGGCAAGACTTTCGCCAACCCGCGTAACGCGGCGGCCGGCAGCTTGCGTCAGCTGGATTCGAAGATCACGGCCAACCGTCCATTGGAATTTTGCTGCTACGGCATCGGCCAGATTTCCGCTGATATTGCCGACACCCACATCGGCAATCTGAAGCAGCTTCAGGCCTGGGGCATGCCGATCAGCCATGAAATGAAACTGGCTCATGGCATCGATGAATGCCTGGATTACTACCGCGACATCGGCGAACGACGTAACGCGCTGGGCTATGAAATCGACGGCGTCGTTTTCAAGGTCAACAGCATCGCGTCCCAGCGTGAGCTGGGTTTTCGTGCTCGAGAACCGCGCTGGGCCATCGCGCATAAATTCCCGGCGATGGAAGAACTCACCGAGTTGCTCGACGTGGAATTCCAGGTCGGCCGTACTGGTGCCGTGACGCCCGTGGCGCGCTTGAAACCGGTCAAGGTTGCCGGCGTCACTGTGGCCAACGCGACGTTGCATAACATGGACGAAGTGGCGCGCCTGGGCCTGATGATCGGCGACACCGTGATCATCCGCCGCGCTGGCGACGTTATTCCGCAAGTGGTGCAAGTGGTCACCGAGCGCCGCCCGGATAACGCACGGCCGGTGCAGATTCCCGAAAAGTGTCCGGTCTGCGGTTCGCATGTCGAGCGCACGCAACTGGTCAAGCGCAGCAAAGGTCGCGAGACCGTCAGCGAAGGCGCGGTGTATCGCTGCGTCGGTCGCCTGGCCTGTGGTGCGCAACTCAAGCAGGCGATCATTCATTTCGTCTCCCGTCGCGCCATGGACATCGAAGGGCTGGGCGAGAAGAGCGTCGAGCAACTGGTGGACGAAGGCCTGGTGAGTTCGCCGGCCGATCTGTACGCCCTGACGTTCGAGCAGATCGTCGATCTGGAAGGCTTTGCCGAGTTGTCGAGCAAGAACCTGCTCAGCGCCATCGAAGACAGCAAGAAGCCAAGCCTGGCGCGGTTCATCTACGCCCTCGGGATTCCCGATGTCGGTGAAGAGACGGCCAAGGTACTGGCGCGCTCGCTCGGCTCGTTGGAGCGGGTTCAACAGGCGTTGCCCCAAGTGCTCACGTACTTGCCGGATGTTGGTCTGGAAGTGGCTCATGAGATCCACAGCTTCTTCGAAGATGCGCATAACCAGCAGGTGATCAAGGATCTGCTTAAGCACGGCATGCAGATTCAGGATCAGGGCGAGCTAAGTGCCGAGTTTGCGGCGAGCACCACGTTGGGCGGTTTCCTCGACAAGCTGCACATTCCTTCGGTCGGGCCGGGTGGGGCGCAGAAACTGGCCGACAAATTTGGTTCGCTTGAAGGGATTTTCAACGCCGACTGGCTGGATATGCGTCAGGCACTGCCGGAGAAGCAGGCCACTTCGGTCCGGGAGTTCTTCGCGGTTGCGCAAAATCGTCAAATTGCCGAGTCCGCCGAGAAACAGCTGCGTGATTTCGGTATGCACTGGCAGAGCGAAAAGAAAGTCGTCGAAGGCTTGCCGCTGGCCGGGCAGACTTGGGTGCTGACCGGTTCGCTCGAATTGATGAGCCGCGACATCGCCAAAGACAAGCTTGAAAGCCTTGGCGCCAAGGTGGCCGGTTCCGTCTCGGCCAAGACCCATTGCGTGGTCGCCGGGCCGGGAGCTGGCTCCAAGTTGACCAAGGCCAATGAGCTGGGATTGAAGGTGTTGGATGAAGAGGCGTTTGTCGAGTTTCTGAGTAAGCACGGCATCACGGTTTAGTCGTGATCGTTCCCATGCTCCGCGTGGGAATGCCGCCATGGACGCTCCGCGTCCGCTTCGAAGAGTGACGCAGAGCGTCACGGGATGCATTCCCACGCA
Organism: Pseudomonas sp. ANT_H12B; assembly: GCF_008369325.1. GTDB lineage: Bacteria > Pseudomonadota > Gammaproteobacteria > Pseudomonadales > Pseudomonadaceae > Aquipseudomonas. The sequence continues at coordinate 411,524 of NZ_VOBI01000004.1, read as the reverse complement.
GAGCGTGGGAACGATCATCCACGAGTAATGACCTAGTCTTGGCAAGCCCAAGGATAGATCGCCATGTACCGTTTCTTCGAACAGCTCAGCTCAGCTCACGCATCGCCGCGCCCTTCATCGGCGAAAGCTCGCGCAACAGCAAGGTCTGGCATTGCCGTTGTGGACAGTCGCTGTTCTTTCGTAATAGCCAGTGCCTGGCGTGCTCGGCGGCACTGGGTGCAGAGTCGTTTGTCGTCGCTGCAACCCGGATTGCAGGTCGATACCTGGCTGCTCGATGCCGATCCCGAGACGGGTGTGTTCCACCGCTGCGCCAACCTCGATTCCCCGGCTGCGTGCAATTGGCTGCTGCCGGTCAATGACCACGATGCGTTGTGCATTGCCTGTAGCCTGAATCGGACCATTCCTGATCTTTCGATGGCTGAAAACCACGGGCGCTGGCGCAAGGTTGAAACCGCCAAGCGTCGACTCGTCGCACAGTTGGTCAGCCTTGGTTTGGGCCGGCCGGATTTCTATCCATTCGTCCTGCCGCCGTCGGTTATCGCCAAGCTGCACTTTATCCACCTGGTGATTCAGCAAGAGGGCGGCAGGGCGGATGAGATGTTGCAGGACTTGTAGTCGCAGGCTTCACCAGCTGTATAGGCTGTGGTGTTTCCCAGGCTTTGCATGTCCTTGAAGCAGCACATTTTTTTTAATCCGCCCGAACGGTTGTAACTTCGTCTCAGATAGGTACAATGGCGCCGTTCGCCGTCAGGTGAACGTCGTTATGGTGATCCCATCGGTCCCCCCGCAACGATTACCCGTGAACCTGGTCAGATCCGGAAGGAAGCAGCCACAGCGGGAACATTGTGTGCCGGGGTGTGGCTGGTGGGGTTGCCTCCTATCTCTAAATCCTTGATTGTACAAGGATTTATCAGTAAAAAATCTCGAAGTGTGACAGCGTTTAGGTACACCAGAGTGGTGCACTATAAGCGGCATGCTAGCTCGTCCATTTCAGTTATTCCAAGCGATTCTTCTCAAGCTGCCTGCACTTGTGCTCAGTCCCCTAGCGGTTGGGCGGCTATGCCCTCATCAATTGTTCTTCAGTTGCGCTCGAGGTGGGCGAGTCAGTCTCTAGCATGTCCCTCAACTTCAAGAATGCCACGTTTGCCTATCCGCTTAGTGTCCCTCCATAGTTCGACATTATGATGAGTGGCAAAATTGTGGCTTGGTGATGGCAGTTTGCTTCGCGATTGTCCTTGTTTGGCTTATCATTCCCGCCAATTTGATCAAGCCATGGAAGCCGAAGATGTCTGCACGTTTGACAACGCTGTTAAAACCTATCTCCCTGACAGTGATTGCAGGGCTTCTTAGTGCCTGTGGTGGTGAAGAGGTTGATGTCCGACAGCTCCATACGATTCAGGGGCTTTACTACAAGGTCAACGATAAAGAACCATTTACTGGTACGGCAACCAATATGCCGGTTCTCAATTCCACGATGAATTACGCGAACTGCAACACAGAAATTAAGAAAGGATTGAAGGACGGTTTAGAAACCTGCCGTTATAACGATGGCAACAAGTATTCTGAAGCAGATTACGTTAAGGGCAATAAACACGGCAATGAAAAGCGCTGGCTCAATGATGGCTTTCTCTACACTGATTTTCATTGGGTTGATGGAAAGGCAAGCGGTCTGAATAAACTGTGGGATATTAAGAAACAACCAGTTTCTGAAATTGAAGCTATGAATGGTCAAAAAACCGGTGTAGAAAAACTATGGCGTGATGGGGTTTTGGAATACGATACCGTTTGGACGAATGGCACTCGTTCCGGGAAGTATTTCTATAATGGGTATTATTCTGTAATTACAAATGGAGCAAGTGGACCATTGCTCAAAGTAGGCACCAACGAACCATACGTTGAGGCTGTTGAGCCGGTCCATGTAGTCGTGAAAGAGACTACAATTTCGCCTGAAGATTGTTTGGCTGCGAAAATAAAATCTATTCATGATGAAGCTTTGGAATCTGGCGAAGAGATTGGTATTTCGCAAGACATGCTTAGTGAATTTAAATCAGAATGTGGCGCGTAGAATAGAGCCAATTCAAGACAGAAGCCGCTAGGGATATACTCCTATCGGCGCTGTGTGAAGCTGCTCCGCCTGCGTCTTGTTCAGTGCCTTTTCGCGCTGCACCGCTTTTGTGTTGTCGGTTGCCTCTGGCCTGCCCAGCTTCTTACCTTCTACCTTTGCGCAAATCAAACCCTGCTGGGTACGTTCGAAGTAGATCACGTTCAAATTCAGCCACTGCCCGCAGCACCTGCATGGTCATCTTGCCTGCTGCATTGGTGAGGTCACCAAGCTCCACTGTCTGACGCACATCCATAAGTTTGCGACCCAAGACGGTCCAGCTTGGGGGCAATCAGCATGCCTCAAAATTCCGTACGCTCAAATACCTTTTGAGATTGTTGATACCTACAACTGCCGCTCTGAGAGCCACTTGGTGAACTCATCTATAGCGGCGCCTATTGCGTGCTGGCTAACGCTTAAAGCACTTAGCATGTAGCGTACACCGCATCGAAGTCCTTACACGCCTGATCAACTTTGTACTTCATCATCAGAGATGTAGAAAGTTTAACTAGCTGATCGAATAGTAGATGTCCGGACTGAATAGTGCATCGACCAAGGCACTCAGAGTTATCCACCCCATAGACATAAGCCGTGTAAAACACGCTGTTGGCCTCCCGATTCAATCCAACCGTTAAATATTTAATCGGGTGCGGGACAGAGGCCTTGCGCAAGGAAAACTGTAGGGCATCCTCAAAAGGCGTAAACATTGCGGATGAAGACATGACAAAGAGGCTGGCGATATCAAGGGCATCTTCAACCTGCTCCATCGTTGGAGTTTTATATTCGTGCTCAAGAGTATTACGTAGCCTTACCGCTTTGCGCAAAATACTGGGGACCAATAACCCAAGATTTTTTAACTTCTCAATCTTCTCCTTTACATCCAGTCTTGATGATTTAAAGCCAAAAGAGCTGAGCAGTCGATCCATTTGACTAACTATTGCTCGCTTGATGTTTGTCGTCGCATTTATTAGCGCCGACTGCCCTCCCCGTTGGAAGTCTTCTTCTGCCAAGATAAGAAACTCAATTGGGGAGATTTCCGTTTCGATAAACTCGACTAAACTGAAGCTCCCACCGATTAGAGACACACCACACTTGCTCATATCGATAGCGTGTTCAATGCAAAAGGCTTTGATATCCATGTCCCCTCCGGACCAGCAGCTGTCTAGCAGCGAGCGAAATTAGTATACCAGTTAAGAAATTAACCGAACGCCCTGAGCCTAGTCTGGCTTTGATCGCCGGGGACACGTAAGGCAGAATCTCTGAAGTCCGTGGCAGGCCAATCGAATATCGGCCCATACAGTAGAGGGCGAATATCAATAGGGGGCTTCTGGAGAATCGGCAGAACGGGACACTATAGAGCGGCCTCCTCAACCCCTACGCAGGCACAGAAGCCTGCCAGAGGCGAAAAAATAGAATATCCAAGGCCCTAAAGGTAGCAACACTAGCGTGGCCTATACGCTGCTATAGGAGCTTATGTCTCTGAGGTTAGGGTTGCTTTAACCCGCTGAACTGTAGCCGTGCTGCACTCCAGAATGTGGGCTACTCCGCGAATGCTCTTGCCGTCATTCAGCAGTATCGTGATGCGGTTACGAAGGTCTGTATCCACCTGACGGCCTTTGTACGCACCAGGTTACGCTAGTAAAGAAGCTCGATGACCATCGAGATCGGGTTGCTGATCACGCTGATACTCTGGCTGGTGCATCAATTGCCGCTCCTATCGGATTGACCGCATTGGTAGTCCAATCGCCTAATACAGCTCAACAGGACCCCATGTTAGTTCCTGATTAACCCCTCTGTGCCTGCCCAGCGCATCGCTACCGGCTTTCCGGTTAGGGGCGGACCGCAGAGCAGCATTTGTGGAGCCTTATAAAACAGCTATCAATATGCCTGTTGATTCCAAAGGCGGGTAGGTATATTCAGCCAATTAGGAAATCCATTCAATGCTGTCGAGGGACGAGAAGTGGCGAAATTTAAAGCGGAGATAGTTGGGGTATTCGGTGAGGATATCGCAGTACGATATCTCCAAGGCAAGGGATACGAATTGGTTACGTTTGGAGGGGATGATAAAACAGCTGCCTCTAAATTTGTGAAGGAGCTCCCTAGGATAACTAGATACTGGATAGGCTCTTCTCGGGCTGATCTCGCTACATTGCAATTCACAAATGATAATACATGGGTGGCAGGAAATCTTCCCGGATGGGCAGACCTATCAGATGGTACGGTTGATGCTCTTACCTCGACTTGTCGGGCGACATCTAAGTGTCGCATGCGGGATGGCAGTCAAAAGAAGTCGCCTTGTGCTGCTGGAGTGGGGCTATTTGAGCGAGCAAACCTTGCTAAGGTTTATCCTCTTGGAGTCTCAATCCAGTCTCGTGATGGTATTCAGTTAAAGAGAAGTGCGATGCACTTTGCTTATGATTGTTCTAATCACCTTGCGGAGATCATTGCGTCTGACTATCTTGGCGACATTATCCCTCTAGGTGATTTTATGCGAGACAACCATCTGGTATCTGGCTACATACAGAAAACCTGGGAGAAGTATGCGAGCAGCGAGATGAAACTTCCATATTCAGGGGAGGACATAAGAACGGCGGGTATGACTACTCCTGAGGCAGAGGGTATGAAAAATGCCAATCGTCTTTATATGCGACAGCAGCAGAAGAGATTTCCGGATGGTCATCCCGGTCGATTCGATTTCGTGGCTAAAGACGAACTAGGTTTGATAGCAGTCGAAGTGAAGGTCAATACCTCGAAAATGTCGTATTGGCAGGAGCTTCGCTTCCTGCTCTTAAACAGGATGGGCCATAGAACTATGCTTTTGAATGTTAAGGGAGATTATGCAAGTCTAGAGATGAGTTATTCGGGTGGAGGGTTTGAAGGTGTGGCTGTAGAGGTCGTGAACAATCCTCTAGTTACTGCTCAGGAGTTGGACGGATATTCATTTGAAAGCGTCATGTCCACTGTGCCTCGAAACCATATCTACTTTTGAGCTTGAAGATGCGGCACCTGTTGTTCGCAATTGGTGCGATGCGGTTTGAGAAGTGCCATGAAACCCAAGCTGAACCCTGCGTTAACTCTGGATACTGAGGCATGCAATTCGATCCTGATTAGGCCGAGGCTAGAGAGTGGATGGAGCGTGTTTAATTGGGTACACCCTGATGACCACTGCTCGGATGAATACAGTTTCGTGGTTCCCAGCCTTGTTGCCACCCATCGCAGACAGATTGAACACCATCGCCCAGCCATATACTGTGTGCACATACAGCATTCGGTGCGTGCGGGATGAAAGACGATTTGATCGATGACAGCGGGTTTTGAACTAGGGCTCCCCTCTCGCGAGGAAATGCTCAAGCACCAGTTTGATTTGCTGTGTGCCGAGCTGGAACTGGCTCGCTACAGCAGGTATCGAGGTACATCAAACGATCACTCAGGGTGAGTACAGGCTCACACTGATAGAAGAACCCTCGGTCTTCGGCGGGTAGGAAAACCGCTTTCCACAGCCTGACCATCGCCCGCTAAAATTTTCGGGCCACTCGCACATCGGATTGAGAATCAGGCTGGAAATATAATGATGGGGCTCACCCGGCGTGACGTACTGCATCCAGCGAGAATAGGTACTGCACACACCGGGCGAGCGGGACAGATTGTAGGTTACTGCTCTCTGGCTGTCAGCGATCAAAGGCGTATTCGCATGATTGCGTCAGTGATCGCTTGAGCATTTGTGTCTAGTCCTTTGATCGTCAGATCATCAGTATTTATCCAGTGGCGAGGTAGTCGCCCATGGAAGCCGACGACATTGATTGACATGCTTGGCTGGAGGGTGAATTTGCCATCAGAAATTTTGTGATCTGGAAATTTTTGAGCGGCTGTTTTTTTAATTTGGTTCATACCAAAACAAAGGGGCCCCATAAGCCCCTTTAGACTGTTCTGACAGTATGTAGTCGGTCCCCCCCTTCCCAAGTCCATATCCGTTATGATTTCACCTTTGGCGCATACGAGCCGTTTCAGTAGTGGCGTTGCGTGCTCAGCCTCTTCAATACTAGTAATAACAAGGGACCATGAATGATCAGCAACGGACGTGCTTATTGGTGGGTCAACCACAAGCAGACATTCAAGGCGGAGATCGAGGGTGGATACGTTTGGTCTCCGAAGCGGAAGAAGGACGGTAGCTTCAACATGACTTACGAGAATCTGAGTCATGTGAAGCCTGGAGATGTGGTTGTCTCCTATGCCAACACAGTCATTAAAGCTATCGGTATCGCAACCACAGGGGCTCTAGATCGGGGTAAACCGAAAGAGTTCGGGCAGGGGGTCGGTGAGAACTGGTCGGAGCATGATGGATGGCTGGTACCTATTGAATGGACACTGCTTCCAGTGCCCATTAGGCCTAAAGATCACATCTCTCAGATTGCACCGCTGCTGCCGAGCAAGTATTCCCCTATCCGTCTAGACGGAAATGGCAACGAAAGCTGCTACTTAGCCAGCATTTCCTCAGATCTGGGCCACCTAATTCTTACTCTGGCGGGCCAACCAGATACAGAAGCGATCAGCCGGATAGAAGAACTGGCTGACCAGATCGAAGATGATGTGGCGGAGCAAGAAATACTCAAGTCTCATCGCCAGCCAACCGAGAAGGATCAATTGGTCAGAGCGCGGCAGGGGCAGGGTGTCTTTCGGCAGCGTGTAATGTCGGTAGAAGGGCGGTGTAGGGTCACCGGGGTCGCAGATGAGCGGTTTTTGATTGCAAGTCACATCAAGCCGTGGAGGGTATCGGATGATCAGGAAAGGCTAGATGGGGAGAACGGCTTTCTGCTGGCGCCACACATCGACAAGCTATTCGACAAAGGCTGGGTTAGCTTCACTGAAGAGGGGCAGTTGCTGGTAGCCGTTGAGGCTCTCAAGGTGCTGAATGCTTGGAATATAGGTCCAGATATCGACGTAGGACGATTCACTCAAAAGCAGAGTCAGTTTCTGAGTCACCACCGGCAGTATGTTTTTAAGCTAAAGCTAAATAGCTGATTTTCGATGGGCCAAGGGTAGGCTCGGTTCTGGTCTTTACAATCATCAAGTATTCGACTCAGATTGACGTTTGAGCTAGGATAATTCTTAGCGTACATGATTTTCATACATGGGTGCGCACGCTAGTGTCTAGTCAATATGATAAACACGATGTTTAAATAAAGAAACTAGTCATCCCTGTGTCGTTGATCTTAAATTACTTTCTATAAGACAGAAAATTGGGAGTTTAAATGGGATTTAACATGTACCAAGTCAAGGGTGGGAAGCCTAAAATTCTGTTGAATGCTCGAATATTAAAAGATACGCGCATGGAAGATGTTCATTCTGAAATTAATAGGCTTGTTAACATTTGCGGAAGAAAGCGACTAAGCAAAAATCTTGCGGAGCTGGTTCAATACGAAAAGTGTCGACTTGTTATTCCAAGCTATTTTCGTACGATGGAAGAAATATCTCGATCTGTAGCTTTTGAAACATCTAGCACTGAAAGGTGTATTGAGATGTACAAGGCTTTGATAATTTCTCAGGCCGATGAGATAGAATGTTTTGTTGCTGCTAGGGATGAGTTCGAACGCGCGATTGCTCTAAATTTGTTAACCGATGCAAAAACTATAATAGAGAACATGCATCGGGATTTAGGTGAATCTCTTTGGTGGGTAAAAGCAAAGTTAATTTTGCTTTTCTTGGTTGGAAATGCCGAGGAAATGCAGGCATTTTGCGATGAAATACAAGAGCGTACAAGCAATACTTCTTCTGCATATTATTTTAATTCTCTGATTTGGACCACGCAGTCAAGTGCGCCTTATTATAATTTGCAGAAAATTATTGCTAAGGCGGTTGATGAGTTTAGCACCTCGAAACAGAAGGGGAATGCATGGGTGCTAGAGGCTTTGTATTTTCCAATGATGTTTGTGGAAAATCCTAGTCTTGTCGATATGGACTTGATGCAGCTATTTCCGGTGATTGACCAGTATGGTGTGCTTACTAATTATATCTATTCACAATTATGTGAAGGGCGTCAGGATCCAGGTCACGAAAGATTTTTGCGTTCAATTTTAGATGATTTTTCGCGGGTGATTTCAGATCCCCAGCTTAGTGGATTTTTAAAATACATTAAGGAAGGCGACAGGGGGCTGGAATGTAACGTTGGTACAGAAATTCTCAAAGCGTACGAGTCTGGAAGATACTCGGAGTGTATTCAAATATATGTAGATGGTATTAGGAATATCAAGAATCCTATCTCATATTTGAATATGATTGCGAAAGCTCAGTTGTACGCTGGTATAGATCTTAGGTTGGGCTATCCATTGCTGGATAAAACAATTAAAAGCCTAAAAGAGATTTATTCCCTTTCAAGTCGGCGTCCAGCGCATGTGAGGAGATAACTGACAACATTGTTCGGTTTCAAGGAACCGGAATATCCTTGGAGCTACAAACATTACTTGCCGTAGCCATTCCTCAGAGATATAGCGACGAAAAGTTGATCAATATAATATCCGCGAGTATTTGTCGCGGAGGCGGGGGGCTTCCTTTACAGATTAGTATGATCCGCAACGGGAAAAAACTATTCTCCAATGATTATGGATTTTCGACCAATTCTGTTCCTTCAGAACGAGTTCTGAGATGTGGCCCCGCTCCGGACACGGGCATGGAAAATGATCTTTTCAGTCTAGATGATTCTCTATTTCTAAAAAAAGATATCATTGAGTACAAGTGTCGGGCTCTGTGGTTCTCTGGTCAAATAGAGCCGCTTATAATGCTGGCAGCAGACTATCTGGTTGAAAATCCTGAGAGCTATTTGTGTCTTCCAATGGATGGTTTAGTTGATATAATTGGGAGAGATTTCATTTGTACAATTGAGTCCATTATCATTTGTCATTTTTACGTTAAATTTATATCGGAAGAAAAGAGGGCCACGCTAAATGAACTTTTTGAAGAGCTAATTTTTTCAAATGGTTGCAGCAAACCTAGTGATATGTTTGAAAGTCTAGGAGAACTGCCTTCTAGTAAAAGGTTGTTGTTTCTTCAGCATATTTGCACATATGAGAATCTCGATTTTTTGTCCGTATTCCAAAGCAGCGATGAGTTGAGGGCTGAGCGAATAAAGATATTAGAAAATTTATATGCTCAAAAGCTTATAGCTAGAGAACCTTATTTCAATGAGCTTGAATTAATTATCCGACAAGTCGTAATGGACTCCGCCACAAGTAGCTTTTCTCGAAGCAAAATTTTTGTAGATCATGACGCGATTAAGAGAAAAGTCATTCCAGAAGTTCGATCTCTACTGGAAATATTCAAAGCGTCTATTGAGAGTTCTGAAGGGGATGAGGATGAAGATGCTCTTATTATACTTAATGAGAGCTCGCGTGCTGAAAATATAGGTAGCGCTATGTTACCCGGACGCCGAAACTCTCTACTAGTTAAAATTCTTGAACAGGTTAGAGACTGCTTTCTATTTGATGAAACATTTGGGTTGGATTCAAATCTTTCGGCAGAAATCAGGCATGGAATTTTTTCCAATTTTATTCGATCAGAGATAGATAGCCGCAAGCTAATCACCGAAAGAACTAGCTCTGGTGAGTATGAAGCTAATAGATATTGGCGTGGTGTCTACTCTGATATTCTTACACCTCGATTTTTAGGTGTATTAAATGCTCAATTGGCATGGTTTTCTGAAAATTTCAACTTGCTAGTCTCTAATGCCGAAAAGTGGATGAAGATATCCACTACACTAGAAGATAGTTATTCAGCGTTTCGCTACATAACGCATCTTGAAGAGTTTACCGAGCTGCGCGAGTCTGCGTTAAGTGCCCATGGCCCCGAAGATCTGATCGATGAGATTTTGGATTGGCTTTGGTCTCATACTGAAGCGAACTTAGAAGTAATGAAGGAACGCATCAATGATGGGTTCAAAAATAGCATTGATAGTCTATTCGATGAATTAGCAGATCGAATAAACAATGTGAAAGGAGACGCAGAGCTCAAGGATCTGATGGGGAGTATTCATGCGGCCAAAAATAGTACTAGAGAAATAATCAGGGAAATATCGGAGTGGTTTTCTCGAAGCGAAAGTAAGACTTTCGATGCCCAGGAGTTGGGGCAGTTGATAGATATATCTATCAGTTGTTTCGAGAAAATTAAAGGCCGTAATTTTAATATCGAAAAAGAAGTATATCCGCAAGTCGCAGAGTTTTTTATCCCTGGAAACTTTGTCAATTCTATGATTCTCGCGATGATAAATTTATTGACGAATTGTACGCGTCATAGTGGTCTTGGCGAAGATGTTCCGATATATATAAGCGTTAAACCTTACATTTCAGGGTTTGTCGTAGAGATATCCAATGGTTTAAGTCAGGAAAGATTGTTAGAAATAACTCAGGATTTTGTAGAGCAGAAAAATGCTTCCTTCTCTTCTGATGATACACTCGAACTACTACGATCCGAAGGCGGAACGGGATTAGCAAAGGCTTTTCATCACTTAAAGTCTGCAAGTCCTGGTTTTAATTTAAAGGTTCAAAAACAAGATGAGTTTTTTTCGTGTGAGGTGACTTATGAGTCTGTCGATCTTGTTGGTTGAGGATAACAACTACAAACGTCAAAAAATCATGGATCATATTATTTTATTCTCGTCGAGCATCGTGATTGAAGAGGCTCATTCTTTTACTTCTGGATCTAAGAAAGTACTTGAAAATAACTATGGTCTAGTTGTATTAGATATTGGCCTTCCTACTTACGATCGGGTGGGGGCTGAATCTGGTGGTCGAAATCGAATGTTTGGTGGACGCGAAATTGCCCGTAAACTTTTACGCCGTCAAAGTGATTCAGATATTCTTTTTATAACGCAGTATGATGCTTTTAGTGAAGGGGGGCTTTCTCTATCTCTATCTGAGTTGAGAGCGTTATTAATGTCTGAGTGTGGTGATAATTTTGTTGATCTGATTTATTACGATGGCTCAAAAACAATTTGGAAAGATCAGCTTACATCAGCACTAAAAAAAGCCGAAAAGAAAAAAACATGAAAATATTATTGGTTGATGATGATGCTGTTAGATCGCAACGCCTTACTGAATGGCTTTGTGAGCTTGGGTTCGTAGAAGAGGATGTTGTAAGTGTGTCTAGCGTCAATGATGCTAGAGTCAAGATGACAGATTCATATTTTGATGTGCTTCTTCTAGATGTTGTACTTCCACGGCGCCAACACGATCAGCCAATGTGGAAAAATGGTATTTGGTTACTCAACTATATCAATAGTTCAGCAAGGGTAAGAAAACCAGAAAAAATAATAGGCATCACAGCTTATATTGATGATATAAGCTCTTTTAAGGCGGAGTTTGAAAAGCTTTGCTTAGTCGTTATTGAGGTGCAAACAGGTTATACGGATTGGCAGGAAAAACTTTCGCATGCCATTAATTATACTCGTTCTTCAAAATATGCTCGTGGGTCTGAGGGCGTAAACGTCTTCGCCATTACCGTACATGGTATCCGGACTTTTGGTCATTGGCAGTCTAGGCTAAAGGCCTTGACGCAGGCTAATGCCGGGTTCATCGAGTTTCAGAGTTATAAGTATGGGTATTTTCCGGTCTTCTTTTTTATGGTTCCTTTTTTTCAGCGACGAGAGGTATTTCGGCTGAAGGAAAAATTAAAGGTATTGTTTTCCGAAAGCGGCGAGAAAAAATTGGTTATTTTTTCTCATAGCTTTGGCACCTATTTAGCAGCACATGCATTGAGGGAGTTGTCAAAGGAGAGCAATCTACCTGTTATTGATAAACTCGTGCTAAGTGGCAGCGTTCTAAAGTCAAACTTCGACTGGGGGTTTATTAAAGCTTTTCCGGGAATGAAAGTTATAAATGATTGCGGGACACATGATTATGTGCTTTGGCTTAGTGAAGCATTTATACCTAAAACCGGGATGGCGGGTAAAACAGGTTTTTATGGTTTTCATACCGATCGATTTATAAATAGATTTTTCAAAGGAGGGCATGATTTATATTTTAGAGGGGACGACTTTATGGAAAGTAACTGGCTCCCCCTGTTCTCTGAAGACCCAGTGAAGTCGCACGATGAGCGGGGAGAATCTAATATTGTTCATATGTTTTTCGAGAAAACATTTGCTTTTGTCGGAACCTGTTTGCCCTTGGTGATAATTTCCGCAGGTCTAGCGTCAATTTGGTATTACTTTACGTAAACTGGATGATTTTTATAGCTGGCGAAATGCGCCAAATTATGGAGCAGATAGGAATAGGCAAATTTTTTATGTTGGATGTCTTGGCTGATTTGAACTACAACGTAGTTTGTGCGATCAGCCACGATCTTATTCAAGCTTTAGCGCGGAGAATACCCGCTAAACGGCCCGAAATAGAGTCGATCATGTTTTATTCCAATGGCGTTTGACGGTGGCGATACCGAGCGTGAGTTCAGCCGCAACCTGCGCTTGTGTCTTCTCCTGTGCTTTCAGGCGCTGTACTGATGCAGTGGTGCCATTGGCTTCTGGACGCCCTAGCTTTTTGCCTTCAGCCTTGGCACGCATCAAACCTTGTTGAGTACGTTCGATCAGGAGGTCACGTTCGAACTCAGCGACAGCCCCCAGCACCTGCATTGTCATCTTGCCTGCTGCACTGGTTAGGTCTACGCCGCCAAGGGCGAGGCAGTGGACACGGATACCTGTGGTTGCAAGATGCTCAACAGTTTGACGGACATCCATCGCGTTACGGCCCAATCGGTCCAGTTTGGTAACGATCAGCACGTCTGACGACTCCATGCGTTCCACCAGTTTCCGAAAGCCGGGGCGCTCGTTGGCGGCGATACTGCCTGAGATGGTTTCTTCTACTACCCGGCTCGCTTGCACTTCGAAGCCTGCCGCTTTCACTTCTTGTACTTGATTCTCTGTGAACTGAGTCGAGGTGCTGACACGGCAGTACAGGAAGGTGCGGGACATTACGGTGACTCCTTGGTATCGCTTAAGGTGGTATCACTGTAACGCGGTATCATAAAATCGTAAACGATATTTAAATGATACCTAATGGCGCCTGTCTGGAGCGTATCGTTTAACGGTCGTTTAATGATGCTCTACTTGCATAGGTACGTGGACACTTTGTTTTTTCGTTTCTGCATTGTACGTAGGTGTTGTACTTAAATTTCGCAGCCCGAAAACCTCGGGACGCAAAAAATATGCACGGCGATTTTTTTGATCCGACAATACCAATAAGGTGGATCGATTTAGCCCCTTTAGCCCTTTCTGAGAGCACGTAGTCGGTCCCCCCCGTGTCACTCCTTTTTTAGCCGATTAGTGATGTAGACGATGGATGTTGCTGCGAACTCAAGGAAAAATTCTGCTTCAGCCTTTGAAAGCCCTGACTCGATTGTGCCACCGTGCCTAACGAAATCTTTGTTACTCGCATAGCCGTAGGCTTGGGTAATCAAGCGTTCAATATCAGCGTCGAGCTTTGCTTGTCTGATAATCTTGCCGAGCGTTCCGTTCGGCTCATTCAGAAGCACCATGAGGCTTGATTCAACGGAGCTGATTGACTCCTTTATGGAGTTTTCGAAGTCAGGCGTTGCTGAGTAGATGAAGTTCTTCGCCTTTAGCCATTGCGCACGGATTGGCGTCAGTTCGTTGGCCAACGCTTCATTTGCCTTGGCCCAATTCCTAGATGATGGCGCGTGTCGTTGTATCCGTTTTAGGTCGAGCAAGACATCTGCATAGAGTTCCTGCACGTAGACACGCCGACTAGCATATGTGCTCATTACCTGGAGCTTGCAAAATGCCATGAAGACTTCGAGAGATTTGTGCGGGTTGGGATTCGCATATTTCGCTTCTTCCAGATCAATCGTCACCTCCGCATAGAGCTCCCGGTATTCGGCAGATTGAGTAGCGGTCCGGCCATCGGTGGCAAACGCGATCATTAATGTCTGTATTGCTATGACCTTAGCGCCAAGTTCTATCGCCTGCTTGCTATCCATAAATTACTCCTGGCTTCCTGGTGAGCATATTACCCCAGCTTAATCAGGGCTTGGAGGTGAGGGAGACGGGAGCTTTATTCGAACACCACAATGGCTATTTCCTTGATCCTAGGCGTCTTTGATAGCGGTTATTGCCTCAACTTGAGAATCCCAGCGGTGATGGCCGAGGCATTTGTGTCGAGTGTATCCAGCGCCGTGATGGCGTTGTTATGTGCTTCGGGCGAACCAGTTGACCTTGCCCACAAGGCGACTTCTTCAATTGCTGCGGCTAGTGCGTGCTGGTTGTGCAGTAGCAAGGTCAGTACGTCCGCTGTGGCGATGTCGGCATCTGTGTTGTCTGGCATGGTGGTCATCCTTGAATGGGTGGTGATCGAATGTGGGCTGCCGGGATCGAGCAAGAAGAGTTTTAATAGTCCAAGCCCACTGCGGAATGACGCTCGGGGCTGAGTAGTGAATATTTGGCTATGGTGACCCCAGCATCGAAGACGCGCATATCACGCATCCTCAACGCACCTCACGTGCATGCTGGGCCCCATTGATTACAAGGCTAGATCATCAGGCGTTACCGTCATCCTGAATGAACTGTACTGTTGGAAATCACTAGGCCTAAGCCCCTGCATTTCTGGCAATCGACCGACGTTTTTGACAGCAGCCACCGCCGAGTTATCGTATGGAGTATCTCCACTGGACCTGGCTACACTGACTGACTTCATTGAGCCATCCGGTAACATATTGATCTGTAGTACGACCTTCATGCCTTTCTTTGCTGACGGTGGGCGAGCCCAGCCTTCTGATGCCCGAGCAAGAATCAGATCTTCGAAAGTGCCCGTAACTTCTTCACCACCATCGTCCGATGCCTGCTGACGTTCAGGTTCGGCTAAAACCTGACGTAAAGTTTCGTCTATAGGCTGACGCTCAGGTTTGTTTGTAGCTATAGGTAGTTGTCGCACTTCCTCCACATGTTTCGCTGGGCGTGAATTTTGCGAGGGTTTATCATTTGTGGTTAATCTAGTTACCACAATATTTCCGAACCGGTCCGTGCCAATAACACGTACGAGCTGCCCTTGCAGCTGTCGACCGTTGAAGTCTCCGTTTTCTGAGGTTATTCCAAGACCCGATAACCCACTAAATGCGACAACGTAGCATATGCCTGGATCGCACATGGTGATAACAGAGGCTTTGTCTAGCTTGAACAGCTTGTTCTTGAACCAGTCTAACCCCTTATCTTTGTTGTTTTGTAGTGCTTCTGATAGCCCCCCTGAATACTTCAAGTTATTGGCATTTTCTATAGCCTTTAGCTGTTTGATAGTTTTAACATCTTCTACCATCCGAGCCTTGGCATATTCTGCGGCCTTTGCCTTAGCTTCCGCCTCGGCACTTTCTCTGGAATCGAACAGCGTTTGGGCAGAGGTATCGCCGTTTTCGCCCATACTCTTGTTTTCGATTAGATCCTGCGAAGCATGCGTATAGAGCGCCGTCTGCATGAGGCAAAGCCCCAGAAGCAACGAACGTGCATAGCAATTCCAACTCTTGTCTACGAATGATTGGCCCACTTCCATATTCTCACGGTATCCAAAAAAACGAGTCTAATGGAAAAAACTGAATTATGGCTAAATGGTGGCGCTTTTTTTAAGCTTCTAACTTAGAGCCTAGTTCCAATCAGGCCACGGGGATCCAAATAGGGCTTCAGCCCCTAAAATTGGGGGATATCAAATTTTAGGTAGGTAAGGTAGGTTAGATTAGGTTTTATCCAGCCTTGTTACACAACCTTTTGACATTGCTTAGACTGACTCCTAGGTCAGATGCTGTGGCTGATTGGACGAACCCCTTGGATTTTAATTCCTGTACTTTGGGTGTGGGCGTCGCAGCCGATCGACGCAGATCGAGCGAACTTATGCAGGCCTAAACCGTTCTGAGGCTCGAGGTGCTTCAACAGTGCCTTGATATCGTCGCTTCACATTCTTTATAAGTTTGGTTAAGTTTGGTTAAGTTTTAAGGTAGGATAAAAATTAATGTTGTAAGCCCCGTTTTCAGGGGCTTTTCATGCGAATTTATTTGTGAAGGTTATTTGGTCTGTTGTATTGCGTCCTCTAGGATGCCCCCAATTTATTAGGTCATAGGATGGAATTACTCAGCTCGAAATATAAAAAGGCACATAAGGCCAGTGCTATGTGGTCTGGTCGCTCTATCATACTGTTGTTTAAAGAAATGCCTCTAAATGGCGTGTTTTGGCGCATTGGTTTGACGGTTCTGTTACTTGTCCTTAGGTTCATAGGCTGTGGCCAGCGAATGTCGTGACATTAAAAATAACAAGAAAACATTTTACATTAATATTTCCTGTTATTTTATACTGGTTGTAATTTTACTCAAATTGCATAGCGTTTGATGCGGAACTCCTGATTCATACCCGATGAAGCGCCAGGGGCGATGGAAACGGATGTGTTTATTAAAGATCTATGCTTTTAAAGCATCATATAAAATCTCTAGGGTTATGTTCTATTAGGTTTGATTACACGAGCTCGCGAGTGTGCCCGGTACGGGCTCAGAGAATAAACATGAACTGATGCGTATCTTTGATTTTTAAATGATTCAATAGCGACTAGTGTCGTTGATAATATTTAAGGTTCGAAGCCGAAGGCTGAGATTATCCAGTTCTAGTTGTTTCTAGGTCTAGAGCTATCATAGTGTTCATGGGTTTGGATAGCCGCGCTTCGCACGGAGAACGCACTTCGTGCCTTCTAATTTGGTCTTCGATTGTTATGGCTAATAGAGCTCTAGAAAAACTTAAAGCTTTTAGATTTTTAGAAGCTTAAAGGCTTTGAAGATTTTATAAGCGGCTATATCTCTAAGAAGTATTCTTAGGATTGCGGCCGTTTTATGCAGACTAGCCGCCCAGCTTTCACAGGGCGGAATCAGTATTATACGAAGAACCGTTCAAGACCTTCGACAGGCTCGGCTGGTAAGCTTTCGCGTACATTCTTTGTCCATGTACGGGCAGTTCTCTTTGCTACGCTCCAAAGCTCCACCAAGGCGTTATTGATATCGGCTTGTTTGGTGCCTTTGTTTAAAGCTTGTTTGATAAAGTTTACGGCTTTAGCTTTTTCGTCGGGTGAGACTTTAGACCTGCCATCTGGTTTTTCGATGGTTAAAGCAAGGCAATCGTCAATGATTGCATTTGTCATATAGGTTGATTTTAGATAATTTGCGACTGCCATATCTTGCACGTAAAAATAAACGGAACTCGTATTGCCTCGAGTCCGAATTGCAGTTCGAGTTAAAGCTTGTAAGCTAGCCTCGTATTTATTTTGTACGATCCACGCATCATTAAGGCTCGCTACGCTGATATTGTGCTTGTCACTGATCATTTTAAAGCTTCTCTTGTCATTGGGACTTGGATTTCCGCCAAATAACAAAAGTGCAGCATTACTGTCTTGATAGCAGTTGAGGCCACGGCAGTCCAGTTGAAGAAAATCAATTTTTTTCATTGCCTTCAAATTTGACGGGGCATAACGCTCGCTGAATTTCCCCCATTTATTTTGTACGATCAACAGTTTGCTGCTAGGAGTGTGCTGTAGTGCGGTTTCAAAAATTTTATCAATAATCTGATCATTTGTTCCGGTGTGGATATGACTTTGGTCGCCTTGTTCATTTCCTAATACTTTACGTTTTGACCAGTGACCATTCAGCATCGGGTAAATATAAGTATCGCACATGTAACCGGGTGACTCAGGAGTAAACTCGGACTTTTTGTAGCGGTACCCTAATTTCTTAGCAAAAAGGTCGAAGATACCTCCGTCGATATTGGCTGCCAAAATGTGTGTTCGCCGAGCTCGGTCAATTTGGGGGAAGATAGACCGTTCAACAATGATGTGGAAGGTTATCTTTCCCCCATCTTCCACATCATAATGAACAATATTACCGGTCAGAATGGCATCATAAATTTTATGTTCCAATCCGGATAACGTTGAAGCATATCCATTATTTGTCAAAGATGCTTTATAGGTCTTAACCTTTTCCTTGATTGCAACAAGCTGCTCATCCTTGATTTTCAGTTGGTTGTTAAACGTATCAGTTGCAGCAAAAATTGTTATTGCATCCCAAGCCTTTACAGTAAAGTGATTGATGTCAATGACCGACGGCACTTCGTCAATGATCAAAATGTAGGGTTTTAGAAGGTTGGGATCTACGCGTCTCAGTGAATCATGCGTGATGATAATCAAAGAATCATTTCCACTTATCAGAGCTTCGGTCAGCACTTTGGTTACTGATGTTTGATTGTGTTTAACTTCGTCCTGTTCACTGTTGATGATCCGAGGGGTTAGCTTCGCTTTGCTCATGGAGCTAGAAATATCATTATTTAATTTTAATGTAGGAAGTGCCATTACAATTTTGCATCCGTGCTTAATATAACCTGGAATCTTGTTGATTACGGCTTGAGTCTTCCCTGCGCCTGGTGCCGCAATGGCGACGTAAATAGATTTAGTGGGCATTACTAATGTACCTTTTTATGGATGAATTAATCCTAGCTGATAATGACGGGGATCGTCGGTGTCAGCGGGGATTTCGTTTTTGTTGAGCCGATCTTACAACGGATTCCTTTGATTCTAAACAGAATCAAAAACTTTAATTAGGGAGTGTAACAATGTTACTGAGGGCTTGTTTGCTTTCATTGAGTAAGGATTTGATCAAATTGTTATTGGTGCTGTCTTGTTGCTGGTGTGCTGTGGTGTTAGTTATTTGTTTTTATTTTGATTTAATTGTTTGGGGTGCCTTGTCGAAGAATACTGCTTTGAGAGGCACCCCTTTTTTATTTGGCGGGTATCAGCTCAATGTGTCGCAGTGCGTCCACCATTGCCTTCAATGGGCTGCGACTGCCGTAAATGCTGAACGTCACGGCACCGTCCTCGTGTCCTGCTATTCGCTTGATTAGAGAGTCCTGGACTCCTGAGTCCCGAAGATCATCGATCAGAGTATGTCGAAAGCTGTGGAATGTTTTCTTGGAGTCGGTGATTCCGCGTTTCACCTTGTAACGTCCGAACCATTTGGATGGTGCATGGCCCAGCTTTCCTCGTACGGGTTCAAGTTCAGGGAACAGGCGATCTGCCCCGGTGGCCCTGACTGACTCAACATGCCGCAGTAGACCCAGCTCGACCAGAGTGGGGTGAATGGGTAGTACGCGTCGGCTACTGGAGTTCTTCAGATTCTGGCATTCACTGTTGTCATCGATACGGATGCATTGAATGACCTGTTGCTGGATGAAGTCGTCAACACGCAGTTGGCATAACTCTTCCAGTCGAGCTCCGGTGGCTCGCCCCATGAGCGGTAGCCAGTATCGCCAAGGATGATTACGAGCTTCGACTTGGAGCACATTAAGGTCGAGGAGGATAGTCAGGTCGTGTTGGTCGAAGGACAGGCGTGCTTCCTTGGCCGCTCCAGTCATTACCTTAAGTCCGACCAGTGGATTCTCCGTGATGTAGCCGTTGGCCTTGCACCAGTTAAGGAAGGCAGAGAGTTTACGTAGCCGATTGTTCACCGTAACCGCCGTGATCGTTTTGTACGTGCCAGCCGACTCGACAACCTGTCTCAGAGTCTTTCCTACGAACTCAGGGCGTATGCCGAAGTACTGAGGACAGCGGCTTAACCGGTCTTTCAGTAGGCGGGCTTGCTGAGCATCGAAGCGTTCGACAGGCATGTCCCCCATCAGCTCGAATAAATCGCGTAGGGAACGTTCAACCTCGAACGTGCTTACCGTCCGCCATGTACCACCGCGTTTGCCTTCTTCTATATAGAGCTTGGACAGGGTGGCTAGGGTAGGGCCGTCGCTATTTCGCATCGGAGCATGGGTTGGGGCCTTTCGTGTAACAGGTTGGATCGTTGGCGTAGGGCTAGAGTCTCGCCATCCTGAACACAGGGTACGGAGCGTCTGTAGGTCGACCAGAGGGTGTTCGGATAGGTATCCATGCACCTGCTGGGCGAGGGAAGTCGCGAGAAATAGGGCGTTCTGACGGTGGCGAATGTTCAAGCTCAAACGCAAAGTGTGGCAGCGTGGGAAGAGGTGCTTGGGTAGCCGGAGGTTCAGGTAATAGAAGGCTCCGCGTCGGATCAGGTAGGCCATGTGTGTGACACCCATGTGTGACAGCAAAGTGTGACAATGCTGGCTACACCCCGAGTGCTAACAGTCCGTACTGAGTGATTTGAAGCGACCTGAACAGCCTGAAACCCCCGTACTACATGGCCCGCAACGATTACCCGTGAACCTGGTCAGATCCGGAAGGAAGCAGCCACAGCGGGAACATTGTGTGCCGGGGTGTGGCTGGTGGGGTTGCCTCCATAACGCACCGCGAGGCTTCTCTCGCGTTTTCTGTCTGAAAATATTCTTGTTGCTCTGCCATGGATTTTGTCCAGGGGCGGTGTTTTCGTTTCCGATTTTTAAAAAGTCGCACATAAAAAAGGAGGCCGACCTGTCGAATGCGACAAGTCGGCCTCCTTTTTCATTTCTGACACTAAGGCTTGGACAAGGCCTGGTCAACCGCTGCAATCAGCTTTCCCAGCTCCTTCGGGGTGGCTTTATGTATGACACCGAACAGATACGCCCGCTGTTCCTCTTCATCGCCTGAATCGGCGAAAAAGGCTTTCAGCTTCACGCCCAGCACATCGGCAAGCAGGAACAATGCGTCCACGCTGGGGGTATAGGTGCCGGTTTCGAAGCGACTGATGGTTTTGGGGTCAAAACCGGTTTTTTCGCCTAGTTCAGCCTGAGTTAGCCCCGCGACCCTGCGGTAGCGCCGGATGGCTGGACCCAAACTTGAAATTCGCATCGCTCAATTCCCATTTATAATCAAGAACTTAACGATAGATTTTTGCATTAGACAACTGCATGATCCATCACCTTGCTTTGCAAAATGTGATGCGTTTCGTAGAATCGCCGTTCCAAAAGCGTATTTGGAGCCTTTAAGGCTAGTTGATCTTGTGTTTTGCGGGACCAACAAACGCGGTTCATGGAGTGATAACGTGTCTGCGCGCAGTACTTCTCCAAACATCTCTTCCAGGCATTCTGCGCTGGTCGAGCGGTACCACCGCTAGCGACAGCGAGCCTGACTCATGGATGAGAAATACCGCAGGGCTGTGGACGCCGCCGCCATATTTTCCGAGACCGACCTGAGCGGCCGGATTACCTACGTCAACGATCAGCTCTGTGCTGTCTCCGGGTATAGCCGCGAAGAACTGATCGGCCAGAATTATCGCCTGCTCAACTCTGGCCTGCACACCGCCGATTTCTTTGCTGCCATGTGGCGCACCATCGCGCTGGGCAATGTCTGGAAAGGCGAGATTTGTAATCGGGCCAAGGATGGCAGCCTGTATTGGGTCGAAAGCACCATGGTGCCAGTGCTTGACGCCACCGGGCGAATTGACCGTTACCTGTCGCTGCGTTTCGACATCAGCGAGAAACGCCAATTGCTGCATTCATTGCAGTGGCGGGTTGGTCATGACGTGCTCACCGGGCTGCCCAATCGTGCGTTCCTCTCCGATTTGCTGAATCAGGCGCTGGAGTTTTCTCGGCACGAAAATATCCCGCTCGCGGTGTGCATGCTCGACCTTGATGGCTTTAAAGCGGTCAACGATGGCTACGGGCATGCCAGTGGCGATCAGTTGCTGGTGGAAGTGGCCAAGCGTTTACGCAACATCGTGCGCGGCGAAGACGTGGTGGCGCGGCTGGCCGGTGACGAGTTCGTGCTGGTCCTGCGTTACGTGCGCGATCTGCCGGAATTGCGTGCGGCCTTGAGCCGGGTGCTTGGTGCCATCTCGGCGCCGTACGCGCTGCATGGCAAAGACGTCAATGTGTTCGCCAGCATCGGCGTTACCTTGTTCCCCGACGATAACGAAGATGCCGAAACCCTGCTGCGTCACGCCGATCAGGCCATGTACGTGGCCAAGCAGAGAGGTCGCAATCGCTTTCATTTGTTCGACGTGTCCCTGGACCAGGAGGTCAAAGCCACACACCAGACTGTCGAGCGAGTGCGTCAGGCACTGGCTGCCGGTGAGCTGCGCCTGCATTTCCAGCCCAAGGTGAACATGCGCCTTGGCGAAGTTGTCGGTTTCGAGGCGCTGTTGCGCTGGGAGCATCCGCAAAAAGGCATGGTGCCTGCTCGGGATTTTTTACCGCCGGTAGAAGAGACAGACCTGATCATCGATATCGGTGAATGGGTGATGGATCAGGTTTTGTCACAGCTGCACCATTGGCAACAAGCGGGGCAGGGCTGGCCAGTCAGCATCAATATTGCGGCGCGACATTTCCAGCGTGCGGATTTCGTCGATCGGCTCAAACAAGTACTCGCCCGGCATGCCCAGGTCGCCCCGCAGATGCTCGACCTGGAAATCGTCGAGTCGGTGGCGATCGAGAACATTCAACATGTCAGCGCCTGTCTACAGGCTTGTCAGGCGTTGGGGGTGCAATTTTCATTGGGGGATTTCGGCACTGGTTATTCATCCCTGAGCTATCTCAAGCGCTTGCGGACACAGACCATCAAGATCGATAAGTCTTTTGTGCGTGACATCCTTAATGGTCGTGATGATCTGGCCCTGACCACGGCGGTGATTGGCCTGGCTCGGGCGTTTGGCCGGCAGGTGGTCGCCGAGGGGCTGGAAAGTATCGAGCACGGTGAATTGCTGCTGCGGCTGGGCTGCGACGTTGCTCAAGGCTATTTCATCGCTCGACCGATGCCGCCCGCCGATGTGCCGGGTTGGGTCGAAGGTTTTGTTGTGCCGCCGCAGTGGCAGGTGCTGGAGGGGGCGGGCTAGTACTTGAAGATCTTTGTGGGGGCGGGCTTGCCCGCGATGCAGGCAATACGATTTTTCAGTTCAGCCACGGCGAGGCTATCGCGGGCAAGCCCGCTCCCACAGGTTATCGCTTGTTCGCTTCGTCAGTTGTGGGCCCGTCACCGACATAGAGGCGAATGATGTCATCGATCTCCCCGGACATTTTCATTCGCAGCAAGGTGCGCAAAATGCGCTGCACCGGCACCTTGGGATCGTTGCGCACGTAGCAACCGACACTCTGTTCCTGCAATACCGTCACGCCTTGCAGTTGCCGGTCGGGCAACAGGCGCTGATTGAACCAGTCCAGTGTCCATTGATTGCTCACCGCGTAGCGATAGCGCCCGGCCAGAAGTTTCTCCAGCACTTGTTCTTGATTGCGCGCGTCTTCGCGATGCAATCGGTCGGCGTCAAACAGCGGTTGCAGGGTCGGGTAGCTGTAGCCGAGTACCGTGCCGATGGATTGTCGTGGCAAGGTCGCCGGATCAACGGTGGTCAGCGGGGTTTGCCGCCTGATCAACACGTCTGGCTGAGTCCATAGCGGAATGCTCCAGATGTAGTCGCCGGACTGATTGGGGTGCCAGGACTGCGCGGCATAGCAGCGGATATCCACCTCGCCGTGCTCCATGGCGCTTTGCACTCGCCCCCGAGGCAGTACGTGAAATTCGGCCGGCACACCCACCTGCGTCGCGAGGCTGACCATCACGTCGTGCAGAATGCCCTGGGTCGGGCGGCCGCGTTCGAGTTGCACCATCGGCATCGCCCAACTGTCAGGCACCACGAAGCGCAGCGGCGCCCCGGCGGCAGCGACGTTCAGGCTGATCAACAGCAGTGCCCCCAAGGCCAGCCGCATAAATGCTCCGGTAATGATAAAACCCGAGCCGATAAAAGCCCCCCAAAGTGCATCTTAGCCAGATTAGACGAGCACACCGGATGCAATTTTGGCCTTGCTCCGCTAGCATTAGCCGCTTCTGTTCCTTCGTTGCGACGGTTTTCCATGAGTTATCAGGTTCTTGCACGTAAATGGCGCCCGCGCTCGTTCCGCGAAATGGTCGGCCAGACCCATGTGCTCAAGGCTCTGATCAATGCCTTGGACAGCCAGCGGCTGCACCACGCCTATCTGTTTACCGGCACCCGCGGGGTCGGCAAGACCACTATCGCGCGGATCATCGCCAAATGCCTGAACTGTGAAACAGGTATCACTTCGACGCCTTGCGGCGAGTGCTCGGTGTGCCGCGAGATCGATGAAGGCCGCTTCGTCGACCTGATCGAGATCGACGCCGCGAGCCGGACCAAGGTCGAGGACACCCGCGAGCTTCTCGACAACGTGCAGTACGCGCCGAGCCGCGGGCGCTTCAAGGTCTACTTGATCGACGAAGTGCACATGCTTTCCAGCCATTCCTTCAATGCGCTGTTGAAAACCCTTGAAGAGCCGCCGCCCTACGTCAAGTTCATCCTGGCGACGACCGATCCGCAGAAACTTCCTGCAACCATTCTTTCGCGGTGCCTGCAGTTCTCTCTGAAGAACATGACACCGGAGCGTGTGGTCGAGCATTTGACCCATGTGCTGGGTGTCGAGAACGTACCGTTCGAAGACGACGCGCTGTGGCTGCTGGGCCGCGCTGCCGACGGTTCGATGCGCGACGCCATGAGCCTGACCGACCAGGCCATCGCCTTCGGTGAAGGCAAGGTCATGGCTGCCGACGTACGGGCGATGCTCGGCACGCTCGATCACGGCCAGGTCTACGACGTTCTGCATTCGCTGATCGAAGGCGATGCGAAGGCGTTGCTCGAAGCCGTCCGCCATCTGGCCGAACAAGGCCCGGACTGGAACGGCGTCCTCTCGGAAATTCTTAACGTGCTGCACCGTGTCGCCATCGCCCAAGCCTTGCCCGAAGGCGTCGATAACGGCCACGGTGACCGTGATCGAGTACTCGCTCTGGCTCAGGCATTGCCGGCTGAAGACGTGCAGTTCTATTACCAGATGGGCCTGATTGGCCGCCGCGACTTGCCGCTGGCGCCAGACCCGCGCGGTGGCTTCGAAATGGTCCTGCTGCGGATGCTCGCATTCCGCCCGGCGGACACGGCGGACGCGCCGAGGCAACCGCTAAAGACAGTGGGGATCAGCCAGGCCACAGTTGATTCCGCAAATTCAGTGGCTGCCGCGCCGGTTGTTGCGCCGGTAGTCGCTGCGGCAGTTGCACCGGCCGTTGCAACAGTCGCGCCTGCGCCCGTCGCGGCGGTTGTTCCAGCACCCGAGCCTGAGCCTGAGCCTGAGCCGGTTGTGCCCGTCGCCGTGCCTGAGCCGGTCGTTGCGCCTGTAGCGGTCGAAGCGGTCGTCGACCTGCCCTGGAACGATCCGGTAGAGCCCGAAGTCGTCCAGCAGCCAGCGGCCGAGCCGGTGCTGGAAACCGCCAGCGAACAACCCGAATTGCCACCGATGCCTTTGCCGACGCCGGACAGCGTGGTGCCGGACGCACCGGAGTGGGCCGCTGCGCCGATTCCTGAGCCGTCCGTGAACGAAGTCGACGCCGCCACGCCGGGCATCGATCTGGACGATGAGCCGCCGCTGGACGAGGATTACATCGAGCCGGACGTGGATTCGACTTACAGCTACCTCGACGAACTGGCCAGTGAACACACGGCTGAACCGGTCGCGGAACCCGAGCCCGAACCGGCCGCCATGCCGGCCACCGGTCTGGCGCTGCAATGGCTGGAGCTGTTCCCGAAACTGCCGATCTCCGGCATGACCGGCAGCATCGCCGCCAACTGCACACTGATCGCCGTCGATGGCGACAACTGGCTGTTGCACCTGGACCCGGCCCACAGCGCCTTGTTCAACGCAACTCAACAGCGCCGTCTCAATGATGCGTTGAACCAGTTTCACGGGCGCACCCTGAGCCTGACCATGGAGTTGATCAAGCCCGAACAGGAAACCCCGGCCCAGGCCGCGTCCCGGCGTCGTGTCAACCGTCAGCGCGAGGCCGAGGAGTCGATCCACGGTGATCCGTTCATCCAGCAAATGATGCAGCAGTTCGGTGCGGTGATCCGTAACGATACTATTGAACCTGTCGACGCTCTGGTCAGTCAGGGCTAATAACTGAAGGTGTTCGGCCAAAAGGGCCGGGCACTGTTTTTATCCAAGTACTTTTGAGGTGATTACCATGATGAAAGGTGGCATGGCCGGCCTGATGAAGCAGGCGCAGCAGATGCAGGAAAAAATGGCCAAGATGCAGGAAGAGCTGGCCAACGCCGAAGTCACCGGTAAAGCCGGTGGCGATATGGTCACCGTGGTGATGACCGGTCGTCACGACGTCAAGCGCGTGACCATCGACCCAAGCCTGGTTGAAGGCCTGAGCGAAGACGACAAAGAGATGCTGGAAGCGGTGTTCGCTGCTGCCGTCAACGATGCCGTGCGCAAGATCGAAGCCAACAGCCAGGACAAAATGTCCGGCATGACCGCTGGCATGCAACTGCCACCGGGCATGAAACTGCCATTCTGATTCGCTAAAACGCGTCGGATGGGCTACAAAAAAATGCCAGGCGTCGCGCCTGGCATTTTTGTTTCTGGCATCCAGAAGCGGACGCAGAGCGTCCATTGAGGCATTCCCACGCAGAGCGTGGGAACGATCAGTGCTGGTGAGTCAGAAACATCGAACGCGCCACCGTCTCAAAGGTCTGCTCCCCTATACCGCCGAATTCATCGATCAAAGGAGACGCTCACATGCCACAAGCATTGACCCTCAACCAACGTATCGTCCTGGCGTCCCGCCCGGTAGGCGCGCCGACGCCGGAGAACTTCCGCCTGGAGCGGGAGGCGTTGCCAGACCTGGCCGATGGTCAGGTGCTGCTCAAGACCCTTTACCTGTCGTTGGACCCGTACATGCGCGGGCGCATGAGTGACGCGCCGTCCTACGCTGATCCGGTAGAAATCGGCGAGGTGATGACCGGTGGTGCTGTCAGTCGGGTTGAGCGCTCGCTGAATCCGAAATTCCACGAAGGTGACCTGGTGGTCGGTTCGACCGGCTGGCAAAGCCACAGCATCAGTGACGGTCGCAACATCATTCCGGTGCCGTCCGGGTTGCCGAGTCCGTCGATGGCGCTGGGCGTCCTGGGCATGCCAGGCATGACCGCCTACATGGGCTTGATGGACATCGGCCAACCCAAGGCCGGCGAGACCCTGGTGGTCGCTGCCGCCTCTGGTGCGGTCGGCTCGGTGGTTGGTCAGGTGGCGAAGATAAAAGGCCTGCGCGTGGTCGGCGTGGCCGGGGGCGCGGAAAAATGCAGATACGTAGTTGAAGTACTAGGATTCGACGCCTGTATTGACCACAAGAGCCCGAACTTCGCCGATGAACTGGCTCAAGCGTGCTCCACGGGCGTTGATATCTACTACGAGAACGTCGGTGGCAAGGTTTTCGACGCGGTGCTGCCGCTGCTCAATGCCAAGGCGCGGATTCCTCTCTGCGGTCTGATCGCCTCCTACAACGCCCACGAAGCGCCGACCGGCCCGGATAGCCTGCCGCAATTGCAGCGGACGATTTTGACCAAGCGTGTGCGAATCCAGGGCTTTATCGTGTTCGATGACTACGGTGATCGTCAGCCGGAATTCCTCAGTGCCATGGCGCCGTGGGTGCGTGACGGCAAGGTGAAGTTCCGCGAAGACGTGGTCGATGGCCTGGAGCAGGCGCCCGAGGCGTTCATCGGTCTGCTGGAAGGACGCAACTTCGGCAAACTGGTGGTGCGGGTCGCACAAGACTGAATAATTGACGCTCATTCGAGGCGCGGGTATAAACCGCGTCTCGTTGTTTTGTCGGACTTTTCCCCATGAGCTTCAGCCCTTTGATTCGCCAACTGATCGACGCCCTGCGAACTTTGCCAGGTGTGGGTCAGAAAACCGCCCAGCGCATGGCGTTGCAGTTGCTCGAGCGTGATCGCAGCGGGGGCTCGCGCCTGGCCCTGGCATTGAGTCAGGCCATGGAAGGGGTAGGTCACTGCCGGTTGTGCCGCACGCTGACGGAAGATGACCTGTGCCCGCAATGCGCCGATACCCGTCGCGACGACACCTTGCTCTGCGTGGTGGAAGGTCCGATGGACGTCTACGCGGTGGAGCAGACCGGTTTCCGTGGTCGTTACTTTGTGCTCAAGGGCCATCTGTCGCCACTCGACGGACTCGGGCCTGAGGCCATCGGTATTCCGCAACTGCTGGCGCGGATCGAAGAGGCGGGCACGTTCACTGAAGTCATTCTGGCGACCAACCCGACCGTGGAAGGTGAAGCGACAGCGCATTACATTGCCCAGTTGCTCAGCAACAAAGGCCTGATCGCCTCGCGCATCGCCCATGGCGTGCCATTGGGTGGCGAGCTGGAATTGGTGGATGGTGGGACGTTGGCGCATTCGTTTGCCGGGCGTAAACCGATCGTTTTGTAGTGTCTGGACTGTCGCTATCGCGAGCAGGCTCGCTCCCACATTTGATTTGTGTACACCGCAGATCCCCTGTGGGAGCGAGCCTGCTCGCGATGGGCGCACCTCGGTCCATCTGATTCACACAATCCTGTTGAAAACCAAGCAAGCGCTCGGTTAACTTCGCTGAACCTTCAGTGGAGCTCGCCGATGCCTGCCTTTCAGGAATACTTCGATCCCAGCCACCAATTGGTCCGCGACAGTGTCAGACGTTTCGTCGAGCGCGAGATCTTGCCGGACATCGACGAGTGGGAAGAAGCCGAAAGCTTTCCCCGTGAGTTGTATCTCAAGGCCGGTGCAGCAGGGATTCTGGGCATCGGTTACCCCGAGGCCTTGGGCGGTAGCCACGAAGGTGATCTGTTCGCCAAGGTCGCCGCCAGCGAAGAGCTGATGCGCTGCGGCTCCGGCGGCTTGGTGGCGGGGCTCGGTTCGCTGGACATCGGTCTGCCGCCGATCCTCCAGTGGGCCAGGCCTGACGTCCGCGATCGTGTCGTGCCTCAGGTGCTGGCCGGCGAGAAGATCAGCGCCCTGGCCATCACCGAGCCCAGCGGCGGCTCCGACGTCGCCAACCTGCAGACCCGCGCCGTGCGTGACGGCGATGTCTACCGGGTCAGCGGCAGCAAAACATTTATCACCAGCGGCGTCCGTGCGGATTTCTACACCGTCGCGGTGCGCACTGGCGAGCCGGGTTTCGGCGGCATCAGCTTGCTGTTGATCGAGAAAGGTACGCCTGGTTTCACTGTGGGTCGTCGCTTGAAGAAAATGGGCTGGTGGGCGTCGGACACCGCCGAACTGTTCTTCGATGATTGCCGGGTGCCTGTAGGAAATCTGATCGGCGCCGAGAACATGGGCTTTGCCTGCATCATGGGCAACTTTCAGAGCGAACGTCTGGCGTTGGCGTTGATGGCTAACATGACCGCACAATTGGCGCTGGAAGAGAGCCTGAAATGGGCTCGCCAGCGTGAAGCATTCGGTAAACCCATCGGCAAGTTTCAGGTGCTAAAGCATCGCCTTGCCGAAATGGCGACGGCACTGGAGGTGTCACGGGAATTCACCTACCGCCAGGCGGCGAAAATGGCGGCCGGGCAGAGTGTGATCAAGGAGATTTCCATGGCGAAGAATTTTGCCACGGACACGGCTGACCGTATCACCTCCGATGCTGTGCAGATTCTGGGTGGCCTCGGTTATATGCGCGAGAGCCTGGTGGAGCGGCTGTACCGCGATAACCGGATTTTGTCGATCGGTGGGGGGACGCGGGAAGTGATGAACGAGATCATCAGTAAACAGATGGGACTGTGACCACTTGATCGTTCCCACGCGGACGGTTCGACGCCTCGACGTGGGAACGATCTATGAGGGGGTTACTTATCGCTCAACGCAAACTGCGTCAGGCAAAACGTCGGTATCCCCATATCTTCCAGACGCTGTGACCCACCCAGCTCCGGCAGATCGATGATCGCCGCCGCTTCATGAACCCGCGCGCCCATGCGCCGAATCAGGTTCGCCGCGGCAATCAGCGTACCGCCGGTGGCGATCAAATCATCGAACATCACCACTGAATCGCCTTCACACAGGCTGTCGGCATGGACTTCGAGGAAGGCTTCGCCGTACTCGGTTGCATAACCCTCGGCCAGCACGTCGGCCGGCAGTTTGCCTTGCTTGCGGAACAGAACCAGTGGCTTGTTCAGTTGATAGGCCAGCACCGAACCGATCAGAAAACCACGAGCATCCATTGCGCCGATATGCGTGAAGTCTGCCTCGACATAACGATGAGCGAAGCTGTCCATCACCAGGCGCAGGGCCGTCGGCGACTGGAACAACGGAGTGATGTCGCGAAAGATCACGCCTCGCTTGGGGAAGTCGAGCACAGGGCGGATGAGGGATTTGATGTCGAAGGAGTCGAAGACCATCGTGGAGGTGTCCTGGCAGGCTGCAAACGTCGCAGTATAACGGCGGCTGAACCGTTTCGCTCAGCCGCAACCGATATCATCAGCTTTCGATTGAACCGCCAGCCAGGGCGCAGAGCTGGATCGGGTCGAGGATATGGATTTCCTTGCCCTCGGCGGCGATTAGCTCGTTCTGCTGGAATCGGGTGAACACCCGGGACACGGTTTCCACCGCCAGGCCCAGATAGTTGCCGATTTCGTTGCGCGACATGCTCAGACGAAACTGATTGGCCGAGAAACCTCGGGCGCGGAAACGGGCCGAGAGGTTGACCAGGAAGGTCGCGATGCGCTCGTCGGCGGATTTCTTTGACAGCAGCAACATCATTTGCTGGTCGTCGCGAATCTCGCGGCTCATCACGCGCATCAACTGACGGCGCAGTTGTGGCAGTTGCAGCGCAAGTTCGTCGAGATGGTCGAACGGGATTTCACACACCGAGGTGGTTTCCAGCGCTTGCGCCGAGACAGGATGTTTTTCGGTGTCCATACCCGACAGGCCGACCAGTTCACTCGGCAGATGGAAACCGGTGAGCTGTTCTTCGCCGCCATCGCTCAGGCTGAAAGTCTTGAGGGCGCCCGAGCGTACGGCATAAACGGAATCGAAGGTGTCGCCCTGGCGAAACAGGAACTCGCCTTTTCTTAGCGGGCGGCCACGTTTCACGATTTCGTCCAGCGCATCCATGTCTTCCAGATTCAAAGAAAGTGGCAAGCAGAGGGGGGCCAGGCTGCAATCCTTGCAATGGGCCTGGCTGTGAGCGCGCAGTTTTACTGGCTCGGACATTTCTTCAATCCTTGTGGGAAAAACACACATAAGACGTAAGGGTAACCCACGGAAGGACAATCAGGCCAGCGGATGGCGAATTTGCCGCAGGGGCTTAAATCACCCGAGAAAGTCGCTGGCGATTTTGCTGTTCCAGATACGCGTCGAAAACCATGCACACCGAACGCACCAACAATCTTCCGGCGGGCAATACGGTGATTCGTTCGTTATCGACTTCGATCAATCCGTCTTCGGCCATGCTCTGCAATTGTGGCCACAAATCGCTGAAGTAGCCCTGAAAGTCGATGTTGAAGGTGTGTTCGATCCGGGCGAATTCCACGCTGAAATGGCAGACCAGTTGCTGGATGACCGCGCGGCGCAGGCGGTCGTCGGCATTGCACAACAAACCACGGCTGGTGGCCAGTTGAGCGCAGGCCAGAGTGTTCTGGTACAGATTCAGATCGCTGCTGTTTTGGCAGTACAGGTCGCCGATCTGGCTGATGGCCGACACCCCCAGGCCTATCAAGTCGCAATGACCGTGGGTGGTGTAGCCCTGGAAGTTGCGTTGCAGGGTCGATTCTTCCTGGGCAATGGCCAGTTCATCGTCGGGCAATGCGAAGTGGTCCATGCCGATGTAGCGGTAACCGGCCGCGGTCAGTTGCTCGATGGTGCGCTGGAGCATTTCCAGTTTCTGCGCCGGCGTTGGCAGCTCTTCGCTGTTGATTCGCCGTTGCGGCATGAAGCGTTCCGGCAGGTGCGAATAGTTGAATACCGACAAGCGGTCCGGTTGCAGGGCGATGACTTCGTCGATGGTGCGGGAGAAGTTCTCGGGAGTCTGTCTCGGCAACCCATAAATCAGGTCAATGTTGATCGAGCGAAACTGCAAGGTCCGGGCGGCGTCGATCACCGCGCGGGTCTCTTCCAGGCTTTGCAGGCGATTGACCGCCCGTTGCACCGCCGGGTCGAGGTCTTGCAGGCCGATGCTGACCCGGTTGAAACCCAGCTCACGGAGCAGGCCCATGGTCGACCAGTCGGCTTCGCGAGGATCGATTTCGATGCCGTAGTCGCCGGAATCGTCGTCCAGCAAATTGAAGTGTTTGCGCAACTGGGCCATCAACTGACGCAGTTCGTCGTGACTGAGAAAAGTCGGCGTGCCGCCGCCGAAGTGCAGTTGCTCGACTTTCTGCGCGGGGTCGAGGTGGCAGGCGATCAGCTGGATCTCCTGCTCCAGACGCTGCAAGTAGGGCAGGGCCCGGCCGCGATCCTTGGTGATGACTTTGTTGCAGGTGCAGTAGTAGCAAATGTTCGCGCAGAACGGCACGTGCACATACAGCGACAACGGGCGCAGGGCTTTGCGGCTTTCGCGCAACGCATGGAACAGGTCGAAGGTGCCGATATGCCCGTCAAATTGCACGGCGGTCGGATACGAGGTGTAGCGTGGTCCCGTCAGGTCATAACGGCGGATCAGGTCGGTGTCCCAACGAATGGCGTCGAGCATCATGCGGGCATTCCCCCGGATAGGCTGGCAGTGTCAGCGAGTCTAGGGGGAGGTGCGGTGGGGCATCTTGATTTGCATCAACGGTCAGGATGTGTGTTGTTGGCGCGGCCCCTATCGCGAGCAAGCCCGCGATAGGGCCACCGCCGATCTAGTGCCCCATCAACCAATGCTGATGCGGCCCCGGCAAAGTCCAGATCCCGAACACAATGACCAGTAATCCGCCCGTCATCCGCACGCTACGTTTGCGCAACAACGCCGTGACCCGCTCAGCCGCCAGACCAGTGGCCAGCAGCACCGGCCATGTACCCAGCCCGAACGCGAGCATCAGCAGCGCACTGTCCAGCGCATTGCCCTGACTCGCCGACCACAGCAACGTGCTGTAAACCAACCCGCACGGCAGCCAGCCCCAGAGCCCGCCCAGCAGCAACGCGCGGGGTACGCTCGACACCGGCAACAGTTTGTTCGCAACCGGCTGGATATGCCGCCACAGGCCTCGACCGAGGCTTTCGATGCGGGTCAGGCCGCTCCACCAACCGGCCAGGTAGAGGCCCATGGCGACCAGCAGCAAACCTGCAAGGATGCGCATGAACATCGCCGCCGGGCTGTTGGCCACCGCCCAGCCCGCCAGGCCAATCAGAAGACCGGCAGCGGCATAGCTGAGAATTCGCCCCAGGTTGTACGCCAGCAGTAGCCGAAAGCGCCGGCTGCGTTGCTCCTTGGGAATCGCCAGGGTCAAAGCGCCCATCAGTCCGCCGCACATGCCCAGGCAATGACCACCGCCGAGCAGGCCGAGGATCACTGCAGACACCAACAGTGGCGCCAATTCAAGCATGAGGCGGCGCCTTGTCGTCCGGTTTGGCCGGATGACCACTGGCTTCGTCGACCGCGGCCTTGTGGTTCGGGTCCTGGTCGTCGAACAGAATGCTGTGGGCCGGGCCGTCGAGGTCGTCGTACTGACCGCTGTCGACCGCCCAGAAGAAGATGTAAATAGCGATGGCCACGATCAGCAGCGCGGCCGGGATCATCACGTAGAGAGCTGGCATCTGGACTCCATGCCCGCGCGGCTCAGGCCGGCAGCGGGCGGGTTACTGGCGTGGCGCTGACGGCAGGCGCGCTCGGCATGCGAGTCAGGCGCAGGGCATTCAGCACCACGGTCAACGAACTGATGGACATGCCGACCGCGGCCCATACCGGGGTGATCCAGCCGAGGGCGGCGAACGGCAACATGAGGCCATTGTACAGCCCGGCCCACAGCAGGTTCTCGATGATTACCCGACGGGTGCGTCGAGCCAGGCTGAAGGCTTGTACCAGCGCATCGAGACGATTGGACAGCAACACCGCGTCGGCGCTGGTTTTAGCCAGATCGGTTGCCGAACCCATGGCGACGCTGATATCGGCAGCGGCCAGCACCGGCACGTCGTTGACGCCGTCACCGAGCATCAACACTTTGCGACCTTCCTTGTGCAGCTGTTGCAGGACCTGCAATTTGTCGTCCGGGCGCAAGCCGCCACGGGCTTCATCTATGCCCAGTTCGGCGGCGACGCTGGCGACCATCGGTGAGGTGTCGCCGGACAGCAGCAGCGTCCGCCAGCCGCGAGCCTTGCACGCCGCGAGCAGGGCGGGAGCATCGGCGCGCAAGCGGTCGTCAAGGACAAACCACGCCAACGGCCCCTGGTTGTCGCCAAGCAGCAGCCATTGGCCGGCTTCATCCGGCATCAACGGTACGGCAGCGCCGCTGAGTTCGCAGACAAAACCCGCTTGGCCGATACGCAAGCGTTGCGCGCCGACCAACCCTTCAAGGCCAAGGCCCGGCGTGCTGTGGACTTCTTCGGCAGCCAGTGGCGCCCGGCCAAATGCGCGGGCGATCGGGTGTTCGGAGCGGTTTTCCAGTGCGGCGGCGAGCCCCAGGCATTGATCGCTATCGAGCGCGCCAAGGGGCCGGATTGAACGCAAAGCCAGGCGACCTTCTGTCAACGTGCCGGTTTTGTCGAAAATCACCGTATCGATTTGATTAAGACCTTCCAGCACATGGCCGCGAGTCAACAAAAGGCCCAGCTTGTGCAGCGTGCCGGTCGCGGCAGTCAGAGCGGTCGGCGTGGCTAGCGACAGCGCGCATGGGCAGGTCGCAACGAGCATCGCCAAGACAATCCAGAAGGCTCGCGACGAATCCAGCTCCCACCAGAGCAGGCCCATGCACGCCGCGGCAATCAGCGACAGCACCAAGAACCATTGCGCGGCGCGGTCGGCGATTTCTGCCAGGCGCGGCTTCTCGGCCTGCGCCCGGTCCAGCAGACGGACGATGGCGGACAGCCGCGTGTCTTGGCCGAGGGCCAGGACTTCCACGGTCAGCGCGCCTTCGACGTTCAGCGTGCCGGCGGTGACCGCATCGCCCTGAGTGCGCGGTTGGGGCAAGTATTCGCCGGTCAGCAGGGACTCATCGATGCTCGACTGACCGTCGAGAATCTTGCCGTCGGCCGGGAGAATTGCGCCGGGATGCACCAGCACTTGATCGCCCACGCGCAGCTCGCTCAACAGAATCCGCTCGCTCTGGCCGTCCGCACTCAAGCGCAGGCACGAGGCAGGCAGCAGGTTGACGAGTTGTGCCGTGGCCGCGGCGGTTCGCTCGCGGGCGCGACGTTCCAGGTAACGGCCGGCCAGCAGGAACAGGGCAAACATGCCGACGGCATCGAAATACAGTTCACCGACACCGGTGATCGAAGTCCAGATGCCGGCGATATAAGCGCTGCCGATCGCCAGCGATACTGAAACGTCCATGGTCAGGTGGCGGGTGCGCAGGTCACGCATCGCGCCTTTGAAGAATGGCGCGCAGCTGTAGAACACGATCGGGGTGGTGAGGAACAGCGCGACCCAGCGCAGGATGGTGTGCAGCTCGGGGCTGAGGTCGATATTGAATTCCGGCCACGTGGCCATGGTCGCCATCATTGCCTGGAACCACAGCAACCCGGCCACGCCGAGCTGGCGCAGGGCCAGGCGGTTTTCGCTGGCCAGTTGTTCACTGGCGCGGTCGGCTTGATAAGGATGGGCGGCGTAACCGATGTGGCGCAATTCGCTGAGTACCTGGCTCAGCGGCAGTTGCGCATCAGCCCAGCGCACGTGCAGGCGATGGTTGGACAAATTCAGGCGCGCTTCGACCACCGCGGGCAGGCCGCGCAGGTGTTTCTCGATCAGCCAGCCGCAGGCGG
Organism: Pseudomonas sp. ANT_H12B; assembly: GCF_008369325.1. GTDB lineage: Bacteria > Pseudomonadota > Gammaproteobacteria > Pseudomonadales > Pseudomonadaceae > Aquipseudomonas. The sequence continues at coordinate 375,769 of NZ_VOBI01000004.1, read as the reverse complement.
CGCAACTGATGCCTTCCATCAACAGGGTGGTTTCGGCGAGTTCGCCTTCGTGGCGCACGAAAGGGGCTTGCACGTCCGCGCGGTCGTACAGCGCCAGTTCGTCCACCAACTGCACCGGCAGCGCTTCGGGGTTGGCCGATGACTCGCTGCGATGCTGGTAATAGGTTTCCAGTCCGCCGGCCACAATGGCTTCGGCCACGGCCTGACAACCCGGGCAGCAGAACTCGCGGGTTTCACCGAGGACGACAGCGGTGAAGCGGCTGCCGGCCGGGACGGGCAGGGCACAGTGGTAGCAGGGGGTTGGAGTACTCATGAGCTGGAATCTATATCGTCCGGGAGGGCCTCATCGCGAGCAGGCTCGCTCCCACATTTGATCGATGCCGTGCACAAAATTCATGTGCACCGCAGATCCACTGTGGGAGCGAGCCTGCTCGCGATGCGCGAAGCGCGACTTTATTTTTTCAGGTCTTCCGCGCCTTGCAGCGGCTCATCACCCAGCAGCAGATCCTTGTCATGGCTGACCTGTTCTTCCTCGAACATGCGCCAGGTCTTGTCATCCTGCACGCCCAGCAGTTCTACAAAGCGGCGACCGTCGACCTTGTCACTCAACTGGCCAATGTAGCGGCCCTGTTCGGTTTCGCTGCGCGCCAGGGTGATCTTGCGATCCTTCTCCGGTTGGGTCGGCGAGATCAGGTTCAGCTCCAGGGTTTTGGGCTGGCTGTTGCCGCTCAGGCGCAGGTCGACTTCACCGGTCACGTCGTCCAGATGAACGCTGGCACGCAACAGCAGGGTCTGAGCCAGCAGCTCGCGGTCGAGCGAACGGTTGATGCCTTTGCCGGCCTCGTAATAGTTGTCGTTGACCAGGTTGTCCGGATTGTTCACCGCGATGGTCACCATGGACAAGGTCAGGGTCACCGAGCAGGCCAGGATGGCGATGATGATCCACGGCCAAAGGTGCTTGTACCAGGGACTTGCGGCGTTTGCTGCGGGCATGGTCACTTCTCTCAACGAATTTGTGGGCCGATGAATCGACTCTTGGCTTCAACGTGAATGCTGGCGTCATCGGCATCCTTGAGGATGAATTTCACCTCGTTGGTACTCGATGGCAATTGTTCCGGTGCACTGGACAACTCGACCGGCTGGCTGAAAATCTCCCCGGCGGCGACTTTGATTTCGCGCTTGCCCTGGAGCTTGAGGTCCGGCAGGCCAGTGGCTTCCAGCACGTAGGTGTGGTCGCGCTGATCCTTGTTCATGATTTTCAGGCTGTAGACGTTTTCGATCCGGCCTTCGGCGTTTTCGCGGTACAGCACGCGGTCTTTGCTGACGTCGAACCCGACCAGCGAACGCATGAAGAACGCGGTCGCCAGCAAAGCAATCATCGCCAGCAGCACCGTGGCATAGCCGATCAGGCGAGGGCGCAGTTTATTGGTTTTTTGCCCGGACAGGTTGTGTTCGGTGGTGTAGCTGATCAGGCCGCGCGGGTAATCCATCTTGTCCATGATGCTGTCGCAGGCATCGATACACGCGGCACAGCCGATGCACTCGACCTGCAAACCATCGCGGATGTCGATGCCGGTCGGGCAAACCTGGACACACATGGTGCAGTCGATGCAATCACCCAGGCCCTGAGCCTTATAGTCGACACCTTTTTTACGCGGGCCGCGGGACTCGCCACGACGCGGGTCGTAGGAGACGATCAGGGTGTCCTTGTCGAACATCACGCTCTGGAACCGCGCGTACGGGCACATGTAAATGCACACTTGCTCACGCAACCAGCCGGCATTGCCATAGGTGGCGAGGGTGAAGAAGCCGACCCAGAAATACGACCAGCCATCAGCCTGGCCGGTAAAGAAGTCGATGGTCAGCTCACGGATCGGCGAGAAGTAACCGACGAAGGTCATGCCGGTCACGAAGCCGATCAGTAGCCACATCACGTGCTTGCTGAATTTGCGCAGGAATTTATTGGCGCTCATCGGCGCCTTGTCGAGCTTGATGCGCTGGTTACGGTCGCCTTCGGTGACCTTCTCGCACCACATGAATATCCAGGTCCAGACGCTTTGCGGGCAGGTATAGCCGCACCAGACCCGACCGGCGTACACGGTAATGAAGAACAGGCCGAAGGCACTGACAATCAAAATGCCCGACAGCAGGATGAAGTCCTGAGGCCAGAAGGTGGCGCCAAAGATGAAGAATTTACGCTCCGGCAGGTTCCACCAGACGGCCTGATGGCCTGCCCAGCTCAGCCAGACAGTACCGAAATACAGCAGGAACAACCCGGCACCGCCAATCATCCGCAGGTTGCGGAACAGACCGGTGAAGGCGCGGGTGTAGATCTTCTCCCTGGAGGCGTAGAGGTCGACGGTGTTACTCGCATTCTTGGCAGGCGGGGTGACGTCGTGTATCGGAATCTGGTTGCTCATCATTGCATCCCACGGCAGTGGAAAAAATGCCTCGGTCAGTACATGCCGACCGCGGTCAATAAGAGGTGTTGCAGTGGCGCAATGATACGCCTGTCGCTCTAGCCCAAGGGTGCGACCTTTGGTCGCGTTGGGAGAAATCAACTGATGGTGTAATGACTTGAATCAATTGACTTGTGAATTATGGACGGTTTTACAGGGGGCGGAAGTCAATCGGCCCACGGGTTGGTCAATCGCACGCCGCCGGGTTGGAAGACCGCCCCGTCGCGCAACAGGATTGCTTGCTCACGCCGCCCACTGTTCCTTTCGCGTGTTAGAACCTCTGAGAAACATCAACTATTGATAGGGAGTAAACAAACCTTTGTTTTGGTTTTGCTCTTGTCGTAAGTTAATGGCTCACGTTTGAATGTTTAACTTTAATAGATATGGATTTCTATGTTTCTTGATAAAAAAGTTAAAGCGCTTTTAGCTGCTTTATTATGTGTTGTTGCCGGTGCCGCCTATTCCGCACAAAATGATCATCTTCCCCGGCATTTGATATTTACCTCGGACCCCCAGTATCCCTGGACTGAAAGTTCTGATTATGGGTGGGATGAGTCAGGTTCGGAAAAAGAAAAGCGTTCGCAGTGGTTGATTGAGACCCAATATGCCGATGTCGCCAGCTTCAGGCGTCATTACTCCTCTGAGCAGACGCTCATCCCGGTCATGATTAACGGTGACATGACCGCTTTCGGGCACGGCGGCCAGCGCTCCATGACACGGTCGATTCTGGATAAACAGCTGGGCAGAGATTATGACTATGGTCTGGGTAATCATGACTATGAGAATAATGTCGATGACTGTTTTCTGAATAACTGTGCCGCCGGTAGTATCGTTGACTTTAATGAGCGCTATTTTGGAAAGTTAAGTACGCTGGATGTGCGCAAGTCTGACGAAGGGACAATCAAGAAAGGTGTGTTTGGAAGCCTGGCCTATTCCAAGGGGTTCGGGGATGTGCATCTTGTACAGTTGCATAATGAACCCACGTACTCGACCACATTTACTGCTTACGATTGGGGAACCCCGACGGGTTACCATATTTCCGATGCGCTGGGCTGGCTGGAAGAAGATTTAAAAGCCGCACGAAGAAACGGCAAGATCATTATTCTCAACATGCACAAGCCTGAGCGATGGAAGGGCAGCAGCGAGCAGATAGCCCGGTTCAAAACCATGATTGAACGGTACAAGGTGACCGCAGTGTTCGCCGGGCATCTGCACACGGAGCCTGGCACCTTTACCGGCTGGAATCGCCGCGATTACTTTGGTGAGGTTCCGGTGTTTCTCAGTGGTGGTGCTTCCAGCCAGACTTACCTGATTGCCGATATCGCCCGGGATCGCCAGACGATGAAGGTACACCAGGTCAGCGGCAACGACTGGCCGAGTCGTAAGGAAATTGCCACTGTCCCTGTTCGATAGCACTTGTTTCGTGACCAAAAAAAACGGCCCCGTCAGATGACGGGGCCGTTTTTTGTTGCATCAAGCGTTTGCCTTACTGGGCGTCTTCAGCAGGAGCCTTCTCACCGTGAGACAGGCTGTAGACGTAAGCGGCCAGCAGGTGAACCTTGTCGTTGCCTTGCAGCAGTTCTTGCGCAGGCATCTGGCCCTGACGGCCGTAACGGATGGTCTGCTGCAGTTGAGCGAAGCTCGAACCGTAGATGAACGCCGCCGGATGGGTCAGGTCAGGCGCGCCCATTGCTGGTGTGCCTTTGCCTTGCGGGCCGTGGCACACAGCACAGTTGGCAGCGAACAGCTTCTGCCCGGCAACCGGGTCGGCCTTGGTGCCTTCCGGCAGCTTGCGGCCATCGAGGTTGGTCAGCACGAAGCCGGCAACATCGGCAACGCCTTGTTCGCCGATCACTTCAGCCCACGCCGGCATGACCGCGTGACGGCCACCCATGATGGTGGTCTTGATGGTTTCCGCTTCGCCGCCCCAGCGCCAGTCGGCGTCGGTCAGGTTAGGGAAGCCATAAGCGCCTTTCGCGTCGGAGCCGTGGCAGACCGAGCAGTTGGAGGCGAACAGGCGGCCACCCATCTTCAGGGCTTGCGGGTCCTTGGCGACTTCTTCAATCGGCATGGAAGCGAACTTGGCGAAGATCGGACCGAACTTGGCGTCCGACTTGGCCATTTCCTTTTCCCACTCGTGAACGCCGGTCCAGCCGGTCTGGCCGTTGGCGAACGCAGTCTGCTTCTCGTTATCCAGGTAGTTGTAACCCGGCAACAGGCCTTTCCAGTTGCCCAGGCCCGGGTACAGCACCAGATAGCCCAGGGCGAAGATGATGGTGCCCACGAACAGCATGAACCACCATTTCGGCAGTGGGTTGTCGTACTCCTCGATCCCGTCGAAGGAGTGGCCAACCGTCTCTTCGGTGGCTTCGCTGCGCTGGCCCTTGCGGGTGGACAGCAGCAGCCAGGTCAGGGCGAAGATCGTGCCGAGACTGAGGACTGTGACGTACAGACTCCAGAACGTAGTCATTCTTTGTTACTCCTAGAAGCTTGCTCGACGTGCTTGATGGCTTCGGGATCATCCGCGAAAGGCAGCAAGGTCGCGTCTTCAAACTCCGACTTGCGCTTGGGACTGAACACCCACAACGCCAGACCGATGAAGGCCACCATCACAACAACGGTGCCCAGGCCACGAATCATCCCGATATCCATCTAAATCACCGTTTGCTTTTGATGATGGTGCCCAGGCCTTGCAGATAGGCCACCAGCGCGTCCATTTCGGTTTTGCCCTTCACAGCATCCTTGGCACCGGCGATGTCTTCGTCGGTGTAAGGGACGCCGAGCGTGCGCAAGACTTCCATTTTCTTGGCGGTGTCTTTGCCGTCGAGCTTGTTTTCCACGAGGAACGGGTAGGCCGGCATTTTCGACTCAGGCACCACGTTGCGCGGGTTGTACAAGTGCGCACGCTGCCAGTCATCGGAGTAACGACCGCCGACACGGGCCAGGTCCGGACCGGTACGCTTGGAGCCCCACAGGAACGGGTGGTCCCAGACGCTTTCACCGGCAACCGAGTAATGGCCGTACCGTTCGGTTTCAGCACGGAACGGGCGGATCATCTGCGAGTGGCAGCCGACACAACCGTTGGCGATGTAGATGTCGCGGCCTTCCAGTTCAAGGGCGGTGCGAGGCTTCATGCCTTCGACCGGCTTGTTGGTGACGTCCTGGAAAAACAGCGGAACGATCTGGGTCAGGCCGCCGATGCTGACGGCGATAACCATGAAGAAGGCCAGCAGGCCAATGTTCTTCTCGACTGCTTCATGCTTCATCAGTGAGCTCCAACTACAGCAATCTGTTCAGCAGCTTTGGCTTCAGCCGGGTTCGAGGCACGTACGGTACGCCATACGTTGTAGGCCATGAACAGCATGCCGCTGGCAAAGAACGCACCGCCCAGGGCGCGAACGATGAAACCAGGATGGCTGGCTTGCAGCGCTTCGACGAACGAGTAGGTGAGGGTGCCGTCGTCGTTGATTGCACGCCACATCAGACCCTGGGTAATGCCGTTGACCCACATCGAAGCGATGTACAGAACGGTACCGATGGTCGCGAGCCAGAAGTGCGTGTTGATCAGGCCGATGCTGTGCATCTGCGCACGACCGAACAGTTTCGGAATCATGTGGTAGATGGCGCCGATCGAGATCATCGCAACCCAGCCCAAAGCACCGGCGTGTACGTGGCCGATGGTCCAGTCGGTGTAGTGAGACAGCGAGTTGACGGTCTTGATGGCCATCATCGGGCCTTCGAACGTCGACATGCCGTAGAACGCCAGCGATACGACCAGGAAGCGCAGGATCGGGTCGGTGCGCAGCTTATGCCAGGCGCCCGACAGGGTCATCATGCCGTTGATCATGCCGCCCCAGCTGGGTGCCAGCAGGATGATCGACATCGCCATGCCCAGCGACTGAGCCCAGTCCGGCAGAGCGGTGTAGTGCAGGTGGTGCGGACCGGCCCAGATGTACAGGGTGATCAGCGCCCAGAAGTGCACGATCGACAGGCGATAGGAGTAGATCGGACGCTCGGCCTGCTTGGGAACGAAGTAGTACATCATCCCCAGGAAGCCCGTGGTCAGGAAGAAACCCACCGCGTTGTGGCCGTACCACCACTGGATCATCGCGTCAGTCGCCCCGGCGTAGGCCGAGTAGGACTTGAAGAAGCTGACCGGCAGGGACGCGTGGTTGACGATGTGCAGCATCGCCGTCACGACGATGAAGGCACCGTAGAACCAGTTACCGACATAGATATGCTTGGTGTTGCGCTTGGTGATGGTGCCGAAGAACACCAGACCGTAGGACACCCAGACGATGGCCAGCAGAATAGCCAGGGGCCATTCCAGTTCCGCGTATTCCTTGGTGGTGGTGTAACCCAGCGGCAAGGTAATGATCGCGCCGACGATCACCGCTTGCCAACCCCAGAAGGTGAAGGCCGCGAGGCTGTCGGAAATCAGTCGCGTTTGGCAGGTTCGCTGCACGACGTAATAAGAAGTGGCAAACAGAGCACAACCACCGAAGGCGAAAATCACCAGGTTGGTGTGCAACGGGCGTAAGCGTCCAAAAGTCGTCCACGGTAGACCGAAGTTCAATTCCGGCCATACAAGCTGTGAGGCGATGAAGACACCAAGCCCCATGCCAAGGATCCCCCAGACCACCGTCATGATGGCGAACTGGCGGACTACCTTATAGTTATAAGCAGTCGGACTGATTGCTGTGCTCATTCTAAGGTTCCACGGTTTGGGTGTTTTATTAGGAGTAAAAATCGGCCGCAAGTATGGAGAAAGCGGGGGGTCATTGCAACGCGCCATGACCTGGGTCAAGGCTTTCAAAAGCTTATTCTGCGGCCTTTCCATGCGCTGAGTAAGGACAAAATTGCCCAATGACAAAATGTCGCAGCAGACGAAAATGGTGAGGGGGGTCAGGTCGGATGTAACGGGGTGTGTTCAAACACAACGAGCGCGTGACCGATGGCAATTGGCACGACAGCCGGTATCTATCAGCCTTTGCGGCCTGTCATCGAGCAGATTCGTCGAACACATCGGGTTGGGTCGACCTGGAACCGGCTCATGCCAGTCCGCATCGGGGGAAGCTTAGACCCGAATCCGGGGAACCGAAAGGAGGACTAACGGAGGGTGCGACAATGGGTCGCAAAGGGGCAGGGAACTGCCGCATCCGGGAGAATGCGGCAGCAGAGCGGTCGAGAATTATTCGTTTTTGCCTTCAGCCTGCAAGTTCTCTGTATTCAGGTCGTGCGACAGGCTGTACACATAAGCGGCCAGCAATTGCACTTTATCGTTGCCGAGCAACTCGGTCTGCGCCGGCATGTGACCCTGGCGGCCATGACGAAGGGTCTGTTGCAGTTGCGCCAGGCTTGTACCGTAGATGAAACCGACCGGATGCGTCAGGTTCGGCGCGCCCATGGCTTCAGTGCCCTGGCCGTTTGCCCCATGACAGGCTACGCACAGGGTGCTGAACGCTTGCTGTCCGGCTTTCAGATCGGCGCTATTGTCGGCCGGCAGCGGCAGACCGGCCAGGTCGTGACGCACAAAAGCCGCGACATTCTTCACGCCGGCGTCACCGAGGATTTCACCCCAGGCTGGCATCGCGGCCATGCGACCGCCCATGATCGTGGTTTTGATCATCTCGGCATCGCCGCCCCAGCGCCAGTTACTGTCGGCCAGATTAGGAAAGCCAAAGGCGCCTTTGGCATCCGAGCCATGGCACACCGCGCAATTGGAGGCAAACAGGCGACCGCCCATTTTTAGCGCTAGCGGGTCCTTGGCCACTTCTTCCAGGGGCATGGCGGCGAATTTGGCGAAGATCGGTCCGAACTTGGCGTCAGCCTTGTTCATCTCCTTTTCCCATTCGTGGACACCGGTCCAGCCGTCTTCATAGCCTGGCAGGATGCCTTTCCAGTTGCCCAGGCCCGGATAAAGCACCAGGTAACCCACGGCAAATACCAGCGTGCCGGCGAACAGCATGAACCACCACTGCGGCAGCGGGTTGTCGTACTCCTCGATGCCGTCGAAGCTGTGGCCCATGGTCTGGTCGACGCTGCCCTTGGTTTCGCCCTTGCGGGTGCCGATTAGCAGCCAGGTCAGGCCGATCAGGCTGCCGATGGTCAGTACGCAGATCCACGTACTCCAGAAGGTGGTCATGGCCGGGTACTCCTTGTTTCAGGTTCTTGGGTGGCGTCATCGGGTAGCGGTTCATCGGCGAACGGCAGCAAACGTGCTTCGGCGAATTCCCGATTGCGCTTGCTGTTGAACACCCACAGCGTCAAGCCGACAAAGGCTACGAACACCACGACCGTGCCCAGGCCGCGGATGATTCCACTGCTCATTTCGCTTACGATTTCAAAGGGCATGGTCATGGCTCACCTCTTGCTCTTGATGGCAGTGCCGAGCACCTGGAGGTAGGCGACCAGGGCATCCATTTCGGTCTTGCCCTTGAGCGATTCCGTTGCGCCGGCGATGTCGTCGTCGGTGTACGGCACACCGAGGGTGCGCATGGCGCGGATCTTGGTCTCGGTATTGCTGCTGTCGAGCTGATTGGCCACCAGCCACGGATAGCCAGGCATTTTCGATTCCGGCACGACGTTGCGCGGGTTGTACAAGTGCGCGCGGTGCCAGTCTTCGGAGTAGCGACCGCCGACCCGCGCCAGGTCCGGACCGGTTCGTTTCGAGCCCCACAGGAACGGGTGATCCCAGACACTTTCACCGGCTACCGAGTAGTGACCGTAGCGTTCGGTCTCGGCGCGGAACGGCCGGATCATCTGCGAGTGACAACCCACGCAGCCTTCGCGGATGTAGATGTCGCGACCTTCCAGTTGCAGCGCGGTGTAGGGCTTCATGCCTTCCACCGGTTTGTTGGTCACGTCCTGGAAGAACAGCGGGACGATCTGGGTCAGACCGCCGATGCTCACGGCCAGGACCATCAGCAAGAGCAGCAGGCCGACGTTTTTCTCGATGGTTTCGTGTTTCATGGCGGACTCCTCAGGCGATCTGCGCGGCAGTGGCGACTTCGGCAGGCTGCGAGGCCCGCACGGTGCGCCAGGTGTTGTAAGCCATCAGGAACATGCCGCTGAGGAAGATCGCACCGCCCACCAGGCGCACGACGAAGCCTGGGTGGCTGGCCACCAGGGTTTCGACGAAGGAGTAGGTCAGCGTGCCGTCTTCGTTCACCGCGCGCCACATGAGGCCCTGGGCGATACCGTTGACCCACATCGAGGCGATGTACAGCACGGTGCCGATGGTCGCGAGCCAGAAGTGCGCGTTAATCAGGCCGAGGCTGTGCATCTGCTGGCGGCCGAAGATTTTCGGGATCATGTGGTACAGCGCGCCGATGGAAATCATCGCCACCCAGCCGAGCGCGCCGGCGTGAACGTGGCCAATGGTCCAGTCGGTGTAGTGCGACAGCGCGTTGACCGTCTTGATGGCCATCATCGGCCCTTCGAAGGTCGACATGCCGTAGAACGCCAGCGAAACCACAAGGAAGCGCAGGATCGGGTCGCTGCGCAACTTATGCCAGGCGCCAGACAACGTCATCATCCCGTTGATCATCCCGCCCCAGCTTGGCGCCAGCAGGATCAGCGACATCACCATGCCCAGCGACTGTGCCCAGTCCGGCAGCGCGGTGTAGTGCAAGTGGTGCGGACCGGCCCAGATGTACAGGGTGATCAGCGCCCAGAAGTGCACGATCGACAGGCGATAGGAATACACCGGACGCTCGGCCTGCTTCGGCACGAAGTAGTACATCATCCCGAGGAAACCGGCGGTGAGGAAAAAGCCTACGGCGTTGTGGCCATACCACCACTGAACCATGGCATCGGTCGCACCGGCGTACACCGAGTAGGACTTGGTGAAACTCACCGGCAGTTCAATGTTGTTGACGATGTGCAGAATCGCCACGGTGATGATGAACGCACCGAAGAACCAGTTGCCGACGTAGATGTGTTTGGTCTTGCGCTGCATGATCGTGCCGAAGAACACCACGGCGTAAGCGACCCAGACGATGGTGATCAGGATGTCGATCGGCCATTCCAGCTCGGCGTACTCCTTGGAGCTGGTGTAACCCAGCGGGAGGCTGATGGCCGCCAGCAGGATCACCACTTGCCAGCCCCAGAAGCAGAACGCGGCGATTTTCGGCGCGAACAGTTGCGCCTGACAGGTGCGTTGCACCGAATAGAACGAACTGGCGAACAGGGCGCAACCGCCAAAAGCGAAGATCACTGCGTTGGTGTGCAAGGGGCGCAGGCGCCCGAAGCTGGTCCACGGCAGATTGAAGTTGAGTTCGGGCCAGACCAATTGAGCCGCGAGAAAAACCCCGAGCCCCATGCCGACGATGCCCCACACCACCGTCATAATGGCGAATTGGCGGACCACCTTGTAGTTGTAGGCGGTACTGATAGAAGTGTTCATGGTTCCCCATCCACGGTTCAGCCGAAGTGAAGGCCTGTCTTTGCGAGTAAGCCGCACGGCAGACGCTCCCTTCGCCTGGAGTTATAGGCAGACTAAAAGCGAGGCAAGCATGGGCAAAGAGCACAAGGCCAGTATTGACGGGGATCAATGGGCGCGGTGTGTGCAGGATCATGGATGGTTGTGGAATGCCGCCCCAGTACCGGCATCGGCGACGTTGATCCTCGCTCACGGGGCCGGCGCGCCGATGGACAGCGGCTGGATGGACGACATGACTGGACGCCTTGCTGCGCATGGCGTCAACGTGGTGCGCTTCGAGTTCCCGTACATGGCGCAGCGGCGGGTGGATGGGGGCAAACGACCACCGAACCCGGCGCCGAAACTGCTGGAATGCTGGCGCGAGGTGCATGCCGTGGTGCGACGCCATGTCGCTGGACGTCTGGCCATTGGCGGCAAGTCCATGGGCGGGCGGATGGCCAGCCTATTGGCCGATGAATTGGAAACGGATGCGTTGGTGTGCCTGGGGTATCCGTTTTATGCCGCCGGCAAACCGGAGAAACCTCGGGTCGGGCATTTGGCTGCGCTGAAGACGCGGACGTTGATTGTGCAAGGCGAGCGGGATGCATTGGGCAATCGCGAGGCCGTCGAGGCTTATGAATTGGCCCCGAGCATCGAGGTGTTCTGGCTGGTGGCGGGGGATCATGACTTGAAGCCGTTGAAGGCGTCGGGGTTTACCCATGAGCAGCATCTGGGAACTGCGGCGAGCAAGGTTGCTGATTTCCTTCGCTAGGTGATCATTCCCACGCGGAGCGTGGGAATGATCAGGACGATCAGGACGATCAGCGGTTAAACCGCTCCACCAACGAATACTGGGTATTGGCCGTCTTGGTCAGTTCTTCACTCAACAACGCCGAGTGTTGAGCCTGTTCCGAGGTCTGATCCGCCAAGTGCGAGATGTTGCTGATGTTGCGGCTGATTTCTTCGGCCACTGCGCTTTGCTCTTCGGTCGCCGCAGCGATCTGGGTGGTCATGTCGGTGATGTTGGCCACCGCTTCGCTGATCCCCACCAACGCCTGGTCCGCTTCCAGTACCCGTGCCACACCTTCCTCAGCCTGACGATGCCCGGCTTCCATGGTTTGCACGGCGGTACTGGCGGTCTGTTGCAGCTTGGCGATCAGGGCATGAATCTGCCCCGTGGACTCGCTGGTGCGTTGCGCCAGTTGACGGACCTCGTCAGCTACCACCGCAAACCCGCGCCCCATCTCACCGGCACGGGCCGCTTCGATGGCAGCGTTCAAGGCCAGCAGGTTGGTCTGGTCGGCAATGCCTTTGATCACATCGACCACGCCACCGATTTCGTCGCTGTCCTTGGCCAGCTGGGTCACGGTCAGACCGGTTTCGCCGACCACTACCGACAGGCGCTGGATGGCGTCGCGGGTTTCCCCGGCAATATCTCGACCGCGACCGGTCAGGCGATTGGCTTCCTGAGTGGCGTCGGCCGTGCGCTGCACGTGGCTGGCGACTTCCTGAGTGGTGGCAGCCATCTGGTTGACGGCGGTGGCCACTTGCTCGGTCTCGACGCGTTGGCGTTCCAGGCCGGTGGAGCTCTTGTGGGCCAGGGTGTCGGACTGTTTCGCTTGGTCGCTCAGGTGTTCGGCGGTGTCCTGCAGACGGGTCAGGCAGGTTTTCAGGCGGGCTTCCTGACTCAGGATCGACATTTCCAGACGCGCCTGCGCGCCACGGCTGTCGGTGTACATCTGCGCGATCAGCGGGTCGGAGGTAGTCTGCCCGGCCAGGACCAACAGACGCTTGAGACCGCGTTGTTGCCAGCTCAACCCCATCAAACCCAACGGCACCGAAAGGCCGGCAGCCAGGGCAAAGCCCCATTGGGAGGTCAGGGTGGCGCCAATCATGAAACTCAGCTGGCTGACCAGAATGAACGGCAGCCAGTCCTGTAGCACCGGCAGCCATTTGTCTGTTGAAGGAATCGCTGACTTGCCCTGGTTGATGCGTTGGTAGAGCGCTTCGGCTCGGCGGATCTGTTCGGCGGTGGGTTTGACTCGTACTGACTCGTAACCGGCCACCTGATTGCCTTCGAACACCGGTGTGACATAGGCGTTAACCCAGTAGTGGTCACCGGTCTTGCAGCGATTCTTGACAATGCCCATCCATGGCAAGCCTTGTTTCAATGTGCCCCACATGTGCGCGAACACCGCGGCCGGGACGTCAGGGTGACGGACCAGGTTATGCGGCGCACGGATCAGCTCTTCACGAGAAAACCCGCTGATCTCGACGAAAGCGTCATTGCAGTAGGTGATCACGCCTTTGGCATCGGTGGTGGAAATCAACCGTTGCTGAGCCGGGAAGGTCCGTTCGCGTTGTGTGGTGGGCTGGTTGTTACGCATGGCTTTATCAATCCGCAAGGCTTTGTCGGGTTGTCGGCATTGCCAGCCATTTATTGAGATTAATTTTCAGCAATAAGAGGTGCGTCGCAAAACGCCCCTTGCGTCAGCCGGCGAGCATCGGATAGGTGAACAGCGCGAAATGCAGCAGGTTCAGGCCAAAATGAGTGGCAATGGCCGCACCCAACCCGCCGAAACGGTAAGCCACGCCGTAACCGACACCGGCCAGGCTCGCCAGCAGCACCCATTGCCAACCAGCGCCAAGATGAGCCAGGCCGAACAGCAGCGACGCCAGCAGCAAGGCAAGATTGTCGCCGTAAGGCTGGTTTTTGAAGATCCGACTCAACCCGCCCTGGAGGTAACCGCGAAACAGTGCTTCCTCCACCAGCGTCACCAACAGCAAATTGTTCAGCAGCCACAGCCAGGCATGGTCCGGCCATTTCGGCGCCCAACCGATGACGCCCAGCAACAGCGCACCACCCAAGGCCAGCACGACGCTCAGGGGCAGCGCCATCACGGTGGCATAAAGGGAAAGTCGCAGCGAGCGCCGGCCGATAATCCATGGGCAAACCAGCAACAGCCAAAAGCCAATCAGGGGTTTGTCCAGATTCAGGTACATGGAAAACGGCACGGCGTCGTCGGTAAAGCGTTGCGGATTGATGACGCGACCGTTGTAGAAACCGGGCAGCCAGTGCATCGCCAGTGCAAGGGCCATGAAGATGAACAGTCCGTGGCCGAGGTAGCGGCCGATCTGGACCTGTTGTTGGCGAACAGCGAAACCGGCGAACAACAGCAACGCGACAGAAATCCCGGCGAGCCAGCCGAGATGGCCGTAGGTCAGGGCCAGGCCGTAGCCGAGGGAGAGGAAGGCCAGGTAAGTCCATGGCAGGGCAATCATTGAAAGTCCTTGTGTCGGGATCGGTGCGCCCCAGTCCCCTGTGGGAGCGGGCTTGCCCGCGATGAGGCAGTCACATCCAACATAAATGTCGCCTGTTACACCGCCATCGCAGGCAAGCCCGCTCCCACAGGATTTTGTGTTGCTCATCAATGTGTGCGACAGCGACGATCTTGAGTGGGCGTTCGCTTTCGCCAGAAGGGCGTGATTATAGAGATGTCCGCCCAAACAAAAACACCGCCCGAAGGCGGTGTTTTTGTCAGCAAGCGATTAAGAGGCAATCAACTGCCGCAGCACGTAATGCAAAATCCCCCCCGACTTGAAGTACTCCACTTCGTTCAGGGTATCGATCCGGCACAACACGTCGACCTTCTCGCGGCTGCCGTTTTCACGGGTGATGATCAGCGTCAGGTTCATCCGCGGTGTCAGTTCAACGCCGGTCAAGCCAAGAATGTCGAGGGTTTCCTTGCCGGTCAGGTTCAGGCTCTTGCGGTTCTGATCCAGCTTGAACTGCAACGGCAACACGCCCATGCCCACCAGGTTGGAGCGGTGAATCCGTTCGAAGCTTTCGGCGATGACCGCTTTGACCCCTAGCAGATTAGTGCCCTTGGCCGCCCAGTCACGGCTCGAACCGGTACCGTATTCTTGCCCCGCGATCACCACCAGCGGCGTGCCCGAGGCTTGATAACGCATCGCGGCATCGTAGATCGGCAGTTTTTCGCCCGTAGGAATGTAGATCGTATTGCCGCCTTCTTCGCCGCTGAGCATCTCGTTGCGAATCCGGATGTTGGCAAAGGTGCCGCGCATCATCACTTCGTGGTTGCCGCGACGGGAACCGTAGGAGTTGAAGTCCCGCGGCTCGACGCCTTTCTCGCGCAGGTAATGGCCCGCCGGGCTGTCAGCCTTGATGTTGCCGGCCGGGGAGATGTGGTCGGTGGTCACCGAATCGCCGAGCAGCGCGAGCACTCGGGCCCCCGCAACGTCCTTGACCACGGGCGGTGGCCCGCCGATGTCATCGAAGAACGGCGGATGCTGGATGTAAGTCGAATCCTCCTTCCATACATAGGTCGCCGCTTGCGGCACTTCGATGGCTTGCCACTGCTCGTCGCCGGCAAACACTTCGGCGTATTCCTTGTGGAACATCGCGGTGTTGACCTGACTCACCGCGTCGGCGATCTCTTTAGTGCTCGGCCAGATGTCCCGCAAATACACGGGATTGCCATCCTTGTCATTACCCAATGGCTCGCTGCTGATGTCGGTTCGCACCGTGCCCGCCAATGCATAGGCCACAACCAGAGGCGGGGAGGCCAGCCAGTTGGTTTTGACCAACGGATGCACGCGACCTTCGAAGTTACGGTTGCCCGACAGCACCGAAGCGACGGTCAGGTCGGCAGCCTGAATGGCTTTTTCGATCGGCTCCGGTAACGGCCCGGAGTTGCCGATGCAGGTGGTGCAGCCATAACCGACCAAGGCAAAACCGAGTTCATCCAGGTATTGGGTCAGGCCGGCAGCCTTGTAGTAGTCAGTGACCACTTTCGAGCCTGGCGCCAGCGAACTCTTGACCCACGGTTTGCGCTTGAGGCCTTTTTCCACGGCTTTCTTCGCCACCAGGCCGGCGGCCATCATCACGCTCGGGTTGGAGGTGTTGGTGCAGGAGGTGATCGCAGCGATTACCACCGCGCCGTTTTTCAAACGATAGGTCTGACCGTCGTATTCGTAAGCTGCTTCACCGGCCAGGTCCGCGTTGCCCACCGCGACGCCTCCGCCGCCTTCACTTTCGAGACGACCGACTTCCTTGCTGGTGGGTTTGAATTGCAGGTCGATGAAGTCACTGAACGCTTGCGCGACATTCGGCAGCGAAACCCGGTCCTGTGGACGTTTTGGCCCGGCGAGACTGGCTTCGACACTGCCCATGTCCAGCGCCAGGCTGTCGGTAAACACCGGTTCCTGGCCCGGCAGGCGCCACAGGCCCTGGGCTTTGCTGTAAGCCTCGACCAGTTTCACGACTGCGCTGGGGCGACCGGATAAACGCAGATACTCCAGGGTGATGTCATCCACCGGGAAGAAGCCGCAGGTCGCACCGTATTCCGGAGCCATATTGGCGATGGTTGCACGGTCGGCCAGTGGCAGGTCGGCGAGGCCATCGCCGTAGAACTCGACGAATTTGCCGACCACGCCTTTCTTGCGCAGCATCTGGGTGACAGTCAGCACCAGGTCGGTGGCGGTGATGCCTTCCTTGAGCTTGCCGGTGAGTTTGAAGCCGATCACTTCCGGAATCAGCATCGACACCGGTTGGCCGAGCATCGCCGCCTCCGCTTCGATCCCGCCAACGCCCCAGCCAAGCACGCCGAGGCCGTTGATCATGGTGGTGTGGGAATCGGTGCCGACCAGCGTGTCGGGGAACGCGTAGGTACGACCGTCCTCATCTTTGGTCCAGACCGTGCGACCCAGGTATTCCAGATTGACCTGGTGGCAGATGCCAGTGCCCGGCGGTACCACGCTGAAGTTGTCGAAGGCACTCTGGCCCCAGCGCAGGAACGCGTAACGCTCACCATTGCGCTGCATTTCAATGTCGACGTTCTGTTCGAAGGCGCTGGCGCTGCCGAACTTGTCGACCATCACCGAGTGGTCAATCACCAGGTCCACCGGCGACAGCGGATTGATGCGCTGCGGGTCGCCGCCGGCCTTGGCCATGGCTGCGCGCATGGCGGCCAGATCGACCACGGCGGGAACACCGGTGAAGTCTTGCATCAACACCCGCGCCGGGCGGTACTGGATTTCGCGATCGGAGCGCCGCTCCTTGAGCCAGGCGGCAATCGCCCTGAGGTCAGCGCCGGTGACGGTTTTTTCATCTTCCCAGCGCAGCAGGTTTTCCAGCAGCACTTTCAATGACATTGGCAGCTTGTCCAGGTCGCCCAGGCTTTTGGCGGCATCCGGCAAGCTGAAATAGTGATAGGTCTTGTCGTCGACTTGTAAGGTTTTAAGGGTTTTCAGGCTATCGAGGGACGGCATTGAAATGACTCCTTTGGGTCCGCACGGCTACGGACTGAGGGAACGAACAGAGGCTTAAACCTAGTCCTGTTTGGTGCTTAAAGCTAATAACTGGACTCTATGGCCGAGTCCAGGGTCTGTTGACGTTTGCTGGCGACCGCGACGCAGACCCATTTGGCGCTGGGCAAGGCGCGAGGAACGCGGTTTGGTTGTTCCAAATAAGTTCCGAGCAACGCCGCCCAGCGCCAAATGGGTCGCGTCCCTTCGGGTTGCGCGCCAACGTGTGCGAGGCTGCGTTGCGGGATTTGCCAAGGGAACAACCATTGGCGGCATCCCGCGCCTTGCCTCGCGCACGTTGGCACAGCAACGCGGTTCGCCAGCAAACGTCAACAGACCCTGGGTTCCGAACTCGGCTATCATGCGCCGGTTTTCGTGACAGGCTTTGCTTCAACGCAAGTCTGGGCATCGCGCAGTGGTTGAATTTCTCGCCATCTGCCCAGGAGTAAGAATGAACACCCTCTTTATGCATTGCCGGCCGGGCTTTGAAAGCGAAGTCTGTTCCGAGATTTCCGAACACGCCGCGCGGCTGAACGTAGCCGGTTATGCCAAGGCCAAGACCGCCAGCGCCTGCGCCGAATTCATCTGCACCGAAGAAGACGGCGCCGAGCGCCTGATGCGTGGCCAGCGTTTCGCCGAGCTGATCTTCCCGCGCCAATGGGCTCGCGGAATTTTTATCGATCTGCCGGAAACAGACCGCATCAGCGTGATCCTCGCGCACATGGCGGACTTCCCGCTGTGCGGCAGCCTGTGGCTGGAAATGGTCGACACCAACGATGGCAAGGAACTGTCGAACTTCTGTAAAAAGTTCGAAGGCCACCTGCGCAAGGCGCTGATGGCAGCCGGAAAACTGGTTGAGGATGCGCACAAGCCGCGCCTGCTGCTGACTTTCAAAAGTGGCCGCGAAGTGTTCATGGGGTTGGCCGAGTCGAACAACTCGGCGATGTGGCCGATGGGCATTCCGCGGCTGAAGTTTCCGCGTGAAGCACCGAGTCGTTCGACGCTGAAACTGGAAGAGGCCTGGCACCACTTTATCCCGCGTGATCAATGGGATGAGCGTCTGCACAGTGACATGACCGGTGTCGACCTCGGCGCTGCGCCCGGCGGCTGGACCTGGCAACTGGTCAACCGCGGCATGTTGGTGACCGCGATCGACAACGGCCCGATGGCCGAAAGCCTGATGGACACCGGTCTGGTGCAACACTTGATGGCCGACGGTTTCACCTTCAAGCCTCGTCAACCAGTGGACTGGATGGTCTGCGACATCGTCGAGAAACCGGCGCGCAACGCTGCGATGCTGGAAGAGTGGATTGGCGAGGGGCATTGCCGCGAGGCGGTGGTCAACCTCAAGTTGCCAATGAAACAGCGTTACGCCGAAGTGAAGCGTTTGCTGGAGCGTATCGCCGACGGCTTCAAGGAACGCGGGATTCGGGTCGAGATCGGCTGCAAGCAGCTGTACCACGACCGCGAAGAAGTGACCTGCCACTTGCGCCGACTCGACGTAAAGAAACCCAAATCCCGCTGAAACGCTGATATCCCGGTGGGAGTCGGGCTTGCCCGCGATATAGGCGACTCGGTTTGACGTCGAACCGAGTTGATGCCATCGCAGGCAAGCCAGCTCCCACAAGGACCGTGTTACGCCACAGATGACGTTGAACCCGGCAATGCGCGACAATGCCGGCAAGTTTCAGGAGTGAATCATGAGTGAAATGATTGATACGCCGGTAGACGGCACCCTCGACGCCACCGGCCTCAACTGCCCGGAACCGGTGATGATGCTGCACCAGCACATCCGTGACCTGGCGCCCGGGGGGCTGCTGAAGGTGATCGCCACCGACCCGTCGACCCGTCGCGACATTCCCAAGTTCTGCGTGTTTCTCGACCACGAACTGGTGGGGCAGCATGAAGAGGCAGGCACCTACCTCTACTGGATCCGCAAGAAACTCGCTTAACCCGCCGACCGACTGATGCGGATCCGCTTGCGTGCACTGCGCGTCAGGCGGATCGACAGCATCAGCGCCGCGCAACTCAAGCCCACGATCAAACCCTGCCACAGCCCGCTCGGGCCGCTCGGCGTGCCCAACCAATCGGTCAGGCCCAGCGCGTAACCCACCGGCAAACCAATCCCCCAGTACGCAAACAGCGTCAGGATCATCGTCACCCGCGTGTCCTGATAACCGCGCAAGGCGCCGGCGGCGGTGACCTGGATCGCATCGGAAAACTGGAACAGCGCCGAATACACGATCAGCATCGCCGCGACGTGAATCACTGTCGGATCCGCCGTGTAGATGGTTGCGATGTGTTCACGCAGCAACAGCATCATGCTCGCGGAGATACACGCATACGCCAACGCCGTGCCCATGCCGACACCGGCGGCGAAGCGCGCTTCACGGGGCTCCTCGCGGCCGAGCGCCTGACCGACCCGCACAGTGACGGCCATGCCCAGGGAGTAGGGAATCATAAATACCAGCGAGCTGAAGTTCAGCGCGATCTGATGCCCGGCTACGACGGTGGCGCCGAGGCTGCCGATCAGCAGGGCAATCACAGCGAAGATGCTCGATTCGGCGAACACGGCGATGCCGATGGGCAAGCCGATGCCCAGCAGGCGTTTGATCACCGACCACTGTGGCCAGTCGAAACGGCTGAATAACTGACTCGACTGATAGGCCGGCGCCCAGCGCTCCCACCCGGCCATGCCCAAGGCCATCACCCACATCACAATCGCCGTGGCCCAACCGCAACCGACGCCGCCCATGGCCGGCACACCGAAGTGGCCATAGATGAAGACGTAGTTCAGCGGAATATTCAGCGCCAGCCCGCACAGACCCAGCACCATCGCCGGCCGGGTGCGCCCCAGGCCGTCACTGAAGCAGCGCAACACATGGTAGAAGGCGACGGCGGGCAAGCCACTGGCGATGCCATGCAGATATTGCATGCACGGGCCGATCAGCTCGGGATCGACTTTCATCATGTGCAGGATCGGTTCGGCGCTGAGCAGCATGCCGGTCGCCATCAAACCCACCACCAACGCCAGCCACAGTGCCTGACGCACGATCGGGCCAATCTCGCTGTGGGTGCCGGCGCCGAAACGCTGGGCGACTTTCGGGGTAGTCGCCAGCAAAGTGCCGGTGATTAACAGGAATACGGGCACCCAGATCGAGTTGCCCAGCGCCACGGCCGCCAGATCCCTTGGTCCGACTCGACCCGCCATCACCGCATCGACGAAGCCCATCGCGGTGGTCGCCAGTTGCGCGATCATGATCGGCAGGGCCAGGCCGAGCAGGTTTTTCAGCTCCAGGCGAACCCGGGCCGGACGGGTGAGGGAAGTAGCGGCGGGGCGGTCAGTCACGGAATTCAAGGGCGAAACGTCCAAAAGGTTTTGATGCGCGAGGCGGCGCATTCTACGCGTTGACGCAGTGGTCAGGAAAAATCCTGTGTTAGGGATTTGTAATTCTTTCCCCCCCGCGCATGGTCCCTTGTAGGGGATGCGTGCTAGGCGTGACGTGCCATCTCCGCCTACACTGCCGATCCGCCAAAGGAGCCTGCCATGCTGATTGTTGCCGACGAAAATATCCCGCTGCTCGATGCCTTCTTCGAAGGTTTCGGTGAAATCCGCCGGGTGCCGGGACGTTCCATTGACCGCGCCACCCTCGAACAGGCCGATGTGCTGCTGGTGCGCTCGGTGACCAACGTCAACCGCGCGTTGCTCGAAGGCAGCAAGGTACGCTTTGTCGGCACCTGCACCATCGGCACTGATCATCTGGATCTGGATTACTTTCAGCAGGCTGGCATCTCCTGGTCCAGCGCACCCGGTTGCAACGCCCGAGGCGTGGTCGACTACGTGCTCGGCAGCCTGCTGACACTGGCTGAAATCGAAGG
Organism: Pseudomonas sp. ANT_H12B; assembly: GCF_008369325.1. Classification (GTDB taxonomy): domain Bacteria; phylum Pseudomonadota; class Gammaproteobacteria; order Pseudomonadales; family Pseudomonadaceae; genus Aquipseudomonas. The sequence continues at coordinate 354,682 of NZ_VOBI01000004.1, read as the reverse complement.
CGCCGACCTGACTCAGCGCACCTACGGCGTGGTCGGTGCCGGCGAAGTGGGCGGCCGGCTGGTCAAGGTCCTGCAAGGTCTGGGCTGGAATGTTCTGGTGTGTGATCCGCCTCGGCAAGCCGCTGAAGGTGGCGAATACGTCAGCCTCGAGCAGATCATCGAACAGTGCGATGTCATCAGTCTGCACACGCCGTTGAAAAAACACGGCGCGCAGTCGACCTGGCATCTGTTCGATAAAAACCGCTTGAACCAACTTAAATCCGGCACCTGGCTGATCAACGCCAGTCGTGGCCCGGTGGTGGACAATGCCGCCCTGCGCCAGGTGCTGCTGCAACGCGAAGACCTGCAAGCCGTGCTGGACGTTTGGGAAGGCGAGCCCGAAGTTGATGTGGCACTGGCCGAACTCTGCGTGCTGGCCACGCCGCACATTGCCGGTTACAGCCTGGATGGCAAACAGCGTGGGACGGCGCAGATTTATCAGGCGTATTGCGAGTTCCTCGGGCAACCGGCTCTGGTCAGTTTGAGCGATTTGCTGCCCGCGCCATGGTTGTCGCAAGTGTCTTTGAACGCTGACAGCGATCCGGCCTGGACGCTGGCGATGTTGTGCCGAGGTGTGTACGACCCGCGCCGTGATGATGCAGATTTCCGCCGTAGCCTTGTAGGCAACGTGAGCGAGCAGCGTGCGGCGTTCGATGCGCTGCGCAAGCATTATCCGCAGCGGCGTGAGATTGATGGGTTGAAGGTGCGGATTGACGGGGATTCGCCTGGGTTGCAGAAGATTGTGGCGGCATTGGGTGCGCAAATAATTTCGTAAATGGTGCTGGCCCTCTCGCGGGCAAGCCCGCTCCCACAGGATTAATGCGATTTCAAAATTGACGCATGACCTGTAGGAGCGGGCTTGCCCGCGATAGGGTGCGCAGCCCCCTCAAAAGGCACCCATAAAAAACCCGGCCATCAGAGGCCGGGTCAAGAAGACGGTGGCTATATCAATCTTGTTCGGCAGGTTTGACCAATCGCTTTTCCAGTTCGCGGCAAGCGTCCTGGATCATGCCTTCAGTGATCGGTACTTCGCGCCCATCCTTATCAATAATTGAGCAACCCAGAGACTGGTCTGGCTGTGTGCGGATCACTTCAATCTTGTCTTCGCTGCTGTTTTGCAAGGACATTGCCTGTCTCCTCATCAGGTTGTGTGCTTACTGTAAAACCGCCGGGTGACCGGGTTGTGACAACTCCCTGCGATCTTTCCTGAGCGGCAACACCAGTCCACCAGAAATTGTTAAACGGTGCCACCCGGACTTTAGACCAATAGCGTCTAGACGCTAGTATTGGCGGACATAATTAAACTGACTCATTGTGATTTACAGAGTTCATGCCCATCGACCAGTGTAGGCTTGGACGGGTTAATCCCTACTGGTTGTGCCTTCGGATGATCTTCATGTTTTCTTCCCGTCAGCGGCGCGCCGTGCGCCTGGCTCTGCGTTTCATCGCACCTTATCGCTGGCCGGCCCTCGGTGCCTTGCTCGCATTGATTGTCACCGCGGGCATCACCTTATCCATGGGGCAGGGCATTCGATTGTTGGTGGACCAGGGCTTCATGACCCAATCGCCGCACTTGCTCAACCAGTCCATCGGCCTGTTTATGGTGCTGGTGGTCGGCCTGGCAATCGGCACCTTTGCGCGTTATTACCTGGTGTCATGGATCGGCGAGCGCGTTGTCGCGGACATCCGCCGTCAGGTGTTCAACCATCTTATTTATCTACATCCGGGTTTCTACGAAGACAACCGCAGCTCCGAGATCCAGTCGCGGCTGACCGCCGACACCACGTTGCTGCAATCGGTGATCGGCTCTTCGTTGTCGCTGTTCTTGCGCAATTTGCTGATGGTGATCGGCGGGATCGTCTTGCTGTTTATCACCAACCCAAAGCTCACCAGCATTGTGGTGGTCGCGTTGCCATTGGTGATCGCGCCGATCCTGATCTTCGGCCGCCGAGTACGCAGCCTGTCACGCTTGAGCCAGGATCGAATTGCCGATATCGGCAGTTATGTCTCCGAAACCCTCGGCCAGATCAAAACCGTGCAGGCCTACAACCATCAGGTTCAGGACGAGCAACGCTTTGCCGTGACCGTGGAAGAAGCCTTCGACATCGCCCGCAAACGTATCTTCCAGCGGGCCTGGCTGATTACCCTGGTGATCGTGCTGGTGCTGGGCGCGGTTGGCGTGATGCTCTGGGTCGGCGGAATGGATGTGATCGCCGGGCGAATTTCTGCCGGTGAACTGGCAGCGTTTGTTTTTTACAGCTTGATCGTCGGTAGCGCCTTCGGCACGTTGAGCGAAGTGATCGGCGAACTGCAGCGAGCGGCAGGCGCGGCCGAACGGATTGCCGAGTTGCTCCGTTCGGAAAACATCATCCAGCCACCGACCACAGATCTGGTGACTTTGCCCGAGCGGGTGAAGGGCGATCTGGTGCTGCAAGATCTGCGTTTTTCCTACCCGTCACGTCCCGAAAGCTTTGCTGTCGATGGCTTGAGTCTGACCATCAATGCCGGCGAAACCCTCGCGTTGGTTGGGCCATCCGGTGCCGGCAAGTCGACGGTGTATGACCTGCTGCTGCGTTTTTACGATCCTGCCCAAGGGCGCATCTTGCTCGATGGCGTGCCGCTGACTCAACTCGACCCGCTGGATCTGCGCCGTTGCTTCGCCCTGGTTTCGCAAAACCCGGCGCTGTTCTTCGGCAGCATCGAAGAGAACATCCGTTACGGCAACCCGGCGGCAACCCTGGCCCAGGTTCAGGAAGCGGCGAAAGTCGCTTACGCCCATGACTTTATCGAGGCGATGCCCAACGGCTACCAGACTCATCTGGGCGACGGTGGCCTCGGTTTGTCTGGCGGCCAGCGCCAACGCTTGGCCATCGCCCGGGCGCTGCTGGTGGACGCGCCGATCCTGCTGCTGGACGAAGCCACCAGCGCCCTCGATGCCCAGAGCGAACACCTGATCCAGCAAGCCCTGCCAAGTCTGATGAGAAACCGCACCACGCTGGTCATCGCTCATCGCTTGGCCACGGTGAAAAATGCCGACCGGATCGCAGTGATGGACCAAGGGAAACTGGTGGCGGTGGGGACGCATCAGGAGTTGATCGCCAGCAACGCACTGTATGCGCGGTTGGCGGCGTTGCAGTTTAGTGATGGGCATGACGTGATCACAGACCCGGTAACCGACTAAGAAACCGAGCCAGTAGAGCACCAAAAAAAATGCCCGCATCAACCGATGCGGGCATTTTTGTCAGCGCTTCAAGGCAGGCTCATTGATCGTCAAAGTAGCGCTCATGCCAATCCACCAACGGCTGTGGTGAGTTGAGCTTCTGGCCGTAGATCACCGAGTACGACAGCACGTTTTGCACGTACTGACGGGTTTCGTCGAACGGGATGCTTTCCACCCAGACGTCGAAGCTCAGGTGGTCCGCACCGCGCAGCCACTGGCGCACGCGGCCGGGGCCGGCGTTGTAGGCGGCGGACGCGAGGACGCGGTTGCCGTTGAACTGACTGTGGACCTGGCTCAGGTAAGCGGCGCCGAGCTGGATGTTTTTGTCCGGGTCGAACACTTGCTTCGGCGAGGCCAGCGGGATGCTGAACTTGCGCGAGGTCTCCTTGGCGGTGCCGGGCATGAGTTGCATCAGGCCGCTGGCGCCGACGCCGGAACGGGCGTCGTCCATGAAGGCACTTTCCTGGCGAGTGATTGCGAACACCCAGCTTGAATGCAGGCCACGGACCTTGGCTTCTCGCACCAGGGTTTCGCGGTGGGCCATCGGGAAGCGGATGTCCAGATCGTCCCAGTATTTCGCCTGACTAATGGTGCGAATTGCCGGGAAATACCATTTCAGGTCGTAGGCCAGTTTCGCTTGGGCGACCATTTCGTCGCGGTTGAAGTGGCGGCTGACGTAGTACCACTCGCGACGTCCGTCGACGATCTGCCCGCGAGCATGGAATTCCAGGGCGCGTCGTATGCCGGGGGTATTGCGCACCTTGTTGATCAGCGCCTGACTGAGCACCAGCGGTTTGTTGTTCAGCGAGTAGGGCTGCTGCGAGCGATCCGCCGCGAGGAACCCATAAAAATCACGTTCGCGGGCGAGGCCCTTATACAGCGTCTGCGCTTCCGGGTTCTGCGGCTGCGCCAGTTCCAGGCTGCGGGCCTGCCAATAACGCCAGCGGTTGGTGGTCGCCAAGTCCGGCGGCAGGCGGCGAGTCAACTGATAGGCATCGTCCCAGCGGGCCAGGCGTAGCAGCAGACGCAAGCGCCATTCGGACACGGTGTTGTCGCGCAGTTCCGGGTCGTATTTAGTCATCATGTCCAGCGCGCGGCTGTCGAACCGTTTAGCCAGGGACAGGCCGATTTCCCGGGCGATCGCCACTTTTTCGTCACGGGAGAAGTGCATGCTGCTGGCATAACCGTCGAGCAGGTTCATCGCCTTGTCCGGGTCCTGGCGCGCCAGGCGGCGCAGGCCAAGGCTGACCACATCGGACATAGGCTCATCGGCCGGGGTAAAGCGCGACGGCTGGTTGAGCAGTTCAGGCTTCTGCGCCACGTCAATCAACAAACGACCGCGAGGGGCGAGAGTGGTCAGGCCATTGACCAGGCTGTTGGCCAGCGGATAGTTGCGCGCGTGAGCGGCAAGCTTGGCGCGCTCCCAGCGTTTTTGTTCGGTCAGTTGGCCTTCCGCGGCCCATTGTCCGAACAGCGCATCACAGGCGGCGGGTTGGGATTTGCCCGTCAGCCAGAGTTTATTGGCGTTGGCGTAACCTTCGGCTTTCTGGTTATGCCCGATCTGATACTGCGCGTTCAGGCAGTCCAGTTCGGTGAAGTTGAGCTTTGGGTCGTAATACTTGACGAAGGTCGCCCAGTCGCCGCGCTCGGCCAGCCAGCGCAACCAGCGAAGTTTCATCCAGTTGGCCTGGGGCAGGTCACCGTGTTCGGCGAGGAATTTCTCGATTTCGGCATTGCTCGCGGTTTTAAGGCGAGCGGTCAGTTCGTCATACGCCAGGTACGGCTCCAGCGGATAATCGCTGAGGGCTTGGCTGTATCGGAAATAAGGGCCGGTGTCACCCTTGGCGAGGGCACGCTTGGCTTCATCGTAATACTGGCGTTGGGTGGGCAGGTCCACCGCCTGGGCGGTTTGAACGGCAGTGGCAGAAAGAAGAAAACAGGATAAAAGACTGAAAAGGCGACTGCGCATGAGACGTCCGGGCAGAGAAATCATGACAAGCGCGGGCAATGCCCGCGCTGAATTATCTGTAGCTTAGCCTTTTGCCAGCAGCGGGCGAAAGCTTTGCCGGCCTGTCGGCATAAGTTCGCAACAATTGTCATGCAGAGTGCCACGAAGGTGAAATTGCCGGCCTTCTGAAGCCTCAAGTCAGGTAGAATGCGCGCCCGGTTTTTGGAGAAGCTCATGACCCTGCTCAAATTCAGCGATGTGTCCCTTGCTTTCGGCGCTATGCCGTTGTTGGACAAGGTGTCCTGGCAGATCGCCCGTGGTGAGCGGGTGTGCATCATCGGCCGCAACGGCACTGGCAAGTCCAGCATGATGAAGCTCGTCAAGGGCGACCAGAAGCCTGACGAAGGCTCCGTTTGGCGCGCGCCCGGCCTCAAGATTGGCGAATTGCCGCAAGAATTGCCGGTAGCCGACGAGCGGACCGTGTTCGACGTGGTGGCCGAAGGCCTGGACGGTGTCGGCGAGCTGCTCGCGCAGTATCACCACCTGAGCCAGAACATCGTCACCGACGCCGATCTGGACAAACTGATGCACGTCCAGCACGACCTCGAAGCCCGCGATGGCTGGCGTTTACAGCAGCTGGTCGACAGCACCTTGAGCCGTCTGCAGTTGCCGGCCGACAAGACCCTCGCCGAGTTGTCCGGTGGCTGGCGTCGCCGCGTCCTGCTGGCCCAGGCCCTGGTTTCCGAGCCCGATCTGCTGCTGCTCGACGAACCGACCAACCACCTGGACATCGGTGCGATCGCCTGGCTCGAAGAAGCGTTGAAGGATTTCCAGGGCGCCGTGCTGTTTATCACGCACGACCGTTCATTCCTGCAGAACCTCGCAACCCGTATTCTCGAACTGGATCGCGGTGGCCTGATCGACTGGAACGGCGACTACGCCAGCTTCCTCGTGCACAAAGAGGCCTCCTTGGCCGCTGAAGACACCGCCAACGCGCTGTTCGACAAAAAACTGGCCCAGGAAGAAGTCTGGATCCGCCAGGGCATCAAGGCTCGCCGCACCCGTAACGAAGGCCGCGTCCGCGCCCTCAAAGCCCTGCGCAATGAGCGTAGCGAGCGTCGTGAGCGCACCGGCAAGGCCAATATTCAACTGGATACCGCCGACAAGTCCGGCAAGCAGGTGATGGTCCTCGACAACGTGAGCTTTGCTCACCCAGGCGGCCCGTTCCTGATCAAGGATTTCTCGATGGTCCTGACGCGCGGCGACCGTATCGGTCTGCTGGGCGCAAACGGTACCGGCAAGACCACCTTGCTGAAACTGATGCTCAACGGTCTGCAACCAACCAGCGGCACAGTGGAAGAGGGGACGCGGATCGACGTGGCCTACTTCGACCAGTTGCGCCATCAGCTGGACCTGGAAAAGACTGTGATCGACAACGTTGCAGAAGGTCGCGACTTCATCGATATCGATGGTCAGAGCCGTCACGTGCTGAGCTACCTCGGCGACTTCCTGTTCAGCCCGCAGCGTGCCCGCACGCCGGTCAAGGCGCTGTCCGGTGGTGAGCGTGCGCGCTTGTTGCTGGCGAAACTGTTCAGCAAACCAGCGAACCTGCTGGTCCTCGACGAACCGACCAACGACCTCGACGTCGAAACCCTCGAGTTGCTGGAAGAGGTCTTGCTGACCTTCAACGGCACCGTGCTGATGGTCAGCCACGACCGGGCATTCCTCGACAACGTGGTCACCAGCACCCTGGTCTTCGAAGGTGAAGGCAAGGTTCGCGAATATGTGGGTGGCTATCAGGACTGGCTGCGCCAGGGCGGCTCGCCGCGCCTGCTGGGCGTGACCGAGAGCAAATCCGGCAAAGCCGACCTGACCTCTGCGGTCGTGACGGCCGAACCTGCGCCGGGCGCTGCGGTAGACGCGCCAGTGGCGAAGAAGAAGCTCAGCTACAAGTTGCAGCGTGAGCTGGAAATGTTGCCGGGTCAGATCGAAGCCATGGAGCAGCAGATCGCTACCGTTGAGGCCCAAATGGCTGATGCGAGCTTCTATCAGCGTCCTGCTGCCGAGACGGCTGCGGTGATCGCTCAGCTGGAGCAATTGCAGGCGGAGCTCGACATCATGGTCGAGCGTTGGGCCGAGCTGGATGCCTGACTGATCCTGCAATAAAAAAGCCCGGCGTTCAGTGATGAGCGCCGGGTTTTTGGTATGGAAAGTGATCTACAGATTGATGCACAACCTCTGTGGGAGCGAGCAGGCTCACTCCCACAGAGGTTCCGTATTATCAGCTTTTGTTTTGCAGACGCACCGCGAGCACATCGCAAGGCGCTCCGTGCAGTACGTCATTGGCGGTGGAACCCAGCAGGAGCGCCAGGCCATGCCGCCCATGACTGCCCACCACGATCATGTCGCACCCTTGCTCCTTGGCCAGATGATGAATCTCCTGGCGTGGCTGGCCGTAGGTCAGGTGGCTGTATTCCTTGGAGAGTTCCGGGTACTTCACGATCAGTCGGTCCAGGCGCTCTCGGGCCTGATCGAACTGCTGTTGCTGCAACTGCGACAGGTCCATCGGCACGTCACCGCCAAATGCCATGGCCATCGGCTCGACAATGTGCACCAGGGACAACTTCGCGCCGTTGCTCATCGACAGCTCGCGAGCGCGGTGGATTACAGGATCGCACTCTTCGGTTAGATCTACAGCGACCAGAATGTGGTTGTAGGGCATGAGGTGCTCCTCCTGAGGATTGCAATATTGGTAAGTATGGCTGGTTTCAAGCGCATTGGTTCCAAAGTGACTCAAAGCGCTCATCAAGAATCGGGAGTACAGATATGACGGTCTGGATAGTGGTGTCAATCCTGCTGGTGGTACTGAGTCCGCTGGCATGGTTGCGACCGTCTCGTGGGCAGAGCGGGCGCATGGCTTTGCGCATGGAGGCGCGACGCATCGGGCTGGCCATGCAGCTGGCGCCTCAGGAGTGGCCGCACTGGCTGAATCCGGAGCCGCCGAGCCCGTGTGCCCAGTACCATCGACCACGGCGCGGCAATCAGCCGGCATGCTGGAGTTACTGGCAAAAAGCGCCGGGTGTGTGGGTGAATCGATGGCAAGAGATCTGCGAGGATCGAGCGCTGCTCAATCATTTCGAAAAATTGCCGGCCAACGTTTACAAGATCGAAGCGGACAAGCAGATGATCACGTTGTACTGGGGCGAGAAGGGCGACGCGACTGTTCTACAGGATATTGATGCGCTGCTGAAAGCGCTGGCATGACACGCTGAAATTTCGCGCTGCAATGGCGCGAAATGCCTGACAGACAGGCAATAAAAAGCCCGACATCATCATCGGGCTGGGGTTGGCCAGGCAGGCCGGTAATTCGGTGTGGGCTGATCTTACGCTGGGCGTTCGCCAAAAGCGTTCATATTTTTTTCTAAGGTCCTCGCCAGCGTAGCCGCTTCAACGCGGTTCGCAGTAAGTTAGGGCGACTTTTCTAACTATTGATCTTATGAATGACCGCACATGCATCTGCATGTTGAAGATCTTCGCGGTACGGAAATGACCGGAAAGTCGCGTTTCAACCAGCATTTTGGGCGATTGACAATTGCCGGGAATTCCGTGAAGGTGACGCACCCAAATCAAACGGGCGTATGAATTGAGCGTTTGTATTACAGATCGCTCCTACAGAATCCCGACTATCGCGTTGGCGGGTGTGCCGGGTGGATTGGCGTAGCATTGACGATTAACGTCCCTGCCAAGCCATTCGCCTGGGTCCGACGTGTACTGTTCAGCTTCCATATCGTGGAGATCAGTTGATGATTTACGAAGGTAAAGCCATCACGGTTAAGGCTCTTGAAAGTGGCATCGTCGAATTAAAATTCGACCTCAAGGGTGAGTCCGTCAACAAGTTCAACCGTCTAACCCTGAACGAACTGCGTCAGGCCGTAGACACCATCAAGGCAGATGCTTCGATCAAGGGTGTGATCGTCAGCAGTGGCAAGGACGTGTTCATTGTCGGCGCCGACATCACCGAATTTGTCGAGAACTTCAAGCTGCCTGATGCAGAGCTTGTTGCAGGCAACCTGGAAGCCAACAAGATTTTCAGCGATTTCGAAGACCTCAACGTCCCGACTGTCGCCGCGATCAACGGCATCGCTCTGGGTGGTGGTCTGGAAATGTGCCTGGCGGCGGACTACCGCGTCATGTCCACCAAGGCCAAGATCGGCCTGCCGGAAGTCAAGCTGGGCATCTACCCGGGCTTCGGCGGTACCGTGCGCCTGCCGCGCATTATCGGTGCCGACAACGCCATCGAATGGATTGCCGCCGGTAAGGAAAACCGTCCTGAAGACGCGCTGAAAGTCGGCGCAGTCGATGCAGTGGTTGCCCCTGAGAAACTGCAGGAAGCCGCCCTGGAGCTGATCAAGCGCGCCATCTGCGGCGAGTTCGATTACAAGGCCAAGCGTCAGCCGAAGCTTGAGAAGCTGAAGTTGAACGCCATCGAACAAATGATGGCTTTCGAAACCGCCAAAGGTTTCGTGGCCGGTCAAGCTGGCCCGAACTACCCGGCGCCGGTCGAAGCGATCAAGACCATCCAGAAAGCCGCGAACTTCGGTCGCGACAAGGCGCTGGAAGTCGAAGCCAACGGGTTCGTCAAACTGGCCAAGACCTCTGCCGCGCAGAGCTTGATCGGTCTGTTCCTGAACGATCAGGAGCTGAAGAAAAAGGCCAAGGCCTACGACGAAATCGCCAAGGACGTGAAGCAGGCAGCCGTATTGGGCGCCGGCATCATGGGTGGCGGTATCGCTTATCAGTCGGCCTCCAAAGGCACGCCGATCCTGATGAAAGACATCAACGAGCACGGTATCGAGCAAGGTCTGGCTGAAGCCGCCAAGCTGCTGGTGAGCCGCGTTGATAAAGGTCGCATGACTCCGGCGAAAATGGCTGAAGTGCTCAACGGCATTCGTCCGACCCTGTCCTACGGTGATTTTGGTCACGTTGATCTGGTCGTCGAAGCGGTCGTCGAGAACCCTAAGGTCAAGCAAGCCGTTCTGGCCGAAGTCGAAGACAAGGTCAAAGAGGACACCATCCTCGCGTCCAACACCTCGACCATTTCCATCACCTTGCTGGCCAAAGCCCTCAAGCGTCCGGAAAACTTCGTCGGCATGCACTTCTTCAACCCGGTGCACATGATGCCGCTGGTGGAAGTGATTCGTGGCGAGAAGTCCAGTGAGCTGGCAGTTGCCACCACCGTTGCCTACGCCAAGAAAATGGGCAAGAACCCGATCGTCGTCAACGACTGCCCGGGCTTCCTGGTCAACCGCGTACTGTTCCCGTACTTCGGTGGTTTCGCCAAGCTGGTCAGCGCCGGTGTGGACTTCGTCCGTATCGACAAGGTCATGGAAAAATTCGGCTGGCCAATGGGCCCGGCGTACCTGATGGACGTGGTCGGCATCGACACCGGCCACCACGGTCGTGACGTAATGGCTGAAGGTTTCCCGGACCGCATGAAGGACGACCGTCGTTCGGCCATCGACGTGCTTTACGAAGCCAAGCGCCTGGGCCAGAAGAACGGCAAGGGCTTCTACGCCTACGAGACCGACAAGAAAGGCAAGCAGAAGAAAGTCGCCGACCCGTCGGTGCTGGAAGTGCTCAAGCCGATCGTTTACGAACAGCGCGAAGTCACTGACGAAGACATCATCAACTGGATGATGATCCCGCTGTGCCTGGAAACCGTGCGTTGCCTGGAAGACGGCATTGTCGAAACCGCTGCCGAAGCCGACATGGGTCTGGTCTACGGTATTGGTTTCCCTCCATTCCGTGGCGGTGCGCTGCGCTACATCGATTCGCTCGGTGTTGCAGAGTTCGTTGCGCTGGCTGACCAATACGCTGATTTGGGCGCGCTGTACCACCCGACCGCGAAACTGCGTGAAATGGCCAAAAACGGCCAGCGGTTCTTCGGTTAAGCGCCCCCAACTAGAGTGAGAGTGAATATATGAGCTTGAATCCTAGAGACGTCGTGATTGTCGACTTCGGTCGTACTCCGATGGGCCGCTCCAAGGGCGGCATGCACCGCAACACCCGCGCCGAAGACATGTCGGCGCACCTGATCAGCAAATTGCTGGAACGCAACGTCAAGGTCGACCCGAACGAAGTCGAAGACGTGATCTGGGGCTGTGTGAACCAGACCCTGGAGCAGGGCTGGAACATCGCCCGCATGGCGTCCCTGATGACTCAGATCCCGCACACTGCTGCCGGCCAGACCGTCAGTCGTCTGTGTGGCTCGTCGATGAGCGCTCTGCACACTGCGGCGCAAGCGATCATGACCGGCAACGGTGACGTGTTCGTGGTTGGCGGCGTCGAGCATATGGGCCACGTGAGCATGATGCACGGTGTCGATCCGAACCCGCACATGTCCCTGTACGCGGCGAAAGCCTCGGGCATGATGGGCCTGACCGCAGAAATGCTCGGCAAAATGCATGGCATCACTCGCGAACAACAGGACGCTTTCGGCGTGCGCTCCCACCAGCTCGCTCATAAAGCGACGCTGGAGGGCAAGTTCAAAGACGAAATCATCCCGATGCAGGGCTACGACGAGAACGGTTTCCTGAAACTGTTCGACTACGACGAAACCATTCGTCCGGAAACTACCCTGGAAAGCCTGGCGGCTCTCAAGCCTGCTTTCAACCCTAAGGGCGGCACCGTGACAGCCGGTACTTCGTCGCAGATCACCGATGGTGCTTCGTGCATGATCGTGATGTCGGCGCAGCGTGCGCAGGACCTGGGCATCCAGCCTTTGGCGGTGATTCGTTCAATGGCAGTGGCAGGTGTGGACCCGGCAATCATGGGCTATGGTCCAGTACCGGCTACACAAAAAGCGCTGAAGCGCGCGGGTCTTGGCATTAACGATATCGACTTCTTCGAGCTCAACGAAGCTTTCGCCGCACAGGCCCTGCCAGTGCTGAAAGATTTGAAAGTACTCGACAAGATGAACGAGAAGGTTAACCTGCACGGCGGCGCGATTGCCCTGGGTCACCCATTTGGTTGCTCCGGTGCGCGTATCTCCGGCACTCTGCTGAACGTGATGAAGCAAAATGGCGGTACCTTCGGGGTAGCTACCATGTGCATTGGTCTCGGCCAAGGCATCTCCACCGTCTTCGAACGCGTTTAAGCGTTCCGTTGACGGAAGCCGGGGCCAAGTGCCCCGGTTTTTGTTTTTCTGAAATTTTTTATTTTTTTTTTTGTGTGAGGGCCAAACCATGCCGATACAACCTGGACTCTACCAACATTACAAAGGTCCGCAGTACCGTGTATTCAGTATTGCGCGGCATTCGGAAACCGAAGAAGAAGTGGTCTTCTACCAAGCCCTGTATGGCGATTACGGCTTTTGGGTGCGTCCCTTGAGCATGTTCCTGGAGTCGGTCGAGGTTGACGGCGAACAGGTGCCTCGCTTTGCTTTGGTGCAAGCCGAACCGAGTCTTTTTTCCAAGCCATAAGCTGAGTGCGCGCGGAACCCTGCGCTTGACCTCATCTTGTAGCCACTATATATAGCGGTGCCGCGTCAGGCGCCAACCGCCTTTCACTTCTAGAATTCAGGAATTTTCTGATCCATGGGCAAATCGCTGGTCATTGTGGAATCCCCGGCTAAGGCCAAGACCATCAACAAGTATCTGGGTAACCAATACGTGGTGAAGTCGAGTATCGGCCATATCCGAGACCTGCCCACCAGCGGTTCGGCTAGCGCCAGCAAAGAGCCAGCCGCCAAGCGCGGCAAGGCCGCCGCGGGTGAAGGTCCGGTGCTCACGCCGAAAGAGAAAGCGCGCAAGCAGCTGGTCTCGCGCATGGGTGTCGATCCCGATCATGGCTGGAAAGCCAAGTACGAGATCCTCCCGGGCAAGGAAAAGGTCATCGAAGAGCTGCGCCGGCTCGCCAAAGATGCTGACACCATCTATCTCGCAACCGACTTGGATCGCGAGGGGGAAGCCATTGCCTGGCACCTGCGCGAAGCCATCGGTGGTGATGACAGTCGGTACAAACGCGTGGTGTTCAACGAGATCACCAAGAAGGCGATCCAGGAAGCCTTCTCCAAGCCGGGCGAGCTGGACATCGATCGTGTGAACGCCCAGCAGGCGCGTCGCTTCCTCGACCGCGTTGTGGGTTACATGGTTTCACCGTTGCTATGGGCCAAGATCGCCCGTGGGCTGTCCGCCGGTCGCGTGCAATCGGTCGCGGTAAAACTGGTCGTTGAGCGTGAGCGTGAAATTCGCGCGTTCAACCCGGAAGAGTACTGGGAAGTCCACGCCGATCTCGGCACCGCCAAGGGCGCCACCGTGCGCTTCGACGTGGCCCGCGAGAAAGGCGAAGCCTTCAAGCCGCTGAACGAAGCCCAGGCCATGGCCGCGCTGGAGAAGCTCAAGGCATCCAGCTACAGCATCGTCAAGCGCGAAGACAAACCGACCAGCAGCAAGCCGTCGGCTCCGTTCATTACTTCCACTCTGCAACAGGCTGCGAGCAACCGCCTGGGCTTCGGTGTGAAGAAAACCATGATGATGGCCCAGCGTCTGTACGAAGCTGGCTACATCACGTACATGCGTACCGACTCCACCAACCTCTCGGTTGATGCGGTGGCGATGGCGCGTACTTATATTGAAAGCGAGTTCGGCAAGAAGTATCTGCCGGAAAACCCGAACGTCTACAGCAGCAAGGAAGGCGCACAAGAGGCTCACGAAGCGATTCGTCCGTCCGACGCCAATACCGAGCCAAGCAAGCTGTCGGGCATGGAGCGTGATGCTGAGCGGCTCTACGAGCTGATCTGGCGCCAGTTTCTCGCTTGCCAGATGCTGCCAGCCCAATACCTGTCGACCACTGTCACTGTCGGTGCCGGTGACTTCGAGTTGCGCGCCAAGGGCCGCATCCTGAAATTCGACGGCTATACCCGCGTCATGCCGCAAATCGCCAAGCCAGGCGATGACGACGTGCTGCCGGACATGGCCCAGGGCGACGCGATGAAGCTGATCAAGCTTGATCCGACCCAGCACTTCACCAAGCCGCCCGCGCGTTACTCGGAAGCGAGCCTGGTAAAAGAAATGGAAAAACGCGGCATCGGCCGTCCTTCGACCTACGCAGCGATCATTTCGACCATTCAGGATCGCGGCTACGTGGCGCTGCATAACCGTCGTTTCTACTCGGAAAAGATGGGCGACATCGTGACCGAGCGCCTCGCCGAGAGCTTCTCCAATCTGATGGACTACGGCTTTACGGCCGGCATGGAAGAGAACCTCGATGACGTGGCCCAAGGCGAACGCGACTGGAAAAACGTGCTCGACGAGTTTTATGGCGACTTCAAGAAGAAACTCGAAGTAGCCGAAAGTGCCGAAGGTGGCATGCGCAGCAACCAGCCGGTGATGACGGATATCCCGTGCGTGTTGTGCGGTCGTCCGATGCAGATTCGTACTGCATCGACAGGCGTGTTCCTCGGTTGCTCGGGTTACAGCCTGCCGCCGAAAGAACGCTGCAAGGCTACCGTCAACCTGGTGCCGGGCGATGAAATCGCAGCCGACGACGAGGGTGAATCGGAGTCGCTGGTCTTGCGTGGGAAGCATCGTTGCCCGATCTGCAGCACGGCGATGGACGCTTATCTGCTCGACGAGAAGCGCAAGCTGCACATCTGCGGTAATAACCCGGATTGCGACGGCTACGAAATCGAAGAGGGCTCTTATCGCATCAAGGGCTATGAAGGTCCGAGCCTGGAATGCGACAAGTGCGGCAGCGAGATGCAGCTCAAGACCGGCCGTTTTGGCAAGTTCTTCGGTTGCACCAACGCGACCTGCAAGAACACCCGTAAATTGCTGAAAAGCGGTGATGCGGCGCCACCGAAAATGGATCCGGTGAAGATGCCTGAGCTGAAATGCGAAAAGGTCAACGACACCTACATCCTGCGCGACGGTGCTTCCGGTCTGTTCCTGGCAGCCAGCCAGTTCCCGAAAAACCGCGAGACGCGTGCTCCGCTGGTCATGGAAATTGTGCCGCATAAGGATGAGATCGATCCGAAGTATCACTTCCTCTGCGAGGCACCGAAGAAAGATCCAGACGGCCTTCCGGCGGTGATCCGTTATAGCCGCAAGACCAAAGAGCAATACGTGCAGACTGAAGTCGAGGGTAAACCGACCGGCTGGAAGGCGTATTACGACGGCGGTAAGTGGAAGGTTGAAGACAAGCGTCCAGCAGCCAAGGCTTAAAAGGCGCTTATTCACAAGGCCGCATGACAACCCTCGGGTTTTCATGCGGCCTTTTGTTTTGTGCTTGCGGGAAGCGAAGGTGATCCACGACACTGTCCGATCTGTGTGAAGCAATTATTTCGTAGTGGAGGCTGCCGTCATGGCCCACGAACTCTATACCCGTACCAACCAGAAGATCTATTTCGCCGGCCTGTCGCTGGAAGCGCTCGCCAGGGCCGAAGAGGGGCGGGCGATGAACTCCCTGGCGCTGATTCAGGCCGGACGCGAATCGGCGTTGTTTCACCTGTACGGTGCTCTGCTGGGGCTTTGCCATGAAATCGCCGGTTTCTATCGACTGCCGCAGGCCAACGCGCCTCGGGCCGAGATGTTGCTGACCCGCGAAGTACTGGAAGCCATTGCAATTCCTGAAATGGCTGAGATGGTCGAGTTGGCCAACAATTCGGAAACCTGGCTGGCCAAACTGTTGGCCGCCCATGCTGCACTGTTTCAACCGCCACGGGCGCCGCACAAGCCCAAGGGTGACGTGACGCAGCCGCTCATTCTGGCTGTTAACCTGGATGAGGAGGAGATGCCTCAAGAGTTGAGCAGGGAAGAGTTGGAGAGCTGGCGTCAGAACCTCAAAGGTCTGGCGATTCGATTTCGCGAAGGATTGAACGAGTGCTGAAGGATTGAGTGTTTCGACGGGTGGTCCGATGGGCTGTCCGTTTTAGGGAAGAGTGCTGTCAGATATTTCCCTTTGTAAAAGCAGCTGGTCAAGATCCCGAGCGAAGCCTGGCCGATGCCTATATAATCCCCGCCTTTCGTGGAGAACAGATCTTTATGCCAACGTCCTTTCTAGAAATTGTCGAGTTACCAGACGGCCGTATCGAATTGCGCAGGGCCGAGGACGAGGGTTCTCTGGTTACTTTGAATTTCTCCGAGGATGCCAAAGCGTTCCTGCAAGGCCAGCACGTGGAAGTCGCCAAGGCGATGTTGAGCGTCGGCGTTCAGATGGCCGGACGTTTGGTTGAAGGTGAATTCAACACAGATGAGGGCACGCGGGTTCTGCATTGATCCCGTCCGTCGGTTATTTGCGGATACCGCTACAGATCGGCTTCTCTATCCTTGGAGAAGCCCCGCGCTGTTCAGCGCGCGCATTGCTTGTCAGTTAACCCAGACGAATATTCAGACTTTGTGCATCCCCGGTACGGGCGGCGCTGATCAACTGTGCCCGTAAGGTTGTGCTCAGTGGGTTGAGCCAGCTGACTACCGTGTGGCTGCGGCCGAGGCGAAGGGCTTCGCAGGTCAGTTGCTGAGCGCTCTGGGTACCGCGCGGTTGCAGCAGCAGGATACGCTCGCGGTTCAAGCCCGCGTCCCGCAGCCAGGCCTGGGTCAGGCTGGCGGGCGGAGCGATCAGTGTCAGCCAGCGCGCGTCCTGATCCTGACTCAACTCCCTGAGGATCGGCGCGAGAAGGTTCAGGCAGTTCCCGGTCGCACCACGCAGTGACAGCTCACTGAAAACTTCAGGTTCGGCGCTCCATGGCGACTCGACCACGTCTTTCAGAATCGGCGCCAACGGCTGCACCATGAACGCCTCGAACAACGGCAGTTGGGCTTGCTGTGATGTATGTGGGAACTGCATAAAGCCTCCTTTAGCGGCGAATGACGCCAACACTCAAGCCTTCGATCACCAGTTCCTGATCTTTCAGGTTCACTTCGATAGGGGCAAATTCAGGGTTTTCGGCAATCAGCCAGACTTTGCTGCCGTCGCGCTTGAAGCGTTTGACGGTCACTTCGTCGCCGATCCGTGCGACCACGATCTGGCCATTGCGGGCTTCACGGGTGGTATGGACGGCCAGCAAGTCGCCGTCGAAAATACCCACATCCTTCATGCTCATGCCATGAACCCGCAGCAGATAGTCAGCGCGCGGATGGAAGAACGAAGGATTGATGTTGCAGGATTCTTCGATGTGCTGTTGGGCCAGGATTGGGGCACCAGCAGCCACTCGGCCAATGATCGGCAGGGAGGATTCGTCAGCCTTGGCTTCGAAGCCCGGAATGCGAATACCACGGGAGGCGCCAGGCGTCATCTCGATTGCACCCTTGCGGGCCAGCGCTTTGAGGTGTTCTTCCGCCGCGTTGGGCGACTTGAAACCCAGTTCCTGAGCGATTTCCGCGCGGGTTGGCGGGTAGCCGTTGTCTTCTAGGCAGCGTTTGATGAAGGCCAGAATCTCTGCTTGGCGTGGCGTCAGCTTTAGCATATTGATCGCTCTGTCTTTTTATACAGTGACTGGGATTATATACAGTGAAACCGACTTGGCAATGCCCCTTTTTTTGCAGACCGCCAGACGGTCGATCAGCCCGCTTATTGATGCTTCGCCGTTGTATGGTTAAATAGCTGACCGACCATTCCCAAAACGAACCGCCAGGCTTGACAAGGCTCAGGCTGAAACGTATGTTTCAAACAAGTGTTTGTCAGGCGGAGTAGTCATGGCACAGTCGGAAACCGTAGAACGCATTCTTGATGCTGCCGAGCAGTTGTTCGCGGAAAAAGGTTTCGCTGAAACCTCGTTGCGTCTGATTACCAGCAAGGCCGGTGTCAATCTGGCGGCGGTGAACTATCACTTCGGGTCGAAGAAGGCGTTGATTCAGGCCGTCTTCTCACGCTTTCTCGGGCCGTTCTGCATCAGCCTCGATAAAGAGCTGGAGCGACGTCAGGCCAAACCCGAGAACAAGCCGACACTTGAAGAGCTGCTGGAAATCCTCGTCGAGCAAGCCTTGGTCGTACAGCCACGCAGCGGCAATGATCTTTCTATCTTCATGCGTTTGCTGGGTCTGGCTTTCAGTCAGAGTCAGGGTCACTTGCGTCGTTATCTGGAAGACATGTACGGAAAGGTTTTCCGCCGTTACATGATGCTGGTCAACGAAGCCGCGCCGCGTATTCCACCGATTGAGCTGTTCTGGCGCGTGCACTTCATGCTGGGTGCTGCTGCGTTCAGCATGTCCGGTATCAAAGCGTTGCGCGCGATTGCCGAAACCGACTTCGGTGTGAACACCTCGATCGAGCAAGTGATGCGTCTAATGGTGCCGTTCCTCGCCGCAGGCATGCGTGCCGAAACCGGCGTCACCGACACGGCGATGGCCAGCGCGCAGTTGCGTCCGCGCAGCAAATCGACTCCGGTTGCCGCCAAGGTTTAGCCACACGGGTGGGCGCGGCAGCTGACATCCGCTAAGCTAGCCGCCCATGCCGACTCTCGTTCTGAACCCGCTCCCACTATTGTTCACCGACCTGCCGGGCACAGCCCATGGCGGTGAATACGTGCGAGCCGGGTTTATCGTTATCAAGGAATCTCTATGACTGCTGGCCTGCAAGGCTCGTTGATGGTGGACGTCGCCGGTACCTGGCTGACGGCCGAAGATCGCCAATTGTTGCGTCAGCCCGAAGTGGGCGGCCTGATCATTTTTGCCCGCAACATCGAACACCCGCGCCAGGTCCGTGAGTTGAGCGCCGCTATCCGCGCCATTCGCCCCGATCTGCTGCTGGCAGTGGACCAGGAGGGCGGCCGGGTTCAGCGCCTGCGTCAGGGTTTCGTGCGCCTGCCGGCCATGCGCGCCATCGCCGACAACCCGAATGCCGAATACCTGGCCGAGCAGTGCGGCTGGATCATGGCGACCGAAGTGTTGGCTGTCGGTCTCGACCTGAGTTTTGCGCCGGTACTTGACCTGGATTATCAGCGTAGCGCCGTGGTCGGCACCCGCTCGTTCGAAGGTGACCCCGAGCGTGCAGCGCTGCTGGCCGGTGCCTTCATTCGCGGCATGAACAGCGCCGGCATGGCCGCCACGGGCAAGCATTTCCCCGGTCACGGCTGGGCCGAGGCGGATTCCCATGTCGCGATCCCTAACGATGAGCGCAGCCTCGATGAGATCCGCGCCAACGATCTGGTGCCGTTCGCCAAATTGAGCAAGCAACTGGCCGCCGTCATGCCAGCCCACGTCATTTATCCACAAGTCGACTCTCAGCCCGCCGGCTTCTCGCGCCGCTGGTTGCAGGACATTCTGCGCGGCGAGCTGCAATTCGATGGCGTGATTTTCAGCGATGACCTGTCCATGGCCGGTGCCCACGTGGTCGGCGATGCAGCCAGCCGTATCGAAGCGGCGCTGACTGCCGGTTGCGACATGGGGCTGGTGTGCAACGATCGCGCGGCTGCGGAGTTGGCCCTCAGCGCCGCCCAGCGCCTCAAGGTCAAGCCGTCCGAGCGCATCGCGCGGATGCGCGGCCAGTCGTACGCCAGCACGCAATACCGTCAAGACCCGCGCTGGTTGACAGCCATCGGTGCGCTCAAAGAAGCTCAACTGATTGATTAAGGGGTTTTCGTAATGACGGTTTACGCGATTATCGGCGGCACTGGCCTGACGCAACTCGAAGGCTTGAGCATTCGTCAGTCATTGGCAGTGGACACCCCGTACGGTGCGCCATCGGCCGAGGTGCAGATCGGTGAGTACGCGGGCAAGGAAGTGCTGTTTCTTGCACGCCACGGTCATCCTCATCGTTTTCCGCCGCACCAGGTCAACTACCGCGCCAACCTTTGGGCGTTGAAGCAGGCCGGTGCTGAAGCGATCCTGGCGGTCAACGCCGTGGGTGGGATTCATGCTGCGATGGGGACCGGACATTTCTGCGTACCCCATCAGTTGATTGACTACACCAACGGTCGCGAACACACCTATTTCGCCAATGACCTGGAGCAGGTCACGCACATCGACTTCAGCTATCCCTATAGCGAACCGCTGCGCCAGCAGTTGATCGCGGCGTTGGCGGCTGAAGGGGTTGGCTACAGCAGTCAAGGCGTATATGCCTGCACTCAGGGGCCTAGGCTGGAAACCGTCGCTGAAATCGCGAAACTGGAGCGTGACGGTTGCGACATCGTCGGAATGACCGGGATGCCGGAGGCGGCGCTGGCGCGTGAGCTGGAACTGGATTACGCCTGTCTGGCGCTGGTGGTAAACCCGGCGGCGGGCAAGTCGACGACGGTGATTACCATGGCCGAGATCGAGCAGGCGTTGCATGGCGGGATGGGAAAGGTAAAGTCGACGTTGGCGCGGGTGCTTAAAGGCTGATCAATCGTTAAACCGAGTTGACCCCATCGCGGGCAAGCCCGCGCCCACAGGTACAGTGATCATCCTGTGGGAGCGGACTTGCCCGCGATAGCGATCTAATAATCGCCGCTATTTTTCGAACTTGTCGGGCAACGGCGCAAACAACGCTTCAATATCATCACTCTGCAACTTCCAGTCCCCGGTCTTGCGCCCATCCAGTACGCCAGCCGCCAAGTCGGATTTTTCCTTCTGCAAGTGCTGAATCTTCTCTTCCACCGTGCCCCGGGCAATCATTTTGTAGACGAACACCGGTTTCTCCTGACCGATGCGATACGCGCGGTCAGTGGCCTGGTTTTCTGTTGCCGGGTTCCACCAAGGGTCGTAGTGAATCACCGTGTCGGCCTCAGTCAGGTTCAGGCCTACACCACCAGCCTTCAGGCTGATCAGAAAGATCTGACGCTTACCGCTCTGGAAGTCTTTCACCGGGGTGCGTCGGTCGCGGGTCTGTCCGGTCAACAAGGCGTATTCAACACCGCGTTTTTTCAGTTCGTCTTCGATCAACGCCAGCATTGAGGTGAACTGCGAGAACAGCAGAATCCGCCGACCTTCTTCAAACAGCTCCTCAAGCATTTCCATCAAGCTATCGAGCTTGCCCGACGTGCTGCCGCGAGTGGGCAGGACGGCATCGTTGACCAGGCGTAAATCGCAGCACACCTGACGCAGCTTCAGCAGCGCCTCCAGAATGATGATCTGACTGCGCGCTACGCCCTTGCGGGTGATCTCGTCGCGGACTTTCTTGTCCATGGCCAGGCGCATGGTTTCGTATACATCGCGCTGGGCTTCGTTGAGCTCGACCCAATGAATGATTTCAGTCTTTGGCGGTAATTCCGTCGCAACTTGTTCCTTGGTCCTGCGCAACAGGAACGGCTTGATTCGACCATTGAGATGCTGAAGTCTGACTTCGCTGGCGCGCTTTTCGATCGGCACGCGGTAATCACGGTTGAAACTTTTCACATCGCCAAGCCAGCCGGGCAGCAGGAAATGAAACAGCGACCACAGCTCGCCCAAGTGGTTTTCCAGTGGCGTGCCGCTCAGGCACAGGCGCTGGCGAGCATTCAGCGCGCGCGCAGCCTGGGCGGCCTTGCTGTTGGGGTTCTTGATATATTGCGCTTCATCCAGAACCAGCACGTGAAACGGCTGTGCGGCCAGACGTTCGACGTCTTTGGGCAGCAGCGCATAGGTGGTCAGGATCAGGTCGTAGTCGGTCAGGTTCTCGAAGTGCTTTTTGCGACTGGCACCGTACAGCGCCAGCACTTTGAGTTGCGGTGTGAAGTGCGCCGCTTCGTCGAGCCAGTTAGGAATCAGGCTGGTAGGCATCACCACCATGCACGGCCGATCAAGGCGCCCGGCGTTCTTCTCGCTGAGAACGTGCGCCAGGGTCTGTAGGGTTTTGCCCAGGCCCATGTCATCCGCAAGGATTCCGCCCACTTCCAGTTGCCGCAACGACTGCATCCAGCTCAAGCCTTCCAGCTGATACGGACGCAAGGTCGCGTTCAAACCTTCAGGTGCGGTGGCGGTGAAATCCTTGATGTCCCGCAAACGCTGGGCAAAGGTGCGGATCTGCTCGCCACCTTCCCAGAGCAGCGGCATGTCTTCCAGCGGATTCAGCCGCGTGGCGTCAGCTTTGCTCAGGCGTAGCGTGGTTTCGCCGGGCCCTTGCAGATAGAACTCGCCGAGGGTTGCCAGCACCGGTTTCAAACGACCAAAGGGCAGGGCGACTTGCAGCGGGCCGTACTCGGAGTTGGGCCGATTGGGGATGTTCACCAGAATCAGCTCGTCATCGCGACGTCGGGCGAGGCGTTCCGGGTTGAGGATTTCGGTGTGGGAGCGCATCAGGTTCAACAGGATCGGCAACAGGCTCAGCCGCTCACCGTTGACGATGATCCCCAGTTCCAGATCGAACCAGTCGCGCTCCGCTGCCTGTTCGACGGTGGCGTACCAGTCGTCCACGGCAGTCAGGTCGAAACCGAAATCTTCGTCGATCTGCAATTCCCAACCCTGGGTGCGCAGCTTCGGCAGCTCGTTCAGGGTAAAGGTCAGCCAGGCGCTGTCGTTGACCATCTCGAACAGTTCGCCCGCACTTTCCGGCAAGGCCTTGCTTTGTCGGGTGGCGATCTTGAAACCGAGGATTCGCAGCTGTTCCCTGTAGGTTTGTTCGACTTCCGGATGACGTTTTATCCGCAGCGTCTGTGTTTCTTGACGAATCAGCACGTCGGCATTCTTCTGCCCGGAAACGTATTCATCCAGATAGCTGAAGGACAGCGCCGCACGATGCTGGATGTAGCGCTGCATCTTGCCGTTGCGCGGTTCGAAGGCGCTGAACTCGATGCTCGCCAGCCACAGGCGCGGCACCGGTTGCACGTTATCCACCAGCACTTGTGGCGGCGCCTTCGGACTGCGGTTTTCCAGTACGGCTTGGAGTTTTTCCAGCAGTTCGGCGTCTTGTGCGGCGGCGGGGTAGGCGAGGGTTTCCTGGACTTTCAGCAACACCGCCGCGCAATGCTTGCAGTTGCTGTGGACCGGGCAGGTGCAGGTGGCGTCGATCATCAGCAAAGTGCTTTTGGCCGACTCGCGCAGGCGAATGGTCTGACGGTAAACGTTACCGCCAGAGCCTTCGCAAGCAGCGATGATAGTGGCGTCGCCGACCTCGACGATCCTGACGCGGTTCTCTAAAGCGTAGCGGCGGCCACGCTCCAGACTCTGTTCCTTGAATCGGCTGACCCAGGAAGGTGCCAGGGGTTTGCTCAGGGTCGGGGGCATAAGGACTTCAATCAGTCCGGAATTTCATCGGGGACTGGCCGAGGCGCAGGCGCTGTCAGCGAGGTGATCTTGATCAGCAGGCCGAGGTGGCCGTTGTCGAGGAAGTTCAGCTGGCCGTTCTTGGTGTGGCTTTCCTGTTTCAAGCGTTCGCTGGCAGTCACCAGGCCATTGGCGTCGATCTGGTTGACCCAGAAATCCGCGTCGACGTCAGTGAAGCGGCCCAGCTTCAGGTTCAGCGTGCCCTCGATCGGGAATTGGCCGAACTGCTCCGTGCCATCGCTGATTGCGACTTTGCTGGCTTCTTCACCAAGGGTTTGCTGCCAGGCCTTGTGCAGCAACACCGTGTAGTTTTGATCGGCGGTGAGCTTTTCAACTTCGGGGTTCAGGCTTGGCGTGCGAAAGCTATCGGGGCTGATGCGCTGGGCACCGGCAGCCCAGTCTTCCGGCGCTGCACGGCTGACAATCGCCGGCACGGCGTTTTGCCGCACCAGAATCATTTCGACCTGATACAGGTCATCGGCAAACGCCGTAGGGGTGACCAGGGCAATCAACAAGGTCAGTGAGCGGAACAGGCGCATGCGGCGTCCTTCAAGCAGTTTTCGGAATGAGGCGCTCGAACAGCGCCTCTACAGTATTAAAGCGCTCTTCCGAGCGTTCCATCGGCACCTGGAATTTAAACATCGTGGCGCCTTCGAATTTATAGCGCTTGGGCTGGCTCTGAATAAGTTTGATCAGTGTCAGCGGATCGACCGGGGTTTGCGTCGCGAACTCGATTCGGCCGCCTTGCGGACCGCCGTCGACTTTCTTGATGCCCAGTAACTCGGCCTGCAATTTCAGCGCAGTGATACGCATCAGGTTTTTGGTCGGCTCCGGCAACAGGCCGAAACGGTCGATCATCTCCACTTGCAAGTCCTTGAGGCCTTCCTCATCGGCGGCCGAGGCGATGCGTTTGTAGAGAATCAGTCGGGCATGAACGTCCGGCAGATAGTCTTCGGGAATCAACGCCGGTACACGCAGATTGACTTCCGGGCCGCCACCGAGCGGTTGATCGAGGTTCGGTTGTTCACCCTTGCGGATCGACTTCACCGCGCGCTCGAGCATTTCCATGTACAGCGTGAAACCGACGGCCTGGATCTGCCCGCTCTGTCCGTCGCCGAGCAATTCGCCAGCGCCACGGATTTCCAGGTCGTTGGTGGCGAGCACGAAGCCTGCGCCGAGGTCTTGGGTGTTAGCGATCGCTTCCAGACGCTTTTCCGCGTCCGGGGTGATTTGCTGACGTGGCGGGGTGAGCAGGTAAGCATACGCCTGGTGGTGACTGCGACCGACGCGACCACGCAGCTGGTGCAGCTGTGCCAGACCAAACTTATCGGCACGCTCGATGATGATGGTATTGGCGCTCGGCACGTCGATGCCGGTCTCGATGATGGTCGAGGCGATCAGCACATTGAAGCGCTTGTGGTAGAAGTCGCTCATCACCTGTTCGAGATCGCGTTCGCGCATCTGCCCGTGGCCGATACCGATCCGTGCTTCCGGCACCAGTTCGGCGAGGTCGGCGGCGCATTTCTCGATGGTCTTGACGTCGTTGTGCAGGTAATAGACCTGACCGCCACGCAGCAACTCACGCAGCAAAGCCTCTTTGACCGTGCTCTTGTTCTGCTCCATGACAAAGGTGCGCACCGACAGGCGACGGGCCGGCGGTGTGGCAATGATCGACAGGTCGCGCATGCCCGAGACCGCCATGTTCAGCGTGCGCGGAATCGGTGTGGCGGTCAGGGTGAGAATATCGACTTCACTGCGCAGGGCCTTGAGCTGTTCTTTCTGACGGACACCGAAACGGTGCTCTTCGTCGATGATCACCAGCCCGAGGTTTTTGATTTTTACATCGTCGGACAGCAATTTATGAGTACCGATGACGATGTCGATCTTGCCTTCGGCCAAGTCAGCGATGGCGGCGTTCACTTCCTTGGTCGACTTGAAACGGCTCATCACTTCTACGCTCACCGGCCAGTCGGCGAAGCGGTCGCGGAAGCTGTTGTAATGCTGTTGGGCGAGCAGGGTGGTCGGCACCAGGATCGCCACCTGCCGACCGCCGTGTACCGCGATGAAGGCTGCGCGCATCGCCACTTCGGTCTTGCCGAAACCGACGTCGCCGCAGACAAGGCGGTCCATCGGCTTCGGCGCGAGCATGTCAGCGCGTACCGCGTCGATGGTGGTTTGCTGATCCGGTGTTTCTTCGAACGGGAAACCGGCGCTGAAGGTCGCGTAATCGGCTTTCGGGTCGGCGAAAGCATGGCCTTCGCGAGCGGCGCGGCGAGCGTAGATGTCGAGCAACTCGGCGGCCACGTCGCGCACCTGTTCGGCGGCTTTGCGTTTGGCTTTCTGCCAGGTCTCGGAGCCGAGGCGGTGCAGCGGGGCCAGGGCATCGTCGCTGCCGGTATAGCGGGCGATCAGGTGCAGGTTGGCCACCGGCACGTAGAGCTTGGCATTCTCGGCGTATTCGAGGGTCAGGAATTCGGCAGCCTGGTTGTCGATTTCCAGGATCGTCAACCCAAGATAGCGGCCGACACCGTGATCGATGTGCACCACCGGCGCGCCTTCGCGCAGCTCGGTGAGGTTTTTGATGACGGCATCGTTGTTGGCATCGGCGCGTTTTTCGCGACGACGGCGCTGCATCACGCGCTGGCCAAACAATGGGCTTTCGGCCACCAGCGCAAGCGCCGGGTCGTCGAGTACCAGACCTTCGTCGAGCGGAGCGATGGTGATCGCCAGGCGCTCCTTGCTCGCGACAAAATCCGGCCAGCTATCGACGGTCTTCGGCCGCAGCTTCAGGCGTTCAAGCAGTTCCAGCAGTACTTCACGGCGACCCGCAGACTCGGCGGTAAACAACACGCGACCGGGGAACTCGTCGAGGAAGCCTGCCAGCGCCGCCAATGGCTGGGTGGCCTTGGCTTCGATCGCCAGGTTCGGCAGCTCCCGAGCGGGGAAGCGCTCGCGGCCGACGCCGGTTTCCACGTCCTGTTGGCTGGCGACGACGCGCGGCCAGTTCTTCAGGCGCGCAAAGCAATCTTCCACTGGCAGGAACAGTTCAGCCGGTGGCAATAAAGGACGGGCCGGATCGACGCGACGTTCTTCATAGCGATTGCGTACATCATTCCAGAAGTTTTCCGCCGCCTGCTCGATGCCCGGTAGGGAAAACACTTGCGTGTCCTGGGGCAGATAATCGAACAGCGTGGAGGTTTCATCGAAGAACAACGGCAGGTAGTACTCGATACCAGCCGGTGTAATCCCGCTGCTCAAATCCTGAAAGATCGGGCAGCGACGGAAGTCGACATCGAAACGCTCACGGAAGCGCGCCTTGAAGCGGGTGACCGCATCCTTTTGCAGCGGGAACTCGCGGGCCGGCAACAGGCGAACGGTTTGCACCTTGTCGATGGATCGCTGGTTTTCCGGGTCGAATGTACGAAGGGTCTCGATTTCGTCGTCGAAGAGGTCGATCCGAAAAGGTAATTTGCTGCCCATCGGGAACAGATCGATCAGCGAACCACGTACGGTAAATTCGCCGTGCTCGTACACCGTATCGACGTAGCGATAGCCGCTGGCCTCTAGCCGGGTGCGCATTTGCTCGACATCAAGCTTCTGGCCGATGTCCAGCACCAGGCTGCTGCCGAGCAGGAACTTGGTCGGCGCCAGGCGATGCAGGGCCGTCGTGATCGGCACCACCAAAACGCCATGACTCAGCTCCGGCAACCGATACAGGGCGGAGATACGCTGGGAAATGATGTCCTGGTGAGGCGAAAACAGATCGTAGGGCAGGGTTTCCCAGTCCGGGAAATGCAGCACTGGCAAATCCGGGGCGAAGAAACTCAGCTCCTGTTCCAGCCGTTCGGCACTTTGGCTGTCGGCGGTCAGCAGCAGGGTAAAGCGCTTGGCAGCGCTGGCGGCCTCGGCGATGGCCAGGCTCAGGGCGGCACCGGGCAGGTTGCCCCAGTGCTGTTTACCTGCCGCGGCAGGGAGAAGCGGTAGACGCAGAACGGGCACGGAAGGTTGAGCTCCAAGCGTTGCGACAAAGTCGGTAATTGTAGCGGTCCCGGGTGCCGCCTGTCAGTTGCAGACTGTGTCTATTACACAGGTTGGATGAAATGTAGTGGTAAAGACAAAATCAGGCGGTTTTTTGGTGGAAATTACTGAATATGTAGTGGCAAAACGAGCGCGTGTTACGGAGGGTTACAGACAAGACAGCGATATCTCCGGAATTTTGACAGTGCTGAAAGCCCCGGTTTTACTGGGTTGGAGCGAGGCGTTATTTTTTTGAACAGGATTTTGTTACCGGTCGCGCGACAGGCGCGCATTGCTACGGGAGGCACTCGGCGGCATAATGTAGCCCCTTTTTTCTGCCCCTACATATGTGGAAGGTTCCCGTGACTCAGAAGCCCGACCAGTGTCTTGGTGAATGGATCGACCGTGAAGCACTCGCAGAAGCGATGATTCCGCTTATCGGTCAGCTCTACCGCAACAACAACGTGGTGAGCTCGATCTATGGCCGCAGCCTGATCAACCAGTCTGTCATCGCGATTCTCAAAGCTCACCGCTTTGCTCGTCATCGTCAGACCGATGACAGCGAACTCTCCGTCCACGAAACATTCCCGCTGCTCAAGGCAATGAGCGAGCTCAAGCTCGGCGCTGCTTCGGTAGACCTGGGCAAGCTTGCAGTCAAGTTCAAGGCTGAAGGCAATGGCCGCACCGCCGAGCAGTTCGTCCGTGAAGAACTGGCTGACGTCGTTGGTCAGCAAAATGTTTCCGCCCGCAAAGGCACCGACGTTGTCCTGTACGGCTTCGGTCGTATCGGCCGTCTGCTGGCGCGCATCCTGATCGAGAAAACCGGTGGTGGCGACGGCCTGCGTCTGCGCGCCATCGTTGTCCGCAAGGGCGCCGAAAACGATCTGGTCAAACGCGCCAGCCTGCTGCGTCGCGATTCGGTACACGGTTCGTTCAATGGCACCATCACCATCGACGAAGCCAACAACACCATCACCGCCAACGGCAACCTGATCCAGGTTATCTACGCGAAGAACCCGACTGAAGTGGACTACACCCAGTACGGCATCAAAGACGCGCTGCTGGTGGACAACACCGGTGTATGGCGTGACGCCGACGGTCTGGGCCAGCACCTGGCTTGCCCGGGTATCGATCGCGTTGTTCTGACCGCGCCTGGCAAAGGCAAGCTGAAGAACATCGTTCACGGCATCAACCACGGTGAAATCACCGCTGATGACAAGATTGTTTCCGCGGCTTCCTGCACCACCAACGCCATCGTGCCGGTGCTGAAAGCAGTCAACGACAAGTTCGGCATCATCAACGGTCACGTTGAAACGGTTCACTCGTACACCAACGACCAGAACCTGATCGACAACTTCCACAAAGGCGATCGCCGTGGCCGTAGCGCCGCGCTGAACATGGTAATCACCGAGACCGGTGCTGCCACCGCTGCTGCCAAGGCTCTGCCTGAGCTGGCCGGCAAGCTGACCGGGAACGCGATCCGCGTTCCGACGCCAAACGTGTCGATGGCCATTCTCAATCTGAACCTTGAGAAAGCCGCCACCCGTGAAGAGATGAACGATTACCTGCGTTACATGGCGTTGCATTCCGATCTGCATAAGCAAATCGACTTCGTCAACTCGCAGGAAGTGGTTTCCACCGACTTCGTTGGCTCGCGCCACGCCGGCGTTGTGGACGCTGAAGCGACTATCAGCCAAGACAACCGCGTTGTTCTGTACGTTTGGTACGACAACGAATTCGGTTACAGCTGCCAGGTGGTTCGCGTGATGGAAGACATGGCCGGTGTAAACCCGCCAGCATTCCCGCGCTAAGCGATAGCCGCACATGAAAACGCCCCGACTTAGGTCGGGGCGTTTTTGTTTGTGCGGTGATCGTTCCCATGCTCCGCGTGGGAATGCATCCCGGGACGCTCCGCGTCCCTGCCGAAGCGGACGCTGAGCGTCTATTGCGGCATTCCCACGCAGAGCGTGGGAACGATCTTGTTGGAGCGAGCGATCTATCAAGCGCCGCCGACCACCGCCGCTTGCGCCGTGCGCAGTTCATGCCGGTTGCCTTTGAACAATACCAGCGTCGCAATCAACCCTAACACCGCCGCACCACTGAGCCAGATCCCCGGTGCAGCCTTGTTGTCCAGCACGTGGATCAGGTACGTACAGGCCGCTGGCGTAAACCCACCGAAAGTCGCGGTCGCCAGGCTATAGGCCAAAGAGAAGCCAGTCGTACGAACTTCCACCGGCATGATCTCGGTCAGCGCCACCACCATGGCGCCGTTGTACGAGCCATACAGGAAAGACAGCCACAACTCGACAATCAGCAAGTGGCTGAAACTAGGGTTCGCCACCAGCCACGAAAGCGCAGGGTAGGCGGTGAGGATCGCCAGAATAGTCGCTGCCAGCAGCAA
Organism: Pseudomonas sp. ANT_H12B; assembly: GCF_008369325.1. GTDB lineage: Bacteria > Pseudomonadota > Gammaproteobacteria > Pseudomonadales > Pseudomonadaceae > Aquipseudomonas. The sequence goes on along the minus strand of NZ_VOBI01000004.1, from coordinate 324,902 downwards.
GGGTTTTCGTCCGATCTTGTCGGAAAACGCGCCCATCACCGGCAACCAAAAGAAGTTCGACAGACCAATACACACCGTCACCAGCAACGCATCCAGATCCGACAGATGCAACTCGGCTTTGCCGAAAGTCGGGGTGTAGGCGGTGATCAGGTAGAACGACACAGTGGTCATCACCACCAATGCCATGCCGGCGATGACAATGCCGAAATTCTGACTGATCGAACGCATGACGTCTCTCAGGGTTGGGCGGAATTTTCGCGCCTGGAATTCAGGTGTTTCTTCCAGCGAGCGTCGAATCACGAAGATCACCGGAACGATCATGCAACCGATCAGGAACGGCGCGCGCCAGCCCCAGTCACCCATTTGTTCGGGGCTGAGCCAGTGGTTCAAACCCACCCCGAGCAGGCCGGCAAAAACTACCGCCGCTTGCTGACTGGCAGACTGCCAACTGACAAAGAAACCTTTGCGGCCCGGGGTGGAGATTTCGGCCAGGTACACCGACACGCCACCGAGTTCCACGCCGGCCGAGAAACCTTGCAGCAGACGACCGAACAGCACAATCAGCGGCGCGGCCACGCCGAATGTGGCGTAACCCGGCACGCAAGCGATCAGCACCGTACCGGCAGCCATCATCGCCAATGTGATGATCAGGCCTTTGCGGCGACCATGGCGGTCGATATAGGCACCGAGGAAAATCGCTCCCAGCGGGCGCATCAGGAAGCCGGCACCAAAGGTGGCCAGCGATAACATGAGGGAAGCGAAAGCACTGTCGGCAGGGAAGAAGGTTTTGGCAATGGCCGTGGCGTAAAAGCCGTAGACCATAAAATCGAACATTTCGAGAAAGTTGCCGCTGACAACGCGAAAAATCGCCTTGCCTTTGCTCGTGTTGGAGGACATTTGTAGATACTCACTCTGGTAAATCTTGTTCGAAAACGCTGGCCTGTGCGGGCCTATGTGGCGAAGGGACTTGCGCGAGCAGGTTTTGCGTCTGAAAGGCAGATGAGGCAGATCTGGCTCCCATGCGCTCTGAAGCCCATAATGGCGGGCGCGGTTTTTAGGGGAGATGAAGATTTGTTAACTAGACGGTGGGCTGGGATTGTGATGCTGGTCGGCGCCTTGTCCGGCTGCGGCAACAGCGACTCCATGGAAAGCTTCAGCGGCCCGACCATGGGCAGCACGTATTCAATCAAATACGTGCGCCACGCCGGTCTTCCAGCCCCCGCAGAAGTCCGCATCCAGGTCGAAAAAATCCTCGCTGAAGTCGACCAGCAAATGTCGACCTACCGCAGTGACTCGGACATCGAGCGCTTCAACGACTTGCCCGCCAACCGCTGTCAGAAAATGCCCGCGCCGATCCTGGAATTGGTTCGCGTCGGCGAGCAACTGTCGCAGCAAAGCGAAGGCTCCTTCGACTTGACCGTGGAGCCGCTGCTCAACCTTTGGGGTTTCGGCCCGCAGTCTCGTGAGGAAAAAGTCCCGACTGCCGAAGCGCTTGCCGAGGCGACGCTGCGAGTCGGTCACGCGCACTTGCGCATAGACGGTGATCAGTTGTGCAAGGATGCCGCGGTCGAAGTCGATTTCAACAGCATCGCCGCCGGTTATGCGGTCGACACGATTGCCGCAAAACTCGTAGCGATGGGCATCCACAACTACCTCGTCGAAGCCACCGGCGAACTCAAGGCAGCCGGCAAGAAGCTCGACGGTTCGCCGTGGCGCATTGCCCTGGAAGAACCTCGTGACGACCAACAAGTGGCCGAGCGCATCATCGCCGTCGATGGCTACGGCGTTTCCACTTCCGGTGACTACCGCAACTATTTCGAGCAGGATGGCCGGCGCTATTCCCACACCTTCGATGCCCGCACCGTTGCGCCGGTCTCACACAACCTGGCGTCCGTCACGGTGATTAATCCTTCGGCGCTGATGGCTGATGGATTATCGACGCTGTTGTTGATTCTCGGCCCGGAGCGCGGTTGGGACTACGCAGAAAAACATGACATCGGTGCATTCTTTGTGATTCGTGCCGATACAGGTTTCGTCACACGAACCAATCAGGCTTTTGAACGCTTGAGCGGCGGAAGAACCGAGTGATCACGGCGATTTAACATTGATGACTGGCGTTGTAGCGCAGGCAAAAGTAGCCTACGACGCGACCAAGGGTTAATGTGCGCGGCGTTGACGCTTATATAGACTGTGTCCGGGTTCTGTACTGGCCCCAAATTGTTCCTTCACGCCGCAGATCGGCGTGATTTAGCCGCAGGTGCCGATGGCGCCGCGGCCTGTTCTGAGGAGTACGCATGGCTGTCTACAACTACGACGTGGTGGTGCTGGGTTCCGGCCCGGCGGGAGAAGGCGCGGCAATGAACGCCGCCAAAGCAGGGCGCAAGGTGGCGATGGTCGATAGCCGTCGCCAGGTCGGCGGCAACTGCACTCACCTGGGCACCATCCCGTCCAAGGCACTGCGTCACTCGGTCCGGCAGATCATGCAGTTCAACACCAACCCGATGTTCCGGGCCATTGGTGAACCACGCTGGTTCTCGTTTCCGGACGTGCTGAAAAGCGCTGAAAAAGTCATCGCCAAACAAGTCGCATCGCGCACCGGCTACTACGCCCGTAACCGCGTCGACGTGTTCTTCGGCACCGGCAGCTTCGCCGACGAGCAAACCATCGAAGTGGTCTGCGCCAACGGTGTGGTCGAAAAACTGGTGGCCAAGCACATCATCATCGCCACCGGCTCGCGCCCGTATCGCCCGGTGGACATCGATTTCCATCACCCGCGTATCTACGATAGCGACACCATCCTCAGCCTCGGCCACACCCCGCGCAAACTCATCGTTTACGGCGCCGGTGTGATTGGTTGCGAATACGCCTCGATCTTCAGCGGTCTGGGTGTACTGGTTGAACTGGTGGATAACCGCGGTCAGCTGCTGAGCTTCCTCGACTCGGAAATTTCCCAGGCCCTGAGCTATCACTTCAGCAACAACAACATCACGGTTCGCCACAACGAAGACTACGACCGCGTCGAAGGCGTGGACAGCGGTGTGATCCTGCACCTCAAGTCCGGCAAGAAGATCAAGGCCGACGCCTTGCTCTGGTGCAACGGCCGTACCGGTAACACCGATCAGTTGGGTCTGGAAAACATCGGCGTGAAGGTCAACAGCCGTGGCCAGATCGAGGTCGACGAGGCCTACCGTACCTGCAAGCCGAACATCTACGGCGCCGGTGACGTGATTGGTTGGCCGAGCCTGGCCAGTGCTGCTCACGACCAGGGCCGTTCGGCCGCTGGCAGCATCGTTGACAACCAAAGCTGGCGCTTCGTCAACGACGTGCCGACCGGCATCTACACCATTCCGGAGATCAGCTCGATCGGCAAGAACGAGCAGGAGCTGACTCAGGCCAAGGTGCCGTACGAAGTGGGCAAGGCGTTCTTCAAAGGCATGGCGCGTGCGCAGATCGCCGGCGAGCCGCAGGGCATGCTGAAGATTCTGTTTCACCGCGAAACGCTGGAAGTGCTGGGCGTTCACTGCTTCGGTTATCAGGCGTCGGAGATCGTTCACATCGGTCAGGCGATCATGAACCAGCCGGGCGACTTGAACACGCTGAAGTACTTCGTCAACACGACGTTCAACTACCCGACCATGGCCGAAGCCTATCGGGTAGCGGCGTACGATGGCCTCAACCGGCTTTTTTGAGCGGCTCCGGCCGGTGGCCTGAGCCGGCCGGGGAGACCGATTTCAGCAATTCTCGAGAGTGGCGCTGGCCAAACCGGGAAAGTCTGTAATCAGGCTGTCAACGCCGAAGTCGGCGAGTCTGCGCATTAGCGCGGGCTCGTTGACTGTCCATACCGACACATGCAGCCCCTGACGCTGCGCCTTCTGCAGGCGTTCCGGCGTACACAGGGTCCAGTTCAGCGCCAGAATCTCACAGCCATAGCTCTGCGCGACCTTCAGCGGGTCGAGCCAGGCGTACTCGGCAACCAGTCCGCGGGACACGTCTGGCACCAGGTCCAGCGCCGCTTTCAACACTTCCCGCGAACTCGAGGTGATCGTTACCTTGTCGACCATGCCGAAACGCTGAGCCATTTCCCGAATCGCCAGCACGGTGGTGACGGCACGTGTGCGTGAATTGCTTTTGACTTCGAGTTGCCAGTGCTCGAAATCGCATTTCTCGAACAACTCTTCCAGCGTTGGAATCGGGCACGGCTTGATCCAGCCGGGACCACCCTGGCGCGCGTCGTAGGTCACCAGTTCCTTTGCTGTGTGTTCAACAACCTTGCCGCGCCGGTCGGTGGTGCGCTTGAGTGTCGGGTCATGGATGACCATCAACTCGTTGTCCATGGACAGATGCAGGTCCAGTTCGCAGCGGCGCACGCCGTGCTTGAGGCATTCCTGAAAGCTGGTCAGGGTGTTTTCCGGTGCTTCGCCTTTGGCGCCGCGATGGCCGTAGATGAGGGTCACGGTTCTTCCTTAAATTAAATGCCTGATTCGTTTTGTTCGCGGGCCAGGCGTCGTTCCTGGGCCTGCTTCTGCAAGATGTAGCGGGCCAGCAACTGGCGCTGGGCATCGGTCGGGTACTCGAACTCGGTGCCGATGTCATAGCCGTCGCCCTTGGGATCGCAATGGGTGACGCGTGCCCGCAGCAACAGACCGAGGGCTTGCGGCATCAGTACCAGTTTGACCGACAGGTGTGCGCCCGCGGCAATCGGAGTCGGGTACTGGAAGTCGATGCCACCTTCGGAAATGATGACTGGCTGCGGCTCGCCGATCTGCCCGAGCACGGTTACGGCGACCACCTGGCTCAGCAAGTCGATGCGTTTGTTCTGGGATTTCAGGAATGCGGCCAGGTTGCGGTCGCGTTCACTGATCTGGCGCAACAGGTGTTGCGACTCGAATTCGCTCAGGTGCAGTTCGCTGAGCAAGTTGAAGAGCGGGGAAGCATCCTGCAACACTTCCTGGCCTGCGGCTTCGGGAGCAGACAGGGGCCGAATTTCCAGTGCGATCGAGTCCTCGATACGGTAGTATTCGCGGCGATCTTCTTCATCTAATGTCGACATGGCGAACCCATGGTAGCGGCGGTGGTCTGAGTGTAAAGCTGGTTATCGACCCCCGCCACAAGGACGTTCCTTTTCCCTCCGAACAAGCCCCGACATGTTCAGACCTCTCTTCGTATTTATTGGCACGCGTTATACCCGTGCAAAGCGCCGCAATCATTTTGTGTCATTCATTTCCCTGACCTCGATGATCGGGCTCGCCCTTGGCGTAGTCGTGATGATCGTCGTGCTTTCGGTCATGAATGGCTTCGATCATGAGATGCGCACCCGCGTGCTGGGCATGGTGCCCCACGCGACCATCGAGTCTGGCGAGCCGATCAGCGACTGGCAAAGCCTGGCCGCCAAGGTCAAGCAGAACCCGCAGGTGACGGCCGTTGCGCCGTTCACTCAGATGCAGGGTTTGCTGACCAATAACGGCAAGGTCTCCAAAGTCCTGCTCAATGCCATCGACCCTGCGCTGGAACGGCAGGTCTCGATCATTGATAACTTCATGCAGCAGGGCAAACTCGACGATTTGGCGCCGGGCAGTTTCGGCATCGTCATCGGTGACAAGGCTGCGGCCAAGCTAGGCGCGGCGATCGGTGACAAGCTGACGTTCGTGGCGCCGGAAGTCACCGTCACCCCGGCCGGGATGTTCCCGCGCATGAAACGCTTTACCGTGGTCGGCATCTTCCATGTTGGCGCCGGTGAGCTCGACGGCTATCTGGGCATCACCAATCTTCAGGATCTGGCCAGGCTGCATCGCTGGAAACCGGATCAGGTCCAGGGCATCCGCCTGAAGTTCGACGACCTGTTCCAGGCGCCACGTACCGCGTGGAACATCGCCCAGCAGCTCGGCGAAGACCATTTCTACGCGCGTGACTGGACCCGTACCCACGGCAATCTGTATCAGGCGATCCGCATGGAAAAAGCCATGATCGGTTTGCTGTTGCTGCTGATCGTTGCGGTCGCGGCCTTCAACATCATCTCCACGCTGGTGATGGTGGTGAACGACAAGAAGGGCGACATTGCGATTCTGCGCACCCTGGGTTCCACGCCGGGGCAGATCATGGCGATCTTCATGGTCCAGGGCACGGTCATCGGTGTGATCGGTACGCTGATCGGCGCTGTGGTCGGGATCTTTGCTGCGCTGAACGTCAGCGCCGCGATCTCGGCCCTCGAAGGCCTGATCGGGCATAAATTCCTGAACGCCGACGTGTACTTCATCGATTACCTGCCCTCGCAAGTGCAGAGCCAGGACGTATTGATGGTCTGCGCCGCCGCGTTGGTCCTGAGTTTCCTCGCCACCCTGTATCCAGCCTGGCGTGCCGCGCGCACCCAGCCTGCGGAGGCGCTACGTTATGAGTGAGTCGGGCATGAGTGATAAAGCAATCTTGAGCTGCCGCAACCTGGGCAAATCCTACGAGGAAGGCCCGGAGTCGGTAGAGGTTCTGTCCGGTCTGCAACTGGAGTTGCATCCGGGTGAGCGCGTGGCGATTGTCGGTACCTCGGGTTCGGGCAAGAGTACCTTGCTCAACCTGCTAGGTGGCCTCGATACGCCCACCAAGGGCAGCGTCTGGCTCGACGGCGAAGAACTGTCGGCACTGAGTGAGAAGAATCGTGGATTGCTGCGTAACCGTTCCCTTGGGTTCGTGTACCAGTTCCACCACTTGCTGCCGGAGTTCACCGCGCTGGAAAACGTCTGCATGCCGCTGCTGATCGGTAAAACTGCGATCCCGGAAGCGCGTCAGCGTGCCACCGCGTTGCTGGAGCGGGTAGGGCTGGGCCATCGCCTGGAACATAAGCCGTCGGAACTGTCCGGTGGCGAACGTCAGCGCGTGGCCATCGCCCGCGCCCTGGTGAACAAACCAGGTCTGGTGATGCTCGATGAGCCAACCGGCAATCTCGACTCCCACACCGCCCAAGGCATTCAGGATTTGATGCTGGAACTCAGCACCTCGATGCGCACTGCGTTCTTGGTGGTGACCCACGACATGAACCTGGCTCGCCAGATGGATCGCGTCCTGCATTTGCAAGAAGGTTGCCTGACACCCATCTGATTGGCCGAAACCTGACGTCACTGAAAAGTGCGCCGGGTCTTTTATTTTTATACGGTGCCCCAGCGAATGTTCAGACCGTTATCGATCTTTATCGGCGCGCGCTATACCCGCGCCAAGCGCCGCAATCGCTTTGTTTCTTTCATCTCGATGACCTCGATGATCGGGCTCGCCCTCGGCGTGTTGGCGATGATCGTGGTGCTCTCGGTGATGAACGGTTTCCAGCGCGAAATGAGCTCGCGCATCCTCGGCATGGTGCCTCATGCGACCATCGTCGGTGTCAATCCGATTGATGATTGGCAGCCGGTTGCTGCGGCCGCGATGAAAAATCCGGAAGTGACCGCGGCCGTGCCGTTCACCGAGATGGAAGGCATGCTGTCCTACAAAGGCACGATGCAGCCGATCCAGGTCAGCGGTGTCGATCCGGCTCTGGAAGGCAAGGTGTCGATCGTCGCCAAGCACATTGTTCAGGGTCGTCTCGATGCCTTGAAGCCGGGTGAGTTCGGCGTGGTGGTCGGTGAAATTACCGCACGCCGCTTCCGATTGAACGTCGGTGACAAGATCACCCTGATCGTGCCGGAAATCAGCACTGCACCGGGCGGCATCACCCCGCGCATGCAGCGGTTGAACGTGGTCGGCGTGTTCAAGGTCGGTGCCGAGCTGGACGGTTCCATGGCGCTGATTCATGTTGCCGATGCTGCGCAGATGCAGCACTGGGAACCAAACCAGGTGCAGAGTGTGCGTTTGGCAGTGAAGGATTTGTACGCTGCGCCGCAGGTCTCCAGCGATATTGCTGGCGGGTTGGGTAGCGCGTACAAGGCTGACGACTGGACCCACACCCAGGGCAGTCTGTTCAGCGCGATGAAGATGGAAAAAACCATGATCGGCCTGCTGTTGCTGATGATTGTCGCTGTGGCGGCGTTCAACATCATCGCGACCTTGATCATGGTGGTGAACGACAAGGGCGCGGACATCGCGATCCTGCGCACCATCGGCGCCACGCCGGGGCAGATCATGGCGATCTTCATGGTGCAGGGCACCGTGATCGGGATTGTCGGCACCTTGATCGGTGGTGTGCTTGGTGTGATTGCAGCGCTGAATGTCAGTGAACTGGTGGGCTGGATGGAGCGAGTCAGCGGACAGCACATCTTCAGTTCTGATGTGTACTTCGTCAGTAATTTGCCGTCTGAATTGCAAGGCGGGGATGTGCTGTTGATCTGCTCGGCCGGCTTCATTCTGAGCTTTTTGGCGACGGTGTATCCGGCGTGGCGTGCGGCGAAGATCGAGCCGGCTCACGCGCTGCGGTACTCGTAAGCCCGGATATCTCCATCGCGGGCAAGTCGGATCGCCGCACCGCGCGCCCTGACAGGGGAAAGTGTAAACCTGTTGGAGCGGAACTTGCCCGCTAAGTGGCCGCAACCTTATGTTGCTGTTGGCCACTCGCTAATATAAATATCCATATTGGCAGATCCCTCAATTGATTCATTTTTGTTGTTTTTAACAATAAACTTACACATCGCTTTGAAACGTTTGTTTGTTGGATTCAGTTCCAGAGTCAATGTGCCGCTGACTGCGCCGAATACCGTCCACTGATTATCGAGGTCCCTGTTCCTTTCCTGATAGGCCAGGCTTTTAATCATCGGGCCGGGAATGGTGTGGGTGCCGCTGCGAATGTTTGGATTCAGTCCGAAATAGAACAATTGACCGTGTGGTGCCGAGCTGTTGTTTTGCGTGGCGGTCAGCGCCAGCCCGCCACCGGCGAGGATTGCGATGCGAGGCCTGTCATCGGCGAAAGCTCCGCGATTACCCAGCTGTGCATTGAAAGTACTCAGGCGGACTGATGGAGTTGCTGGTGTTGCGATTGTTATTTCTTCCATGATGTTCTTCTTTCGATAAGTGTTAGTAAGTTCTCGTTCAAGAGTTAAATTACTATATCGCAAGACAGTTTGGTTTGTTGTCCGTAGTGGGGAGGTGTTTGTAATGGCATATGTGGTGATGGTGATTGGTTACTTTGGGCACTTGTTGAATTGAATGATAAACGAAGTCCATTGCTCGCTGGATGTGCACGTGATTTCGCCGCCATGTGCCTGGACAATTGACAGCGTAATTGCCAGCCCCAGGCCAGCGTGTTCACTGGTGCCTTTGCGGCGTGCCGGGTCGGCACGATAGAAGCGATCGAACAGCCGCGGCAGGAGTGTCCCGGAAATGCGATCCCCGGTGTTTTCAATACGTAGGCTCACACTGTCAGTCGCGTCGACAATAGACACCCGAATCTGGCCCGCAGGTGGTGTAAAACGCAGTGCATTGTCCAGTAAATTGGAGAAGGCTCGACGCAACATGTTGCGATCACCTTTAAAGAGGGCATTGCCTTCGCGACTCAATCCGATCTGCGAGTCCTCGGCCAGTGGCGCAAAAAAATCCAGCAAGAAATCAACTTCGGTGGCCAACTCCAGCGGTTCGCACTTTGGCATCAACAGCCCGTGGTCAGCTTTGGCCAGGTACAACATGTCGTTCACCAGTTGCGCCATCCATTGCAGTTCTTCGAGGTTGCTGTGAAGTGCTTCGCGGTAATCCTCGATCGGCCGTGGGCGGGTGAGGGTGACCTGGGTGTGGGTCAGCAGGTTCGACAATGGCGTGCGTAGTTCGTGGGCGATGTCGGCGGAGAACGCCGAGAGTCTTTGAAAAGAGTCGTCGAGGCGTCCGAGCATGGCGTTGAAGTTGTGGGCCATTTCCGCGAGTTCCGGCGGCATGTTTTCTTCAGGCAGGCGCGCATTGAGCGAGTGTGCCGAAACGCCGCTGGCGACCGCACTCATGCGCCGCAACGGCAGTAACCCACTGCGCGCCGCCCAGGCACCGAGCAGGGCTGTGGCCAGCGCCGACAAACCTACTGTCAACCAGATCAGGCGCTGCATACGTTGCAGAAAATGCTGGTGATGGGTGATGTCCAGCAGCAGGGTCAGGTGCGGTGAGTCGGGTTGCTCGGGGTACAACGGGGCATTCAAAACACGATAGTCAGTGCCTTCGTCGCTCACCGTGGACAGGCCAGGCTGACGAGACAACTCCTTCGGTAAACGCGTCGAGCTGTCATACCATCGTGTGCCGTCGCTGCCGGTGATTCGCAGCGACAGATCAGCCTGTCGACTCAATTCATCGGCCAGGTTGATTTCGCTTTCACTCGACTGAAGGTCGTGAAGCGCACGGCGCAAACCAATCAATTTGCCATCCAGCAACTGCTGATCGAGTTCAATGAAATGCGCCTCACTGGCACGGCTGAACAGCACCCCGGCAAACAACGACACCACGGCGGTGCAGGCGGCAAACAGCAGCGCCAGACGACTGCTTAGCGAAAGTCGACGCATCAGGCGGGGCGCTCTTCAAGGACGTAACCCATGCCGCGCACGGTGTGGATCAACTTGTTTGGGAAATCATCGTCGATCTTAAGACGCAGACGGCGGATCGCCACTTCGATGACGTTGGTGTCGCTGTCGAAATTCATGTCCCAGACCTGAGAAGCGATAAGCGACTTGGGCAGTACTTCGCCCTGACGGCGCAGGAGCATTTCCAGCAGGGCAAATTCCTTGGCCGTCAGGTCGATGCGCTGACCGCTGCGTTCAACCCGGCGACGGATCAGGTCCAGGCGTAAATCGGCCAGTTGCAGGCTGGTTTCCTGTGACGTGGCACTGCCGCGCCGCAACAGGCTGCGGACTCGGGCGAGCAATTCGGAAAAAGCGAAAGGCTTGACCAGATAATCATCGGCGCCCAATTCGAGGCCGTGGACCCTGTCCTCCACTGCGTCTCGTGCTGTAAGAAACAATACCGGCGTGTCCAGGCCAGCACCCCGCACCGCTTGCAGGATTTGCCAGCCATCGCGACCGGGCAGCATCACGTCGAGAATCAACAAGGCGTAATCGCCGCTCAAGGCCAAATGCTGGCCCGTGCTGCCATCGGCCACCAGTTCGGTGTTGAAGCCGGCCTCGGTCAGGCCTTGGCGCAGGTAGTGGCCGGTTTTCGTTTGGTCTTCGACGATCAGCAGTTTCATGGGCGACTCAGGGCAAATGGAACGAAAGCTTTATACCGTGGGCAACACCGGTGCAGGCCAACCTGACAAAGTTGTAATCTGCCTGTCAGGTGGCTGGCAGCGGCACCGGGTTAGAGTTTCCCACAGGCTGAACCTCATCTTGTTGGAGTGCGACTATGTTTTTGCGAAATCGTCTGGTGCTGGCCGGTTGCTTGCTAGTGCTCAGCTTGCAGCTGGAGGCCGCGCCGGGGCATACCTATGACTTCGGTCAACCGGCGCCGGCTGCCAAGGCGACCCGCAGCATTGAAGTGGTGATGGGCGACATGTCCTTTACGCCCAAGGCCATCGATATCAAGGCCGGGGAGACAGTGCGTTTCGTGCTGGTGAATAAAGGTCAGTTACTGCACGAATTCAACCTGGGTGACGCGGCGATGCATGCCAAGCACCAGCAGGAAATGATAAAGATGCAGCAGAGCGGCATGCTTACACCTACAGGCATGAAGGAAATGGACCACGGCTCTATGGCTGGTATGGAAAGGCATGCAATGAAGCATGATGACCCGAACAGCGTACTGGTGGAACCGGGCAAAACAGCCGAGTTGACCTGGACCTTCACCAAAACCACCAACCTCGAATTTGCCTGCAACATCCCCGGTCATTACCAGGCGGGTATGGTCGGCAAGTTGACTGTCAGTCAGTAAGCACTCAAAGGCGGGAGCAAAGGCTGGTAGAATCCGCTGATTCTTCAGTCAGGTTTCCGCCATGCATCCCGCAGCCGAACACTCGCCGCTGGGCAAGTCCAGCGAATACATCGCCACCTACACGCCATCATTGCTGTTCCCTATCCCGCGCACTGCGAAATGGGCCGAGCTGGGCCTGACGGCTGAAACACTGCCTTACAAAGGCGTCGACTTCTGGAACTGCTTCGAGCTGTCGTGGCTATTGCCGTCGGGCAAGCCGGTGGTGGCGATTGGCGAATTCAGCATCCCGGCGGATTCGCCAAATATCATCGAATCGAAGTCGTTCAAACTGTATTTGAACTCCCTGAACCAATCGCCGTTTGCCGATACTGCAAGCCTTGAAACGACGCTGGCCAAAGACCTGTCGGCTGCTGCCGGTAAACCGGTTGGCGTGCGGATTCGCAGCCTGAAAGAGGTCGAGGCAGAAGGCGTCGTGGCGTTGCCGGGCGTGTGCATTGATGATCTGGATATCAGTGTCAGCAACTATGAGCATCCGCGTCCGGAACTGCTGCGCTGCGATGAGTCGCGCATTGTTGAAGAGCGCGTGCACAGCCATTTGCTTAAATCCAACTGCCCGGTGACCAGTCAGCCAGACTGGGGCAGCGTGGCGGTGGAATACCGTGGCGCGGCGCTGGATCATGCGAGCTTGCTGGAGTATATCGTCAGCTTCCGTCAGCATTCGGACTTCCATGAACAGTGCGTGGAACGGATTTTCCTCGATCTGCAACGGCTGCTGAAGCCAGAAAAATTGACCGTGTATGCGCGGTATGTGCGTCGCGGCGGGTTGGATATCAACCCGTATCGCAGCACTGAAGAAGTGCAACTGCCGAATCACCGGCTGGTCCGCCAATAAAGAACCAATGTGGGAGCCAGCTTGCTCGCGATGAGGTCGGCACATTCAACATTGATGCGGACTGATACTTAGCCATCGCGAGCGAGCTCGCTCCCACTGGGGATTGCATTTCAAATCGCAGACAATAAAAAGCCCCGCTATCAATAGCAGGGCTTTTTTGTATCCGGCGGGTTCAGATCCCCATGTTGCCCAGGGTTTGCACGATGTTGCGCAAGGTGCCGGCAAGGGTAGGGTGTTCGAGTTCGAAGCGCTCGACGGCCAGGTTCACATTGTCGGAGAGGCTGGAGTCCTGGGTTTTGGTTTCGAGCTCAAGTTCGAGTTCGATCTGTTGCATCAGCGCGTGCAGGTCCTCGCGCTCGGCTTCCGTCAGCGGTGGGTTCTGTTCCAATTGCTCGCGCAGAGTATTGAGCTGTTCTTGCAGTTCGCGGGCAGGCATGGCGTTCTTCCTTTTATCGATAGGCACTGGCATAGACCGCAGCGGCACGCCAAAGGTCTATGGCTGACCTTTAGATTAATCCACTCGCGCGCAACCTGCATGATCTCGATCAGGGCTTTTCGCCCTTGAACCGGCGCAGGCTGATGTCTGCCAGGCAGGTATCGAGTTCACCGAGGTGGTCGATCACCGAGTGCACGCCCAGACCGAACAACTGCACCGTCGCCTTGCCGCGTTTGAGTTCGCGTTCCTGTTGGGTCAGTGCCTGCCATTCATTGGGTGCCAGCCCGCAGAGTGAGCCACAGGACGCCAGGCCAATCGTCCACATTCCGGCATTCAGCCCCGATTGCAGCAGCCGCGGTTCGCCGCTGACCAGCACACAACCATCGAGCCGTTCGACATTCAACAGCATCAAGGCTTGCCAGCAAGCGTGCGGTGCCGGCCATGGATTGTTTGTTGCGGGGTGTTGCGAAGATTTGATCCATTCCGGCAGTGCGGTGGCCAGGGAATGGCTGAGGACTGGGGGCAGTTCATCGAGCCAGGCGCAGGGTATCTGCTGGTGCTGCAAGCTGCGCAGGCTATCCAAAGCGCCGGGGGTGACCTCGGCGTGCTCGGCAGTGTGGCTGCCGTGCGAGCGCGTGCGTGCGCCGAAATCCACCAGGCAACCACTGAGACCGAACAGCACGGCGGTCAGGCTGGGTGCAGCGAGGGGCAAGGTTTCGGCGTGCGGCATATCAACGTCCCTGAAATAGCTTCAAGGCTAGGGGGTGATGGTGACAGTTGAGTGACACTGATGTGAATCGCTCACAGTCATCGCGCATCGTCTACAGGATGCCTCGCGCGATGCTGCCTAAAGCGACTTTTCCGTCTTATACTAGCCAGCTTATCGCTTGGGCCCAGTGCCCGCGCCAGTACAATCCAAGGAGTTTTCTATGCGCTGGAGCAATCATCTAGCTCAGCTTTGTGTGTGCGCCAGTGTGCTGCTGGTTCCGTTCGTTGCTCAGGCAGCCTCTGAAGATGATCCTTGGGAAAGCATCAACCGTCCGATTTACAAGTTCAACGACGTTCTCGATACCTATGCACTGAAGCCTTTGGCCCAGGGCTATCAGTTCGTCACGCCGCAGTTTCTTGAAGACGGCATCCACAATATGTTCCGCAACGTCGGTGATGTTACCAACCTTGCCAACAACGTCTTGCAAGCCAAACCGGCGGCCGCTGGCGTCGACACTGCACGCCTGATCTTCAACACCACCTTCGGCCTGCTGGGCTTCTTCGATGTGGGCACGCAGATGGGCCTGCAACGTAACGACGAAGACTTTGGCCAGACCCTCGGCTATTGGGGCGTAGGCAGCGGCCCTTACGTAATGCTGCCGCTGTTGGGCCCAAGCACCCTGCGTGACGCGCCTTCCAAGTACATCGACGGTTACACCGGCCCGTACCGTTACATCAACGACGTGCCGGTTCGTAATTCGATCTTCGGCCTGAACATCGTCGATACCCGCGCCAGCCTGTTGTCGAGCGAGAAGCTGATCAGCGGCGACAAGTACATCTTCATTCGCAATGCGTATCTGCAGAACCGCGAATTCAAAGTCAAAGACGGCCAGGTCGAAGACGATTTTTGATCCGACCGGTAAAACGCAGAAGGCGGCCATTGGGTCGCCTTCTTTTGTTTGACTTGGGCGGTTCGACTCATCCGCTGGAACCTTCCATTGAGTTACGGTTTTACCCGTTCTTATAACTCCCGGTGATTTGAAATGGAAAGACGTCAAGCGACCATCGGCGTGAGCTTGAAACGCCCCGCGGATGGGAGTACCGTCTGCGCCTTAGAAGGGCACCTCTGGTGTACCTGTGTGTAGGGCAAGCGCTCGAAAACAGTGCAGCAGAGAGGCTAGAAAGCGAATCCAGTAGTGTGAGCCGGGACAAAACCCCTGCCTGCTACGCCAACCTAATTCTGGCGCCGTTTGCCCACATGCCAAAAACCAGTGCCACGCTGCTGATAATCGATGATGACGAAGTAGTGCGCGCGAGCCTCGCCGCCTATTTGGAAGACAGTGGTTTCAGCGTCTTGCAGGCCAGCAATGGCCAGCAGGGTCTTCAGGTATTCGAGCAAGACAAGCCCGACTTGGTCATCTGCGATCTGCGCATGCCGCAGATGGGCGGACTCGAACTCATCCGTCAGGTCACCGAGCGGTCGCCGCAAACCCCGGTGATCGTGGTTTCGGGCGCCGGCGTGATGAATGACGCGGTCGAGGCCCTGCGCCTTGGCGCGGCGGACTATCTGATCAAGCCTCTCGAAGATCTGGCTGTGCTCGAGCACTCTGTGCGCCGGGCCCTGGATCGTGCGCGTCTGCTGCTGGAAAACCAGCGCTACCGCGAGAAGCTGGAAAAGGCCAACCGCGAGCTCGCCGCCAGCCTGAACCTGCTCCAGGAAGACCAGAACGCCGGTCGCCAGGTGCAGATGAACATGCTGCCGGTCAGTCCCTGGACCATCGACGAGTTCCAGTTTGCTCATCAGATCATCCCGTCGTTGTACTTGTCGGGTGATTTCGTTGACTACTTTCGGGTTGACGAGCGTCGGGTAGCCTTCTACCTGGCGGACGTTTCCGGCCATGGCGCCTCTTCAGCCTTCGTTACGGTGCTGCTGAAGTTCATGACCACGCGTTTGCTGTTCGAATCCAAGCGCAGCGGTACATTGCCGGAATTCAAGCCTTCAGAGGTCCTTGGTCATATCAACCGAGGCCTGATCAGTTGTAAGCTGGGTAAACACGTCACAATGGTCGGTGGAGTCATCGACGAGGAGACAGGTTTGTTGACCTATAGCATCGGTGGTCATTTGCCGTTGCCTGTGTTGTACACGCCAGACAGTGTTCGTTATCTGGAAGGACGTGGTCTGCCGGTGGGCCTCTTCAATGAAGCCACCTACGAAGATCACGTACTGGAACTGCCGCCGACGTTCAGCCTGACGTTGATGTCCGATGGCATTCTGGACCTTTTGCCAGAACCTACACTCAAAGAAAAAGAGGCGGCTTTGCCCCAACGGGTCAAGGCAGCGGGCGGCAGCCTGGATGGTCTGCGGCAGGTTTTTGGATTGGCCACGCTAGGGGAGATGCCGGATGATATCGCCCTGTTGGTGTTGAGCAGGAATCTTTAATGAGTACCGGTAGAATCCAGTTCGCCGAGCAGGACGGCACCTTCGTCCTGAAGTTCGTCGGTGAAGTTCGCCTGACCCTGTGTTCGGCGTTGGATGCGACTATTGAGCGGATCTTCACCGCGTTGAACTTCAACGCAATCGTGATTGACCTGACCGAAACCCGCAGCATCGACAGCACCACCCTTGGCCTGCTGGCCAAATTGTCGATCCTGTCGCGGCAAAAGGTCGGCCTGCTGCCGACCGTTGTCACCACCCACGAAGACATCACCCGTCTGTTGCAGTCCATGGGCTTCGAGCAGGTGTTCAACATCGTTGACCGTCCGATCCCCTGCCCTGAGTGCCTGACCGACCTGCCAGACCAGGATCAGTCCGAAGAAGTGGTGCGGATCAAAGTGCTCGAAGCGCACAAGATCCTCATGGGCCTGAACGACTCCAATCGTGAAGCGTTCCATGATTTGGTGAATGCGTTGGAGCGTCACTGATTCCATAACTGAGCGCATACAAAAAAGGGCGAACCTGTGAGGGTTCGCCCTTTTGCGTTTGCTCTTGGTGGATCAGAGCTTGGCTTGCAGCAATGCTTCGAGTTTTTCCTGGTCGCGAGCGAACTGACGAATACCTTCAGCCAGTTTCTCGGTCGCCATCGCATCCTCGTTGGACAACCAACGGAACTGCGCTTCATTGAGGCTTAGACGCGCTTCACCGGTATGACCCGGTGCCAGCTTACGCTCCAGCTTGCCAGTATCCGCGGCCAGTTTTTCCAGCAGATCGGGGCTGATGGTCAGGCGGTCGCAACCGGCCAGTTGCTCGATCTGATTCAGATTACGGAAGCTCGCGCCCATGACAACGGTCTTGTAGTCATTGGCCTTGTAGTAGTTGTAGATGCGCGTTACCGACTGCACGCCCGGATCATCCGCGCCGGTGTAGTCGTTGCCGTTGGCCTTTTTGTACCAGTCGTAGATACGACCCACGAACGGCGAAATCAGGAATACTCCAGCGTCGGCACAAGCGGCAGCCTGAGCGAAGGAGAACAGCAGGGTCAGGTTGGTCTGGATACCTTCTTTTTCCAGCGTCTCGGCGGCGCGGATGCCTTCCCAGGTAGAGGCGATCTTGATCAGCACACGGTCGCGGCCAATGCCGGCCTTGTCGTACAGGTCGATCAGACGGTGCGCGCGCTTCAATACGGCGTCAGTGTCGAACGACAGACGTGCATCCACTTCGGTGGAAATGCGGCCGGGGATCACTTTCAGGATTTCTTGCCCTACCGCGACACCAAAACGGTCGCTGGCCAAGCCGACATCGCCGTTGCAGTCACTGACGCACGCGTTCAGCAACTCGGCATAACCGGGAATGGCCGCCGCTTTGAGCAGCAGAGAAGGGTTGGTGGTGGCGTCCACGGGTTTAACGCGAGCGATAGCTTCGAAGTCGCCGGTGTCGGCAACCACGGTGGTCATTTGTTTGAGTTGTTCCAGCTTGGAAGTCATGGGCGTGCTCTGTCCTATGGGTCTGTTGACATTACCCGAGCGCTGACAGCCACTCAAGGGTGCGTGTACGTATGGACGGCCCCAGCGGAAACAACCGGAAAACGGATGTTTGAAAGGCGGGGCGCGGTATCGGTAAATACGATGCCAAATCAGACCACAGGTTCAACCCAAGCGACCGTTAACGCCCCTCAAGCAACTCTGCCGCCTGATCCAGCAGTACCAAAGGCTCTTTAGCCTTGTGAATATCCACCGACAACAACTGCCGAAACTTGCGCGCCCCGGGAAACCCGGTGCCCAGCCCCAGCACATGCCGAGTGATATGGTGCATCGAACCACCCGCATCGATGTGCGCCGCTATATAAGGTCGCAATTGCGCCAGTGCCTGAGCCCGGCTGATCACCGGCGCCGTGCTGCCGAACAGCTGCTGATCCACCTCAGCCATCACATAAGGGTTGTGATAAGCCTCGCGACCCAGCATAACGCCGTCGAACGTCTGCAAATGTTCGTGACAGGCTTCCAGCGTCTTGATCCCGCCGTTGAGAATAATCTCCAACTCCGGAAAATCTGTTTTCAACCGCGCCGCCACGTCATAACGCAGCGGCGGAATATCGCGATTCTCCTTCGGCGACAACCCCTCCAGAATCGCAATCCGTGCATGCACCGTAAAACTCGTGCACCCGGCATCCCGAACCGTGCCGACGAAATCACACAACTCCTCGTAACTGTCCCGCCCATTAATCCCGATACGGTGCTTCACCGTCACCGGAATCGACACCGCATCGCGCATCGCCTTCACACAATCGGCCACCAACTGCGGATGCCCCATCAGGCAAGCGCCGATCATATTGTTCTGCACCCGATCACTCGGGCAGCCGACATTCAGGTTCACCTCGTCGTAGCCGTGGTCCTGCGCCATGCGCGCACACATCGCCAGGTCCAGCGGCACACTGCCGCCGAGCTGCAGGGCGAGCGGGTGTTCGGCCTCGTTGTGACGCAGGAAGCGGTCGTGATCGCCGTTGAGGAGCGCGCCGGTGGTGACCATTTCGGTGTAGAGGAGGGCGTGCTTGGAGAGTAGGCGTAGGAAAAAACGGCAATGCCTATCAGTCCAATCCATCATCGGGGCGACGGAGAAGCGGCGGGAGATCGGGGCGGGTGTGGCGGTGATTGGGGGCATTGGCGATTCTGAGATGGGTGAGGCTGGGAGGTGGGGAGTTTATCAGGATTGGGGTTGCGGGGCTTAGGCGAGTCTTGCTGTTGTTCAGGGCATCTGAACAACGGCATAAGAGGTAATCGGGGCTACGGAGAAGCGGCGCGGGTGTGGCGGTGATTGGGGGCATTTACGCGGAACTTCTTTTCGCTGCCAGCTTCCATAAATCCGAAGGGGCGTCCGAGGAGGGCGCCCCGTTGTGACGTCAGGACGGTTGCGCATCCATACGTCGAGCAATGACATCCAGCACATCACAGCCATCGCGCAACGGTATGCAGCAAAGCATTGCGAAGTCACTGAGAATCACCGAGTCCGTGGTGATGTCGCCGCGCATCGCGAGGTTTTCCAGGATCTGCGTTACCGCACCAATTCGGTAGCGTGCGGTGCTAAGCAGTGAGTGCAGCGGTTGGGTGGTGTTTACATACAGCGAGGGAAGGTCGTCGGCGTTGCTGGTTAAAGCCATAAATTCTTTCATGTGAAGCTCCATTAATTTGAGAAAACTACTACTCAATCGTCGCCAAACGAATGGGTGGTAGCCGTACGCGGGTTGGCGAACCGGGCAATGGAGAAACCGGCAGACCCTAAGGTCTCCCGCGCACAGCCACCATAAAACAGGCAGCTAAGTGCGTTCCGAAACGCTCCGAAAATGCTCGAAGGTTTCAGTTCAATTGCCATCGAGTCGCCAAACCCGACACGCCATTTTGGCGTTGGGTGGACTATAGGCCTCGTGACAAAGGCACAGCAATGCGCAAGTGTACGGACAATTCCCAGAGTCGTGTAGGACGTTGCTCTTTTGACAGTTTGTCCGGGGAACACCCTTTTTTGCCTCAAGCAATCGCTACCTGAACCAACGCTGTCGCCCAGCCAAATTTCATAATGCCTGTTGGTCATGCGGCATAGCATAACGACCTAAGGTCACCGCGCTTCCAACCCACAGGAAACTGAAAAATGATCTCGAATCTCTTAAAAGTCGTGCTGGTCGGTGGTGCGTTGCTATTGAGCGCCTGTTCGGGTGCAAGCACTCATAGCGAATACTCGGAAGCCACCCTGCCGTCTGCCGGTTTTGGTCCGGGGCCTACCAACAACCCCAATAAGATGAATTTCCATGGCAGTGCGCTCGGCAACAGCTTCGGCGAGTACGGTTCGGGGTTGTTGCACGACGATTAACGGCGGAAGTATTTCCGCCGTTTTGCGTTTTGCCTGATGTGCCGTGTGCTTTGGGTTGGCAACTGCTTCGCAGTCGGACGCAGGCTTCGCCAGCAGCTACATGGAAAATGTAGCGGTGAATAACAGGCTATTTCGACTCGGGCGTCGCTATCCACTGGCCCAAAACTTTCTGGTAATTCCCCGTCACCTTGGCCAGGTGCAGCCACTGATCCACATACAACTTCCAAGTCATATCGTCGCGGGGCAGCAAGTAGGCCTTTTCGCCGTACTGCATGAAATGGCTCGGATTCACCGCGCACAAACCGGGTTTTAGCTTCTGCTGATACAACGCCTCCGAAGCATCGGTGATCATTACGTCAGCCTTCTTATCCAGCAGTTCCTGAAAGATCGTCACGTTGTCATGCAGCCGCAACTGCGCCTTGGGCAGGAACGCGTGAACAAACGCCTCGTTAGTTCCACCCGCCGGTTCAACCAAGCGAACCGAAGGCTGGTTGATTTGCTCGACGGTCTGGTACTGCGCCTGATCTTCGCAGCGCACCAGTGGAACCTTGCCGTCGACATCCAGCGTGGTGCTGAAGAAAGCCTTTTTCTGACGTTCCAGCGTGACCGAGATCCCGCCGGCGCCAATGTCGCACTTGCCCGCCAACATGTCGGGCATCAGGGTTTTCCAGGTGGTCTGCACCCACTCAACTTTCACGCCGAGGCTGTCAGCCAGCGAGCGAGCCATGGCGATGTCGATCCCGCTGTATTCGCCGTCCTCGGCTTTGTAGGTATAGGGTTTGTAGTCGCCGGTCGTACATACGCGCAGTTGGCCTTTTTGGATGACGCTGTCCAGATGTGAAGGGCCTTCCTGTGCCTGGACGCCAAGGGATAGAGCGAGCAGGCCACCGAGCATCATCGTGTTTTTTATGTTCTTCATTGTTCTCGGGCTTTTGTGAGGGAGTAGGGTGCAAAACGCAGTTGGTGTAGTGGCGTGGGTCTAGAGCTCCAGCCCTTCTTGCACCACCGCCAGCAGATTGTGCTCAGTCAGCGCTACTGCGTCCGGTTGTTGCCCCGAACTCTCGATGGTCTGCAGCCACCAATGCGTCTCGCCATGCTCATCCACGGTTCGCAGCAGCGCTAGTTCTTTGCCTTTGGAGTGGACTTCGACACGTCCCTCGCCATCCGCAGTAAAGCGCGCGACAGGATCGAAAGTAAGCGTGTGACTGTTGCCCTCAATGATCAATTGGTCGATGGCATAGTCGAAAATTTCCCCGTCCGGTTTGCTTTCGATCACATGAGTGGAATTGCGCCGCAGGATCAGGCCCACTTCGGTCAGTGGCGACAGCCACACCTCGATCTGGTGATACAGCTCGTAGACCTGGACGGGCCAACTGTCGATTGCATGATCACCGCTGGTCTGCCGGGTTTGTTTCAGTTTCGTGGCGAGTTCGTCTGCTTTACTCATTTCGATTCCCTGTCGTGATGTAAGCGTAATCGTAACTCGTTCAAGGTAATGCAGGTTTTGCCTTGCGTCATGTCTGTCTGCGAGCGCGCGCCTTTTTGTCTTAAAAAAAGCGTGGCTGCCCCCGTAGCAAAGGCTGCGCAGGTGGTTTGCGCTACTGCGACGCATGACATGAATTCAATGAAGGGGATGTAGTGTTACGAAGTAGGGCAACCTGACCGGCTGCCCTTTTTTTATCAGATCTTATTCGGCCTGGACGCATCCGCTACAGTGCCGCTGCCGCAATTGATATACGAAGAAGACTTCAACCAACGCTGATCCGGGTAATACGAAAACAACAACTGCCCATCCTTCATCGAATCAATCAGCCGATGAGCAATCGCCGGCCGTACGGCAGGGCAGCCCAAACTTCGGCCAATCCGTCCATTTGCACGGGCGAGCACCGGGCTGACATAAGGTGCGCCATGAATCACGATTGCCCGGTCAAACGCATTGTCATTGAAACCCGCTTCCAGGCCTTCCATGCGCAACGAATAGCCGTTCTGTCCGACATAGCTCTGTTGAGTGCGGTACAAGCCGATACTGGTGGCAAAGCTTTCATTCTGGTTGGAGAAGTTGACGGCCATGTTCTCGCCGCTGTTGCGCCCGTGGGCCACCAGTTCATGAAACAGCAACTTGCGCTTCTTTAAATCGAACACCCACAACCGTTGTTCGGTCGAAGGCAGAGAGTAGTCGATGACGGCGAGTCTTTGGACAGGTGCTTTGCCTTGAGCAATGCTGCACTGGGATGCACGTACGGCCAGCCCAATTACCTTGGCGTTAGCATTGGGGGCCGCTTTGATGAGGGCGGCCGCGAGCGAATCGGCGTAGGCTGACGGTACTGACGTTATCGTCAGTAGCAGTGCCGTGAGTAGGAGGCCGAAGCGTTCTGGCGCCATATAGATGTCTCATCATGATAGTTTCGAGTCTAGCAGTGTGTGGAAAGCTAGCCGTTGAATGCGGGAGATTAAGGATTATCTATGGGGCAGTTAACAAGGTTATTCGTCATAAGCCGCATCTTTTTTATGGGCTTTCTGATCAGCGGTGCAGCAATCGCCGAAACTTCGCCGATTGAGCTGACAATTGAGCCGAGCACCGTTATCGAGGCCGCAGCGGACGATAATGTCGCACAGGCGATTCAGGCCACGCTTGCTCCGCTGAAAACCGCATTTCCACCGTTGCTCACTTCACCGCGCCATCGGCGGGTGGATGTCAGCCGCCTGGTGATGGATTTTTATACGCATCGCGCCTATCGAGCGGCCTGGTCCAATGACAGCGACGTTACCCAGTTAATCAAAAGCCTGAACGATACACAGTTCGACGGTCTGAACCCGGCGGATTTCCATATTGATGAACTGGTCAGGTCTCAGTCAGCAATGCAGGTCACGCCGGCCACGCCCGAGCAACGGGCAGCCTTTGATATGGCGACGACTCATACGTTCATCACCGCACTGCTGCAATTGCGGCGGGGCAAAGTCGATCCTTCGCGGCTCGACATCCATTGGAATTTCGACCCGTCGGGCGTCGATCCCCGCGCCGACGTCAATAACTTTTTCGCCGCCCTCGACAACCATGATGTCGCCCGGGCCTTTGCTCAGGCGCCGCCGCAGGAAGCGGTTTACGTTGGCTTGCGTCAAGCCTTGGCGCAACTGCGCAAGGTTCGTGACATGGGCGGCTGGCCGAAGGTTGCTGAAGGCCATTCCCTCAAGCCTGGCATGGACGAACCCGCTGTCGCGCAGTTGCGGGCAAGGTTGGCTGCAGGTGGTTTTCTTGATCCGCGAATTACGCGCGGGACGAATTACGACGCCGCCGTCACCGCTGCCGTGAAAAAGTATCAAACCGAGCAATACCTTGGGGCCGATGGTATGGCGGGCGCGGCGACGTTGGCCGCGCTGAATGTGTCCGTTGACGCGCGCATCGATCAGGTGCGGGTGAACATGGAACGGGCGCGTTGGCTGCTTTACAAACTTCAGGGCACGTTCGTCATCGTGGATATCGCCGGCTACAAGGTTGCGATGTATCGCGACGGTCACCCGATCTGGCGTTCTCGGGTGCAGGTCGGTAAACCGGTGCGCAATACTCCGGTATTTCAGGCCGAGATTTCTTACATCACGTTCAACCCGACCTGGACCGTGCCGCCGACGATCCTCAAGCAGGATGTGTTGCCAAAAGTTCAGAACGATCCAGGTTACCTCGCCGCCAACCGGATTCGCGTGCTTGATCGAGAAGGCAATGTGCTTGATCCGTCGACCGTTGACTGGAGCAATCCGCGCGGTCTCGTCCTGCGTCAGGACGCCGGGCCTGACAGCTCGCTCGGTCAGGTGGTGATCCGGTTTCCCAACGACTATGCGATTTACCTCCACGACACACCGCACCGCGAGCTGTTTGCCAAAACCGTCCGTGCCACCAGTTCGGGCTGCATTCGGGTAGAGAACCCGCTGCAACTCGTGGAGCTGTTATTCAATGACCCGGTCCGCTGGAATAGCGAAGGCATTCAAAAGCAACTGGCTAACGGCAAGACCGAGAACATCCGGCTTCCGGTGAAAGTGCCGGTGTTGCTGGCGTACTGGACCGTGGATCTGGGCAGTGATGGTCGGGTGGCGTTCAAGCCTGACGTGTATGGATACGATGCGCCGGTGTTGCGCGCATTGAATCGGCCTTCGCAAATGCCGGTACTGGATTTACACACATCGGCGGGTTCGGCGGGTTCGGCGGGTTCGGTGGTGGCGGCGGGGCCGAGTCAGCAGTAGGGGATCAGGCTTGGTTAAAAAAGTCTGTCCCCTATACGCGGGATGCAAATAGTCATTGAGAACGACCCAGTGGGACAGGGAGTTTGAAAATGGATGTTGCGCAAAAGAAATCATCACGCGCCACAGGTCCGCTTCATGTGCATGACCTGGATGATTGCCGCAACATTCAAAAAGGTGCTGTTTTTGTCATCGCCTCGGGGGTCTCTGCTAAAGAGTTTCCGTTTGAGAAATATGCCGGCGTTCCGATGATTACCATGAACGGGGCCATCTCGATGTTCATCGGGTCGGCTGTCAAACCGTTCTTTTATGCCTGCACGGATCTAGACTTTTCCCGAAAGCAACCTGAACTGTTTTCAGAAGCCATGCGCATCAGCCAGCGTGTTGCCTTGTCGGAAGACCACATCAGGCATTTGACGGTTACGCCGCAGGGCGAACTGCATTTTGTGACCAAGGCGTCGAAGCTCTCCTGGCTCGAGATGTTTTTCGGCGGCGATAAATAACCCGTCAGAAGTCCTCTCGGATTCCGGCGGACCTCGTTCCCCGGGTGATGGTGGATGAGATCGACAAGTTGATCTGACAGTTGTGCGTGCTTTATTGAAGTGGGTGCACTTCAGGCCCCCAATTTTCACGCCTTGTCCAACTCCTCCCGCAAAAAACCCACCAATGCCCGTTGCAACCCGGTCAGTGCGCCTTCGCCGCTGATCAACGCCAACTCCGTCGGCGGCAGTTCGGGCAGATCGGTGCATACACTGTGCTCAGGCAATACCGCCGAAGCAGGCAGCACCGAGACGCCCAGTCCGCACGCCACCGCGGCCTGAATGCCCGTCAGGCTATGGCTGCCGAACGCAACCCGCCAGGGTCGTTGCGCCACATCCAGCAGGCGGATTGCCCGCTGCCGGTAAATGCACCCCTGCGGAAACAGTGCCAAGGGCAATACCCCGTTGGCAGAGTCGACGCCGACACCTTTGACCCACACCAGCACTTCCGGCCAGGCCGCCCAGCACGGCCCGCTGTCCGGCTCGCGCTTGACCAGTGCGATGTCAATCTCACCCGTGGCGAGTTTCTGCTTGAGATCGGTGCTCATGCCGCTGACGGTTTCCAGGCGCGCCTGCGGCCTGGCCCGATTGAACCCGGCGAGGATAAGCGCCATGCGCCGGGCGTCGAAGTCTTCCGGCACGCCGATGCGCAGGATCTCCAGATCGAGGTCGCTGGCGAGGGCTTCCAACGCCTCCGAGGACAAGGCCAGCAAGCGTCGTGCGTAGTGAATCAGCAGTTCGCCATGCTCGGTGACGTTGACGTTCTGCCCGGTTCGGTCGCGAAGCAATAAAGGATTGCCGACCAGTTCTTCCAGTTTGCGAACCTGCTGGCTGACGGTGGATTGGGTCCGATGCACCCGCTCGGCGGCGCGGGTGAAGCTGCCTTCATCGACCACGCAGACGAAGGTCTTGAGCAATTCGAGGTCGAGCACGGCGGTTTCCTTGATATTTGATTTGCCACTGACGGATAGATATTAATTTAATTTCACACTATCACTAAGGGCTCGTAATCTGAAGGTCACCCTTCAGAGGATACGACCATGACGCTCAAAAACACCCCGCGCCCCGAATGGCTGACCTTCGATTGCTATGGCACGCTGATTCAGTGGGATGAAGGCTTGAAGGTCGTGGCCGCCGAGATTCTGCGCGACAAAGGTGATCACGCCGTTGATGTCGATCGACTGATCGAGGTGTACGACCGGCAGGAACATCGCCTGGAGCAGACGCCGCCGCATCGCTCGTTCCGCCAACTGAGCACGCTCGGTTTGCACCTGGCCCTGGAGGAGTTGGGGTTGGCCAGCGCGCGCCAGGACAGCCAGCGCCTGGCCGGGGCGATCCCGCAGATGCCGCCGTTCCCGGAAGTGATCGGGACGCTCGCGAAGCTCAAGGAAATGGGATTCAAGTTGTGCATCGTCTCCAACACCGATGACGACATCATTGCCGGCAATGTCGCGCAACTCGGCGGACACATCGACCGGGTCATCACCGCCCAGCAGGCTGGTGCTTACAAGCCGGATCCGCGGTTGTTTGACTACGCTCATGAACAGCTGGGTGTCAGTCGCGAGCAGGTGGTGCATATCTGCGCGAGCCCGATGCTGGACCACACCGCCGCCCGGGACATGCACTTTCGTTGTGTCTGGATTGACCGTGGCACCGGTCGGCAATTGCTGGCGGACTATCGACCCGATGCGATATTGAACACGCTGGATCAGGTCGTGCCCTTGTTCACGTCCCTTGGCTGGTAAACCACGGAGTCATCGTCATGGCACACACCCTTGCAGGCAGTTCCCGGCCATCGCGTTGCAGCGATCTCAATCTGGACGCCGAGGCCGCCATCACCGCTCGTACGGAGTTGGCGGCGTGTTTTCAACTGGCGGCGCTCAATGGTTTGGAGGAGGGCATCTGCAACCACTTTTCCGCCATGGTGCCGGGCCGGGATGATCTGTTTTTCGTGAACCCCTACGGGTATGCGTTCGCGGAGGTGACTGCGCAAAATCTGTTGGTCTGCGACTTTCACGGCAATGTCGTGGACGGCGAAGGGCAACCGGAAGCGACCGCGTTCTACATCCACGCCCGACTGCACAAACAGCTGCCGAGGGTGAAAGTGGCGTTTCACACGCATATGCCACACGCCACGGCGTTGTGTCTGCTGCAAGGTCCGCCGCTGTTATGGCTGGGGCAGACGGCCTTGAAGTTTTACGGCCGAACGGCAGTGGATGAGGACTACAACGGCCTGGCCCTCGATGAGTCCGAAGGCGACCGGATTGCCAGCGTCATGGGTAATGCCGACATCCTGTTTCTGAAAAACCACGGAGTCATTGTTGCCGGCCCCACCATTGCCGAGGCCTGGGATGACCTGTATTACCTGGAGCGCGCCGCACAGGTGCAGCTGTTGGCGATGGCGACTCAGCGAGAGCTCAAACCGGTGCCCCATGAGATCGCCCAGCGGGCTTATGAGCAAATGCGCCTGGGGGATGCCGAAAGCGCACGTGCGCATTTACAGAGCGCGATGCGGCGGCTATCCAATGGACGTTTGCCCCTGACCACCCCGTAGACTAAGCTCACAAAAAATAAGGGTTTTGGGCCTTTGCCCATGCCTTACCCTTACAGGACGAGCTTTTGCCTACCCCCCTTGACGACGCGCACAGCGCCACCGGCGTTGCGATGAAACGCTTTCCTCTGCGCAAGGCAGCGGTGCTGTTTATCGCCGTCGTGTGCCTGTGCCTGTGCGGTTTGCTTTACCTGCAACTGGAGCAGTCGCGTCGTCACGACCTGACGGCGGCGCAAGTGGTGTCGTCGAACCTGACCCGTGCCATGGCGCAGCAGGCCGAAGATACCTTCATGAAAGCCGATCTGGTGTTGACCAATCTGGTGGACTGGATTCAGGCCGACGGTTTTGGCGGGCCGCAAAAACCACGTTTGCAGAAAACGTTCGCCCGACAGGTGCAGGCACTGAGTCAGTTGCACGGGATATTTCTGTTCGACCAGAAGGGGCAGTGGGTCGTTACTTCTTTCAAGGATATGCCGCACGACACTGGTGTCTCTGATCGGGAGTACTTCAAGTTCCACCAGCAAAATGCTTCTTCTGTCGCACACATCGGGCCGGCAATTCGCAGTCGGAAAAATGGCGAGTGGATCATTCCGGTTTCCAAACGGGTGAACGACAAGAGCGGCAATTTCCAGGGCGTCTTGCTGGCCGGGATCAAGATGTCGTACTTCGATCAGTTCTTCAAAAGCTTCAACATCGATGACAACGGTTCGATGTTTTTGGCCTCGATCGACGGAACGTTACTGGCACGTCGCCCCTTTGTGGAAGCGCAGATCGGCACTTCACTGGCCAAGGGAGAGATCTTCCAAAAGCTCCTGCCCAATGCGCCGGCCGGCAACGCGATGTTCAGTTCGGTGGTGGACGGTATCGTCCGGTTGTATGGCTATCGGCAGCTCGACGCCTATCCGCTGGTGGTGTCTGCGGCATCGTCCAAGGATGCGATTCTCAAGGATTGGTACGCCACAGCCCTTCAATCCAGCATTATCGTTGCGCTGGTGGTGCTGGGCGTGGGGCTGTTCGGTTGGGTGTTCATTCATCAGGTGCGCGTCGGTGAACGGGTCGAGGCACATTTGCGCGAGGCCAAGGACGCGCTGAAACTGATCGCGACCCACGACAGCCTGACCGGGCTGGCCAATCGATGGCTGTTCGAACGGGCGCTGGACATCGAGTTCGGTCGTGGCGCCCGGCAGTCGAGTTCGCTGAGCCTGATCATGCTCGATATCGATTACTTCAAGCGCTACAACGACACTTATGGCCACGTAGCAGGAGACCATTGCCTGGCTGAAGTGGCGCGAGCGGTGAAGGGATGCTGCCATCGAAAAGCCGATTTGGCGGTGCGTTACGGCGGTGAGGAGTTTGCGGTATTGCTGCCCGACACTGACCTTCACGGCGCGTTGGTGATTGCCGAGCAGATCCGCCGCAGCGTCATGGACAAAAACATCACCCACAGCGGTTCACCCACGGGTTACGTGACGGTCAGCCTCGGTTGTTATTCGTTTATGCCGACGGGCCGCGACAGCATGGAAGTGTTCCTCCAGCGTGCGGACGCGGCGCTGTATCAGGCCAAGCATTCGGGGAGAAACCGCTCGGCGGTGCTGTCGATGGAGGGCGGTGTCGAGGCCCTGATGCGCTCGGATCGTTGAGAGGTTAGGCGAGGTTGTTTCACCCGCGCAACACCCCGTCCAGCCGGCCGTCTGCCTGTCAGATTCTGTTGAATTGATCGTCTAGAGTTGCGTTAGCTCTGCCGGTTCCGGCAGATCTCTCCATCGCACGGACGATCCGATGAACATGTTTGTCAGTGTGCCGGAGTATCCCCCTGCCGATTTCAAAGGCGTGGTGCGCTCCAACTTCGACACGTTGTATTCCATTGCCTGGCTGGACCTGACCAAAGAACCGCTGGTAATCGCTGCGCCCGATACGGCCGGGCGTTTCTACTTGCTGCCGATGCTCGACATGTGGACCGATGTGTTCGCCTCGCCGGGCTGGCGCACCACGGGTACCGAGGCCGGGCAGTTTCTGGTGACGCCACCGGGCTGGGCCGGGACGGTGCCTGCCGGATTGAACGGTCAGCGTGATCGTCGACCCGGCCGTGGACATAAAGACTCCGGCGAAGAGCCAGGTCGACACACTGTCGGCGGCCGACTACTTCGCCTACGCCGCCGAATTGCTCAAAGTGCACCCAGCGCACATCACCGATCAACCAATCCTCGCGCAGATGCAGCGTATCGGTATCGAACCCGGCAAGTCGTTCAACATGGATGCGCTGGCTCCGGAAATCAAAGCAGCATTGCAGACTGTGCCTGAGGAAGCACAGGCGCTGATGAAATGGAAGGTTGCCACCCTCGCTCGTGTGGTCAATGGCTGGTCGATGAACACCGACACCATGGGCGTCTACGGCAACTACTATTTGAAGCGAGCGATCGTCACGCAACTTGGACTCGGCGCCAACTTGCCCGAGGATGCCATTTACCCGTTGAACATCGGTGACGACCAAGGCAAGCCACTCGACGGTGCCAACAGGTACGTGCTGCATTTCGACAAGGGCGAGGCGCCGCCGGTGAACGCCTTCTGGTCGATCACCTTATACGACCCCGAAGGTTTCCAGGTCGGCAATGCGCTCAACCGCTTTGCGGTCAGTAGCTGGATGCCGTTCAAGACTAACGCTGACGGTTCGCTGGACATCTACTTCCAGAACGAAAACCCCGGCAAGGACCTCGAGGCCAATTGGTTGCCGGCACCCACGGGGCCGTTCAACCTGACCATGCGTTTGTACGGTCCGAAGTCCGAGATCTTGAACGGCAAATGGAACCCGCCGGCGGTCACGCAGCTATGAAATAGCCCCGATTGGAAAGCGGCCGATGACTCTCACCATCATCGGCCGCTTTTACGCGTTCAGCTGCCAGTCCCGCCTCCGGCACCGCCCGTTCCACCACCCGCAGCACCGGTGCCGCCGCCCGCGCCGGAGCCACTGCTGCCAGCATTACCGCCACTGCCGCCACTGCCGCCACTGGCGCCACTCGACGAACCCGAGCCGCGATTATCGCCGTTGGAATTATTCCCGCCCGGTTCTCCCGGGGTGCTGTTGTCGGGTGGCATGGTCGAGCCGCTGGTAGCGCCCGATTTGGTGCCGGTCGCATCAGCGCCATCGCCGGACGCCGCAAAAGTCGCTACGGAGGCGGCCGACAGCAATCCAGCCAACAACAGCGAGGTGATTTTGATGTTCATCATGGTGCGTCTCCAAAGATGAGTCGTTACCTGATGTTGGTGTGAGGGGCAGGGCCGTTGGTGCCGGCTGGATGACGAGTGGTGGGTGAGGGCTGAATGTCGTTATTTGAAATCGGACAACAGGAACGGGGTGTTTAGTCTGAGATGATTTTCGGCCTCATCCAGCGTCTTGAACGGTTCACTGACAGTCATTTCCCGGGATGCGCCGGATGTCTTCAGCATGAGTCGATAGCCTTCGTTTTCCCGCAAGAGCGTTGCAACGTATTTAACAGGTTCGCCACCCTCATTGGACAAGAGCGTCATCGACAGACAGTCGGTTGCCAGCGTGGTCGTCTGACGTTCCTTCAATTGTTTGCGTTTCTTGGCGTAATCCTTGGCCGTGAGCGCGGCTGTGATGGCTACGCCCACGGCGAGCAGTTGAAAGGCGCCATACATTTGGTGCCGGCCCGATCCGTGAATCTCGCTCAGCCATTTGCCTATGTGGGCGATGATTTCGTCCATGTTTAGTCCCGCATCGTCTGGAAGGTTGAATCACTGGCCTATTACGACGTATAGGGTGCCGCCGACGCAACCACCGAAACGTGCAGGTGTCACACACAAGACACCTCGCCGTCAGGAGCGTTGGCCCATGAAGAATTTGCGAATCGCGACGTTCAACGTCAACGGCATACGCGCCCGCCTGCCGAACCTGCTGGCCTGGCTCGAGCGAGAGCAACCGGACATCGCTTGTTTGCAGGAACTGAAGTCGGTCGACAGCGCCTTTCCAGCCGCCGAGCTTGAGGCCGCTGGCTACGGCGCGATCTGGCAAGGGCAGTCGTCGTGGAACGGGGTGGCGATTCTGGCGCGGGATGCGCAACCGCTCGAGAGTCGCCGCGGTCTTGCGGGTGATGACGGCGACACTCATAGCCGATATCTGGAAGCCGCCGTGCACGGCATAGTGGTGGGCTGCCTGTATCTGCCCAACGGCAACCCGCAACCGGGGCCGAAGTTCGATTACAAACTGGCCTGGTTCGAACGGTTGATCGCTTACGCGCAGACGCTTCAGGACAGCGAGCATCCGGTGGTGCTGGCCGGTGACTACAACGTGGTGCCCACCGATATGGACATCTACAACCCACGCTCCTGGCTCAAGGATGCGTTGCTGCAACCGGAGAGCCGCGAGTGTTATCAGCGCCTGCTGGATCAGGGCTGGACCGATTCCCTGCGGCATCTGTATCCGGAGGATCGGCTTTACACCTTCTGGGATTATTTTCGGCAGCACTGGCAGAAGAACTCGGGGCTGCGCATCGATCATCTGTTGCTCAACCCTGCGTTGAGCCCTTATCTGCATGAGGCCGGAGTCGATGCGTGGGTTCGCAACGAACCGCATGCCAGCGACCACGCACCGACATGGATTCGGCTGGGCTCGCGCAAGCGGCGTTGAGGTGTCCATGGGTGGCGATTGGCTAAATCAATTGTCGGTCAAACCGGTTTATCCCTTATACATGGCGTCCATCAGCGGAGCGATCCGCGGCCCCATGCATAAGGACAGAGCAATGAGCGAGCCACGCCTGATCAACCGTGCGTTGTACCTGCAACGCCTGGGCTTCGATGCGCCTCCGGCGCCGACCCTGGAAACCCTGCGCACCCTTCAGTTGCGTCACACCGGTGCTTTTCCGTTCGAAAATATCACCACGTTATTGGGCGAGCCGGTGCTCATCGACTTGCCGTCCATCGAGCAAAAAGTCCTGCACGATGGTCGCGGTGGTTACTGCTACGAACTCAACCACCTATTCCTGGCCTTGCTTCAGGACCTGGGCTTTGACGCTCGCGGCATGTCCGGCCGAGTGGTTATGGGCCATCCCGAAGGCGCGTGGACCGCCCGGACTCACCGCTTGAGCCTGGTAACCCTGGACGGCGTGCGCTATATCACCGACGTCGGCTTCGGCGGCATGGTGCCGACCGCGCCATTGCTGCTTGATAATCAGGCGGAACAACTCACCCCTCATGAACCCTATCGCATCGAACAGCATGAGGACGGCTACACCCTTCGCGCCAAAGTCGCTGGCGAATGGAAGGCAATGTACATCTTCGATCTGCAGCGTCAGGAAGACATCGATTACGCCGTCGGCAATTGGTACGTCTCGACCCATCCTGAATCGTCTTTCACCAAACAATTGATGGTGGCGCGCACCGGGGATGGCTGGCGGCGCACGTTGAACAACAGCAGTTTTGCGATTCATCGCATCGGCAGTGAGAGCGAGCGGCGGCAGGTGGCGGGTGTGGATGAACTGATCGAAGTGCTGGAGAGCGAGTTCGGGATTCGGGTGCCGGTGCAAGAGGCGTTGAAGCGAGTGCTTGAGCGGGTGATGGAGCCCGCGTAGGACGCCAATGGAGCGCCACGGAAAAAGGGACAGCTTCGATGAGTCTGTCCCTTTTTCATTTGCTCGATACTCAGCCGATGGGCATCGCGAAAGTGGCTCGGATTTCTGCCTAGGGCCGTACTTCGGATTCCATCACGCGATGGATTTCGTTGAGGGCTTCCGACAATTTTTTCTCCAGGACTTTCAGCTCGGAAGCCGTTATTCCTTTTTTCAGATGCCCGGTATTCGTGACGGGCTCTGCGGTGTTGTCTTTATGGCGGCCATGCCGGTGGTCACCAGGAACTCAAAAGGCTAGCCGGGGAAGGGAAAAGATTGAGGCAGGATGTATTTCAAGAATTTTTTCTTGAGGGGCGGTGGCGTGAACACAGGGGTTCGTGGCTATGTGTCCATAATGTGACTGACAAGTTGTATACAACTCTATAGACATTTGTCCTGGGTCTTGCATACAGTGTGCGCATAACAAAAACCAGGGAACCCCCCAACATGAAAACGCCCCATGTTTCACACCAACGGCCTGAGGACGAAAATCTCGGGATCGGCGCGAATATGGCTTACGGCCTGCAACACGTTCTGACCATGTACGGCGGTATTGTCGCGGTGCCTTTGATCATCGGCCAGGCGGCCGGGCTCTCGCCGGCGGACATCGGTTTGTTGATTGCTGCTTCGTTGTTTGCAGGGGGGCTGGCCACGTTGCTGCAAACCCTGGGCTTACCGTTTTTCGGTTGTCAGTTGCCGCTGGTACAGGGCGTGTCGTTCTCTGGCGTTGCGACGATGGTGGCAATTGTCAGCAGCGGCGGTGAGGGCGGGTTTCAGTCGATTCTGGGCGCGGTGATTGCAGCGTCGTTAATCGGCCTGTTGATCACACCGGTGTTCTCACGCATTACCAAGTTTTTCCCGCCGCTGGTCACGGGCATTGTGATCACGACCATTGGACTGACGCTGATGCCCGTTGCCGCACGCTGGGCCATGGGCGGCAACAGCCATGCCCCAGACTTCGGCAGCATGTCGAACATCGGTCTGGCGGCGGTAACGCTGGTGCTGGTTCTGCTGCTGAGCAAGGTTGGCAGCGCGAGCATCTCTCGTTTGTCGATCCTGTTGGCGATGGTTATCGGTACGGTGATCGCGGTGTTCCTGGGCATGGCAGACTTCTCGTCCGTCACCCAGGGCCCGATGTTCGGCTTCCCGACGCCGTTTCACTTTGGCATGCCGACCTTCCACTTCGCCGCGATCCTGTCGATGTGCATCGTGGTCATGGTGACCCTGGTGGAAACCTCGGCGGACATCCTGGCGGTGGGTGAAATCATCGGCACCAAGGTCGACTCCAAACGCCTGGGCAACGGCCTGCGCGCCGACATGCTGTCGAGCATGTTCGCGCCGATCTTCGGTTCCTTCACCCAAAGTGCCTTCGCCCAGAACGTCGGGCTGGTGGCGGTGACCGGGATCAAGAGCCGCTTCGTAGTGGCTACCGGCGGTTTGTTTCTGGTGATCCTTGGATTGCTGCCATTCATGGGCCGGGTCATCGCCGCCGTACCGACTTCGGTGCTCGGTGGTGCTGGCATCGTACTGTTCGGTACCGTGGCGGCCAGCGGTATTCGTACGCTGTCCAAGGTCGACTATCGCAACAACGTCAACCTGATCATCGTTGCCACCTCCATCGGCTTCGGCATGATCCCTATCGCTGCGCCGAACTTCTACGACCACTTCCCAAGCTGGTTCGCAACGATCTTCCACTCGGGCATCAGCTCCTCGGCGATCATGGCCATCGTGCTGAACCTGACCTTCAACCATCTCACTGCCGGTAACTCGGATCAGCAATCGGTGTTTGCGGCCGGTACTGAACGCGTGTTGCGTTATCAGGACCTGGCAGCGTTGCGCGAAGGGGATTACTTCAGCGAAGGCAAACTGCATGACTGCGACGGGAAGGAGATCCCGGTGCTGGAGACGGACCATGAGCATGCAGAGCCGCGGACCGCGCATGCGAAAAGCAGTGAGCATGTCTGACGGCAATACTCGCTAAAGACGGCCGATCTGTTGAATAGACAGATCGGCTTTTTTCTTTGTCTTTCCGTCAGCCACAAAAAAGCCCCTGGATCTTTCGATTCAGGGGCTTTTCGGTTTTTGCTGTCTGGCACGACCTGGAATCGAATGTAGAAATAAGTACCTGTTTTACAATGACATTATGCCGATTTCTAAAATTTCTATCCCTACGATTATCCTAATAAATCCCAGATTTTATGCGAACTCTATGGATCCCCATGAGCACGGCAGTTGCGTCCGTCCCGCCTACCGATCACTGCAGTAGTTCGTTTCCTCGTGATCACTGTGTCCGTCCGTTTCGGACTGACTTTAGTGGGGTGGTTTAGGTATTGAGAAAGACGTCCTGAAGTTCGACAGGTTTTGATTCGTGGTTTGCGTTCCTGCTGGCCAATCAATGGCATTGATGCTGACCATCGTTTGCATCCGACTTGACCGATACTCGTAGAGAAGGTGACCGGCAGTGAGCTGCCCATAGCTGCCGATGGCGACAGGCAGAAATCGGCCAAGAGCGACCGTTCACGAAGCTACCTTTTACTGACGCGGAAGGTCTAAAGCTCGGCCTAAAGATCACATGCGCACGGCACCTTCTGGTCTGACTCGTTATCGTGATAAATTGCAACCAAAAGAATCGGAATGTTCACCGTCATTATTTTACGTTCCTTCTACATCGGTACTACCAAAACTGGAGCGCTTGCTCGGCCATCGTTCGATCAGGCAAACAGGCAAACAGGCACCCATATATGGACGACGATTACCCGAGCGATTAAACGGTATTAGGTATACACCCCAGTGAAGTCGTCCTACTATCGGCCGTACGGCTTTGACATTGATCGTAGAAAGTAGCCTAAATCGTTCCGGTTGTGGCCATAGGCCTGACTAGCGACTACCCTCCTATAATAATCGGATATAAACGTGGCTTTAAAACATGCCAAATCGGCTGAGGTGATCAGTCTGCTCAGCTCAGCCGAATCATCGCAGGCCCCGATCTCCCAGGCGCTCGTCAGCAGCCCAGAGATCGAGTTAATGCGTTTGATTCTGAAAGCTGGCAAACAGCTTCCTCCTCACGCTGTCGCTGGTCCTATCACGCTTTACTGTCATCAGGGTTCGGTCGAAGTCCGGGCAGGTGGGGTCTGGCAGACGATGAGCGAAAGCGATCTGATGTACGTCGAAGGCGGGGCGGAGCATGCCTTGCACGCTCTTACCGACGCGATCGTTCTGGTGACTATCTTTCGGCTGCCGGACCGATAGTCGATCTCCAACACGCGAACGATCAGCGCGGCACGGTACCGGTACGGTCAATGCATGCTGTACAGCTCAGTGCGCGATTCGTCCGGCACCATCCAGTAGGTTGCGCCCATGAAGCCGGTCAGTCCCAGACCATCAGCAGGTTGACACCTGAACAAACTGGCTCTGCACTGGACCATCGGGAGTGCGCTGTTCACGATGTTCGGCGCCGGTCTGCTAGGCCTGCGCATACCTTTCCCAGCGTCAACAAGTGGACTCACGGCACCCTGATTGTTACCGCCAATGCATTTTTGACCCTTGTGCCGACGCTATTTTGATCCAATCCAGCAGTCTGAAAGCGAAATTCAACAACGAGTTCGGTGTTCGAAACTGGGTCAATGAAATTCCGGCATGTGGGTGAAAAATACGTCGGCGGCAACAGAGATAGTACCCGACAGCCTTTTCCCTTTGGGCCAGTGAGTACTTCGGCTTCGAGAGCACGTAGCCACGCGACAGGTCGGGGCATCGCTCGTACTCTTCATGCCAGCTCTTCAGAGAGTTCTTCGTCGGGTAGCCCAACTGACGAATAGTTGTCCCGGTGTGCTTCCCCAGTTTGATGTAGAGCTTGACTGCTCGGATGCGGTCTTCGTATGAATACATGAACTACCTCCAAGTAGTCCAAGATTTCTACCGCCCCCCAACACACGCTCCATCGGCGCGTTGACGCTCCTATGTCAACACGATCGAGCCGAGTCGGTGCGCAAGCAACGGGCTACTTGCTCTGATGGAGGGTGGTCTTGGCGTTGGCTACTTTTGCAGCGGCGCCCCAGACGGGCCGTTGCACGAACTATCGATCTCTTTGAGCAGCGTGTCGTTCTGAAAAATTTCCAGATGCACTTGGCAGGTTGCGCCCTCAGGCATGCTCAGGCTTACGCCGTTGGACGAAACACCGCTCTGAACTTCACCCTGCTGACTGATACCGGTGCTTCCGTTCGAGCTGCTTTGGCGCACTGTCATTCGATACTGAAGTGACAGAGGTGTGGGGTTCTCGATGTGCGGACGGATCATTACAATTCCTGCGTTGCGTTGCATTTCGATCGACACGGCCAACTGGGAGAAATCCATCATAGGGTTTACCTCTGCGTCGCGTTGGCGCTCATATTGTTGCCATGCTGGGTGATCGAGACCGTGCCGCCGAACCCGGACTGGCTCACTGTCGCCTGGTTAGCTTGCCCGTATTGGCCGACAAACGCCTGATTGTACGCACCGTTCTGGACGACGCTGGCCAGATTGTAAGCGCCCTGCTGCACCACGCCGGCCTGGTTGTAGCCACCAGACTGGTTGATCTCCAAACTATTGTTCAATCCTGCCTGCTGTGCAGAAGTCGAGTTGCTGACCCCGCCTTGGTTGATCGCTGCCTGATTGAGATGTCCCACCTGACTTTGAACCAGGCGCTGTGCGCCACCACTCTGATCGACTCGTGTGTTGTTGTTCGAGCCGATCTGCGAAATGGTGGCGACGCTGTTGCCCACGGTTATGCCGGCATAGCGCGTCTCGGGCATCAGGTCGGCGGCCTGGCATAGACCGCTGATGGCGGACAGCGCGGCGGCCAAATACCAGTGTCGATTATTTTTGAGTGCCATTGTTGTCTCCGTTTGGAAGCAGTTCTCTATCGGTTGCGGCAATCGGCAAAGTGGTCATTAGTTCGTCGTAGCTTTGCAGATAGCTTTGCAGCAACGGTTTGTTGAGATCGTCCGGGTTTTTCAGGCTCCAGCTACCGTCGCGGACGCCTTGGGCAATCATGTGAATCAGTGCGGTTTCAATCGCTTCGCGCACGCATTGCTGAACGGGTTCGTTGCGCGACAGCCCTGTTTCGACTTCCAGCAGGTGCTTGAGTGAGACAAAACGGAAAATGCCGAAATCGACCTGAATCGAAAACACTGTCTTGGTCGTCGTGATGCTCTGAATGATGTCACCGGTTCGGATGTCGACCGCCCTCAGGTTGACGGTCACCTGGTCTTGCCGGTACAGCTCCGATGGCCCGACCCCTAGATAACGAACGCCAATGCCGCCTGTTCTGACGTTGCTTTCATAGGCGACGATGGCGCCTTCAATCAGCATGTTGGCCGGCCGTAATGCCGGCAACTGAACTTGGGCCTTATCTTGCGGCTGCTCCAGCGCCCGGATGATTTTGCGTTCGGTAAGCAGGTCTTGCAGGTTTTCGCGTTCGACCGGCTGGAACCAGCGCGAATCGCGCAGCGCGGTGATCAAGAGCGATGCTGCCCCTTGGGTCACCGAGGTTGAAAACGAGCTGTCAGGCGACGGCTTGTACTGACCGGTTTGGTCTCGCAAGCTGTACACCGCGACGCTGATAGGTCCAGCAGGCGCTGGCAGGTGTGTCAAATCACGCAGGCTCTGTGTAGGCGGTGCCAGTGTAGCCGGGGATATGGTCGACGCCGGGCGGGACGTGACGCAACCAACGAGTAGCGATGCAAATACAATCAACGATAGCGAACGGACGCGCATACGGGCTCTCTTCCTGCAAAGAAACCCCGCCGGAAAACCGGCGGGGTAAAACATCTTAGTGCTGGTAGATAGTGGCGACGTTACCGCTGCCGCCAGTCTGGCTGACGTTAGCAGTCAGGTTGGTGCCTGCCTGGGTCAGGCCGACGGTGTTGGCGGCAAAGAGTGAACCTGCGCCGGTCTGGCTGACAACTGCGCGGTTGTTGTTGCCGTTTTGCAGCAGCGACTCTTCGTTGAAGGAACCGGTCTGGGTGCTGGATACGTAGTTGTTGTTGCCATACTGTTTAATGTCAGCATTCAGGACGCTGCCGTTCTGGTAAACATTGGCGCTGTTGTAATCACCCGATTGCAGGGCCCTGGCCGAACTGAAGCCAGAGTTGACTTGCTGCACAACGCCGGTGTTGTGGTTGCCGCTTTGCTGCAGGCTGGCCGAAACCAGGGTGTTATTTTGCTGAGCCACGGTACCGGTGTTGCCATTGCCTGTTTGACGAAGGCTGGCCACTGCGCCGGTGTTGTCTTGCTGATAGATGGTGCCAGTGGTGTAGCTGCCGGATTGAGTAATAGTGGCGCCCGTGCCACGGTTGCTGCTCTGAGAAGTGGTCGCGGCGTTATTGTTGCCCCCACCCTGGTTGATAGTGGCCGATGTGTTGCTGTTGTAGTCCTGCGCGATTGTCGCGTTGCTGTAGCCGCCTGCCTGAGTCAGATCGGCACGCTGAACGCCGGTGCCCGTCTGGTTGATGGCCGCCCTGTTGTTGTTACCGGCCTGATTGGCGGCGGCACTGTTGTAAGCGCCATTTTGATTGATGCCCAGGGCACTGTAGGTGGCGGTCTGGCTGATCGGCGAACCGTGTGCCGAGCCGGTGCCAGCAGTGTTGTTGTTGCCAGTCTGGTTGATGTTGATCGACGACTCGGTCGCGCCTCGCTGGTCAACGTTCAATACGTTACGGGAACCGTTTTGCGAAGTGCTGACGCTGCTGGAATCAGCCATGGCCGAGCCGGACAGTGCAACCAGAATTGCGAGCGACAGGAGTGATTTACGTGCGTGCATTATAAACTTCCTTTTTAAGTGTAGTGCTTACAGGTAGGGGTGTTGCGTATTGGTTTTTACAACAGAATTCATGGTTGATTAACTTGAAACTGGGTGGTCTGCCCGGTGTTCTTATCGGTGGTAACGATTTGCAGCAGGCCACTTTGAAGATTAGTAATTGCAATGCGGAAGTCGGTGGTCTCGACAACCCCTGGAACGAGTTGGCCGTTCGTGCCGACGATGCTGGAGGTCACGGCAGAAGACACCCGACTGAGAATGGCGCTCTGCAACATACTGTTGAATTGAGTCAGGGCAGTTTGCCCCGAAGTGGAGGTCGATGACTTTTCAACAAAGCGATTTTGCGCCTGCGCCTGGTTCAACAGTACCGGGCCATTCAGCGGGTTGCCGCCGAACGAAGGGTTATTGGGCACGTATGCGAGCTCGCTGGCGTGTGCGGTATGCGTCAAGCCAGACAGGAGCGTCAGGCTGATGACAGCCCGCGATATAGGGTGCATGCAGGTACCTTTCATAGTTCGTCGCGCCCCAGGTCCGGATCGCCAAAAAACTGTGCGAGTTGGTAGTCAAGA
Source organism: Pseudomonas sp. ANT_H12B (assembly GCF_008369325.1). GTDB lineage: Bacteria > Pseudomonadota > Gammaproteobacteria > Pseudomonadales > Pseudomonadaceae > Aquipseudomonas. The sequence continues at coordinate 284,466 of NZ_VOBI01000004.1, read as the reverse complement.
ATTGCCTGGTACACCTGAGCAGCTGCGTCAGTGCCGATGGCAGGGATGAGCGTGCGGTTTGGCGGAAGAAACATCTGGAACAGGCGACGGTTGCCGTAGTCGACGAACACCTGACTGCCCAGGCGCGCGGTCGGTCGCTCAGTAATGGCGACAGTGAAATTTCCGGTCTCGTCTTTTTCACTCCATGCGATGGCAAAACTGTCGTAAAACGCGCGCCCCGCCAGGGTAATTGTCTGTCCAATGACAACACCGCCAACGTCTTTGTGGTTAAGCGTTCGATGTTGATCGACGGTTGCAGTACTGTTCACGCTCGCTTGGGCAATCACGGTAGAAACAACACACATTTGCAGAGCAAACACGCCGAGAACTTGAGTGCAAGTCATAGTTGTTAAGCCATCGTTACAGGTATAAGAGTATGTATATACGAATAATGGTATTACGCCACTATAATTTTAAACTTAATTAATATTTTTTATTGGCGTCAATTTTTGTTGGTTATTTTAGTTTTATTGATAGAGCGCTAATCAATACGGAAGCGGAAATATGGCGTCAATTTTTCGCAATCACCAAAAACGTACGCCCCTATTTTTTATTACACATAAACTTGGCGACCTTTAATGGAGGTGCTGGACAATTCGCCGGCTCGCACCTCGTACCCTTTTCAAGCAAAAGCCATCTTAATACCGGCTTTACTTTTGCTTTTCCCACAGGGGTTCGCCCCGTCTGCTTCGTGCCAGCGTTAGGTATGGTGCGAATCAACCGCGTAGCCGGGAAACACCGGCATTAGTGGTGTGATGGTTAACCGAAGCGTTTGACGCGGCGCAGGCATTGCTTATAGATCGCCTAAGAAGCGTCACGCTTGAACAGCCGGCCAGTGATTTCGAAGGGCGCTACCAGAGTCTGTAAACCTGTGATCTACAAAGCGGCGTCAAGAATTGACTGGCCGAACGGCATGTGCAATGTCTGCTTCTGGCCGATAGCGACGTCTGGGCAGCTCGTCGCTGAGTTTCATTCAAGCCTCTGTTCGTTCAGCCATCTCAAGCGCGCCATCTACTTCGATGCCGAGGTATCTGACTGTACCTCGAGTTTGGTGTGGCCAAGCAGTATCTGGACCGCTCTGAGGTTTTTGGTTAGTCGATAAATCAGTGATGCCTTAGTGCGACGCATCGTGTGGGTACCATAGAACCTGGGGGTGGGATCAAGGCCGATGGGGGCCATTGCGCCCATGATCGGGGAAGTGGGTGGGGAAATTCCTCACTTTTGAGGGTAGCAGGCTTTAACTTGTTGAATTCAATACCAGTGATTTGTGGCATGGGGCTTGCTGAATGACCATGTAGCCAAGGTTCAACGACTTGGAGGACACGATGATGATTGGTTCGCTTCGCCCCCATAGCTCTGACATCAAGGGTAATAACCCTGGACTGAAGGCGCCGGTTTTTGTTGGCTTGATCGGTTTTCTCTGGCTGATGGTCAACCCGGGAGCGGAGGCGGCGATCCAGTGTCAGCGCACGTTAGTGGCCAATGTCGTCGCAATGGACCAGCCGCTGATGTTCAATCGGCTCGGTGCGCAGAACGTCAATGGCATGATGTTCGCCCTGCGCGGCGATGTCGTGGATAACAATGGTGTGCTGATTACGCAAGGCGGTTCAGTCGTACCAGGGCGCGTCATTCTACGTCCGGACAAGCGACCGCGGCCTCTGGTGTTGCGGGTCGCCGCTGGCGATTGCCTGACGGTCAATTTGCAGAACTTGCTGGCCTTCCAGGCCAACCCCAACGGACAGGACGATCACCAGGAGGGGGCTGGTGGCGGTGAACTGCATGTCGACAATCAGGTTCTGGATCGCCATGTCGGCTTCCAGGTCACAGGCCTGCAGGCAGTGACTTCGATCAATGACATTGCCGCCAACACCGGACGCAATGACAACAGCTTGCTGGCACCGGGGGGAAGCCGAAGCTATACCCTTTATGCCGAGCGAGAGGGCACTTTCGTCGCGACCAGCTACGGCGCAACATTCGGTAGTGAGGGTTCCTCAGGCAACGTGGGTAATGGCCTGTTTGGCCAGTTAGTGGTCTTGCCCAAGGGCGGACGCGCCTACCACAACACGGTGACCGAGGAAGAAATGCGTCTGGCGACTCGGGGACGGACTCCGGCCGGTCAGCCAATCATTGACTATGAAGCGCGCTATCCGAGCCGCGAGCCGTGGATTTCGGAAGGCAAGGCCGGCAAGCCGATTCTCAACATGGTCGATGGCAGTGAAATCATCGCCAGCAATACCGATGCCCTGGTCATGGGCCCGAATACCGACGGTAGTTTCCCCGCGTCTACCTATCCGCTGGAGAGTCAGGGCAAACGCAATCCTGCCATCCCCAACCGGCTGGAACCGTTTCGCGACTTTGCCGCCGTGTTTCACGACCAGTCCGCAGTCGTCCAGGCATTCCCTGGTTACTGGGGCGACCCGGTATTTGGCCAAATGCTCGACCCGGCTCGCGATGCCTTTATGGTCAACTATGGTGCTGGCGGTATGGGGGCAGAGGTGATCGCCAACCGTCTGGGTGTCGGTCCGATGCATGACTGCCTGTCCTGCTCCTACGAAGAATTCTTCCTCAGCGCCCACACAGTGGGTGACATCGCCATGCTGGTGGACGTGCCGGCCAACGTCGGCCTCGAACAGTTGGCACCCGGCCAGGTACCGCTGGCGCAAAGCATTGGCATCAAGGCGAGCATGGCGCTGTATCCGGCCGAACCGTCCAATGTCAACCACAGTTACCTGGGGGATGCGGTCAAGTTCCGAAATATCAGTGTTGGCTACGAGCAGCACGTGTTCCACCTTCATGGTCACCAGTGGCTGTTCAACCCCAACGACGATAACTCCGACTACATGGATGCGCAGGGCGTTGGCCCGGGTTCGGGTTATACCTATGAAATCGCCAACGGCGGTTCGGGGAACCGCAATCGGGTGGTCGGCGATGCCATCTATCACTGCCATTTCTATCCCCACTTCGCCCAAGGCATGTGGGCCATGTGGCGCATCCATGATGTGTTCGAGGAGGGCACCCGGCTGGCCGTCACTGAAGACGGCGAGGCCGGATTCCATGACGAACCCTTTGCCTTGCGCAGCGGCCTGCCGGCCCAGCAGGCGCGGGCACTGCCGGACGGCGAGATCATCGCCGGCACGCCGATCCCGGCCATCGTGCCATTGCCGGGCAAGGCCTTGGCGCCAATGCCTGGCAAAGTAGTGGTGATCCCCAAAATCAGCGGCGAGCAGATAGCCGACGCCGAGGAGCAAGAGGATGAATCTGGCGACGATTCCGGTTCGGACAACCCTGCCCAGGGTCGTGTTGTCGGTTCCCTGGCGTTGGTCGACCGAAGCGAAGCCAACCGAAATGCGGATGGAAGCCTGAAAAATCCGGGTTATCCGTTCTGGATCGGCGGGCTGGAAAGCACCGTTGGCCAACGTCCGCCCACACCGCCACTGGACATGCTCGATGCGCAAAAAGCCCAGGCCTTGCGCGATACCGGCAAGGCCCTATGGGCCGCACTCGATCCAGCCCAGGCGGGCGGTTGGGATGGTGGCCTGCCACGGCATGCCCTGGATGGCTGGGCCGCGGGCGGCGAAGCGCATGTGGCCACTAGCGCATTGGACATGAGCAAAGAGGTCCAGCGCGCCAAACCGGTGTATTTCCCCGAGGAGGGCACCGAGGTCGAACAATCGGCGATGGCCTTCCACGCCCAGCCCGCGCACGCCAGCTATGCCGCGCTGCCGAGCGGCCAGTTGCAGCCGCGCAGTTTCCTCACCAACGGAGCGCCGCCGGTGACGGGGGCGCCCTTCTTCGAACCCTGCATGGATGACCGCCAGATGCGCCTGACCCGAAGCGCCGGAGCGGGTTACTTCAACAGTGGCGAACGGCTCGATGGTCGCTCCTTCACAGGATCCTCGCCCTACAGTGCTGACCACCCGCGCGTCTACAAGGGCGCCAACATCCAGTTCGATGCGGTGTTCAACAAGGTCGGTTACCACTTCCCGCAGACCCGTATCCTGACCCTGTGGGAAGACGCCTGGCCGGTGATCAACAAGCAGCGTCCACCGGAACCGCTGGTGATGCGCATGAATACATTTGACTGCACGATGTACCACCACACGAATCTGGTGCCGTCGGTATACGAACTGGATGATTACCAGGTCCGCACGCCCACCGATATCATCGGCCAGCACATCCACCTGCCGAAGTGGGACCTGACCTCCGCCGATGGTTCGGCCAATGGCTGGAACTATGAAGATGGTGTGCTTTCGCCGTCCAGCGTGGTCGAGCGGATTCACGCGATCAGAGTTTTCAACAGTTGTCAGGATGGCGATTCGCGCGAGGGCACGGCTGACTGTCCCGTAGCCAAGCCCCATCCGTACTTCGGGCGGTTCAACCGGGCTGACTGGCTCGGCGCACGTACCACCCTGCAGCGTTGGTTCGCCGACCCGGTGGTGAACATTCACAACATCGACCGGGGTCTGGGCAATATCTTCACCCATGACCATTTTGGCCCCTCAACTCACCAGCAGGTCGGTCTCTATGCGACGGTACTCGCCGAACCTGCCGGTTCCAGCTGGTTCCATGCCGAGACGGGCGAACCCTTGTACAACGGTGGCGGTCGCCAGGACGGTGGGCCGACTTCCTGGCAGGCGGTGATCGCCACCGGCGATCACAACGGCGACGGCAAGAACGACAGCTTCCGTGAGTTCTTCCTCGAGTTCAGCGACTACCAGCATGCCTATGAAGCAGGTGTGTATGTGGGGGCAGGTCCGGATGGCATTCCCGACGCGGCGGCCTATCCGGCAACCGCGGACAGCTTCCGCTTTGCGATCAACCCACCCGCGAGGGCGAACGCCGGCAACCTGCTGGACTCGGTGGTGGAAGGCGCCGGGGGCACTCTGCTGACGTGCCCGCTGCGACCTTGTCCGCAGGCTATCTCGGCCTCCGACCCGGGTATCTTCGTGGTCAACTACCGCCACGAGCCGTTGGGACTGCGCATCTATGATCCTGGCAAAACGGCCCCGGATGGCAACCGTGGCATGCAGGCCGATGGCCTGGGTGGCGACCTTGCCTATGCCCTGCAAAACCGTACCGATCGCGCTATCCCGGCATTCAACCTGGAGCCTGGCAAGATCAGCGCGGCGACGGGCCCCACGGGTGGGATCACCCGGTTCCCACCGCACATCAATCGCGGCGACCTGCCGGGTGACCCCTTCACTCCGATGTTGCGCACCTATTCAGGCGACAACGTGCGCCTGCGGGTGAATGCCGGCGGCCACGAAGAGGAACACAACGTCACCCTCCACGGAGTGAAATGGCTGCATTCCGGTAGCGGCTTCGGCAACAGCTCCAACACCGGCTGGAAGGCGGCGCAGATGGTGGGTATTTCCGAGCAGCTCGGTTTCATGGCGCCGGTGGCAATGATGTCCAGCGCCAGCAGCGATACCGGCGACTACCTGTATTCCATGGATGCCTCGCTCGAGGGTTACTGGAGCGGACTGTGGGGTGTTATGCGCAATTACACACAACCGCGCAATGACCTGTTCGTCGTGCCCAACAATCCAAGGCCGGTAGCGGCACGCAACACGGTGAACTTCAACGGCGTATGCCCACGTATCACGCCCAATCCGAACGGCATCGGCACCCGGCCCACCGTGCAGCGCAACTATGAGATCGTGGCGGCGCTGGCCAATGACATTCTCGGCAACCCGTTGAACCTGACCATCGGCGATCCGGCGGGGGCCGGCCAGCATGTCGGCGGTCCGCTAAATCCGCTCGGTGGCACGCTGGTCTACAACCCTCGGCCGGTGTCCATCCCGATGGTCAGCGTGTTCGATCCGGAGGATGGCGAGACGTTCACCATCGGTGGGCAGTCCGGCCCGCTGCACGACCCGACGGCAATCCTCTATGTGCGCAAGACGGACCTCGATCCACTCACTGGCAAGCTGAAGGCGGGCGTTCCAGTGGAACCTCTGGTGCTGCGGGCAGCGGCGGGCGACTGCATCAACATTACCCTGGAAAACCGCCTGCCGATCGTCATGCCGGACCTGCCTAACTTCGCGGTCATGCAGGGCACAGTCAAACGGGATCGCCTTGGGGCGCAAGGATCGACTACGTTCAACAACAATCTGATGCGCCCGTCCAGTCACGTCGGCCTGCATGCGCAACTGCTGACCTACGACATCACCAAGTCGGACGGCTTCAACGTCGGCAGCAACCCGGTGCAGACTGTTGCGCCGCGTCTGGGCAGCAGCGGTGCCTGGCCCAGCCGAACCTACCAATACTACGCCGGGCACTTTGAGCGCGCCGGCCAACCGGTGGCCTCGCAACTGGGTCGCAACGTTGACGTTATCAATGCTACGCCCATCGAATTCGGCGGTCTGAACCTGATGCCGGCCGACCCGATCAAGCAGCCGCAGAAAGGCCTGGTCGGCGCCATGTCAATCGTACCCCAGGGCGCGACTTGGCAAGAGGACGCCAGTTCGCGAGCCTCTGCGACGGTACAACCCAGTGGGGGGACTGCCTACCGTGACTTTGCCATGGTCTGGCAGAAATCATTGAACATGCGCTGGGCAAACGGTCGACCGGTCGAGAACATGTCCTCGGAAGGTCCGGGCATCCCTAACGATCCCAAGGACAACTCGGACATGGCCATCAACTACAAGACCGAGCCGCTCTGGTATCGCTTCGCTCGTGCGCCGAACGCACCTTTCGGTTTGGCCGGCGGCAATGGTTTGGGTGCGGTGACCAACGCCCATATGGCCTATAGCAATGTCTTGGTGGGTGGAGATCCGGTGACGCCGATCCTGCGCGTCAAACCTGGTCAACCGTTTCGCACTCACGTGATGATGCCTTCGGGCGGTAGCCGTGGCGCGACCTTCCAGCTGGACGGCCACGTATGGGCATTCAACCCCTTCCAGGCGGAGCGGGTTGATCTCTACGGTTACCCAATGCGAGACGCGGGGATTGGCTCGGTACGCTTCGGTTACAACCCCTTGGCGATGTACATCGGTGCCCAGGAAAGCGTGCTGCCGGCAGCCCACTTCAGTTTCATGTTTCCTTCCGCGGGAGGCAGTAATGCAATACCTGGCGATTACCTGTACCGGGACTACGCCGCCTTTGGCAACGTCGGAGGCCTGTGGGGCCTGTTGCGGGTGAGCAATGAGCCGGAACCCCCTGTATCGCCTTAGTGGTTCCGATGAATGACTTACGCCCCGGTGATGCAGGGGAGTCTGGTATTCGAGCACGGAGGGTCGAGCGATGGAAGCTGTACGCAAGCGTTGGATGGCTGTAATCATTTCAGTCGCGCTGCTGGCGGAGGCGGGCCTCTGTCTTGGCGGGCAGGGTAACGAGCAGGGGGCAGTAGCGTCCCCTGCGCTCGATGAGCCTTCGTCCAGTGATCGTCAGCGGCTGGTGCGCGACGGTGTGGCGATTGAGTTCGAGCTGTTACCACTGAGCCCCGACGGTCAGCTCACCGAAGGTACGCTGGCGGATGTGCGATTTCATATCAGCAGCGCGGCCACCGGCCAGCCACTCGCGGGCCTGGCGCCGGGTGTCTGGATGGACCCGGCACAGGTGCGTGAGGGGGCCGCTCGCGATGGTCGGCAACTCGATTGCAAGGCGCGTATCGGCGTTTACCTCAAAGGTGTAATGGGCGCGCGGCCGTTGCTCGACTTGAACAGCTATTACCTGTTGCTGCTGAACAAGGACCCGAGTATCTCGGTGATCGACCCGTCGATCTCGGTCGGTGGCATCACCAGCACCCTGAGTCGTATTGCGCTCAAGCGTACGCCCATGGACTGGGTTGCCAGTCAGGACAATAAGCGCCTGTACGTTTCTCTGCCGGATGCGGACGAAATCGCCGTGATCGACACCGACAGTTTCCAGGTGCTGCGCTATGTTTCCGCCGGTCGCAACCCCGTGCGCGTTGCCCTGCAGCCCGACGGCCACTACCTGTGGGTCGGCAACAACGCTACTGACGAGGCGAACAGTGGAGTGACCGTGATTGACACGCGGACGCTGGAGACTGTCTTCAATGTGCCAACCGGTCGCGGCCATCATGAGATCGCCTTCAGCGAGGACTCCCGGTACGCCTTCGTCAGCAATCGCGACAGCGGCACCCTGAGCGTGTTCGACATCGCCGAGCGACGCCATCTGCGCGACATCCCTACCGGTCCGAACCCGCTGTCGGTTGCCTATTCATCATTGGCCCGGGCGGTTTACGTTGCTGACGGCAAGGTTGGGACTATCAGCGTCATCGACGCCCGCAGCCTGACTGTGCGTAAGGTGATTGAGGCTGGCCAAGGCTTGGGGCCGATGCGTTTTACCCCGGATGGCCGCTACGGCCTGGTCCTCAATCTTCTGGAGGACAGTGCCCTGGTGATCGATGCAGGCAACGACCAACTGATCCACACACTGCAGGTCAGCGCTGAGCCCTACCAACTGATATTCACCCGAGCCTACGCCTATGTCCGTGGGCTGGCTTCGTCACGGGTTAGCATGATCAACCTCGCCTCGATGGGGCAAGGCAAGCAGCCCATTGTACAGGCCTTCGAAGCGGGCCCGTCCGCCCCCAAACTGGCTGGTAACCTGCCGCTGGCTGACAGCCTGACCCCAGCGCGGGACGAGGCGGCAGTGTTTGTGGTCAACCCGGTGGACAACACTGCGTACTTTTATATGGAAGGGATGAACGCGCCAATGTCGGGATACCTCAACCGCGGCCATACCTCAAGAGCGGCCTTGGTCATTGATCGCAGCTTGCGCGAATTGCGCCCGGGTGTATTCGGTGCGCGGGTCAAACTACCGGCTGCCGGCAAGCTCGATGTGGCCTTTATGCTCAACCAGCCGGAGATGACTCACTGCTTCAGCACCGTGGTACGTCAGAACCCCGAACTGGAGAAACTGCGGGCCCACGTCCAGATTGAGTTCCTTTTCGACTCGCCAACCGTACCCGTTGGCAACGAACCGGTCATGGCGCGCTTACGCGTGGTCCGGGGTGGAAGCGGAGCCCCCTGGGGCGGGATCAAAGATCTGCAGATTCGCTACTTTCTGGCACCATCCTCGTGGCCGGAGGTCGCCGTTGCCCAAGAAGTCGAGGCGGGTATCTATGAAGCGCCGCTGTACTTGAAAAAGGTTGGCGCCTACTACCTGCACGTACGCTCAGCTTCACTGCAGCTCGATGGCGATGAGCGAAGCTATGCCAGCCTGCGTGTTTTGCCGAGCGTGAGAAATGTAGTCGAGCGTAACCCGGTAGAGCCCGGGATATGAATGTCCTCGGCCAGCGCAACGCTTGCACTAAGGACTCTCCGAATAGGTCCTCGTATGTGCTGAAGTACGTCCTCACTACCTGAGCGAGCTGCCCATGAGCCAGATGCGCTTTTGCGACTTCGAGTACGTTGTTGAAACGTCAGTTCAGGTACGTGAAAACCCACTTCCGAGCACAGGAGCGGGCTCGATATTCAAAAAGCTGGAAGATGACCGATATCGAGAGGGTCAAATGATGAGCTTTTAACGGCTGGGACTGACTGTTTTTGGCCTGACAGCGACGGTCTAGCCTCGACCGTCGCGGTGGAAATTTAGACTTCCGTCTGTTCCGCCATTTCAAGTGCATCATCGACCTCAATTCCGAGGTATCTGACGGTGCTTTCAAGCTTCGTATGGCCAAGTTGCAGCCATTGACGGCACAGATTTCTTGATCGCCTATTGTTCCAGCCAGTCAGAATGGAGCTGCGGAAAACGCTCTTGCAACCATTCAATAAAAACTTGTACCTGCGGCGCCAGGTGCGTCCGGCTTGGGTACAGCACCGTCACAGGACGAGGGGCAGGGCGATAGGGTCTTAGAATCTCCACCAAGGCGCCGCTGTTCAGGTATTGGCTTACCGCAATGCCCGGTGCTTGAATGATTCCGAACCCTGCCGCGCCACATTGCACGTACGCGTTTGACTCCGTAACGGTGATTCCGGCGTTGCTGGTATAAGCCCTGTCCTTGCCCCCAACCGAGAAGTGCCACGGCAGTGTCCTGTTGCTTTGTCCGGACAGGAAGTTGACGCCTTGATGTGAATTCAGATCCTCCAGCGTTTCGGGTTCGCCGTGGTCATGAAGGTATTGGGGGGCGGCGCAAGTCACCATTGTCGCTACGCCAACAGGGCGCGCGATCAAGGTTGAATCCGGTAGCTCGCCGATGCGCAACGCGCAATCAATGCCTTCTCCCACCAGATCAACGGTCCTGTCGGTGACGCCCAGCACCATGCTGATTCTCGGGAAAGCGGTGGTAAACGCTTTCAGGCTTTCCATGAATTCAACCTGGGCAAAGGCGGTCGGTATATCGATACGCAGTCGCCCCTCCAGGGTCATTCTGGATCGGTCAAACATGGAGGTCGCAGCGGAGACGCTTCCGAGAATGTCCTGCACTCGCTCGTAGAAACGCTCACCTTCTGCGGTGAGCGTCACCTTTCGCGTGGTGCGCTGGAACAGGCGCACACCCAATGACATCTCCAGCTCCTGAATGTACCGGGTGACTTGCGGACGCCCGATATCCAGCGATTCGGCAGCTTTGGTGAAACTGCCGAGTTCGGCAAGCCGGGCGAACAGTTGCATCGATTGAAGCAGTTCCATGACCTTTCCTCTGCAGCCTGCGCTGTTGACCTCATGCGAACGTGACGTTTGTTGCCTGTAAATACAACAAACATGTCATTTTTCGTGCATTTATTGCGCCTCAATAAAAGCCAATCATGGGTTCAGGGCACAACAGGTTCAAGTCGTGCCACCCCTGACTACGTTTTTTGGAGATCGCAATGAAGGCTTGGTTACTGAAAGATTTCGGACTCAACAATCTTCAGATGAGTGAAGTTTCGACCCCTGAACCAAAGGCTGGCGAGCTGCTGGTAAAAGTCGGCGCCGTCTCGCTCAACTTTCGCGACAAAGCCATCGTCGATGGCATCTATGAGCCGCACAAGGTTCCGAAAAACCTGATCCCGGTCAGCGACGCCGCCGGCACTGTGGTTGCGCTCGGCGACGGTGTCACGCGCTTCAAGGTGGGTGATCGGGTCAATTCGCACCTGTACTCCCGGTGGCTGGACGGTGAACCAGGCCCACATGAACCCGATTACTGCTTCGGCTCTCCGCTGCCCGGCGGGTTGGCTGAATACATGATCATCCACGAGGACAGCGCCGTGGGTGCGCCGGACAACATGAGCGACGAGGAGGCGGCCACCTTGCCCATTGCGGCGCTCACGGCGTGGTATTCGCTGGTCGATTTCGGACACATTCAGCCGGGGCAAACCGTGCTGGTCCAGGGCACCGGCGGCGTGTCCATTTTTGCTGTGCAAATCGCTACGGCGCTTGGCGCGAAGGTCCTCGCGACCTCCAGCAGCGACCAGAATCTGCAAACCGTCAAGGGCCTGGGGGCCGTGGCTGGGATCAACTACCGAAGCACGCCAAACTGGGAAGAAGAAGTGCTGAAGCTGACCGAGGGCAAAGGCGTCGACCTGCTGCTTGATGTGGCGGGCGGCAGCGGCATCAACCAGTCTGTCGCGGCCACCAAGGCAGCCGGTCGCATTGCGCAGATTGGATTTTTGACTGGGCAAACCGTCCAACTGAATCTGATGCCACTCATCTTTCGCCAGACAACCATTCGCGGTATCGCCGTAGCACCGCGCTCGTCGTTTGACCGAATGAATGCATTCTTGAACGAACACAAGATCCGACCTGTCATCGATCATGTCTATCCATTTGAACAGGCACGTGAAGCCTACGAGCATCTCGCCAGGGGTGCGTTTGGGAAAGTGGTCATCAAGATCGCTTAATAACTTTAAGGCGTCGAAAAGGCTAATGCCAGGCAGTTAAGCGAGCAAACCGCTTTTCGTTGGAGCCAGGCTTGCCGGCGAAAGCGCTCTTACGGACGCCTTCGCCGGCAAGCCTGGCTCATACATGTCCGATTTGCCCTTAACTGACTGGCATTGGCCGAAAAGGCGCCTTTTTCCATCACTGATGGCGGAGTAAAAATCCAATCGTAATCGTCTGCTTTTGGCCGTTTTCTGACCTTCGCTTAACGGTTGAACTGCCAGGATTTTCCTAGGCGATAAGTGAGTAATTGCATGGTCAGCAAATAGTAATAGCGCGTCGAGTCAGTGCGCTGGTTTAGGTGGTGATTTAAAAACCACGCAAGATGTTTTCTCTGCCAAGTCCATGGATTGTCGCGTTGCCAGCGCTCAGCGATTGCTGTTTGGATAGCCTCCGCCTGACGAAGGTGGCGTTGGCGTGTGGAATGCGACCCGGTCAGAACGCCGGCCAGGAACAGCTCCATATCAAATGGTTGGCTCATGTTCGACCGCCAATGTAAGCCGACACCACGTCGATACGGCCGTGCCCCAGCTCATAGCTGACTTGGCCTCGTGCCTTCCGATCGAGATGTCGGTCGAGTTGATAGCAACGGCCACCATTGATGGGGGCGAGACGGCCAGTCATGTGCTCGTAGCGTTCGCACGCATAGGCGGCTCGTAACTCGTGGAAGCCTTTGAGCTTGTGCTGATGGAGGATGATCCGTGCGGGACGAACGACTCCCCGTTGGAAATCGAGGTAGCGTTCATCCGGTGCAAGCAGGTTGCGGCTGCCGTCGGGCGAGACCTGTTCGGCAAACCTCAGCGCGTCACGAATATGCTCATCCACCGTAATCCAACGAGGTGCCGACGCACCTGAGCGACCACCTTTGGTGCCATCCTGGATGTTGATCTTGCCGTATTGTTCGGCCTCACGTTTTAGGCGTGGAAGGTCGGCCAGAATGGCCTCGCGCAAGCGCATACCGGTGGCTCGTGCCAGCTGCGCGATGGCCGCGGCGCGCGGCATTTGGTGTTCGCAGAGCACGTCGATGATCCGCTTCACGTGTTCGCGGTCTTGGCCTTGCGGCACCGAGCGACGAACACTGGTGCGCCGCATTCCCAGCGCCTTGCTCGGACTCGGCACTTTCACATACTGATCACCGCGAAGCGCCGCCATGGTTCGGTTCACGCTGGACAACCGATTTTGCGCGGTGGCGATGCCGATAGCGCCTTGTTCGACTTGCTGCCGCAGATGCCCGGCGTAGTCCAGCAAGGTCTGCCGATCAATTTTTCGTGCATCGTTAACCCCTGGCCCATCCTCCGACCGACACCAGCGCACAAACGCCTGCCACCGATCACTGTGTGCTTTGACCGTGCCGTAATGCCCGCCGCCAAACATATCGCACAATGCCTGCGGCCCGGCATAGCTCAGTTGCCGACCCCATCCAAAATTTCGCCCGTCCCGTCTACCTACCAATGCCATGATCAAACTCCTCTCGAAGCCAAACCTTTAAAACCATCCCCACGTCATCCCGCCAAGAATGTTGAGTGTTATCAGGGATCAAGGCCCCTGCGACCTGTGAGGGTTGTCCACTAACGTGGGACTGGCGGCTCTTTACGACCGGGAGCTTGGGCATCTCATGATCTGGCCTTCTGAGCACTTCCGAAGAAGTGGGCGGGTGGAGGCTGCGCTGGCTGACTAAACCAGCGCCGCGAGATCCTGAGTCGGGTGATGGCAGGGATGCGATGACTGGGGCATGCCTGACTGTCAGCCAGGTGCAGTCCATTCCGTGGGCTGCGGCATCATCATCTGCATCGCTGTTGCTGGTGAGCATTCGGTGTTTGTCACGCCGATTGTCACGAAGGGGAATGCCGCAAAGCCTTGTACGAGTTGGGCTGCAGCAGCGGTAGGAGCGTCCGTCTCTTTCTGGAAGAAAGAGACGGACGCAGGTTGGCGCAGTGAAATGGCCAAGCGGATAGGTTGCTGCAGGACAGCTGGGTAGGGTGGGTTTTGCCGCAGTAGGCAAAGCGAAGAAGTAGGCATCCATCACATGGGTAGTGACCGTGCGAGCTGCCGGACGCTAATCGCACTTAGGGGAGAACCACCACGGTGTGGCGTAGCCTTAAAGGTTCTGGCTACCTGGGTTGCTGTCAACGACAGCGCTTGCACGATCTTTTCTACGCCTGCGGATAGGTAGGGTCAAGGCTCGAATTTTCGAGAATTCTGCGGCTGCGGATGAAATTATCCACCTCTGGAAGTCCGTGGTTTTCTGCAGACGGTTGCGTGGGCTTTGAGATTTTTTAAGTGAGGTCCATCCAAGCAGGGCGGCTTTGCAGCCCTGCTTGGATGGACCCGCGTGGACAAGCGGATCACCGAGATATGAAGACCGAGCGCTTACTCGGTTGCGCCATGTTTTGCTTTTAGTCGAGTGACGTTCGCACCCGTCTGATTGGCGAATTCGCGTGGGCTGACATGCTCCTGCTGATTAGCCTCAAGGTACCGACTCCACCAGTTCATGATCAGCCTGCGCTCCTCGATGAACTCGGCCTTGTGGATGTAGGCCGCTCGGACGTTGTTGCGTTCCTTGTGGCTCATCTGCCGCTCGATGGCTGTATCCGTCCACAAACCCGACTCAATCAGTGCGCTGCAGGCCATCGAACGAAAGCCATGCCCGCAGATCTCGGTTTTGGTGTCGTACCCCATCTTCCGAAGCGCGCTGTTCACAGTGTTTTCGGACATCGGTTTCCAAGAATTGGTGTCGCCTGCGAAGACCAAGTCAAATTTGCCTGTGATTTCGCGGATCTGCTCGAGCAGGGCGACCGCTTGCGGCGATAAGGGTACAAGATGGATATCACCTGCCATCTTCGTACCTCTTGTGGAAAAGGGTACGCCTTCCAGCGCTGGCCGCGTGTCGGGTATTTCCCAGACGCCACGCTTGAGGTCGAACTCGCTCCAGCGGGCGAAGCGCAGTTCGCTGGAGCGTACAAACACATGCAGAGATAGCATGACCGTCAGCCGGGTAAGTGCGCGGCCGTTATAGGTGTCGATCCGTTCTTGCAATTCAGGTAAGCGCGATAAGGGTAAAGCGGGGCGGTGGACGACCCGCGGGGCTTTGATCGAGCCTTCGAGGTCGTAAGCAGGGTTTACGGTGATAAGCCGGAGGCGCTTTGCCTCGCGCATGATGCTCTGCAGGTAGTTTTGTACCCTTAAAGCAACGTCTATCGTTCCGCGCTTCTTGATCGCTTCCAAGGGCTGCATAAGGTCGTGGGTGTCTAGGTCGACAATGGCGCGGGTGCCGATCAGCGGGAAGAGGTGGGTTTTGAGGCGACTCATCACTGTCTTGGAATAGTCTGGTGCCCACTTGGCTGACATTTCCGTGTGCCAGTCCAGCGCAACGCTTTCAAAGGTGCGGCCTTTGATCAGGGCTTCCGTCTTGGCTTGGTTTTTGGCTCCTATGGGATCAATGCCATCCGCCAGCATTCGCTTGACCTCCAAGCGCTTGCGGCGCGCATCGGCAAGGCCAACGACCGGGTAGTTACCGAACGAGGTCAGTCCTTCGCGTCCATCAGGTTTGACGTATCTGAGCCGCCAGCCTTTGCGGCCATTGGGTTGGACTAGAAGGTAAAGGCCGTCGCCGTCGAAAAGCTTGTAGGCGCGGTCTGTGGGCTTGGCCGAACGGCAAGCGGAATCGGAGAGTGGAGCAGTGGTGCGCGACATAAGGGTACTCCCTTTTATCGAAGTGACCTTTACCCCAAACTCTACCCTTAAAACGGTTGGAATCCACCAGAATTCACCGGAATCCGACGAGCGCCAAAACGAAAAAACCCACCAGAAGGCGGGTTTTTCGGGGGTTACAGAGATTTTAGAAGACTTCTCTGGAACCTTGTATGGCTCCACGACCTGGACTCGAACCAGGGACCCAGTGATTAACAGTCACTTGCTCTACCAACTGAGCTATCGCGGAATGGCTTGTATGTTACTGATTCAAAAAGAGAAGTCAAGCATCTGTTGGCGACTTGACGGATTCATGGTGACGGACGGTGGTTTATCGGCCATTGGCGGTTACCAGAATCGCCTCAGAGGTCTACCATGGCCGCCCGGAAGTGGTTACACGCGCTACCGGCCATTCGCCGAAAAGGTACGCGCCATGAATCACCCAATCCTCACACCTCAACACAATGGGGTGTTCGCATGAGCATCGCCCAGATCAGTCTGCCCAAAGGTGTCGGCCCGCACGCCGAGAAGTTGTTCGACGCAATTACTCAGGCCAGCACTGCTGACGAGCTGAACCGTGCTGGCGGCAAGGCCGAAGGTTTTGTCCTGGGCCTGGAAAGCACCAAGGCTATCAAAAGCCAGGTGGCCGAGTCGCTTTACGTAGCCTACGACGACGCGGCCAGCCAGCGCGCGACCGAATTGGCTTAACCGCCGAAGGTAATGGTGCCGAGCATCAGCTTGGCGTACGCCATCGTGGCGACCAGTTGCACCAGCCACAACGCCAGGCCGCCAAGGAACACGCCCGCAGCCACTTGCAGCACCAGGTTATTACCGCGTTTGGCCGAGGAGCGGGGCACGAAGTGGTCCAGCTCGTCGCGGTCGGCGCGTAGGTTATCGTTTTTCATGTTGGTTCTCGTAAGAATTCGGGGTGTACACAAAACCCGTGGGAGCGAGCTTGCTCGCGATGAGGGCTTCACATTCAACAGGGATGTTGGCAGGACGACCGCTATCGCGAGCAAGCTCGCTCCCACATTTGATCTATGTGCAGTCTAGAGCCCTCGGTCGTTGCTTTGAGAATTATCTCTGACAAACAAAAACGGGAAGCCATTTGGCTTCCCGTTTTTCGTATCACTCGACGACTCAAATCACCGCAACAATGGCCTTGGTCACAACGTCGATGTTGCTCTGGTTCAACGCAGCCACGCAGATGCGGCCGGTGTCCAGGGCGTAGATGCCGAACTCGTTGCGCAGACGGGTCACTTGCTCAACCGTCAGGCCGGAGTAGGAAAACATACCGCGTTGACGACCGACGAAGCTGAAGTCGCGTTGTGGCGCGTTTTTCGCCAGCAGGTCGACCATCTGGATGCGCATGCCGCGAATCCGCAGACGCATTTCAGCCAGTTCTTCTTCCCATTGAGCGCGCAATTCCGGGCTGTTCAATACAGCGGCGACGATGCTTGCACCGTGGGTCGGCGGGTTGGAGTAGTTGGTGCGGATCACGCGTTTGACTTGCGACAGCACGCGCGCGCTTTCTTCTTTCGTTTCGCTGACGATCGACAGGGCGCCAACGCGCTCGCCGTACAGCGAGAAGGACTTGGAGAACGAGCTGGAGACGAAGAAAGTCAGGCCCGATTCAGCGAACAGGCGCACAGCCGCAGCGTCTTCGTCGATGCCGTCGCCAAAGCCCTGGTAGGCCATGTCGAGGAACGGTACGTGACCTTTGGCTTTCACGACTTCCAGGACGTTTTTCCAGTCCGCCGGACTCAGGTCAACGCCGGTCGGGTTGTGGCAGCAAGCGTGCAGCACAACGATGGAGCCGGACGGCAGGGCGTTCAGGTCTTCCAGCAAGCCAGCACGGTTCACGTCGTGGGTGGCGGCGTCGTAGTAGCGATAGTTCTGCACCGGGAAGCCAGCGGTTTCGAACAGTGCGCGGTGGTTTTCCCAGCTTGGGTCGCTGATCGCCACGACGGCGTTCGGCAGCAGTTGCTTGAGGAAGTCGGCACCGATTTTCAGGGCGCCAGTACCGCCAACGGCCTGGGTGGTGATTACGCGGCCGGAAGCGATCAGCGGCGAATCATTGCCGAACAGCAGTTTTTGCACGGCCTGGTCGTAGGCGGCAATACCGTCGATTGGCAGGTAGCCACGGGAAGCGTGCTGAGCGACGCGAATCGTCTCGGCTTCGACAACGGCGCGCAGGAGTGGAATTCGCCCCTCCTCGTTGCAGTAAACACCGACCCCCAGGTTGACCTTGTTGGTACGGGTATCGGCGTTGAATGCTTCGTTGAGGCCCAGGATTGGATCGCGTGGTGCCATTTCGACAGCGGAGAACAGGCTCATTTTTGCGGCGGCTCTGAATGGAGTGTGGAGGGACGTGTCGCGCTCCAGCCGAATGCACTAGAGCGGTGCACAAACGGGGAGCTAGTATAGAGGCCATCTGCAATTGAAGGCGACAGGCAATTCCGCTTCTAACGTAAGTTTTTCCGATTATTTTTCGACCGTTAGTCGAATGGCTGCGTCAAAGACTTCAAGGGATGTAGGACGTTTGCCTTGAAAGCGAGGGCAATCGGCTCCACATTGAGCACAATCCAGTTTTTTCCTCGGGCGACGTCGGTCGTTTGCGGTCCTTCTCGTTCCTGTCCGGTTTGACCGTGCAAGGCGCGGCCCTTGCTCCGAAAACCGAGAGGTATTTCATGTCTGAATTCCAGCTAGTCACCCGCTTTGAGCCCGCCGGCGATCAGCCGGAAGCCATCCGCCTGATGGTCGAGGGTATCGAGGCCGGGTTGGCGCACCAGACGTTGCTCGGTGTGACCGGCTCGGGCAAGACCTTCAGCATCGCCAACGTGATCGCCCAGGTTCAGCGCCCGACCTTGGTGCTGGCGCCGAACAAGACCCTGGCCGCGCAGTTGTACGGTGAATTCAAGGCGTTCTTCCCGAACAACGCCGTCGAATATTTCGTCTCCTACTACGACTACTACCAGCCCGAAGCCTATGTGCCGTCGTCCGATACCTTCATCGAGAAAGATGCCTCGATCAACGACCACATCGAGCAGATGCGGCTCTCCGCGACCAAGGCGTTGCTGGAGCGCAAGGACGCGATCATCGTCACCACGGTGTCGTGCATCTATGGCTTGGGCAGCCCGGAAACCTATTTGAAGATGGTGCTGCACGTGGATCGCGGCGACAAGCTCGATCAGCGCGCGTTGCTGCGTCGTCTCGCCGACTTGCAATACACCCGCAACGACATGGATTTCGCCCGTGCGACTTTCCGGGTGCGCGGCGATGTGATTGATATCCACCCGGCGGAATCCGATTTCGAAGCGATCCGCATCGAACTCTTCGATGATGAAGTCGAGAAGATTTCCGCATTCGATCCGTTGACCGGCGAAGTCACCCGGCAGTTGCCGCGATTCACTTTCTATCCGAAAAGCCACTACGTGACGCCACGGGAAACCCTGCTGGGCGCCATCGAAGGGATCAAGGTCGAGCTTCAGGAGCGCCTGGACTACCTGCGTTCCAACAATAAACTGGTGGAAGCGCAGCGTCTTGAACAGCGCACCCGCTTTGACCTGGAGATGATTCTCGAACTGGGTTACTGCAACGGCATCGAAAACTACTCGCGCTACCTGTCGGGCCGTGCCTCCGGCGAGGCGCCACCGACCTTGTTTGACTACCTGCCGGCCGACGCCTTGCTGGTGATCGACGAATCCCACGTCAGCGTGCCGCAGGTCGGCGCCATGTATAAGGGTGATCGTTCGCGTAAAGAGACGCTGGTGGAATATGGTTTCCGTCTGCCGTCCGCGCTGGATAACCGGCCGATGCGTTTCGACGAGTTCGAAAACATCAGCCCGCAGACAATCTTTGTCTCGGCCACGCCGGGCAATTACGAGGCGGAACACGCGGGTCGTGTGGTCGAACAATTGGTTCGTCCGACTGGCTTGGTGGACCCGCAAATTGAGATCCGTCCGGCGCTGACCCAGGTCGACGATCTGCTCTCGGAAATCGGCAAGCGCGTGGCGCTGGAGGAGCGGGTGCTGGTTACCACGCTGACCAAGCGCATGTCCGAAGACTTGACCGATTACCTCGCTGATCACGGCGTGCGCGTGCGGTATCTGCACTCGGACATCGATACTGTGGAACGGGTCGAGATCATCCGCGATTTGCGCCTGGGCACTTTCGATGTGCTGGTGGGGATCAACCTGCTGCGCGAAGGTCTGGACATGCCGGAAGTCTCGCTGGTGGCGATTCTCGATGCGGACAAGGAAGGCTTCCTGCGTTCCGAACGCTCGCTGATCCAGACCATCGGTCGCGCGGCGCGGAACCTCAATGGCCGGGCGATTCTCTATGCGGATCGCATCACCGGCTCGATGGAGCGAGCGATCGGCGAAACCGAGCGTCGTCGCGACAAGCAGATTGCCTTCAACCTGGCCAACGGCATTACACCCAAAGGTGTGTTCAAGGACGTTGCCGACATCATGGAAGGCGCGACCGTGCCGGGTTCGCGCAGCAAGAAGCGCAAAGGCATGGCCAAGGCTGCCGAAGAAAACGCCAAGTACGAAGCCGAATTGCGCTCACCGGGCGAAATCGCCAAGCGTATTAAAGCCCTGGAAGAGAAGATGTACGCGTTAGCGCGGGATCTGGAATTTGAAGCCGCGGCGCAGATGCGCGATGAGATTGGCAAGTTGCGGGATCGGTTGATCACCGTTTGACAGGTGATCGTTCCCATACCTCGCGGTGATCATTCCCACGCGGAGCATGGGAACGATCGGCGGTGCTTAATGCGCTTCCCCTGCCTTCAGGCCCGCCGGTAACGCCTTGGTCAACAACACCGCCAACATGCTGATCCCCAGTGCAATCCCGACAAAGTGAAACGCATCGTTGTAAGCCATGATCGACGCCTGCTGATGCGCAATTCACTGAGCTTGCCCAGCGCCGCCGTCTCGTTGCCAAACCGATTCGTCAACGACGCCATCCGCTCCGCCACCTGCGGGTTGGTTGGCACAATGGCTTCACGCAAATAATCAAAGTAGGTCTTGGTTCGCGCATCCAGCAGCGTGGCGAGGAGGGCGATGCCAATCGCGCCGCCAAGGTTGCGCAGGATGTTGAACAGGCTCGACGCCGAACCCGCGTCCTGCGGCAGGATGTACGCCGTGGCGATCAACGAGATGGTCACCATGATCAACGGCTGGCCCAGCGCGCGGATGAGCTGGATCTGATTGAACTGCGGCCCGGCGAAGTCCGGGTTTAATACCCCGGATGAAAAACTCGCCAGCCCGAACAATCCGAAACCCAGCGTGCACAGCCATTTCGGCGAGACGTACTTCATCAGCTTCGGCACCAGCGGAATCAGAAACAGCTGCGGCACACCCATCCACATGATCACTTCGCCAATCTGCAAGGCGTTGTAGTTCTGGATCTGCGCCAGGTACAGCGGCAACAGATAGATCGAGCCGTATAACCCGACCCCTATTCCGATACTGGAAATGCTCGATAAACCGAAATTGCGATTACCCAGGATGCCGAGATTGATCAGCGGGTTGGGCTTGGAGAACTGCACGATCACAAAGGTAATCAGGCTGACCAGCGCAATGCTGCCCAGCGTCACGATCAGACTCGATTCCAGCCAGTCCTTGCGATGGCCTTCTTCCAGAAACACCTGCAAACAACCGAGGCCTACGCCCAGTGTAAGAATGCTCAGGTAGTCGGTGCTTTTCAGCAGTTCCCAGTGGGCTTCTTTCTTCTCCAGGCCATACATCAGGCCGGCGATCATGAGCAGGCCGGGTGGTATGTTGATGTAGAAAATGTATTCCCAACCCCAGTTCTCGGTCAGCCAGCCGCCTAGCGTCGGGCCGATTGAGGGGGCGAAGGTCGCGGTCATCGCGAACATCGCCATGCCTTTGGCGCGGTGGTGTTCGGGGAGTTTGATCAGCGTGAGGGTGAACGCCAGCGGAATCAGCGCACCGCCCGGTGAAGCCCTGCAAGGCGCGGAAGACAATCATGCTTTCCAGGCTCCAGGCCATGGAGCAGAGCAGGGACGCGGCGAGAAACCCGAGGGACACCCACACCGCCAGTCGCCGCGCCGAGAGCAACTGCACCAGCCAGGCGGTCAGCGGGATCATGATGATTTCCGCCACCAGGTACGACGTGGAAATCCATGAGCCTTCTTCCAGGGTCGCCGACAGTGCGCCCTGAATGTCCTTGAGCGATGAGTTGGTGATCTGGATGTCGAGAACCGCCATGAAGGCGCCGAGCATGACGCTCATTACAGCGATCCAGTCCCGTCGGGTCGGTTCGCCGACGGGGCGGATCAGTTGATCACCGCCCATCGTCAGAGGCGTCTTTGATGTTCACTTTTGCGGTGAGTGACATGCCCGGGCGGATCTTGCCGTGCAGCGGGTTGTCCGCGGCGAAGGTCAGTTTTACCGGAATCCGTGAAGTTGGCCTGAATCCAGATGTCTTGGTCGGGGACGATCGACATCAGATAAGCACCCACCTGCACGTACTGACCTTCGCGGGCGGCGCGCTGGCCGATCAGGCCGCTGATGGGCGCGTGGATTTCGCTGCGGGTCAGGTTCAGCTCAGCCTGGGCGAGATCGGTTTTGGCGTTGGCGATCATGGCGTCGAGGCGTTTGATCTCGGCGGCCAGGGAGGTGATTTGTTGACGCTGACTTTGTGCGTCTGCCTGGGCCTTGGTCACTTGCGAGCGGGCGATGTGGTTGTCGGCGGAGAGGGTGGTCACCCGTTCTTCTGAGACATAGCCGGGTTTGCGCAGGGTTTGCGCGCGAGACAAATCGATCTGCGAACGACCGAGGCTGGCTTGGCTGGAGGCGACTTGCGCGTCGCTGGCGGCAATCAGGCTGGCTTGCTGAGTCAGTTTGATTCGGGCTTGCAGGCGTTCGGCTTCGCGGGTGGCGAGGGTGGCGTTGGCGCGGTCGACGGCGAGGTGGAAGTCATCGCCTTCGAGCTTGATCAGCAGCTGACCTTTCTCGACGTGCTGGTTGTCCTGCACCAGTACTTGATCGATACGTGCGCCCAGTTGGCTCGACACGCGGGTGATTTCGCCCTGGACATAAGCGTTGTCGGTGCTTTCATAAAACCGTCCCTTGAAGAACCACTGGGCAAAAAAGCCCCCGGCAATCATCAGGACGATCAACAGGAAAATAAACAGGCGACGCTTGAGTTGGGCCGGCACGGGCAGACGGTAGTCGAGAAATTGTAAGGAAAGTTATCGGCGGTCAAATCTGGCATACAGCGAATGATGGGTAAATGCCATCGGCTGATAATCGGCCATTCACCAAGGCTGGAGCGCGTTGTAGACGCAACCTTGGCTTAAATGCCCAGCTCACTGGAGCCGGGCGGGCAACGCCTGTTACCATTCGCCCTTTGTTTTATCTTCATTTCGAGACTTGCCATGACCACCGTCCGCACTCGCATCGCGCCATCGCCTACCGGGGACCCCCACGTAGGTACCGCTTACATCGCTTTGTTCAACTACTGCTTTGCCAAGCAGCACGGCGGTGAGTTCATCCTGCGGATCGAAGACACTGACCAATTGCGCTCGACCCGCGAATCCGAACAACAAATTTTCGACGCCTTGCGCTGGTTGGGTATCGACTGGAGCGAAGGCCCGGACGTTGGCGGCCCGCACGGTCCTTACCGTCAGAGCGAGCGCGGCGACATCTATCAGAAGTACTGCCAGCAGCTGGTCGAAATGGGCCACGCTTTCCCGTGCTTCTGTACAGCTGAAGAGCTGGACCAGATGCGCGCCGAGCAAATGGCCCGCGGTGAAACCCCGCGTTACGACGGCCGTGCGCTGTTGCTGTCCAAGGAAGAAGTCGCGCGCCGTCTGGCCGCTGGCGAACCTCACGTGATCCGCATGAAAGTGCCGAGCGAAGGTGTTTGTGTGGTGCCGGACATGCTGCGTGGCGACGTCGAGATCCCGTGGGATCGCATGGACATGCAAGTGCTGATGAAGACCGACGGCCTGCCGACATACTTCCTGGCCAACGTGGTCGATGACCATCTGATGGGCATCACCCATGTTCTGCGCGGTGAAGAGTGGCTGCCATCGGCGCCAAAACTGATTCTGCTTTACGAATATTTCGGCTGGGAACAACCGCAGCTGTGCTATATGCCGCTGCTGCGTAACCCGGACAAGAGCAAGCTGTCCAAGCGCAAGAACCCGACCTCGGTGACGTTCTATGAGCGCATGGGTTTCATGCCGGAAGCGATGCTCAACTATTTGGGCCGCATGGGCTGGTCGATGCCGGACGAGCGCGAGAAGTTCTCGTTGCAGGAAATGGTCGATAACTTTGATCTGAGCCGTGTCTCCCTGGGCGGGCCGATTTTCGACATCGAGAAGCTGTCGTGGCTTAACGGCCAGTGGCTGCGTGACCTACCGGTGGAAGAGTTCGCCTCCCGGCTGCAGACCTGGGCGCTGAACCCGGAATACATGATGAAAATCGCACCGCACGTGCAGGGCCGGGTTGAAACCTTCAGCCAGGTCGCACCGCTGGCCGGGTTCTTCTTCGCCGGTGGCGTGAGCCCGGACGCCAAGCTGTTCGAATCCAAGAAGCTCTCGAGCGATCAGGTTCGTCAGTTGATGCAGTTGATTCTGTGGAAACTGGAAAGCCTGCGTCAGTGGGAGAAGGACAGCATCACCGCAACGATTCAAGCGGTGGTCGAATCCCTGGAGCTGAAGCTGCGTGACGCCATGCCGCTGATGTTTGCCTCGATCACTGGCCAGGCCAGTTCGGTGTCGGTGCTCGATGCGATGGAAATCCTCGGTCCGGATTTGACTCGTTTCCGTCTGCGCCAGGCGATCGACTTGCTGGGCGGCGTGTCGAAGAAGGAAAACAAGGAGTGGGAAAAACTGTTGGGCAACATCGCCTGATTCCCAGCGTTCCCCTGTAGCAGCTGCCGAAGGCTGCGTTGGGCTGCGCAGCGGCCCCAAAGGCCGCTGCGCAATCTTTCCGAAAGGGCAGGGCGCCCGGATTGCGAGCGCTGCGCACGCGAACGCAGCCTGCGGCAGCTGCTACAGGGACGGATACACCCCGGATTTACGGGGAAGGGCGGTAAGTGATTGTTATGTCGGCAAAAAACTTTGAAATATTTTAAAAATAAGTTTGACAGCCTTCCGATGCGCCATTAAGATTCGCCCCGTCCTCAGCGATGAGGGGCTATAGCTCAGCTGGGAGAGCGCTTGCATGGCATGCAAGAGGTCGACGGTTCGATCCCGTCTAGCTCCACCAATTTACACTTCAAGGTCTGGCCACACCGGTCTTGAAGCGATCAACTCTAAGGGTTGATCTGTTGTATAGAAGGGTTTGCGTCCCCTTCGTCTAGTGGCCTAGGACACCGCCCTTTCACGGCGGTAACAGGGGTTCGAGTCCCCTAGGGGACGCCAGTTTTACAGAAGCGATGTTGCAAGATGTCGCTCCGCCGCGAGGCGAAAAATCCGGGGCTTTAGCTCAGCTGGGAGAGCGCCTGCATGGCATGCAGGAGGTCAGCGGTTCGATCCCGCTAAGCTCCACCAATTTTACAGTTCAAGGTCTGGCCACACCGGCCTTGAATCGATCAGCTCTCAGCACTGATCAGTTGTATAGAAGGTTTTGCGTCCCCTTCGTCTAGTGGCCTAGGACACCGCCCTTTCACGGCGGTAACAGGGGTTCGAGTCCCCTAGGGGACGCCACGATTACCCGCTCTGCGGGATTTTATAAGGGTCATTCAATTATTGAATGGCCCTTTTGTTTGTCTGGCGTTTGGCCAAAATCCCTCATTTCTTTCAAACTGTTCTTCAGACCAGCGGTCACATCCACGACTTGCGGAAAATTATTATGAGAATAATATTCTAGTCGTAATATTCGGAGGCAACGATGAACGATAAAAAAGCTCAAACCCGCGAACGCATCCTTAAGGCCGCCAGCGCAGCGCTGATTCAGCGTGGCCCGGCCGAACCGAGCGTGGGCGAAGTGATGGGCGCGGCCGGCCTGACCGTCGGCGGCTTCTACGCACACTTCGAAAGCAAGGACGCGATGATGCTGGAAGCGTTCAAGCAGTTGCTCGGTCACCGTCGTGGCTTGATCGCCGACATGGATGCCGAATTGACCGGCGAAGAACGTCGCGCACTGGTGGCTGCGTTTTACCTGTCGCGCAAACACCGTGACTCCTCTGATTCAGCGTGCCCGATCCCGGCCTCGGTCGGTGAGCTGGGTCGTTTGCCGGACGAATTTCGTGTGGCGTTGAATGAGCACGTGGAAATGATGGTCGCGCAATTGGCGGCCAGTCCGGAAGAGACCGACAAAGCTTTGGCCGACATGGCCTTGATGGTCGGTGGTTTGGCCCTGGCACGGGCGCTTGGGCCAGGAGAGTTGTCCGACCGATTGCTACGCGCCGCCAAGTCTGCGGTGCTGTGACCTAAAGGCATTAGCCTGAGGAGTGAGAGCGATGAGCACGTTGAAGTGGGTTCGTGGCGTTAATGGCACCTTGGGCTGGTTTGCACCGAAACTGGTGGCGAGCAAAATGCGACTGGCATTCATGACGCCACGGGACTTTCCGCCGCGTGACTGGGAGCTGCCGCTGCTGGCCAAATCGGAACGCATCACCCTGCGCTTCGGTCTCTCGGCGCTGCGTTGGGGGCAAGGCCCTGCGGTGTTATTGATGCACGGTTGGGAAGGTCGGCCAACGCAGTTTGCCAGCCTCATCAACGCACTGGTCGATGCCGGTTACACCGTGGTTGCGCTGGACGGTCCGGCTCACGGTCGCTCTCCTGGTAACGAGGCCAATGTGGTGCTGTTCGCCCGAGCCATGCTTGAAGCGGCGGCCGAGTTGCCACCTCTGCAAGCGGTCATCGGTCACTCCATGGGCGGCGCCAGTGCCATGCTCGCAGTCCAGCTGGGCTTGCGCACCGAAACCCTGGTCACAATCGCCGCTCCAGCGCGCATTCTCGGTGTACTGCGCGGTTTCGCGCGCTATGTGGGGCTGCCACCGAAGGCCCGTTCAGCGTTCATTCGTCAGGTCGAGAAAGACGTCGGCATGCGCGCTGCGACGCTGGATGTCGCGCACTATCAGCTCGACATGCCTGGCTTGATCGTTCACGCCGAAGATGACCACTACGTTTCGGTCAAGGAGTCCCAGTTGATCAACGAGGCCTGGTTCGACAGTCGCCTGTTGCGCCTGGAGGAGGGTGGTCATCAGCGGGTACTGGCGGATCCTCGGGTGATTGATGGCGTGCTATCACTGTTGGCCGGTCGCAGTCTGCAATCGCGCCAATCGGCCTGAGCATCCGTTACACTGCCCCGGTTGAAATCATCTGACCGGGAGTGGGGCATGGGCTGGGATCGGGCAACGCCATTTATCATTGATCTGGAAGTCGGCGCCGAAGACATCGATGGGTTGGGGCACGCCAATAACGCGGTGTACGTGACCTGGCTCGAACGCTGTGCCTGGCGCCACTCTCAGCGGCTCGGCCTGGACCTGGTCGAGTACCGTCGGCTGGATCGGGCGATGGCGGTGGTGCGGCACGAGATCGATTACCTGGCGGCCGCCTATGAAGGCGATGAGTTGCAATTGGCGACCTGGATCGTCGATTGGGACCAGCGCCTGAAAATGACCCGGCACTTCCAGCTGAAACGCCCTAGCGATAACACCACGCTGTTGCGGGCGCAAACCACGTTCGTTTGCATCGAACTGTCGACCGGCAAGCCCAAGCGCATGCCAGCGGAATTCATCGAGGGCTACGGCCCCGCGTTGCAAGTCGCGATCTAATCGACGCTTTCGAGTAAACTGCCGCACGTTTTTTCGTTGAGTGTGTTTTTCATGCAAATTGCTTTGGCGCCCATGGAGGGGTTGGTCGACAACATCCTGCGGGACGTGCTGACTCGTGTGGGCGGTATCGATTGGTGCGTGACCGAGTTCATTCGGATCAACGATCAATTGCTAACGCCTGCCTATTACCACAAGTTCGGCCCGGAACTGCTGAACGGCGCGCGCACCGCGTCGGGCGTGCCGTTGCGGGTTCAGCTGTTGGGTTCCGATCCAGTGTGCCTGGCGGAAAACGCGGCGCTGGCTTGCGAATTGGGTTCCGAAGTTATCGACCTGAATTTCGGCTGCCCGGCCAAGACCGTCAACAAGTCCCGCGGCGGCGCGGTGCTGCTCAAAGAACCTGAACTGCTCAACGAGATCGTCGAACACGTGCGTCGCGCTGTTCCGGCGCACATTCCGGTGACCGCCAAGATGCGCCTCGGTTTCGACAGCCCGGATGGTGCGCTGGTCTGCGCCACCGCCCTGGCCGAAGGTGGCGCGGCGCACATCGTGGTGCATGCGCGGACTAAAACCGACGGCTACAAGCCGCCGGCCCACTGGGAATGGATCCCCCGGGTACAGGACGTGGTCAAGGTTCCGGTGTTCGCCAATGGCGACATCTGGAGCGTCGAGGACTGGCGTCGTTGCCGCGAAATCAGCGGCGTCG
Organism: Pseudomonas sp. ANT_H12B; assembly: GCF_008369325.1. GTDB lineage: Bacteria > Pseudomonadota > Gammaproteobacteria > Pseudomonadales > Pseudomonadaceae > Aquipseudomonas. The sequence goes on along the minus strand of NZ_VOBI01000004.1, from coordinate 256,445 downwards.
AGGACATCATGCTCGGTCGCGGCCTGGTTTCGCGCCCGGATTTGGCGCGGCAAATCGTAATGGCGCGGGCTGGTGAGGACGTCGTCGAGATGACCTGGGCCGAGCTGCTGCCATTGATTCAGGACTTCTGGCTGCAAGCCAAGGCGCAGATGACACCACGCCAATCGCCGGGTCGCTTGAAGCAGTGGCTGGCGATGCTGACCCGTAATTATCCCGAAGCGGTCGAGCTGTTCACCGTGCTGCGTCGTGAGACCGACCTGGATCAGGTCTCGCGTTTACTGGGTCTTCGGGTACTCGAAGCCGCCTGAAAAAATCTGAAATCAATCTCTTGAAAAGCAATCAGCGGTCCTTATTTAAGGATTACGCGATGCCGAATTCGGGTCGCGGAGACAAAAAACTTGCTGATCTTTTCAGGAGATTTGAATCATGACTACTGCATTTTCCATGGCACCGCTGTTCCGTTCCTCGGTAGGTTTCGACCGTTTCAATGACTTGTTCGAAACCGCTCTGCGCAACGAGCCGGGCAGCGCCTACCCACCTTACAACGTCGAAAAACACGGTGACGACCAATACCGCATCGTCGTCGCGGCCGCCGGTTTCCAGGAAGAAGACCTGGAGCTGCAAGTCGAGAAGGGCGTGCTGACCATCAGTGGCGGTAAACGTGACGCGACTGAAGGCGTGACGTTCCTGCATCAAGGCATCGCCCAGCGTGCGTTCAAGCTGTCGTTCCGCTTGGCGGATCACATCGAGATCAAGACCGCTGACCTGCGCAACGGACTGTTGAGCATCGACCTGCTGCGCATGATTCCGGAAGAGGCGAAAGCCAAACGCATCCCGATCAACGGGACGCAAAAACCAGCTCTGCAGCACTGAGTCAGAGCAATGAAAAGGGCGCCACTGGCGCCCTTTTTTGTGCCCGTCACTTGAGCAGTTTTTGAAACTCATCCACTGGCAGCGGTGGGCTGTGCAAATACCCTTGATAAAAATGGCAGCCCAGCCCCTGCAAGAATTCCAGCTGTTCTGGCGTCTCCACCCCTTCGGCAATCACTTTCAATTCCAGGCTCCGAGCCATGGCGACGATCGCGCGGATGATCTCGGCGTCGTTGGGGTCGGTGGTGGCATCGCGGATAAACGACTGGTCGATTTTCAGGGTGTCGACCGGCAGGCGCTTGAGGTAGGTCAGCGAAGAATAACCGGTGCCGAAATCGTCCATCGCAAAGCTCACCCCGAGTTTTTTCAGGCGACGCATTTTGCTGATGGTGTCTTCCAGGTTCTGGATGACGATGCCTTCGGTGATTTCCAGTTTCAGCAGCGAGCAGGGCAGGCCGTGGCTGACGAGGCTGTGTTCGATACGCTCGACGAAATCGTTCTGGCGGAATTGCCGCGGGCTGATATTGACGCACAAGCTGAAGTCGAGCGGGTCCAGCAGGCCTTTGGCGGTCAATTGTTTGAACGCCTCGCAGGCGTCATCGATGATCCAGGTACCGACTTCCAGAATCAGCCCGCTGTCCTCCAGCACTTTGATGAACTCGGTGGGTGATTGCGCGCCGAGTTCGGGGTGGTTCCAGCGCACAAGCGCTTCGGCGCCGACGATGCGGTCGCTCCGGGCGTCCACCTGTGGTTGGTAGTGCACGCGGAACTCGCCCCGGGAAAGGGCCAGGCGCAGGTCGGTTTCCATGCGCAGGCGTTCGCTCGCCGCTTTTTGCATGGTGTTGTGGTACATCTGCGTGGTATTGCGGCCTGAATCCTTGGCCCGGTAGAGGGCGATGTCGGCGCGTTTGAGCAGGTCGGTCGGGGTCGAGCCGTGATCGGGGATCAGCGCGATGCCGATGCTCGGGGTCACTTGCAGGCGTTGTCCGTCGAGGAACATCGGCTCCGACAGCAGTTCACGCAAGGTGTCCGCCAGCTCCCGAACCTGTTCGCTGACTTCGTTGCGCGAGCCTTCGAGGCCGCTGAGCAGCACCACGAATTCGTCACCGCCCAGCCGTGCGACGGTGTCCTCCATGCGCACGCTGGCTTCAAGGCGCGCAGTGATGATTTTCAACACCGTATCGCCCACCGGATGGCCGAGCGAATCATTGATGTGCTTGAAGTGATCGAGGTCGAGAAACATCAAGGCTCCGCGCAGGTTGTGGCGCTTGAGCAGGGCAATCTGCTGGCTCAGGCGGTCCATCAGCAGCGCGCGATTGGGCAGGTTGGTCAGCGGGTCGTGGTAGGCCAGGTGACGGATCTGCGCTTCAGCGTTTTTCAGCAGGCTGACGTCGCGAGCGGTCAATAGCAGGCAAGCAGTTTCGTTGAGGGTGATCGGCTCCACCGAGACTTCGACGGTCAGCAACTCGCCGCGCTTGTTGCGCCCAAGCATTTCCTGATGGTGTACCCGGCCCTTGATCTGCAGTTCAGCCAGCAGCTCCGAGCGTTGTTTCTCTTCTGCCCAAATACCCACCTGATACACCGTGCGGCCGACCACTTCATCGGCGCGGTAGCCCGTCAGACGGCAGAAGCCGTCGTTGACCTCCAGATAGCGCCCGGTGTCTCGCTCGGTGATGGTGATGGCGTCGGGGCTTGAGTGGAACGCCTTGGCGAATTTCTCTTCGCTGGCCTTGAGCGCCGCTTCCGAGCGTTGTTGCTGGGTGATATCGCGCAGGGTCGTGACGATGCACGGTTGGTCGCCGACGCTGATCTGTCGGCTGGAAATCACGCAGGTCAGGGATTGCCCGTCCTTGTGCTGAACGACGATGGCTACGTTGTTCAGCCCTTGTTCGCGGATCACTTGTTCGATCCGTCGCAGGCTTTTCGCCGAGGCGTCCCACAAGCCGATTTCGTCGCCACTGCGGCCAATCACGTCGGTGGCGCTCCAGCCAAAGGTCTGCGAAAAACTGGAGTTGATTTCGATGAACTGGCCGGAGTCCTGGTGAGTCACGCAGATCGGGTCCGGGCTGACCTGGAACAAAGTGGCGAATTTCTCTTCGGACGCCACCAGCCGCTGTTCGCGCTCCACCTGATCGGTGATGTCGAGCAGGGTGCCGGCCATGCGCAGCGGGGCACCATTTTCATCGCGGTAGAGCCGCGCGCGGCTTTCCAGATAGCGCGAACTGCCATCCGCCAGCTGCACGCGGTAGGTCAGCTGATAGTTGCCGGCCGGGCCTTCGCGCAGACTGCGGTAGGCATCGCGCATGCTGCCGCGTTCTTCATCGGGTACGCCTTCGAAAAACGCATCGAAGGATTCATGGAAGGGTTTGGCTTCCAGTCCGTGCAATTGCGCGGCGCGGGCCGAGCCGTAAAGCATGCCGCTGGGAATATGCCAGTCCCAGGTGCCGAGTTGCGCCGAGTCCAGCGCCAGGTCGAGGCGCTCCTGGCTGTCTTTCAGGGCAAGCTCGGCGGCTTTGCGTTCGGTGGTGTCGAGAAACGTACTCAGCAGAAACGGCTGGCCTTCGAGTTCGACCTTTTGAGCGCTGAGGATGCCGTCATGGACTTGGCCATTGCTGGCGCGAAACTGCACCTCCATGCTGACCAGTTCGCCTTTGGCCTTGGTGGCCTTGACCAGTTGTGCCCGTTGCTCCGGGTGCACCCACAGGCCCAGTTCCACGGTGGTGCGGCCAATGGCGTCCTGCACCGGCCAGCCGAACAGGCTTTCGAAATACTGGTTGGCTTCGGTGATCAAGCCGTCTTCCTGACGGGTCAGCAGCACCATGTTCGGGCACAGGTGAAACAGCGTCGCGAAGCGTTTTTCCGAGCTGCTCAGCGCCTGTTCGCGCTGGCGCTGATGGGTGATTTCGCGGATCACCCCGATCATGCGCGGCCGGCCATGTTTGTCCGGCAGCAGGCTGCCGTTGATCTCCAGCCAGTGCAGGCTGCCGTCGGGCCAGCGAATGCGGTGGTGCATTGCCTGTTCCAGCGGCGCACCGGCAATCACCGCGTCGAAGGCGCGTATGGTTTTCGCCCGATCCTCCGGCGGCAACAAATCGAGGTATTCCAGATCGGCCGGCAATGGCTGCCTGGGATCGAAACCGAACAACGCCTGGGTGCCCCGGGACCAACTGATCTGCCCGCGTTCGATGTCCCAATACCAGGCACCCAACCGTGCCCCGTTGAGGGCGGCCAGCAATTGCGGCGCACTTTCCCAGCTCTGCTCCGACCGTTTTGGGTCAAGCGCTTGTATACGCGGCATCGGCGGAATACGGTCAACAGATTTCGGCATTGGCAAGCCTTGGGCTGAATTGGGCGTTAGGCACAGGAATTCGCGGCTCTATAGCAGTAGCACAACTTAGCCTTGAGTCCCTGGCAGATCGTTTTGTGCATCCAGCAAGGCCATAAAAGCCCTTGCGGCATTCGACAGCGTCCGTTCGGTGTGCAGGATATAGCCTAGCTGGCGAGTGAGTTGTATGCCCGGCAAAGGTATTCGTGCAACTTGATCATCGAGCATGGTGCGCGGCAATACGCTCCAGGCCAGGCCGATCGATACCATCATCTTGATGGTTTCCAGATAGTTGGTGCTCATGGCGATGTTGGGCGTCAGGCCCTGAGTCTCGAACAGACGACGGACAATGTGGTGAGTAAAGGTATTGCCGCCGGGGAATACCGCGGGATGCAGGGCGATATCCGTCAAAGTGACCGGGCCGTTGCTGATCAGCGAATGCTCCGGGGCGACCACGAAATCCAGCGGGTCATCCCACACTGGCGTGGCTTTAACCAGTGCGTGAGGTTCTGGCGCCAGGGTGATGACCGCCAATTCGGCGCGGCCGTGGAGGATTTCTTCGTAGGCCACTTCCGAATCCAGAAACTGAATATCCAGCGCCACCTGTGGGTAACGTCGGGTGAACTCCCTTAATAAGGGCGGCAAGCGGTGCAGGCCGATGTGGTGGCTGGTGGCCAGGGTCAGGCGGCCGGACACTTCGCCGCTCAGGTTGGTCAGGGCGCGGCGGGTGTCATCGAGCACGTTGAGGATCTGATAGGCGCGCGGCAGCAAAGCGCGTCCGGCCTCGGTCAGGCCCACCTCACGACCGAGGCGATCAAACAGACGCACTTTCAATTGTTGCTCCAGCCCGGCGATACGTTTACTGATGGCCGGTTGCGTCAGGTGCAGTCGTTCACCAGCACCGGAGAAGCTCCCGGTCTCGGCAATCGCGATAAAAGCATTGAGGTTGGCCAGATCCATTGTTGTATTCCAGTTGGTTATCCAAAGTATAAAAAATATGAATTTGAGTTATTTAATGTAACCCCCTAGGATCGACCTCACAAGCCAAGGGGTTATTGAATCACTCAAGACCCAGGGCATAGAAACAAGCTGATGAGGAACCGTCTGATGGCCGGCAAAACGCTTTACGACAAGCTCTGGGACTCCCATGAAGTGAAACGGCGCGACGATGGGTCGTCGCTGATCTATATCGACCGCCACATCATCCATGAAGTGACTTCGCCCCAAGCTTTCGAAGGCCTGCGCCTGGCCGGGCGCAAGCCTTGGCGCGTTGATTCGATCATCGCCACCCCGGACCACAACGTGCCGACCACGCCGGATCGCAAGGGCGGCATCGAAGCGATTACCGACCAGGTCTCGCGTTTGCAGGTGCAAACCCTCGATGACTACTGCGACGAATATGGCATCACTGAATTCAAAATGAATGACGTGCGTCAGGGCATCGTTCATGTGATCGGCCCGGAGCAGGGTGCCACCTTGCCGGGCATGACCGTGGTTTGCGGCGACTCGCACACTTCCACTCACGGTGCGTTTGGTGCCTTGGCCCACGGCATCGGCACTTCCGAGGTCGAGCATGTGTTCGCCACGCAATGCCTGGTGGCCAAGAAAATGAAAAACATGCTGGTGTCGGTCGAGGGCAAATTGCCGTTCGGCGTGACCGCCAAAGACATCGTGCTGGCCGTTATCGGCAAGATCGGCACCGCCGGCGGTAACGGCCACGCCATCGAGTTCGCTGGCAGCGCGATTCGCGATTTGTCCGTCGAAGGCCGCATGACCATCTGCAACATGTCCATCGAGGCCGGTGCTCGTGTTGGGCTGGTGGCTGCCGACGAAAAAACCGTGGCTTACGTCAAGGGCCGTCCATTTGCCCCGAAAGGTGCGGAATGGGACATGGCGGTCGAGGCCTGGAAAGATTTGGTCTCCGACACCGATGCAGTATTCGACACCGTGGTCGAGCTCGACGCGACTCAGATCAAACCACAAGTCAGTTGGGGCACTTCGCCCGAGATGGTCTTGGCGGTTGATCAGAACGTGCCGGACCCGGCGAAGGAAATGGACCTCGTCAAACGCGGCTCCATCGAACGCGCCTTGAAATACATGGGTTTGAGCGCCAATCAGGCGATCACCGACATTCAGCTGGACCGTGTATTTATCGGTTCCTGCACCAACTCACGGATCGAAGACCTGCGCGCTGCTGCGGTGATCGCCAAAGGCCGCAAGGTGGCTTCGACCATCAAGCAGGCCATCGTGGTGCCGGGCTCGGGCCTGGTGAAGGCGCAAGCCGAGGCTGAAGGCCTGGACAAGATTTTCCTCGAAGCCGGTTTCGAGTGGCGTGAACCGGGTTGCTCGATGTGCCTGGCGATGAACCCGGACCGTTTGGAGTCGGGCGAGCATTGCGCATCGACCTCCAACCGCAACTTCGAAGGGCGTCAGGGTGCCGGTGGCCGTACGCACCTGGTCAGCCCGGCCATGGCCGCGGCGGCTGCCGTCAACGGTCGTTTCATCGACGTTCGCGAACTGATCTGAGGAACCGCACATGAGAGCTTTTACCCAACACACCGGTTTGGTCGCGCCATTGGACCGTGCCAACGTCGACACCGATCAGATCATTCCGAAGCAATTCTTGAAGTCGATCAAGCGCACCGGTTTTGGCCCGAACCTGTTTGACGAATGGCGTTACCTGGACGTGGGCTATGCCTACCAGGACAACTCCAAGCGTCCGCTGAACAAGGATTTCGTGCTCAACGCCGAGCGTTATCAAGGCGCCAGCGTGCTGCTGGCCCGCGAGAACTTCGGTTGCGGCTCCAGCCGTGAGCACGCGCCATGGGCGTTGGAAGAGTACGGTTTCCGCAGCATCATCGCTCCGAGCTATGCCGACATCTTCTACAACAACAGCTTCAAGAACGGCTTGCTGCCGATCATCTTGAGCGACGCTGAAGTGGATGAGCTGTTCCAGCAGGTCGAGGCGAATCCTGGCTACGAGTTGACGGTTGACCTGCAAGCCCAGACCGTGACCCGGCCTGATGGCAAGGCCTACAAATTCGAATTGGACGAGTTCCGCAAGCATTGCCTGGTGAATGGTCTGGATGACATCGGCCTGACGTTGATGGATCACGAAGCGATTGCATCGTTTGAAAGCAAACACCGGGCGAGCCAGCCGTGGTTGTTTCGTGACGTTTGATTTTGTGTAAGGCGTAATTACGCCATCGCGGGCAAGCCCGCTCCCACAGGTTTTGTGAACGGCGAAAATCACTGTGGGAGCGGGCTTGCCCGCGATGAGGCCAGAACTGACACCACAAGGCTAAACCCCAAAAGGAAGTCCCCATGACCAGCAACGCCCAGCACAGCCAGGTTGTACAAAAGCAATTCGGTGAACAGGCCTCGGCCTACCTGAGCAGCGCCGTACACGCTCAAGGCACCGAATTCGCACTGCTACAGGCCGAACTGGCAGGGCAGGGCGATGCTCGAGTGCTGGACCTGGGTTGCGGCGCCGGTCATGTGAGTTTCCACGTGGCATCGTTGGTCAAGGAAGTGGTGGCTTACGATCTGTCGCAGCAAATGCTCGATGTGGTCACTGCGGCCGCCGTCGATCGCGGTTTGAGCAACGTGTCCACGGTTAATGGTGCCGCCGAGCGCCTGCCATTCGCCGATGGCGAGTTCGATTTCGTCTTCAGTCGCTATTCGGCACACCACTGGAGCGATCTCGGCCTGGCCCTGCGGGAAGTGCGTCGGGTGCTGAAACCGGGCGGGGTGGCGGCGTTCATCGACGTGTTGTCACCGGGCAGTCCATTGTTCGACACTTACCTGCAAAGCGTCGAAGTGCTGCGCGACACCAGTCACGTGCGCGATTATTCCGCCGGCGAGTGGTTGCGTCAGGTCAGTGAAGCGGGGTTGCATACCCGTAGCACCACCCGTCAACGGCTGCGTCTGGAGTACACCTCCTGGGTCGAGCGCATGCGCACGCCAGAAGTGATGCGTGCGGCAATCCGCGAGTTGCAGCAATCGATGGGTAATGAAGTGCGCGAATATTTTGAGATTGAGGCCGATGGTTCGTTCAGTACCGACGTGCTGGTACTGATGGCTGAAAAATAAGCGTCAAACGACTTTTTCCGGGCGTGCCCATGGGCGCACCGACTGATGACATGAGGAAAGCATGAGCAAGCAGATTCTGATTCTCCCAGGTGACGGTATTGGCCCGGAAATCATGGCCGAAGCAGTCAAGGTGCTGGAACTGGCGAACGACAAGTACAGCCTGGGCTTCGAGCTGAGCCATGACGTAATTGGCGGCGCAGCCATCGACAAGCACGGCGTGCCGCTGGCTGACGAAACCCTGGAACGTGCCCGTGCGGCTGATGCTGTTCTGCTGGGCGCGGTGGGCGGTCCGAAATGGGACGCAATCGAGCGTGACATCCGCCCTGAGCGCGGCCTGCTGAAAATCCGTGCGCAACTGGGCCTGTTCGGCAACCTGCGTCCGGCGATCCTGTACCCGCAACTGGCCGAGGCGTCGAGCCTGAAGCCTGAAATCGTGGCTGGCCTGGACATCCTGATCGTCCGCGAACTGACCGGCGGCATCTACTTCGGCGCTCCGCGTGGCACTCGCACGCTGGAAAACGGCGAGCGTCAGTCCTACGACACGCTGCCTTACAGCGAAAGCGAAATCCGCCGTATCGCCCGTGTCGGTTTCGACATGGCCATGGTCCGCGGCAAGAAGCTGTGCTCGGTGGACAAGGCCAATGTGCTGGCCTCAAGCCAGCTGTGGCGTGAAATCGTCGAAGAAGTGGCCAAGGATTACCCTGAAGTCGAACTGAGCCACATGTACGTCGATAACGCTGCAATGCAGTTGGTGCGTGCGCCGAAGCAGTTCGACGTGATCGTCACCGACAACCTGTTCGGCGACATCCTGTCCGACCAGGCGTCGATGCTCACCGGTTCCATCGGCATGCTGCCGTCGGCGTCGCTGGATACCCATAACAAAGGCATGTACGAGCCGTGCCACGGCTCTGCGCCGGACATCGCGGGCAAAGGCATTGCCAACCCGTTGGCGACCATTTTGTCGGTGTCGATGATGTTGCGTTACAGCTTCAATCAGCAGGGTGCGGCCGACGCGATCGAGAAGGCCGTTAGTCTGGTATTGGACCAAGGTCTGCGCACGGGCGACATCTGGTCGGCCGGTTGCACTAAAGTCGGTACGCAGGAAATGGGCGACGCAGTAGTCGCCGCGCTGCGGAATCTGTAATCTCTCGGGCCCGCTGCAACTTTCACTCTTGAAAGCAGCGGCCCACTTTTTAAAGAAGGTGTAGTTGCGATGAAACGTGTAGGTCTGATCGGTTGGCGCGGTATGGTCGGTTCCGTGCTCATGCAGCGGATGCTGGAAGAGCAGGATTTCGATCTTATTGAGCCGGTGTTTTTCACCACTTCCAATGTCGGTGGCCAAGGCCCGTCCGTGGGCAAGGACATTGCTCCGCTCAAGGACGCTTACAGCATTGAAGAGCTGAAAACCCTCGACGTGATTCTGACCTGCCAGGGTGGCGACTACACCAGCGAAGTTTTCCCGAAACTGCGCGAAGCCGGCTGGCAGGGTTACTGGATCGACGCCGCTTCCAGCCTGCGCATGCAGGACGACGCGGTGATCGTGCTGGACCCGGTGAACCGCAAGGTCATCGACCAGCAGCTCGACGCGGGCACCAAGAACTACATCGGCGGCAACTGCACTGTCAGCCTGATGCTGATGGGGCTGGGTGGTCTGTTCGAAGCCGGTCTGGTCGAGTGGATGAGCGCCATGACCTATCAGGCGGCCTCCGGTGCCGGCGCGCAGAACATGCGTGAACTGATCAAGCAGATGGGCGCGACCCACGCTGCTGTCGCCGATCAACTGGCCGACCCGGCCAGCGCCATCCTCGAAATCGACCGCCGTGTGGCCGAAGCCATGCGCAGCGACGCGTACCCGACCGAAAACTTCGGCGTACCGCTGGCCGGCAGCCTGATCCCGTGGATCGACAAGGAACTGCCGAACGGCCAGAGCCGCGAAGAGTGGAAAGCCCAGGCCGAGACCAACAAGATCCTCGGTCGCTTCAAGAGCCCGATCCCGGTGGATGGCATCTGCGTGCGCATCGGCGCCATGCGTTGCCACAGCCAGGCGCTGACCATCAAGCTGAACAAAGACGTGCCGATCGCCGACATCGAAGGGCTGATCAGCCAGCACAACCCTTGGGTCAAGCTGGTGCCGAACAACCGCGAAGCCAGCATCCAGGAACTGAGCCCGACGAAAGTCACCGGCACCCTGAACGTACCGGTTGGCCGTCTGCGCAAGCTCAACATGGGCACGCAGTACGTCGGCGCGTTCACTGTCGGCGACCAACTGCTGTGGGGCGCGGCCGAACCGTTGCGTCGCATGCTGCGGATTCTGCTTGAGCGTTGATCGATTGAAGTAATGAACGAACCCGTGCCTTGAAAGAGGTGCGGGTTTTTTTATTCCCGGCAGTCTGTGGCTTCTTGGGTGTCTGATCGGCCGTCATCGCGAGCAAGCCCGCTCCCACAAGGTTTGTGTCGTACGAAGAATCTGGGGGCAACACTAAACCTGTGGGGGCGGGCTTGCCCGCGATGAGGCCGGTACAGACGCCACATAATTGCCTGTGCGCCAACCACCCGGTAAAGTGCCGCTCCCCCCGTTTCGCCAGAGGTAGAACCATGAGCCAGTCCTTTGATATTGCCGTGATCGGCGCCACCGGTACTGTCGGCGAAACGCTCGTGCAGATTCTTGAAGAGCGCGACTTCCCGGTCGGCAATCTGCACCTGCTGGCCAGCAGCGAATCGGCCGGGCATTCGGTGCCGTTTCGCGGCAAGAACGTACGGGTGCGGGAAGTCGATGAGTTCGATTTCAGCAAAGTGCAGTTGGTGTTCTTCGCTGCCGGCCCGGCGGTGACCCTGAGTTTCGCGTCGCGTGCCACGGCGGCCGGTTGCTCGCTGATCGACTTGTCCGGCGCCTTGCCGGCTGATCAGGCACCACAAGTCGTGCCTGAAGCCAATGCGCAGGTGCTGACCGGTCTGAAAAAACCGTTCCAGGTCAGCAGCCCAAGCCCGTCAGCCACCACGCTGGCGGTGGTACTGGCGCCGCTGCTCGGTTTGCTCGACCTGCAACGCATCAACCTGACCGCCAGCCTGGCGGTGTCTGCCCAGGGCCGCGAAGCCGTGACCGAGCTGGCCCGGCAAACCGCCGAGCTGCTGAATGTGCGTCCGTTGGAGCCGACATTCTTTGATCGGCAGATGGCCTTCAACCTGTTGGCGCAGGTCGGCAAGCCGGATGAGCAAGGTCATACGTTGTTGGAAAAACGTCTGGTGCGTGAAGTGCGACAGGTCATGGCGCTGCCTTTATTAAAGATTTCCGTCACTTGCATTCAAGCCCCGGTGTTTTTTGGCGATAGCTTTAGCGTGACCTTGCAGTCCGCGAGTGACATCGATCTGGCGAAAGTCAACGCCGCCCTGGAAGACGCTCCCGGTATAGAGCTGGTAGAAGCAGGTGATTACCCGACGCCGGTAGGCGATGCGGTAGGGCAGGACGTGGTCTACGTTGGTCGGGTTCGCCATGGTATCGACGACCTGTCGGAACTTAATTTGTGGCTGACGTCAGATAACGTACGCAAGGGTGCCGCGCTCAATGCTGTGCAGGTGGCTGAATTGTTGATAAAAGACCTGCTGTAAAAGATACTTGGCAACAATTTTTCGAATCAATCCAGTCAGGCGCTATGCTTGGCCGGACTGCTGATGGCGGGCCACCCTGCGGGGCTTTCCGGGGCATGAATGAAACGATCGCGCGCGACGACTCTTCGCCGCCGCGCGCAATGCCTTACGGCAGCGACTTTCAACACCTTCTCGCTGGCCGAGGAATGTTCAAACAAAGGATGAGGCTATGGTTCAAGTTCGCAAACTGGTGTTAGCAATAGCGGCCGCCTCGGCGCTGTCCTCCGGTATGGCGCATGCCCTCGGGCTCGGGGAACTGACCCTGAAGTCGACGCTGAACCAGCCCCTGGTGGCAGAAATCGAGTTGCTCGACGTCAAGGGCCTCACCGCTGCCGAAGTGGTGCCGAGCCTGGCTTCGCCCGAAGATTTCGCCAAGGCCGGTGTCGATCGCCAGGCGTTTCTCAATGACCTGACCTTTACCCCGGTGCTCAACGCCAGCGGCAAAAGCATCCTGCGGGTGACGTCCAGCAAACCCCTCTCCGAACCGATGGTGAAATTCCTGGTTCAAGTGATGTGGCCCAACGGTCGTCTGTTGCGCGATTACAGCGTGCTGCTCGATCCGTCCAAATTCTCGCCGCAGACCGCTGACGCGGCTGCGCAGCCTGCGCCGACTCAAACCGTCACTGCGCCAGTGACCGGCGCGACCAAACCGACCCAGTACACCACCACGCCGCGCGATACCCTATGGGAAATCGCTGCGAAGGCGCGCAATGGCGGCTCGGTTCAACAAACCATGCTGGCCATCCAGGCACTGAACCCGGATGCCTTTATCGACGGCAACATCAACCGATTGAAAACCGGTCAGGTGCTGCGTCTGCCGGATCAGGCCCAGAGCACCAACCTGCCGCAACCTAAAGCCATTGCCGAAGTGCACGCGCAGAACACGGCGTGGCGTCAGGGGCGTCGCTATGTCGCCAAGCCTGGCTCCGGGCAGCAGCAACTTGATGCCACCAACCGCGCTCGTGGTGAGGGCCCGTCGTCGCAAGCGGCTACGGACAAGCTGAGCCTGGTCTCTGCCGAGTCCGGCAAGGCCGGTGGCAAAGGCGCCGCCGGTGATGCCAAGAATTTGAGCAACAAGCTGGCCGTGACCCAGGAAAGCCTCGACACGACCCGTCGTGACAACGCCGAACTGAAAAGCCGCATGACTGATCTGCAAAGTCAGCTGGACAAGCTGCAGCGTCTGATCGAGTTGAAGAACAATCAATTGGCCAAGTTGCAGGCTGAAGGTGCTGCGGGTGCCCCGGCTGCTACTGCTACTACTCCGGCGATATCGGCGGAATTGGCAGCCAATCCTGCTGCAACGCCTGCACCTGAGGCTGCTGCGCCAGAGGCAACTCCGGCTCCGGTCGAGAAACCAGTCGAACCAACGCCTGCGGTCTCGGACGATCAGAAATTCAACGAACTGCTGACCAATCCGGTGCTGCTGGGTCTGGTCGGCGGCGGTGCGGTGGTTCTGCTGCTCTTGTTGTTGTTGCTGGCCCGTCGTCGCAAAGCCCAGCAAGAAGCCGAGAAGCATCTGCGCATGGCTCGTGCCTTGTCTGAGGAGCAGGAGTTTTCCGTTGACCACGACCTGCCAGAAAACAGCTTCGAAGGTCTGGAAGTACCGTCGCCGAGCGTGAAGCTCGCGACCGCGCCAACGCCTGCTCCAGCCCCGGCGCCCGCTCCGGTAATCGCTCCGGTCGTGGTAACGCCGCCGATCGCTGCGCCTCTGGTATCGCCTGCTGCCGAACGCGATGCCGACGTGTTGAGCAAGGCGCAGTCGCACATCACTGCCGGTCGTCTGAATCAGGCGGCCGCATTGCTCGAAGATGGCATCAAGCAAGAGCCGCAGCGCAGTGACCTGCGCCTCAAGCTGATGGAAGTCTACGGTCAGCAGGGCGACCGTGATGCGTTCGTCGCCCAGGAGCGTCAGCTGGTGGCCAACGGTGACAACTTCTCCCAGGTCGAGAAACTGAAAAGCCGCTTCCCGGCCATGGCCATTGCTGCTGCCGGCGGTATCGCTGCCGCTGCCATCGCCGCCGAGCTGGACGCGCAATACGTCAAGGACCTGTTGCTGGATGAGCCTGAAGCGCCTGCACCGGCATTGACTGATGACGACTTCGACAGCGCCTTCGATTTGAGTCTGGATGATCTGGAAACCGTTCCACCGGCGGTGGCTGCACCAGAACCAGAGACCGTGGCAGAGCTGGAAGACTTCCCGCTGGACGATGATCTGAGTCTGGATGATCTGGAAGCTGCTTCTCCGGCGCTGGTTGCTGCACCCGAGCCTGAGACTGCGGCCGAGCTGGAAGACTTCCCGCTGGACGACGACTTGAGCTTCGAGTCGGTGTTGCAGCAGCAAACCGAAATCAAGGAAAACCTCGACGACCTCTCGGACTTCGATCTGGACATGGACCTCGGTGGCAATGCCTCTCCAGCGACCCTGGCCGAAGACGATTTCCTGTTGAGCCTCGATGACGACGTCAAGGACTTGCCTGTCGCTGATGCGCCGGTCGTCCCGGAAGTTGTACTGGATGATCTGGAGCTGCCGGCCGATTTCGACCTGTCGCTGGCCGATGAAATGGATGCCCCTGAAGCTCCGGACGCGTTTGCAGCCGAACTGGAAGACGTCAACGCCGAGCTGGATCGTCTGTCCCAGAGCATTGGTGAGCCGACCTTCACCGCGGAAGACGCTATGGCCTCCGCGGCTGACGAGCCGGAATTCGACTTCCTTTCCGGCACCGACGAAGTCGCGACCAAACTCGATCTGGCGCAGGCCTACATTGACATGGGCGACGCCGACGGCGCCCGGGACATCCTCAACGAAGTGGTGACCGAGGGTGACGACGGTCAGAAGAGCGAAGCCAAGGACATGCTTTCGCGTCTGGCTTGATTGATCGGTAAGGCGTAAACAAAGCGGCAGCCCATCGAGGCTGCCGTTTTTGTTTCAAGTCCACGACAGATCGTTCCCACGCTCCTGCGTGGGAATGCATCCCGTGACGCTCTGCGTCACCTCCACAAGCGGAACGCGGAGCGTCCCTGAAGTCATTTCCACGCAGAGCGTGGGAACGATCAACCGCTGTTGCACTGGCGTCCCGGTCCAGCAGCCTTATAATGCCCGCCTTTGCGTACATCAGCAGGCTGTCACTCCTTGGCAAATATAGATAATCCGGCCGCCGAACTGGCGGCCGACGGCTTTTTCCGGATCGCGTTGGGCGTTGAATATAAAGGCTCGCGTTACCGCGGCTGGCAACGCCAGGCCTCCGGCGTGCTCACCGTGCAGGAAACCCTCGAAAAGGCCTTGTCCAAAGTCGCCGACTCGCCCGTGTCGCTGCTCTGCGCCGGGCGTACCGATGCCGGCGTGCATGCCTGCGGCCAGGTGGTGCATTTCGATACTCAGGTCGAGCGCTCGATGAAAGCCTGGGTCATGGGCGCCAATATCAACTTGCCCCACGACGTCAGTGTCAGCTGGGCCAAGGTCATGCCGGCGCATTTTCATGCGCGGTTCAAGGCGATCGCCAGGCGCTATCGCTACGTGATCTACAACGATCAGATCCGTCCGGCGCACCTGAACGAAGAAATTACCTGGAACCACCGTCCGCTCGACGTCGAGCGCATGGCCGAGGCGGCGCAGTATCTGGTCGGCACCCATGACTTCAGTGCGTTCCGCGCTGGGCAGTGCCAGGCCAAGTCGCCGATCAAGGAGCTGCATCACCTGCGCGTCACGCGCCACGGCAAGATGATCGTGCTGGACATCCGCGCCAGTGCATTTCTGCACCACATGGTGCGCAATATCGCCGGCGTGCTGATGACCATTGGTGCTGGCGAGCGCCCGGTGGAGTGGATGAAAGAAGTGCTGGAGAGCCGCATTCGCCGTTCCGGTGGGGTGACGGCGCATCCGTATGGCCTGTACCTGGTGCAGGTCGAGTACCGCGACGAGTTCCAACTGCCCGAGCGTTACATCGGCCCACACTTCCTGACCGGCTTCTCGGAACTTGACGGCTGACGCCCTCGAACGCTTTTGTTACCATCCGGGACTTTCTCGGAATTACCTTGGGGTTCTATCGACATGTCGGCCGTTCGCAGCAAGATTTGTGGGATTACCCGCATAGAAGATGCGTTGGCAGCGGTCGAAGCCGGGGCCGATGCCATCGGGTTTGTGTTCTACGCCAAAAGCCCGCGGGCCGTGACGTTTCAGCAGGCGCGCTCGATCATCAAGGCGCTGCCGCCGTTCGTGACCACCGTGGGTTTGTTCGTCAATGCCAGCCGCTGCGAACTGGGGGAAATCCTCGATGCCGTGCCGCTGGACCTGTTGCAGTTCCATGGTGACGAAAGCGCGGCTGACTGCGAAGGCTGGCACCGGCCGTACATCAAGGCGCTGCGGGTCAAGGCCGGAGATGACATCGCGGCCGGTTGCGACGCTTATGCCAGCGCCAGCGGTATTTTGCTCGACACCTATGTCGAAGGCGTTCCCGGCGGAACCGGCGAAGCATTCGACTGGTCACTGATACCGCAAGGCGTGAGCAAGCCGATCATCCTCGCTGGCGGTTTGACTGCGGATAACGTCGCCGAGGCAATTGCTCGGGTTCGGCCGTACGCGGTCGATGTCAGCGGTGGGGTAGAGGCGAGCAAGGGCATCAAGGATCACGCAAAGATTCAGGCATTCATTAAAGCTGTACGTAGTAGCACGTAGTTGATGTGACGGCTGGCAGACTGCCGCCGTCCCAAAATGCACTGCGCTGCACAAAGCAGGTACGGCTGAGGATTGATGGGTTGTACGCAGGTCACGCTTCACTGACCCGGCCATTCATTGATCATCGCCACACACATGAATTTAGCTCAAGGGCATACGCGGGGCTGCGAACAGAGCGTTCGGGCCGCCGGTACTGGAGAAAGAAAGCATGAGCAACTGGTTAGTAGACAAACTGATCCCTTCGATCATGCGTTCCGAGGTCAAGAAGAGCTCGGTGCCTGAAGGTCTGTGGCACAAATGCCCGTCTTGCGAGGCTGTGCTGTATCGTCCGGAGCTGGAAAAGACCCTGGACGTCTGCCCCAAGTGCAACCACCACATGCGTATCGGCGCACGCGCGCGCATCGACATTTTCCTCGACGCTGAAGGCCGTGCCGAACTGGGCGCGGACCTGGAGCCGGTTGACCGTCTGAAATTCCGCGACGGCAAGAAGTACAAGGATCGCCTGACCGCCGCGCAAAAAGCGACCGGCGAAAAAGACGCACTGATCTCCATGAGTGGCTCCCTGCTGGGCATGCCGGTTGTGGTGTCGGCTTTCGAATTCTCCTTCATGGGTGGTTCGATGGGTGCCATCGTCGGTGAGCGCTTCGTTCGCGCTGCCAACTACGCGCTGGAAAACCGTTGCCCGATGATCTGCTTCGCCGCCTCCGGTGGTGCGCGGATGCAGGAAGCCCTGATCTCGCTGATGCAAATGGCCAAGACCTCCGCGGTACTGGCGCGTCTGCGCGAAGAAGGCATTCCGTTCATCTCCGTCCTGACCGACCCGGTCTACGGTGGTGTTTCCGCCAGTCTGGCAATGCTGGGCGACGTGATTGTCGGTGAGCCGAAAGCCCTGATCGGCTTTGCCGGTCCGCGCGTGATCGAGCAAACCGTGCGTGAAAAACTGCCGGAAGGCTTCCAGCGCAGCGAATTCTTGCTGGAGCACGGTGCAATCGACATGATCATTCATCGTCAGGAACTGCGTCCGCGTCTGGGCAACCTGCTGGCACAAATGATGGGCCTGCCGACGCCGAAATTCATCGCCGCACCCATCGAGCCAATCGTGGTTCCGCCGGTGCCTGCCAACATATGACCCAACGTACCCTTGGCGAGTGGCTCGCCTACCTTGAGCAGTTGCACCCTTCGGCCATCGACATGGGCCTTGAGCGCTCGCAACAGGTAGCGTCCCGCATGGGACTGGGCAAGCCGGCGCCTCGGGTGATCACGGTCACCGGCACCAACGGCAAGGGTTCTACCTGCGCATTCGTGGCTTCGTTGCTACGTGCGCAGGGCCTGAAAGTCGGTGTCTACAATTCTCCGCACCTGCTGCGTTACAACGAGCGGGTGCAGGTCAATGGCGTCGAAGCCACTGACGCCGAGCTGTGCGAAGCCTTCGTGGCGGTCGAGGCGGGCCGTGGCGACACTTCCCTGACTTATTTCGAAATGGGTACCCTGGCGGCGTTCTGGCTGTTTCAACAGGCCGGTCTCGATGCCGTGGTGCTGGAAGTCGGCCTGGGTGGACGTCTGGACACGGTCAACGTGGTGGATGCCGATATGGCGCTGGTCACCAGCATTGGCGTCGATCATGCGGACTACCTTGGCGATACCCGTGAATCTGTGGCTTACGAAAAAGCCGGCATCTTCCGCCAGGGCGCGCCTGCGCTCTGTGGCGATCTGAATCCCCCACAACCTCTGCTGGATAAGGCGCGCGAACTCAATTGCCCGTTTTTCCTGCGCGGACGCGATTTTGACCTCGGCATCACCAATCACAACTGGCAATGGCGCGGTCTTGATGTGCAAGGGCGTGTGGTTGAGCTGCATGATCTGCCGCTGCTCGATCTGCCGATGGAAAACGCTGCGCTGGCGTTGCAGGCGTACCTGTTGCTCGGTTTGCCTTGGGTGGATGCGCAAATTGTTGATGCGCTGACAGCGACGCGGGTGGTCGGTCGTCTCGATCGCCGCCAGTTCGACTGGCAGGGCAAGCGTCTGAACCTGTTGCTGGATGTGGGGCATAACCCGCACGCGGCAGAATATCTGGCTCGCCGTCTGGCCAGTCGACCGCCGGCCGGCAAGCGTCTGGCCGTGTTCGGATTGCTTTCGGACAAGGATCTGGATGGTGTTATCGGCGAATTGAATGCTAGTGTCCAGCATTGGGCGGTTGCGCCGCTGGATTCGCCGCGGGCACGCCCGGTTGCCGATTTGTACGGGGCGTTGCAGAACCTTGGTGCTTCGGTAACGTCCTATGACAGTGTGGCCGCCGCCCTGGAAGGGCAGTGCGCACTGGCGTCGAGCGACGACGAGATTCTGTTGTTCGGATCATTTTATTGTGTCGCCGAGGCCCTGGAATGGCTGGCCCGGCGCTCCACGGAGGAAGCGGCAAATGGCATTGCTGGATAAGTCATACAAACAGCGCATGGTTGGCGCCCTGGTTCTGGTGGCGTTGGCGGTGATTTTCCTGCCGATGCTGTTTTCCCGTCAGGATGAGCAGCGTCAGGTCACGGTCGAAGCCCCGGCGGCGCCGCAAGCGCCTTCAGTGCCGCAAGTTCAGGTCGAGCCGGTGGTGGTGCCTGAGCCGCAAGCCTTGCCGCAGGAACCCGTGCCTAGCGACGACGAAATCGCTCAGCAGGAAGCGCCCTCTGCGCCGATTGCGCCGAGCGCACCCGTGGCTCCGGCACCTGCCGCCAAACCGGTCACGCCGCCACCTGCGCCGGCGCCTGCGTTGGCCGCCAAACCTGCAACGGCGCCTTCCCAGCCAATCGCGGCCGCACCGGGCAAGCCGGACGCCAGCCAAAGCCGCGTCGATGCCAATGGCCTGTCGGTCAGCTGGTCGGTGCAACTGGCCAGTCTGACGAGCCGTGCGAGTGCAGAAAGCCTCCAGAAAACCCTGCGCAGTGAGGGCTATAACGCCTATATCCGCACCGCCGATGGCAAGAATCGGGTGTTTGTCGGGCCGCTGATCGAGCGGGCAGAAGCCGATCGTCTGCGTGACTTGTTGGGCCGCCAGAAGAACCTCAAGGGTTTTGTGGTGCGTTTCCAGCCTGAGCGTGGTTAAAACTATCGCCCCGATTTGAAATGCACTGAAAATCGCAGCTTACCGATAAGCACGGGCTCTGCTAAAATGCGCCGCCTTATCCGTCTGTAGGCTGCACTGTGCCATTTACCTGGGTTGACTGGGCGATCGTTGCAATCGTCGCCATCTCCGCGTTGATCAGTCTGAGCCGCGGCTTCGTCAAAGAAGCATTATCGCTGGTGACCTGGATCATCGCAGGAGTCGTCGCCTGGATGTTCGGTGGTTCATTGTCCGAGTACCTCGCCGGATACATCGAAACGCCATCGGCTCGTGTGATCACGGGCTGTGCCATCATGTTTGTCGCCACGTTAATCGTAGGCGCAATGATCAATTATCTTATCGGCGAGTTGGTTCGCGTCACCGGGCTGTCCGGGACCGATCGATTCCTCGGCATGGCCTTCGGCGCCGCGCGTGGCGTGTTGCTGGTGGTTGTGGCGGTCGGGCTGTTGAGCCTGGGGCCGGTACAGCAGGACGGGTGGTGGAAAGAGTCACAGCTCGTGCCAAAATTTCTATTGGTTGCAGACTGGTCCAAAAACCTGATCCTCGGGTGGAGCAGTCAGTGGCTTGCCAGCGGAATCAGCGTACCCGCTGATATACCGTTCAAGGAACACCTCTTGCCGATGGCCAAAACGCCTCAGTGAGTTGTGTTCAGTTCAGATCCATTAAGTAGGGGTTGCGTCGCATGTGTGGCATCGTCGGTATCGTCGGTAAGTCGAACGTCAATCAGGCGCTGTATGACGCGCTAACCGTCCTCCAGCACCGCGGCCAGGACGCTGCCGGTATCGTGACCAGCCATGATGGCCGGTTATTCCTGCGCAAGGACAATGGCCTGGTGCGTGACGTGTTCCATCAGCGTCACATGCAGCGCCTGGTCGGCCACATGGGTATTGGCCATGTGCGTTACCCGACCGCGGGCAGTTCGACCTCGGCCGAAGCTCAACCGTTTTACGTCAACTCGCCTTATGGCATCACCCTGGCGCATAACGGTAACCTGACCAACGTTGAACAGCTGGCCAAGGAGATTTACGAATCTGACCTGCGCCACGTCAACACCAATTCCGATTCGGAAGTGCTGCTCAACGTGTTCGCACACGAACTGGCCCAGCGCGGCAAGTTGCAGCCAACCGAAGAAGACGTGTTCGCTGCCGTCACTGACGTGCACAACCGTTGCGTTGGTGGTTACGCGGTCGTGGCGATGATCACCGGTTACGGCATCGTCGGTTTCCGCGACCCGCACGGCATCCGCCCGATCGTCTTTGGTCAGCGTCACACCGACGAAGGCGTCGAGTACATGATCGCCTCCGAAAGTGTTTCCCTGGATGTGCTCGGTTTCACCCTGATTCGCGACTTGGCGCCGGGCGAAGCGGTCTACATCACTGAAGACGGCAAGCTGCATACCCGTCAATGTGCGACCAACCCGTCCCTGACCCCATGCATTTTCGAACACGTCTACCTGGCGCGTCCGGACTCGATCATCGACGGCGTGTCGGTCTACAAGGCCCGTCTGCGCATGGGCGAGAAACTCGCCGAGAAGATCCTGCGCGAGCGTCCGGAGCACGACATCGACGTGGTCATCCCGATCCCGGACACCAGCCGCACGGCGGCCCTGGAACTGGCGAACCACCTGGGCGTCAAGTTCCGAGAAGGCTTCGTGAAGAACCGCTACATCGGCCGCACCTTTATCATGCCGGGCCAGGCCGCACGGAAAAAATCCGTACGCCAGAAGCTCAACGCCATCGAACTGGAATTCCGCGGCAAGAACGTGATGCTGGTCGACGACTCGATCGTTCGCGGCACCACTTGCAAGCAGATCATCCAGATGGCTCGCGAAGCCGGCGCCAAAAACGTCTACTTCTGCTCCGCGGCACCGGCCGTTCGCTACCCGAACGTCTACGGCATTGACATGCCGAGTGCCCATGAGCTGATCGCGCACAACCGTTCGACCCAGGACGTGGCCGACCTGATCGGCGCTGACTGGCTGATCTATCAGGACTTGCCTGACTTGATCGAAGCGGTTGGTGGCGGCAAGATCAAGATCGAGAAGTTCGATTGCGCGGTGTTCGACGGCGAATACGTGACCGGCGACATCGACGAGGCTTACCTGAACAAGATCGAGCAGGCACGTAATGATGCTTCCAAGGTCAAGACGCAGGCAGTCAGTGCGATCATCGATCTGTATAACAACTGAGTAACTACCGGCCCTGAGGGGCCGGTTTTGTATCTACCAAACGAGCAAGGCAAGGAGTGACAGCATGAGTCAGGATTGGGATGCCGGTCGGCTGGACAGCGACCTCGAAGGCGTAGCGTTCGATACCCTGGCCGTTCGCGCCGGTCAGCACCGTACGCCGGAAGGTGAACACGGTGATCCGATGTTCTTCACTTCCAGCTATGTATTCCGTACCGCTGCTGACGCGGCGGCGCGCTTTGCCGGGGAAGTGCCGGGCAACGTTTACTCGCGCTACACCAACCCGACCGTACGCGCGTTCGAAGAACGCATCGCTGCGCTAGAGAGCGCCGAGCAAGCCGTGGCCACGGCCACCGGCATGGCCGCGATCATGGCGGTGGTGATGAGCCTGTGCAGCGCCGGTGATCATGTACTGGTGTCACGCAGCGTGTTCGGTTCGACCATCAGCCTGTTCGAAAAGTACTTTAAGCGCTTCGGCATCGAAGTCGATTACGTGCCTTTGGCGGACTTGTCCGGCTGGGATGCGGCGATCAAGCCCAACACCAAATTGCTGTTCGTCGAATCGCCATCCAACCCATTGGCCGAGTTGGTGGACATCGCCGAGCTGTCGAAAATCGCTCACGCCAAAGGTGCGATGCTGGTGGTCGACAACTGCTTCTGCACACCTGCCTTGCAGCAGCCACTGAAGATGGGCGCGGACATCGTCGTGCACTCGGCGACCAAGTTCATCGACGGCCAGGGTCGTTGCATGGGGGGCGTTGTGGCCGGTCGCAGCGAACAGATGAAAGAAGTGGTCGGTTTCCTGCGCACCGCCGGGCCGACCCTTAGCCCGTTCAATGCCTGGATTTTTCTCAAGGGCCTGGAAACGCTGGGCCTGCGCATGAAGGCGCACTGCGCCAACGCCCAGCAACTGGCCGAATGGCTGGAGCAGCAGGACGGCATCGAGAAAGTCCATTACGCCGGCCTCAAGAGCCATCCGCAGCACGAACTGGCCCAGCGTCAGCAGAAGGGCTTCGGTGCGGTCGTGAGTTTCGAGGTCAAGGGCGGTAAAGAGGGCGCCTGGCGCTTCATCGATGCAACCCGTCTGATTTCCATCACCGCCAACCTCGGCGACACCAAGACCACCATCACACACCCGAGCACCACCTCCCATGGCCGTCTGGCGCCGCAAGAGCGTGAAGCGGCGGGCATTCGTGACAGCCTGATCCGCATCGCGGTCGGCCTGGAAGACGTGGCAGACCTGCAAGCCGATCTGGCGCGCGGGTTGGCCGCCTTGTGATCGAGTTGTCCACGCCGGGCACCGGCACCAATGGCCGCGTTGCGCTGGTCACCGGTGCTGCGCGGGGCATTGGTCTGGGTATCGCCGCCTGGTTGATCAGCGAAGGCTGGCAAGTGGTGCTTACGGATCTGGATCGAGTGCGCGGTTCGAAAGTGGCGAAGGTGCTCGGCGACAACGCCTGGTTCATCGCCATGGACGTAGCGAACGAAGGGCAGGTGGCGTTGGGCGTCGCGGAGGTGCTGGGGCAGTTTGGGCGTCTGGATGCGCTGGTGTGCAATGCGGCGGTTGCCGATCCGCACAACATCACCCTGGAGAGCCTCGATCTGGCTTACTGGAATCGGGTGTTGGCGGTGAACCTCGGTGGGCCAATGCTGCTAGCCAAGCACTGTGCGCCGTATCTGCGTGCTCACAGCGGTGCAATCGTCAATCTGGCCTCGACCCGCGCCGGGCAGTCGGAGCCTGACACAGAAGCTTACGCGGCGAGCAAGGGCGGCCTGTTGGCCCTGACTCACGCTCTGGCCATCAGCCTTGGCCCGGAAATCCGCGTCAATGCCGTCAGTCCCGGCTGGATCGATACGCGAGACCCGTCTGTTCGGCGTGCAGAGCCGCTGACCGATGCCGACCATGCCCAGCATCCGGCGGGCAGGGTAGGGACGGTCGAGGACGTAGCGGCGATGGTGGCCTGGCTGCTGTCGAAGAACGCCGGTTTTGTCACTGGCCAGGAGTTCGTGGTCGATGGCGGCATGACCAAGAAGATGATTTACAGCGAGTAGTCAGAGCCGAGGCCGCGGCAGGTGCGGCTTGAGGTTGCAGGCGGCCGTTGGTAGTCCTGCGGGAAATGACACGATTTTGTCTTTTTCAGAAAAACTTCAAGCAGGCTATTGACTTAGCTTCGGTACCTGCGTAAATTTCGCGGCCTCAGAGAAGCAAAGGGTGATTAGCTCAGCTGGGAGAGCGTCTGCCTTACAAGCAGAATGTCGGCGGTTCGATCCCGTCATCACCCACCACTTCTTGAGTCTTGCGAAAGCAGGAAGGAAGCTGTAAAAAGCCTCCACCGACGCGCAGCGGTAGTTCAGTCGGTTAGAATACCGGCCTGTCACGCCGGGGGTCGCGGGTTCGAGTCCCGTCCGCTGCGCCATATTTTCCGGGTCAGATTTACTCTGATTCGAGATTGAAAGCCTCGAAGCCTTCAATCAGACGAGTTAACTGGACGCAAGTCCAAAGCGATACGCAGCGGTAGTTCAGTCGGTTAGAATACCGGCCTGTCACGCCGGGGGTCGCGGGTTCGAGTCCCGTCCGCTGCGCCATATCTGCCTCAAGGCCCGCTGAACGCCTTGGAGCTACGAAGAAAGCTACTGGTATAGCCAGTGTCTACTTCGAGTCGATAGCAAAGACCCTGGTCGAAAGATCGGGGTTTTTTGTGTCTGCGATTTGGCTTTTCCTCTCTTTCTCTCGCAGCCTCACGTCTTTGCGTCCGCCGACCCGTGTGGATAAGCAATGAATCCTGTCTTTTTTTAATAATCCTCTCAAAACGCTCAGAGCCGTTTAGCTGCGGCTTGCGTGGCCGAAATGTCCGCCTCTCAATCACTTATTAAAGCGTTTCCTCAGTGTAAATCGCACAAAGGGCTTGGATTGGAGTCACATCACTAATTAGAATGAGTCGCATTTAAAATATTTCTTCGCGCAGGGTTCCTTGATATGAGTGATGCAGCGATGCCGGCGGCGCAAAATTTCCACGACCTGTACCGCGACCATCGTGGCTGGCTCGAAAGCTGGTTGAGACGGCGTATGAGCAATGGCAGTGATGCGGCGGACCTGAGTCAGGATACGTTTGTGCGGTTACTCGCCAGCTCGCAGAGCATTGCCGACCTGCAGGAGCCTCGCGCCTATCTGGCGACAGTGGGCAAGCGGCTGCTGACCAACTTCTATAAGCGTCGAAGCCTTGAGCAGGCCTACGTCAGTGCATTGGCGCTGTTGCCTGAGGACTGCGTGCCGTCCCCTGAACAACGCTGGATTCTGTTGGAAACCCTGCAAGCCATGGACGAATTGCTCGATGGACTGCCGACCCCGGTGCGGCGCGCGTTCCTCTGGAGCCAACTGGAAGGCCTGGGTTATCAAGAGATCGCCGAGCGCCTGCAAGTCTCGGAACGCACGGTCAAGCGCTACATGGCGCAAGCCTACGAGCACTGCCTGCTGGTGGAGCTGTGATCGGTTCTGCACCTTCGGCCGAAGCCCGCCAGGTCGTGCGGGCCGCCGCGCAGTGGCTGGCGCTCATGGAATCCGGCTCGGCTAATGAGCGAGATCGTGCTGAGCTGCAAAGCTGGCGCGACAGCCACAGCAGTCATGAGCAAGCCTGGCAGAAAGCTCAACTCTTGCGCCAACGCTTTGCCGGCCTGCCGTCGGCACTGGCGATGGCCAGTCTGGATCGGCAGCAAATGAATCGGCGCACAGTGCTCAAACGCGCCGTCGGGGCGGTTGCGCTGGTGCCGACGGCCTGGCTGATCAGTCGACAGTTACCCTTGGATGTCTGGAGCGCCGATCTGCGGACTGCGACCGGTGAGGACAAAAAAGTCCAACTGGCCGATGGCAGCTCGCTGCAATTGAACACCGCGAGTGCGGTCGATATTGACCTGAAGAACCGGCGACTGACGCTCGTGGAAGGCGAGATAGCGCTGGATGTGCCGGGGACCTCGCCGTTTACGATCCTGACGCACTTCGGGCAAGTGATCGTCAGTCAGAGCGAAGTGTGCGTGCGTCAGGGCCCGGCGGGCTGCAAGGTGTCAGTGCTTAAAGGCACGGTGCAGTTGCAGCCTTTGCGCGGATCGGTCTTTTCGTTGCGGGGAGGCCAGCAAGTCAGCCTTCTGGCAGCGGGTGCAGGCAGCGTCGAGCCATTCGACGTGCTCGCCCCAGGCTGGCGTGAAGGTGTGTTGATGGCGCAGAACCAGCCTTTGGGGGATTTTCTGCGCGAGCTCAGCACCTATCGCCCGGGCGTGTTGCGCTGGGAGCCAGAACTGGAATCCTTGCGCGTCACCGGTAGTTTTCGTCTGCAAGATACCGATCGTATCCTGGCGCTGCTCGCGGCCAGCCTGCCGCTGGAGGTGCATTCGCGTACGCGCTATTGGGTAACGCTGCTGCCACGCAAAAATAGTGTTTAAAGCGTGTCCCCTTTCTTCGAGTCGCTTGTCATTCAAGGCAAGTGAAACGAAATCAGAGAGATTCTCAATGCCCGTAGTGATGCCCTGCAGTACGCGTCTGGGTTCTTCCAGGCTGCGCCCGTTGATGCACTTGAGTCTGTTGTTGAGCCTGAGTGCCTGTCCGTTGTTCATCACCGCTGGTTGGGCCGATGACGCGTCAAGACGCAGTTATCAGGTGCCGGCAGGAAGCCTCAGCGCCGCGTTGACCCGCTTCGCCGGATTGGCCGGGGTCAACCTTTCGGTGGATCCCGCACTGGTCAGTGGCCGCAACAGTCCCGGGCTTTCAGGCGAATACGCGGTCGAGGAGGGCTTTGCCCGGCTGTTGCAGGGTTCCGGTCTGCAACTGCAGCCGGCGGGTGAACTAGCCTACTTCCTGACCCCGGTGCCAGAAGGCAGCAGCCTGCAGCTGGGGGCCACCTCGATTGTCGGTGCCGCTGACTCAGAGCACGGCGAACCGTATGCCGGCGGCCAGGTTGCGCGCCGTGGTTCGCAAGGCTTGCTGGGCTCGAAAGATTTCATGGAAACGCCGTTCAGCATGACCACCTACACCAGTGAGGTGGTCAAAAACCAGCAGGCGCGTACCTTGGGCGACGTGATCGCCAACGATCCTTCGGTTCGCGCCACCAACCCGGCGGGTGGGCGCTATGAGCAGTTCACCATTCGCGGGATGAGCCTGTTCAACAGTGATGTTGCCTACAACGGTCTCTACGGCGTCCTGCCGACTTATTCGATCGACATGGAGATGGCCGACCGCGTCGACGTCCTCAAAGGCCCGAGCCAGCTCATCAACGGCATCTCGCCGCGGGGCAGCGTTGGTGGCGGGATCAACGTGGTGCCCAAGCGCGCGACCGACAAGCCCATTACTTCATTCACCGGCAGTTACGCTTCCGACAGCCAGGTCGGTGGTGCCGTGGATGTCGGCCGGCGCTTTGGTGAAGACAACAAGTTCGGTCTTCGTTTCAACGGCGTGAAGCAGTCCGGCGATACCGAATGGGATCACCAGAATGTCGACCGTGAGATGGCTGTGCTGGGCCTGGATTTTCGCGGTGAACGCCTGCGACTCTCGACGGACATCGGGCGTACCGAGCGTGATACCGATGCCCCGCAAGAACGCGTGCAGGTCAACGCCAACGCGAAGGTGCCGAATCCGAACGATGTGCGCCGCAACTATGCGCAGCCCTGGAGCCAGGCAAGTACCAACGATACGTTCGGCACGGTGAACGGCGAATTCGATGTCAGCGACAACGTCATGCTGTACGGCGGCGTGGGCGCGCGCAAAAGTAACCATGACTTCCTCCGTCATGCCGTTTCCGTCACCAACGACGCCGGCAATTTCAGCGTTCAACCGCGTGACTTCACCCGTGACGAAAATGTCCGGACGGCCACGGCTGGGGTGCGCAACTGGTTCCATACGGGCCCGGTAAGCCATGAAGTCAACCTGGCTGCCAGCTATTTCTACATGGATTTCGAAAACGGCGGCGCCCGCTATGCCGCGGGCAATAGCAACATTTACAACCCCGTTGTAACACCAACGCCGGTTAGGCCTACGCGACAGGATTCGGAGGTCTATACCGAAAACCGTTCCACCGGTGTGGCGTTGTCCGACACCTTGGGCTTCTTCGATGACCGGCTGCTGCTGACTCTCGGCGCCCGCTGGCAGCGCGTGAAGGTTGACGACTGGACCGATAACGTCAGAGGCGATACCGCCTACGACGAGGAAAAGGTTTCGCCGTCTGGCGGTATCCTGTTCAAGGCAACCGATAAGCTGTCGCTGTATGCCAACTACATGGAAGGCCTGAGCCAAGGCAAGATCGCACCGTCGACATCGGTGAACGAGGACGAGATCTTCCCGCCGTTCATCAGCCGCCAGGTCGAAGTCGGCGCCAAGTATGACGCCGGTGCGTTCGCCGTCACCGCCGCCGTGTTCCGGATCAAGCAACCGGCCTACGAGACCAACGCCACGACGCGCGTCTTCGGCCCGAACGGCAAGCGTGAGAACACCGGTGTCGAACTGAGTGTGTTCGGTGAGCCGATCGATGGTTTCCGTCTGCTTGGCGGAGTGATGTACATCGACAGCGAGCTGGCCAAAACCACCGGTGGCACCTTCGACGGCAACCGTGCGCCTGCCACGCCCAAATACAACGTCAATCTGGGCGCCGAGTGGGACGTTCCGACCGTGCAGGGCCTGACCCTGACCAGCCGCGGCATCTATTCCAGCTCGCAGTATCTGGACCAGTCTAACGTTAAGGAAATCGATTCCTGGGAGCGTTTCGATGTGGGCGCACGTTATGCGTTCAAGATCGATGAAAAGAACATCACCCTGCGTGCCAATGTCGAGAACGTGGCGGACAAGCGCTACTGGAGCTCGGCCGGTGCCTCGGATGACAGCGAGCCTGGCTTGACGCTGTCTACCCCGCGCACCTATCTCCTTTCCGCGACCGTCGACTTCTGATTAACCCGTGTCATGCGCCCCAGGGACCGGGGCGCCTTTGTTGGGCCATGACCTGATTCGTATAGAGGAAGGACATATGAACACCATCAGTTAATGAAAGATCAAGGCACTACCCTATAAGTCAGCTGACTGTCGGTAATCTATTCCGAAGTTATCAGTTGCATTACAAGATCATGGCTAGATCATGGCACATCCCGAAGTTATGCCAAGTTTATTAACTTGGTTTTTGGCGTGTCTGAAAATTTTTAAAGTAGTTCAAATCGCTATACGTACCTTTCCAAATAAGTCCAAAGAATTAGTTGCAACCATTTGTTAATGAGAATAAGTTGCATATCGAAATTAACGAGGGTGAAGCGATGTTGAATGATGGCGTATTGCACTCTAACACTTTGCAAAAAACCAATGCCGACTATCTGGCTCGACAAAGCAAGTTTGAATCTAATGTACGCAGTTATCCACGCAAGTTACCCCTGGCAATCGCCAAGGCTCACGGGCTCTGGGTCACCGACGTCGAGGGCAATACTTACCTCGACTGCCTGGCCGGCGCTGGCACATTAGCCTTGGGACACAATCATCCGGCCATCATGGCCAGTCTCGACAGCTTTCTCGCCTCCGGCCTGCCGATGCACACCCTGGATCTGACCACAGCGGTCAAGGACGCCTTCAGCGAAACCTTGCTCAGCCTGTTACCGAACCAGGGTCGTGATTACTGCCTGCAATTTTGCGGGCCGTCCGGGGCCGATGCGGTCGAAGCCGCGCTGAAACTGGCCAAGACCTACACCGGCCGCAACAACATCATCAGTTTCTCCGGGGCCTACCATGGCATGACCCACGGCGCCCTGGCCCTGACCGGCAATACGGCGCCGAAGAATGCCATCGCCAGTCTGATGCCCGGGGTGCAGTTCATGCCGTTCCCCCACGAATACCGTTGCCCGCTGGGCATCGGCGGTGCGGCCGGGGTCGAGGCCTTGACCCACTATTTCACCCAGTTCATCGAAGACGTCGAAAGCGGCGTGTCACTGCCGGCAGCGGTCATTCTTGAGGCCGTGCAAGGCGAGGGCGGTGTCAACTGCGCCCCGGCGAACTGGCTGCGGGCGATCCGCGAAGTGACGCGCAAGCACGGCATTGTGCTGATCCTCGATGAAGTGCAGACCGGTTTCGGTCGCACCGGCAAGATGTTTGCCTTTGAACACGCTGAAATCGAACCCGACCTGATAGTCATGTCCAAAGCCGTCGGTGGCGGTTTGCCCATGGCGGTACTGGGCATCCGTCGTGAATTCGACGCCTGGGAGCCGGGCAACCACGCCGGCACCTTCCGCGGCAACCAGATGGCCATGGCCACCGGGCTGGCCACGTTGCAGGTGCTGCAACAGCAAAATCTCGCCGCTCAGGCCGAGCGCCGTGGCCAGTGGCTCAAGGACCGACTGGTCGAGTTGCAGGCGCATTATCCGGCCCTTGGCCAAGTGCGCGGTCGTGGCCTGATGCTGGGCATCGAGATTGTCGACGAGCGCCAATCGGCTGATCGCCACGGGCATTTCCCGATGGACCCGGCACTGGCCGTGGCCATCCAGCAACAGTGCTTCAAACAAGGCCTGTTGCTGGAACGCGGCGGGCGCAAAGGCAATGTCATCCGTTTGTTGCCGCCATTGATTATCGACGAAGAACAATGCCAGCAAGTGATCCAGCGTTTTGATAACGCAATGGCGGCGGCTTTATTGCAGTCGCGCGCTTGAGTTAATCAATCGAAGTTGCGTTAACCGTCCGCCAGGTCGCAGTTTGATGGCGTTGGCGTCAGTAACTTTGGTAGTCGTCCGGGTATTTAAAAGGTTCAATGAAGTGATGTCGTTACGTGGAGTTTCGTCGGCTGTCAAATCGGCCGATCAGCAACTAATTTTTTCGCCATATAACGTGTCCAGTGGCCTCGCGGGCTACTGTGGAGCACCCATGAATCATCCAAATCGCAATGTTTTACCGAATATGGTCAGTGAATTGGCGACGACGTGCGCGTTGCTTAATTGTTTGATCAAAGAGTTCGCCTTGCCGGAAAACTGCCTCAGTTACAGTTGGCCGACGCAGATGCAAGGTATCGCCCCCGGCAGTTACCTTGATGGCCTGGAATGGAAGGGCATTCCCCTGACCATCAACCTGCCCAACCAGCAACAGTTCTTTGTGATGGTGGACCGCCGTGACGGTCTGGGCAGTCATCGTTACCTGTCGGACGTCTATGCCCGGCGCGGCGAGGGTGACTGGTCGAGCCTGAGGTTTGCCGAATTCGTCGAGCAGTTGCTCGCGGCTTGCGAACACATGACCCGTGCCAGCAACGACGAGTTGCTGGATCAAGTGTTGCAAAGCCAGTTGCTGACCGCGGCCATCGTCGGCCACAACACGCCGATGGACTCGGACCCGCTCAGCGGTTATCTGGCCAGCGAGCAGGGCTTGTGGTTTGGTCACCCGAACCACCCGGCACCCAAGGCGCGTCTGTGGCCAGCTCATCTGGCCCAGGAAACCTACGCCCCGGAATTCCAGGCACGCACGCCGCTGCATCTGTTCGAGGTGCCGCTGGAAGGGCTGAGTGTCGGGGCCAACGGCCTGAGCAAAGTCCAGGTGCTGGGCGGTTTTGCCGATCAGGCACAAGCGCGGCCAGGGCATGCGGTGATCTGCATGCACCCGGTACAGGCGCAGTTGTTCATGCAGGACGGCCGGGTGCAGCGTTTATTGAAATCCGCGGCCATCGTCGACCTTGGCGCCACCGGGTTTATGGCCAATCCCACGGCGTCCATCCGCACTTGGTACATCGAGGGGCATGAGTTCTTCGTCAAGGGCTCGCTGAACGTGCGCATTACCAATTGCGTCAGGAAAAACGCCTGGTACGAGTTGGAAAGCGCGCTGATGATCGACCGCATTTTCCGCAACCTGCAACTGACCCAGCCCGAGACCCTCGGTGGTTTGTCGGTGGTGGCGGAGCCGGGCCTGTTGAGCTGGGCGCCGCAAAGCGCCAGCGAAGCCGATAGCCATTGGTTCCGTGAACAGACCGGGGCGATCCTGCGGGAGAACTTCTGCCTCGACACCGGCACCGACTGCAGCATCATGGCCGGAACGCTGTTTGCCCGGGGCCTGCATTTGCGGCCGTTGGTGCATGAGTTCCTGAGCCGGTTCAACGGCAACGATATCGACAATCAACAGCTGTTGAGCTGGTTCGACGACTATCAGGCGCTGCTGCTAAGGCCGGTGCTGGCGCTGTTTTTCAACCACGGCATCGTCATGGAGCCGCATCTGCAGAACAGCGTGCTGGTGCATGACAACGGTCGCCCGCAACGCTTGCTGCTGCGGGATTTCGAAGGGGTCAAACTGACCGACGAACTGGGTGCTTCGAAGATCGACGCCGACGTTCATCCACGGGTCCGTGAGTCGCTGCTCTATTCCCGCCAGCAGGGTTGGAACCGCATCGTCTATTGCCTGTTCGTCAACAACTTGTCCGAGGCCGTGCTAGCCCTGAGCTGGGAGCGTCCGCACCTGGCGCCACTGATGTGGCAACGGGTCGAGCAGCAATTGATCGGCATCCGCGCCGAATTGACCCGCGCGGCACCGGAGCTGGATGCTCTGATCGCCGGTCAACCGATTGCCTGCAAAACCAATCTGAAGGTGCGTCTGGCAGCCAAGGCTGATCGCCAGGCCGGCTACGTCACGCTGGTGTCCCCATGGGGCAAGGCGGCCACGCATGGATAAGCTGCCCGCCGCGGTATTGGCCGCCATCGACGAAGCCCGAACGCAACAGATCGACCCGCTGGCGCTGTTCGTCTATGACCTGGATGCGCTGAAACAGCACGTCACGCAAGTGATGGCCGCACTGCCCGAAGGCGTCGAGCTTTACTACGCGATCAAGGCCAATAGCGAGCCGCAGATCCTCGCCACCGTGGCGCCATTGGTGCACGGTTTCGAGATTTCTTCCGGCGGCGAGATCGATCGTCTCCAGGCTTGCCCGACGCCTAAGCCATTCATCTTCTCCGGCCCCGGCAAACTGGATTCCGATCTGCGTTCGGCGTTGCAACATCAGGTCGAAGCGATTCACATCGAAAGCCTGAATGAAATCGTCCGCCTGCAACGACTGGCCCTGGAAGCGGGGCGGGTGCAGGACGTGTTGTTGCGCATCAACCCTGAACTGCCGTCGCCGCTGTCGAGCAAACTCGCGATGGCCGGCACCGCCACGCCATTCGGGATTGACGAGTCAGAGCTGGCCCAGGCCGTGAGCTGGGTGGATAACGCGAGTCATCTGCGGCTCAAGGGCTTCCATGTGCATGCGATGTCCCATCAGTCGCGGGTGGAGCGCCACGAACAACTGCTCGATCTGTACCTGGAACGCTGGCCGCAGTGGAAAGCGTTATCGGCTCACACCGAAACGATCACCCACCTCAATGTGGGCGGCGGCATCGGTGTCAATTACCTCGGTCCGCAGCAATTCGATTGGCAGCGGTTGTGCGCGCACTTGGGCCAGTCCCTGGCGGCGTGTGCCGATGCGCCGATCGTGCGTTTTGAACCCGGTCGTTTCATCAGTGCGTATTGCGGCTACTACGCCATCGAAGTGCTGGACAGCAAAACCAGTCACGGCAAGCACTTCCTGGTCTGTCGCGGCGGCACCCATCAGTTCCGTCTGCCGGTTGCCCAGGGGCATGATCACCCGGTCATTCACCTGCCTCGGCACAATGCAGTACCTGGCGCAGTGGAGCAGAAGTGGACCGTGGTCGGGCAACTCTGCACGCCCAAGGATGTACTGAGTCGCGACTGCCCGCTGAGCGGCGTCGAAGTTGGCGACATGCTGGTCCTGCCGCTGGCCGGCGCCTACGGTTACAACATCTCCCACGCCGATTTTCTTTGCCATCCGCGACCGCCGCAACTGTTCGTGCAGGGTGCAGGAGGCGCATCTTGGGTTTGACGGTTGCCGCTCCACGCTGGTTGGTGGTGGTCAATGTGCTGCTTGGCACCCTGACTGTCAGCCTCAATAACAGCTCGCTCAACCCGGCATTGCCGGCGTTCATGACTGCCTTCGACATCGGGCCGGTGCTGGCGACGTGGATCGTGGCCGCGTTCATGGTGAGCATGGGCATGACCATGCCGCTCACCAGTTTTCTCAGCCAGCGGGTAGGGCGCAAGCGACTCTACCTGTGGGGCGTGGCGTTGTTTGTCTGCGGCTCGCTGATGGGCGCGCTGGCCAACTCCATCGCGCTGGTGATCACTGCTCGTGTGGTGCAAGGCATTGCCAGCGGACTGATGATTCCGTTGTCGCTGGCGATCATTTTTTCGGTGTACGCCAAAGGCGAGCGTGGTCGGGTCACTGGATTGTGGGGCGCGGCGGTGATGCTGGCACCGGCGTTGGGACCGTTGTGCGGCAGCTTGATGCTGGAGTGGTTCAGTTGGCGGTCGCTGTTCCTGATGAACGTGCCGATCGGTCTCGTCGCACTGATTCTCGGTGTGGTCGTGCTGCCGGACTCTGAAGCATCCGAGCGCAAACCGTTCGATCTGGCGGGTTACCTGCTGATTGCGGCAGGCATTGGCCTGTTGATGATTGCGGTGGGTCGGCTGCGTCACGCTGATGCCCTGACCGACCCGCTCAATCTTGGCATGTTGCTGGCAGCGATCCTGTGCCTGATCGCATTTGTACGACTGGAACTGAACCGGACTTCGCCACTGCTCAACCTGCGAATCTTCGCGCTGCGCGGTTATCGCTTGAGCGTGATCATCGCGGTGGTGCAGTCGGTGGGCATGTTCGAGTGCCTGGTGTTGTTGCCGTTGCTGGTGCAAGTGGTGATGGGCTACAGCGCGATCTGGACCGGTTTGTCGCTGCTATGCACGGCGCTGTTTGCCAGCCTGTTCGGGCATATCGGCGGCCGCTGGCTGGACCGCCACGGACCACGGGGCGTGGTGCTCTGGGGGCTGCTGCTGACCGGCGCCGCGACACTGGGCCTGGGCCTGCTCGGGGCCGGCGCCTCAATCGGCATGGTGTTTTTCCTGATGATGGTTCGCGGTGCGGGGCTGGGCCTGTCTTACATCCCGATTACCACCGCCGGGCTCAATGCATTGCCCGAACCGATGGTCACTCAAGGCGCGGCGATGAACAACATTTCCCGCCGTCTCGTGTCGTCACTGGCCATCGTCATCGCTTCGCTGTGGCTGGAGTTTCGTCTGGCGGCAGAGACGGGGGCCGGGGTTCATCAAACCGGCACCCCGGGGGCTATCAGCGAAGTGTTCATGGCCACCGGCATCCTTATCCTGCTGGCGCTGCCCTGCGCCTGGCGCTTTCCCGTTCACGCATCCGACGAGCCGGCCGAGGCACTGCCCCCGGCCCTCGAACAACGTTAATTCTTTAATCGACAAGGTATGACAATGGCGACCTCTTCTCAGGCAACACATCAGGCTCAAGATCGCGCGCCAGGCGTCTGGCTGGCGACCGCCGACACGCAACGCTACCAACAAGTGGAACAGCGGGTAGTCGGCCAACTGCTGCAAACCCTGCTGTATGAAAACGTGCTGCCGTACCGCCATTCACCGTTAACGGGCAGCCAATACCGTTTTGTCGTCAGCGGCGTCGATGCGCAGCAACAGCCGGTGGAGTACCACTGCACAGGCTTGCTCAGCGCCAGTTTCGAACTGATCCGCCTCGATTACTCCAGCCTCGAGCGCGTAGATGCCAATGGCAAGCCCAGCCAGCCGCACCTGCATCAGGCGCTGGCTGAACTGTTGAGCGACCTTCAGGACAGCCCGCACCTGCCACGCTTCACCCATGAACTGGAACAGACCCTGCTCAAGGATCTGCAATCGCGCAGCCAGGGTTATGAGGCGGAAAAGCCGCCGTATCAGCTGGACGTCGATGCGCTGGAACAGCATTTCATGGACGCCCACAGCTATCACCCTTGCTACAAATCGCGCATTGGTTTCTCGCTGAAAGACAACGCCAACTACGGTCCGGAGTTTGCCGCGCCTGTCGCCATCGTATGGCTGGCAGTGGCCAAAACTTGCGGGGCGATGAACATCTCCCGGCACCTGAATTACGACGACTTTATCCAGCAGGAGTTCGGTCTGCAGCGCTGGCAGGCACTCGCTGAAAGTCTCACCGACCAGGGCAAGTCGATGGGCGATTACTGGCTGATGCCGGTGCATCCGTGGCAGTGGGAAAACGTTGTTGTTCCGGTGTTTTACCCGGAGCTGGTCAGCGGTGAAGTGATCCATCTGGGCACCACCGACGATCGCTATCAGGCGCAGCAGTCGATCCGCACCCTGGCCAACGTCACGGAAAAACAGCGGCCCTACGTCAAGCTCGCGCTGAGCATGACCAACACCTCCAGTACGCGCATCCTGGCCCGGCACACGGTGATGAATGGCCCGATTATCACCGACTGGCTGCACCAGTTGATCCGCAGCGACAGCACCGCCCGCGACCTTGGTTTTGTGATTCTCGGTGAGGTGGTCGGCGTCAGCTTCGACTACGATCACCTGCCCGCCACGCGCATGTCCCAGGCCTACGGCACCATGGGCACGCTGTGGCGCGAAAGCATTCACCAATACCTTGAAGACGATGAGCAAGCGGTGCCGTTCAACGGTTTGAGTTCCGTGGACAATCGTTATGGCCGCGGTGAACAGACGCCGTTTATCGATGCCTGGATCAAGCAATACGGCTTGCACGCCTGGACCCGCCAACTGCTGCAAGTCGCGGTGTCGCCGATTATTCACATGCTCTACGCCGAAGGGATCGGCATGGAGTCCCACGGCCAGAACATCGTCCTGATCGTCAAGCAAGGCTGGCCGCAACGCATTGCCCTGAAAGACTTCCACGACGGCGTACGTTATTCGCCGCAGCACCTCGGGCGCCCGGAATTGGCCCCGACCCTGGTGCCGCTGCCCGCCAGCCATGCCAAGCTCAACCGCAACTCGTTCATCCTCACCGACGACGTCGATGCGGTACGCGACTTCTCCTGTGATTCGTTCTTTTTCATCGCCATGGCCGAGATGGCGATCTTCCTGCATCAGCACTATCAACTGGCAGAAACCGAGTTCTGGCAGATGACTGCCGAGGTGATTACTGGTTATCAGGCCGACCATCCGCAACACCGTGCGCGTTATGCAGCGTTTGATGTGTTCGCGCCGTTCTATGAAGTCGAAGAACTGACCAAGCGCCGCCTGCTGGGCGATGGCGAACGTCGTTTCAAATCGGTGCCCAATCCGCTGCACGCCTTCCGGCCACAATCATGCTGAGGACCAATCTGCTCAAGCAGAAACTCACCGCGGGTGCGCCGGCCTACGGTTTGATCAGCTCGATTCCGTCGCCGGCGGCCATCGAATTGATTGCCGAAGCCGGTTTCGATTTCGTGATCATCGACATGGAACACGTGCTGATTAATCCCGAAACTGTGGAGAACATGATCCGCACCGCCGAAAGCTATGCGATCACGCCGCTGGTGCGGGTGGCGGATCTCAACCCGAAAACCCTTCTGCGCCTGCTCGATGGTGGCGCCCAGGGGATCGTGTTGCCGATGATCGAAGGCCCCGAGTCCTTGGCCGAAAGCATTCGCGCCTGTAAATACCACCCGCAGGGCTCCCGCAGCCTGAATGCCGGGCGCCCCGGTGCGTTTGGCAAACACAGCCTGGCGCAATACATCGGGTTGGCCAACGAGCAAATCATGATCGTGGCGATGATCGAAAGTGCCGAAGGCGTGCGACGTGCGGCAGAGATTGCCGCCGTGCCGGGCCTCGACATGATCCTCGAAGGCGCGGCGGATTTGTCGCAATCGCTGGGCATGCCCTGGCAGATCGACCGGCCCGAAGTACAAGACGCATTGCTCAGCAGTTGGCAAGCCGCCAACGCGGCGGGTGTGCCGTATTGCGCGATTCCACGCCAGCCGGGCGACCACGAACGGTGGTTAGCCCGGGGCGTAAAAAGTTTTGTTTTGGGTGACGAGCGTGGCATCGCTTTTCGTGCCCTCCAGGCCAGATTGGCCGCCACTTCAGCAGAAGGAAAATAATCCGATGAACTTCACCACATTGGCCGCCGACAGGGTGATGCAGGATCTGGTCGATTGTTTGCTGGCCGAACATTTTTTCGGGACTGAGCCGCTGAACCTGGCGGCGCCCGCAGCCGACCAGCCGTTTACCGGATTGAGTGCCGAACAGCGCATTTGGGAATGGCACAACGAGCCGCAGGGTTCGATTCTTTTGGCCCTGCGTCCCGGCCTCACTCAGCAATGGGAAAAAGTACCGGGTACGCCGGTGTTGGGTCGCCAGAATGAGCAACTGACGGAACTGTCGCCGGAAGCTTTCATGACCCAGGTATTGGCCGGTATGACCGACCGCTATCAGGACAATGAAAAGGGCTTTGCGCTGTTCCTCGACGTGCTGCGCACCAGCGTCCGCCAAACCGAGCTGTCCCTGGCTCATCGGGTCGACAGCGAGCGTTTGCTGGAAAAGAGCAACGCGGACTTTTTCCTGACCATGGAGCAGTGGGCTTCGCTGCGTGATCGTCCCTACCATCCACTGGCCAAAGCCAAGCAAGGTTTGAACGACGCCGAGTATCAACACTATCAGGCCGAATTCGCCCGGCCGGTGACGCTGAACTGGGTAGCCATCGACCGCACATTGCTGCAATGCGGCGACGGTGTGACCAACCTGGCGCAAAGTTATCCGGCCCAATATCTGCTGCCGCCACTGTTGCAGGCCGACTTGCTACAGGAGCTGCAACAACGGGGCATTGCCGATAGCCATGTCGCGTTGCCGGTGCATCCGTGGCAGTTCGACCACGTGCTGGAGGCGCAACTGGGCGATGCCTTCGCCAAGGGTGATTGCCAGCGACTGGATTTCACTGACGGTGATTTCTTCGCCACCTCGTCGTTGCGCTCGATGACCCCGTGCTTCAACAGCGCCGACTACCTCAAGTTGCCGATGGCGATCTATTCCCTCGGTGCCTCGCGTTACCTGCCAGCGGTGAAAATGATCAACGGCGGCTTGAGTGAAGCGCTATTGCGTCAGGCGCTGGGCAAAGATGAAACCCTGCAACAATCCCTGCACCTGTGCGATGAAACCAAGTGGTGGGCGTTCATGCCGCCGGACGCCACGCTGTTCGACGAAGCGCCGCGTCATCTGGCGGCCATGGTCCGTGGTTATCCGCCAGCGTTGCTGGAAGATCCGGACACCCGACTGGTGCCCATGGCCGCCCTCGGCACGCCGCTGCCCGGCAGTAATCAGCACTTTTTCGATGACTGGATGGCCTACCGTCAACTGCCGGCCAACGCCGCATCGGTAATGACGCTGTTCCGCGAGCTGTGCCACAGCTTCTTCGACATCAACCTGCGGATGTTCCGCATCGGCATGTTGGGGGAAATTCACGGGCAGAACGCGGTGCTGGTGTGGAAGGCCGGTTACGCCCAAGGGCTGTTGCTGCGCGATCACGATTCGTTGCGCATCTTTGTGCCTTGGCTGGAACGCAATGGCCTGGCCGATCCGGCTTACCGGTTGAAGAAGGGGCACGCCAACACGCTGTATCACGAGCGTGCGCAAGACCTGCTGTTCTGGTTGCAGACCCTAGGAATCCAGGTCAACTTCCGCTCCATCATCGAGACGCTGGCGCAGGTTTACTCATTGCCAGCCAACCGTTTGTGGACGGCGATGGGCGAAGTGTTGAACGAGTTGATTGACACCATCGAGTTCGACGACGAAGCTCGCGCCATGATTAAACAGCAATTGTTCGAAGCACCCCACTGGCCGCAGAAGCTGCTGCTCACGCCGATGATCGAGCGGGCGGGCGGCCCGGGTAGCATGCCGTTTGGCAAAGGGCAGGTGGTGAACCCTTTCCACCGGTTGAATAATGAAGCCTGACCCTCGATGTCATCCCTCCAGGCGCACGCTGTTGCGCCTGTCCCTGGGGATGCTCGCACTCAGGTTTTCCATGCCTGCGTTGGCGCAAACCGACGCCGCGCCGCTGCGGGTGATCACCCTGTTTCAGGGGGCCACCGACAGCGCCGTGGCGTTGGGCGTTACGCCGTGCGGCATCGTTGATTCCTGGAGCGAGAAGCCGACCTATCACTATTTGCGTTGGGCGCTGGAGCAGGTGCCCCATGTCGGGCTGGAAACCCAACCCAGCCTGGAGGACATCGCGCTGCTGAAACCGGACGTGATCTTCGCCTCGCGCTTTCGCCATGAACGCATCGCGCCACTGCTCAAGCAAATCGCCCCGGTGGTGATGCTGGAGGAAGTGTTCGAGTTCAAAAAGACCCTGGCGCTGATGGGCGTTGCCTTGTACCGCAAGCAGCGGGCTGACGAGGTGCTGACTCAGTGGCAACTGCGAGTGGCGCAACTGCGTCTGCAATTGCAGCAGAAGTTTGCCGGGCGCTGGCCGCCCACGGTGTCGATTCTGGATGTCCGCGAGGACCACATCCGCAGTTACCTGCCGGCCAGTTTCCCGGGTTCGGTGATCACCGAGCTGGGTTTCGACTGGAGTGAGGCCAGTCGGGCGGCGGGAGGGGTGTCGATCAAACTCACCAGCAAGGAAAGTCTTGCGGTGGTGAATGCCGATATTTTCTTTGTCTTCTTGCGCGCGGAGAAAGCGGCAGTGCAGCGAAACTATGAAAGCCTGGTGCAGCATCCGCTGTGGCAGCAAATGCGCGCGCCGCAGCAAGGGCGAGTGTGGCGGGTCGACAGCGTGGTCTGGAGCCTGTCGGGCGGCATGCTCGGGGCGAACCTGATGCTCGATGACGTTGCTCGTCTGGTCACGGCGGACGTGGCCTCATGAGCAATGCGTTGAAGATGTGGAGTGCGGGCGTCGTGTTGCTGTTGAGCTGCGTGCTGAGCCTGGCGGTCGGGGCGACCTGGATTCCGTTGTCGCAGATTGCGGCGGCGTTCGTGCATCCCGATCCGTTGAGCGTCAGCCATGTGCTGGTAACCACCACGCGCCTGTCGCGCACCTTGATGGCGATAGCCGTGGGCGCGAGCCTGGCGGTGGCGGGCGCCTTGATGCAGGCGCTGACGCGCAATCCGCTGGCGTCCCCCGGGCTGTTCGGGATCAACGCCGGGGCGACGTTTTTTATCATCCTGTTTTCCGCGGTGTTCTCCCTGGCGTCCCCCGATGCCTGGCTGTGGTGCGCGTTCTTCGGTGCTGCGGTGGCCGGCAGCCTGGTGTGGCTGATCGGCAACATGGGGCAGGGCAGTCTCAGCCCGTTGCGCATCGTGCTGGCGGGCGCGGCGATGGCGGCGTTGTTTTCGGCGTTCAGCCAGGCGCTGCTGGTGGTCAATCAGGATGGGCTGGAC
The DNA here is from genome assembly GCF_008369325.1 of Pseudomonas sp. ANT_H12B. GTDB lineage: Bacteria > Pseudomonadota > Gammaproteobacteria > Pseudomonadales > Pseudomonadaceae > Aquipseudomonas. The sequence goes on along the minus strand of NZ_VOBI01000004.1, from coordinate 215,340 downwards.
ACGGTGCTGTTTTGGCTGGCGGGTTCGTTGACCGAACGCAGCCTGTCAGTCGCCGCGCCGTTACTGTTGTGCGGTGTGCTCGGTTTGTTCGGCGCGATGTTGCTGGCGGGGCAGGTCAATGTGCTGAACGCCGGGGAAGAAATTGCTACCGGCCTTGGACAGCGAACGGGGTTGATTCGGCTGATGATGAGCGTGCTGGTCGTCTGCCTGGCGGGCAGTGCGGTGGCGTTGGCCGGCAGCATCGGTTTCATCGGTTTGCTGGTGCCGCACATGGTGCGCAAGGGATTGTCCATCGACCATCGCTGGTTGCTGCCGGGATGCGCGCTGCTCGGCGCGATTCTGCTGTTGCTGGCCGATACCTTGTCGCGGGTGCTGATCTTGCCTCAGGAAGTGCCGGTGGGCGTGATGACGGCGCTGTTCGGTGCGCCGTTTTTTATCATGCTCGCCCGGCGTGGAGGTCGGTATGGATAAGGTCCTGACCTGGCGTCTCAGCGGGTTTTCCCGACGGATCAATGTCGCCACGTTGTGGCGATTGCTCGCGGCGCTGATGGTCACGGCGCTGATCATGCTCGGCTCGCTGTCGCTGGGCAAAGTCATACTGTCGCCGCTGGAGGTGCTGCGGATATTGCTGTCGAGCCAGGACGCCAGCCTGACGTTTATCGTCGAGCAACTGCGCTTTCCACGCATGCTGCTGGCGGCGCTGGTGGGGGCGGCGTTGTCGGTGTCGGGGCTGATTCTGCAAAGCATCATCCGCAACCCGCTGGCCTCGCCTGACCTGCTGGGCATTACCAGTGGCGCCAGTACCGCGGCGGTGCTTTATTTGTCGTTTTTCTCGGTGGCGCTGGGTCAACAATATCTGCCGTTGGCAGCGATGCTTGGTGCGGGGCTGGCGGCGTTGGCGATCTATTTGCTGGCGTGGAAACAGGGGGCTTCGCCACTGCGGCTGGTGTTGATCGGTGTTGGCATCTCGGCGATGTTGACCGCCGCGACCACCTTCATTCTGGTCTTCAGTCCGCTGACCACCACCCTGTCGGCCTACGTCTGGCTGACCGGTAGCGTGTACGGTGCCAGTTGGCCGGAACCGCTGGCGCTGGGTCGCTGGCTGTTGTGCATTTGTCCGTTGCTGGTGCTGCTCGCCCGTCAGGTGATGGTGCAACAACTGGATGACAACCTGGCTCAGGGGATTGGTGTGCGCGTGCAGTGGTTGCGCGCCGGTTTGTTGCTGGTCAGCGTCGCGTTGGCCGGTGCAGCGATTGCCTGGGGCGGGGCGATCGCGTTTGTCGGGCTGATCGCGCCGCACATTGCCAAGCGTCTGGTGGCGCCGGGTTTCGGTGGTCAAGCGGTGATGGCGGCGCTGGTCGGGGCGAATCTTGTGGTGCTGGCCGACCTGGCCGGGCGCACGCTGTTTTTGCCGCTGGACCTGCCGGCCGGGATTTTTGTCGCGGTGCTGGGCACACCCTTTTTTCTCTATTTATTGATTAAACAGCGTCATTAAGGAATTCAACGTATGACGTCGATTGCAAGTCGCGGCCTGACCCTGAGTTATCAGCGCCAGGTGATTATTGACGCGCTGGACATGCAACTGCCCAAAGGCAAGATTTCGGTATTGATTGGCAGCAACGGCTGCGGCAAAAGCACCTTGCTCAAATCCTTCGCCCGACTGCTGAAACCGCAGCAGGGTTCGGTGATTCTCAATGGGGTGGATATCCAGCACAAATCCACCGCCGCCGTGGCCCGGGAGTTGGCGATTTTGCCGCAGACCCCGAGCGCGCCGGAGGGGATTACTGTCCGCCAGTTGGTGGCGCTGGGGCGTTATCCCTATCAGAGCTGGATGCAACAGTGGTCGGCGGAAGACGAGGCCATGGTCAACCGCGCACTGGCGCAGACCAGCCTGCTGGCCCTGGCGGATCGGCCGGTGGACGCGTTGTCCGGCGGGCAGCGCCAACGTGCCTGGATCGCCATGACCCTGGCCCAGGACACCGGCATCGTATTGCTCGACGAGCCGACGACCTTCCTCGACCTGGCGCACCAGATCGAAGTGCTGGACCTGCTGCGCGACCTCAACCGGCTCGAAAACAAAACCATCATCATGGTGCTGCACGACCTCAACCTGGCCTGTCGTTACGCCGACCACATGGTCGCGGTGCACAACCAGACCGCGTTCGCCCAAGGACGGCCCGACGAGGTGTTGACCGAGGCGTTGGTCAAAACCGTGTTCGATCTCAATTGCCGGATCATCCCCGATCCGTTTTTCGGAACGCCGCTGTGCATTCCATTTGGCCGGGAACTGCCGCAATGAATCTGCCGGGTCATTTCACGGCGCCAGAGTGGGCGGTGTTGTCCGGTGGTTTGCGGCTCAAAAACAGCGAAGAGCGCGACCCGTTGCGTTCGCTGATGGCCCGGGACTTGTTGCAAGAAGACGTGTGCGTGCAATTGCTGGATGCCTTGGGCCCGGTGATCGGCTCGCCAACCCGTGCGATCACCGCCTCGTTGCTGGGCAAGCGATTGTCGTTTCTGGCGACCGGCGCCTGTTTGTATGCGATGTCGGTGTATGACAAAGGGCTGTTGCTGACCCTCGACAACACGGTGATCGAATACGGCCACGATGACGGGCTGTGGACGTCTTCGATGCCGCTGCATCACGGTCAGCCGCTGACCTATGGGGTGAATGAGCGCGAGGCCTGGCGCGAAGCCTTGGTACAGGCGCTGTTCGCTGGATTACTGAAACCGCTGTGGCAAACCTTCAATCGCGTTACAGGCGTGTCCCGGCGCATCCTTTGGGAAAACACCGCCGTACGCGTGTATTCGCTGTATGAAAAACGCATGGCAAAGATCGACGATCCGATGGTGCGCGAGCGCTATGAAGCTGACTTTCAATGGTTGCTGACCCGAGCCGAGCCGGCGCTGTTCGGCCTCGATTACAACCCGCTGAGCCATTTTCGTCGGCCGCCGACGCTGGTGGACGAGGGGCAACGGAGCATTCGTTTTCGTCGAACCTGCTGCTTCTATTACCTGGCCACGGAACCCGCGGAATACTGCTCGACCTGCCCACTGCTACGTCCGGGGAAAAAATGCCGATGAGCTACCAGATCACCCCTCGCCAGCAATTGGTCAGTCCCGAGTTGCTCGAAAAATACCGATCAATCCCGTCGTCCACCATCGGCCACTTTTCCGACCAAGGATTCCTGCGTGGGATCAAACCACTGTTCAACAACATCCGCATGGCCGGCAACGTGGTCACCGTCAAAGTCTTCCCGCCCGATGGCAGTGTTTTGCGCGAAGCGCTGTTGCTGAGTGAGCCGGGCGATGTGCTGGTGATCGAATGCGTGGGTGACGCCGAGTGCGGCTGTTGGGGCGAACTGCGGACCCTGGCCGGATTGATCAAGGGGTTGGCCGGCGTGGTGGTGTCTGGTGCTGTTACCGATGTGAGCGCCTTGCGACTTCACGGGCTGCCGGTGTTTTGTCGCGACGTCAGTGCGTTCACCACACGCGGCATCGGTGCCCAGGGTGAAGTTAATCAGCCGATCCGGGTCGGCGAAGTTCGGGTACAACCGGGAGACCTGGCCATTGGTGACGATGACGGCGTCTTCATCCTTGATGCCGGGCGAGCAGCCGAGCTGCTGCCCGAGTTATTGGCCAAGGAAGAAACCGATCAACGCCGCCGTTTGGAATTCCTCCAGAGACTCGACGCCCGCCTGACCTGAGGCTGCATGATCAGCCTTGCAGATACACCGCATGGGTATGGGTGTATTCGTACAGCCCGTGCTTGCCATCCGCGCCACCGATGCCTGACTTGCGTACCCCAGCGTGGAACCCTTGCATGGCTTCGAAGTTCTCGCGATTGACGTAGGTTTCGCCAAAATCCAGCTCGCGCATCGCGTGCATGGTTTTGCTCAGGTCGCGGGTGTAGATCGACGACGTCAGGCCATAGTCGCAGTCGTTGGCCAGAGCGATGGCTTCGTCGAGGTCATCGACGATCTGGATCGGCAGCACCGGGCCGAAAATTTCTTCGCGCATGATCTCCATTTCGGCGTGGCAACCGGCGAGCACCGTGGGCTGAAAATGGAAGCCGTTGGGCAGGTCGGCAATCTGCCCGCCGCTGATCAGACTCGCGCCCTGGCTCAACGCGGTGCGGACTTTACGGTTGACGCTGTCGAGCCCCTGACGGTTGATCAGCGGGCCCATTTCGATATCCGGTTGGGCGATCGGATCGCCGTAGCGGGTAGCACTCATCGCCGCCGCGATGCGCTCGATAAACGGGTCGGCGACCTTGCGTTCCACGTACACCCGCTCGGCGCAGTTGCACACCTGACCGCTGTTGATGATGCGTGAATCGCGGATGGCTTTCACCGCCAGCTCCAGGTCGGCATCCGCCAGCACGATGGCCGGTGCCTTGCCGCCCAGCTCCAGATTGAGCTTGGTGATGTTCGGCGCCGCAGCGGCCATGATCCGCGAGCCGGTGTCGACGCTGCCGGTGAAGCTGATCATGTCCACGCCCTTGTGCGCGCTCAGCGCCGCACCGACTCGGCCATCGCCGCAGACCACGTTGAACACGCCGGCCGGCAGGTCGGTTTCGGCGACCAGTCGGGCGAATTCGAAGCAGTTGTTCGGGGTTTCTTCGCTGGGCTTGATCACGATGGTATTGCCGGTCAGCAGGGCTGGCGCCATTTTGCGGGCGATCAGGAAGAACGGGAAATTCCACGGCAGAATCCCGGCGACTACACCCAGCGGTTTGCGGAACAGGAAGATGTTTTCGTTCTGGCGGTCGCTGGTGATGATTTCACCTTCGATGCGTCGGGCCCACTCGGCCATGTAGTCGAGGTAGTCGGCGGTGAAATTGACTTCGACTTCGGCGAGGCCGCTGACCTTGCCTTGTTCCAGCGTGATGGTACGCGCCAGATGGGTGACGTTTTCCCTCAACTTGGCGGCGATCCGCCGCAGATGCCCGGCGCGTTCAATCGCCGGTTTGCGCGACCAGTCTTTTTGCGCAGCGCGTGCGGCGGCAAGGGCGCGGTCGACGTCGTCGGCCGTCGAGGCCGGGACTTTCGACAACACGGCACCAGTGGCCGGGTTGATCACCTCGAGATGAGCAGCGCTGGCCACGAATTGGCCGTTGATGAAGTTTTCGTAAACAGGCACGGACGACATGGGGACGACTCCTTGGCTGATCAATAGGTGCGCGATGGCGCTTGCGCGGTGGCCGGTGTGCGGTAGCGCGCGAGGGTGGCCGTGGCGCTTTGGCGCAGCAGGCTGATGTCGATGGCGACTGCAATGAACTGGCAGCCCCAGCGCTGATAGCGGCGTGCGTCTTCTTCGTTCGGTGCAAGGATTCCGCAGGCCTTGCCCGCCGCGAGGGTGGCTTTTACCGCGTGTTGAATGCGTTCTTGCACCTCGGGGTGGCCAGGGTTGCCGGCATGACCGAGGCCAATGGATAAATCCGCCGGGCCGATGAACACCGCGTCCACGCCTTCGACGGCAGCAATCGCTTCGACGTTTTCCACGCCAGTGCGCGACTCCACCTGAACGATCAGGCACAACTGCTCATGGGCGGTGTTCAGATAGTCGGGAACTGCGTCCCAGCGTGTAGCGCGGGTCAGACCGCCGCCGACGCCGCGAATGCCGTGCGGCGGGTAACGCATGGCGCGCACCAGCGCGGCGGCTTGTTCGGCGGTTTCGACCATCGGGATCATCAGCGTCTGCGCGCCGATATCCAGCAGTTGCTTGATCAGGTTGGTGTCGCCCGTTACCGCACGCACGACCGGCGCGGTGGAGTAGGGCGCGACCGCCTGCAATTGGGCGAGTACGCCGGGCACGGTGTTCGGCGCATGTTCGCCGTCGATCAGCATCCAGTCATAACCGGTGGTGGCGACGATCTCGGCGGCGTAGCCGGTGGCGAATCCGGCCCAGATTCCATACTGGGTTGAGCTGTTTTTGAGCGCGGCTTTGAAAGCGTTGTGCGGCATGTTCATGACGGGGTCCTTTCTCAGCGGTTATACGGCCGATGCAGTTGGCATTCCGGGTTGAGGGTCACGCCGAAGCCTGGCTTGTCGAGTTCCGACAGGCGCATGCGGCCGTTCACCGGTACCGGTTCGCCGAGCAGTTGCGGGTGGAACATCGGCACCACTTCATCGGCTTTGGGCGCCATCATCAGGAACTCGGCGAACGGGCTGTTATGCCGGGTGGCGACAAAGTGATAGCTGTAGACCGAAGAACCGTGGGGAATGACCAGCGCGTTATGGGCGTCGGCCAGCGCGGAAATCTTCACCAGTTCGGTGATCCCGCCGCACCAGCCAACGTCCGGCTGGATGATGTCGCAGCAGCCCATCTCCAGCAGCATGCGGAAACCCCAACGGGTCGCTTCGTGTTCGCCGGTGGTGACCAGCATGCCTTTGGGCACGTTGTTGCGCAGGGCCGCGTAGCCCCAGTAATCGTCAGGCGGCAGTGCCTCTTCGATCCACTTCAAACCATATTCGTGGGCACCGACCGCCAGTTTGGTGGCGTAGTTGAGGTCCAGGCTCATCCAGCAATCGAGCATCAGCCAGAAGTCCGGGCCGACCCGCTCGCGCATGGTCGCCAGTTCTTCGAGGTTCTTGCGCAGGCCTTCTTCACCTTCGGCGGGGCCGTGGTGCAACGGCATCTTGCCGCCGATGAAACCCATTTTCTGCGCCAGGTCCGGACGGGCGCCGGTGGCGTAGAACTGCAATTCGTCGCGCACCGCACCGCCGAGCAATTGATGCACCGGCTCTTTGCGAATTTTGCCGAGCAGGTCCCAGAGCGCCAGGTCGACGCCGGAGATCGTGTTGATCACGATCCCTTTGCGGCCGTAATACAGGGTCGATTGGTACATCTGGTCCCAGATTTTTTCAATGTCGGTGACCCGTGCGCCTTCAAGGAAACGCGCCAGATGCTTTTCGACGATGTACGCAGCGGGTTCACCGCCCGTGGTCACGGCAAAACCGACCGTGCCGTCGCTGGCTTCAATCTCGACCACCAGGGTGCCGAGCACGTTGATGCCGAAGGTGCGGCGGCTCTGGCGGTACTCGGGGTATTTGCTCATCGGCGTGGCAATGTGATCGTCGATCCAGTGGCCGTCCGCCTGATCGTGATAATCGGCGCCGCCGCCTCGCAGGGTGAAGGCGCGGACGTGTTTGATGGTTGGAATGCCCATGGTGTGACTCCTCAGGTTTAAACGGTGGCCGGCTTGTTTGAAGATTTCTGGACGGGCGAGCGGATGCCCAGGACCAGAAAAGCGGCGATTACGGTGGTAGCGGCGAGCACGTACAAACCTGCGGCCGGCGAATGAAAGGCGCCTTCAGCCCAGTTTTTCAGCACCGGGGCGATGAAGCCGCCGAGGGCGCCGAACGAATTGATCAGGGCGATCCCGGCCGCAGCGGCGCTGCCGGCGAGGTAGCTGGAAGGGAAGGTCCAGAACACCGGTTGCACGGCGATGAAGCCGGAGGCGGCGAAGCACAAGGCGACGATGCCCAGGAACGGACTGCTGAAGGTCACCGAGCACGCGATCCCGGCGGCGGCCATCAGCAAGGTCAGGCAGGCGGTGCGGCGACGTTCGCCGGTGCGGTCGCTATAGCCGGGAATCAAATAAGCGGCCACCAACGCGCAGATCCACGGGATCGCGGTGACCAGTCCGACCATCAGCCCGACTTTGGTGCCCAGCAAGCCGCCAACCTGAGTGGGCAGATAGAAAACCACACCGTAAACGCTCGCCTGGATCAGCAGATAGATCAGGCACAAGTACAGCACCGAAGGTTGGCACAGGACGTTGAGCAGGCTGCGGCCGTGGTTTTGCTTATGGCTGTCCTCCTGGTCGAGCAGGGTCTGCACTTGCTGGCGTTCTTCTACGGTCAACCACTTCGCATCCGCCGGGCGATTGTCCAGGTACCAGTAGGCCCAGACGCCCACCGCCGTTGCCATCAAGCCTTCAACAGCAAACAGCCATTGCCAGCCGTGGACGCCGGCAAATCCATCCAGTTCCAGCAGCAGGCCGGACAACGGGCTGCCAAAGATGAAGGCCAGCGGCGCGCCGAAGTAGAAGAAGCCCATGGCCTTGCCGCGTACCGCGTTGGGGAACCAGTAGGTGAGGTAAAGAATGACGCCGGGGAAGAAGCCGGCTTCGGCCACACCCAGCAAAAAGCGCAGGACGTAGAAACTGGTTTCGGTGTGAGCGAAGACCATGGCCGCGGAGACCAGGCCCCAGGTGACCATGATGCGGCACATCCACAGACGGGCGCCGACGCGGTGCAGGATCAGATTGCTCGGGACTTCGAGCAGCGCATAACCGACGAAGAACACCCCGGCGCCGAAAGCGAAAGCGGCGTCGCTGATATTGGTGTCGGCCTGGAAGGCTTGCTTGGCGAACCCGACGTTGGCGCGGTCGAGAAAAGCCATGATGTACATCAGCAGCAGGAAGGGCAGGAGCCGCCAGGAAATTTTGGCGAGCAGAGGCGCGGGTAGAGTCGTCATCGCAGTTTTCCTTGGGTAGGGCATTTGTTCTTATGGGAATGACTGTACGGCCGAGGATCGATGCGTTACAAATCGAATCTAGCTAACAACTGATACCTTCAGGGTATCGATAAAAAAGGCCCGTCATGACCACGCCGATCATCTCTCGCAGCCTGCTCAACCGCCTGCGTTACAAGCATTTGCACATGCTGGTGGCGCTCAGCAGCAGTCAGAACCTGCACCGCGCCTCGCAAAGCCTGAACATGTCGCAACCGGCCGCCACCCGCATGCTGCATGAGATTGAAGACATGTTCGGTTGCGATCTGTTCGAGCGCCTGCCGCGCGGGATGCGTCCGACGGCGCTGGGCAGTGAGTTGATCCGTTTCGCCGAGTCGGCAATCAGCGGCCTCGATCGCTGCGCCGAAGACCTGATGGCGCGTCAGCAAGGTGGTTATGGCTATCTCTCGATCGGTACCATCATGGGCGCCGCGCCGGACCTGGTGATGGATTCGATTGCTGAAATCAAAGCGCTCAATCCGCAACTGCGGATTCGTATCATGGGCGACACCAGCGATCAGGTGATCCAGTTGCTGGAGCAGGGCCGCATCGACCTCGCCATTGCCCGGCGCAATGCCTCCACTGACAGCGAGCATTACGCGTTCGAGCAATTGGGCAACGAACGCCTGCTGGTGGTGGTTCACGCCGGTCATCCACTGGTCCAGCGGGAAAAACTCGAGTTGTCGGAATTGGTCAGCGGCTGGCCATGGATCCTGCAACCGGAAACCAGCCCCGCGCGAATTGGCCTCGATCAAGCCTTGCAACGCCTGGCCTTACCGCTACCGGCCGACATCATCGAGTGCAGCTCGGTGTATTCCATGCAGCAACTGATTCAGCTGACCGACGCGATCATGGTGTTGTCGGAAACCGCTTTGCGCGATTACCTGAAAATGGGGCTGGTGGTGGCGCTACCGGTGGAGCTGGACGTGCAACTGGCGCCGTTCGGATTGCTGCTGCGCAAGGGCGAACACATCAGTCGGGAGTTGGGGCTGTTCATCGATTTGTTGAGGCGCAAAGCGGCAGTACTTTGATTCTTTGGTCAGTTATTTGTAACCAGTTGTTTTTTCACAAGCGCAGAAACCTTTAAAGTTAACCTTTCGGTCAGCTTTGTACTGTCAATACACCCTTTTGCCTCGTCAAAAAGGCCTCTGCAAGACTCGAGATTCCCCAGAACATAACCAGAAGCGCGGACCCCTAACCGCCCAGAGGATGATCCATGTCCAACCGTGAAATATCCCGGCGCTGGCGGCCTTGATGGAAAACAGCGTGACCGTGCCGTCCGAGCAGTGGCTCGGCAACAACGGCAAGGCGCGCTCGCGTAACGATGCCTTGTCCAAGGTCTGCGGCAGCAAAGTCTTTGCCCGCGACATCCGCGTCAAGGACATGCCGGGCTGGCCCCAGCAGCAGGGCCACGTCATGTTGCTGAAAACCATCAAGGCCGATCGTATTTATGCAGGCTACGACCTGTCATGGCTCGGCGCTGACTTGCAGCCCGACCGCATCGTCATCGCCGCCGACCTGGACAAGGACGGCATCGTCTTCCCGGAAGAGCACGCGCCTGATCCGCTGCTGCCGGAAGGCAAGGTGCCGATGTTCATCGGTCACCCGGTGGCGATCCTGATCTGGAACGACTTCGAGCGTTTCCGCCAGGCCAAGGCCAAACTCAAGTTCAATGACAAAGCAATCCGCCACGGTGATATAGCGCCGTTCTACGAAGGCGATCCCTACGGCAGCTTCCGCTACGTGCGGGTTGGCGGCGCGACCTCGGCGGACGAAGATGAATTCGCCAGCCTCAAGGATTCGATCCTGTTCCCGATGCTGCGCAACCGTCGCCGGGTGTGGAATTCCCAACCGAACCTGCATGGCAACCTGACCGAGCGCGGGCTGTTTTATGCCGAGCGCATGAAGCAGCAGATCAACACCCCGCCGGACAATTGGCTGGTGTTCGACGAGCGCTACAAAACCCCATCGATCGAACCCGCTGCGATGGAGCCGGACAACGGCAACGGCTGGTACGACCCGGCGACGGATTCACGCCCCGATCGGTCTGAACCTCGGCAGCAAGACCCCGGCTGAAATCGCCCTTGCTGTACTCGCCGACATCCTGCGGATTAGTAATGACAGAGCGCGGGATCAGCTCTAAACGCCATTCCCCCTGTGGTGTCGCTTAGTACCCGAACTTGTCTCGCAAGCCGTAATACCAAGCGCCCAACGCCGCAAACGGTGTGCGCAGCAGCTGTCCGCCGGGGAACGGGTAGTGCGGCAGGTCGGCAAATGCGTCGAAACGCTCGGCCTGGCCACGCAGCGCTTCGGCCAGCACCTTGCCTGCCAGGTGCGTGTAGGTCACGCCGTGGCCGCTGCAACCCTGGGAGTAGTAGATGTTGTCACCCAGCCGTCCGACCTGAGGAAGACGCGACAGGGTCAGCAGGAAATTGCCGGTCCAGGCGTAGTCAATCTTCACGTCTTTTAGCTGCGGGAAGGCCTTGAGCATTTTCGGCCGGATGATCGCCTCAATGTTCGCCGGATCCCGCGCGCCATACACAACGCCGCCGCCGAAGACCAGACGCTTGTCACCGGTCAGACGGTAGTAGTCGAGCAGGTAGTTACAGTCTTCGACGCAGTAATCCTGTGGCAACAGTCTTTTCGCCAATTCATCGCCCAGGGGTTCGGTGGTGATGACCTGAGTCCCGCACGGCATCGACTTGGCCGCCAGCTCTGGCACCAGATTACCGAGGTAAGCATTGCCGGCAACGATGATGAATTTGGCCCTGACTTTGCCTTGCGGCGTATGCACCACCGGGTTCGCACCGCGCTCGATGCGCACCGCCGGCGACTGTTCATAGATAGTGCCGCCCAATGACTCCACAGCCGCCGCTTCACCGAGCGCCAGGTTCAACGGATGAATGTGCCCGCCGCTCATGTCGAGCATGCCGCCGACATACTGATCGCAGGCCACCACTTCGCGGATGCGGCGTTGATCCATCAGTTCAAGTTGCGTGTGACCAAAACGTTCCCACAGGCGTTTTTGGGATTCCAGGTGACCCATCTGCTTGGCAGTGATGGCCGCGAACACACCACCGTCCTTCAAGTCGCACTGAATATTGTAATTGGCGACTCGCTCACGAATGATCCGGGCCCCTTCGAACGCCATCTGTCCCAGCAACTGAGCCTGCTTGGGACCGACACTGCGTTCGATCACATCAATGTCACGGCTATAGCTGTTGACGATCTGGCCGCCATTACGCCCTGACGCACCAAACCCCACCTTGGCCGCTTCCAGAACCGTCACCCGAAAACCGTTCTCCAGCAGAAACAGGGCAGAGGACAGTCCGGTATAACCGGCGCCGATCACACAGACGTCAGTCTCCACGTCATCCTGTAAGGCCGGGCGCGGCGGAACCGCATTAGCCGATGCGGCGTAATAGGACTCTGGGTAGGGGGTGTTCGCCATCCTGCAGCCTCTGTTTAATATATTTTACGAGTGCACCGATCCTACCCGAGTTAAAAATCGGCCGCCAGCCACCGCAAAATCTTCTTTGCAGCAGCGAAATTAAATATTTTGCATATTCATAGGGTTAGCTCGAAAAAAGGTGTTGACACCCCTTCGGAATTCCGTAGAATGCCGCCTCACAGCAGGCACGTAGCTCAGTTGGTTAGAGCACCACCTTGACATGGTGGGGGTCGTTGGTTCGAGTCCAATCGCGCCTACCAAACAAAATCCGCTCTGCTGGGCGGTCTAGAAGGGCTCACCGAAAGGTGGGCCCTTTTTTGTTGTTTGCGATTTTCAAAACGATTGCAAAAACTCACTCAAAACACCAACTTGGCGACCCACTTCAATATCTTCAAATTGGCATTAATTTCAGCCAAGTCGTGCTCTTGTCTCTGACGATTTCCCAGCGGCAAATATTTGAAATCTTAGGATGGATCAAAAAGCAATTAGCCTTAGCGCGATTCATTCATGCGCGTCATTACAACCTCAACCCTAAATAACAAATCGTCTAAGTGGATCCGCAGTGAGGAAATCTTCTACCCGGCAATGACAAATAACTGACAACAAAAAACAGTCATATTTTCCTAACAAGTCGGTGATTTTTCATGATCATGGCCTGCTTTTTAATAGGAGTTCTCACTGCAGGATGCAAATGGCTTCGTCAAAGCGGACCTATCGGGGCGCACTAACGATTCATACTTTTTAGTCTTCTCAGGCTTTCCTTTGCCGTATGTATACATGGCTTTGGCTGTGCAATAGAACGAGGGCTACGCCGTCACCACCCGCCATACCCCATTGCTCTCCAACGTGAAATACAGTTGCAGCACAGGCTGTGACCTCGTCTTCATCCAACACAAAGCCAATGGCCGCTACCTTTCAAGGGGCGGTTTATTTGTGATTCGGGCGTAAACTAGCCGAGCTACCTCATCAAAAGGAGCCGTATATGATCGCCGACCAACTGAACAAACTGGCCTCTGAGGACAGAGCCGTCTGGGATCAATACTTCTGCGCTGCGTTGATTGCAGAAAGCAATCTGACGGCCCCTGTAGTAGGAGGGGCTACTCACGAAGACAGGCAGAACCTGTTGATTGAACGAGCCAAAGCGCTCGCTGACAAGATGATGGAAAACAGAAAATAACCAGAGCCCAGCCTTCGCGCTGGGCTTTTTCCATCTGATGAAAAGATCGACTCGAACCGTGTCAACGCGTACTCGAGGGCGATACGGTGTCAGAACGCCTTAACAATCGCGAAATGTCCGGCACGCGATGCAAACCGTCGTTTCATGGGCTACTACTGACAGGCTGTTTCAACTTCGTCCTGACTGGAGTATTTCGATGCTGGCTCACTGGTTTCTTGCGGCGGTTCATCTTCTGGCGTTTGCACTGGGCTTCTGGGCCGTGCTGACTCGTGGCACTGCGTTTCGGCGCCTGGCTGCCGGGGCTGGAGAGGCTCGCAGCGTATTGATCGCGGATAATCTGTGGGGCATTTCTGCCGTCATTCTCCTGATCACTGGTGGGATGCGGGCCTTTGGCGGATACGAAAAGGGCAGTGACTACTACCTTCATCAGCCGCTCTTCCACCTCAAGATGACGTTTTTTATCCTCATCCTGTTGCTTGAAGTTGTACCGATGGTGACGCTGATCAAATGGCGGATTGCGCTGGGGCGTGGTGCGGCTATCGATACCGGCCGTGCGAAGTTGTTTGCACGGATCAGTCATATCGAAGCGTTGCTGGTGTTGCTGATGGTCGTGGCGGCCACGGGTATGGCGCGTGGGGTGACGTTCGGATAGCCGAGGTGTCGGGACTTCCTCGGGATTAAACCGAAACGTCTGACAGTCATGACGCGAGATTTATCGGTAGTATCGACTTCAGGTTCCCGACCGTATCGCAGGAAAATGCCAGGACTTCCAGAGAATGGGTGAGCACGTAAACGGAGGGCGATGCGGCGCTTGAATCTCAGCCAGCCGTGGTTCCGGAGCGAACGGGCTGGCTACTGACTGCAACAGGATTCAGGGCGTTTGTGGTTTGTCCGGAGCGGTCAGACCAGCCTGAATGCGTTGATAAATTTCTTCGCGGTGCACCGCAACGTCTTTCGGGGCGTTGATGCCAATTCTGACTTGCTGGCCGCTAACGCCCAGAATGGTGATCGTGATGTCATCACCAATGTTTATGCTTTCACCGACTTTGCGGGTGAGTATCAGCATGGTCTTCTCCTTGATTGCTTTGTAGGGCACCTGATTCGAACAGTGCAGAGGTCGGTGGTATGTATAGATTAGTGCTAAGTCTCACGGTTTGGGTGCCTCTTTCTGACGCGCAGATGCTGCATTAATTCCCAAGGTGTAACTATACAGAGGCCGCAATCATGATTCTCGTTGTTTTGAGCCCATTTTGCGGCACTCAGAAAGTATTCATGAATGTTAAAATCGCCGCTTTAAGCATTCAGAGGGAAGCGTTGTGCGCAAAATGGTCTTGGTAATCGCGGTACTGGCGTTGGCGGGATGCGGTGAGGGCAAGGGCGTTGACGCCCAAAAGCCGCAACCGGCAGCGGCGGCAACGGCACCCGCGCAGGCGTCCGCACCACGATGGGATCTGGAAATGCGGGGCGAAACCACTCAGGCTGTCAGCGATTTGAGCGGGTGGTTGATTGAGCACAGTTTCATTTCCAATGTCGTCAAGGAAAACGGAAAGACCCGGGTTCTGCTCGGGCCATTCAGCTCGAAAGCCGAGGCCGAGGCGAAGCAGGCACAGGTGCGGGCGGCACTGACTCGAGCGAAGAAACAGAACATCGAATTACTGATTGTCGAACATCCAGTAACCCGGTAACGGTCTTTTTCAGGGAGCTTTCGACGGAACGCCTTAAAGGGGGGATCCACATTGACTCGTTTCTAGACGTGCGAATCTGCCGTCATTCCCCTCCACAGCATTCAAAGCGCAGGAGTTGGCCGACGTCGATGTGGATGAAGACATGCTGTGGGAAACATCGGAGTCGGCCAGTGATGGATTCTTTGGCTGGGTTGCCGGGGAAACGGTCGCCGTGATGAGCTTGCGCAAACACTTGATCAAGGAGCGCGGTATTGCCCCGGAGTCACTCAACCTGATGGGCTACTGGCGCTACAACTAAATCGGCGGTTAGAAACGAAAAAGGCCTCGGGTGTCAAACCCGAGGCCTTTGTGTTTCCAGCGAGCGCTTAACCGCAGGTTTTCATGTCTACCGGGCCGACAAACACGTTCCCGCGCCCCATTACGCAGGCCACGCCCTGGTTACGCTGACGCTCCCAGGCCTGTACTGGATAGGTCTTGTTCCAGGCTTCATACAGTTGTCGATCCTGTTTTGACAGGCGCAAACCGTACTGCTTGCTCATGTAGAAATAAGTCCGGGCGATCATGCCGCGAATGGAAGGGCGGGGCATGACCTTCTTCGCCTTGAAGTCGACCTGGGTCAGGCACGATCCGTATTGGCCGGATTGCACCGGCAACCAGCCAAAACTGAAATTACTGCGATCGCCGTTCACCTCTCCGATGCTCGGCACCAGGTTATGCAGATCGGCCTCGGCCTTCTGATAGGTCGGATCGTAGCGTGTGCAGTTCTTGCGTCCGCCTTCTTGCCAGCATTGACGCTGATGGCCGATCTGCCAGGCCGGAACAATGTGTTCCCACTCGATGCGAGAAGCGCGCTTGGCGTTTTTGCGCGGTACATATCCGCAGGCTGCAAGATCAACCTTGTTGCCGGTGTATTTGCAGCCGCAATAGAACTCGGTGGATTGCGGTGCGTAAAGCTTCCAGGCGACTTTCTTGGCTTCGCTGAAAGTACGTGGGGCGCCAGCCTGGGCACCCATGGCGATAAACAGAAACAGCAATGCAAAACAACGGACACTCATTGACTCAATCTTCCTTCGGCACAACCCAGAAAATCTGCACACCGCCATCGTCGCGATAGGCGAGGGTGACGTTGTCGTTCTCATCGATTTCTTCGAGCAAGCGTTCCCACTCATCCACTGGCTCATCCGCAAGACGGAAGATCAGTGCTGCTTTGGCTTTCTGAGCGGTGGGGGAGTTGATGATTTTCTGAACGCGTATGCCCATGCGTTCATAGGAGTCAGGAGAGGTGGAGGTAGTGGCCACGGAGTTATCCTTATTAAGCTGTACGTGCATACAGTATTTAACTGTAAGCATTTTCGCAACTGCTTAAAATTCAAGAAAATCCTCTGACAGCAGTTTTTACCGTTTGGTGTAGGACGAGGGAGTTTTTTATTCGATGAGAGGTGTGACCACTCGCCAAGACTGGCGAGTGGTGAACGCAGTGCCCGACCGGAATCGGTCGGGCGAGGTAAATCAGTATTCCCAGAACATCCGCTGCAGCTCTTTGCTGTCATTAGTCTTGGTCAGCGCGACCATGGCCAGAATGCGAGCTTTTTGCGGATTCAGGTCATGCGCCACGACCCAGTCGTACTTGTCATCAGGCTGCTCGGCGTTACGCAGTACAAAACCACCCGCGTTGACGTGAGAAGAACGGATGATTTGCACGCCGTCCTTGCGCAGGGCCTGCAGGGCTGGAACAACGCGCGAAGACACCGAGCCATTGCCAGTGCCGGCATGGATGATGGCTTTGGCGCCCGACTGAGCCAGGGCTTTGTAGGCTGTATCGCTGACGTTGCCGTAGGAATAGGCGATTTCTACGTCAGGCAGGCTCTTGATGGTTTTGATGTCGAATTCCGAGTCCATTGTGTGGCGCTTGGCCGGCAGGCGGAACCAGTAGGATTTGCCTTCAACCACCATGCCGAGTGGGCCCCAGGCACTTTTGAATGCCTCGGTCTTGATGTTGATCATTTTGCTGACGTCGCGACCCGACTGGATTTCATCGTTCATGGTCACCAGTACACCTTTGCCGCGCGCCTCTTTGCTGCTGGCTACGGCCACGGCGTTGTACAGATTCAGCATGCCGTCGGCGGACATTGCAGTGCCTGGACGCATGGAGCCGACGACGATGATCGGCTTATCGGTTTTTTCCACCAGGTTCAGGAAGTAAGCGGTTTCTTCCAGGGTGTCGGTGCCGTGGGTGATGACGATGCCGTCGACGTCTTTGCTGTCAGCCAGTTCGGCCACGCGGCGACCCAGTTGCAGCAGGTTGTCGTTAGTGATGCTTTCGGACGCGATCTGCATGACCTGTTCGCCACGTACGTTCGCCAATTGGCTCAGTTCCGGAACCCCGGCGATCAATTGTTCGATGCCGACTTTCGCCGCTTGATAGGTCGCGCTGTTTGCAGCGCTGGCGCCGGCGCCGGCAATGGTGCCGCCGGTGGCCAGGATCACCACATTGGCCAGTTTCTGTTGGGTTTCGACTTCTTTTGCCTGAAGGGCGGTGGGCAGGAGCAGCAAGAGGGCCAAAGCGCCCGGAACGAAGGTCTTGAAAGCAGATGTCATTATTTTTCTCTCTAGTAGTGAGACGGTGCTGATGCAGGTTCATCTAGATACGCCCCAGGTCGGTCTGAACGCTTGGGGTGTATTAATCAGAGCAGGATCTGTACCAGTCGTACTTTGAATAAGAAAAACTTTTAATCTGCTGATTTATATCAGTATTTATCGGAAGAGCCGGAATGGTTACACAGTCTGTTGTCCGGGTTTCCGAACACGTTGAGCGTTTTTGTTCGGCTCTCCGAAAAGTACTACGAACTCCGTAGATTAAATCGCCTTGCCAGATTGCGAATCAGTGCTAAAGAAACCTACGCTCAGGTCGATGATCCTTTGAAGGATCTTTCTTTTCAGGAGCTCACATGTCGTTATCCGTTGGTATCTCAAGTGCTGCAGGCGTCACCATCGGCGGCAAGTCCGCCGCAACGATTCGAGCGTTAAGCGATGAAACGGCCGACGCCGCGAATCAAGCGCTGGGTATCAAGGACAGTGACGCCAAGCAAGTCAGAACCGGAGCTGTGGGCCTGGATAAAGTGGACGCGTCCACTGAAAAGGATGGCCCCGACAACGCCAGTGTGGCGGAAAAGGTTTTGCTCGAGCGTCTCAAAGAACTGCAAGAGCAACTGCGTGAGCAACAGAAACAATTGGCCGCGGCTCAAGCGGCGTCTTACCCGACACCCGAAGCGAAGACCACCGCAGTGATGGCGATTCAGGGGCAAATAGCCAATACCAACGCTGCGATAATGGAAACGGCCAACAGCTTGTACAAGGAAATTGCCAAAGGCTCCGCCAGTGGAGCGGTGGTCAACACCACGGCATGACGTAGATGTCCGGCTTTCGCCGGGCGCTCTCAAAACGGCTTTTCTGGTCGTTGACAAATCTCTGCAGGGTTCGCATAGTTCGGTCTACGCAAACGTTTGCGCTGCGCTCCCGATGTCATATCCGTCGGTGCGCGCTACGAAGCCTACGCCAGCGCAAGCGTTGCTCACAATAATCATAAGATCGGAGTGAACCATGAAGCTGCCATTCGCTGGACGTCTTCTCGCTGTCGCTATGTTGGCTGCTGCATCCGCCGCATTGCCTGTCTCTTCGGCTTTCGCCGAGACTCCTGAAAAACCTAAAGTCGCCCTGGTGATGAAATCCCTGGCCAACGAATTTTTTTTGACCATGGAAGACGGCGCCAAGGCCTATCAGAAAGACCACTCCGGCGATTTCGAGCTGATCTCCAACGGTATCAAAGACGAAACCGACACGGCTGGCCAGACGCGCATCGTCGAGCAAATGATTCTGGCCAAGGTCAATGCGCTGGTCATCGCGCCGGCTGACTCCAAGGCCATGGTTCCAGTGATCAAGAAAGCCATCGATGCCGGTATCACCGTGATCAACATCGACAACCAGCTGGACCCGGCGGTGGTCAAAAGCAAAAACATCACCGTACCGTTCGTAGGCCCGGATAACCGCAAAGGCGCGCGCCTGGTAGGCGAGTACCTGGCCAAGCAACTGAAGGCCGGCGACGAAGTCGGCATCATCGAAGGCGTTTCCACCACCACCAACGCACAGCAGCGAACTGCAGGCTTCAAGGATGCGATGGAAGCGGCGCAGATCAAGGTCGTCTCTTTGCAGTCTGGTGACTGGGAAATCGACAAAGGCAACAAGGTTGCTGCCTCGATCCTCAGCGAATACCCGCAAGTCAAAGCCCTGCTGGCGGGTAACGACAGCATGGCCGTCGGTGCGGTCTCCGCCGTACGCGCCGCGGGCAAGGCTGGCAAGGTGCAAGTGATCGGTTACGACAACATCAACGCCATCAAACCAATGCTCAAGGATGGCCGCGTCCTGGCCACCGCTGACCAGTTCGCAGCCAAACAAGCTGTATTCGGCATCGAGACTGCGCTGAAGATCATCAAAGGTGAGAAAGTCGACAGCGGCACCAATGGCGTGATCGAAACTCCGGTAGAGCTGGTCACCAAGTAGTCCTTCTGGCGACACAACGGTGCTCGTCCGTCCGGGCGAGCGCATGGAGAGTTTTTATGTCAGTTTGCGCCCCGAACGCTGTCCTGTCGGTCAGCGGTATCGGCAAGACCTACGCCCAACCGGTCCTGACCGGCATTGACCTGACGCTGATGCGCGGTGAAGTGCTGGCGCTGACCGGCGAGAACGGCGCCGGCAAAAGCACCCTGTCGAAGATCATTGGCGGGCTGGTCACGCCGACCACCGGCCAGATGCAATTCCAGGGTCAGGATTACCGCCCCGGCAGCCGGACCCAGGCCGAAGACCTGGGCATCCGCATGGTCATGCAAGAACTCAATCTGTTGCCGACTCTGTCAGTGGCGGAAAACCTGTTTCTCGATAACTTGCCCAGCAGCGGCGGCTGGATCAGCCGCAAGCAACTGCGCAAGGCCGCGATCGAGGCCATGGCTCAAGTCGGGCTCGACGCGATCGATCCGGACACCCTGGTCGGCGAACTGGGCATCGGTCACCAGCAAATGGTTGAGATCGCCCGTAACCTGATCGGCGATTGCCACGTACTGATCCTCGACGAACCCACCGCGATGTTGACGGCTCGTGAAGTCGAGATGCTGTTCGAGCAGATCACCCGCCTGCAGGCTCGCGGTGTGTCGATCATCTATATCTCCCACCGCCTCGAAGAACTGGCACGGGTGGCTCAGCGCATCGCGGTATTGCGCGACGGCAACCTGGTGTGTGTCGAGCCGATGGCCAATTACAACAGTGAGCAACTGGTCACGCTGATGGTCGGTCGTGAGCTCGGCGAACACATCGACATGGGGTCGCGCAAAATCGGCGCTCCGGCGTTGACGGTCAAAGGGCTGACCCGCGCCGACAAGGTTCGCGACGTGTCGTTCGAAGTGCGCGCTGGTGAGATCTACGGGATTTCCGGCCTGATCGGGGCAGGGCGCACAGAGTTGCTGCGACTGATCTTCGGTGCCGACACCGCGGACAGCGGCACTGTCGCGCTAGGTTCGCCGGCGCAAGTTGTCAGCATCCGTTCACCGGCTGATGCAGTCGGTCACGGCATCGCCCTGATCACCGAAGATCGCAAGGGTGAAGGCCTGCTGCTGACTCAATCGATCAGCGCCAACATAGCGCTGGGCAACATGCCGGTCATTTCCAGTGGTGGCGTCGTCAACAATGGTGACGAGATGGCCCTGGCCCAGCGGCAGATTGACGTCATGCGCATCCGCAGTTCCAGCCCCACGCAACTGGTGTCGGAACTGTCCGGCGGTAACCAGCAGAAAGTCGTGATCGGCCGTTGGCTGGAGCGCGATTGTTCGGTGATGCTGTTCGACGAGCCAACCCGTGGCATCGATGTCGGTGCCAAGTTCGACATCTATGCGCTGCTCGGTGAGCTGACCCGCCAGGGCAAAGCGCTGGTGGTGGTGTCCAGCGACTTGCGTGAACTGATGTTGATCTGTGACCGGATCGGCGTGCTCTCGGCGGGGCGTCTGATCGAGACCTTTGAGCGCGACAGCTGGACCCAGGATGACTTGCTTGCCGCCGCGTTCGCCGGCTATCAAAAACGTGATGCGTTGCTCAACGAAGCAGCGCCTAGGGATCTTCCATGATTACTGCAACGTCCGCTGGCAAACGTAGTGGCAACTTTTACGGCCTCGGTACCTATCTGGGTCTGGCCGGTGCCTTGCTGGCCATGGTCGCGCTGTTCTCGGTCCTGAGCAGCCATTTTCTGTCTTACGACACCTTCAGTACCCTGGCCAACCAGATTCCGGATTTGATGGTGCTGGCGGTCGGCATGACGTTCGTGTTGATCATCGGTGGCATCGACCTGTCGGTGGGCTCGGTGTTGGCCCTCGCGGCGTCGACGGTCAGTGTGGCGATTCTCGGCTGGGGCTGGAGTGTGCTGCCTGCCGCGTTGTTGGGGATGGGAGCTGCGGCGCTGGCCGGGACCATCACCGGTTCGATCACCGTGGCGTGGCGGATTCCGTCATTCATCGTGTCTCTCGGGGTGCTGGAAATGGCCCGCGGTGTGGCGTATCAGATGACCGGCTCGCGCACGGCTTATATCGGTGATGCCTTTGCCTGGTTGTCCAACCCGATCGCCTTCGGTATTTCGCCGTCGTTCATCATTGCCTTGCTGATCATCATCGTCGCCCAGGCCGTGTTGACGCGTACCGTGTTCGGTCGTTACCTGATCGGCATCGGCACCAACGAAGAGGCGGTGCGTCTGGCAGGGATCAATCCCAAGCCCTACAAGATCCTGGTATTCAGTCTGATGGGGTTGCTGGCCGGTATCGCTGCGCTGTTTCAGATTTCCCGTCTGGAAGCGGCGGACCCGAATGCCGGTTCCGGTCTGGAGTTGCAAGTGATCGCGGCTGTGGTCATTGGCGGCACCAGCCTGATGGGTGGCCGTGGTTCGGTGATCAGTACGTTCTTTGGGGTTCTGATCATTTCCGTATTGGCGGCCGGTCTGGCGCAGATCGGCGCGACCGAACCGACCAAACGCATCATCACCGGCGCGGTCATCGTGGTAGCGGTGGTGCTTGATACTTATCGCAGTCAGCGCGCAAGCCGGCGGACCTGAGTCATGGCAACGATCAAGGATGTGGCAGCGCTCGCGGGGATTTCCTACACCACGGTTTCCCATGTGGTGAACAAGACCCGGCCGGTCAGTGACGAAGTGCGGGTCAAGGTTGAAGCGGCAATCAAAACCCTCGACTACGTGCCCAGTGCCGTGGCCCGGTCACTGAAGGCTAAAACGACGGCGACTATCGGTCTGTTGGTGCCTAATAGCCTCAACCCCTACTTTGCCGAATTGGCACGTGGCATCGAAGATTACTGCGAGCGCAATGGCTACTGCGTGATCCTCTGCAACTCCGACGACAATCCGGACAAGCAACGCAGCTACCTGCGGGTGCTGCTGGAAAAACGCATCGACGGGTTGATCGTGGCGTCGGCAGGTGGCGACGCGGGGCTGGCAGAAGGCCTGGCAGGAGTGAAGACCCCGATGGTGATCGCCGACCGCGGACTGGAAGGTGTGAATGCCGACCTGGTGCGAATCGACCACGAATACGGCGCCTACCTGGCGACCCGGCACCTTCTGGAGTTGGGGCATCGGGACATCGCCACTATCGGCGGCCCCGCGAGTACCAGTGTGGCGCAGATGCGTCTGGCCGGTTATTGCCGCGCCCTGAAAGAGGCAGGTGTCGAAGTGTCTCGCGAGCGCATGCTGGAAAGCGACTTTACCAGCACCGGCGGTTACAGCGCTGCGGCGATCCTGCTGGAAGAAAACCCGCCCAGCGCGATCTTCGCCGGTAACGACATGATCGGTATCGGTGTGCTGCGCGCTGCCGCCGAGCGCAATATTCGTGTACCGACCGAGTTGTCGGTGATTGGCTTCGACGATATTCAGATGAGCCGTTATGTGTACCCGGCGCTGACCACTGTGGGTCAGTCGATCCTGCAGCTCGGTGAGATGGCGGCCGAAGTGCTTTTGCGCAGGATCGCCACGCCGGATATGGCCACCGATCAACGAATCGTGACGCCCAGTATTGTCTTGCGGGAGTCGACTGCGCCGCTGGCCGGTCTGTTCGCTCAATTCCGTTGAAAATCGAAAGCCGCTAAACCAAAAGCACCGCTGAATAGAATTAATGAGTAGCAATGTATGCCAGCAAGAGTAGTGGTAATAGGCAGCCTGAACATGGACCTGGTCACCCGGGCGCCAAGGCTGCCCCGTGGTGGTGAAACGCTGATCGGCGAGTCGTTTGCCACGGTTTCCGGCGGCAAGGGCGCGAATCAGGCCGTTGCCGCGGCGCGTCTTGGTTCCCGGGTTTCGATGGTCGGTTGCGTCGGCAGCGATGCTTATGGCGAGCAATTGCGTGGTGCGTTATTGGCCGAGCAGATCGATTGTCAGGCGGTCAGCACCGTCGACGATTCCAGTGGCGTGGCGTTGATTGTGGTCGACGACAACAGTCAGAACGCGATAGTAATCGTTGCCGGTGCCAACGGTGCGCTGACGCCGGAAGTGATCGACCGTTTCGACTCGGTGTTGCAGGCGGCGGATGTGATCATCTGTCAGCTGGAAGTGCCGGATGCCACCGTCGGCCATGCGCTGAAACGTGGCCGTGAGTTGGGCAAGACTGTGATCCTCAATCCGGCGCCGGCCAGTCGCCCGTTGCCGGCGGATTGGTATGCATCCATCGATTACCTGATTCCCAACGAAAGCGAAGCCTCGGCCCTGAGCGGTTTGCCAGTGGACTCACTGCAAACCGCCGAAACCGCAGCGACCCGGTTGATCGACATGGGCGCCGGCAAGGTAATCATCACCCTCGGTGCCCAAGGGTCGATATTCGCCAACGGCAAAAGCTTCGAGCATTTCCCCGCGCCAAAAGTGAAGGCGGTCGACACAACGGCTGCCGGCGATACGTTTGTCGGCGGTTTTGCGGCGGCCCTGTCGGCTGGCAAAACCGAAGCAGAAGCGATCCGTTTCGGTCAGGTCGCTGCGGCACTGTCGGTCACCCGTGCCGGTGCACAACCCTCGATCCCCACCTTGTCCGACGTACAGGCCTTTAAAGCACCATGAAAAAGACACCTTTGCTCAACGTCGCGCTGTCGCGGCTAATCGCATCCCTGGGCCATGGCGACATGGTGGTGATCGGCGATGCAGGGCTGCCAGTGCCGCCGGGCGTTGAGCTGATTGACCTGGCCTTGACCCACGGCATTCCGGATTTCGTCAGCACCTTGAACGTCGTACTCAGCGAAATGCAGGTCGAAAGCCATGTGCTGGCCCAGGAGATCCTGGACAAGAGACCTTCGGCGTTGGCGACGCTCGATGAGCTGAATGCTGAAGGTGCGCTAGGTCAGCGTGAGCTGCTCAGTCATGACCAATTCAAAGTCCTCAGCCGACAGGCACGGGCGATTGTTCGTACAGGCGAATGCCAGCCGTACTGCAACATCGTGCTGGTGGCGGGGGTAACGTTCTAACTCGCTGTTGTCTTTCTGCTGTCCCACGCACAAGGAGTGCGCTATGCACCGCTATGCTCAGAAACTGCAACACCTTCTCCGGAGTCTGCTGCTTTTGTCCCTGATTACCGCAACAAGCGCCCAGGCGGCGGAAAAGATCGACTTGATCATCGACACCGACCCGGGTGCCGATGACGTAGTTGCCTTGCTGTTTGCCCTGGCATCGCCGGAAGAGCTGAACATTCGTGCGCTGACGACCGTCGCCGGCAATGTGCGTCTGGACAAGACTTCGCGTAATGCGCGGCTGGCCCGTGAGTGGGCGGGGCGCGAGGAGGTGCCGGTCTACGCCGGTGCGCCGAAACCGCTGATGCGTACGCCGATTTACGCCGAGAACATTCATGGCAAGGAAGGCCTGTCGGGCGTCACCGTACATGAACCGAAGAAAGGACTGGCCGAAGGCAATGCGGTCAATTACCTGATCGATACCTTGAAAGCCGCCAAGCCCCATAGCATCACCATCGCCATGCTGGGTCCGCAGACCAATCTGGCCTTGGCGCTGATCCAGGAACCTGAAATCGTTCAGGGAATCAAGGAAGTGGTGATCATGGGCGGTGCGCACTTCAACGGCGGCAACATCACCCCGGTGGCCGAGTTCAACCTGTTCGCCGACCCGCAGGCTGCTGAGGTGGTGCTCAAAAGTGGTGTGAAGCTGACGTACCTGCCGCTGGACGTGACCCACAAGATCCTCACCAGCGAAGCGCGCCTGAAGCAGATCGCCGCCATCAACAACACTGCCAGCAAACTGGTGGGCGATATTCTCAATGAATACGTCAAAGGCGACATGGAGCACTATGGCATTCCGGGTGGCCCGGTGCATGACGCGACCGTAATCGCCTACTTGCTCAAGCCTGCGTTGTTCACCGGTCGCACGGTCAACGTGGTCGTGGATAGCCGCGAAGGCCCGACCTTTGGTCAAACCATCGTTGACTGGTATGACGGCCTGAAGGCACCGAAGAATGCTTTTTGGGTTGAAAGCGGCGACGCCCAGGGCTTCTTTGACCTGCTGACCGAGCGGCTGGCTCGTCTGAAGTAATCCATCGGCCCGCAGGTGCCAGCCTGCGGGTTTTACGCGCGCTCGTTCTCTGTCAAGCCCATATAGTCGGCAGGGTACTTCTCGAATATCTGCGCGATGAATTTCCTCGCCGCTTCAGTTCCCAGCTCCTTGACCAATAGATCGATACCAATGATTGCCAACTCTTCCGGGCTGCCCGGGCTGTAAGAGCTGTGACCCTGTGGCCACTTGACTGTGATGTTGGCGTCGATGCTTATGGTGGACATGATGGCGCTCGTGAAGTCGGGAAAGTCTGAGTGTCGAGTTAACCATTTTGCGCGGCGTTTGGCACTCCGACTTAGGCATGAGAGGAGGGCTATGCGACACTTGGTCTTTAATGATTTTTCAAGGACACGTGCCGTGCGGATCGATTTGAACACGCCTGACGGCTTGACCCTTGAGGCAGTGCGTCAGCTGCTTGCCTCGGCCAGTGACGATGAGCACACTCAGTTGCGGGTGACCAAGGGTGGTATCGCCTATATTTCTTCGGGTGTCGTAGGCGGGAACGATATCGGTGGGCTGCTGTTTCGCCTGGAGACATGGGCCAAGGGTTCCGGTTATGTAGGATTGGTCGCGGCCAGCGACGAGGTCTGGGTCATGCAAATCTTCAATGCACTGAAAGAGAACTGGCCAAATCCGCTCTACGACTACATCGACGTCTATTGAGCGCTGTTCATATTCAGTCACGATTGAGTGATGAACGGCAGGGTGATGCTCAGGCAAACTCGCCGCTTGTCCAGGTTGAGGGCAGGGTGCTAGCACTCCCCGTGAAACCAAACGCCAGATTGGCGGTCGCACGATCTCAGCTTAACTATTGAAAAAAGGAGGCTTCATGCCTTGGAAGTTCGCGTCATTGGGTGCTTTGTTGGCCGTTGCCATGCTGGCCGGTTGCAGCACTACCTCCACCGAGTCGGCAACAGACTCCGCGGCGACGACTGACACTGGCCATAGCCGTTGCGAG
Source organism: Pseudomonas sp. ANT_H12B (assembly GCF_008369325.1). Taxonomy (GTDB): domain Bacteria; phylum Pseudomonadota; class Gammaproteobacteria; order Pseudomonadales; family Pseudomonadaceae; genus Aquipseudomonas. The sequence goes on along the minus strand of NZ_VOBI01000004.1, from coordinate 188,919 downwards.
GCAAAGGCGGCCGAATTCACCATTGGCAAAAAGGCTTCGCCTGAGTTGCTGGAACAGGCGCGTACCCGCGCAGGCGCACAGAATGCACGGTTCCTCTTGCCCACCGACATGGTGACTCTGGAGTACCGCTCTGATCGCTTGAACCTGAACACCGATGCCAATCGGGTCGTCACCCGCGCCAACTGCGGCTGATCGAGCTTCAGGCTTTTGTTTCACCCATAAAAAACCCCGTCACATGGACGGGGTTTTTTAGTGCGGCTGAAAAATTACTCAGCGCGGACTTGTGCAGCTTGCATACCCTTTTGGCCTTTCTCAGCCACGAAGGAAACGGTCTGGCCTTCTTTCAGGCTTTTGAAACCGTCGCTTTCGATAGCTTTGAAGTGTACGAACAGGTCGTCACCGCCACCTTGAGGAGTGATGAAGCCGAAGCCTTTTTCATCGTTGAACCACTTAACGGTGCCGGTTTGGCGATTAGACATGGTGTATCTCCAAGAAACATATATTTTTTCAGTACTGTGCTGCTCAGGCCAACTGGGCACACCGGGGTATCATAGTCGAAATGTTCGCTTTGGGAGCCCCCCGGACGTGCTGTTTGCCCTGCAGTCGCGTTCTGTTTGCTGCTTTGTTTGGCTGCAAGCCCCGTTTTAAAAGGCTTTCAGCCAAAAGTAAAGACATTAAAAAAACCTGTAAAACCTGCATAATTTGTACGAAATAGCGGTTTTCAGAGGCTTTGCAGGCCTTCAAAGCGCTCTGGCGGGCTTATTTTTTCGCCTTGTTATCGGCTTTGCAGGACGAAATTTGCGTCAGTGCTTTTTGTTTCAGGGCATCACTGGCTGTGTTGTCCATCAGTGCCTGGATGTCGCCGGCCGGATACGATTTGATTGCATCGGCACCACAAGCGCAGTGAGCTTTGGCCGCTGCAGCACCGATCTGGGGGGTGGCTGCCTGAGTGCACTGAGCCATGTATTTCTCGCGCTCGCCCTTTGGCCAATCGGCATGGGCGGCCAGTGGCAGCAGCAAAACGATGGGGGCGACTATTGCGAATAAACGATTCAGACGCATGCTGGGATGCTCCTTGTGGGTCAATGTCTTGTTATCTGAGGGGTAAAGCGGGGTTCAAGTTCAGCACTCTGGCATAAAAATGCCCGATTTGCCCCAGCTGAAAGCCTGTGTGCATCGACGACCGTTCATCTGTGCTAGCATGCCTCGCTCGGGCGTTTGCAGGCTCCGGATGACCTTCAGTCCCGGTGGCAGCAGATGTGCGAATAACCCTGATTTGAATCCCAGTCACTCTGGTTCGGTTTTCCGGTTGGCCGCAAGGCTCCTGCCGCTGTAAGGCAGGCGTTCGTCATTGAATGGCCTGGATCGGATCTTGTACTGGCTCATCCCAACCCACGTGACCTTTGGTAGGGGTCACCACTAGGAGAGGAGGCGCCATGCCAACTATTACTCTTCCCGACGGCAGTCAACGTTCATTCGATCACCCGGTTTCCGTAGCCGAGGTCGCCGCATCCATTGGTGCAGGTCTGGCCAAAGCCACCGTGGCCGGCAAGGTCAATGGCAAGCTGGTCGACGCCAGCGACATCATCGACAGCGATTCCACGCTGCACATCATTACGCCAAAGGATGAAGAGGGGCTGGAGATCATTCGCCACTCTTGCGCCCACCTGGTTGGCCACGCGGTCAAGCAGCTGTACCCGACGGCCAAAATGGTCATCGGCCCGGTCATCGACGAAGGCTTCTATTACGACATTGCTTTCGAACGTCCTTTTACACCGGACGACCTGGCCGCTATCGAACAGCGCATGCAGCAGCTGATCGAAAAAGATTACGACGTGATCAAGAAAGTCACTCCGCGCGCCGAAGTGATCGAAGTGTTCAAGGCCCGCGGCGAAGACTACAAGCTGCGCCTGGTCGAGGACATGCCGAACGAGCAGGCCATGGGTCTGTACTATCACGAAGAATACGTCGACATGTGCCGCGGTCCGCACGTGCCGAACACGCGTTTCCTGAAATCCTTCAAACTGACCAAGTTGTCCGGCGCCTACTGGCGTGGTGATGCCAAGAACGAGCAATTGCAGCGCGTTTACGGCACCGCATGGGCTGACAAGAAGCAGCTGGCGGCTTACATCCAGCGCATCGAAGAAGCTGAAAAGCGCGATCATCGCAAGATCGGCAAGCGCCTGGGCCTGTTTCACACCCAGGAAGAGTCGCCGGGCATGGTGTTCTGGCACCCGAACGGCTGGACTTTGTACCAGGTGCTCGAGCAGTACATGCGCAAGGTTCAGCGCGACAACGGTTACTTGGAGATCAAAACTCCGCAGGTCGTTGACCGCAGCCTGTGGGAGAAATCCGGGCACTGGGCCAACTACGCCGACAACATGTTTACCACCCAGTCGGAAAACCGCGATTACGCGATCAAGCCAATGAACTGCCCTTGCCACGTGCAAGTGTTCAATCAAGGCCTGAAAAGCTACCGCGAACTGCCGATGCGTCTGGCCGAATTCGGTGCCTGTCACCGTAACGAGCCATCGGGTGCGCTGCACGGCATCATGCGCGTGCGTGCGTTCACTCAGGACGACGCCCACATCTTCTGCACTGAAGAGCAGATGCAGGCTGAATCCGCTGCGTTCATCAAGCTGACCATGGACGTTTATGCCGACTTCGGCTTTAAAGACGTCGAAATGAAGCTGTCCACTCGTCCGGAAAAACGTGTTGGTTCCGACGAGCTGTGGGATCGCGCCGAAGCAGCACTGGCTGCAGCCCTTGATAGCGCTGGCCTGTCGTACGATCTGCAGCCGGGCGAAGGTGCGTTCTACGGTCCGAAGATCGAGTTCTCGCTGAAAGATTGCCTCGGCCGCGTCTGGCAATGTGGTACCCTTCAGCTCGATTTTAACCTGCCTGTCCGTCTGGGAGCCGAATACGTCTCCGAAGACAACAGTCGCAAGCACCCGGTTATGTTGCACCGGGCGATCCTGGGTTCCTTCGAACGTTTCGTCGGAATTCTGATCGAGCACTACGAGGGTGCGTTCCCCGCGTGGCTGGCTCCGACCCAGGCAGTGATCATGAATATCACTGATAAACAGGCTGATTTTGCCGCTGAGGTTGAAAAAACCCTCAATGAAAGCGGATTTCGTGCCAAGTCTGACTTGAGAAATGAAAAGATCGGCTTTAAAATCCGCGAGCATACTTTGCTCAAGGTTCCCTATCTCTTGGTTATCGGAGATCGGGAAGTCGAGATGCAGACTGTCGCTGTGCGTACTCGTGAAGGTGCTGACCTGGGCTCGATGCCCGTCGCCCAGTTCGCTGAGTTTCTCGCGCAAGCGGTTTCCCGGCGTGGTCGCCCAGATTCGGAGTAATTATTATTAAGCGTGAAATGAGACAAGATAAACGAGCTGCACCGAAAGCCCCGATCAACGAGAATATCTCGGCACGCGAGGTTCGGTTAATTGGAGCTGAGGGTGAGCAGCTTGGGATTGTGTCAATTGAAGACGCGCTTCTTAAGGCTGAAGAAGCCAAACTGGATCTGGTGGAAATTTCCGCCGATGCAGTACCCCCTGTTTGCAAGCTGATGGACTACGGCAAATCGATCTTCGAGAAGAAGAAGCAGATTGCCGCGGCCAAGAAAAACCAGAAGCAGATTCAGGTTAAAGAAATCAAGTTTCGTCCAGGGACGGAGGAAGGGGATTACCAGGTAAAACTGCGCAACCTGGTACGTTTCCTGAGTGATGGGGACAGGGCCAAGGTATCCTTGCGATTCCGCGGCCGTGAGATGGCCCACCAGGAGCTGGGGATGGAACTCCTCAAGCGAGTTGAAGGTGACTTGCTCGAGTACGGTTCGGTCGAACAGCATCCTAAGATGGAAGGACGCCAACTGATCATGGTCATCGCCCCGAAAAAGAAGAAGTAATCAATAGGGCACGGCAGGCCTTCTGATTATGTTTATCAACTGAATGCGGAGTATCCGAACATGCCAAAAATGAAAACTAAAAGTGGTGCTGCTAAGCGGTTTCTGAAAACTGCTAACGGTATCAAGCACAAGCACGCTTTCAAGAGCCACATCCTGACTAAAATGTCGACCAAGCGTAAGCGTCAACTGCGCGGTAGCAGCTTGCTGGCACCGTGTGACGTGGCAAAAGTCGAGCGCATGCTGCGCCTTCGTTAATTTAGTCAAGAATAGAGGAAGTAACTCATGGCTCGTGTAAAGCGTGGCGTCATTGCCCGTAAACGTCACAAAAAAATTCTGAAACTTGCTAAAGGCTACTACGGCGCTCGCTCGCGCGTATTCCGTGTTGCCAAGCAAGCGGTAATCAAGGCAGGCCAATACGCCTACCGTGACCGTCGTCAGAAAAAACGTCAGTTCCGCGCTCTGTGGATCGCTCGTATCAACGCTGGTGCACGTATCAACGGTCTGTCCTACAGCCGTTTCATCGCCGGCCTGAAAAAAGCGTCCATCGAGATCGACCGTAAGGTTCTGGCTGATCTGGCAGTGAACGAAAAAGCGGCGTTTGCTGCGATTGTCGAGAAAGCTAAAGCCACCTTGGCTTAAGTACCCCCGACAGTCACCGGGCCTCACCTCTGTGGGGCCAGGTGTTAAACGTCATAAATAGGGGAAGAGCCTTCAAGCTCTTCCCCTATTTTGTATCTGGAGTCTGTACATGGAAAACCTGGATGCGCTCGTCTCTCAAGCACTAGAGGCTGTGCAAAGCGCTGAAGATATCAATGCCCTGGAGCAAATCCGGGTTCACTACCTTGGCAAGAAGGGCGAATTGACTCAGGTGATGAAGACCCTGGGGAATTTGCCGGCAGAAGAGCGTCCGCAAGTCGGTGCCCTGATCAACGTTGCCAAGGAGCGTGTCACAGAGGTTCTCAATGCCCGCAAGGCACTGTTTGAAGAGGCCGACCTGGCCGCCAAACTGTCTGCCGAGTCCATTGACGTGACCCTGCCTGGCCGTGGCCAGAACTCGGGTGGTCTGCATCCGGTTACTCGCACTCTGGAACGTATCGAACAGTTCTTCACCCACATCGGCTACGGCATCGCCGAAGGCCCTGAGGTGGAAGACGATTACCACAACTTCGAAGCGCTCAACATCCCTGGCCATCACCCGGCCCGGTCGATGCATGACACCTTCTATTTCAATGCCAACATGTTGCTGCGCACCCATACCTCGCCGGTACAGGTCCGCACCATGGAATCGAAACAGCCGCCGATCCGCATCGTCTGCCCAGGCCGTGTGTACCGCAGCGACTCCGATATCACCCACTCGCCGATGTTCCATCAAGTCGAAGGCCTGCTGGTCGACCGTGATATCAACTTCGCCGACCTGAAAGGCACCATCGAAGAGTTCCTGCGCGTGTTCTTCGAAAAAGAACTGGCCGTGCGTTTCCGTCCTTCGTACTTCCCGTTCACCGAGCCATCCGCTGAAGTCGACATGGAGTGCGTGATGTGCAGCGGTAAAGGCTGCCGTGTCTGCAAACAGACTGGCTGGCTGGAAGTAATGGGCTGCGGCATGGTTCACCCGAACGTGCTTCGCATGTCCGGGATCGACCCGGAAGAGTTTTCGGGCTTTGCCTTCGGCATGGGCGTTGAGCGTCTGGCCATGCTGCGTTACGGCGTGAACGACTTGCGTCTGTTCTTCGACAACGACTTGCGGTTCCTCGCGCAATTTCGCTAGTCGTAACGAATTCTTAGGAGAGCAGGATGAAATTCAGTGAACAATGGCTGCGTGGCTGGGTAAGCCCGCAGGTAAGTCGCGATGAGCTGGTTGCTCGTCTGTCGATGGCCGGTCTTGAGGTTGATAGCGTTACGCTGGCCGCCGGTGAATTCAGTGGTGTGGTGGTTGGTGAGGTGCTGAGCACCGAGCAGCACCCGGATGCCGACAAGCTGCGTGTTTGCCAGGTCAGCAATGGCTCGGAGACCTTCCAGGTCGTGTGCGGTGCGCCAAACGTGCGCCCGGGCCTGAAGATCCCGTTCGCCATGATCGGTGCCGAGCTGCCGGGCGACTTCAAAATCAAGAAAGCCAAGCTGCGTGGCGTTGAATCCAACGGCATGCTGTGCTCGCAAGCTGAGTTGCAAGTCGGTGAAGGCAACGATGGCCTGATGGAATTGCCGGCCGATGCGCCGGTCGGTCTGGATATTCGTGAATACCTGAGCCTGGATGACGCCAGCATCGAGGTCGACCTGACCCCGAACCGCGGCGATTGCCTGTCCCTGGCAGGCCTGGCCCGTGAAGTTGGCGCGCTGTACGCCGCCGAAGTCACCCGGCCGGTCGTTGCTACCGTTCCAGCAGTGCACGATGAAGTGCGTTCGGTTGAAGTGCTGGCGCCGGCTGCTTGCCCGCGTTACCTGGGTCGTGTGATCCGTAATGTCGACCTGTCCAAGCTTACGCCGCTGTGGATGGTCGAGCGTCTGCGTCGTGCCGACGTGCGCAGCATCGACGCTGCCGTCGACATCACCAACTATGTGATGCTGGAGTTGGGCCAGCCGCTGCACGCGTTCGATCTCGCCGAAATCAATGGCGGCATCCGCGTGCGCATGGCAGAAGAAGGCGAGAAGCTGGTGCTGCTCGACGGTCAGGAAGTCAGCCTGCGTAGCGATACGCTGGTGATTGCCGACCACACCCGCGCCCTGGCAATTGCCGGCGTCATGGGGGGCGAGCACAGCGGCGTCAACACCGCGACCACTCGCGACATTTTCCTTGAGAGTGCGTTCTTCGATCAGATTGCCGTTGCTGGCAAGGCGCGTTCCTATGGCCTGCACACCGACGCTTCGCACCGCTACGAGCGTGGTGTGGACTGGCAGTTGGCCCGTGAAGCCATGGAGCGCGCCACTGGCCTGCTGCTGGAAATCACTGGCGGTGAAGCTGGCCCGATCATCGAAACCGTCAGCGAGCAACACCTGCCGAAGATCGCGCCGGTTACCCTGCGTGCTCAACGCATCACCCAGATGCTGGGCATGGAAATGGACTCGGCCGAAGTCGAGCGCCTGCTCAACGCTTTGGGCCTGAGCGTTTCTGCTGATGGAGCAGGGCAGTGGCGCGTTGAAGTGCCAAGCCATCGCTTCGACATCAGCCTGGAAGTCGATCTGATCGAAGAGCTGGCCCGTCTGTACGGTTACAACCGCCTGCCGGTTCGTTACCCGCAAGCCCGTCTGGCGCCGCAAGCCAAGGCTGAAGCGCGTAGCGACCTGCCTGAGCTGCGTCGGCTACTGGTAGCCCGTGGTTATCAGGAAGCGATCACTTACAGCTTCATCGATCCGAAACAGTTCGAACTGTTTAATCCGGGTGTAGAACCGCTGCTGCTGGCTAACCCTATTTCGAATGATATGGCCGCCATGCGCTCGTCCCTGTGGCCAGGTCTGGTGAAGGCGCTTCAGCACAACCTGAACCGTCAACAGGATCGCGTCCGGCTGTTCGAAAGCGGTCTGCGCTTCGTCGGTCAACTGGATGGCTTGAAGCAAGAGCCGATGCTGGCGGGTGTGGTTTGCGGTAGCCGTCTGCCGGAAGGTTGGGCACAAGGTCGCGATGTCGTGGATTTTTTCGACGTCAAGGCTGATGTGGAAGCTGTGCTGGGCTTTGCCGGTGCATTGAATTCGTTCACATTCGTGCCGGGCAAACACCCCGCATTGCACCCGGGTCAAACCGCGCGTATCGAGCGTGAAGGTCGTCTGGTCGGTTTCGTCGGCGCTATCCACCCTGAATTGTCGAAATCTTTGGGGCTGGACCGTCCGGTCTTCGTCTTCGAGCTGGTTCTGGCTGAAGTCGCTCTGGGTAAAATGCCTAAATTCCAAGAGTTATCACGCTTTCCTGAAGTACGTCGTGATCTTGCACTGATCGCCGAAAAAGACGTCGCAGCCAGTGCTGTACTGGACGTAATCCGTGAAAATGCAGGGGAATGGCTGACGGACCTCAGGCTATTTGACGTGTATCAGGGTAAAGGCATTGATCCTGATAGAAAAAGCCTTGCAGTCGGCTTGACCTGGCAGCATCCATCGCGCACTCTTAATGACGATGAGGTGAATACCACGACGCAAAACATCCTCACCTCGCTCGAACAAAGGTTGAACGCCACGTTAAGGAAGTGACGTATGGGGGCTCTGACGAAAGCTGAGATGGCGGAACGTCTGTATGAGGAGTTGGGCCTGAATAAACGGGAGGCCAAGGAATTGGTCGAACTGTTTTTCGAGGAAATCAGGCACGCTCTTGAAGACAACGAACAAGTCAAATTGTCCGGTTTCGGCAATTTCGACCTTCGGGACAAACGCCAGCGGCCTGGCCGCAATCCGAAAACGGGTGAAGAAATCCCGATCACGGCTCGCCGTGTGGTCACCTTTCGTCCAGGGCAGAAGTTGAAGGCCCGAGTTGAGGCTTATGCTGGAACCAAGTCATAACGACGAGCTTCCCGTCATCCCAGGCAAACGCTACTTCACCATTGGTGAAGTCAGCGAGCTGTGTGCGGTAAAACCACACGTGCTGCGCTATTGGGAACAGGAGTTTCCTCAACTCAACCCCGTCAAACGCCGCGGAAACCGCCGGTATTATCAGCGACAAGACGTGCTGATGATCCGGCAGATCCGCGCGCTTCTTTACGATCAAGGGTTCACCATCGGCGGCGCACGCTTGCGATTGTCCGGTGATGAGGCCAAAGACGACACTACCCAGTACAAACAGATGATTCGGCAGATGATTGCCGAACTGGAAGATGTGCTGGTCGTTCTCAAGAAATAATTTACTGCGTTTGAATACTTCCAGTTTTCAAAAGCTTGCGATATATTCTTGAGCGTTCCTCGAGAAGAGGAAGAAGTTTCACGCCTAGTCGGGGCGTAGCGCAGTCCGGTAGCGCACTAGCATGGGGTGCTAGGGGTCGAGTGTTCGAATCACTCCGTCCCGACCATATAATTCAAGGGGTTGCGAGATTTTATCTCGCGACCCTTTTTTATTTTTGTTCTTTTTACCCCCACAAAATTACTTGCAGTTGTTCCTCTGAAGTGGGCATGGACCACTGCATATTAAGTATTCACATCCGGTCCTAACCTTACTGCCTCGCTCATCTCGGTTTCTGACCTTCGACTTCGATCCTTCGATGTTGGCTCACCTGTTGAGCACAGTACCTCGGCCGCGCCATTCAAAAACTTGTCTGCAATTGGGGACACCAGTCAGCGTCGATTTTTTCGTTACGTGAAGGGTGCGGGTTCCTCCCTGCTTGCCCGGTGACTCCGCATTTAACGGAATTCACGGCCTTCATTGAAAAACTTCCCCTCGCCTGAATAGGTAAGTACTTGCTGAAAGCCTCACATGGACGTTCGCTTACGGCTGAGCAGGTCGCCGCGGGCTCGATGAGGCCGCAGGGCTGCGGCATTCATCGGTACTGGCGGCGGAATTAATCAAGGCGCTGGCGATTCTGTGGGGGGCGGTATCGAACCTGACCTTGGTCTTTGCAATGCCGCTGCTTACCTGGGCTGTTCGTTCCAGTGCTGGTTGGCTGGCTTTGGTTACGCCAGGCGTTAGTTGCAGGGCGGAGGCAAGGCGCTATGGCGGGACATCAAACCTTCAATATCGTTCTGATAATAGAATTAAATACTGTATAAAGAATAATGCAGGATAAACTGCCTGCCTAGTCATGCTCTATAAAAACAAAAACGGTAACCAACATGCCATTTCTGAAAGGCTTCTCAATCGGCGCCAAGCTCCTCGTGCTGCCCGGGTTATTTGTGCTCGCTCTTCTGGTTGTCTCGGGTCTGGCCTATCGCGGGCTGGCCAAGCAACAAGCGGTAATCGAGGAAATCGACCAGTTGCGTTTCCAGCAGTATCGGCAAGTGTTAGAAACCTCGGCCGCCTCGCAGGCGGCGATGGTCGGCGCCTATGCCACAGGCGCGCGCATCCTTGAATCCAGTGGTCAAGCTTCTGCGGAGGACCTTGAGTCATATCTTGAGGATATGCAGGCCAGTGTCGACGACATGCGTGCCGGGCTGGACAAAGTGGCCCGTGAAACTCGCTTGGGCAAAGAGGAGAGAGCGCTCTATCAAGCGGTGCAGGAGCAGGCCGCAGTGGTCGGCGAGGGGCTTGCCGAATTCAAGCGCACTGCTTTGAGCGACCAGATACAGGCTGCCTCGCTGCTGGGTCGGGTGCGTGCCGACAACAATGGCTTGCAAGGTCAATTCAACCGGCTGTTGGGTCTACAAGCCGAGCTGACCTCTGGCGCCTTCGCTGAGGCGGGCGCAACACAACAGCAGGTCTCACGGATGCTCGTGGCGGTGCTGCTGGGTGGCAGCTTAATGGCTGTGTTAGTCAGTCTTTTGTTGCGTGCGCAAATCATCCGGCCCATCCGGGAAATCGAGAGGGCGTCGATCGAGTTGCGCGATGGCGACCTGACCCGACGCGTGCGGGTCATGGGTCGAGACGAGATTGCCCATACGGCTCAAGCATTCAACGAACTCATCGATAGCTTCCAGCAGGCCATGCGCCAGGTTGCCGGAGTCGCGGCATCGGTCGGCGCCTCGGCAGAGGAGCTGGTGGGCGCTTCGGCGCGGGTGGCGCAAAGCTCTACGGCGCAGGCCGGTGCGGTGGGCGCGGTGTCGATGACCATCGAGCAGATGAGCGACGGTATTGCGGCAATCTCCAGTCATGCTGAAAGCCTGCGCAGCTGCGCCGAAGCCAGTTTGCGCGGTGCGCAGGATGGACACTTGGCCTTATCGCGACTGCTTGAGAAAATCGACAGCGTGCGCCATGCCTTCTCCGCGATCCGCGGCTCGGTGGGCGATTTTGTCGAAAGTACGACAGCGATTACCGCCAGCATCGGTCAGGTCAAGGACCTCTCCGCGCAGACGGGCATGCTGGCGCTCAATGCGGCCATCGAAGCGGCGCGTGCCGGAGAGAGGGGGCGCGGCTTCAGCGTGGTGGCCGACGAAGTGCGTAACCTGGCACAACGCTCTGCGCTGGCGGCCAACTCGATCAACCAGCTGACGTTGAAGCTGGAGAGCCAGTCCGGGATCGTCGACCAGGCATTGAGCGCGGGCACTGTGGCATTGGAAGAAAGCGGCCGGCTGCTGAGTGAGTTGGAAAGCACCCTGCAGCAGGCAACGGAACTGGTGGGTGACTCTACGCGCGGGGTTGACCGGATCGCCGATGCGGTAAGCGTGCAGAGCGAGGGTGGGCGAGGCATCGTGGCCAACGTCGAGCACATCGCACGCATGGCCGGCGAGGGTGATGCGATCACCCATCAGGTATCCGGAGCCGTGGTGTCTTTGCGCGAGCTGTCCGATGAGCTGAATGTGGCGGTGGGACGTTTTCGCTACGAGGCCTGATTCGCTTGAGACTTCGCCGTCCTGAATATCAGCAGCAGCGGTATGACTCCGATGGATAACCACATCAGCAGCTTGAAGTCATCCAGGTAAGCCACCCAGCTGGCCTGCACAGTGATCAAGCCATCCAGTGCTGCACGCCCGCTGGCGGTCAATGGATTGAGCTGATGGTTGACAGGCCAGGCATCGAACAGGCGGTTGAACGGCGTCACGTATGCACCGATTTCGGCATGGTTTATCTGGGTGTTTTGCGCCAGCAGCACCGTAACGATCGAGATGCCAACGCTCGAACCGACGTTGCGTGACAGGTTGTACAGGCCCGTGGCTTCGCCTCGCAAATGCGGGGGCAGGGTGGTAAAGGCGATGGTGGTCAGCGGGACGAACAACAGACCCAGGCTCGCGCCCTGAATAAAGCCGACGTAGATGATGGTGTCGATGGACACGGCCGGCGTCCAGCCGGTCATCATGTACATCGACCAGGCGGACAGCAACAAACCGCAAAACAGTATCCAGCGAATATCCACTTTGCCGATGATCTTCCCGGCAAGGAACATGCTGAGCATCGTCCCCAGTCCGCGTGGCCCCATGACCATGCCGGCGGTGAGCACCGGGTACCCCATCAGGGTTTGCAGGTAGGGTGTCATCAGTGCCAGCGAGGCCAGGTAGGTGATGCCAATGATAAAGATAAACACCACCGCCACCGAGTAATTGCGATCTTTGAACAGCTTCAGGCTGATAAAGGGCTTGTCATGAGTGAAGGTGTGGACAATGAAGATGTACGAAGCGACGGCGGCCACCAGCGCTTCCAGGATGATTTCCCCGGAGTCGAACCAGCCCAGTTGTTCGCCGCGGTCGAGGAACAATTGAATCGACATGATCGCCACGCTGAGCGAGCCAAAGCCCAGCCAGTCCAGGCGTGCAGTCTTGTCGGCCGGGGTTTCCCGTATGAAGCGGGTCATGCCGATAAAGGCCAGCAACCCGATAGGCAGGTTGATGAAGAACACCCAGCGCCAGCTGAGGTGTTCCGTCAGCCAGCCGCCGAGCATCGGACCTAATACCGGGCCGACCATGACCGATACCCCGAACAGGGCCACTGCCGACCCTCGGTCTTTCTGCGGGTAAATATCCAGCAGAATGCCTTGCGATAAGGGCACCAATGCCGCCCCGGCCACCCCTTGCAGCAGGCGGAACAGGATGATTTCTTCCAGGGAGCGGGCGATGCCACAGAGCACCGAGGCCAATACAAAACCGAAGATCGACCACAGCAATACGCGCTTGCGACCGAAGCGTCGGGCAAGGAATGCCGAGGGCGGCGTCATGATGGCTGTGGCGACGATGTAGGAAGTCAGCACCCAGTTAATCTGATCGGCGCTGGCCGATACGCTGCCCTGCATAAAGGGCAGTGCGACGTTGGCGATGGTGGTGTCCAGCGCCTGCATGACCACCGCCAGCACCACGCACAGTGTGATCAGTACCCGCAGCGGCGAGGGCGGCAGCGGTCCGGACACGTCATTCATGATGGCGTGCGAGCAGGTTTGCCAGTGGCTTGGGCAGGCCTCGTGCGGTGCCGGTGTCGATATCTACCACGGCGCTCATGCCATGGCGCAGCGCCGGTTTGCCGACAGCATCGTCGATATGGATGCGTACCGGAATGCGCTGCACGACTTTCACCCAGTTGCCCGTGGTGTTCTGGGCCGGCAGCAGGGAGAAGCTCGAACTGGAGGCCGGGCTGATGCTTTCCACGGTGCCATGCCAGGTGATACCCGGATAAGTGTCTACCTCGATGGTGACGCCCTGGCCAATCCGGGCGTTGGTCAGCTCGGTTTCTTTCGGGGACGCCGCGACCCACAGTCGCTCGCTGGAGACCAGGCTGAAGCCCGATTGGGGTGGTTGCAGATACGCGCCCACTTGCAGCGAGTCAACGTTGGTGACGACGCCGTCGAACGGGGCGATGACCACGGAGTTTCGCAGGTTGCGTTCGGCTTCATTCAGGGCCGCCAGCGCCTGCAAGTAGGAAGGATGCTGCTCAAGTGGTCTGTCCAGGCGCCCACCCAGTTGGGCCAACGCCGCGGCAGCCTGGGCCTTGGCGACCGATACTTGCTGACGGGTATTGTCGAGGTCCTGGTGGGCGTCGTCGTAGATAGTCCTTGAGACGGCGGCAACGCTGACCAGCTTTTCCAGCCGTTGCAGATTGGTCTGGTAAAACGGCAATTTGGCTTCAGCCTGGGCGATTTCGGCCAGAGATTGGTTGTAGCTCGCCTTGAGGTAGAGGATCTGGTTGCGCGCGTTCTCCAGCTGCGCCCTGGCGCTGGCCACGGCGATTTCAAACGGCTCGGGCTTGAGGCGGAACAAGACCTGGCCTTTGCTCACGGTCTGGTTGTCACTGACTTCAATGGCCGCGACGATCCCGGCGACATCGGTTGAAACTCCCACCCGCTCGGCCTGGATATAAGCGTTGTCGGTACTCACGACCTGGCCACCCAACACATACCAGGCGGCGCAGGCCACGACACTGATCGGTGCCAGCAAAAACAGACCGATGCGCCAGCGTTGGCGCGCCGTGTCATTCGGTTCTTGAGCATCGCCATCAAGGGCGGAAGCCTCGGGCGCCTGCATCCGGGGTTTTTCCACGGGCTCGAGCGGTCGGGCTTCGGCGTGCACGGCAGGGCGCTGCAATGTCGGCTCAGCCATGTTTCACCTCGCGCGCAACGTCATGGAGGACAAAGCCGAGGGTGGATTGGGTCATCGTCAGCGCACCTTGGAGTTAATGAGCAAGCTAATGGTAATCAGGCTTATGGATTGCTCGCTAGCTATTTTCCATTAGAACATGATCACTAATAGAAGAAATGTCCATTTGTAGGTGGCCTAAAGAGCGGCAATGTGTCTATTGAACCAAGGTTCGTAGAGGGTTGTGGCCACATCTTGCGGTTTTCGTTGGCTGTAAATAATTTCAACAGAAAACAAAATACTGTTTATTTGTGTTTGCTCTCTCTGCCGCGAAGCACTACCGTTAGCGCTGACTGCGTTCAACGCATTTGCCCAAGACCAATAACAAAGAGGCAGCCCGATGATGACCCCTGGCTGGTGGGCCATGGCGCTTTGCGAGGCCGTGAAAGATCAAGTGCCATTGGCCGTGGCCTTTGCCGGCGAGGAACTGGTCCTGTTCCGAAACGCAGCCGGCCAGGCCTTTGCCCTGGAAGACCGTTGCCCACATCGGCGGGTGCCGCTGGCTTTGGGGCGAGTCGTCGAGTCCGGTCTGCAGTGCGGTTATCACGGCTGGACCTTTGATGGCGCCAGTGGTGGCTGTACGCAGATCCCCAACCTGCATACCGATGAGCGTGTGCCTGCACGTTATGCCGCGCGTGCCTTTGCGGTCAGCGAGGCGAATGGTTTTGTCCATGTGTGGTTGGGTGAAGGGGCACCGCAAGGGCAATTGCCCAGCAGCGACTACCAACCGGGCGGACGCGAATTTACCGGTTCCACCATCGTCAACATGAGTCACGACCAGTACCTGGACGCGATGCTCGACGGCCCGGAATGCTTGCTCGGGTTTGCCCATGTGCGCCTCACCGATTTTTTCCTTGGCGATCTGCGCAGCGAGCAGGGGCGGGTGGTTCTGGAGCGAGGTGCGGTATGGACCACACAAATCCTGCCTTCGCAGTTTGTGGTGGATTACCCCTTGATCGTGCGCACCGCGGTCCCCTTTAACGGCGGTACTGTTCGAGTGGATTTGCTGAGCGAAGATGAATTGCCGCTGGTGACGCTGATGATCGCCACCGGTGCCAACCGTCGTGGCACAACCAGTTTGTGCTGGCGTGGTTTTGTGCATGAGCACGTACACCTCAGGGCACCCCTGCGTTGGCGTCTGGCCCGCCTGCGCAAACAGGCGCCGTTCCAGGTGAACAGCCGGATCGACGGCACAGCCGTCGCGGCCTTGTTGCAAACCTCATCCCGCGAACTGCGTGAGTTGCGCCAACCGACCCTGATTCCCGTCAGCGCAGTCGTCTGAGCACAGGAGCTCCCACCATGCATGCCGTGCCTTCCTCCACCGATACGATCCCTGGCAAAGTTCGGGGTGACTGGACGCCAATCAACTACGACCTGCGTGACACCTGGTTCCCGGTGTCCCATAGCCGCGACCTGGGTACCCGGCCCATTCGCCGGATCATTCATGCTCAGCCCTATTACCTGTGGCGCGACAACGGGCGTGCGGTGGCGGCCGAGTTTCACCCGCATTTCCCCCATAAAGAGCTGACACTCACAGCGTTTACCGGGGGACGGGGCTTTTATCCGCTGGTTGAGCGCTACGGGTACATCTGGGTCTGGTACGGTAATCCGGACGCTGCCGACATGCAGTTGCTCCCGCATATTCCGTTTCTACCCCAGGATGGCAGTCTTCCCGGTTACACCCAGCGAACCGTGCGGTTTGATGCGACCTCGGCGCTGTCGGTGGAAAACCTGATTGATCTGACCCATGCCGATTTCCTGCATGCCAATACCATTGGCGACGGTGTAAGCGAGTCGGACGTGGTGGAAGTGCAATGGACCTCCGAGACCGTGACTCGCACCCGTACCGTGGCGCAAAAGTCAGTGGCGCCGATCATGCGCTGGGTCGGCGGCGTGCGCGCCAGGTATCAGGATTTTCGCGCCGTGCTGCACATTCATCTACGCAGCAACGTATGCATCTCCTATCCGCGCTTTCGCCCCGGTTACGACGTGCCCAACCTGCAACCCTTCCTGCCGGTGGGCAAGCATCGCTCGCGGTGTGACGTCACCTTCAACACCACCGCTGCACCCGCACCTTTTCGTTATGTGATGCCGCGCATCAACTACATCATCCAGCCCCAGGACAACTCGGTGGTGCGCCCGCAGAACCAACGTTATTTCGAGGTCGACCCACGTCGCGACCTGCACTCGCGCTTCGATACGCCGGGTACCCGTTATCGCTACCAGATGGAGCAGTTGGCCGAACGCCAGCGCGCTGGCCAATTCACCTACGGCGGCGATGCTGAACCCGGGCGCGACATCACGGCCTTGCTCGGCATGAACGACTGACACCAATGTACGAGGAGTGCTGCAATGGATCTGGGTATTGGCGGACGTATTGCTCTGGTGTGCGCATCCTCTCGGGGACTTGGCAAAGCCTGTGCGCTGGCATTGGCGCAGGAGGGCTGTGAGGTGCTGATCAACGGCCGCGATGCCGAGAGCCTGGAACACACTGCGCAGGACATCTTGCGCAGCACCGGCCGGCTGCCGCGCACCGTGGTGGCCGACCTGTCCACCGCCGCCGGGCGACAGGCGCTGCTGGCTGCCTGTCCGGTGATGGATATTCTGGTGACCAACAACGGCGGGCCAGAGCCGGGTCGTCCGGAGGATTGGGATCATGCTGCCTGGCTGGCGGCCATTGAGGCCAACATGCTCTCGGGTATCCTGCTGATTCAGGCGGTGGTCGTTGGTATGCGTGCGCGAGGTTTCGGCCGTATCGTCAATATCACCTCGGCGATGGTTAAGTCGCCCCGGTTGCCATTGGGTTTGTCCACGGCGGCGCGTGCGGGGCTGACCGCTTTTTGCAAAGCTCTGTCGGTCGAGGTGGTGCGGGACAATGTGACGATCAACAATCTGCTGCCGGAGCGCATTGAGACGGACCGTCTGCGCTTTATGACCGAGCAACTGGCGGAACTTCGCCAGCTCAGTTTTGAGCAAGCACGGGTGGAAATGCTCAAGCCGATAGCCGCACGACGATTTGGCCAGCCGAGCGAACTGGCAGCGGCCTGCGCATTTCTCTGTTCGGCGCAAGCCGGCTATATCACCGGGCAAAATTTGCAGATCGACGGCGGCAGCTATGCCGGATTGATTTAGCCACCCCGGCGTTCTTTCCAGTCGGCGGGCGGCACTTCGCTGGCGTCGAAATCCAACTCCACTTCAACCCCATTGGGGTCCTGGATGAACAGCTGCCACGTGCGCTCGGCGCCGGGCGCACGGATCACTTTGAATCGCACGCCGTGCTCACTCAGGTGTTTCCACATCCTCTGCAAGCCCTGGGCATGAAACGCCATATGGTCAAGCACGCCACGTCGCGGCTCCGGCATTTGTGATACGCCCACCACATGCAGAACTGGTTGTTCCTGGGTGTACAGCCAGAATCCGGGAACCGGGAAGGGCGGGCGTGGCCCCTCCACCAACCCGAGTACTCCAACATAGAAATTTCGTGTCGCCTCCAGTTGGTCGGAGACGATGGTGAAGTGGTCCATGCGCAGGATCATCGCAACGCCCTTAATCGGCTTTTAGTGATATTTAGACGAATTGTTATTTATTGTTCATATTCATGCTTATGATTCTATATTCGGAATACTAATCTATCTATGGAATTTATCGCCGATCGCTTAGGGTAACGCCATGGATTCGTTCTGCAGCTCTGCTGCAAAACGCTAAGCGCAGAAGAAGACAGGTGCTGAATGAGCCAGGCAATCCTCGAAGGAATTCGCGTCATCAGTCTGTGTTCCGGCATTGCCGGATCTGCCGCTGGCATGCATCTTTGCGAAGCGGGTGCCGAAGTGGTGATGATCGAGCCACCCGCCAACCGTGCCAGAGAGAAACAGGCGCTGTTTGCTGTGCTTAACCGTGGCAAACGAAGTGTCATCCTCTGCCTGGAAAATGCCGCAGATCGCCAGCAACTGAACTCGTTGCTAGCCAGCGCCGATGTGCTGCTGCATGACTTCACCCCCGCGGTAGCGCAGGCCCATGGTCTGGCAGACGCGCAGCTCACTGCAGACTTCCCTCGATTGGTTATCTCAGCGATCAGCGGCTGGCCCCATCGGCATGCACTGGCGAATTCCATTCCCCGGGAAACGCTTATCCTGGCGCGCCTGGGCCTGTTGGACGAACAGCCGGCGCATCGCCCCGGCCCGGTGTTCGTACGCATGCCATTTGCCAATTGGCTGGCCAGCTGGCTGTGTGTGGTCGGGGTGATGGCGCGGTTACTGGCGCGCGACCGTGACGGCTGCGGCGGCATCGCTCATACGAGTTTGGCTCAGGCAGCCTTGGTGCCAATGACCATGCATTGGAACCGCGCACAAACACCGACCCCGGCCTTTGCCAAAGGTCTGGATAAACACATTCCAATTCCATTGCACCAGTGCGCTGATGGCCGCTGGTTGCATGTGCATTATTCGCCGGACAAATCCCCTTGGATGGCCGCGGCACTCAGTGAGTTCGGCGAAACCGAAGTGGCTCGCTTGAACGCGCTGTGGCCATCGAGCCATGTGGCGCCAAACTTCGGCGCCAACAAGGCGATCATTGCCACACGGTCGGCACAGGAATGGGTCGAGCATTTCTGGCAGCACGACGTTGCTGCGCAAATTGCCGCTCCATTTGGCGATATCTACTTCGACGAACAAGCACGCCTGAATGGCTATGTGGTTGAAGTCGACGATGTGCAGTTGGGCAAAACACTGCAACCAGGCCCTGCCTGGCAGGTGCAGCCACCCGCACGAGTTGGCGGTAGCGCACCTCTGGCAGGTGAGGGGAACGCCGGACTGTCTGGCGCCGATGCTGTGATCCCTTCGCAACTGCCCAGGTCGAGTCCGGCGCCCTTGCCTCCGCTGCACGGTCTGAAAGTACTGGATCTGGGCGCCTATCTGGCCGGGCCGTTTGCCTGCATGTTGCTGGCGGACCTGGGGGCAGAAGTCATTAAAATCGAGGCGCCCAAGGGCGATGCCATGCGCCGCCTGGAGCGGATTTTCAGCGGTACCCAGCGTGGCAAATTGGGCGTCGCGTTGCAGTTGGGCGATCGGCAGACCGAGCCCGCCGTAGAGGCGTTGGCACGTTGGGCCGATGTGGTACACCACAACATGCGGCTTCCCGCCGCACGCAAGCTCAAGGTCGACTACGAGAGCCTCAAAGCGCTCAACCCGCAGCTGGTGTATTGCCATGTCAGTGCCTACGGACCGACCGGACCGCGCACGGATTGGCCGGGCTTTGACCAACTGATGCAGGCCTCTTGCGGCTGGGAAGTCGAGCAGGGCGGTGAGGGCCAGGCGCCCATGTGGCTGCGCTTCGGCGTGGGTGATTTTTTTGCCGGTCTGTCCTCGCTCTACGCCTTGCTCCTGGGGTTGTATGAGCGCAACCGCAGTGGCGTCGGACAAATGGTCAGCTCGTCATTGCTGGGCGCCACGATGCTGTCGATGAGCGAAGCGGTGGTGCTGGAAGACGGCAGCCTCACACCAATCGATCATTTGGACGCGCAACAGACCGGTCTGAGTGATGCCCATCGTTTGTATCGGTGTAGCGATTCCTGGCTGGTGGTGGCAGCGCTGCAACCGGATGAGGTGCAACGTTTCGAGAGGCTGGTGGATGATCAGCCCGAAACCTGGTTTGCCGATCAGACCCGGCAAGCGGCGCTCGCCTCATTGGTCGCAGCGCAGGTTCCTGCACAGGCAGTGCTGGAAGCGCAGATGGATGCCTTTCTCGACAGCCCCGAACACGCCGAAGCGGGTCTGCACGCTCATTACTCACATGCTGTTTACGGTGACCTGCAACAGATCGGCGCGTTCTGGGACTTCGGCAACTTGCCGTTATCGCTGCAGCGTCCGCCACCCGCCCTCGGCCAACATACCCGGCAAGTTCTGGAAGGCCTCGGCTTTACCGGCAGCGAGCTCGAACGATTGGCCTCGGTTGGCCTGGTGGCGCTGTAACGGTGGGCCTATTGCCCGACAGGATTTTTCGACAAGCACAAGGAATACCCATGTACGAGTTGGATTTCAGCGGTAAAACCGTGCTGGTAGTTGGCGGGTCCAGTGGCATCGGCAATGGCATTGCGCAGAACTTTCGCCAGCGCGGTGCCGAGGTGCATGTCTGGGGTACGCGTGCCTCGGCGGCGGCCTATAACGACTCACCTGACTCTAATCTTGAAGGCCTGCATTACGCCCAGGTAGACGTCGCGGATGCGGCATTGATCGAAGGGGTCTGTGTGCCATTCACCCGCCTGGATGTGTTGGTGCAGGCACAAGGCACGGTGCTCTACGACCGTCAGGAATTTCTCACCGAGGGTTTCAAGCGAGTACTCGACGTCAACCTCACCAGCCTGATGGTGTGCGCGCAGAAATTTCACCCACTGCTGATGCAGGCCAAGGGTTCGATGATCACTGTCAGCTCCGCTGCCGCCTTCCACTCCACGCGTGGCAACCCGGCCTACAACGCCTCGAAAACCGGTGCTTTCGGACTGACTCGCACCCTGGCCGAAGCCTGGGCACGTGACGGCATCCGGGTGAATGGCATTGCCCCCGGTTTGGTGGAAACCAAGCTGACGCGGGTGACCACCAGCAACCCCAAGCGCCTCGAAGGCGCATTGCGCGCCATTCCTCAAGGGCGCTTGGGCACGCCCCAGGACATGGCCAACGTGGCCCTGTTCCTTGCCTCGCCGCTGGCCAGCTATGTGCTCGGCCAAACCCTGTTGGTCGACGGCGGCATGCTGCTGGCCTGATCGCTATTTGCTAGGAGACACACCATGGCCTGGGACTTTCAGACCGACCCCGAGATACAGGCGGAACTGGATTGGATCGAGCAGTTTGTACGGGAGGAAGTCGAGCCCCTCGATCATGTGCTGGGCAGCCCGTGGAATATCCACGATCCGTTGTTCAAGCAACTGGTCAAACCGCTGCAAGCGCAGGTGAAGGCTCGCAAGTTGTGGGCGTGTCACCTGGGCCCGGAACTGGGCGGGGCAGGGTATGGCCAGGTGCGCCTGGCATTGATCAATGAAATTCTCGGCCGCTCGCTGTTCGGCCCGATTGTGTTTGGCTGCCAGGCCCCCGATTCAGGCAACGGGGAAATCCTCGCCCATTACGGCACCCCGGCGCAGAAGCAGCGCTACCTGCAACCGTTGCTCGATGGCGATATCGTGTCCTGCTTCGCCATGACCGAGCCGCAAGGTGGCGCGGATCCTGCCGTGTTCACCACCGAAGCGGTGCGCGATGGCGATGACTGGCTGCTGAACGGCGAAAAATGGTTCGCCTCCAATGCCCGCTACGCAGCGTTCTATATCGTGATGGCGGTCACTGATAAAAGCGTATCGGTGTATGAAGGCATGTCGATGTTCATCGTCGCCGCTGACGCGCCCGGGGTGAGCATTATCCGTAACGTCGGTATCGCCGATGACCCCGCCGCCACCCATGCTTACCTGTCATTCGACAAGGTGCGAGTGCCTGCGGGCGACATGCTCGGTGCGCCCGGCCAGGCATTTGTCGTGGCTCAGGTGCGGCTCGGTGGTGGCCGCGTGCACCATGCCATGCGGGTGATCGGCCAGGCGCAAAAAGCCCTTGATGCACTCTGTGAACGATCCCTGTCGCGTAGTACCCAGGGCAGCCGCCTGGCGGACAAGCAGATGGTCCAGGAAAAAATTGCCGATTCGTGGATCGAACTGGAGCAGTTTCGCTTGCTGGTGATGCGTACGGCGTGGCGCATCGATCAGTATCAGGACTACAAGCGGGTGCGCAAGGACATCGCTGCGGTGAAAGCCGCCATGCCCAAGGTGTTGCATGACATCGCCGCGCGCGCCCTGCATGTACATGGCTCGTTAGGGGTATGCGAAGAAATGCCGTTTACCGGGTACATCGTCCGCTCCTTCCAGATGGGGCTGGCCGACGGGCCCACCGAAGTGCACAAAGTCACGGTGGCCAAACAGCTGCTGCGCGACTATCAGCCCTGCGACGAGTTGTTCCCCGATTACCATCGGCCCACCGCCGCGGCCCGCGCCCGGGAAAAATACGCCGGCGTGCTGGCCAGTCTCGGCGAGCGCGACGTATGAACGATTGGCAGGATCTGGTCGACCTCGAGCGCCTGGCCGACTGGATGGACACCCAAGACCTGGAAAGTGGCCCGATCAAGGCTGCGGTACGTTTAGCCGGCGGCACGCAGAATCTGCTGCTGCGCTTTCGGCGAGGCGTGCGTGAATTCGTGTTGCGCCGGCCTTCCCTGGAACTGCGCGAAGTCGGCGGTAAAACCATCGTCCGTGAAGCGCGCCTGCTCAAGGTATTGGCCGGATCGCAAGTGCCCCATGCCGGTTTGATCGCCGACTGTACTGACCAGGCCGTTCTGGGCTCCAGTTTTTATTTAATGGAACCAGTGCAGGGCTTCAACCCCAATAGCGCCGCAGGATTGCCAGCACCCCATGCTGAACGGCCGGCGCTGCGCAGGCGCATGGGCTTTGCCATGGTGGATGCGCTATTGCGTCTGGGCGACATTGACTACCAGGCGGTGGGGCTGGCGGACTTTGGCCGCCCGGACGGTTTTCATCAGCGTCAGGTCTCACGCTGGCTGGCACACTTGGACAGCGTCAAAGACTACCCCGGTTGGCCGGGGGCGAGCAGCCTGCCGGGACTTGCACGTTTGGCCAATTGGCTGAGCGATCATTGCCCGCAGCAGTTTGAGGCCGGTATTCAACATGGCGACTTTCACCTGTCCAACGTCATGTTCCGGCATGACTGCGGGGAGTTGGCCGCGGTCGTCGATTGGGAGCTGGCGACCATCGGTGATCCGTTGCTCGACCTTGCCTGGCTGGTGGTCACCTGGCCCTGTGCCGACGGTCGTGGTGCCGGCACCATCGAAGTGCATCCCTGGGACGGCTTTTGCAGCAGCGACGAACTGGTCGCCCATTACCACGCCGGCAGCTCGCGCTCGTTGGCGGACTTCACCTGGTACCTGGTGTTGGCGGGTTTCAAACTCGGCATCTTTCTCGAAGTCAGTTACGCCCGTGCGTGTGCGGGTAAAGCCTCGATGGTCACGGGTGAAAAACACCACGCCTCAGCGTTGCATCTATTCGCTACGGCGTTGCAGCGCATCGATCAAACCGCCTGATAACCAGAGGGAAAGCCCATGCAACTGGCCGGTAAACGAATCATCGTCACGGGAGGCGCCAGGGGTATCGGCGCGGCAGTGGTCAAAGCATTTGTGGAGGAGGGAGCCTATGTCGTCAGCCTCGACCTGGGCGAAGCCGCCTTGATGACGGGGGACGGTGGCGGGTGGGCGCATACACGAGTCTGCGATATCGCTGACAGCCAATCCGTGGATGCCGCTTTCGCCTGGGCCAACGAACGGCTCAATGGTCTGGATGTGCTGGTACATGCTGCGGGTATCGCGCCGAATGCCAGTGCCGACAGCATCACGCTGGACGAGTGGGAAAAAGTCTTTGCGGTGAATACCCGTGGCACATTCCTGACCAACCGCGCGGCCTATGAGCTGCTGAAGGGCAGCGGTGGGCGGATCATCAACTTCGCCTCTGCGGCAGGCGTCATCGGACAGCCCGGCAAAGCCCATTACGCGGCCAGCAAGGGGGCGGTGCTGGCGTGGACGCGCACGGTGGCGCGGGAATGGGGCCCCTTGGGCATTACCGTCAACGCTATCGCCCCGGCGATGTGGACGCCGATGTACGAGGCGACTCGCGCGAGCATGAGCACCGAGCAATTGCAGCAGCACGATGCCTACATGACAAGGCAAGTGCCCATCGGCGGACAGCTGGGTGAACCGGCCCGGGATCTGGCGCCTGTGCTGGTATTTCTTGCCGGAGACGGTTCGCGATTTGTCACCGGGCAAACGTTGATGATTGATGGCGGCATGCTGATGCTCAGTTGAGTTGAAGGTGGGGCGCCTGGCGCCTCTCCTAGCGACCGCGGATCAACTGCAAAAACTCCTGGCGGGTGTTGTACGACTCGCGGAACGCGCCGAGCATTACCGAGGTGCTCATCACCGAGTTCTGCTTCTCCACACCGCGCATCATCATGCACATGTGTTTTGCCTCGATCACTACCGCCACTCCGGCGGCATCGGTCACTAGGGAAATCGCGTCGGCAATCTGCCGTGTCAGGTTTTCCTGAATCTGCAAACGGCGAGCGAACATATCGACAATGCGGGCCACTTTCGACAGCCCCAGCACCTTACCAGTGGGAATATAGGCGACATGGGCCTTGCCAATAAACGGCAGGAGGTGGTGTTCGCAGAGTGAGTACAGTTCGATGTCACGGACGATGACCATCTCATCGTTGTCCGATTCAAACAACGCGCCGTTGACGATCTGTTCGAGGCTTTGCTGATAGCCATGACACAGGTACTGCATGGCTTTCGCCGCGCGTTTTGGCGTGTCCAGCAAGCCTTCTCGCTCTGGATCTTCGCCCACTCCGTGAAGAATCTCCCGGTAGTTTCTGGCCAGCTCTTCGTTCATGGGTCGACCTTATTGTTTTAGCCAACTTCCCGGGCGGCATCGCATGCAACCCGGGTCCTGGCACCTGGCCCAGGGCCGGGATATTTACAGTTGAGTGATGGCGATTTTGCCGGTGACCTGGCTGGCATCGTGAAACGTGACACTCGGACCATTACGCCATTGCTCAAGCAATTGCGCCTGGCGCTTTTCGGCGTGGCCGAGGAAACGCTCTTTCACCGGACCATAACCGCGAACGCTGTCTGGCAACTCCGCCAACTCCTGAGCAAGGCTCAGCTTGTCGGCCGTCAAGCCAGTGAGTACTTCATCGAGGACGCGTTCGTAACTGGCCAGCCAGTTGCGTTCCACCTTGCGTTCATGGGTACGACCGAACGGATCAAGCCAGGTATTACGCAGGAACTTGAGCCTGGCCAGCAGCTTGAAGCCTTGCAGCATCCACGGGCCGAAGCTGCGTTTTTTCGGTTCGCGACCGGAGCCGTTATCGTTCAGCAGCGGTGGTGCCAGGTGGAAGCGCAGGCGGTAGTCGCCCTCGAAGCCGGCCTGGATTTTTTCCAGGAATTGTCCATCGGTAAACAGGCGCGCCACTTCGTATTCATCCTTGATCGCCAGCACTTTGAAGTAATATCGGGCGACACTCGCCGACAGCTTGCCGGGTTGTCCGAACAGTGCGGTTTCCGCCTTGATGAATTGCTCGACACGAAACCGGTAGCGTTGGGCATAGGCGTAGTTCTGGTACGCAGTGAGAAACTCCATGCGCCGTGCCAGCGTTTCTTCCAGGCTTTGCGACAGTAAGCGGTCCGGGCTTTGCACCTTGCCGGCTTCCAGTTTGCGTAAAACCCGTGGCAAGTCATGGGCGCTGCACCGGCCCCAGTCAAAGGCCGAGAGGTTGAAGGGCACCGCGGTGCCGTTCAGTTCGATGGCCTGTAGCAGCGCCGCTTTACCCACCGGCAACCAGCCTTTCTGGTAGGCATAGCCGAGCATGAAGGTGTTCGTGGCTATCGAATCACCCAACAACGCCGTGGCAATTTTGCTGGCGTCGACAAAGTCCGCCTGGTCGGAGCCCACTGCTTCGACAATTTGTGCCGACATGCTCTGGGTCTGGAATTTCGGGTCCGGGTGTTTGAGCAAATCACCACTTTCCGCTTGCTGGGCGAAGGTGCGCACAAAAGCGCTGGTAATGCTTTCCTCGCTGTTGACCACGGCATGGGTGACGCCGTGACGCAGCTTGGACAAGGTTTCGGTGTTGGCACTGACCACCAGGTCGCAACCCAGCAGCAAGCCCGCTTCACCCTCGGCAATCCGCGGTGCAAACAATTGTTCCTGGTGCGCGGCGATGCGGATGTGCGACCACACCGCGCCGCCTTTTTGCGCCATGCCGGCCATGTCCAGATTGAGCGTGCCTTTACCTTCGATGAACGCCGCCATCCCCAGCAGGGCACCGATGGTCACCACGCCCGTACCGCCCACGCCAGTGATCAGGATGCTGTAAGGCTCATCCAGCGCGACGGTCGCGGGCGTCGGCAAATCCCACACGTCATCCTTCGCGGC
Source organism: Pseudomonas sp. ANT_H12B (assembly GCF_008369325.1). Taxonomy (GTDB): domain Bacteria; phylum Pseudomonadota; class Gammaproteobacteria; order Pseudomonadales; family Pseudomonadaceae; genus Aquipseudomonas. Next base: position 162,865 of record NZ_VOBI01000004.1, on the reverse strand, counting down.
CGCCAAGGCCTTGGGTTTGCGCAAGGTGCCACCTTCGACCGTGACAAAACTCGGGCAAAAACCGTTGAGACACGTGAAGTCTTTGTTGCAAGAGGACTGGTCGATTTCACGCTTGCGGCCGAACTCGGTTTCCACCGCCACCACCGACATACAGTTGGATTTGCTGCTGCAATCGCCACAGCCTTCACACACTGCTTCATTGATTACGACACGGCGTGCCGGATCCGGAAACTTGCCGCGCTTGCGACGCCGACGCTTTTCCGCAGCGCAGGTCTGGTCATAGATGATTGCGGATACGCCCTGGAACTGGCGCAGCTGTTCCTGCACTTCGTCCATCTGGTCGCGACGCAGCACCGGCACGCCGTCTGCCAGATCATGGATGTGCTGATACTTCTCGACATCTTCGCTGACCACCACCACACGCTGCACGCCTTCTGCAACGAGTTGCCGGCTGATTTGCGCCACGCTGAGGCTGCCGTCCACTGGTTGGCCGCCGGTCATGGCCACGGCGTCGTTGTAGAGAATCTTGTAGGTGATCTGCACCTTGGCCGCGATGGCAGCCCGAATCGCGAGAATGCCGGAGTGGAAATAGGTTCCGTCACCGAGGTTGGCGAACACATGTTGAGTAGTGGTAAACGGTGCCTGGCCGATCCACGCCACGCCTTCGCCCCCCATCTGACTGAACGTCTGGGTCTGCGGGTAGATCCAGGCGGCCATGTAATGGCAGCCGATGCCGGCCAATGCGCGACTGCCCTGCGGGACTTTGGTCGAGGTGTTGTGCGGGCAACCGGAACAGTAGTGGGGCACGCGTTCCATCAGGTTACTGAACTGGTCTTTGCTCGCCAATTGCGCATCCAGCACCGCCAGGCGCACTTGCAGCGGGCCACTTTGATGCAGGCGCAAAATGCGTTTGGCCAGCGCCCGGGCGATCATAGCCGGGGTCAGGTCGTTGATGGCGGGTAGCAACCAACCCGTGTGCGGCAGGCTCCACTCACCCTTGTCGTCAAACTTGCCGACGATGCGCGGGCGCACATCCTCGCGCCAGTTGTAGAGTTCTTCCTTCAACTGGTACTCGATCATGTGGCGTTTTTCTTCCACCACCACGATTTCTTCCAGGCCCTCGGCGAACTGCCGGACGCCTTCAGCCTCCAGCGGCCAAACCATGCCGACCTTGTAGACCCGCAGGCCAATCTGCTGGGCGAGTGTTTCGTCGATGCCGAGGATTTTCAGTGCCTGGCAAACGTCGAGGTACGATTTGCCTGACGTGATGATGCCGATGCGCGCTTTCGCTGAGTCCATCACGACACGGTCGAGGCGGTTGGCCCGTGCATAGGCGAGGGCAGCATATAGCTTGTGTTCCAGCAGGCGCTGTTCCTGTGCCAGGGGCGGGTCCGGCCAACGGATATTCAAGCCACCTTCGGGCAGCGGGATATCGGGAATGATCGGTTGTACGCGATGAATGTCGATGTCGACGACGGCCGCGCTCTCTACGGTATCGGCCACCGCTTTGAGGGCGACCCAGCAGCCGGAATAGCGCGACATGGCCCAGCCATGCATGCCGTAGTCGAGGTATTCCTGCACCCCCGATGGCGCCAGCACCGGCATCATCACCGCTTTGAAAATGTGTTCGGTCTGGTGCGGTAGCGAGGAGGAGCGTGCGCCATGGTCGTCGCCGGCAATGGCCAGCACGCCGCCAAATTTCGAGGTGCCGGCGGCGTTGGCGTGGCGGAACACATCGCCGCAGCGATCGACGCCCGGACCCTTGCCGTACCACATGCCAAACACGCCATCGTAGGTGGCGCCTTCGAAGAGATTGACCTGTTGCGTACCCCAGATTGAGGTAGCAGCGAGGTCTTCGTTCATGCCTGGATGGAACACCGTGTGGTGTTCCTTGAGGTAGTCGCGCGCCTTCCACAATGCCTGGTCGAAACCACCCAGCGGCGAGCCACGGTACCCGGAAATAAAACCGGCGGTATTCAAGCCATTGGCCAGATCGCGTTGGCGCTGCATCAGCGGCAGACGCACCAGCGCCTGAATCCCGGTGAGCAAAACTTTTCCAGTGTGCTGGACGTACTTGTCATCCAGAGACGGGGGCGCACTCATGTTCATCCTCCAGGCTTTATTGTCATGGCGGCGCCAGGAGAGCGGCGTTGCCTAGTTATTGGCTGGAGTCTAGGGAGCAGTTTTGCCATCGTAAAATCACAAAAACAATGGGGCGGTATCGGATATTCAAATACCGCAACGCACACTGTTCTTCACGCTGTTGTAGATAAAGCCGGTTATCGGTCTGGTGTCATTTCACCTTGTTTCGGGCTTGATATCCCCACAGAAAATATCCACGTTGCCATCGGCCGGAGTGGTCCTTATTACTAAGTAATATCCACCAGAAAGCAGCTCTGCCAGCGTCACTGGCGCACTTCGTGAATAGGTCCAGCCGCGCGTTGCAGAAATGCGATTGGTGTTGATCCGGTCATTCATTGCATAGGCGACAGTCCCGGGGCGCTCGCAGCTGCCTTTGTTGATAAAGGTGTAGAGATTCAAGGGCCGAAGGGTGCCGCTTGGAACTCCACTGACGACAAAGGAAAACGCTGTCTCATTGCCCTGAACGGCCAGCGTTGCATTGGCGATCTGACCGCCGTTGCGTGGTGTAGCGTTCAAGGGAACAGTCACTGTCTGGCTTGATGAAGTCGTACAGCCGACGATCATCGCAGCGGCTAGGAGTGTCGCTGTCCGGGTTCCCGATTTCATGGTCACCTCCTGTACTCAAAAAGTACGATCCAGGACCTTTGAGTATAGGTCGGGAGTATTTGACCAATACCAAAATGCATTTCAGCAATACTCCCAATCGTTGTCTCGAACCTCCCCGTCCCGTCTACTTCAGTCCATACCGAAAGCCCACAGACGAGCGCTCATTGGCGCGGTCCAGACGGCCCAACGCTTCGGCTGCCAACAACAATAAAAAGTAATGGGAGTGTTGATGATCGACGCAAAGCTAAAGCCGTTAAGCCTGGCTGTCTGGTTCAGCGTGACCGGGTGTGCCTTGACTGTTGGCGCTGTGCAGGCCGCCGAGTTTGATACCGGCAATCCGGACTGGACCGCGCGCTGGGACAACACCGTACGTTACAACCTGGGCATACGGGCCGAGGGGCGCGACTCCGCGTTGGCCAATAACGCCAGCTACGACGAGTCCGACGCCAAGTTTGATCGGGGCGATGTGGTGACCAATCGTGTCGATTTGATGAGCGAAATGGAGGTCGCGTACAAGCAGTACAACGGCTTTCGCATCAGCGGCGCTGGCTGGTACGACCAGGCATATGAAAACACTGATGTCGAAACCAGCCCCGGCAATGTTTACTACCCAGGTGCGTTCCCCGGTACCAGCACGCCGAGCTACAACAACGGTAAATACTCCAGCTTCACCAAACGCTATCACCGTGGCCCTAGCGGCGAGTTGCTGGACGCCTTTGCGTTTACCCGCTTCGACCTGGGTGAGATTCCGGTCAGCGTGCGTGCCGGCCGGCATACCGTGTACTGGGGCAACGGCCTGCTGATTGCCGGGCATGCGGTGTCCTACTCGCAAGCACCGTTGGATGGGCGCAAGGCGGTGAGCAACCCTGGTACCGAGACCCGTGAAATCTTCCTGCCGCTGACGCAGATTTCAACCCAGGCTCAGGTCACCGACAAGTTGTCGCTGGCAGCGCAATACTTCTTCGAATGGGACACCACGCGCGCGCCTGAAGGCGGTACCTATCTGGCCTCCGCCGACGTCGCCCTGGAAGGGCCGGACCGTTTGCCATTGTTCAGCGGTGTTTCGCGGCCGTTGATTGATCCGGTCAAACCCAAGGACAGGGGCAACTGGGGCGTGATGGGCACCTACAGCTTCGACTTCCTGCATTCGGAGGTCAGCGCGTTCTATCGCGAGTTCGATGACTACAACCCGTGGGGCCTGCAAGTAGCGCCGACCTTCGCCCGTTACGTGTACGCCGAGAACGTCAAGCTCTATGGCCTGGGTTACTCCGCAGGTCCGGTATTGGGCGGAGGTTCCCTCGGCGTCGACCTGTCGTATCGCCAGAACACCTCGCTGGTCTCCAGCAACATCAGCACTGCCGACAATCAGGGCGCTCGCGGTGACACGTGGCACATGGTGGTCAACGGCCTGTGGTTGCTGCCGCGCACCGATTACTTCGACACCGGCAGCCTGATCACCGAAATGGCGTTCAGTCATGTGCAACGGGTGACCAAGCACGAGGAACTGTTCAAAGGAGAAGGCTATGGCGGCTGCCCGGCGGGGCAGGACAAGCATTACGGCTGCGCTACCAAGAACTATGTCGGCCTGGCCGTTAGCTTTGCGCCGCAATGGCTTGGGGTGTTCCCTGGCTGGAATATTTCCACGCCCATGAGTGTGGATTACGGCGTCAACGGCAATGCCGCCACGGGCGGTGGCAACGAAGGCAAATACACCTGGAAAGCAGGTGTGAAGGGCACCTACGACGAGCGCGTCGACGTGACTCTGTCGTACATCGGCTACGGCAGCGAACGCAAATATGCAGACGTTGCCGGCGTCGGAAAAACCGTCGTCGGGGGCACCGGCGACGTCGGCCTGACCGACCGCAACTGGGTCTCGCTGACCCTCAGCACTGCGTTCTGAGCCGCGCCTGAACTGCAATGCAGTGATCACCGGACTCGGCGATCACCCATCTGAATGGAGAACGTTATGACGGTTAATGCATATGCGATGGGCCTTGTGGCCATTGCTTTGGCGGGGGCGGCTGTGGCCGATGAGGGCGCTACCACCGCCGACCTGGGCGGTAAGCTCACGAGCTTTGGCGCGATTGTGGCGGGTAACGCGGCAGGCACTATTCCGCCCTACGACGGTGGCCTGAAAGTGCCCGCAGGGCTGGTGCCCGGCGACGGCAACTGGCCCAACCCGTTTGCCAATGAAAAACCCCGCTTGCGCATTACGGCGGCTAACGCCGACCAGTACGCCGACCAATTGGCGGCCGGGCAGCTGCAACTGCTCAAGCAGAACCCCGACACTTATTATCTTGAGGTGTACCCCACCCACAGGACGGCAACCTTTCCGGCGAATTTCCTGGCAGCCACCCAGCGCAACGCCAGCCGCAAGGACTGCAAAACCGAGAACGACGGGCTGTCGATCAGCGAAGGGTGCCGGGGCGGCCTGCCATTCCCGCTGCCGCGAGATGGCCGGGAATTGATGTGGAACTACATCCTCAACTATCAGGGCGTGAATGGCTGGGACTGGAACCACAGTGCCTACGTGGTTAATGAAGGCCACGCGACGCTAACCAACACCAATCGGTCCACCGGCGAAAAACCCTTCTACCAGATGGATGTTCCCGGGCGTGATCCGAAAATCGCCCAGCGTATCTGGTCGCGCATCGTCGCGCCGGCCCGTACGGCCGGCCAGGCATCCGGGTATTGGGATTATCTCGACCCGGTCGCCGACTCCCGCTACGCCTGGAGCTACAGCACCGGCCAGCGCCGCGTGCGCAAGGCTCCGGAATTCAACTACGACACCCCCAACTCGGCGTTCGGCGGGGTGGCGTTCTACGACGAAATCTTCCTGTTCTCCGGAAAGATGGACCGTTTCGACTGGAAGCTGGTGGGTAAAAAGGAAATGTTCATCCCCTACAGCAACTACACGCTGAAATGGGGTTGCGACATGGACAAGAAACTCATGCCCAAACACATCAATCCCGCGTGTGAACGCTGGGAACTGCACCGTGTCTGGGTGGTGGAAGCGACCCGCAAGGACGGCGTCCGCCACGCGCAGAAAAAACGCCGCTACTACATCGACGAGGACACCTTTGGTGCTGCGGTCTACGACGCCTGGGACGACAGCGGCGCGCTGTTCCGTACCGGCTCGCAATACAACATCGAGGCGTATGGCATTCCCAATAACCCGCAACAGGATTCCTACTCGTTGTACGACTTCACCCGTGACCAGTACGGCATGTTCGGCAACGGCCCGACGCGCTACCGCCAGGAACCGGTCGCCGAGCGTGAAGCCAATCCGCAGACCATTGCCGGTGGCCAGACCCGCTGACCTCATGCTCCTTTTCGGCGCTTGTCACAGGCGCCGATTTTTTTATCCGTCCCGAGACCCTTTTATGAGCGAGATTGTGCAACGTTTAGACGGCAAGGTCTGCGTCATCACAGGCGCCGGCAGTGGCATCGGCCGCGCCTCGGCACTGCGTTTTGCCCGGGAGGGCGCCACGGTAGTGGTCACCGACCTTTTCGCCGAATCGGCGCAGGCCGTGGCAGCTGAAATAGGTGCCAAGGCAATGGCCATGCAAGTGGATGTTGGTGAGGAAGGCGCCTTGCGGGAGATGGTCGAGCAGACTGTCGAGACCTTCGGTCGTATCGACGTGTTGTTCAATAACGCCGTGTACAGAAACCCGGCCACCACCCGCGATATCGACTTCATCAACTTCAACACCGAGCTGTTCCACAACTGCATGCGGGTCAACGTGTTGGGTGGCGTGTTGGCGTGCAAATACGCCTTGCCGCACATGCTCGCCCAGGGCAGCGGTTCGATTCTGTTCACCTCGTCCACCAGCTCGATTGCCGGCGAAATTTCTCAGTTCAGCTACGGCGCCTCCAAGGCCGCGCTCAACTGGTACGTGCAAAGCATTGCCGCCACCTTTGGCAAACGCGGCATTCGTTGCAACGGCATCCTGCCGGGAGTGATTCGCACGCCAGCCATGGAAAGTTGGGCCAACGAGGCGATGAAGTCGGCCTTTCTCGACCTGCAAAACGTACCGCAACTGGGCGAGCCGGAAGACATCGCCGCCATGGCCGCTTTCCTCGCCAGCGACGACGCCGCCTATGTCAACGGGACGCTGATGCGCGTGGACGGCGGTATGAGTTGCGGCACACCGATGGTGCCGGTGGTGCGCAACTTCCTGCTGCCTCAAACCTCGGTCTGATCCCGATCCATTCACTGCACTGGAGCCCGTTTCATGGCACTCGAACAGGAACGCTTCATCCTCGACATGCTGGCCGCCTGGGGCGATGGCAGCGACGGCAGCCGCCCCGATATCGAACGCATCATGGCCACCTTCGCCGACGACGCCGTCTGGCAACTGTGGGTGCCCGGTGGTCCCGTGATCCGGGGGCGCGATGCGTTACGCCGGGAGATAGAGCGACAGATGAGTTATGTCACGCATAACCGTTGCACCACGCGCCACATCGTCTCTTCGGAGCGCGTGGTGATGACCGAACGCGACGATTACTGCGTCAGCAACGGCGTCCCCATGCCGCACTCGATGGTGGCGGTGTATGAGCTGGACGAACACGGACTGATCTGTGCCTGGCGCGAGTACCTGGACACCGCCGACCTGGCGAAGAAAAAGGGCGTGCCGCTGGAGCAGGTAGGCGGGCCGAACGCTGGTAGCACCAGCACCCATTGAGAGCGGCGCTGGACATCAGCGCCTGAGGAAGACCCCGTATGCCAACAACAATAAATACGACTGTTGATCCGGTCGAAGAAAAGCTGCGCACCTTTGTCGAAGGGCTGCTGGGCGGAAACATCACGGCCATGCAACGCCTGCTGCGCTGGCGTCCGGCGTGGAACCTTGAACTGCAACGCGATGGCGAAACCCTTCAATTGCATATTCGTGGCGAGCGAGGTGGTGATGTCAGCCCATTCCCGGATCTGCGCCGGGAGGCGGATATTCTCACCTTGCTCGGCCAGCAAGGTGTGCCGGTGCCGCGTATCTACGGCTTCTGCGAAGACCCGCAAGCCATCGTGATGGAGTTAGTGCCGGGCAGTCGTGATATCAGCACGGCGATCAGTGATGCCGAGCGCCATGCTGTCGCACGCCAGTGGGTCGACGCCATGGCGCGCATGCACCAATTGCCGTTGCAACCCTTCATTGAGCAGGGCATTCACCTGCCGACCAGTGCCGAGGACATTACCCTCGCAGGTCTGGAAGCTTACTACCCGCTGTATGCACGCAATAAAACCAGGCCTCAGCCGCTGGTTGAATTCGCCCTCGGCTGGTTGCGCCGCAATGTGCCGCAGCACCGTATCCGGCCTGCTTTCGTGCAGTACGATTCAGGGCAATATCTGTTCGAGAGCGGACAGGTACAGGGTCTCTACGATTTCGAATTTGCCATGATCGGCGATCCCTTGGCCGACCTGGCGTCGGCGCGCATGCGTGACAATTACGAGCCGCTCGGGGACAGCTTCGCCGCCCTGTATCGCTACTACCAGCAAGTAACCGGCGAACCGGCGGAGCCCGATGTGGTGCGTTACCACACGGCACTGTTTGCCACCGTCAGCACGATGCAGTTCTCGGCGTCGGTGGCCACGCCACAACCGGGCGACCCACATGACACCTACACCGAGTTTGACATCGCCCTGCGCCGGGTGGTGGTGCATGCGCTGGCCGAAGCCATGGGTGTGCCTCTGCAAACGCCGAAACTGGACATGGTCAGCAGCGGCCCGAATGCCCAGTTGCTGACCATGCTCGCCGATGCCCTGGCGCAGGTGGAAGTCGGCAGTGACTTCCAGAAAACCAAGCTGCGCGCCGTGAGCAAACTGGTGGAGTACCTGGGCCGTGGCGATGCCATGGAATTGCACTTGCGCGAGCTGGAACAACAGGAGGCGCAAGTCCTGCTGGACCGCACCTTCAGTGACTACAGCGAGATTGATGCAGCGCTGGAAGCCTTTGTCAAAAGCGCCGGGCCTGAATACGACGGGCCTTTGCTGCGCCTGTTCATGGCGCACATCGAGCGGCGCGTCCTGGTCTACGGCAGCACCGCCATTGGCGCCTCCGCCCGCCACATCGACCTGCCACCCGTGGCCTGACAGGGTGAAACCTTTCTCGCCCGGTGGCTGGTCGCCGGGCCTTCGTATTCGGAGTGTTTATGTCTGTTCCTGATAATGCCTTCCTGCATCGGTATGGTCCGTGGGCGGTGATTGCCGGTGCCTCCCATGGTGTGGGCGCGGCGTTTGCCCGTGCCCTCGCCGAGCGTAGCCTCAACTGCGTCCTGGTGGCGCGCCGTGGCGACGCCCTGGCGCAATTGAAAGGCGAATTGGAGCAACGTTACGCCATCGAAGTGCTGGTGGTAATCCAGGACCTTTCTCAGCCCGATGCCTGTGAGCGATTGCTCGCGGCTGTCGGTGAACGTCAAGTTGGTCTGTTTATCTACAACGCGGGTGGCGATCCCTACATCACGCGCTTCCTCGATACCTCGACCGAGGACTGGGGCGCGTTGCTGCGCCTCAATTGCTTGACCGTGATGCAATGCAGCCATGCCTTTGGTGCCGCGATGCTGGAGCGCGGGCAGGGCGGCTTGCTGTTGGTGGGTTCCCAGGCTGCATTGGGGGGTATTCGCAAACTGGCGATGTACACCGCCACCAAAGGGTTTGCGCTGAACCTCGGCGAATCGTTATGGGCGGAGTGGAAAGACTGTGGCGTCGACGTGCTCAATTTGGTCATCGGCACTGTCGACACACCCACCATGCGCGATGCCATGGTCAAACTGAACATTGCCGACGCCCTGACCATGACCTTGCCCAAAGCAGATGACTTGGCGCTTCTGGCGCTTGAGCAACTGGGTAATGGCCCGACGCTGATTCACCCCGAAGACACCCTTGTTCAGGTCGAGACCGCACCTGGCCCGGCACGTCGTGCCCAGGTACTGAGCAAGAGCGCGCAAGCGGCTGTGTTTATTGGCAACGACTGAGGTCACACACCATGAAAGGCTTTGATAACGCAGAATTCAAACGCGGCTGGCGGGTGCTGATTCTGGCGCTGGTGGGCGTTGCCACCAGTTCCAGTTCGTTGCTGCTGTACAGCTTCAGCTCCATGGTGATTCCGCTGGAACAGGCCATGGGCTGGGGCAGGGCGGAGTTGCAGGCGGCGATCACCGCGTTATCGCTGGGCACCATCGTCGCGTCGCAATTGGCCGGCTGGCTCAACTCGCGCTACGGCTTGCGCCGGGTCACGTTGCTGTCGCTGCTCGCGTTGTCCCTGAGTGTCTTCACCCTGACCTGTATCAATGGCTCGATCTGGACCCTCTACCTTGGCTTTTTCCTGGTGCCGCTAGCCGGGCTGGGTACGTTGCAGGTGACCTGGTCGCACCTGGTGAACTTGTGGTTCGAGGAAAACCGTGGTCTGGCGCTGGCGATCATCCTCAGTGGCTCCGGACTGGCGGCCATCATGCTTCCGCTGATCACCGCCTGGGCGATCAGCCGGTGGAATTGGCAGGCGGGATTCCTCGCGCTGGGTGTATTGCCGGTGCTGCTGGCGTTGCCCTTGGCCTTACGCTGGTTGTTGCCGACCACCAATGTCAGCCACAACTCGACGCAACTCCCCGCCACCAGCGAACAAACCGGCGGTCTACTGCTGCGCGAGGCGATGCGCTCCTGGCGTTTCTGGGTGTGCAACCTGTCGATGACGTTGGTGGTGTCGTGCGTGGTGGGCATGGTCACCAACATTGTGCCGTTGCTGCAGGACCGTGGCCTGAGCGCCCTGCAGGCCAGTCAGATTTTCGCCAGCTTCGGCGTGTCGCTGATCCTTGGCCGACTATTGGTGGGCTACCTGATTGACCGGTTGTGGGCGCCCGGTGTTGCCTCTGTCGCGCTGCTGATGCCGGCATTTGCCTGCGGCATTTTTGCCTATGGGGATTCCAGTATTGCGATGTACACCCTCGCCACGTTGCTGGTCGGCGTGGGTGCCGGTGCCGAGTTCGATATCGCTGCTTTCCTGATCGCCCGTTACTTCGGCATGCGCGACTACGGCCGCTTGTTTGGCGCGCACCTGGGCTTGATTACCGCAGGTGCGGCGATCTCGCCGTTACTGTTCGCCGGGTTGTTCAAGCTCACCGGTGGCTACTCGGCCATGCTGCTGTTCAGTTTTATCTGCTTTGTCGTCGGCCCATTGCTGCTGCTGACATTGGGTGGGTATCCGCGATATCAGTCCGAGCCATTAGTTGCCAGTTAGAGAAGCTGCCGAAGTAAATATAGACAAATAACAGAATAATGTTCAATTATTGCCTCGAGTGCAGCCTGACAATAAAACAGACAAGGAGAATGCCATGCGTGCAGCAATCATTTCCGAGCGCAATGCGCCGCCGGTAGTGGGCGAGTTTCGTGATCCGCAGCCGCTAGACGGCTCGGTGCTGATCGATGTCGATACCGCTGGCCTTGGTGGCTGGGATGTACTCGGCGCCTACCGTCTGGGTGTTGAATATCCCTGTGTCATTCGCGGAGAAGGCGTTGGCCGTGCGCCGGATGGCCGCCGGGTGTATTTCGGCGAGCGCTCGGTGTTGCCGTTTGGTGCCTGGGCAGAGCGCACCCTGGTGCCGCAAGCCGAAGTATGGAATGTGCCGGACGACGTGGACGATAAAACCGCGATCAGCATGGGCATCGCTGCGACCGGCGCCATCGTGCCCCTGGAAAAAGCCGCGATTCAGAAGGGTGAGAAGGTGCTGATCCTGGGCGCCACCGGCACGCTCGGCCAGATCGCCCTGCAACTGGCGCGCGGTCTGGGTGCAGGCAAAGTGGTCGGTGCTGCCCGGTCCGCTGAAGCACTGGGGCGGTTGAAGTCGCGAGGCCTTGCCGATGAAGTGGTGACCCTGGGTGGCAGCGATGACGTCGCGGCGCTCAAGGATGCGGCCGATGGCGGATTTGATGTGGTGCTCGACCTCGTGTGCGGTCAACCGATGTTGACGTCGCTGAAGGCCACCAACTGGGGCGCACGGATCATGACCATTGGCACGGGAGCCGGCCGCCAGCTCAATCTGGATATTGCCGATCTGTTGTTTCGCAATCTGTCGTGCATCGGCACTGGCCAGCGCCCGCCCGCAGACCGTGAACAGATCTGGCTGCGTCTGCTGAAGATCGCCAAAGAGCAGCAGATTCAGGTGGATTACCTGGATTTTACCCTCGATCAGGCGGCTGAAGCCTGGGCCGCGCAGGTCAATGGGCCACACGCCAAAATCACCGCCACGATTCGTCGTTAAAGCCCGTATTGCTGGAAGGCGCCCTTGTCCGGGTGCCTTTCAGCGCTGGCGCTGGTGGCGAAATTCCTCGGGTGTGACACCGAGCTCTTTACGGAAGGCCGCGCTGAAAGCGGCGGCGTTGTTGAAGCCGGCCTGATAGGCCACTTGTTTGATCAGCAACCGTGGGTCAGCCAACAGCGCCACGGCTTTTTGCAAACGGGTTTGCGCGGCGTACTGGCGCAAGGTCATGCCGGTGGTGTTTTTGCAGCGACTGGACAGGGTCCGCAACGGCAGTTCGCAGGCCCGCGCCAAGTGGCCCAGTGAGCGGCCTTCGTCACTGGCGCTGTCGAGCAATTCACGCAGGATGTTGAGTTGACGATGGCTGAGTTTTTCAGCGCAGTGTGAGGAACAAGTGGCATCGTCGGGCGCGTCGATAAATTCGCGGCGCAGGTCCAGGGCAATGCTGGTGAGCAGGCACTCGGTGTGCAGCTCGCTGGCGAAGCCGGGGTTGGCGACTTCTTCGGCCAGCCGTTGCAACGAGGCGTGCAAGTAGCCGCTTTGCAGGTTGAGCATGGCTGCGCTGACGTTGTCCTGCCAGTTCCAGCGATAGCTGCCCAGGACGCCGAGTGAGGAGGGGTCGAATAGACACACAAGGGCCTTTTGCTCTCCGGCATCGTGACGCAGGTGGAACTCGGTGCCATGGGGAATGAACAACAGCTTGCCCAGGGGTTGGAATTGAGGCGCACCGTGGCTGGAAAAACCGCCGCAGTTAGGCTTGATCTGCGAGCTGGCCGGCAGCATCAAGCGCAACAGGCAACTGTCGCCGGTTTCTATCAAGGCAGTGCCAGTGTTGGACCATTGCGCGTGTTCAACCCGGATGTCGAAGCCTTGCCTGGCCAATGAAGCTTCGGTCAGGAAATTACCTGACGCTTCACAGTCGTACTCGCTGTAGTGGATCGCGTTCATTTTTCAACCTTCAGCCATTTTTATTATTGGCGCTGAAATTCGAAGGATAACGATACGTCAGGGCAGCTACCCGGTCTCGAGTGTAACCAGCCCGTGGACCGAGCTGTTTCATATATTCAGGCGGCAGGTATCAGAAAATCAGATGACGAAAGGCAAAGATATTTCCATGCGCCAACTGCGCTATTTCGTTGCCGCCGCCGACGCCGGCCAGTTTTCCCAGGCGGCGCTGAAGGCGCATGTATCGCAGTCGGCGATTACTGCGGCGGTGTTGCATCTGGAACAGTCCTTGGGCGTCAGCTTGTTCGACCGCTTGCCCCATGGCGTGGCGCTGACCGCTGAAGGCAACAAGTTTTCCCAGCATGCGCGGCACATTCTCGACACGCTGCAGGACGCTCTCAGTGAACCGCTGTTTCTCGGCCATGCGATGCAAGGAACCGTGCGTGTGGGTGCCTCCTACACGGTGCTCGGTTACTTTCTGCCAGCGCTGCTGGCACGCTTCAAACGTAGCTACCCTCAGGTAGAGATCGACCTGATCGACATGGACCGCCAGAGCATTGAAGCGGCCCTGAGCAATGGCGACCTCGACTTGGGCCTGGCAATTGTCTCCAATACGCCGAACTTGCACGGTTTCGCTCACCATGTGCTAATTCGTTCGCGCCGCCAACTCTGGCTGGCAAGTCAGCACCCATTGATGTCTGCCACCTCGATCAATCTCGAAGACGTCGCCGAGCATGCCTATATCCTGGCCACGGTCGATGAGGGGGAGACCTCGACCATGCGCTATTGGGAATCCCGCGGACTGGCACCCAAGGTGGCTTTTCGTACCTCATCCATGGAGGCATTGCGCGGGCTGGTGGGGCATGGTTTCGGTGTGACCATTCTCTCGGACATGCTGTACCGGGCCTGGTCTCTGGAAGGCAAGAAGATTGAAATCCGGCCGCTGGTGGATGTGATTCCACCCATGGAACTGGGGCTGATCTGGCTGCCGGATAACTGTTTGTCGGCACCGACCCAGGCATTCCGACAGTTTCTGATCATGGCCTGCGCCTCTTGATCCCGCTACTGGCGCACGTTGTTGTCAGGCGGCCAGGTGCCGTTGTTCATCAGGCTGTCGAAGGTTTCGGTCATTTCCCGCGCCGGGTTCGGATAGTCGTGGCGCACCCACCACAACCACAGCCCCACCAGGGCACCGACGAAACAGCGCACGGCGGCCTCGCCACGCAGTTGATCGATTTGGTACAGGCCCTGTTTCCGGTAGTGTTCCCGGACCTGGATGATCAGGATATTTTCCAGGTGCGCGAGAATCACGTTCTGTCCCGGGCCGCTGAAGAACGCCGTTGTCAGTGCCGCATGACGTTCGGTGGCGCTGAACAGCCAGGCCGAAACATCCAGCAGGACACGGCGGTCGCCATCAACTTCGGTGACCTTGGTCGAGGGAACGCCAATGGCTTCGTACCCGGCGACGATCAGGTCCTCCTTGTCGCGAAAGTGCGCGTAGAAGGTGGAGCGCGCGACCCCTGTACTGTCCAGTAATTGCTGGACCGTAATTCCTTCGTAGCCCTTTTCCAGCGCCAGGCGATACATGTGGTCCAGCAACAATTCCCGGGTGCGTTGGGAACGCAAGGCGTGGCGTTGACTGGCGTGATTTTTATCGGCTGTTTGCACGGAAGCTAGGTGAGACATTCTTAACCTCGGCAGCGCTTTTTATTGGTTTCATGACGGCGGGTACAAGAGCTTCCCGGCGGTGATCAGAACACAATGACAGAGGATTTTTTGCACCAGCAGGATTATTTTTAGAACATATTCGGCGAAAGTGTTAATTAATTCCGTCTATGCCGTACAGATTTGCGCTTCTGTTCGTTGTGGCTTTGCGTCTGCGGCCTTACCGTTTCTCCAGTCCGATAGAGACCTGGAGAACAATAATGAATAACGCTCCTGAAACGCCTGCACCTGTTCCTGCGCACATTCCCAAGCACCTTGCCCGCGATTTCGATCTATGGGCAGAGCTCACCGCCCACGGCGAAAACGCCTATCAACCAATCCGGCTGCGTAGGTCATGCCCGCTGCAACAACGTCGCGCCCGCGCTCTATCCACTCGATAACAACGGCTACATCGCCAGCAACGGCTTAAGTGTGCCGATTGGGCAAGAGCGGCTGGCAACCCGCGGTGCCCGTGCCTGCCCGGAACGGGTCATCGAGGTTCGCGATACATCCGACGAACACCGGTGAGTGCCGCCTTGGTAATGGAAGACTTTCAGCAACCCGCAAAAGAAGAACAACAATGAGCAAAACCTACGACTACATCATCATCGGTGCGGGGTCATCCGGCTGCGTCCTGGCCAATCGCTTGTCTGCCGACACGAACGTTTCGGTGCTGCTGATCGAGAGCGGACCGGATCACACCAGTCCGTTGATTGCCATGCCCCGTGGCATTGGCAAACTGCTCAGCCCCGGCAATCCGCATGTGTGGAGCTACAAGGCTGCACGCGGTGAGGGTATGAGCGATGAGCAATGGCTCAAAGGCAAAACGATTGGCGGCTCCAGTTCGGTCAACGGCATGGTCTATGTACGGGGAGCACCCGCTGATTATGATCATTGGGAAGCGCAAGGCTGCGCGGGCTGGGGCTGGAAAGACATGGGCCGGCAGTTTGTCGCCCTCGAAGACCACCAGTTGGGCAAGAGCCAATGGCGCGGAGTCGGTGGCCCGCTCAAAGTCACGGTGCACCCATCGGGCCACGCCCTGTGCGATGCCGTCATCAGCGCGGCCGGTGAGCTGGGTGTGGCGCGCACTGAAGACACCAATCATATCGACTCGGTCACTCAGGGTGGCTTCGGCTATCAGCCGCAAACCACCTGGAAAGGCCAGCGATTCAGTGCCGCCAAGGCCTTTCTCGATCCGGTGCGCGCACGTCCGAATTTGACGTTAATGACCGGCACGGATGTTCAACGCATCGAGTTCAGCAATCACCGTGCCTGTGCCGTGCAGGTCAACAACAGCGCCGGCAAGGAACGCTTCGAAGTGCGCCGCGAGATGTTGTTGTGCGCCGGTGCCATTGAATCGCCGAAGCTGTTGCAACTGTCTGGCATCGGCCCGGCCGCACTGTTGAACTCGCTGGGTATCAGTGTGCTGCACGACGCCCCCGAGGTCGGGCGTAACCTGCGTGAGCACGTGTACATGGCCATGCAGTATCGGGTCACCCGTGGCAGCTTCAATCACTGCTTCCATGGGATTGGGTTACTCGGTGCAGTGGCCCAATACTTTTTGCGCAAGAAAGGACCGATGACCCACGCCGCTCACGAGGCCGGTGGTTTCATCAAGACGCGCCCGGAGCTGGATCGTCCGGACGCGCAAATCGGCGTCAGCCTCTATTCCATGGATGGCGACGGTAACAAGGTCGAAATCGACAAGGAGCCCGGCCTGACCATCGGTGGCTATTTCCTGCGTCCGCAGAGCCAGGGTGAGGTGCGCATTCAATCGGCGGACGCCACGGTTCCACCCCGGATCAACGCCAATTATTTGAGCGCCGAGATCGATCGCACTTCCGCAATTGCCTTGTTTCGCTGGTTCCGCCGTCTGGCTGCACAGCCGGTGCTCAAGCCATTCATTGTCGGCGAGCTGACACCGGGACCGGAGGTAGAAAGCGACGCGCAAATTCTTGCTGCGTTCCGCCGCTTCGGCCAGACCGCCTATCACGTTTCCGGGACCTGTCGCATGGGTGCCGACAGCGCGTCGGTGCTCGATCCGCAACTGCGTGTGCGCGGCGTCGAGGGCCTGCGTGTGGTCGACACTTCGGTGATGCCGTGCCTGGTTTCCGGTAACACCAATGCCCCGGCCATGGCCATTGCCATGCGCGCTGCAGAAATTATCACCGGCAAAGTCTCAGGAGATCCAACACCATGAGTGTTCCCTTTACCCAGCTGGACAAGCTGTACATCGATGGCGCGTGGGTGGATGTTGACGGTCCGCGCGAAGCAGTGCTCAACCCGGCCACCGAAGCGGTCATCGGTCATGCACCGAATGGTGATCTGCAGAGCGCCGACGCAGCCATCGCCGCCGCACGCAACGCCTTTGATAACGGCCCTTGGCCCTGGTTGAGCATGGCCGAACGGGCCGGGTACATGCGGCGGATGCACGCAGCTTTGGTGGCAAAAAGGGAGGAAATTGCCGCGCTGATTATCGCTGAGGTCGGCTGTTCCCAAGGCGTGACTTATGCCATGCAGGTGGACATGCCGCTGGGCCATGTGCTGACCGCGATCGAGCAGTCTGTGCACAGCGACAGCTTGCAGATTCCGGTGCAGGCCAATCCCAATCCGTTCAACCCGGCAGGGCCGATGATTCTCGGCAGCGGCACGGTGGAGCGTGAGGCCATCGGCGTGGTGGCCGGCATCACCGGCTATAACTTTCCGTTTCTTCTTAACCTGGCCAAGGTGTTTCCGGCCTTGCTGGCCGGCAACACCCTGGTGCTCAAGCCTTCGCCATTTACCCCGTACTCGGCGCTGTTGTTCGGTCAGATCGCTGAAGAAATCGGCCTGCCCCAGGGCGTACTCAACATTGTCACCGGCGGTATTGAAGTGGGCGGCTTGTTGAGCAGCGACCCGCGGGTGGACATGGTCTCGTTCACCGGTTCGGAAACGGTCGGCATGAGCATCATGAGTCAGGCGGCGCCGACCCTGAAGCGCGTGCATCTGGAACTGGGCGGCAAATCGGCGTTGATCGTGCGCGCCGATGCCGACATTCAGGCCACCGCGCTGGGAGCTGTCGCCGGGCTGGCGGTCAACGCGGGGCAGGGCTGTGCATTGCTCACCCGCTTCGTTGTGCATCACTCGGTACGCGAGCAATTCGTGCAGTGCGCCAAAGCCATTGCCGGGCAGTGGAAGGTCGGTGACCCGGCGGACCCGAGCGTGATGATGGGCCCGCTGATCCGCGAGTCGCAGCGCGCCAAGGTCGAGCATTTCATCGCCAGCGGCCGCGACGCCGGGGCCACGCTGGTCTGCGGTGGTGGACGACCTGCGCATCTGCGCCAGGGCTTCTTCAGCGACATCACCCTGTTCGATGACGTAAGCAACGACATGCTCATCGCCCAGGAGGAAATCTTCGGGCCGGTGGGGGTGGTGATCGGTTTCGACAGTGATGACGAGGCGGTTGCCATTGCCAACGATTCGCGGTTTGGCCTCAACGCCGCTGTTTCCTCTGCAGATGCCGCCACCGCCTATGCCATGGCTCGACGAATTCGTGCCGGCAGTGTGTACCTCAATGGGGGTAGCGGCAGCTTGCCTTATGCGCCCATCGGCGGCTTCAAACGTTCAGGACTGGGCCGTGAGTTCGGGCCGAACTGGCTTAAAGAATTCACCCAGGAGAAATCCATCATCTACCCCATCGGCCGCTAGCCATGACACCCCGCGAGCGGGGAGCAGACAAAACGACTGACAATAAAAACAAAAGGTGGTTTGCATGAAAAAGATGAGCAAACAGGGACGCATGCGAGCCCAGCGGGCCATGGTACTGCTGGCGGTAGGGAAAATGGCGTTTGGTTACGGTGGAGCGGTGATGGCTGCGCCGATCGAACTGGCTAATCCAGACTTTCATCTGCGTTGGGATAACACCCTGCGCTACAACCTGGGGATGCGAACGGAGGGGCAAGACCGGCGCATCATGAACAACCCTAACTACGATGAATCGGACGGCAAGTTCGACAAGGGTGACATCGTCACCAACCGCATCGACTTGCTCACTGAACTCGATTTTGCCTACCGTAAAGACTGGGGGGCACGCCTCAGCGCCGCCGGCTGGTACGACCAGGCGTACCACAATGACACGGTGCGCAGTCATGTTGCCGGGTACCAGACCAGCTACGACAACGACCACTACAGCTCTGAAGTGAAGCGTTACGTCGAAGGCCCTTCAGGGGAAATCCTCGATGCCTTCGTCTGGAAAAACCTGCGCCTGGGCGATGCTTCGGTGAACGTCAAGATCGGCCGGCATACCAATTACTGGGGCGAGGGGCTACTGTTCGGTGCCCATGCGATTTCCTACTCGCAAGCGCCTCTGGATGGTGCCAAGGCAGTGACCAGTCCTGGCATTGAAACCAAGGAAGTGTTCTTGCCCATCGGGCAGATATCCGTCAAAGCTCAGGCCACCGACAACCTGACACTGGCCGCTCAATATTTCTACGAATGGGACTACACGCGCATTCCGTACGGCGGCACCTACTTCGGCGCAGCGGACCCGTTCTTCGAAGGCCCGGACCGTTTGCCTGTAGCACCTGGTTTTTCCTTTAACCGGGAGAAGTCCAAATACGGTCGTGACTCCGCCAACTGGGGCGTAATGGCCAAATACGACGTCGAGGCGATTCAATCGACGGTGGGCGCTTACTACCGCCAGTTCGATGACTACCAACCCTGGTTGGCGCCAGAAGTTTCGGCCGCTACCGGCAGCTACCGCCTGGTGTACCCGCGCAGCGTCAAACTGGTCGGCCTGAGTCTTTCGACCGTGCTCGACACGGTGTCGATCGGCAGCGAGATCTCCTATCGCAAGGGCGGTGCGTTGAACGCGGTCGGCGTTGATCCTTCCGACAACGAAGGACCGCGTGGCGATACGTACCACTTCGTCGCCAACGCTGTGTATGGCGTGCCGCGTAACTTTATCGCCAACAACGCCACGCTGATCGGCGAGTTCGCCTACAGCCACCTGCGCAAAGTGACCGAGCACGAAGAGCTTTATCTGGGTGAAAACAACAATAACTGCGTTGACCCCCGCGTCGGCACACCCGGTTCAGGGGACAAGCGCGACGGTTGTTCGACCCGGGATTACGCGGCCATCGCCGTCAATTACACACCGCAATACCTGTCGGTACTCCCGTCCTGGGACATGACCGTACCGTTGACCGTCAATTATGGCCTGTCGGGCAACGCAGCCAGTGCCGGCGGTGGTAACGAAGGCGCGCTGACCTGGTCTGCCGGCGTGCAGATGACGTATGCCCAGCGTTATGAATTTGGTTTGCGTTATTCCGATACAGACGCTCAAACGAAGAACATTCCCGGGGACACCGTCGGGGGCAACGGCGCCGTGGGCGGAACCGACCGTGGCTGGCTGGCCTTCACCTTCAAAACCTCCATCTAAAAAAGCCAAGAAGCGGAGTATCTGTTTATGAAAGGACAATTTGCATGGGCGGTGGCGCTGTTGAGCATCGCCACCGCCAGCCTGGCTGCGGCACCGGCCGACCAGGTTGCACAGATCGGAAAAACCCTGACGCCGTTCGGCGCAATTATCGCGGGCAATGCCGATGGCAGCATTCCTCCCTATACCGGCGGCCTGACGCAGAGCCCGCCAGGCTTCAAGCCCGACAGCGGCTTCTGGGCCGACCCCTTCGAGGATGAAAAACCGCTGCTGCGGATCAACTCGAAAAACATGGAGCAATACGCCGACCGCTTGAGCGGCGGGCAAAAAATGCTGCTGAGTAAATTTCCCGACTACTACCTGGATATTTACCCGACCCACCGGACCGCGGCGTACCCGCAAGCGTTGCTCGATGCCTCTGTGCGCAACGCCAGTAACTGCCGCACGACCAAGGACAACCTCGCAGTCGATCCGGCATGCCGAGGCGGGCTGCCGTTCCCGCTTCCGCAGAACGGCAATGAAGTCATCTGGAATCAACAACTGCGCTACAAGGGAACGGGTTACACCACCACGGCTTCGTCCAACAGTTGGGTAGTGGATTCTCAGGGTTCGGTGACCAAGACCGCCGAGTCCGCGACCATGGAGGAGGCGCCGTACTACCAGACTCAACAGACCGATCGCGATCCGCAGTTGTACTACCGCGCCTGGGCACTGGACAGTTATCCGGCCCGCAGCGCCGGGCAACTGATCATCCTCGCTGACTACCTCGACCCGCAAAGCCAGCCACGGCGTGCCTGGAGCTACACCCCAGGCATGCGCCGCATCAAGTTGGCGCCGGAGTTCGCCTACGACACGCCGGTGCCCAACCAGGGCGGTGTGAACCTGTTCGACGAATTGCAGATGTTCTCCGGTAGCCAGGACCGTTTCGACTACAAACTGGTGGGCCGCAAGGAGATGTATATCCCGTACAACGCCTACAAGTTCTACTTCAGTTGCGGCCAGGAAGAACAGTTCAAGCCGCATCATGCCAACCCGGCTTGCGAGCGCTGGGAACTGCACCGGGTGTGGGTGGTGGAAGCGACTCTGAAACCGGGCAAACGCCACGTCTACAGCAAGCGCACCTACTACCTCGACGAAGACACGTTTGGTGCCGGCCTGTATGACGCCTGGGACCAGGGCGGGGTGCTGTATCGCGCGCTGTTCCAGAGTGGCGTGCAGCTGTACGACAAAAACCTGCCGTACACGGTAAAAAACGTCAGCTATGACTTCAACAAAGGCATGTGGTCTTTGCTCAACGATGGCCTCAAGGGCGGATATCGGGTGCACGACACGCCGTTATCGGAGCGTGACATGAAGCCTGAGTCGATTGTTTCCCAGGAGACCCAACGCTGATTTCATCGGTTGAACACGCATTTGCGGCCTGAGAGGGCCGCTTTTTTTTGTGCGGATTTTATAAAAGGTAGCCCTGCGACTCATATTTAAATGAACACATATTAGAAATGTGTTTATATTATTGAGGGTGCAGTTATCCCTTAAATTGATCCGGATGCCCTGCGAGCGGGTCGTTCGGTCTGCTGGCTAATTACAACAAGGAGAACGCCATGCTGATTGATGTCCACGCCCACTTGCTGACTGAGGGCATGCTGAACCGTCACGAGTTCTGGGGGCCATTCATGAAAGTGCAGGGGCTGACCGTGGGGCATTTTTCCCTCGGCACCAAGCAACCGGTCAAAGCCGCGACGGATGCCGAAGCGCAGGCCAATATCCTCGCGCGCATGAGCCACGCCAGCCGTCGCCAGCTGATGGCCGAGCGGGGTGTCGACAAACTGGTGATGTCCACGCCGTCTCATTGCTTTATGTATTGGGCGGGAGATTTCGCTAACGAATACGCGCGCATCTGCAATGACGAGTTGTCGGCATTTTGTCGGGCTGATCCCGACCACTTCGATTTCTGGTGCCACGCCAACCTCGCGGATCCGCTGAATGCGGCCAAGGAAATTGAACGCGCAGTGACTCAGTTGGGCGCCAAGGGTGTGTGCGTCGGCGGGGCCAACTTCAATGGCCTGGAGGCTCACGACGAACGCCTGTTCCCCGTCTGGGAAAAACTCACCCAGCTGGATGTACCGATCATGGTGCATGGCTTCAATCAGTCGATTTACTGGGGCGAAAAACACACGGACGACAAGTTTGAAACCACCTCCATCGTCGGTGACTGCGTCGATGAAACACTGTTCTTCTGGTACCTGATCTGCGGTGGCGCGCTGGATGTTTTCCCGACCTTGAAAACCTACATCACCCATGCCGGTGGCATGGCGGTTTTCCAGTTGGGGCGCCTGAGCGAACTGAACCGGGCCATGGCACCGGACTCGCGCAATCAGCGTCCGTTGATGGATTACCTGCAGAACTTTTACTTCGACCTTGACGTTCATGCGCCGGGCTTGCGTCGTGGCGTTGCCGAGGTGGTGGGGGCGGAGCGCCTGTTGTACGGCACTAACTTTGGCGGGGCCTACGACCATGGCGATCTGACCGAAGGCATCGGCTTGTCCGCTGAAGACCGCGAGCGGATTCGCAGCGGTAACGCGATCGAACTGCTCAAGCTGAAGGTGCCGGCCAACGCTGGTCGGGTGCTGACGCCGTGACGGATAGCTCGCTGGGGCGGCCCTACCCGCAGCGCAGCGGACGGTTGCCACGGCACCTGAGCGAAATTACCGCAGCCTGGCTAACTCAGCTATTGCAGCCGCGTTATCCGGGCGTCGAGGTGCTGGCGTTAACGGCAGTGGAAGTTCGAAACGGTCACACCACCAAATTCCGCGTCAGGCTTGAGTTGAATGAGGTCGGTCAGCACGCGGGTATTCCTGCGCACGTGTGCCTGAAGTCGAATTGGTCCGAGGGTTTCGAGAGCGGCGATATCTGTGAGCTGGAAGCGCGCTTTTATCATTTGGCGCACGGCTGGTCCGATGCGCCACTGCCAGACACCTATCTCACCGACTGGGACGCCGATGGCGGCGGTCGAGGCGTGGTGATGATGGAAGACCTTGGTCTGGCCGCCGGGAAATTTGGCCATAGCACCGATCACCTGGGCGTGGATGGCGTCGCTCGGGGGCTGGAGTCACTGGCGACGTTGCATGCTGCCACCTGGAACAGTCCGCAGCTACGGGGCCAGGGCTGGCTGCCGGTGTCGATGGCCAACCCGGTGGACTGCGACGGCCTGCTGCGTATGTACAACTACATCAAGGTCAATCTGCGCAAACCGGAGTACCAACGCCTGTTGCCGAAATGGATGTATGAGACACCGGAGTTGTTCAGCCATGCGTTTGATGAATTGGCAGCTTTCGAGCGCGAACAGTCGTCACCCAGCTGCCTGATCCATGGTGATTCGCATCAGGGCAACAGTTTTTTACGCAGCGACGGCCAACGTATCTGGCTGGATTGGCAACTGTCGAGGCGTGGCCGGCCATGGCGCGATATCGCCTATTTTATGCTGGGGGCCTTAACCGTCGAGGAACGGCGCGCCGATGCGCAACGCCTGCTGCGGGTGTACCGCGAAAAACTGATCAGCCTCGGTGCCGAAGGCGTGCTTGACCAGGACGCTGCCTGGGAACAGTTTCGCCGTTGGCCGGTTTGGGGGATGCAGACCTGGATGTCGAATATGGATGACTGGGGGCAGGACGGTTTGCCGATGGTGGAACGTTTCTTCGCCGCTGCAGAAGATTTTGATACCGTGCGTTTGCTCACACATGGGCGTAAGCCTCGCCGTACGCCGACACTGGGGCAGGGCGCGCGTCCGTTAACGCAGGCCTATCAACATCTACTGGAGGATTGAGAATGGTCGGGCAGGAAGAGTTGCGCTTGCAGGGTGCGGATAACTTTCGCAGCCTCAAAGGTATTCCCACCGGTTGTGGTCGTCGTATCGGCGACCATTACCTGTTACGGGCAGAACAGCTGGATCGACTGACCGCTGAAGACTGGCAGACCTTGCGGCG
Source organism: Pseudomonas sp. ANT_H12B (assembly GCF_008369325.1). Taxonomy (GTDB): domain Bacteria; phylum Pseudomonadota; class Gammaproteobacteria; order Pseudomonadales; family Pseudomonadaceae; genus Aquipseudomonas. The sequence continues at coordinate 138,823 of NZ_VOBI01000004.1, read as the reverse complement.
GATCGGCCTGACAACCGTCTGCGATTTACGCAGCGCCGCAGAGCGTGAGCGTTACCCGAGCGGCGTACCCGATTCGGCTATCGCGCAACTCCACCTGGAGGTGCTTGGTGATGTTCGTGCCGACCCACGGATTGCCGCCATGCTCGCTGATAATCCAGAGACTCAGGGCGCGCGAAACATGATGTTGGAGGTCTACCGGCAACTTCCGCACCTGTTGGCGCCGTTGTTGCCAGCGCTGTTCGAGCTGTTCTCTACCCGCAATGCATCGGTGCTCATTCATTGCACGGCGGGCAAGGACCGCACCGGGGTCGCGGTGATGTTGCTGCTGCACGCACTGGGCGTCGCACCGGAGCACATCATGGCCGACTATGTGCTCTCGGCACGTCGCTTCAGTCAGCTGGAGGTGGCGCGTCAGCAGGCCATGAGCACCACGGTGAGCCACCTGGTCGGCCAAGCGGTCAGCGAGGCGGCCATTGATGCAGTGCTGGATGCCCGTCCCGAGTACTTGAATGCTGCGTATGCAGTGATCGACGCCGAGTACGGTGGACTGGATCTTTACCTGCAGCGCTTCAGTGGTTTGAGCCAGAAAGGCTTGCAGACATTGCGCGATACCTTGCTGGTCGCCTAGGTCACGACTTCGGTCACTACCCGCGCGGGTTTCCATTGCGCCAATCCAATTCCCAGTAAAATCAATCCGCCTCCGACCGCGTGGTACAGGTGCAATGTTTCCCCCAGCAACACAATCGCCAACACCGCGGTAAATAACGGGACCAGGTTCATCAGCACGGCGGTTTTTTCTGGCCCCAGGGTTTGCAAACCACGCATCCACAAGCCGGGCGCCAGCGCTGAGGCAAACAGACCCGCGAACAACACCAGCGGGACATTTGCGGTTGTCAGGGCTATCGAAGGGGCCAGCACAAAGGGCGGCACCAACAGCAGGGTGCCGCAGATTATTTGCACGTAAAGGCTTTCCCAGGTCGGCAGGGGAATCTGCCAGCGCTTGACCAGCACGCAGTACAACGCGTACGACAGCGAGGCCAGCAACATCATCAATTCCCCTTGGCCAACCCCGTGTGCCCAGAGCGAGGGCAGGTCGCCTGCGGCCAGCAACCACGTCAGCCCGGCAAACGACACCAGAGCACCGACCAATAACGTCGCGGTCGGTTGGGTATTGAGCAGGGGAAAGGCGAGCAGCACGGTGAGCAGGGGCATGGTCGCCAGGATCAGGCCCATGGAAGTGGCGCTGACAGTGTGCGCGGCGAAATAGGCCAGCGACTGGTACAGCGACATGCCGAGCAAGCCCAGCAGCCACAACTTGGGCAGGTGCGGCCGAATCTGCTGCCGCAACCGCCAGACCTTGGGCAACATCACCGGTGACAACACCAGCAACGCGACCAGCCAGCGGTAAAAGGAAATGGCTGCGGGGTCAATCACCCCAACCGAAAGGCGATTGACCACGGTACTGGCGGCCCAGATCAGCGTGGCAAGAACAGGGAACAGCAAGTTCATCACGGGGGCGCCAACGTTGAGGGTGCGCACTACGCACCGGAGAGTTTGTCGATATGTTTTGGTGTTATTCGCTGGCAGCGTTACGTGCCGCAATCGTCGCGGCAAAATCGCGTTTGAGGGTTGGAAAGTAGGCAATCTGCCCACCCATGCCGCCGGCAATGTCAATCGAGGCGGCGCTGATGAAGCTGGCATATTCACTGGCCAGGAACAGCGCCATACCGGCAACGTCTTCAGGTTTGCCATAACGCCCGAGCGGTACCACCTTCATCACCATGGCGTCGAACTCCTCGCGACTGACGCCAGGTCCCATTTCCTTGTAGTGACGATCCCATTGACCGGTATCGATCCAACCCATGTTCAGGCTGTTGACCAGGATATTGTCTTTGGGCAGTGACATGCCCAATGAGCGGGAGAGGGCGATGCACGATGCGCGATTGATTACTGAGGGAATTCCGTCGGGCGTCGGAATCACCCCGGCCAAGGCGTTGATTTCGATGATCCGTCCCCAGCGCTGTTCACGCATGAACGGCACCACCGCCTGCACGAATCGGAAATGCCCCATCTGCAGAATGTTGGCATGTTCGAGGATGACTTCCGGAGTGAGGGTGTCGAGGTTGCCGCCACGGCCTTGACCGGCGTTGTTCACCAACACATCGACCCCGCCCCACGCGTGTGCAACTTCAGCAACAAACGCCTTGACCCCCTCACTGTCCGTCACGTCGACAGCCCGGGCAATCACCGCCTGGGCGTGTTCCGCAAGTTGCGCGCCGACTTCCCGGACGTCTGACGCACTACGGGCGCATATCGCTACCCGCGCCCCTTCAGCTGCGAATGCCCGGGCGATGGCCAGACCAATGCCCCGCGAAGCGCCCGTGATGATCACGCGTTTGGCACTCAAATCAATATTCATGGTGGCTCCTCTTGTTTTTCTTCTGGCGGTTCACTGCCGTTTTACCCGCGCAACGCCAGGCGTTCTGTGGGATGGCAGGGGCTATTGAAAGCCCAAAGCACAAAAGCGTCAAAGTTTATTTGAACGTTTATCTGTTTTGTGTGCAGTATTTACCGGCGAAACGCCTTTGCTGGAACGATTCTTCACCTTGACGGGTGTGAAATTCTATATGGAGAATGCAAATCTTTATGTGGAATTTTATTTTGTGATCCGTTACGGTGACTTTCAACTGAGGAGGAAAGTGGGTCTGGATGCGTGCCAGACCTCTTCAGCGGACTGTCCAGGCGAGACATTCAACGATATTGTGGGGTAGCGCATATCGCTGGAGCGACCGTTTGAACGCACATAGCGACTGAAAATAACAATAAAAGGTAGTGTGTATGAATCATAAGACCAAGCAGAGTCGGCTGGTACTGGCTCAAGGTGCGCTTACGCTGATGATGGTTGGCGGCTCTCAAGGCGTCATGGCGCTCTCTTTCGATCTGCCGAACCCTGATTATCGCCTGCGTTGGGACAACACGGTCCGCTACAACCTGGGCATGCGGACTGACAGTCAGGACAGTCGCATCATGAACACGCCGAACTTCGACGAGTCCGACGGCAAGTTCGATAAAGGCGACATTGTTACAAATCGTCTCGATGTGTTGAGCGAACTCGACTTTTCCTACCTCAACGAGTGGGGTGGACGCCTCAGTGGTGCCGGCTGGTTTGACCAGGCCTATAACGATCACGATGTGAAAAGTAACGTTCCCGGCTACGCCACCAGCTATCACAACAATCGTTACAGCGACGAAGTGAAGCGCTACATGAACGGCCCGTCGGGAGAGATTCTCGATGCCTTTGTCTGGCGCAACTTCAACATCGGCGACACACCGGTCAACGTGAAAGTCGGTCGTCACACCAACTATTGGGGTGAAAGCCTGTTGTTCGGCGCTCACGCCGTGTCCTACTCCCAGGCCCCCAGCGATGGCGTGAAAGCCTCGACCAGCCCGGGTATCGAAACCAAGGAAGTGTTTCTGCCGGTGGGGCAGATCTCGGCCAAGGCCCAGGTCACTGATCACCTTTCGGTTGCCGGTCAATACTTCTACGAATGGGAGCCCACGCGCATTCCTTATGGGGGTACCTATTTCGGCGCGGCCGACCCTTTGTTCGAAGGTCCGGACCAACTGCCGGTAGCGCCTAACGGAGCGACGTTGCAGCGTCAGGATTCGCGCTTCGGTCGCGATGGCAAAAACTGGGGCGTGATGGCCAAACTCAACGTTGAAGATGTCGAATCGACGTTCGGCGCCTACTATCGCCAGTTCGACGACTACCAGCCTTGGCTGGCCCCACAGGTCAAGGCAGCGCTGGGTTCGTACCGGGTTGTTTACCCGCGTGGCGTGAAGCTGGCAGGCGTCAGTTTTGCTCGGGTTTTCAACACGGTTGCGGTCGGCTCTGAACTGTCCTACCGCATGAACGGTGCCTTGAATGCCACTGGCGTCAGCGCGCTGGACGACGAAGGCCCGCGCGGCGACACCATTCACTTTATTGCCAACGCCGTTTACGGCGTGCCGCGTAACTTCATTTCGAACAACGCGACCCTAGTGGGTGAGTTCGCCTACAGCCACCTGGATCGCGTGACTGAACACGAAGAGCTCTATAAAGGTGTCGGAAAAGCCGCTTGTACCAATGCCAGAACGCCAGGTATCGCCGGGTCCGGCAGCGAGTCGGATGGCTGCTCCTCGAAAGATTATTATGCGGTCGCGGTCAACTACACTCCGCAATACATCTCGATCTTCCCCTCCTGGGACATGGATGTACCTCTCACCGTCAACTACGGCCTGCATGGCAACGCACCAACAGCCGGTGGCGGCAGCGAAGGCGCGCTGGCTTACTCCGTCGGCGTCAAACTCACTTATGCCCAGCTGTATGAGTTCGGCCTGCGTTATGCCGACACAGCGGCCCAACCGAAGAACCTGGCCAATGGCACCGTCGCCGGTAACGGCAACGTAGGCGGTGAAGACCGCGGCTGGCTGGCTTTTACCTTCAAGACCTCCTTCTGATAAATCAAACAAGAATCGGAGAACGTGTTCATGAAACGTCCACTTGCATTAACTGCCGTCCTGATGAGTTTTGCGACCTGTAGCCTCACAGCCGCCGCTGCTGGCGACGCCTCGGACCTGGGTAAGAGCCTGACGCAGTTCGGAGCGATTCAGGCCGGTAACGCCGATGGCACGATCCCCGCTTACGAGGGCGGCCTTACCACCGCTCCGGCGGGTTTCAAGCCCGACAGCGGGTTTTGGGTTGATCCGTTCAAAGATGAAAAGCCACTGTTTCGCATTGACGCCAAAAACGTCGACAAGTATGCGGACAAGCTCAGTGAGGGGCAGAAAACCCTGATCAAGAAATACCCGACTTACTACATCGACATTTACCCAAGCCATCGCACGACTGCCTATCCCAAAGCGGTACTCGATGCCACCGTGCGAAACGCCAGCAGCTGCGCGATCCAGAAAGATGGCCTGGCCGTTGATCCATCTTGCCGTGGCGGCCTGCCGTTCCCGATTCCGAAGACCGGCAATGAAGTGATGTGGAACCAGCAGGTGCGCTACAAAATCGGCACCGGCTACTCGACCACGACTTCGTCCAACAGCTGGGTAGTCGACGCCAACGGCTCGATCACCAAGACCGCTGAACAGGCGACATTCGAAGAAACCCCGTACTACCAGGTGACTCAGGCGGATCGCGATCCACTGATGTACGCACGAGTGTTCTCGCGCAACGACTATCCGGCGCGGCGCTCCGGTGAAGTGGTGGTGCTCACTGACTTCCTCGATCCATTGGCGAAGGCCCGTCGTTCGTTCAGTTATTCCCCAGGCCAGCGCCGGGTAAAACTCGCACCGGAATTTGCCTTTGATACACCCGTTGCCAGCCAGGGTGGCGTGACGCTGTTCGACGAACTGCAAATGTTTTCCGGGAGCCAGGACCGCTTTGACTACAAGCTGGTCGGTCGCAAGGAAATGTACATCCCGTACAACGCCTACAAATTCTACTTCGGCGTCGGCAAGCAGGAAGACCAGTTCATGCCGCACCACGCCAACCCGGCGAACGAGCGTTGGGAGCTGCATCGGGTGTGGGTCGTGGAAGCCACGTTGAAGCCGGGTATGCGCCATGTCTACAGCAAACGCACCTACTACCTGGATGAAGATACTTTCGGCGTCGGCCTGTATGACGCCTGGGACAAGAGCGGCGCGTTGTATCGCTCGATCTTCCTCAGCGGCGTCCAGCTCTACGACAAAAACATTCCCTATAACGTGAAAAACGTCGTGTATGACTTCAACAAAGGCATGTACGCGTTGCTCAACGATGGTTTGAAGGGCGGCTACAAGTTCATCGACAAACCACTCTCCGAGCGTGACATGAATCCTGAAGCCATTGTGGCTCGGGTCACCCAGCGCTGATGTGATTTCGCCTGTTCTGCCTGCCGGTTTGCGCATCAAGCCGGGCAGGCAGAACAGGTGTGTTTGCCACGCGGGATGGTTAAGGAATAAAAATAATGACTAGCCCTTGCCCTGCTTCTTTTCTTCTCTGCACTTCGCGTCTGCTCCTGGCAGTCGCGTTTGCGGTCGGCGCGAGCTCATTGCTGACGACGCCTGCCTACAGCGCCGTCGCGTTGTCGGCCGATTCGCTCGACGTGCCGGCGCAGCGGATCGATGAACACCTGCCCGCACCCTTGCTGTCGGTCGCCACAGCGGGCGACGCGATGATTGGCGTCGGCCTGCACGGGTTGATCCAGCGCTCCATCGATGAGGGCCGCACCTGGCAACAGGTCGATAGCCCGGTGTCCAGCGATCTTGTGCAAGTGCGGTTTCGCGACGAGCGTCATGGCTGGATCGTCGGTCACGATGCGGTGGTCATGCACACCACCGATGGCGGTCAAAGCTGGCAAGTGCAGCTCGACGGGCGCCGCTTGTTGACCTTGCTCAACGCTTACTACGGCCCACGGGCCGAACAAGGTGATGAAGCCGCAGCCCAGATGCTTAAGGAAGTGGCTATGGCCGCCAGTACCTCGGCGACGCCGGACGTGTTGGCCGCACCCTTTCTCGATGTGATGTTCGATGAGCACGGCAACGGATTTGCCGTGGGTGCCTTCGGCATGTTGTTGCACAGCACGGATGACGGCCAGAACTGGCAGCCGTGGACCGAGCGCAGTGATAACGATCGGCGCATGCACCTGTATGGACTGGCGGAACAAGCGGGCACTTTTTACATCGGCGGGGAGCAGGGTTTGCTGCTGCGTCTGGATGGTCCGCAACAACGTTTCGTGAAAATCGATACGCCCTACACCGGCACTTACTTCGGCGTCCGCGCCTTCGACGGTCTGCTGCTGGCGTACGGGCTGCGCGGCAACCTGTTTGCCAGCCGTGATGACGGCCAGCAATGGCAGCCTGTGGCAACCAATCTCAATAGCAGCCTGGTCAGCATTGTCGAGCAGGGTGATGCCTTGATCGTCGTGAGCCAGGGTGGGCAACTGGTCAGCGTTGACCGGCAGAGTTTGCAGGTCACCCCGCTGGCAGATGCGCGGGTAGGCGAGGTGTATGCAGCCAGTGCCACCAAACAGGCTGGGAGCCTGCTTGTCACGCGCTTCAGCGGCGCCAAGGTCATCGATATCGCCCAGGCCAACTAAAGCCCCCGGCACGATTCCCCTACGAGAAAGAAAAAATGGTCGAGCAAAAATTCAACAGCGGGATGCCAGTGATTGCCAACCTGGAGGACTTTGACAAAAACTCCGGTGGCTGGTTTGAACGGGTCATATTCCGTCATCGCATGGTGGTCGTCGTTGCCTGCTTGCTCGCCACTGTGGTGCTGGGCTTCTTCGCTACACGGCTGCAAGTCAATGCCAGCTTCGAAAAAATGATTCCCAGCTCCAGCCCTTACATCAAGAATTACCTGGCGTATAAAAACCAGTTGCCAGGCCTGGGCAACAGCATTCGCGTCGTGGTGGAAAACAAATCCGGTGATATCTACGACGCCGACTATCTGCTGGCGCTGCAAAAGGTCAACGACACCCTGTACCTGATTCCAGGCATCGACCGCTCCTGGATGAAATCGCTGTGGATGCCCATCGTTCGCTGGAAAGAAGTGACGGAGGAGGGCATTGATGGCGGTGCGGTCATGCCATCGGATTACGACGGCAGTGACAAATCGATCACGGCCTTGCGCCGCAACATTATGCGTTCCGGGATCATTGGCAACCTGGTGGCGAACGACGGCCGGTCGAGCATGATTGTCGCGCCGCTGCTCGATACCAATCCGCAGACCGGACAACCCCTGGATTACGGTGATTTTTCCAAGCAACTGGAAGCGCAGATTCGCTCGCTGGAAAGTGACAAAGTGGGCATCCACATTGTGGGTTTCAGCAAGCTGGTGGGCGACCTGATCGACGGCCTGTATTCGGTCATGCTGTTCTTTGGCGCATCGGTACTGATCGCCGGGTTGTTCGTCTATTTCTATACACGCTGCCTGCGCAGTACCTTGCTGCTGGTGAGCGTGGCAGTGGCGGGGGTGGTGTGGTTGCTGGGTTTGATGCAACTCCTCGGCTACGAACTGGACCCTTACTCCATCCTGGTGCCGTTCCTGATTTTTGCCATCGGGATCTCCCACGGCACGCAAAAAATGAACGGCATTCTTCAGGACATTGGCCGTGGCACCCATAAATACATTGCTGCGCGCTATACCTTCCGCCGCTTGTTTCTCACTGGCTTGACTGCGCTCCTGACCAATATCGTTGGTTTTGCCGTGCTGGTGATCATTGATATTCCGGTGATTCGCGACCTGGCACTGACCACCAGCATTGGTGTCGCCGTGCTGATTTTCACCAAGTTGCTGCTGATTCCGGTGGCGTTGTCGTACCTGGGCGTCAGTAAGAAAGCCGCGCGTATCGCCATCGCCAAAGATCAGGCCGGCGCAGAAAACCGCGGTTTTCTCGGGCGTCTGTGGAGCGGCCTGGATCGCTTCACCGAACGGCCGATGGCCACGGCGGTGATTGCCGTATCGCTGGTGGTGACGCTGATTGGCAGCGTGGTGATGATGCACCTCAAGGTCGGTGATCTGGATCCCGGTGCACCGGAGTTGCGTGCGGATTCGCGCTATAACCGCGATAACGCCTACATCACCAGCCACTACGGACTTTCCAGTGACCAGTTCGTGGTCATCATGAAGACCAACGAAGACAGCTGCCGTCTGTACCAGTCGCTGCAAAGCATGGACAAACTGGCCTGGCGCCTGCGCCAGACGCCTGGTGTACAAACCACCCAGTCGCTGGCCGAAACCGTGCGCATGATCAGCTCCGGCATGGCTGAAGGCAGCCCGAAATGGTTGAGCATCAGCCGCGACCAGGCGATCACCAACTCGGCGGTGGATGCCGCGATGATTTCTGCACCGGGCATCACCAACCAGCAGTGCTCGGTCACTCCATTGATCGCCTACCTGGCTGATCACAAAGCCGACACACTGAGCCGGGTGTTGAAAGTTTCTGAAGAGTTCGCCAAGGAAAACAACACACCCGCTGGCGCCGAGCAGCCTGTGGAATTCCTCCTGGCTGCGGGTAATGCCGGGATCGAGGCCGCCACTAACATTGAGGTAGAGAAGGGCATCATCACCATGTACCTGGCCGTGTATGGCGCTACGGCCTTGCTCTGCCTGCTGACCTTCCGCAGTTGGCGCGCAACCCTGGTGGCGCTGATTCCTTTGCTGATGACTACGATCATCTGCAAGGCGCTGATGGTCTGGTTGGGGATCGGCCTGAAAGTAGCCACCTTGCCGGTAATCGCCGTGGGTGTCGGTGTCGGCGTGGACTACGCGCTGTATCTGCTCAGTGTGCAACTGGCGGTGCAGGAACGCGGTGGAAGCCTGGCGGTTGCGTATCGCCGCTCGCTGGATTTCACCGGTCGGGTCGTGGCGCTCGTTGGCCTGACCATGGCCGCCGGGGTGATTACCTGGGCCTGGTCGCCGATCAAGTTCCAGGCGGACATGGGCATTCTGCTGACCTTCATGTTCCTGTGGAACATGCTCGGTGCGCTGGTGCTGATCCCGGCCCTCTCGCATTACCTGCTCAACCCGAAAGGCAACTCCAAGGCCGGCGTGACCCTCGATCTGGAGGACGCGCGCGCCCAACAGGAACCGCGCAAACCCGCGGCCAGCGCACCTGCACCCCAATTGACCGAGCTCGCCTTACCCCGGCGTGTCCGCTGACTAATAGCCGGGCACAGACCTGGCTGGCAACTGCAAGGAGAGAACAATGTTCGAGTTATTGATGAGTGCCGACATGATGGTTCCGGACCCGGACGGCATGACGGAAATGTTGGTCGACAAGCTCGGCATCTACAAACACGAACGCTGGCGCCAGGCGTTCGATAATCACCCGTATATTGCGCATTTCCTGCGGGTACACAAATCCCTCGCGGTGTCGCCTACGCGCATCGAACCGCAGTGGCACCTGGATCGGCCGAACCCCGGTGATCCGTTGTTCCATGACTTTCTGGAAAGCCTGAAGGATTTCCAGGGGCATCATCGGCCGATGATCACGCACTCCATCGTGCTGGCCCTGCACGGGGACAAGTTCGACGCGCTGGTAGACAAACTGATGCGTCGTCGCTTGCCTTTCCGCATGGCGCAGCGCACCCCGGAAATGCCCTTCGACCGCTTATGGCTGGGTGCCACTCCCGAGCAACCGTATTACCAGCCCACGGTGGATGGCGGTTTGTGCATTGAGATCATGCCGACCGAGCCTTTGCAGATGCCGCCGGAAACGTATCAGTTGCCACCGATGCAGCCGCGTGATCTCAAGCCCGGCGACATGGTCCGCGTCACCGCCCGTGGCTTCCTGGTACGCGACCTCGATGAAACCCTGCGTAAGGTCTCGACCAACCTCGATTGGGAACCGAGCGGGCCGGTCGAGAGCATCGGCAGCGAAGGTTACCGCCGTGCGCGTATGGGTTTCACCGTGCCGAACAGTGCCACCCTCGATGTCCTCGAGGCGACCTACTGGAACACCGACGCCGGCCACTACGTCAATAACTGGGGGCCGGGTCCGTACTACATCCGCATCGGTGTCAACGATCTGGCTGCCAAGGCCGAGGATCTGCGGTCACGCGGCACGCGGTTCCAGTGGATCGAATCCTCCGAGGCCGTCGGCGGCCGTGCGTTGATCAAGATCGACCCACAAGAACTCAATGGCCAGGTCTTCGAGTTCGAGGAGTGCCCTGTATGAGCACAGCGCAAGAACCGCAGTCTCCCGTTTTGATCAACGATGCGGTGCGCCTTGAGCGTGATGCCATGGTGGGTTGGGTGGTACTGACCCGGCCCCGGCAGATCAACGCCATCAACGACGATATTCGTCAGGGCGTGCCGCAAGCACTGGCGCTGTTGCAGCAAGACCCGGACATTCGCGTGATCGTGATTCGCGGGGAAGGTGAGCGAGGCTTTTGTGCGGGTGCTGATATCAAGGAGCGTCGTGGCCCGGAATCGAGCCTGCAAGTGCGGCAGCGCATGGAACAGGTGCGCTGGATCGAAGCGCTGGATGGCATCAGCAAACCGGTGATCGCTGCCATTCATGGTTATTGCATGGGCGGTGGGTTGGAACTGGTGCTGGCGTGTGACATCCGCTTCGCCGCGCCCGATGCCGTGTTCGCCCTGCCGGAAACCGGCCTGGGGCTGATTCCCGGCGGCGGCGGTACGCAACGACTGTCCCGAGTGGTGGCGCCGGGTCAGGCATTGGACATGTTGCTCACCGGTGACCGGGTGGGCGCCGAACAAGCGCAGCGCATTGGTCTGGTCAGCCGCCTGGCCAGCGACAACGCCAGCCTGCTGGACGAAGTACGGGCCTTTGCTCAGCGCATCGCCGTCAAACCACCCACCGCGTCGGCGTTTGTCAAACAGGCAGCACGGGCGGCGCTGGACATGGACCTCAAACGTGGCCTGGACCTGGAGCTTGATCTGTTCGCCTTGCTGGCCCCGACCAAGGATGCCCGCGAGGCGGCCCAGGCGTTCAGTGAACGGCGCGAACCGCGATTTACCGGCGAGTAAAGCGCCACTCAAAACAATAAGGAACAGAGCATGAGCACAGGAAAACTGGCAGGACGAGTGGCCATTATTACCGGCTCCGGTGGCGGCCTGGGCGCTGAGTGCGCACGGGTGCTGGCGTCGCATGGTGCAAGTATTGCGGTGGTCGATATCAATTTCGAGGGGGCCACAGCTGTGGCCCAGTCACTCCTCGCCGAGGGGCATCAAGCCTTGGCGATCGCCACCGACGTCTCCTCGGAAGACGCCGTGCGCGCGATGGTTGCTCAGGTTAAACAGCATTTCGGCCGTATCGACATTCTGCACAACAACGCGGCGATCCTGAACGCCGAGCAACGTCAGCTAGACCGCGATTTCGTCAACCTCGACATGCAGGCCTGGGACCGCGCCATCGCCGTCAACCTGCGTGGCGCGGTGCTGTGCACCAAGCATGTGATTCCGGTCATGCTGGAGAACGGCAAGGGCTCGATTATCTTCGCCACCTCGGGTCTGGGCATGCAGGGCGATATGTCCCTGACCGGCTACGCCACCTCCAAGGCGGGGCTGATGATGCTGCCGCGCATGGTCGCCTCGCAATACGGCAAACAAGGCATTCGCGGCAACGCCGTGCAGATCGGCCTGGCGCCTTCGGAACACGCCATGCCTGAACCCTTGCTCGACATCCTGCGCGACAACCACTGCACTGCCGAGCTGGGCACGCCTCGGCAGATTGCCGATGTGGTGGCGTTCCTGGCCAGTGACGAATCCTCATTTGTCACGGGCACCACGCTGGTCGCTGATGGTGGTTTCAGCAGCCACACCCCCTCCCTGGTGGCGATGCGCGCGCTGTTTGCGCAGATGGGCCGCACCGGCATGTAACCCTTGCCCGGCGCATCCCGTGCGGTGCGCCGCGGCTGATCTTTGCCGCCATAGCCGCCGCGCGCCGCTGTGGTTGAACTCGACTTGGAATTAATTGATGAACCAGAACCAAAATGCGAGCACTACGGATTTTGATGTGATCATCGTCGGCGGTGGCACCAATGGCCTTTCGGCTGGCTGCTACCTGGGCCTGGAAGGCAAGAAGGTGCTGGTTCTGGAGGCATTGGACAAGGTCGGCGGGATGGCCTCCTCGGGTTACCTGATACCCGAAGCGCCGCAGCATCTGGTTCATCCCTGTGCCCTGGACATGATGTCGATGCGCGTGCATTCCCATGTGCCAGCGGAGCTGGGACTTGATCGACACGGTTTCAAATCGATAGAGCTTGCGCCGGGGTATGTGTACTTGCATCCGGATGGCCAATCTCTGATCTTCTGGCGCGATCGCGAGAAAACCGCCGCCGAGATCCGCCGGTTCAGCAGCAAGGATGCCGAGGCGTTTCTGCAGTTCATGAAAGTCATCGACATGTTCCTCGATATCGCGCTGCCGATGATGCGTGTCGACCCGGCCAAAACAAACCTCGGCGTGAAGCTGAAAATGCTTGGCACCGCCATCAAACACAAAGCGCTGAAACCCGAGCTGATGGCGCTGATGACAGGCTCCGCGTTGCAGGCGGCACGTGAGCGCTTCGAGCATCCGGTGACCATTTCCGCGATGTGTGCACTCACTGGGCTGGCAGGGGATATCAGCGCCGATGGCGGTGGCATCTATTACGCCTTGCTCGGTTTCCTTCATCGTTTTGGCGTGGGCCGGGTATTGGGTGGCATGCAGCAGTTGAGCAATGCCATGCAGACTCGACTGGAAGAGCTGGGCGGGCAAGTGCTGGTGTCGGCCAGCGTCAGTGAAATCGTTGCCAGGGACGGTCTGATCAAAGGCGTGAAACTGGCTGATGGTCGTCAGTTCACCGCACGTGCGGTCATTGCCGGCTGCCACCCCAAGCCGGCGTTGGACATGGTTACCCGTGGTGAAATCCCTCAACACCTGCTGACCCGTATCGCCATGGCACCTGCTAACGGCAGAGGGTCGGGACCATTGAAGGTGGATGTTGCCCTGCGTGGGCAGATTTCTTTGCCGCGTTTTGCTGCCATTCGCGGCGATGGCGTGGATTTGCGTAAAACCGTCATGCTGATCGGCACCGAAGAAGCCGTGCTGGAAAACTTCGCCGCCTGCGCCCGTGGTGAAGTACCGAAGTTGCCCTATATCACCGTGGCCGCACCCAGTGCGGCCGACCCTTCACAAGCGCCAACCGGGCAGGATGTGTTGTACATCTATCCGCCGGTGATGCCGGTGAATCCCAATGAAGGTTGGGACGCGCTGCGTGAGCGGGTGGCCGACCAGGTGCAGGAACAGCTGTATGACTACATCGATGGGATCGAGGGGCAGGTGATTGGCCGACATATCGAGGCTGCTCCGGATTTTACTGCGCGCTTGAACACGGTGAATGGCTGCGTGGTGCATATCGACACCACCTCGATGCGCTCGAGCACCATGCGCCCGGCGTACGGTTTGGGAGGCGATACCTTGCCGGTGGCGGGACTGTATTTAGGGAGTGCCGGCATTCATCCGGGCGGTGGGGTAAACGGCATGGCCGGGCGGTTGGCGGCCAAGCGGGTGAGCAAGTATTTGCGTAAAAAGGCTGACTGAAGCGGGTCGCTGATTCCAAGCCCCTAAGCAACCCCCCCCTGTGGGAACAAGCCTGCTTCCACAGGGAAAGCTCATTGGGCGAGAGTGTGTGAACGGTGCTTAAACGCCGTCGACGTTTTTTTCTGCGCCCAGCGAAATACTCGCCAGCACAAAATCCGCCGAGTACTGACGCCAGGTGGCCATGCCTTGCTCCGAGTCCGTATCCAGCCCGGCAAGTGCCGACATCGAATAGCGGTTGGTGAACCAGCCAGTAGTCACCAGCGAAGCGCTGGCCAACAACAGGCGCGGGTTGATGTCTGCGCGAAAATCACCACTGGCCGCACCCCGCAACAAAATCGCGTCGAGCTTGGCGATCAGCTTCGGTGCCATTTCCAGAAAATGGTTGCGAGGTGTTTCGTGGGTGTCATGGTAGCGAATGCCTTCCAGCGCCAGGCTGCCGAGGAAGGGGTCCAGACGGTACTGGTCAAAAAAATGGTTGAGCACGGCGCGCATCGCCACTGGCGGTGAAAGCTCTTCGACATTGAGGTTGACCAGCTCGGACATGATGTTGTCCGAAGACTCATCCAGTACCGCTACAAACAGGCCTTCCTTGGAGTTGTAGTAGTGGTAGACCAGCTGTTTGGTAACGCCGGCTTCCCGGGCAATTTCTTCCACGCGCGCACCGGCCAGGCCTTTTCTGGCGAACTCCACGCGCGCTGCCGCGAGCAGGCGATTCATCGTATTGCGTTTGCCCTGTTCGCCACCTTCTCCTGCCTTTACCGCCACCTCGTCCTCCTCATGCCAGTTTTGGCCAGGTTATTCACACCTTGAAGCATTTCCCCGGGGGCCTTCGTTTGACCCCAAGTCAAACGAAGCGGACTACCGGCGCAGACACAACCACATACCATGGGTCGGCAGCCGGACAATCTTGGTGTGCAAGAAGAATAAAAACAAGACAGGAGCTCCTGATGAGCAACGAAAGCGCAGCACTGGACCTGGCAACCGCATACTCCGCTGTGTCGGAAATGTATCGGGGCACCGACCTGGATATTCACGCGGTGTGCCGCGAGCAACGGCTGAAATCGCCCATCTATGAAGGCGACTTCATCACCCAGTTTGGCGTGCCGACGAATGCCGGCACCCAGCAGGGCACTCGCCCGACCTTCGCCTTGTTCAAATACCAGGATGTAATGACTGTCCTGCGCGATGGTGCGACCTATACCAGCGGTTTTATTGCCGAAGGTCTTGGCGCGTTTTTCGATGGTTTGATCATTCTTGCCATGGACGGTGACGAGCACCGTAAGGTGCGCGCCTTGCTGCAACCGGCCTTTATGCCGGAGACCGTGAACAAGTGGCGCCCGCAGATCGATCAAGTGATTCGCGAGGAGTACATCCAGCCGATGTTGCCGGCAAAGAAGGCCGACTTGATGAAGTTCGGCCTCGAGCTGCCGATTCGCGTCATGTACGCTTTGATGGGCTTCCCCTCGGATGAGCCCTCCAAGTACAAGCAATACGCCGCGTGGGCCTTGGCCATTGTCGGCGGCAACCAGATTGACCCGAGCAAAATGGTTGAAGCGCGACGTCAGGCCGGCATCGCTGTCAAAGGTCTGTACGACGCGCTTGCCGAGGTGGTGGTGCAACGTCGTGCCGAGGGCAGCCAGGGCGATGATGTGGTCGGGCGTTTGCTGCGCGCGGAGTACGAAGGGCGCACGCTGGATGACCACGAGGTGATCACCTTCACTCGCTCGCTTTTGCCAGCCGCGGGCGAAACCACCACGCGCATGTTTGGCTCGGTAATGACTTTGCTCTTGACCACGCCCGGCTTGCTGGAACGCGTCAAGGCCGACCGCTCATTGATCGGCAAGCTGATGGACGAAACCACGCGCTTTGAACCCGTGGCCACTTTCAAGGTGCGCGAAACCGCCCGGGAAGTGGAATTTCACGGCGTGAAAATCCCCAAGGGTTCGTTCGTCCAGTGCATGGTGGTGTCCGCCAACCGCGACGAAGATGCGTTTGAAAACCCTGAGGTATTCGACATTGATCGCAAGCCAAAACCCTCCTTTGGTTTTGGCTTCGGCCCGCACATGTGTATCGGTCAGTTCGTCGCCAAAGTGGAAATCAGCTGCGCTGTCAACGCCATCCTCGACCTCTTTCCCAACTTGCGACTCGACCCGAGCCAACCCGTCCCGCAGATCGGCGGAGCGCAATTGCGAGGCGTGTCCACGCTCCCGGTGATCTGGGACTGAATCACGCTGTAATCCCGTTTCCCTGCCTCAACAAAAACAACAGAGGGCATCATGAGAACGTTTAAAACCATTCCAGAACGCGGTGATTTCGGCTTTCAACAACTGGTTGGGCCGCACAAGGTCACCGGCGCTTCGATGTCAGCCGAACGCGGCTTCTTCGGCCTGCACCTGAGCAAAAGTTCGCCGTTCGGTTCTGTGCGCGATGAGCAAGGCAACATTTACTCATTCGTACGGTCGCTGATGGCGCCCAATGGCACCCCCAACCCAACCAAGTTCTTCTACCTGAACAATCACGTCGATAACGTCAACCTGCGCATGGACCACGAAAAAATGGCCCGCCAGGCGCTGACACCACTGCCGGTACACAGCCTGGAAGGCGATGTCGCACGTTGGGCCAGCCACCCGGGCGAACCCGGCAACTCTTGGGAGATCACCGCCAGCAGCGAACGCCTGACCTGGAAGGAAGAAGGCCTGTTTCACCTCGAAGGCCGACTGCTTGGCCCAGGTTTGCAGTGGTACCTGCCAGGCGTGGAATGGGGCACCTTTTATGTTTCGCAGTTGTGGGATATCGCCGGTGTCTGCGAGGGGCGTCCGGTGAAAGGCGCCATGGCGCTGGACCAGTTCTACATGGCCGAAGGCGGCGCCATTCACTTCAAGAAAGACTTGGTGGTGAACAACAACAAGCATGTGATCTGGTGGTCCTTCGTCACCGTTTATAAAGATGGCACCTGGGATACCGGCTCTTTCATGGTCGGTCACGACCACTTGGGCTACGCCATTTTCAACAATGAAAAAGGCGAGGTTCGGGTCACCACCGATATCGAAGGAAACACCGAACACAAGGACGGAAGCTACTTCCTCAAATCCGCGAAAATCGTGCTGGAAGGCAAGGAAGAGTGGGAGTTTTTGCCTGATGAGAAGGGCGAGATGATCGACTTCGTCGGTGGCTTCCCGATCACTGCGCAGCAGGAAGGCCGTTGGCGTCGGGTTGGCGATACCCGTGAGCCTTCACACTGGCTGGGCTGGGGTGAATCGGACCGGCGTAATGGCTCGGCCCGCAATGTGCCAGGCAAAGACCTGTAAACAGTTGACCGAAACCTTTACCCCTGTAGGAGCTGCCGAAGGCTGCGATCTTTTGACTTTGACTTTTGAAGGCAAGATCAAAAGATCGCAGCCTTCGGCAGCTCCTACAGGGGAGCGTACGCGTTGTATCAGTAGCCTCCACCAATAACAACAATGAGGAATCACGATGAAATTCCGCGACAAAGTCGTGCTGGTCACCGGTGCAGGTCGAGGCATGGGTCGCGCCATTGCCCTGGCCTATGCCCGAGAAGGCGCCAAGGTGGTGGTGTCGGCACGCACCGCTCGATACGGTGAAGAAACGATCGCACAGATCAAGGCCCTGGGCGCGCAAGCCTGCCTGGTCGGTGGCGACATCGCCGACCGCGAGGCGATCAAGTCAATGGTGCAAGATGGTGTAGAGCACTTTGGTGGCCTGGACATCGTGGTGCATTGCGCTGCCGATACCAGTCACGGGCTGATCGCCGAAATGGCCGATGATACGTTTGATCACATCGTTCGCAGCAATATTCAATCGTTGTTCTGGTTGGCCAAGGACTGCGCACCTTATCTGTCGAAAGCAGCCGACAAAGGCCGGCTGATTTTCATCTCGTCCGGCGAAGCCAACCGCAAATACACCCCTCGCCTGATTGCCTATGGTTCCAGCAAAGCCTTCATGAATGCCTTCGCCCGCGGCCTGGCGGTGGAATTCGGTGCCATGAATATTCTGGTCAACGTCGTCGAGCCCGGACTGATCGGCACTGATCACATGCTCGAAACCCTGGGCAATGAACTGCCGCATAAACTCGCTGCACATTTCCCGGTAGGGCGTCTGGGCGAGTCCGCCGACATTGCCAACGCCGTGCTGTTTCTGACCTCCAACGAGGCTTCCTATATCACTGGCACTTCGCTGCTGGTGGATGGCGGCGCCACCATGATCGCGCTGCCCAAGGTCGAAGAAATCCTCAAGGGCCATTAATCAACCCGCACGTCCGCGATGGGAGTCAGGTCATGACATCGGATACACGCAGTAGCAACACCACGGCCCACGCCGGCAATGATTTTTCCGAGTTCAAGCGCGGCTGGCGCGTGGTTGTCCTGGGCCTGTTTGGCATCTGCACCAGTATTACCGCTGCGTTGCTGTACGCCTTCGGCACCCTGGTGATTCCGCTGGAACAGGCGTTCGGCTGGAGCCGGGGCGACTTGCAGGCCTCCATCACCTTTCTGTTCGCCGGTGTGGCGATTTCCACGCAACTGGTCGGCTGGCTGTACCGTCGGTTCGGGCTGCGCCGGGTAGCGATTGTTTCGATCGTGCTGCAGATCGTCGGTTACTTTGCGATCACGCGGATTGAGGGTTCGATCGGCTGGTTGTACCTGGCGTTTTTCAGCATGCCGATCATTTGTGCCGGAACCATTGCGATCACCTGGACGCAACTGGTCAACCTCTGGTTCGAGCGTAACCGTGGTTTGGCGCTGGCCGTGATTCTGTGTGGCACCGGGCTGATGGCGATGATTCTGCCACCGCTGTTGTCGCGGCTGATTGCCGCCTACGGTTGGCAAGCCGGGTTTATTGCGCTGGGGGCGATGCCTTTGTTGTTTACGTTGCCCTTGTCATTGATGTGGCTGCGCATGCCGGCGCTGCTCGCCAGTCCTGACGCGACAACGCAGAAGGAACTTCCGGAGCTGTCCGGCATGTCCTTCAAACAAGCAGTGCGCTCAGGGATGTACTGGGGCTTTAACGTTGCATTGATATTGTCGGTGTCGTTGACCGTCGGCATGGTCACCAACATGGTGCCGATGCTGCAAAGCAAGGGCCTGAGTGCGCAGCAAGCCAGTCAGATCTTCAGTACCTTTGGTATTTCCATCATCGGCGGGCGCTTGTTGGTGGGTTATCTGCTGGACCGCTATTCACCTTCAGTAGTGGCCGCCGTGAGCCTGGCGCTACCCGCATTGGGCTGCGCGATCTTTCTCTTTGGCGGGGCGCAAAACACACCGTTGCTGGTGCTGGCGACCCTGTGCATCGGCGCCAGTGCCGGAGCTGAGTTCGATCTGGCGGCATTCCTGATGGCGCGCTATTTCGGCTTGAAAGACTACGCGCGGATATTTGGTCTGCACCTGTGCCTGATCACCATTGTCTCCGGTCTGGTACCCATGCTGTTCGGCCATCTCTATGACCTGTACGGCAGCTATTCCGCTGTGCTGGTGTGCTGTTTCTGCTGCGCCATTGTCGGCCCGACCATTCTGCTGTGGTTGAGAATGGAGCCAAAATTCCTCGCCCGTCAGCAAAACCTCCAGCTACGACCACATGCCTGAACCCACTTGAGGATGAACGTGAAATGAGCATGGACAAACACACCATCGAGCACTTTCTGCACGGGCAGATCGACTGCTGGAACCGGGGCGACAAAGACGGCTTTTTCGCTCACTACCGCAGCGTCTCGGCCAACGGCTTGAGTATCGAATACGTCGGCAAGCCCCAGGCCGATGCCTGGCAGGTACTGGAAGGCATGTGGGCGCAGCAGCAACCGAAGATTCGCGTTGAAGTGCGCCAGTGCATCGTCAATGGCAATGAAGCGGCGTGCCATCACCTGAACGCCTTTCGCGAGCAGGAAGGCGGTATCGAGACGATCGAGTTGTATCGGTTTGAAGAAGGAAAGTTGTCCGTACGTTACTTCATCAACCAGTAATCGTTGCGCACAGCCTTGTCAGAAAGGCTGTGCGCGTCGTCGCCTAGACGCCATCGGTGGAATGGGACAGCTGCTGCCATTGCTCGATTTCCGCGAGCATCCTGTTGAGCTTGTCGCTGACCTGCTGATAAGCGTCTGAACCCGCCAGGTAACGCAACGGTGGATGTTCGCTGTTGGCCAGGAGCACCAGCGCATCGCCCAGTTTAGCCGGGTTGCCGGTTTGCTGATGGTTGTAGGCGGCCGAAGCGCCTTTGACCTTGGCGGTGAATGCAGCGTAATCCTCCAACCCGCGTGTACCGAAGACCGCGGAGCTGGGGTCGAGAAAGTCGGTACGGAAAACCCCGGGCTCCACCAGCGTGACCTTGATCCCGAACTGCGCCACTTCCTGGGCCAGGGATTCGGAAAAACCTTCCACAGCAAATTTAGACGCGCAGTACAGCGCCGCACCACCCATCCCGACCATGCCACCCATTGAAGACACGTTGAACACCCGGCCACTGCGTTGCTGACGCATGACAGGCAGCACGGCGCGGCAGACGTTGAACACACCGAACACATTGGTCGCGAACTGCTGGTCGGCGTCGCTGGCGAAATTGTCTTCAAACGGCGCCAGTTGTCCATAACCGGCGTTGTTGACCAGCACATCGATTCGGCCAAAACGCGCCACGGCAGTTTCTACGGCAGCCAGTGCCTGGGCTTCGTCGGTCACATCCAGGGCCACTGCCAGCACGCGTTCGCCGTACTCGGCAAAGACAATTTCCAGCGGTTCGATACGCCGGGCGCTGACCACCACGCTGTCACCATCAGCCAATGCGGCTTTGGCAATGGCAGCACCCAAGCCTCGGGCCGCACCGGTAATAAACCAGACTTTGTTCATTGCATCGCTCCAGTCGTTGTGCAAAAAAATGCCGCGTCAGCTTTAAGGCGGGCGCGGCAGCGGGTGTGAAAGATCAGTACGACGTTCAGTCGCGGTTGGCCGCTTCCCAAGCTTTCAGATCGAACCCGTCAGTGGCGGCCTCAACTGCCGTCAGCTTGGGCGCGCGAGCAAGAATCTTGCGCGCCGCCATGTGATCGCCCATGCGATTGCAGGACTCCACGGCCACCAGACGGTCATTGCGGAAACACAGCACAGACGCTTGATGTTCTTCGACTGAACCGAGCACGACGGTACTGTCATAGCCATGCGAGAGTCCGGCGATCTGCAGTTTCAAGTTGCCTTGATCGGTCCAGAACCAGGGCAGGGCGCTATAAGGTGCCGGTTTACCCATCAAGCGTGCAGCCACTGTGCGGGCCTGGTCGATGGCGTTCTGCACCGACTCGAGGCGGGTGTGTAACTCATTGTTTTGCAGGCACGGGAAGCTGGCGACATCGCCTACCGCGGAAATTTGCGGGTCAGAGGTCAGCAGGCTGGCGTCCACCTTGATGCCGTTCTCGATGTCCAGACCGGCTTCAGTCGCCAGCTGCGCATTGGGAATCACACCGATACCAAACACCACCAGGTCAGCAGGGAGTGCACGTCCGTCACCGGTTTGTACCGCGCACACCTTGCCGTTATCGCCGTCGATGCGGCTTAAACCCTGGCGGAAGTCAAAATGGACGCCCCACGCTTCATGGGCCTGGCGAAACAATTCCGACATTTCCCGCGACACGGCACGAGCCATGGGACGCTCGCCCAGCTCCAGTACGTGCACATTAGCCCCTAGGGCAGCGGCCACCGCCGCAAACTCGAGGCCGATAAACCCGGCTCCAATCACCACCACGTTGCGCGCTTCTTTCGCCAGCGGCGCCAGGGCGTCGGCATCGGCTTTGGTTTTGATACCGAACACTTGCGGCAACTCTGCGCCGGGAACCGGCAGGGGGCGGTTGTGGGCTCCGGTCGCCAGTACCAGATGGTCGTAACTGACAGCAGCACCCGAGGCTAACACCACGCGTCGGTTCAGGCGGTCGATCGCGGTCGCCTGGTCATGCAGCAGTTCAATGCGCTGGGTGGTGTAGAAATCAGCAGGACGAAACAGCAGATTGGTCGCCTGGATCTTGCCGAGCAGATAGGCTTTGGACAATGGCGGGCGCTGGTAGGGCAGGCCTGGCTCATCGCCGATCAGGGTGATGCGCCCGTCAAAGCCTTCCTGGCGCAGGGAGGCAGCGACCTGAAATCCGGCCTGGCCAGCACCGACGATAACGACTGAGGCGAGGGTCATGGGAACTCCTTCACGCGCATTCAGAATTGCGACGACGGCAGGTGCAAAACCATGCCGTCCATGTCTTCGCTGATGATCATTTGACAGCTCAAGCGGCTGCTGTCGCGACGTTCGAAAGCGTACTCGAGCATGTCGTTCTCCATGCCTTCCGCCGCTTGCACCTTGCCCAGCCAGGCCTCGTCGACATAGGTGTGACAGGTGGCGCAACTGCAGGCACCACCGCAGTCGGCAGAAATACCCGGCACCGAGGCGAAGGTCGCGGCTTGCATCACCGACTGGCCGATGTCGCCTTTGACTTGATGGGCGGTGCCGTTGTGTTCAATAAATGTCAATGTGGGCATGTTCTGCTCCGATTCTTGTTAGGGGGCTCAGGATTGGCTGGGAATGGTTTGCACGTTGAAGTGCGGCACTCGCCCAAGGGTCAGTAGCAACAGCGGACCGATCAGGCAGCAGGCGGCGCTATAAACCAGCATGGCGTTATACGATCCGGTGCGCGCCAGCATGTACGCAAAGAGCAACGGCGCCAGCGCCGAAGCCACGGTATTGAGGCCCTGATGCACGCCGAACAGGCGGCCGTATTCGCGCAAGCCGAAGTAGCGGGCAATCAGGAACGCGGCAATATCGAACTCCGCCCCGGCGCCAAAACCAACCAGCACCGCCGCCAGCATGAGCGGGGCAAATTCGGTGGTCGGGCTCAGGTAGATGAAACAACCGATAGCGGGCAGCACCAGGCTGATCGCAGACACAATCGGCGGCCACAGACGATCGAGCAGATAGCCGATAAGCATGCGGCCGAAGATCAGCGAAATACCAAAGCAGCTGAAAATGGTGGCCGCGTCCCCCGCGGATAGGCCTCGGGCTTGCAGCATGGGCACGGTGCTGGTGACCATGCCGACAATCGAAGAAATCACCAGGCTGAGCGCCAGGTTACAGGTCCAGAATTTCAGCGAGCCCATGCCTTCACGAAAAGACATGCCGGGCAATTGCTCCAGCGCACGCCCGCCGTCACGGTGACCGGCAACAGAGGGTAGTTTGAACCACAGCAGAATCAGCGGCAGCAGCACCAACAGATTGAGCAGCGCGAGAATCACGAAGGCCGCGCGCCAGTCCCATTGCTCGATGCCCCAGGCCATCAGCCGGGGAATGATGGCGGCAGTGACACCAGTCCCGGACAGACCAATGGCGAGCGCCAGGCCGCGATTGCTGTCGAACCAAAGACTGATCAGCTGGGTCCAGGTTACGGCCAGCGCGCCCATGCCGACGATGGGCAGCAGTGCAAAGGCGATGTACATCGACCAGATCGATTGGGTCAGCTGCGTGGTTGCCAGGTAACCGAGTGACAACAACAGCAGGGAAATAACGGTAACGCGCTTCATGCCGTAGCGCAGGTTGAACCAACCCACCAACTGCAATGACACCACCGCGCCGCCAAACAGAAAGGTGATGCAGGCTTGCAGCTCACTTTTGCTCCAGCCAAAGGCATCGCCGAGCGGCACGACCAGTGTGCCGAAACCATAGAGCAGGGCGGCGTTGATGCTGATGGCCACTCCGGCGACCGACAAAATCAGGATTTTCCAGCTTTGGCGGAATTCGCGCAGATCGATTGCCGCTTCGTTTCTAGACGGGTGCATGGAGTTGGCTTCCTTATAGGTTTTGTTGAGCCAAGCACTGCTACAAGTGGTGATGTGAATCACCGCCAGCAGATTCTTTGAACAGAATCTGGTTTTTTAATCAGAATAAAATCAGAAATTCGGCTTTGTCCAGCGCAGCTATCTGACTAACGGACAAACGAATTTCATGCGTTGCACCCACGGTTGAATCACTCTGAAGCCAGCCGTGTTCAACATCCTGCTGCGATTCCCTTTTTTTAAGCCAAGGCAATGATCAGGGACAGCGGATGAGCCTCAGCATATCCGCGTTAAAAATTAATTGCACATAAAATAAATAAGTGTTCATAATTTGCAAAAGCTGAACCTGATAAAGGAGAAAAAAATGAGTTCAGAAAAAGCGCAGTTCAAAGCGGTGGCCGACCGAAGCCGCTGCTGTGGTTATGGTTTGTGTGCTGCGATTTGCCCCAGCCTGTACAAGCTTGATGCCGATGGCATGGTGTACCTCGACGATGCCCGCGTGCCGCCGGAGTTGGAGGAGGAGGCTCGTGAGGGTGCAGCCGCTTGCCCCGCGGAGGCCATCTGGCTTGAGCCCATCACCCCGGATGACGAAGCCGTTTGATGGCGTGAGCGCCTGCCGCAAACGTGATAACCACTGAGGTGAGGATGTGCTAATGGGTCGATTACCAAACAAGGTCGCGCTGATAACCGGTACAGGCGGCGGCCAGGGCAGGGCTGCGGCGCTACGTTTTGCCCGTGAAGGGGCGATTGTGGTCGGTTGCGATTTCAATGCCGAAGGTCACGAGGAGACTGCAGCGTTGATGCAGGCCGAGGGTTTTACCCTGTACGGCTCGGCACCCGTGGACCTGGGTGATCATGAACAGGCCAAGGCCTGGATCGATGCCGCCGTGGCTGAACACGGGCGCATCGACATCCTGTACAACAACGCTTCCGCCGCACGCTTCGGGCTGGTCAGCGAGCTGTCGATCGAAGATTGGCAGTACACCATGCGCAACGAAATCGACCTGCTGTTCTATACCACCAAATATGCATGGCACCACTTGGCCGAACAGCGCGGAGTGATCATCAATGTATCGTCCACCGCTGCATGGGGTGGCTCGAAAGTGGCCGGCATTTCCGCGCATTCGGCTGCAAAGGGCGCTGTGGTGTCCTTCACTCGCCAGTTGGCGGTAGAAGGGGCGCCGTTCGGTATACGTGCGGTCAGTTTGAGCCCGGGATTTGTCGCGACGCCTGGCACCCGGCCTTTTCTGGAAGACCCCAAAATGCGCGCCATGCTGCTGGATGGCGTATTGATGGATCGCCCCGGCGAACCCGAGGAAGTGGTGGCAATGGCGGTCTTTGTCGCCTCGGATGAGGCTTCATTCATTACCGGTTCGGACTTCGTCATCGATGGCGGGTTACTCGCGATCTAGCACGCGCGGCGCCCTGGCATGGGCTACCGGCACCCTTTCATCTCGAACAATAACAAGGTGAATAACGTGGACATCATCGGTATCGGTTACATGGGCTTTGAGACCCCCAATCTCCAAGCGTGGCGTGAGTACGGCCCTCAGGTGATGGGTTTTGGCATAGGCAAGAACCCCGAGAGTGATCCCGATTCGCTGTACTTCAAGATCGATGATCGTCGGCATCGCTTCGCTTTTCATCCTGGCAAGGTAGACCGCATTGTCTACATCGGTTGGGAAGCGGTGGGGCGCATGGCGTTCGAGGACGGCATCAAGAAGCTGGCAGCCGCCAATGTCGACTTCACTCGCGGTGATGCTGAGCTGTGCGAAAAGCGTGGCGTGCGTGAATTAGTGCGTTTTCGTGACCCGGTGGGGTATCAGCACGAATTGTTTTACGGGCAAAAATGGCTGCCGCGCTCGTTCCAGCCGGGCCGCCCGCACAGTGGTTTCCTTGCCGACGAACGGGGTGCGGGTCATGTGGTGCTGATCACCCCGGACTACACTCCGGAACTGGAAGACTTCCTGCTTAATGTCATGGGTTTCAGCTGGTATGGCGCTGGTGCGGGCAAGGGACGAACCGGTTTCTTCCGCTCCAAACTCAACCATCACACCAGCCATGACATCGCTTATGGTCACGGACCGGGTCGCATGGGCGTGCAGCATGTCGGGCTGTTTGTACGCAACGTGCGTGATGTCGGTGAGACCTACGACATCGTGCGTCAGCGTGAACTGCCGATGATGATGACCCTCGGCCAACATGCCCAGGACCCCCATCTGTCGTTCTACCATTTCAATCCGTCCGGGTTCGCCTTCGAGACCATTGCTGAAATCGAGCCATGGCAAGGCGATCCCTATGAGCTGAATCCAGAAAAACTCAGCCTGTGGGGCCACGAAATGGTCGGGCCAATTCTCGGCGCCAGCGTCAAGACGCCGGAAGAAGTGCTCGACGCCGAGTACCTGCCGACCTACTTGGCCAAGCGCTGACATGCGTCTGGCGCGGGTCGAAGTTGCCGGGCAAGCGTTCTGGGCGTTGCTGAATGCGCAAGCTGATTGCTTTCGGCGAATTAATGCTCCTTTCGCCCACTGGGCCGGGCTAGGGGCGGATCTTGCGCCAGACGCCCTCGACCCGAGTGGCGAATGGTTGCCGTTGTCGGCTGCGCGCCTGCTTGCGCCATTGGAACCCGGTAGCCGGGTTTTTGGTGTGGGCCTCAATTACCTCAGCCACCTCAAGCGCCTTGGCAGTGATTCTCCGGCGCACCCGTTGGCGTACATGAAACCGGAGTCAGCGCTGGTTGGTGCCTATGACGAGATCGATTATTCGCCGCTGACCACCCAGCTTGATTACGAGGTGGAACTGGTCGCCGTAGTGGGCCGCCCGTTGCTGGATGAACCGCATGCCAGCGACTGCCTGCTGGGGTATACGGTGGGCAATGACATAAGTGCGCGCGATGCCGGCAAGCAGATTGGTCGTCTGGACCTGTTGACCCAGAAAGCCATGGACCGCACCACACCGGTAGGTCCATGGATCGTGACCGCGGACGAACTGGGTGTAACGGGGCAACCGGCTTTAGATATGCGCCTGAGCGTTAACTATGAACTGCGCCAGCAGGACAATACCCGGCAGATGATTTTTCCCCTGGATGAGTTGCTCAATTATCTGGATGCACGCATCAGTCTGCGTCCTGGCGACCTGGTGTTTACCGGATCCACCCACGGCGTAGGACTGGAAAGCGGGCGTTTTTTACGGCCGGGTGATCGGGTCGAGGCTGAGATTGCAGGTATCGGTCGACAGAGCAATACCATCGCTGCGCCACGCCAACTCATCCCCGCCCGTGCGGCGGGGCGACTGGGTCAGCCGCTGGACAAGTAATCCCTGAAACTGACTGGCGTAGCCGCTGAGGAGTGATGATGAGCGAGGGTTCGGCGTGGGCGCCGTTTCGCAACAAAGCGTTCCGCGGTTTATGGCTGGCAGCCGCAGTGGTCAACATGGCTATCTGGATGCAGACGGTCGCCGCGGCGTGGATCATGACCACATTGACGACGTCGGCAGCCATGGTCTCTCTGGTGCAAACCGCCGTGACCCTACCGGTATTTCTGTTTGCCTTTCCCGGTGGGGTGATTGCCGATCGGGTAGACCGTCGCAGTTGGCTGATCATTACCCAGTGCATGATGCTGTTCGCCGCACTGGTGTTGTGTGTGCTGGCGTACAGCGCGCACATGGAAACCTGGGGCTTGTTGGCGTTTACCTTTGTGCTCGGTACTGGCAGTGCGCTGGGCATGTCGGCGTGGATGGTGACCATGGTCGGCGTACTGCCTCGCGACCAGGTGCCGGCTGCAGTGTCCTTGAACGGAATTTCCATCAATGCCACCCGGGCTTTGGGCCCCGCGTTGGCGGGTGCACTGATTGCATACTGGAACACGACCTCGGTATTTCTGGTGATCGCGCTGTGTATGTTCGCGGTGCTCCTCTTCCTCTTTCGTATCGCGCCCAACCCGCCTGCCGTGGGCTTGCCACCGGAAACCCTGACCGGTGGCATGCGCAGTGGCCTGCGCTATATCCGGCATTCAGCGGTCCTGTTCAGCGCCATGAAGCAGGTTCTTGTGTTCACCATGAGTGCCAGTGCTTTATGGGCCTTGCTGCCACTGGTGGCCAAGCAGGAATTGGGTATGGACGCTGGTGGTTATGGCTTGCTCATGGCGTTTCTTGGTGCCGGTGCAGTATTGGCTGCGCTGAGCTTGCCGCGGTTGTATCGCGTATTGGGCATGCGTCATCTGCTGGTTTGCGGCGCCATTTCCTTTGCCCTCGCCACCCTCACTGCCGCGCTATCCAACAACCGCTACGCGGTCTGCGCAATGCTGCTGCTGGCAGGGTTCGGCTGGATGGCGGTCAACGCGACCATTTCAACGGTGGTGCAAACCTATGCCGCCAATTGGGTGCGCGCACGGGTCGCATCGGTCTATGTGTTGATCCTGATGGGCGCGATGGCGGCCGGCGGTGCGATATGGGGGGCATTGGCCGAGTATCTGGGATTGAGCCAGAGCTTGCTGCTCTCGACACTGTTGTTGCTGGTCGGCATCGCGCTGACCCGAAATGGCCATGTGGAACTGGGCCAGGAAGCAGACTTTGCCGAGGTGCAGTTGACCGACACACTCCAGCTGGCCAGTCCGGTGTCCCATTCCGAAGGACCGGTATCGGTGGAGATTGTGTACCAGGTGGCGGCGCCGGACCGCGATGAATTTCTGGCTGCCGTATACGCGGTAGGCAAGGCGCGACGGCGCAACGGTGCGCAAAACTGGCGTTTGTACCGCGACATGGCGGACCCGCAACTCTACAGCGAGCGCTTTATTGTCGAGTCATGGCTGGAATACTTGCGCCAACAGGTTCGGGTGACCCAGGCCGACCAGGCCCAAGAGCGTCTCATCGAGCGTTTTCGTCGCGAAGATCTGCAAACCCGTCGTTTGATCTATCAGCCGCCAGTGAAATTAACCGATTGAAGTGTTCGAGTAATTCCCAGATAAAACTTTTACGGCGCCAATCATTCTCAGGTTAGAATGGCGCCACTCTAAAGTTACTGGATTGGGCATGGAACTCACTGACGTCAACGACAGCAGCAAATCGGCCGGCGCAACCCTCGTCAAGCCTGTATCCAACGCCATACGCATCTTGCGCTATCTCAGTCAGGTGGGCACGCCGGAACGTTCAGTGGACATCGCCCGGCAACTGAAAATCAATCCAAGTACCTGCTTCAACATCCTGCGCACCCTGGTGCAAGAGGAGGTGGTCGATTTCAGTGCCCTTTCCAAGCGTTACACCGTGGGCCTGGGCCTGGCGCGCCTGGTTGAACAATTGGTGACTCAGGGTCACCGCGTGCAAATGGCCAAACCCCTGTTGCAGAACCTGGCTGCACGCCAGCGGGTGACCATCACCCTGTGGCGCAAAATGAGCCCTGACCGCATCGTCATTGTCAGTTCCGCCGCGAGCCCGACCGATGTGCGTATCGACATGGCTGAAGGTCAGCGTCTGCCAATTCTGATGGGCGCCAGCGGCCGGTTGTTCGCTACGCAGATCGACCTCGACGATCCGGAAGTACAGAGCAGTTTCGAGACGATTCGCTGGGCCCAGCCGCTGTCGCTCGAGGTCTATCGCGAAGAAGTGAGAGAGGCCGCCGAGCGCGGTTGGGCAATGGACGATGGGCATTTTTCGGGGGGGATTCTTGCCATTGCGGCGCCGGTCTTCTCACCAACCAACAGCATCGATTTCACCGTGTCAGCGGTGATGTTCCGTGGCCAACGGGATGAAGAGGGCCTTGCCGAACTGGGCAAGGCGCTGATCGAGTTCTGCAGCGAAGTGGCCGGCGTACTCTACTGAGGCGCGCCGTTACTCGCGAACCAGTAGCAGGCTACCCCCCAGCGGGCCGCCTCCGGCTGCCACCGTACTGACGCGGTGTTCGCGGGTTTGCCGGCCTTCGGCACGACCCCACAGTTGCAGGCAGGCTTCATGCACGTAACCCAGGCCGTGGGTGCGTCCGCCAGACAGCTGCCCGCCATTGGTATTGATGGGCAAGCTGCCCTCCAGTGCGATGCGCGTGCCACCCTCGACGAACGCGCCACTTTCCCCAATGGGGCACAGGCCCAGGGCTTCAAGCCAGATCAGGGTCAAGATCGAAAATCCGTCATACAACTGCGCAGATTCAACATCCTGCGGGGTGTAGTCGGTGCGTGCCCACATCATCTCGCCAACATCGAAGGCGGCCATTTTGGTCAGGGAGATCTGATCCCACGACCAGGGCTGGTTCAACGCTGCGCCCATGGCCTCGATGCGAATTGGTTTATTTGGCTGGTCCTGGGCGATATCACGACGGGACAGGATGATGGCGGTGGACGCATCACAATGCACGTCGCAGTCGAACATGCGCAGAGGCGTTGAAATCATTCGCGATGCCATGTAGTCGTCCATGCTCATCGGCGTGCGGTACAGCGCCTTGGGGTTGCGCATGGCGTTCTGGCGACACGTCAGGGCTATCTGCGCCAGCTGCTCCGGTCGGGTGCCGTATTCATGGAAGTGACGCTGGGCATACAACGCCATCAGATTGATGCCCGATTGCACATTGAACGGGGTAAACCACTGCCAGGCGTAGCTGCTGTCGCGACCCTGGGTTTTGTTGGTCAGTGCGCCGGCCTGTTTGTTGAGCATACGGGCTGACGCTTCGGTGATGGTGCGAAACACCAGTACGTGCTTGCACAGGCCCGCCGCAATCGCCATGGCCCCGTTAATGACCCCGGTAAGCGGGCCGGGCCCTTCATAACCGCCACCGAACCAGTTGACGTTGAGCCCAAGGGCGCTCTTCAGCGCACTGGGACCGACCGGTGAGAACGGGTCGCCATTGTTGTTATCACCCGGCCAGCAGGCCACGCCGTCGATGTCGCTACGTTGCAGGCCGGCGTCCGCAATGGCTTCCAGGCAGGCGTCCAGGGTCAGGCGCATCGCTGACTTGGTAGACGGTCGGCCGATCTCTGATTGCCCGATACCGGTAATGGCTACGTCTTTTTCATAACGATGATCGAACATCACTGATCCTTCTCGAACAGAGGCAACCACACATCCTCGACATTGAGGAAGCTGACCCGTACCGGCATGTCGATATGTACATCCGTGACCGGCATGCCCACCACGTTGCTCACGAACTGCAAGCCGGGTTGCTCAACGAGCTCGATGATCGCCACCACATAGGGCACCTCCAGGTCGGGGGTCCAGGGTTGATAGTTGATGGTGAAGCTAAGTACGGTGCCCTTGCCGGACACCGCTTGCGGCGCCACGTCGAAGCTTGCGCAATGCGGGCAGAGCGGGGCGGGCGGGTGGAAATACCGGCTACAGGCTGCGCAGCGATGAACGAGCAGTTCGCCCTGTTGACCGCCTTGCCAGAAGGCGCGGTTGTCGGCGTTGAGTGCAGGCAGTTTTCTAGGCATCAGCGGTCCGCAGGTGAGTGTTTGACTTGAAGTCATACGGTATCATTTGTACATATTTTCTAAAAGTGTCATATATTCATCCGGACAAAGGCGCGAATCGACCGTTCGCGCCGTAAAACAACAACAAGAGGATTTCGCGATGTCCCAATCACTATTGGACAAGAGGGTAGTCGTCACCGGCGGGTTTGGTGCCCTCGGCAGCGCACTTGGCAAATTTCTGCTGGCGCGAGGCGCCCGGGTGGCGTTGCTGGATCGTAGCGAGGCCCCAGCTGCCTTGCTGGATACGGAAAACCTGCTGTGCCTGGGTGGTGTCGACCTGACTTCGAGCGAGTCGGCCAGCGCTGCGTTCGAGCAGGTCGCGGGGCATTTGGGTGGCATCGACGGTTTGGTCAATGTCGCGGGCGGGTTTGCCTGGGAGACCGTCGAAGGTGGCAGCCTGCTGACCTGGGATCGCCTCTATCAGATGAACGTACGTACCGCAGTGGTCAGTTCTCAATCCGCGTTGACACACCTGCTGGATTCCAAGGCCGGGCGCATCGTCAACATTGGCGCGCTGGCCTCTGTCAAAGCCGCAACAGGTATGGGGGCTTATGCCGCCTCCAAGGCCGGTGTGGCCCGGTTGACCGAGGCGTTGGCCGAGGAACTGAAGGATCGTGGTGTAACGGTCAACGCTGTGCTGCCGAGCATCATTGACACCCCCGCCAACCGCGCCGACATGCCTGATGCTGACAGCAGCCGCTGGGTCACTCCGCAGGCGTTGGCGGCGGTAGTGGCGTTTCTTTTATCCGACGAAGCCGCAGCAGTAACCGGTGCGCTGCTCCCCGTGAGTGGTCGCGTATGAGACTGGTGACGTATACCGACGCCGAAGGGTTTGAGCGCGCGGGTGCATTGCTCAATCGGGATCAGCAGGTACTCGACCTGCAACACGCTTACCGCTTGCTGGAAGGTCGTGACAGTGTGGCGTTGAGCAGCATTCTGGCTTTGGTAGAGGCCGGCGAACCGGCGCTGGAATTGGCCCGCTCACTGGTCGCTAAGGCACCCTCGGCGGCGGTGCTGGAGCGTGCCAGCGTGAAGCTGCGTGCACCGATCCAGCCGCCTCCACAAATGCGCGACTGTTCCTGCTTCGAATTGCATCTGCGCCAGAGCTTCGCGGCGGCCCGTCGTGCCCGTGCGCTGCGTACCGAAGACCCGGAAGCCACGCTGAAAGCGATGAACACCCGCGCTGACGATCGGGTCATCGAGACTTTCAACAAGCAGCCTATTTACTACAAGGGCAACCGTTTCGCGGTGATTGGCATCGACGATGAATTTCAATGGCCGAGCTACAGCCGGGCGATGGATTTCGAACTGGAGTTCGGTTGCTACATCGGTAAGCGCGGCAAGGACATCAGCCGTGAAGCCGCCCGGGCGCATATCGTCGGCTACACCATCTTCAACGACATGAGTGCCCGCGACGCCCAGGCCCTGGAAATGCCCGGCATGCTCGGCCCGGCCAAGAGCAAGGATTTTGATACCGCCAATATCATGGGCCCCTGTCTGGTGACAGCCGATGAGCTGGGTGATCCCTATGACCTGAACATGGTCGCCCGGGTCAATGGCGAGGAGTGGGGGCGCGGCAATACCCGCGATATGCGCTGGAGTTTCGAAGACGTGATTGCCCACGTGTCCCGCTCGGAAACCCTGTACCCCGGCGAGTTTCTGGGCTCCGGCACGGTCGGCAACGGCTGCGGCCTGGAGCAATTGCGTTATTTGAAGCCTGGCGATGTGGTTGAACTGGAGATCGACGGCATTGGTGTGCTGCGCACTCAAGCGGGCAAGGCATCGAACAAGGATTGACGCGTACGTGAATGACGGAAGAATTCACTTACAAGTACAAAGTGAATTCTATGTACATAAATAGAGAAAGTGTCTTATATTTCGCTGCGACTACTGTCGTGACGCTCTGATCAGGAGGCAATCATGCTAACAAGAACAAGCCCCGTATTGTCTGATGGAACCAAGGTCTCTGACCTCATCTATCCCTCTAGCCGTGAAGTACAAATGCGCGTGTTGTCTGACCGCGAAATCTACGAGCTGGAGATGGAAAAAATCTTCGGCAAGATCTGGGTACTCCTGGGTCACGAGTCGGAGATCCCCAATTCCGGGGACTTCATGGTCCGCGACCTGGGCTCCGACTCGGTCATTGTTGCCCGTGGTAAAGAGGGCGAGGTGTTTGTAAACCTCAATGTGTGCCCGCACCGCGGCATGCGCATCAGCACCGCCGATTGTGGCAACACGCAAATTCATAAATGCATCTACCACGGCTGGGCCTTCCGCCCGAATGGCGACTTTGTCGGCTCACCCGTCGAGCGTGAGTGCATGCACGGCAAGATGCTGCCAAAAGAAGAACTGGGCCTGAAAAAGGCACGGGTCACGCTGTACGGCGGTCTGGTCTTTGCGACCTGGAATATCGATGGGCCGTCGTTTGACGAATTCCTCGGCGATGCCAAGTGGTATTACGACATGCTGTTCTGCCGCTCCGACAAGGGCATGGAAGTACTCGGCCCACCGCAGCGCTTTATCGTTAACGCCAACTGGAAAACGGCTGGCGAGCAATCGGCGGCTGACGGTTTCCACACACTGACCTTGCACCGTTGGCTGGGCGAAGTGGGCAATTACGCCAAGAAAGGCGAGGGTGAAACAGCCGACCTCAGCCCGGAAATGATCGGAGTTGAAATCAGCTCGCCCCATGGCCATGCCCTGCGCTGCATCGACCTGGCGCGCAAGATCAAGCGCCTGACCGGCCTCGATCCGGCAGAGTTGAGTGTGCAGCAGAAGCTCGAAGCATTGCCGCCTGCCGGCATGACCGCCGACATGGTCGAACAGCTGGCACGCAACTTGACCGAAGATCAGTTGAAAGTGCTCACCAGCATGCCGCCGCAAGTCGGTGGAATGTTCCCGAACATTCTTTTCGGTTTTGTCTACATTCCGCAGCCGGATGGCACTGTCGTCGGCTCGATGACCCTGCACGCCTACGTGCCGCAAGGTCCGGACAAGCTCGAGTTCGTCAACTGGGTATTTGCCGAGAAAGACGCTTCCCCGGAATTGCGCGACAAGATGCTCAAGCAAACCATCCAGCTGTTCGGCACGTCCGGCATGGTCGAGCAGGATGACTCCGATACCTGGCCGCACATGACGCTGGCTGCCAAGGGGGCGATGGGCCGCAAGAGCACGATGAAGTACCAGGCAGTCTTTGAAACGGGGGCGCCGGAAGGCTGGCCTGGCCCGGGCATCGTCAACGAAGGTTTCACCAAGGACGATACCCAGTGGCACTGGTGGTTGTACTGGCATGAGCTGATGACTGCATCGGACGACAAGTAAAGCGTCTGTTACGCCTGGTATGACTGCGGTCCTGAGGGGCCGCAGTTGCTGGAAACCGCATTAACAAGAATAAAAGTGAGGGAATGACTCATGGCTCAGGTTCAACAACGCGGTGTGGAGGATATCCAGCCGGGTTCCCCAGTCGGTACCAAGCGAGTACCGGTAGGCTCGCCGATTTACAACGATGTGGTGACCTTTCTCTACGAGGAAGCCACGCTGCTGGACCAGATTCGCCTGCAGGAGTGGGCCGAACGCCTGGACACCGACCTGGTGTACACAGTGCCGCTACGCCAGACGCGCTTGGCCGCCGAGTTGAAAACCACCATCGTGCGCAGCGTTCAGCATTACCACGATGACTACCGCTCGATCATGGGCCGAATCCTGCGCCTGTCCGGCAAAAGTGCCTGGGCGGAAGATCCTCCTTCGCGTACCCGACGTCTGGTGACCAACGTGTTTGTCGAAGAAACCGACAAGAGCGATGAGTTTGTGGTGACCAGTTACCTGCTGCTGACCCGTAGCCGGTTCAAGGACCACCACGTCGACATTATCAGTGGCGAACGGCGTGATGTGCTGCGCCTGAGTGAAGTGGGATTCAAGTTGGCGCGGCGCGAAGTCATCATTGACCAGGCGGTGCTTGGAACACCCAATCTGGCCGTCTTCCTCTAGTTCGTACCGGCGGTCTGGTTTGAACCCGGATCGCCGTACCTTGAAGGCATTGGCCGCTCTGTTCTTGACGCAAGAGCGAAGCGGCTATTGCTGTTGTCTCAGCCATTGCTGATCCTCTGCGCACAACTTGAGCTGCTCGTGGCTGAAATCCAGAGTCGAGCCTTTCATGCGCAGTGCCTGCTCCGCACGTTCGGGTTGCTGGCTGTAGCAGAGGGCGCTGGTAGCGGCGTGAATCTGGGCGTCGAGGTTGTACGCACGCCCCATCGAAATCAGGGTGCAGCGGCGAAGCAAAAGAGCCGCTTCGGCGGCTTCTTCATTGAGGGTGCTCAGTGCCCAGCGTGCCATACCTTCGCGAAGGTTGATGCCGCAGTAGGGGGCTGGTCTTTCGATCAGGGTGCCATCGACTTCCCAGCTCAGCTTTTCAACGCCGTCGCACAGCAACGTAGCGCGAGTGTGATTGGCAATACGCTGGCCGACGTTGATGTCATAACGGCGCTGGTGGGGGCCTCGAGCGGCCGCCGCGACAGCGAGGCCCGCGAGGTCCAGCAGATGGGTGCATTGATGACTGGCATCGGTCTGACGGGTGACCGAGTGGGCTATCCGGTCCAGTTTCATGCCCACCAGGTGCTGTAATTGATCGCAAGCCTGAGGGCACAAGGAATAAGGGTAGCGAAGCGCTTCGCCGCCAATGGCGGTGACTTCACCTTGATGGTGGCAGACCCAGACACGGAAGTGGTGGAAGTCGTCTTCCAGCGCGGCTCGGACTTCGCCCGTGCCATTGCCGGGATGAGCAATGATGTCTACGCGGCGACGAAATACACTCATCCTCAATATCCTTGCTTCAATGCTGTTCAGGCTGACGAAATCAGCTATATTTGAACACTATAACCAAAAATGTTCACTAAAAAACAAGAAATGGAGTGGCTATGGCACTGCTAAACGAACAGGTCGCGTTGATTACCGGTGCAGGTGGCGGAATAGGCCGCGGTATCGCGCTGAACTTTGCCAAAGAGGGCGCTGCTGTGGTGGTCGCCGAGCTGGATGTCACCAGTGGCGAGGCCATAGTCGCCGAACTCAAAGCGCTGGGTGCCCAAGCGGTGTTCATCAAGACCGACGTGTGCAGCAAGGCCGATATCGAAGCTGCCGTGCAATTGGCCGTTGATCAGTTCGGTGGTCTGGACATATTGGTTAACAACGCCTTTGCGCCAACACCCAATGTCCTTCTGGAAGAAAAAACCGACGCGATGCTGGAGAAAACCCTCGGTTCTACAGTGTGGGCGGCCTGGTGGGCGATGAAAGCCGCACTGCCCCACATGAAAGCGAGAGGCGGCGGCAAGATTATCAACTTCTATTCCATCGATATCGAGATCGGCGCCTGGTTGCACGGCGACTACAACACGGCAAAGGCAGCGATCGTGGGGCTGACTCGTAGCGCGGCTTCTGAATGGGGGCGGTTCAACATTCGAACCAATGCCATCGCACCGACTGCGATGGGTGCGACCTTTCACAAACTCGCTGCAGAGAACCCGGGGTTTGCCGAAATGTCCGCTTCGATGCGTCCGTTGGGGCGCTGTGGCGAGCCTGAAGCTGATATCGGGCCGGTGGTGGTATTCCTCGCTTCGGAGATGTCGCGCTTTATCACTGGCGAGACCATTCACGTCGATGGTGGCCTGCACTTACCCGGTTACAACTCCCGCCCCAAAGGCATTCCCGTGCGCGAGTATTGATTACCCCGGTTGATGCAGGAGCGAGCAAGCTCGCTCCTGCAAAGAAGGCTCCAGGCCCAAGAGACGCGAAAGCCCGCTTCAAAGCGGGCTTTCGACGTTGGATCGACGAGACATACCGGGCAGGACCGTTACTTTTTGGACACCACGATCGATGTGGTTTCCAGATCCCAGGTGGCGGCGGTTTTACCTTCATCGCGCAGCAGATACTTCAACACCCGACCCTGCGGGTTTTTCGGCAAGCTGCTGCGAAACTCGATGTAGCGCGGCAAGGCATAGTAGGGCACCGAGTCGGTGGCCCAATGGAACAGCTGCTCCGGGTCTAGCGTCACGCCTTCATGCAGTACGGCAGTCACCTTCACATCATCCTCGCCTTTATCAGAAGGCACGGCATGCACCGCCACTTCGGCCAGTGCCGGGTGAGAAGCAAAGGCTGCTTCCATTTCAAAGCTGGAAATGTTCTCCCCCCTGCGACGCATGTAGTCCTTCTTGCGGTCGACAAAGTAGAAGAAGCCATCATCATCGAATTTGCCAACGTCGCCGGTGTGGAACCACATGTTGCGCATCAGCTTCTGGGTATCCTCCGGACGACGCCAGTAGCCCTGGAACATGATGTCGGGACGGAGCGGGCGCACCACGATTTCGCCAGGGGAGTTGGGCGGTACTTCCTGATCGAGGTCGTCGACGATCCTAACGTCAAAATCTGCAATACGTTTACCCGACGAGCCGGGCGCGGCGTATTCCCCGGCAGCCAGCGAAGTGATAACGCAGGCTTCGGTCAGGCCATAGCCGTTGCCGCCTACCAGCTTGGTGCCGAAGCGCTCGCGCCAGATCTTTTTGGTTTCTTCGGTATAAGGGTTGCCACGGGCGGTATGGATCTGCCCGACGCAGCGCAACATCGCTTCGTTATCTGGCGCCTGGGCGAGGAGGCCGCCCATGCCACCCAGGATCGAGGCAATGGTCGCGCCCGAGCGCTCCACTTCCGGCCAGAAATTCGAGACCGAGAACCGCGCAAGAATGGCGGCGCGCGCGCCCACCAGAATGCTGGCAATGATGGATACACACAGCGCATTCATGTGAAACAGCGGCAGCGGCGTGATGGTGACGTCGTCGGCACTGGCCGGACCGGCACGTAGTTGCAGGCGCGCCAGATTGCACATGAAGTTGTAGCTGATCATGCAGCCCTTGGAAGGGCCCGTTGTACCCGAGGTGTAAATCAGGCAGGCGAGGTCTGAAGGTTGCGGTTTATTGACGAGTGGGGTGGCGTCATGGCCACGCCATTCATCCAGTGGCGCAATACGAATCGGGCAATCAGGAACTGCTTCGAGGGTGCCACGGTGAAGAATGTGGTGGACGTCCTGCAGTTGTGAGGCGAGCGGGGTGATGCGTGGCAGGTAGGCTGCTTCGCAAATTACCACCGAGGTGCCGGTATCGGCGATCTGATGGCGGAGGAACTCGCCCTTGAGCGCGGTGTTGATCGGCACACTCACGGCGCAGAGCTTGTTGATGGCCAGCCAGGTGGTGACGGCATCGATATTGTTATCCAGCATCGTCAGCACGGTTTCACCGGCCTTGACGCCCAGGGTGGCAAGTGCGTTGGCCATCTTGGTGGAAAGTGAGTCAACCTGAGCATATGTGTATAACTCACCGCTGAAATCCAGCAATATTTTGTCTGGATGCCTTGCTACCGCGCGATCTAACGCGTCAATGACAGTGTCTCGTTCTCCCACTGCCCAGGTGTCTGGATTTCCACTGCTACCCATCAGTTTTCTCCTTTAGGCATCCGTAAGCGGTCGGGTTGCCTGATTTTATTTTGAAGAGAGAATCTGATTCTAAATACAAACGTCTTAAATGTCTTTAGCAATAAGTTGAACATATAGTGTTATTTATGCACAGATCCTGTGCTAACGTTGCACAATCTTTACTCTTCATGAGCCTGTCACGCCATGCCAAAAGCCGCACCCAAGAAAGCAGAGGCGCCAGCGCCGGCTAGCAAACCCAAAAAAAATGCGCCACCTGAAGCAGGGGCGAGCCCGGCTAAACCCGTCGAGCGACGTGCTGCTGCCAACTCAGTGGCAGGAACCAAAGTCAAGCCGAATCGCCGTTCGGAAGAAACCATTGCCAACATCCTTAAAGCCACTGAGGAAGTCGTGCTGATGTCTGGCGCGGATCGTATTTCGATCCTGGATGTGTGCCAGGTAGCGGGCGTTTCCCGTGGCACCTTTTATCGCTATTTCGCTTCGCAAGAGGACTTGCTGGACACCTTTTCACGCCACAAGCGCGAAAGCTTTCACAGCTCGCTGTCCCAGGAACTCGGTCACATCAGTGATCCTGAAGCGCGCTTGAATGCGCTGTTTGCCTATCTCGACAACTACCTGGAGCAAAGTCGGGCTCGGCGTCTTCTGGTGGTTGCACCCGACTACGCGCTGGGCTTCTTCCGACGGATTTTCCACGATTCGATCGTGCGCTTTCAGGATGGCCTGGGCATCGTTTTCGACGACTGGGACGAACGCCTCGGGGTGCGTCTTGACCGTGAGCTGATCTGCGAAATGATCATTCGTTACGTGTTGAGCGAAATCCTCGTGCCAGAAGCCGCGGGGCGTCGATTGTTCCCGGTCCGGGTGAAAAAACTCCTGGGCGCGCTGATCATGGGTTCTACCTCGCGCACCCGCCGCTGACCTTAAAGAACTACCCATCGCGCAAACAAAAGCCCCCGTTTATCGGGGGCTTTGCGTTTCCGTACGCTAATTTTTCCCCTCCTGCATTCCACTCTTTTTCGAGGCTGACTCGAAGTTTTGGACCCCTCTAAGCATTTTTCGACGCGAGTTGAGGGCTCTGGGTCAGGCCTCTCCGCGCGCAAATAAAATAAATTGAACAGTATTTTGATTTCTGCTCAATTTAATCTTAAGCTCTGGTCTTGGCAGTGAGCCGTCGGCTTCCCCTTTTCGCGGCAATTTGATCCAGGCCACGTGAAGGCACCGCACAAATAACCAACAAAAAGTGCCAACTTCGAGGTACCTAGACATGCTTATCGATCTTCACGCCCACGCACCGCACCCTGGCTATTACAACCAGCACCCTCACTGGGGGCCGTTCTTTGAGCAGCACGCCGATGGCGATATCAAGCTGCGTGTCGGTGACTGGATTCTCGGTCTTGGGTCGCCAGAGCGTAAGGCTGCCGTGCGCTCCGGCAAGGGGCCCAAGCTTGAAGAGTATTTTGCGCGCTGGGCTGATCCGAAAGTGCGCTTGGCTGGCATGGATGCGGCGGGACAAAACCTGCAGGTCGTGTCCGTACCGTCCCACTGCTACATGTACTGGACCGAAGCCGAATTCGCCGTGCCTTTCGCCCGTACCGTCAACGAGACATTGGCTGAATACTGCTCCGCAGCTCCTGATCGCTTGATGTTCTGGGCTCACGTGCCTTTGAATGCGCCAGAAGCGGCGGCGGCTGAATTGCGCTACGCCTGCACCGTACTGGGCGCTAAAGGTCTGGTCGCTGGCGGCGCCAACTTCGGCGGCCTGGAGTTCGATTCGCCGGAACTCGACGTGGTGTGGAAAACCCTCTGTGATCTGGATCTGCCGATGTTTATTCACGGCTACAACCAGTCGGTCACCTGGGGCAAGAACGCCAACGACGACCGTTACGAAACCACCGCCATCGTTGGCATGCAGTACGACGAAAGCCGTTGTTTCTGGAACCTGATTTGCGGCGGCGTACTGGATCGCTTCCCTGACCTTAAGGTGTACATCACCCATGGCGGCGGCTATGTCCCGTACCAGCTCGGTCGTCTGGCCAAGACCAACGAGAACCTCGACGTCAAATACAACAAAAAGCCGCTGCTCGAGTACATGAAAAACTTCTACTTCGACGTTGAGCTGCATGAAGTACCGATGCGCCAGGCGTTGGTCGATATCATCGGTGCAGACCATGTGCTGTACGGCAGCAACTTCGGCGGTAGCGATGCCGTGCGTCACGACCTGACCCATGGCCTGAAGTTGTCCGACGCCGACTTGCGCAAGATTCGCTATGAAAACGCATGCCGCTTGCTGCACATCGATCCCGCCAAGTTGGGCAAGGTAGGTGCCTGATGAAGCTGGCACGATGTGAGTATTTTGCTACCGGCGTTTTTTGGGCTGTCGTGGATGAGGCCCAGGACCAGGTGACGCCAATTTCCGGCAATTTCAAAGATTGGGCGCCCGGCGTGACTGCCGGACGCGGCATCAGTTCGTTGCGATTCGCCGGGCCAGCGCTCCCCCTTTCCAAAGTGCGCCTGTTGCCGCCGATAGAACCCGTCAACCGGGTGGTCGTGGCTGGCGCTAATTACGCCAAGCATCTGGTGGAGTTTGGATTGAGTGCGCCGTCCCAGCCAGTCGCCTTTCTCAAGGCTTATGGCGCGCTGATTGGCGCCAATGACCCGATCCGCTTTCCACCGTTGACTGAGGAGCTCGATCACGAAGTTGAATTGGTGGCGGTCATCGGTACTGACGAGATTGACCTGGAAAACCCGCTTGCCTGCGTGCTCGGTTACACCGTCGGCAATGACGTCAGCGCGCGCGATCTGCAGCGTAGTGGGCCGGCGGGCATCGGCATGGATCTGTTCGCGGCCAAAAGCCAGGATCGGACTACTGGACTTGGTCCCTGGATCGTCACGAAGGATGAATTTGCGCAAGGGTCACCAACGCTGCGCCTGACCTTGAAAGTAAATGGTGAGACGCGCCAGGACGGCTCCACCGGCGAAATGACCTGGGGTGTTGATCATCTGATCCGCTTTGTCCAGCAGCGCTCGAGTTTTGCCTGTGGCGATGTGTTGTTCACGGGATCGCCGGCGGGAGTGGGGATGGGCACCGGTCTGTTCCTCAAGGAAGGCGATGTGGTCGAAGCCAGCGTCGAAGGCATTGGCACGTTGCGCAATGTGGTCAGTAAAAAGAACCGCGCCTAATCGAGAGCCAAACATGAACGCCAATAAAGAAAAAGTAGTCGTCGTCGGTGCGGGTCTGATGGGCACCGGTATTGCGCATGCGTTCGCCAGCTCCGGTTTCAGTACCTTGTTGGTCGATACCAATGCCGCCTCCCTGACAAACGCCAGGGCGAGCATCGAAAAAATCCTCGCCGATGGCGTGCGCCTGGGCAAAGTCAGCGAAGAAAAAGCCCGGCAATCGTTGGCCAATCTACTGACCTGCAGCGACTTGACTGAAGCGGCGAGTGGCGCCAATTGGCTGGTTGAAACAGTCTCAGAGCAGTTGGCAGTGAAGAAGGCGGTGCTCGCGCAAGCGGCGCCACTGCTGGCACCGGACGCGATTATAGCGACCAATACGTCGGCCCTGAGCGTGACCGAAATTGCGGCGTCAGTGGAGTGTGCAGATCGCGTGATCGGCATGCACTTCTTCAATCCGGTGCACAAAATGAAACTGGTGGAGCTCGTGCGGGGGCTGGCTACCAGTGATGAGGTCGTGGCGCGCACGCGTACCTTGTGCGAGCAGATTGGCAAAACCTCGATCATCGTCAATGAGTCACCAGGATTGACCACCAGTCGCATGTCTGCGCTGTTGGGCAACGAGGCAATGTGGATGCTGCAGGAAGGCACCGCGACCGCTGAAGACATCGACACGGCTCTGCGCCTGGGCTTTAACCATCCGATGGGCCCATTGGAGCTGGGTGACCTGACTGGTTGGGATACGCGGCTGTCTGTTCTGCGTTATCTGCATCAGACCCTGGGTGAGAAATTCAGGCCGTGCCCGCTGATCATCAAAATGGTCGCTGCCGGGCGACTGGGGCGAAAGTCAGGGCAGGGGGTTTACCGCTACGAAGACGGTAAACAAGTACCAGGTTCAGGGCTCAAGGCGAGTGCGTTATGAAAGACATCGTCATAGTTGATGCGGTACGCACGCCAATCGGCAAGTTCCGCGGCAGCCTGGCCGGCGTGCGCGCCGA
Source organism: Pseudomonas sp. ANT_H12B (assembly GCF_008369325.1). Taxonomy (GTDB): domain Bacteria; phylum Pseudomonadota; class Gammaproteobacteria; order Pseudomonadales; family Pseudomonadaceae; genus Aquipseudomonas. The sequence continues at coordinate 95,854 of NZ_VOBI01000004.1, read as the reverse complement.
TCACCTCGGGTCGCTGGTGCTCAGCCGGTTGCTGGAACGGGTCGATGTGTCGCCGACGTTGGTCGACGATGTGATATTTGGCAATGTCACGCAAATTGGCGAGCAGTCCGCCAACATCGCCCGTACAGCCTTGCTCGGTGCCGGTTGGCCGGTCACCGTGCCGGGCCTGACCATCGACCGTAAATGTGGGTCGGGCGAAGTGGCCGTGCATTTGGCCGTTGGCGCCATCGCGGCTGGATCCGCTGATATCGTGGTGGCAGGTGGTGCGGAAAACATGAGCCGCGTGCCCATGGGCAGTAACCGTGAAATTCACGGCGAAGCGTTTGGCTGGATGGCAGTGCAACGCTATGAACTGACCAGTCAGGGCGAGGCTGCTGAACGTATCGCCGACAAATGGGCGCTCAGTCGCGATGCGCTGGATGATTTCGCTTTTGCCAGCCATCAGCGTGCTGCCGCGGCGTCCGATGCTGGTTATTTCGATAATGAAATAGTGCCGGTTGCGGTCGAGGAGCTACGAGAGCAAGTGCTGACGGAGCCAGTTGCTGTGTTGCGCGAGGACGAAACCATTCGCCGTGATACATCGCGGGAAAAACTGTCGACGCTAAAAACCAGTTTTCGTCCGGACACCGGTCGAATCACCGCTGGCAACTCGTCACAGATCTCCGACGGAGCAGCGGCATTGCTGTTGATGAGTGCCGAAACCGCGAAAAAACTCGGGCTCAGGGCTCGAGCGCGGATTGTGGCGTTCACAACCGTCGGGTCCGATCCGACGTTAATGCTCACCGGGCCGATTGCTGCCACCCAAAAGGTGTTGAGCCAGGCCGGGCTGAACATCAACGACATCGACTTGTTCGAGGTCAATGAAGCGTTTGCCTCGGTGCCGCTAGCCTGGATGCAGGAGACCGGTGTGTCGCACGACAAGTTGAACGTCAACGGTGGCGCTATTGCCCTCGGTCATCCATTGGGCGCCAGTGGTGCACGCTTGATGACCACCTTGTTGAACGAGCTTGAGCGCCGCGGCGGGCGTTTTGGCCTGCAAGCCATTTGCTGCGCCGGCGGCATGGGCACGGCGACCATTATCGAACGGCTCGATTGAGATGGCGCGCCTACCGCTGATCCCACTGGATGCCATGCCGGCTGCGTTGCAAGACGCGGTGGAGCGGGGCCGGCGCAGTCGCATGCTCAGTTCAACGACGCCGGTGCAGGTCTGGGCTCACCGACCCAAGGTAGCCCTGGCCTGGCTGGGTTTGATGGAGAGCCTGCACAGCGACAGCCTGCTCGATGAGCGTTTACGCGAGTTGGTGCGGCTGAAAATCGCCAGCATCACCACTTGCCAGGCCTGCCAACTGGCGCGCAAGTCCGACTCAGTTACTGAAGAGGATATTGCGTGCATGGCGACGGACAGCGAGTCCTTCACGCCAGCCGAACGTGCCGCGTTGCGTTATGCCGAGTTGTTTGCCAGCGATTACCTGGAGATCGACGACACGCATTTCTTGCGACTCGGGGAGTTTTTCTCTGACGCCCAGGTGGCAGAGCTGGGGCTGTACTGCGCCCTGATGTTGGCGGGTGGCCGCATGACACTGGTGCAGCAGGCCTATTGACACGTCTCGCAGCACAAATAGTTGATCGAATTATTAATAAGTGTCCAATACCGATCTAGTCAGGCCTATTATCAGCCAGAAGGTATGGCCTTAAGCAGCTACCTGACAAAAAATAATGACAAAAATAGCGGAGACGATCATGTCCACACCGGTGCAGAACGATCTGACGAAGGCTTTCACCGACGTAGCCAGTAATTATCGCGGTACCAGCGATATCGACCTGCACGCGACTTACCGCGATATGCGCGCCAATTCGCCCGTGCTGCAAGGCAACTTCATGGCAAGTCTGGGCGTGCCGTCGATTGCCGGCCTGGATGCCAGCCGGCCAACCTTCACACTGTTCAAATACGACGATGTCATGGCGGTCATGCGTGACGCCGGCACCTTTACCAGCGGTTTTATCGCCGAGGGGCTGGGTGCGTTTTTCGATGGCTTGATCCTCACTGCAATGGACGGGGATGCTCACAAGAACATCCGTAATCTGCTGCAACCGGTATTCATGCCCGAGACGGTGAATCGCTGGAAAGAAACTAAGATCGATCGGGTGATTCGCGAGGAGTATCTCAAGCCGATGGTCCCGGCCAAGGGTGCCGATCTGATGGACTTTGCCCTGTATTTTCCGATCCGGGTGATTTACGCGTTGATCGGCTTTCCCGAGGATCGTCCCGAGCAGATCGAGCAGTACGCGGCCTGGGCGCTGGCCATCCTGGCGGGCCCGCAAGTCGATCCGGAAAAAGCCGCCGCGGCCCGCGGCGCGGCCATGCAGGCCGCTCAGGCTCTGTACGATGTGGTGAAAGTGGTGGTGTCCGAGCGTCGCGCCGAGGGCGCATCGGGCGATGACCTGATCAGCCGGCTGATCAACGCGGAGTATCAAGGACGGTCGCTGGACGATCATGAAATCGCCACCTTTGTACGCTCACTGCTCCCGGCTGCCAGCGAAACCACGACTCGCACCTTCGGTACCTTGATGTCGTTGCTGCTGCAAAATCCGGAGGTGCTGGAGCGGGTGCGTAATGACCGTAGCCTTGTAAACAAGGCCATCGACGAGGCGGTGCGCTTCGAGCCTGTGGCCACCTTCAAGGTGCGTCAGGCCGCCAAGGACCTGGAGATCCGCGGTGTAGCCATCCCCAAAGGGGCAATGGTGCAATGCATCGTGACCTCGGCCAATCGCGACGAAGATGCATTCGAAAACGCCGATAAATTCGACATCGACCGCAAGCCCAAACCTTCGTTTGGCTTCGGCTTTGGCCCACACATGTGTATCGGTCAATTCGTGGCCAAAACCGAGATCAACTGCGCACTGAATGCGATCCTCGACCTGATGCCCAACATCCGTCTCGACCCTGACAAACCCGGGCCGCAGATCGTCGGCGCACAGCTGCGCGGTCCGCACTATTTGCACGTGCTGTGGGACTGATGGAGATGCGCACTCGATTTAATATGAACAGATTCAAAAAATGTGTTTAATTAAATAGAGATGTGCACTATGATTCAGGCACAACAACAAGCCCGAATGCGAAGGGGAAAACAATGAAAGTTGAAGATCTGATTCTTGTCAGCGTCGATGACCACGCGATCGAGCCGCCGAATGCTTTTGCTCGCCACATGCCCGCCCGCTTCAAGGGTCGTGAGCCGCATGTGGTCAAAAAGGGTGATCGTGATGTGTGGGTCTTCGAGGAACAGGCCACTGGCTACATGGGCCTCAATTCCGTGGTCGGTCGACCAAAAGAGGAATACGGCATGGAGCCGCTGGGCTACGAGCAAATGCGCCGTGGCACCTGGAACATCAAGGACCGCGTCGACGACATGAACGCCAACGGCGTACTCGGTTCATTGTGCTTCCCCACCTTTCCGGGTTTTGCCGGACAGCGTTTCCAGGTACACGCTGACCGAGACGTGGCGATGGCGGCCATCCAGGCCTACAACGACTGGCATTTGCACGATTGGTGCAACGCTGCGCCAGGCCGTTTCATTCCGCTGATGATCGTGCCGTGGTGGGACATGAAAGCCGCGGCTGCCGAAGTCGAACGTCTGGCCAGACAAGGTGTGCACGCGCTTTCGCTGTCGGACAACCCGGCTATTCATGGCTACCCGTCGATCCATAGCGATTACTGGGACCCGCTGTGGAAAGCCTGCAGCGATAACAAGGTGGTGATCTGCTGCCATATCGGTACCGGCGTGAAAGCTCAACACGCTTCGGATTTGTCGCCTATCGACGCTTGGATCACCTCCATGCCGATTTCCATCGCCAACTCCGCCGCAGACTGGATCTGGGCGCCGATGTGGAAGAAATTCCCGGACCTGCGCATGGCGCTTTCCGAAGGCGGCATCGGCTGGATTCCTTATTTGCTGGAGCGTGCTGACTTCACCCACCGTCACCATAACGCGTGGACCAATTCCAACTTCGACGGGAAGATGCCCAGCGACATCTTCAACAAGCACTTCATCACCTGCTTCATTGAAGATAATTTCGGCCTGAAGAACCTCGATTATCTGAACGCCGAGATGGTTACGTGGGAAAGCGATTACCCGCACTCCGACTGCACCTGGCCGAACTCGCCGGAAACCGCTTGGGAAGGGTTGCAGCACCTGCCTAAAGAGATGATCGACAAAGTCACTCACTTGAACGCAATGCGTGAGTTTTCCTTCGATCCGTTCGCTATCCACGGTCGGGAAAACTGCACGGTCGGCGCGCTGCGGGCTCAGGCCACGCACGTCAGCACCGAGCCAGCACTGGGCTTGGGTGGTGCCGATCATGGTCGTCACGACAACAAGCCGGTCACCTCCGGCGACATCAATGCGATGTTTGCCGAGGCTGACGCGCAAACCGCGTTGTAAGTTGCCGCTGTTCCTACAGTCGCCGGCCAACGGCGACTGTGGAGCGGTTGCCGATCTGTGGTCGCTTCGTTCGAAGCGATTGCGCCTGTGTTCAGCGTTAGAGAGCGCATATGGCCATCAGTCAATTTTCCTACAGTAATATTCCTCCCGAGGCGGAAGCGCTTCGCACCGAAGTGCGGGCGTTCATTCTCGACACACTGGCCGATTACCCACCGACCTTGAGTGCACAGTCCTGGATGGGCTTCGACGCTGAATTCAGCAAGAAGCTCGGCGCGCGGGGCTGGGTGGGCATGGCCTTGCCCAAAGCCTACGGCGGTGGCGAGGCGGGTCCTTTTGCACGCTACGTGATCATTGAAGAATTGCTGGCCGCCGGTGCGCCGGTATCGGCTCACTGGATCGCCGACCGGCAAAGTGGGCCGCTGATCAATCGCTTCGGTACCGAGCAACAAAAACAGCACTTTCTTCCAGCCATTTGCCGGGGTGAAAGTTACTTCTGCATTGGCATGAGCGAGCCCAATTCCGGCTCGGACCTGGCTTCGATCAAAAGCACTGCTGTGCGTGATGGCGATAGCTGGCTCGTCAATGGCCAGAAGGTCTGGACCACCAACGCGCACCATTCGCAGTACATGATTGCCCTGGTGCGTACCGGTGAGAAACAAGCGGCCCGGCATGAGGGCATGTCGCAATTCATCGTCGACCTGAGCCTGCCCGGCATCACCATTCGCCCGATTCGCGACCTGGCCGGTGGCGAGCACTTCAACGAAGTGTTCTTCGACAATGTAAGGCTACCCGCCGACGCTTTGATCGGCACTGAAGGGAAGGGATGGGACCAGGTGACCGCCGAACTGGCCTTCGAACGCAGCGGCCCTGAACGCTTCCTCAGTTGTATGGCGTTGTTGAAAACACTGATCGACGCGGTGGGCAAGTCCCCTGACGCACTACAAGCGCGGGAGATCGGGCGACTGTCAGCCAAGCTGCTGACGCTGCGCAATATGTCGTTGTCGGTCACGGCACAGTTGGCAGCGGGTGAACATCCAGCCTGGGCGGCCTCCTGTGTGAAAGACCTTGGCAATGCTTTTGAGCAGGAAATTCCCGAAGTAGCCCAGCTGTTGCTGGAAACCGAGCCACGGCAGGACGGCGGCAGCGAGCACGCACGCGTGCTGGCCTACCTGACACAGATGGCGCCCTCATTCTCACTGCGCGGGGGCACTCGCGAAATTCTGCGCGGCATCATTGCCCGCGGCCTGGGGTTGCGATAATGCGCGAGATATTCGAAGCGACGATTGAACGCCTGTTTGCCGATCTGGCGACGCCGGCTTATGTGATGAGCTGTGAAGGCGGCGAATGGCCGGCCGAGTTATGGGCTGCGCTGGACGAGTCGGGCTTCACCCTGGCGGGTGTCACCGAAGCGCTGGGCGGCGCTGAGGCCAGTTGGGCCGATATGTATGTGCTGATCCGTGCCGCTGGGCGCTTTTCAGTACCTGCACCTTTGGGTGAAGCCCTGCTCGGCAATTGGCTGCTGAGCAGGGCTGGCCTGGAGGGCAGGGCAGGTGCCATCAGCGTGGCCGCCAACGCCGATCTGGTACTTGAGGGCGAGCGCGTTTACGGCACCGTCTACTCGGTCCCTTGGGGGCGCAACGTTGAAGCGGTCGTCGCCATCGCCAATAGCCCAACCGGCGTGGCGCATGTGGTGCTGCTGTCGCGAATCGCGGCGAGTGAACTGACGTTGAGTCTGAATGTGGCAGGCGAACCGCGCGATGATTTGGGTTTCACCAGTGCCCAGGTACTGGCACAAGCACCGTTGCCCGGCGGGCTCGACGCCAACGTCCTGGAACTGGGCGGCGCGATGCTGCGCGCGGCGCAGACCGCCGGGGCTTTGCACGCCCTACTGGACATGACCGCCAACTATGCCGGTGAACGCAAGCAGTTCGGCAAGGCAATTGGTTCTTTCCAGGCCATTCAACAACAGCTTGCAGTGTTCGCTGAGCAGGCTGCCGCCGCCGGCATCGCGGCCGAGGCGGCCTTCACGGAATCCAGTGCGGGGCTCGCGGCGCTGACCATTGCCGCGGCAAAAATCAGCACCGCAGAAGCCGCAAGCGTCGGCGCAAGCATCGCCCATTCAGTGCATGGCGCCATTGGCTTTACCGAGGAATATCCGCTGCATCTGCTCACCCGTCGGTTGTGGGCGTGGCGCAGTGAATTCGGCTCGGCCAGCCTTTGGAGTCAACGCCTGGGTACTCAGATATGCCAAGGCGGCAGCGATGGATACTGGCCCTTGCTCACCAGCCATGGCCAACAACCCTTAACCCGTCTCGCGAGTAATCCGGTATGAGCCCGTTTCTACAGATTGAGCGTGAGGGCGGCATCGTCACCGTGCGCATGAACCATCCCGACACGCGCAATGCCCTGACGACGCGCGAGCAGATCCAGGAGTTTGTCGATCTCTGCGCTGAACTGCGCCGTGACATGTCGGTACGGGTAATGGTGCTTACCGGCAATGGCAGCGCTTTCTGTGCCGGTGGCAACGTCAAGGACATGCACGAGCGCGGCGGCATTTTCGCCGGCTCGCCGTATGAACTGCGCAATACCTACCGGGACGGCATTCAGCGTATTCCCCTGGCGATTTATGAGCTGGATATCCCGGTGATCGCCGCGGTTAACGGCCCGGCGATCGGTGCGGGCCTCGATCTTGCCTGTATGTGCGATATCCGGCTGGCGGCGCCCAAGGCGATCTTTGCCGAGAGTTTCGTGCGTCTGGGCATCGTTCCGGGTGACGGCGGCGCCTGGCTGTTGCCGCGCATCATTGGTATCCCTAAAGCCAGTCTGATGGCGTTTACCGGTGACGCTATCGATGCAGCCAAGGCGCTGGAATGGGGGCTTGTCGAGCAAGTCTGCACCCACGAAACGCTGCAATCGGAAGCGCAGGCGCTCGCGCGCCGAATCGCCAGCAACCCGGGTCATGCGTTACGCCTGTGCAAGCGTCTGCTGCGCGAAGGCCAACATATGCGCCTCGATTCGCTGCTGGAATTGTCGGCGGCGTATCAGGCGTTGGCGCATCACACCGAAGACCATCATGAAGCGGTGGCGGCTTTTGTCGACAAGCGCGATCCCAATTACCAGGACCGCTGATTACCCATCGCCTAATACAAGAATCGATCTGGAGTAAGCAAAATGCGTGGCGTATTTCGAGAAGACCACAACATGTTCCGTGATCAGGCCCGCCGTTTCGTCGACCGCGAAATCGTGCCCTACCTGCATGAGTGGGAAAAAAACGGCATCGTTCCCAAGGAAGTCTGGCTCAAGGCCGGTGAGAACGGCTTGTTATGCTCCACGGTGCCTGAAGAATACGGTGGCCCCGGAGGCGACTTCGGTCACTCGGCGGTGATGATCGAAGAGCTGGCGCGGGCCAACGCTACCGCCGTGGGTTTCACCACCCACTCGGAAATCGTCACGCCTTACATCGTTGCCTATGGCAGCGAAGAGCAGAAGCAGCAATGGCTGCCACGTATGGTCAGTGGTGAGTTGATCGGCGTCATCGCCATGAGCGAGCCGGGTATCGGCAGCGACCTGCGTGCCATGCGCACTTCGGCGCGGCGTGACGGTGATGACTACATCGTCAACGGCCAGAAGACCTTTATCACCAACGGCGGCAATGCCGGACTGGTGGTCACCGCCACCAAGATTGATCCGGCGGCCAAGGAACTCACACTGATCTGCGTTGAGGAAGACCGAGCCGGCTTCGCCAAGGGGCGTCTGCTGGAAAAGATTGGCCTGAAAGGGCAAGACACTGCCGAATTGTTTTTTGATGAAGTCCGGGTGCCCGTCGGCAATCGATTGGGTGAGGAGGGCATGGGATTCAAATACCTGACTCATCAATTGGCCTGGGAACGCCTGATCATCGCGATCCGTGCCGCGCAATCCATCGACACGCTGCTGGAAGAAACCATCGGCTACACCCGGGAGCGCAAGGTCTTCGGAAAACCGGTGCTCGACTTCCAGAACACCCGCTTCAAACTCGCTGAAGCCAAGGCCCAGGCCACCATGCTGCGGGTGTTCGTCGACGACTGTCTGGCCAAAGTGATGCGCGGTGAACTGACGCCGGAAATCGCGGCAATGGCCAAGCTGCTGGGCTCGGAGATGCAAGGCAAGCTGCTTGATGAGTTTCTGCAATTACATGGCGGCTACGGCTTCATGAGCGAATACAAGATCAGCCGCGCCTGGGTTGACGCCCGGGTCGCGCGCATCTATGGCGGCACCTCTGAAATCATGAAAGAAATTATCGGCCGTACCCTTTGAAGCACATTTGCATGAGGCAAACAGATGAGTAATTCCCTTTACGACATTTCGCTGAAGCAGATCGATGGAAGCGTCCGCACCCTTGGCGACTATCGGGGCAAGGTCCTGTTGGTGGTCAATGTCGCTTCAAAATGCGGGCTGACCCCGCAATACGAGGGCTTGGAAAAACTGTACCAAGACAAAAAATCCCAAGGCCTGGAAATACTGGGTTTCCCCGCCAACAACTTCAAGGAGCAAGAACCGGGTAGCGATGTGGAAATCGTTGAGTTCTGTTCAGTGAACTATGACATTCACTTTCCGTTGTTCTCGAAAATCTCGGTTGTCGGCGCGGACCAGCATCCTCTCTACGCCGAGCTGACTGCTGCACAGCCCGAGTCCACGGGTGAAGGTCCTTTCCGAGAGCGCTTGACGGGTTATGGCATCAAGTCAGACAACACAACGGACGTACTCTGGAATTTCGAAAAGTTTCTGATTGATCGGCAGGGCACGGTCGTTGCCCGTTTCGCTCCAGACATCGCGGCTGATGATCCTCGTTTGCTTGAAGCAATCGAAGCTCAATTGGTCCAAGAGGCGTGAAGCGGTGCTGACAGTCGATACGGTTAGCGCGCTTCGTGCGCTCGTGGCCCGTGCACGAGGTGAAAACAAGAAAGTCGCGCTGGTGCCGACAATGGGCAACCTGCATGACGGTCATATCGGCCTGATTCATTGCGCAAAGCAGCGAGCCGATTTTGTGGTCGCCAGCATCTTCGTCAATCCACTCCAGTTCGGGGCGAATGAGGATCTGGCCAACTATCCTCGGACCCCCGACGCCGATCGCGAAAGACTGGTCAACGCCGGGTGTGATGCGCTGTTTGCCCCTGCTGTCGAACAGATCTATCCAGATGGAATGCTCAATCAGGCCATCGTCAGTGTGCCGAACGTGTCTGAAGGTCTTTGCGCTGCGGCACGTCCTGGTCACTTTGATGGCATGGCCACTGTCGTCGTCAAGCTGCTGAACATTGTTCAGCCAGACGTGGCTGTTTTCGGGGAAAAGGACTATCAGCAGCTGGCAGTCGTCCGCTCCATGGTCAGGGATCTGAATATGGTGACTGACGTTGTCGGTGCACCGACGATCCGGGCCGCGGACGGCTTGGCATTATCGTCGCGCAACGGCTATCTGAGTGACCATGAGCGTTCGGTGGCCCCCGTCCTTTACGCTTGTTTGAAGCAAATGGAGGCGAGTATCCAGGTTGAGGGGCGGGTGACTGAGCACCTGTTGATTGAATGTCATCAACGTATAAGCGACGCCGGTTTTCAGCCGGAATACTTTGAAGTCAGGAATGCTCAGGATTTAAAACCTCTGACCAGCTCCGATACTCACTTTGTGATTCTTGTGGCGGCGCGCATCGGCAAAACGCGGCTCATTGACAATCTGACGGTGGACCTTCGGCCATCAAAAAGATCACCAGAGGAACAACACCCATGAGCCTCTATCGAGCGTTCACTGTTCTTGGCCTGTGCCTTGTCTCTCTTGTCGGCATGGCTCAACAAGCGCCAGTGGATGCCTATGGTGCCGACACCCAGCGTGCCAACGCCTTGCTGTTAAAAGCTGTCGCCGAATACAAAGCCAAGGGCGACACCGCCCTGGCTGAGTTCAGTCGCCAGGGAGCCTATGTCGATGGAGAGCTGTACATCTACGTTGTCGATACCTCCGGCGTGATGCTTGCCAGCGGAGGGCCTTCGGTTTCACTGGTCGGAAAACCGGTGGTCAGCGTTCTGGACGACGACCTCAAGGCTGCATTCCAGCAAGCGATTTCGCAGCCAGACGACGGCATCGTGCGTAGCGCCGAATACCGCTGGTGGAACTGGCAACACGGTAAGGTCGAGCGTAAGCGCGTGTTCTATCAACGTGTGAAAGATCGGGTGATCTCCGTGGGTTACTACATGCCACGGTCCAGCCCTGAACAGGCACAACAGCTGCTGCGCCAGATTTCGGCGCAAGTTGCCAGCGACGCAAAAGCCACTGTCGGGCGCATTAATCAGCACGATAAGCAGCTCACCCAGGATGATCTCTATGCCTTTGTGGTGGACCTGAAAACCAGGCGGTTCATCGCTCACGGCTTTTCGCCCCGGCTGATCGGCACCGACTTCAAGTCATTGCGCTCTACCGACGGCAAGCCGATTGGCGAGGACATACTCAAGCAGATGAACACGCATGAAGCAGGGGAGATCACTTATCAATGGCGTAACCCTATGACGGGGCAGAATGAATACAAGAGGACTTTTCTGCAGCGGGTTAATGGATACGTCGTCGCCGTGGGCTGCTATGCAATCAAGTGATCAAAACAGGGACCACCGGCGCCCGCAGCAAGGAGTGTGCGCATGACTGATTTAGTATTGCTGCATGGCGGCAACCATGGCTCGTGGTGTTGGAAGCCTTTTGTGGAGGCGTTAAACCAACAACCCGGATGTTTCAAACGAGTGATCACTCTGGATATGCCTGGGTGCGGCAAGAAGCGCGGTCGAGATGTTGCGTCCCTGCGGCTCGACGATGTGGTCAAGGAGCTTAATGACGACCTGCATGCACTCGGTGTGAACCAGGCCGTGTTGCTTGGGCATTCCATTGCGGGGGTCGTGCTGCCAATGATGGTGTTGGCTGCTCCGCAACTATATTCGCAGCTGGTTTACCTGGCCTGCGCATTGCCCAGTGAAGGCCAATCGATTCTGGAGTTACTTGGCACAACGCTGCATGGCGAAAGCCCGGAACATGTCGGCTGGCCGCTGGACCCCGCGCACACAACCCCTCAAGCGCTGGCGGTGGCCATGTTCGGTCAGGACTTGAGTGAGCAAACCATGAGTTGGTTGTTAAGCGAAGCGAGCCAGGACACGACGCCACTCTGTGTGGCGACAGACTCCATCAGTCGTGCGGGATACCTGGGAATGATTCCGGCGAGTTACATCATCACACTGCGCGACAACATCCTGCCCGTCGACTGGCAACGCCGTTTTGCGCAACGTGCTGGCGCGGGCGTGGTTATCGAGATAGATACGGCGCACGAGCCGTTCGTATCACACCCGCAGCTACTGGCGGATGTCATACGAGGTATAGAGCGGCATGAGTGATGAGCGATATCGGTGTTTCAATCCGTAGCAACGGCAAGGCAATCCGCAGCGATTGGTTGATCCTGTCCATTATCAGCTTCAACTTTATCTCGTACATATGCAGTGGCTTGCCGCTTGCGGTGTTGCCGGGCTATGTCCTCAATGACCTGGGCCTGACCTCGGTTTTCGCCGGCGTGGTTATCAGCTCGCAATACCTGGCGACGCTCCTGGCCCGCCCCTTGGCCGGTGGTGTGGCCGATCGCCTGGGTGCCAAATACGCGGTTGTGTGCGGGTTCAGTGGCTTGATGTTGAGCGGCGCCCTGACGGCGCTCGCCATTATCCTGCCCACCCAACCCTGGTTGACCCTGACGCTATTACTGCTGGGGAGGCTGGTGTTGGGGGCGTCCACGGCCATGATCTCCACGCCCTGCTGCACCTGGGCCATCGGGTTATGTGGTGCCCCGCGGGCGGCACAGGTCATGTCGTGGAACGGAATAGCGGCTTACGGCGGCACGGCTGTTGGCGCGCCACTGGGTGTGCTGCTGCGCAATTCGATGGGTATCGCCAGTGTGGGGTTGTGCACCGTGTTGCTTGGCTTGGCGTTCCTGCTTTTGGCTCTGGGCAAGCGCCCAGCGCCATTGGTTGCAGGCGCCCGTCTGGCATTTCACCGAGTCCTGTTCGCCGTCATGCCCAATGGCCTGGTCCTGGTTTGCAGCTCGGTGGGATTTGGCGGGCTTACGGCGTTCGTCGCACTGTATTTCGATAGTCTCGGCTGGGATTACGCCGCCTATTGCTTAAGTGGTTTCGGCGCAGGTTTTATCGTTGCCCGATTGTCGTCGCCAGGAATACTGCAGCGATTCAGAGGGTACAAAGTGGTGGGCGGCTGCCTGCTTGTGCAGACATTGGGCATGCTGCTGATATGGCTCGCGCCTTCGCCTGCGCTGGCCATTGCCGGCGGGGCGTTAACCGGGATAGGGGTGTCATGGGTCTATCCGGGGCTTGGGGTGGAGACTTTGGCTAGCACTCCGGCCGCGAACCGTAACTCGGCGCTCAGCGCCCTTTCATTATTCTTCGATATTGCAGTGGGGATGGCCGGTCCGGTGATGGGCCTGGTTGCGTCAGGTTTTGGTTTTGCTGCGATATTTCTCTGTGCAGCACTGATGTCGATGGGCGGGTTTCTGGTAGTGCTCTGCCTATGGCGGAAGGGGCGTATACGCGATTAGTGTTAGTTGTTTAATAGCATACCTCTGTTTCACATAACTGACGTGCAAGTAAGCTCTCCGACGATCTGTCAGCGGGAAAATAACAGAACCAGCTATACCGCTATTGGCCGATTGCTGCGTGTCATGTCGGGTCGGAATCGACCCGAACCGAGCTCTCAGCGATATATACATAACTACAAGGAGTTCAGCGTTATAAGAATTCGACTTATGACGACGGCAGAGTCTCTGCGGCTGCGTAGTCTGGAAAGGACATCATCGACTCGACCGGAGGATGCTCGTAGGTTGAAGAAAGAACGGCACTGAGCCGATCGCCCAACAGGTTCCAGGCGCTTTTCTTCTCTTCGGCATAGTCGTGATGCAGGTAATGACGCCTCACCCTAGAGCCGGCCAACACATGATTTTGGCAGCGATCGATGACGTCCAGGCTGACCCCCAAGGCCTGCATCATGGTCGCGCCGGTACGGCGCAGGTCATGCGGGGTCCAGTCACCGTTCTGGCCGTCAGCAAGCACCAGGGTATCGTCATGACGCCGTCTAGAGAGGGCCTTACGGTTTTTGAACCGAGCCTGACGATCGCCGACCTGTTTGCTCACCACTTTCACATCCACATGCCCATCATCCTGCTTGTTGGGAAAGCACCATTCAGAGTTTCCCGTCAGCGTCTTGAGTTCCTGAAAGAAATGCAGGGCAAATGGCGAGAGGAACACATGGTGGTCCTGTTTCTTGCCCCGGGTGCCTTTGACGTTTTCACTGGGGAGGAACCAGGTCTGCCGGTCAAGATCGACATTTTTCCATTCGGCCTGGAGCAACTCGCCAATCCGGCACAGCGTACCCAGGCTGATCCAGAGTGCGAGTTGGGTTTCTTTCTTTAGCGGCCGTATGCCGTCGTATTTTTGCCCGGCGGGCAGGGCGTTGTAATCGGCAGTCATTTGCTGGAAGCGGTTGTGCAGTTCCAACAGCTCAGCCGGTGAAAGGATGCGGCTTCTTTCGGCCTCGTAGTCGGCTGGGATCAGAGGGGAGATGTCGACCAGTTCCGTCGGATCGCCCTCGATCAATAAGGCCCGCCAGGGCTGACGTTTTCTGGCCCAGCTGAACATCTGAGTGAGGTCGGCGAAGAAACTGATGGCTTGCCGGTGAGCGCCGCGGTTGACCACGGCGCGGATCAGCGCCCGAACATCGTGTTCGGAGACGCTGCTCACCGCGGTCTTGCCGAGTGCCGGATAAAGGTCCTTGTTAAAGCGTCGTTGCAATTCAGCATTGCCATCTTTCCGCGCTACGCCATCCAGCAGCCACGCGCTGGCCAGATCCTGGACGGTCAGCGTTTTCACCTTCGTCGTTTTTACTTGTTCAGCCTCTACGTTAGTAGCGGCGTATGCCTGGGCCTTGGCGGTTTTCTTTTGCTCGCTGGGATTGATCTGCTCATCAATGAGCGCCCGGGCCTGGTTGCGGGCCTTGCGGATGTCCGTCAGGGATTTGCGCGGCCAGGTTCCGCAGGCGTACTCTTTGTTTTGATTGCCCCAGCGATAACGGTAGAAAAAGCTGACTGACACGCCGTCCTTGCGGACTGAGATTCGACCGGCGAGATTACCATCCTCGCGGAGGATCCGGCCGGCATCATTGACGGTCAGCGACTCAAGTTCTTTGATGGTGATTTTGGCCATGAAATGGACTCCCCCTACTTTTACCCCCACAAAAACGTCGGCTCTTGATGGACGTTCCTGGACTCTCGTAGAGCAGAACACCGCTGGAGCTCAAGTAAATACTAGCTTAGAAAAATCCAGAGTAAAATTTTGGAATCTTTCAAGAAGTATGAAAAAGGAGATGGGGTGCTAGGGGTCGAGTGTTCGAATCACTCCGTCCCGACCATATTTTTCAATGACTTAGCCCAATCTTTTCAGGTTGGGCTTTTTCATGCGCGTGAGATTTGCGTGACTCCTTTAATTTTCACGCCTGCTTTCTCTTCAATATTGTCAGGACCGGCCCACGCGAATCGGTTGCTGATACCATGTTCGCAGCTTCAATCAGATGCCCGAGCTCAGCGCCCGAGTAGTGACTGGTGATGCTGCCGTTCTTGTGGCCCAGAAGAGCCTTGCGGTCTTCCTCGGTTACGCCTGCTGCGCGCAGCCGACGGCCAAATGTGTGTTTTAGGTCATGGATCCTTATGGATGCATAACCTGGGTGAGCGGGGCGAAGGTTTTCCTCCTGCCAGAGTTTCGCCGCTCTCACCCGAGCCTTCTTCCAAGCCGAGTCATTCATTCGATGCATCGCGGTGCCGTTGTAAGGAAAAACCCACTCCTTGCTCAGTCCGCGCTGCTGCTCGATGATCGACTTTGCCACGCTGTTGAGCACGACCAGTCGCTCGTCACCGTTCTTCACTCCAGACCGTTCGTGTCTGCCGCCAAAATCAGCCGGAATCAGAAACACGCTGGTCCCGAGCTCCGGCACCGAAATTTCCCAATCCCATCTCAGCTTGCAGACCTCCTGCTCCCGGGTGCCGGTGTTCACTTTGAACAGCGCCATCGTTTGCAGGTGTGCCGGCAATTCCGCGAAAAGAATCGACTGCTCCGGCCACGACATCGGGTACGGCTTGCGGCTCGACTTCTTCTCTTCCAGCTTCGTGAGCATCGGCACGCTATCCAGCCACGGCCTGCGCTCATCATCTCGCCACTTCCTGGCACACAACGACAAAACCCGAACCACACGCTCGATCGAGATATTCACCGTCCTGTTGCTGACACCTTTCTTGACCTTCCCGTCATCGAGCTTCTTGGTTGCCAGCCTATCCTTGATGAAAGGCGCCAGGGCCTGATCATCAATATGGGTCAGCTGCATGTCGCCTATGAACGGGTCCAATTGAGAAAGGTGGTGAGCTGAAAGCTTGATTGAAGGTTGATCCTTGAACTCCAGCAGGAAGCGAGTCGCCGCCTCCCGCCAGATCCTGACCTTCTTTAAGCCGTACACCTTCTGTTGCCGGATCTGCTCCAGCCGGTAGATCAGGTAGCGCTCCGCTTCTTCCCGGTCACCAGTTCCAGTGCTTTCGTAAAGTCGTTCTCCATTGATTTTCTTGTCGATATGCCAGATGCCTTTCCTCTCGGAGAGGCCTGTGATCGATTTTCGCGCCATGATTTATCTCCTTTCTGGCGCTCGCTGCGGGGCGATTGTTGCTCCGAAGCGCCATGTTTATCAATTGCCTTCGCTGCGACGTAGGCCGTGGCCCAGTCGTCCAGTTCTTCCCGGTCGAAGCCAACACCGCGTTCTCCGATCGGGAACTCGCTGACATAAGGGCGGACGGTTTTGTCGAACTCGGCGCGGCACATGCCCAGATAGATGGGCGCAGCACCGGCACGAATGAAGCGGGGAAGTATGTTTTCGCGCCGGGGCCGGGAGGGCGCCTGCGCCAGTTCTGCAGACATAAGTGCTCCATGCCGCGCGTGGCGGCAGAAGGTGGGGATGGGTTACGGTTTTTCGGGAAACCACTCGGTGTCGTACTCGATCTGGGTCACCCGAGCCGATGATGCTGATAGTGCTCATATGCTGAATCCTCATGGGGCAGGGCGTCGAACGATTCGGCGACCGCGTTCGGTGTGGAAATCATGCTGAGCTTTTCACTTGCAAAAAGCAAGTAATAATCTGAAATTTTACTTGCTCTGCGCAAGCGATGCTAAGATCCGTCGATGAAAACGACACCTAAAGAGGCCTTTCGGTCTCACTGTGCAGTGAATTATGGCGTGGAGGCATTCGGCGACCGGTGGTCGCTGCTGATCATCCGCGACATCGTCTTTACTGGGAAAAAGACCTACGGCCAATTCCTCAAGTCTGAAGAGGGAATCGCGACTAACGTCTTGGCTTCTCGTCTTGCCTTTCTTGAGGAGCAGGGAATTCTGTCGAAGAAGCCCAACCCCGATGACCGGCGCAAGGACTTTTATGCGTTGACCGAGAAGGGCCTGGACCTCATTCCGATTCTGCTGAACATCGTCCTGTGGAGCGCGAAACACGATTCGCAATCGTACGTGCGGCCAGGCTCGAAGCTCTTTGACCAGTTGAGCCAAAGTCCCGCACAGGTGAGCGAAGAGGTGAAAGCGCTATTGCGCGAGGGCGGATGTATCTTTCCAGCGGGTAACGAATGAGCGGACGGCCAGCGGGTGTCGTCACCTCCATCTGACGGCTGGTCATCGACCCCCTGTGCGCCCCGAATGTCTGTGGTGGCCGGTAGCAGACAATCGCAACGCGTACACTGCCAATTAAGCTGTGGCAATTTTTTTAAACGAGGCGCGGTCGCATCAAAATCAGTAATCGCGATCTCTCAGTCGAACTTGACGAGATCCTTGAAGATCAACTGCCCCCAGCTATTCCCGCGCGCTTGCACGAGTAGCCCGCCTTCAGAAAGGCCGCCTAGTTTGATCGGCGCGAAGCCGAGCGTTTCCCCGAGCGAGCCAATGTCCTCAGCGGCAGCGTCATCGTCGCTCGCTAAAAACACGACTCTTCTGCCACCCTGAACGGCCGGATCCTGGTCAAGGACAGTAGAGCCCAAATGGTTGAAGCCCTTCACCAGTCTAGCCCCCGTAAACGCCTGAGCAACGAACCTGGAAGATGGCTCACCATCCAGTTCCTCAGTAGATACGCCGTACGCATTGGTCACATCGATGATGGTCTTTCCCTTCCAGGTTGGCAGCGCCTTCGCGACATCGCGGTGTGACTCAAAGCGGACGGCCAAAAAGATGACATCTGCCTTGACGGCATCCGTCAGCGTTTTTGGAATGATCGTAGGCCCGATAACGGCCGCATCGGCTGCAAAGCTTTCCGGGCCACGAGTGTTTGCCACGGACACCTCAATGCTTTTACGGGCAAACGCCTTCGCAAGAGCTTGGCCGATCTTGCCGAAGCCGATAATTGCGTAGTTCATACTATTTCTCCTTGGGTTTACCACACCCGACAACGCTTCAAATAATGGAATGAGTGTGGGGCGCGGGGTTCAGAGTTGCGCCAAGCCGCCGTCGACAGCAAGCTCGCTGGCGGTCATGAAGCTGCTGTCCGAGGATGCGAGAAAGGCTGCTGCCGCCCCGATTTCTGATGGCTCGGCCATTCGCTGGAGCGGAGTCATCGCAGCGTAGGCCTTCTGACCTTCTTCACCTAACGCCTCCTTGGCGAGTTCGGTCGCGGTCGCCCCGGGCGACAGCACGTTGACCCGGATACCGGTGCCTTTCAGGTCCTCAGCCCAGGTCCGTGCGAGGTTACGCACTGCTGCCTTGCTCGCGCTGTAGGCGGTGAAGGCTGGAGCACCCGTGGTGCCGGCACTCGATCCGGTGAGGATGATCGAACTGCCCGAGCCCATCAGCGGCAGCGCCTGCTGGACCGTGAAGATTGTCCCCTTGACGTTGGTGTCAAAGGTTTCGTCAATGTGCTCGGCGGTGATATGGCCAAGCGCAAGTGGGCTCCCTGCCCCGGCATTGGCAAAGACGATGTCGAGGCTTCCGCGTTCGGCCTTCACTGCTGCGTAGAGCCGGCCGAGGTCGGCTTCACTGGAGACCGAGCCTTTCACTGCACGGGCGTTGGGCCCTAGTTCTGCCACTGCGGCGTCCAGCGCTTGCTGTCGGCGGCCAAAGATGAAGACGAAAGCGCCTTCTTCGATGAAACGCTTCGCTGCCGCGCGGCCGATGCCGGTAGCGCCACCGGTGATCACGGCGGTCTTGCCATTCAATCTGGTCATGTTGTGCATCCTTGGTTGCAGGTTGACGCAAGCAGAACTGCTTGCTTGAGGGCAAGGATGCATCTCTGATAACCTAAGGACAAGTATGCACCTTTTAGTAAGTAGGAGAGATATGACCACATCTGATGAAGTTTGCGGTACTGGCTGCGGGCTCAATGCGACGCTGCGTGTCATTTCGGGTAAGTGGAAACCGCTGATCCTTTTTTTTCTACGCGATGGTCCCAAGCGCTATGGCGAGTTGAAACGCTTGATCCCAGGAGTGAGTGACAAAGTGCTGATCCAGCAGCTAAAGGATCTTCAATGTGATCGCGTGCTGGCACGCAATGACTACCGGGAAGTACCGCCGCGCGTGGACTACACCCTCACGCCGCTGGGTAGCAGCTTGTCTAAGGCAATTCTCCCCCTGTGCGTCTGGGGAACCCAGAACGCGGCTGAAATGGCGAGTATCTTCGCCGAGCGTGAGGCCTTTGTTGGGTAGGACGTATAAGAGCACCTGAATTGGTCCGAGGTCGCCATGCATTAGATCGCGGCCGGCCCAACTCCTACGGTTAGCATGTGCGGTCAAACTTACTAGAGTACGGATTTTTTAGTATTCGTCGAATGGTCCGATGTCCGCTTATGGCCGTTGTCTGCCTGTCGCCTAATCGCGCTGACTACGCCGTTTCACGCGGGGCCCGAGCAACCGATCAATCATCGCCATCGCACTTGATCTCTTTCTTGTACTCATCTCGCTTGGCTTCAATCTTGACCTTGCAGCCGTGCTCCCGGAATTCGTCATTTGTAGTGGTCAACTAATCCCGGACACGACGTTAAGTTTTTCCTCGGCCCGCGCTGGCGCCAACCCATCGTTGAATTGATGAGGCCGAATCCAGTTGTAGCGATGCATCAAAAAATGGCTGATATCGCGCTGTGCTTCCTGCGCAGTTCGATAGCCCACGGTCGGTATCCATTCTGTTTTCAAGCTGCGAAATACGCGCTCCATCGGTGCGTTATCCCAGCAGTTTCCTCGTCGACTCATGCTCTGGCGCATGCGGTATCGCCACAACCGCTGGCGAAAGAGTCGGCTTGCATATTGCGATCCCTGGTCCGAGTGGAATAGCAGATCCGAAGGCCTGCCACGCTGCTCGTAAGCCATATCCAGCGCTTTGATCACCAGCTCAGCGTCTGGCTTTTCCGACAGCGCCCAGCCCACGATCCGACGCGTACACAGATCCAGGACGACAGCCAGGTAATGCCACTTTCCTTGCGCCCAAATGTAGGTGATATCGCCGCACCAGACTTGATTGGGCGCTGGCACGTCGAACTCGCGGTTCAATGTGTTCGGGATATCCAGTCTTTCTACTGTTGCTCGTTTGTAGGCATGGGGGCCGGGTTGTTTGCTGACTAAATCAAGCTCGCGCATCAAGCTACGCACTTTGAATCGACCGAGTTGCTCACCGTCTTCACGCATCAGCGACAGGATGCTGCGACTGCCCGCAGAGCTGCGGCTTTGCGAGAACAGCTCACTGACGCGACTACGCAATCGAAGCCGTTCAACATCGGGCGTGCGGCGCCGCAGGCGCTGGGCGTAGTAACACGAGCGAGTGACGTCAAACACCTTGCACAGCCAATCAACCGGCTCATGGGCGCTCAACTGGTCAATCAGCGCGAACGCTCGTGATCTTCCGACATCAAGAGCGCGGTAGCCTTTTTTAGTATTGATTTCTCTCGCTCAAGCCGAGCAATCCGGGCTTCCAGCTCCTGAATTTTTTGCTGTTCCGGAGTCAGTGCCTTGCTCTGCGGGGTGACGCCTTTATGTTCTTTCTGAATCTGGTCAACCCAGCGGCGCAATGCCGATTCACCAATGCCGAGTGAACGGCTGGCTTCGATGTAGCTGTAGTTTTGTTTGAGCACAAGGTCGGCAGCCTCGCGCTTGAATTCAGGAGTAAAGGAGCGGCGTTGTTTAGTCATCTGACACCTCAATCTGGCGAGCATTCTCGCCTAAATGGGTGTCCGGTTTCATTAGACCGCTACAATTCCACTCGCCGCGACGCCAACTGGCGCCGCGGCCATTCGGGCATTTGATCTCTTCCTTGTATTCATCGTCTTTGGATTCGATCTTTACCTTGCATGGCCCGTCCCTGTATTCGTCCTTCCACTCGCCACCCTCGCGTCCGCCTCGCCAGTGATCCGCTGACGCTGGCGTCAACATGACTGAGGTAATTGCAGCCACCACCCACATACCAAGCATGGGTCTCACGCTCATCTCACCACCTCTGCAATAAAAGACACTACGCGGGCAAGCTTTCCCCATAGCCCACCGTATCAGCGTCTTGATAGTAACGGTGTGCCTGCAGGTGATACGACAACGATCTGCGGCCGGTTTCTCCTATAGCGAGAAGAAACAGCGTGCTAATCGTCGGAAAGGAAAGATTTTAGGTGAGGGCTGCGGTTGTGCGGCCCTCCTATGATTTTCGACTTTTGAGAATGACCGCTTCTGGCCGATTTCTGCCTGTCACGACTGTCGCAAATCCAAACCCAAAGCGGGCATCCATGAGGTGATTCAACGATAATCTGTATGGGCACTCTTACCCTACATACAAGGAGGTAAGCCCGTCACGGGGGTAAGAAACAGTAGTTGTCAGTCACACTTTCAGGTTCAGAGTCAGGAACTTCAGTTGGTTATTCGTCGCAGAAAACGGCTTCTACATAATGCGGTTTGAATAGTGCTGCCGGAGCAGACAACTTGTCGGGCGGTACGGAAACCTTCATCTACGGAAAACCCATTGAGCCGAATCAGATCATGGGTTTTCCTCATTGACGATATGGGATTAGCGCGCAGGGCATGAGCACGATGTGGTTTCCGGCAACCTGGGAGGGTACTTCCTCCCATGGGTTCATAGGGGACTGAAGTGTGGCGCCATGGTTGGATGAATCTCTGAATCGTGCCCGGTGCTACGCCATTTTCAACGCTCCGGAAGTTTCCAGCGCTCCTTGTAAAGCTCATATTGCGCCACTGGCATTTGTACCAGCAGCGGGTTTTTCTGAGGGTCCAGCCAATCGAGCAAGTGCTTGATATTCTGCGGGTCCATGGCGGTGCAGCCATCGGTCGGGGTGCTGTTGGAGCGCCAAATGTGCATGAAAATACACGAGCCACCCTTGGCTGCAGCTGGCGTATTGTGTTCGACGACAATGCCCTGGCGATACACCTCGTCCTTGCGGTGCATTTGCTCAGAGCTGTTCCAATCTTTGCTCACGGCCGCGCTGTCGACCGGGGGTTGTAGTGGCTGGATTGGCTGTCATCCACGCATTCGCGGGTAACGCGGCGACGCAAAAGCATTTGACGATCATCGCGACTACGCACTGCTATGGTGCTTAATTTTTTTGCGAGGCGTATCTGACGCTCGCATTCGGGCTCGTTGGGCTGGGTAATTATTGATACAGCCCTTTCTTGCCCCGCTACTTGTGGATGATCCGGATCTTCAGTTCGATCGTGCAGAATCTGGTCACTGGGTTGGGCAAATACTTCCGTTTGCGGATCAGCGACTCGAACGGCTCACCCTGGCGGCTTGCGCTCTCGAAGTCGACAATCTCAAACCCGGCCTCGTTGTCCCGGAATTCAAGCCAGACGATCGGCACCGCCCAACGCTCTGCGCATTGGCAACTAGGGCTTCGCGAGACCTGCCAATCACCTCGTTGAACGGTAGGCCAAAACCCAGCAGGACCAGCTTCGATTCAATCTCGTCGAGCTGCTCGTCGATTAGTGATTTAACTGGTGCGGTCGTCATGCTGCAGCTCCTTGCCGGATCGATTCGTTATAGGTGGCGTAGATCTGATCGATGCGCGCCCTGTTGTGACGCTGCTCACCGTCGTCGATGACGCGCAACAGGTAGGCCAGAGTAATGACCGATGTCGCCGCCGAACTGGCGTTTGGTTTGCCAAGGTCGCGGATCATGTTGTTGATCTCGCCTTCGATCCAGGTGACAGCAGTCTGGTGATCCCGTGCTTCAGTGTTCACGCTGCGCCTCCTTTTGGCGGACAGACCGTTTCCATCTGCGCCATGGCCAGGCCAATGCGCCGTTTGAGACTTTTACGATCTTCAAGCTCACGGCGCTCAGACAGAGCTTGGGTACGCATCAACTCGGCGGCTTCGTAGTCGTGGAACTCTTCAGGCTTCGCTTTCTTCTCGCGATCCCAAGCGTCGTAGCGCCTGTCCCACTCCCGGGCCTGCGCACTGTCTGCATAGCTGGTTGCCATGGTCGCCTCCAGAGTGGCGGGTGTTGATCCAACAAAACTCGGCTGCACTCATCCTTTCCGCTGGTTGCCGTTGGGCGCGGAGGGGAGTGCATGCGGGTGGTGTCGGAGGGGAAGGGGCTCAGCGTTGAATTTGGCTTTTTGGTTTGCTGTATCTCACCAATGAATCAAAGAGCAACCTCACGGTCATATCGATGACTTTTGCTTTTAGGATGTTCAAATGAAGCGCGCAGTATTAATGTTTTTGGCCATTTCAGGTTCTCTCCTACTGGGAGGCTGTGGGCCTCACTGGGAAGATGGAGAAAGGTACGGTCGAGATCGTGACCGAGGGCATGATCACGATCGTAGGTACGACCGAAGGTATGACGATGATCGGCGGCATGACCGTGGATATGATCGTCGTGACGATGATCGGCGGTATGATCGCAATCACGATCGCGATCGTGACGATAGAGACGACTAACCCGCTCTGATCTCCCTTCTATGAAATCCCCAGGCCCGCTACTGGCGATGGCCTGGGTTTGCAGCATCAGCAGTGTTGGTGACTTCAGGTTGGGCCTACCTTTCGGCTGATACGCGGTCACATCGTCGGCCCTGCTGTCCGCTGCCTGTATGGGTGTTGGGCGCAGCCTTCAGGCTTGCTGTGCCACGCGGGTGGATCGCTTACTGGTGCATGACTGCAAATCCTCCGTGCTGGGTTGAACTAGTGCATTTTTTGCACTAGTTGGAATTGGGCAATGCAGGAGGCCGCCTTCGCGGTGTGTTCTCGTCCGCATCGGGGTGTGATCTGGCGGGGATTCGAACCCAAAAGACTTACGTCGACTTCGGCAGCGCTACCTAATCGACCGCACCTACGTTGTGAGGGGCCCCTGATCCGCCGAGACCAACTACAGATCACACCCCGATGCGCTCTCATAGAGAGGATCGGGCAGTTATCGTCAGGCTGACGGGTTGAGATTTCTCAGCCGTGGGTTATGGAAAGGTCGCTGATGATGCAAACCGAGCCGTCTTCAGGGTCTGTGGTGTCCGAGTAATCGATCTGGTTGTAGACGCCGCCGTGAAAGGCGAGAGTCTTGGTGTCCCAGGTGTTGTCGAGGCGCATGATTGCGGAGGTAGATTTAACGCCGTTGCAGCTCGCCGACACGGAGACGGCGCCGCTTGAGTTGGCGTGAATGTTGATCTTGAACAGTGCGCCGAGCGGCACGTTATCCAACACCGTCGTGTTGACCGGATCGTCTTGTAGGTAGCTCGACCGGAACCCCATCGTGATTCTGCCTTTGTTCCAGAACACCTTTACAGGCGGGCGGTCTGAACCCTTCACATGGATCTGGCCGACGACGACTTTCTGAAGCGAGTTGACCTTCAGAAGGCGCATCTCCTGGCGATTCCAGTGATCTGCCGCGCTGGAGAATAACCAGTAACCCGGCTCCTTCCATTCGCAGCGGGTACGCTTCGTGCTTTTACTGGAAGCCCCGAGTGTCGGCGCCGTCATCTGCAGCGAACCGTCTGGAAGCATTGAGACGATGTCAGGGCATTCAATCAGCGCCCGCCAGCCAATTAGCTCAAGTGCAATCGGGTTGGTCTCGGAAATTGGAAGGGAAGTCGCGATGGTGAAATTGCTGATGTCCACAGTCATTGTCGATTCCTTATTTCATTTGATGTTACCTGTTGCTCTGTCGAGCCGTGTTTGATGTAGGCCTACATCCGTCTGCCCACTCAGCGAATGGACAGAGGTGATGCTGTCAGTCGTAGATGCCGTAGCTGAAATCGTCTTCTTCGCAATCCACCAGTATCTTGGAGGCGCCGAAGTAAAGGGCGGCGAGCAACTTCTCGAACTTCGATCTGAAGCGCAGGGTTTGACCGATTTTCTCGTTGTCGATGCGGGCGGCATAGACAGTGCCAACTTGACGGCCTATCTCGTCACGGTCGCCGCCGCGCTTATCGAACGAGATGTGGATCGCGTTATCCAGGTTGTACTCGCTGCGTTCGCGGCTGCTATAGGGCGATTCTTCTTTTGGTTTCTTGTCGAAGTAGATGTGCAGGCCGCCGTATTCGGACTCTTGAAAGCGAATATCTGGACGCTCCCAGCGCTCCTCTGCGGCGCTTTCCTTGTGGTTGTCGATGAATGCTTCGAGAAGGTCTTGCAGGCGGACCACTTCGGGCATCTGGTCTTTAGTTAGAACTTCGTCGATGGCTTCCTGAGCGCGACGGACCATGTCGGCTTCTACACCGCTGTTCTCCCACTTCTCTTTCAGCGCTTTGGCGATCATGTGGTTGTAGCGGGTCAGCTCGAAAACCGTAGCCAGATTGGCTGGTACGGCTGGCTTGCGTGGTTTCGCGTACTCACATCTGGTGAGCACGGCCAGTTCCAGAGCTGGCGTGGCATCGACTATTTATTGCTCGCACTTACCGGATGAACCCGGGGTTGTCGATGGCGAGGATCCTGAGCTGTTAAAGAGCGGCGGATCTCTCGACCCTTCGCAGCTGGCCCCTGATTGGGTGCCGGTTGCGATGAAGTAGACATTACCTATGGGTAACTTTATATGCAATGCCTATGGGTAATTATTTTTTTACGTGTCCATAAAAATCCCGCTTGGTGGCGGGATGTCTAATTGCCATCATTGCTATACAATCGCGACCGGCCGAATCCGGCCAAGCCAATGATGGCGATATGGAGTGGGTGAGCTGTGATGATTCGTGGGAGAGTGGTAGCGGTAATGGCGGCGGCAACATTGGTGGCGATGTCAGGCTGCGCAAGCATTGTGAGCGACAGCAAGCCGGAGGTTGGAATCTACAGTTTGCCCACGACCGCTAAGTACAGCATAACCAACAGCCGAGGCATTATCGTTGCAAGCGGCGTAACCCCTGGGCGAGTGCTTCTTGAAAGTGGTCGCGGGTATTTCAAGGGCGAAGATTACAAAGTTACTTTTCGTAAAGAGGGGTACCAAGAAAGCACGGTGCCGATGAAGACAACCGTTAACGGCTGGTACTGGGGAAATATCGTGTTCGGCGGCTTGATAGGAATGCTGATAGTCGATCCGCTGACCGGCGCCATGTATACACTGCCGGACGATGTCACTGGCAGGCCTTCGCCCCTCGCTCCCGAGCAGGCTTCCATAAAGTAGGTTGGTCACAAAAAGCCCGCACACCGGCGGGCTTCATTCATTCGCTGCGGTCAATCTTCGCTGGGCACTGTCCAGTGGATGAACGCACCGCCGTCCTCCTGGTGCTCCACAGTGACGTTCTCGTTCTCGCCAATGTCCTGCATTAGCTGATTCCAGTCGTCCTCTGGCTCATCCGGCGAGCGGTATAGCGTTGCCTCCTTGGCTTTCTGTGCGGCAGGCGAGTTGATGATCTTCTGCACGCGCAGCCCCATCAGATCAAGCGGGGAGGGCGGGGTGGTAACCGCTGGTGCTTTTTTTGCCTTAGCCATGATATTCCTCTGATTACTGTATGGATGGACAGTATTTTATCCATGGGTAAAAGGCAAGCCGAAGGGAGAGCGCTTTTGTACCCTGAGATATCAAAAGGCCATGCAGGTGATAAGCTCTGATAGTGACTTCCGAGATTACTCGATGGACTGCACGCCATAAGCAATCAATACAGAGATCGTATGAAGGGTGAATTAAGGAAGCAGGCGCTGACCAACTGGCGAAAGCTGTTCTCTTTGGCTGCAAACCTCATAAGCGACGAGGCTCGCTACGACAAGTTGCTGCGGGCGGCGGATCACATGGAGCGGTCCGGGCTCATCAATAGCGACGAGTGGCGCAAGCTGGCTCAGCAAGCGGGAACATCTTTTGCGAGCACCGCAGAGTGCATGGGCGGCGCTGGCCAGAAATGAAAAAGCCCGGCACTTAAGTGAACAACATTAGGCACTTAGCCGGGCTTTCTGTAGACGGGGCCAAATCCCTTTGGCTGACTGCATTGTGCTTGGACGGTGTGACGAAGGCGTGACAGGGCAGATACGAAAAGCCCGGCGCTGGGCCGGGCTATATTTTGATTTGCTCAAATCTTCCAGGGTGTAGGAATTTCCAATTGACCTTGAAAGCCGCACCGCCTTTGATCAACTCCGCCTGGCTCAATGGCTGGCCACCACCTAACCAGATTCTGGGCTTTGCTCCAATACGGATCTGTTGACCACTGTTTTGCTAAGCAGAAAATCGGCAGGCCGCATTCACGGAACACTCGTCTCTCTGCATCACCTTTGGAAAACCTGTCTTGAGAGATGACTGCCCATCCTCCCTCCGCCTTAAGCTCTAGAATCCAATCGACGTCCTTGGTATCCGGAGGGAATCGATCTTTTAGCGCCAATACAGAATGCCCTTCAGGCTTTGATAATTCGTTGAGGGCGCGTGCGAGAGAAGGTGGAAGATTGTTATCTATCAAAAATTTCAAGCAGCGATTCCATGCTCGTAGGTGACTGCCGCATCCACTGCAGCAGGAGGGATTTCGAAGAGCATAGCGACACGCTTTATGCTTTGGCCCTCAGCTTGGTAGGCCTGATAAATCGCCGAGGTGTCTACGCCGGTCTTCGCAAGCAATGGCTTGCCGAAGTTGCGAGCAGGGTCCAGGACGACTGCCTTGCTACGCTTGAGCGGATACCACCACTCAGCACCGCCGCTTCCGGTGTAGTCAATCCCTTCGTAAAGGGAAGGCTTGATCACCTGCTTGAAAGCATATTGCCGCCTGACCAAATTCAGGAGCGCTTCGTCGCCAGTTTCATCTAGAACTGTCGCAAAAATATCCGCCCATCCGTCTGGAAGCGCTTACACGTGAAGGGATATTTTTGGTTAAAAAGTTCCATGGCATGCTTGGAAGCACTACGGATAGCCTGAAGGCTAACGCCGTGCTGTCGAAAGGTATGTACAAATCGAATTTCGAGAAGGTCGTGAAACCCCAGCAAGTTCTCTTCTAGGAAGGATAACTCTGGCTTCCAAAGACCGGGATGCTCCACGCCGTGAGCTTTGTACCCAAACATCCAGCGGCGTATATCCTTAGCCGGGATACCGGTGTACAGGCTTGCCTCGGCTGTAGTGTAAATGCCCACCCCGATGAGGCGGCTTGGCGACTCGATACTTTTTATTTACCCCTCCCTGTCCGTGGGCTAAACCTAAAATCCAATTTTTGGCGTTAAGGACCATTCGATCAACATTTCTAAGACGACATGCTCGCTAAAAAGTCATGCGACACAAAAACGGGCTATAAATCAATCTCCAGAAGGCCTCACCACCACCCCGTCCCGCACCTCATCAGCGTAAGCAGTCAGCCTGCCATAGCAATTCTCAGCGCTACCGCAGCCTCAAGCAGTTTATTCGCCTGGTTCGAGACAGCCGCCGCCAGGACATCGTTTCCAGCGTCCTTCAGCATCGCTGCCAAATCGAGCAGCTTGCCCACCTCGATCTCGACGACGCGAACGGATTCGGTTATCTGGTATTGAAGTGAGTGCGCCATGCCATCAACCCTCGCTCCAGATCCAGGATGGTCTTCAATGAAGAACCCTGCGACTTTCGCCAATCCTGATCCGGTCTAGTGCCCGGTTTAACGCATCCAAGGCATCGAGGAGGGCTTTCGCCTCGGCCTCTCGACCCTCTCCCCAAAGACGCTCAGCCATTTTGTTTAGGGCCTGGATGGATCTCTCGATGTCCGCAGCGGTTGCTGCTTTGCCTTCCTGATGTTTCTTCGGCATTGATCAACCCTTCCGCAGGGTATTGCTCTGTCTTTCAATTGTTAGCGCGAATACATCGCTCGGCAAAACGTGCCCTTCAGATCGCGGCCGCGCCAGATGACTACAGCAGCACCGAGTACCAGAAGACCTTGCCGATCAAGATGATCTCCTTGGCGATCATCTCTTCAGCCGTGTATTCCTCGTCTGGATGCTCCTCGCGGTTGTAGCTGCGCATCCGTACTCCTCCGCCAGGCAGGCGATATAGCGTTTTCACGCGAAGCTGACCGCCATGGTTGATCGCGTACATCTTTCCGTCGGTGATGGTGGTGCAGCCTTGATCTACGCCGACCGTGCTTCCGTGCGGAAGCACCGGCTCCATGCTGTTCCCGTTCACCGTGACGCACACGGCTTCGCTGGGCTGCACGTTCTGCCGCCTCAGGGTCATTTTGCCAAATCTGAGTTTTTGCTTGTGGGACTGGTGAACTGCGGTCCGTCCGCTTCCAGCAGATAGCTCTACTTCCTTGAGAAACGGCACATACACCTCGTCATCATCCAGGGGTGTGTCGTCATCCCATACATCTATAGGGCCGAGATATTGGGCGTTTGACTCTGGTATCTGCGCTGGCAATTCGAGATTTACATAGTCGAGCGAATGCCGGCGCAAGCCGAGCTTCAGCTCAATATCTCGCGCTACATCCTCGCCAATATTCTTCCGATTCTCAGCAGCCATAGTCGTGGATAGCAGCCGGGAAATGTAATTCGCATTTTTCCCGATAGCGTCCGCCAGCTTTGACTGCTTGCCTTCGAATTTTTGCTGCATGAGGTGGCGCAAGTTCTCGCGCCTAATTTCGAATAATTCCATCTGCGAATCATCGTTCCCTGTTACCGAAAGGTAAATTCCCTCTAGGTGTTACTTTGTGATTACCTGAGGGTAATAATCTAGTCTCTTATAGGAGGCCCGACATGCGGACCAAACTCCCAAGCCTGCTGGCCTGGCTCGATGGCTTCTTGGATGGCTTTATCGCCTTGGGCTTTTTCGTGCTGGCTGACTCGGTTGTCCGCAGTGGCGTCGAAGATCAAACGACCCACGTCGCCGCATTCGGCGGTCAAATGGCACAGCGCAAGCCGTCCGAGCACCAACGCGTATCGCTGGTTTTCGGCAATACGGCCTTCGTGTCGACGCGCACGCCGGGCTGCTTGATCCGGCGTTCAAGCAGCAGGTTGTGATCACGCATCACCCGGTAAACCCGCTTCACATTGATCGCGGGCAGCGACTGGATTTCACGTGCACGACGCAGCAATCCCCAGACACGACGGTAACCATAGCTGGGTAGTTCGCTGACCTGTTGCTGGATTTCGACCACCAGCGCAGTATCGTCCACAGGCCTGCTTCGCCATACTTTGGGCGATACCGATTGCTTGATTCGAACCGTTATTTGCGAGCGCGACACACCGAGACATTCGCTGACCAGCTTCATTGGTCGTCCCCCGGCAACAAGGGTGAGTGCGCAATCCATTTTCGCGACCGGGCGATCTCCACGGCCTCTTTGAGAATTTCCGCTTCCATCGTTTTCTTGCCCAGCATCCGTTGCAGTTCACGGATCTGCTTGAGCGCATCGCTCAGCTCGGAGGCAGGCACCACGGCTTCACCGGCACTGACCGCCGACAGGCTGCCGTCCTGATACAGCTTGCGCCACAGGAATAACTGGTTGGCTGAGGCTTGATTCAGACGACGACATGCATCAACTTTTGAACCCCCTCCCAAGCTTCAGCGCGCATACGCTCTAGATCGAGGCCCGGAATCACACCTTGGTCAACTACTAGTCGCCCCCCGACCATGCTGTATTGCACGGTAATTGGTTCCCCAGCAACCACCGGCGCCAGTGCGATATCGTGGAAGCCAAAGAACCGCGGATGATCAAGACCATAGATCACGATATCCGCAGCCTGCCCAATCTCCAGCGTACCGACCGAACCTAACCCCAACACCTGCGCGCCGCCGGCAGAGCCCCAATGGATGACATCTTCTGCGGTGGTCGCCGAAGCCCCCTGTCCAGCCCGATGAATCAACCACGCCGTGTGCGCTTCACCCACCATACTTCCTGACTCGTTCGACGCCACGCCATCCACTCCCAGGGATATCGCCACCCCGGCCTCCTGCATTTGTGGCACGGGCGCCACGCCGCTGCC
Organism: Pseudomonas sp. ANT_H12B; assembly: GCF_008369325.1. Classification (GTDB taxonomy): domain Bacteria; phylum Pseudomonadota; class Gammaproteobacteria; order Pseudomonadales; family Pseudomonadaceae; genus Aquipseudomonas. The sequence goes on along the minus strand of NZ_VOBI01000004.1, from coordinate 65,021 downwards.
TAGTCGAGCGTTGCTCGCTGGACAATGAGAAATGCCAGTGCCGGTTTGCGCGAGCAAATTATTTCTCGACACGTTGCGTGAACAAGTTCTTGAAGAGCGCGGCGGCCGACCATGATCGACCCTAACATCGGTATTCAAGGATGAAGCTGTCAATCAAGGAGTTTCCCGTGCCACGCTAAACCTCCCTCTCGCCATCGCCTGATCGTCTGCCCATGGGGGCTTTGCTCGCCCTGGCCATGACCGGTTTCGTTTGCGTCGTAACTGAAACTTTGCCTGCCGGTCTGTTGCCTCTGATCAGCGAAAATCTTGCCATTTCTTCCGCGATGGCCGGCCAGATGGTCACCGCTTACGCACTGGGTTCGGTGCTCGCGGTGATTCCTATGACCATTGCTACAGTTCCTCACTGGCTGTTTCGGGTCAAGTCACTTCAGCCCTGGACTATTACAGCTGAAGATATTGCCGTCTATGCACGCCAGCTTGCCGCACCTGGCGCATTGCGAGCAGTGAACGGGTACTACCAGTCCGCGTTGTCGCCCGAGGGGGTTGCCGCAAACCGGCTTCGCGCTGAGAAGCAGCTTGATATACCGGTGCTGGCACTGGGGGCGGAGCGAGGGGGCGGCGATCATATCGTCAAGGCATCGCAGGCCTTAGCAACGAATGTCCAGGATGAAGTGATCCTTAAAGCCGGCCACTATCCGCCCAGAGTGTGTAAAAACGCCTCCGCGAACCCTTGCTCCCGAGAGCCTCGACGACTACGTCAGCGATACCAATCCGGTGCGTGTAGTCGACGTCTTGTCGACGAACTCGACCTGGTCAATCTGGGTTTTGAAGGTGCCATTCCAGCCGATACTGGCCGGCCGGCTTACCACCCCTCGGTCCTGCTGAAGATCTAAATCTACGGCTATCTCAACCGCCTCCAGTCGAGCCGACGTTTGGAGCGAGAAGCCCAACGCAACATCGAACTGATGTGGTTGACCGGGCGTTTGATGCCTGATTTCAAAACCATCGCCAATTTCCGAAAAGACAACAGCAAAGCCATCAGAGGGGTCTGTCGCCAGTTCGTTGTGCTGTGCCAGCAGTTGGGGCTGTTCGGAGAACATCTGGTCGCCATCGATGGCAGTAAATTCAAAGCAGTCAACAACCGCGACCGCAATTTCATCAGCGCCAAACTGAAACGGCGAATGGAAGAAGTTGAATCGAGCATCAATCGTTACCTGGCGGCACTCGATGCTGCCGATCGGCAAGAACCAACAGCTTCCGAGGCCAGCGCCGTGCGGCTGGAAGAGAAAATCGCCAAGCTCAAAACTCAAATGAAGGAGCTTCAGGCGATCGAAATCCAGCTCAATGAATCGCCGGGCATGAAGTGACCAACGTCGGTTCCGACCGCGATCAACTCAGCTCGATGGCCAAGCAGGCCCGCGAGGCGATGGCGTCAGATACGTTGTCGGTGGTGGCTGATCGAGGTTACTTCAAAAGCGAACAAATCCTGGCCTGTCACGATGCAGGCATCACCGCCTATATGCCCAAGCCGATGACCTCTGGAGCCAAGGCTGACGGGCGTTTCAATAACGATGCCTTCATCTATGACGCGGCAAAAAACGAATACATTTGCCCGGCTGGAGAGGCGCTGATCTGGCACTACTCCTACGTTGAAAAAGGCCTGAAGCTGCATCGTTACTGGAATTCGAAATGCCGGGGCTGCGCGTTGAAATCGCAGTGTACCCCGAGCACGGAACGACGAATTCGACGCTGGGAACATGAAGCTGTACTGGAGGAAGTGCAGGCCCGGCTGAGCAATGCACCGGAGATGATGCGAGTCCGAAAACGGACTGTTGAGCATCCCTTCGGGACGCTCAAACAATGGATGTGAACGTTGTAGCCAACCGTTCCGGTGCCTCGGCCGCTCGTAGCCATTGAGCGGGCATCTGGGTCTGTGAGGGAGATCTGCTGGTCTGGACTTTCGTGGAGCTGCGCCTCGATGTCCTTGAGTTTCTGCATCTGCTTTTTCAGTGTTTCGATCTTTTCTTTAAGCCGCTCTGCTTTGGCCTCGGCCACTTCGGGCGTTGCCCGATCCGCCGAATCCATCGCCGCCAGATATCGATCAATGCTCTGCTCGATCTGCTGCATGCGTGCCTTCACCTTGCCCTGAGTGAAGTTGCGGCGGCGATTATTGACGGCTTTGAATTTGCTGCCGTCGATGGCGATGATCGACTGAGAGAAGAGATTGAGGTTGCGGCAAAGAACTACAAACTGGCGGCATACGCTGCAAATGGTTTTCCGTTGTCTTTGCGAAAGTCGGCAATGGTTTTGAAGTCCGCGCCCAGGTCGAGTTCATCGACGAAAACATCGACCACTCGCACTGGATTTTCTTCAGCTATGTAATCGTCCAAGCGCTCAGGCAGCAACGTGACTTGCGTCCGACCCTCACCTTCAATGAATCGCTTCATGATCGCCCCCGATACGATCTAGACGATCAGAAGGTTAGACAATCACTGGCGTTTTCACACAGCTTGGGTCGTTTCCTGCCTGCGGCGAGGTGTGAGTGTCCTCCTCGGTCTGTTCTGACCGCACCTAGCCCTTTGGACGTGACATTTACGGGAAACTGATGATGGCCGTGGAGTAAAAAATCCATATTCAATAGCTATTGAAATAAATACTCCATTGATTTAACCTCGGTTTCACGTTGTACGAGATCAACCGCTGTTAGCACCTAAAAAAACAAACAATCGGGAGCAGACATGAAAGCGAAAGTGATGTTGGGATTGTTCATGACGGCCGCAGTTTCACTGCCAGCCTGGGCCGCGGACTGGACCGTAGGTGCTAACGTTGGCAACGTTCCCTGGGAGTTTCAGGATTCCAAAGGTGAGTTTGTCGGCTTTGAAGTCGATGTTGTAAAAGAGGTGGCCAAACGCGCCGGAAAAAGCGTCGAGTTCGTCAATATTCCTTTCAACGGCCTGTTCAGTGCCGTGCAATCAAAACGTGTCGAGATAGCTATTTCGTCGATCACCATCACCCCTAAGCGCCTGGAGTCGGTGGCCTTCGCACAGCCTTACTTCGACAGCGATCAGTCCCTGACCTCGCTGACGACGTCCAAGGTCAAGAGCCTGACCGACATGAATGGCAAAGTGGTTGGCGTCGATACCGGCTCGACCGGCGACATGTGGATCGGCCAACACAAGGACGAGTACAAGTTCGCTGATGTTTCGCGCTACGAAGGACTCTCTCCGGCCATGCTCGATTTGGCTTCGGGGCGAATCGATGGCTACCTCAGTGACATTCCGGCAGTGCTCTACTACATCAAGGACAAGCCGCAATTTAACATCGTTGCTCGAATCCCTACCGGTGAGCGCTACTCGCTGATGCATGCCAAAGGCTGGGCGATGAGCGATCAGGTCAACGACATCATCAGCAAGATGAAAGAAGACGGCACGCTTGGAAAAATCCACAAACAATGGTTCGGCACTGACGCCGATAAAGAATCGAGCACTATGAAAGTGACCCCTGTCCTCAAGTAAGCCCTGCCGATAATGCGTGAAAGTGGCGACACCCGTGCGCCACTTGTATTGACCGAGGTATCCCATGGATCTTTTGCAGACATTCTTCAACTGGAACGTGCTCGTCGATTCGCTTCCGCTGATGATGCGTGGTTTGGGCGTGACCATTTTGCTTGGGGTGGTGAGCATCGTCCTGGGCCTGGTCGGTGGCCTTTTGCTAGCGTTGCTCCGGTTGTACTCCTACGCACCCATTCGAGCGCTCGCACGAATCTACATCGATATCATGCGCTCCATTCCGTTGCTGGTTTTGCTGGTACTCATCTATTACGCGCTGCCTTTTGTGGGCATCCGACTGTCTTCTTTTGCGGCCGCTGCCAGTGCGCTCTCGCTTGTCTCCTGCGCCTACAGCGCAGAAATTTTTCGGTCAGGCATCGAGGCCATTCCCCGGGGCCAGTTCGAAGCAGCGGCGTCTCAAGGCATGAGCTTTTTCAACACCATGCGCGACGTTGTTTTGCCGCAAGCCATCCGCATCGTACTGCCGCCCATGACCAGCAATTGCATCAACGTCATGAAAGACACGGCGCTCGCCTCGGTGGTAGCGATGCCTGACTTGCTGAAACAGGCGACCCAGGCTCAGGCACTGGCTGCGAACCCGACACCGCTGGTTGGAGCCGCCTTGCTGTACCTGTTGCTGCTGTTGCCGCTGGTGCAAATGGTCAGTTGGGTTGAGCGTCGTAATGCCTCTGGAGGAAAAACCGCATGAGCACCTTGATCGACATCGAAAAGCTCGACAAGTACTACGGCAGCTTCCAAGCGTTGAGCGACATCAATTTGCAGGTTGAAGAAGGTGAAGTGGTGGTCATTCTTGGCCCGTCCGGTTCGGGAAAATCGACCTTGATCCGCTGCATCAACCTGCTTGAAAACTACCAGCAAGGCGATATCCGCGTGGCCGGTGAGCGGGTGGAGAACGGCCCGCGACTGGCCGCCATCCGCAGTGAAGTAGGCATGGTGTTTCAGAGTTTCAACCTCTATCCGCACCTCACTGTGCTCGACAATGTGTCGCTGGCGCCGATCCGTGTGCGCGGTCTGAGCCGGCGTGACGCGCATGCGCGGGCCAGGGAATTATTGGTGAAGGTCGGGATGGGCGATCACGCGCACAAATACCCGAGCCAATTGTCTGGCGGCCAACAGCAGCGTGTTGCGATTGCCCGCACCATGGCGATGGAACCTCGCGCGATTCTGTTCGATGAACCGACTTCGGCGCTGGACCCGGAAATGGTTGGCGAGGTACTCGATGTCATGCAAAACCTCGCGCGCTCCGGCGTCACGATGGTCGTGGTCACTCATGAAATGGGTTTTGCCCGTCGGGTCGCCGACCGGGTGATCTTCATGGAAAGCGGACGCATTGTTGAGCAGAACATCCCCGAACCGTTTTTTACCGCACCTCAGGAACCTCGCACACAAGCGTTCCTGCAGGCCATCTTGCATCATTGAATCCGGCTGGAGAAAAGTAGAGTGAATCCTCTCGATATTGATTACGTTCGCAAGCAATTTCCAGGTCTGGCCGATGGCTTTGCCTATATGGACAACGCCGGTGGTTCAATGGTGCTGAGCGCCGTAGCGGAGCGGGTCGTTGATTACATGCTCCACAGCAGCGTGCAATTGGGCGCTTCCTACCAACCTTCCGTCGACGCCGGGGCCCGAGTGATGCAGGCGCGGCATTCGGTGATGCAGTTGATCAACGCCGAGCATCCCGAAGAAGTGATCATGGGCGGTTCGACCACCCACTTGTTGCAAATACTGTGTCGTGCCATCGCCCCGTCAATCGTTCCAGGCGATGAAATCATCGTCACCAATTGCGATCACGAGGCGAATATCGGCCCTTGGGTCAAGCTTTGCGAAAGCCGCGGTGCGACCCTGCGCGTCTGGCAGGTCAACCAGGATAGTTGTGAGCTGGAGCTGGATGACCTGCAGGTCTTGCTCAATGAGAAAACCCGTTATGTGGCCATGACCCACACCTCGAATATTCTCGGTTCGATCAATCCAGTGGCCGAAGTTGCGCGGCGTGTTCACGCGGTGGGGGCCAAGCTGTGCGTGGACGCGGTTGCGTATGCGCCGCACCGCTTGGTGGATGTGCAGGCCAGCGGCGCCGATTTCTACGTCTACAGCTTCTACAAAACCTTCGGCCCGCATTTTGCCGTGCTCTGGGGACGTCGTTACCTGTTGCTGGAACTGCCGAGCCTGAACCACTTCTTTATCGGCCAGGACGTGGTGCCTTATAAATTGCAGCCGGGCAACGTCAATTATGAGCTGTCCTTCGGTTGCATCGGCATCACCGATTACCTGCTCGACGTCAGCGCGAGACTGGGCGCTCAAGGCAGTGAGCGTAAACGTATGCAGGCTGCTTTCGATGCGTTCGAGGTGCAGGAAGATTTGCTTGCCGAACGCCTTCTGACATTTTTGCGCCAGCGCGAGGGTGTTCGCATCATTGGCAAAACGCACATCCGCGATCGTGTGCCAACAATCAGTTTCGTGGTCGAGGGCGTGCAGTCCGAGGCTGTAGTGCGCAGAATCGATGAGCACCGCATCGGCATTCGTTTTGGTGACTTCTATGCGCGGCGACTTATCGAAGCCCTTGAGCTTGACCGTTTTGGCGGGGTAGTGCGGGTGTCGTTGGCGCATTACAACACGCTGGAAGAGGTCGACCGGCTCATCACTGCGCTGGATCAAGCCATCACCGCGTTGCGTTGACGCACACACTTCAAACTTTTACGAGCCTACCCCATGGCCTTACCTGAAACCCTGCCAGAGCTGCGTGACTGTATCGCGGCCCAGCATGAACAACTGACAGGTCGCCTGCGCGATGCTGCCCGATTCCTGATCGACAACCCGCATGAGATCGCACTGAACACAGTGGCCGAGTTGGGAAAGCGTTCAAGCATCGCACCGTCGGCTTATATTCGGCTGGCTCAGGCGCTGGGTTTTGCAGGGTTCAAGGATTTGCAGCGGGTGTTCCGTGCGCCGCTGCAACAGGCTGCCGATACGCACAGCGAGCGAATTCGCCACTTCGGTGGTGAAACATTGCTGGAGGATCCGAGTGATGTTGGGGGAATTCTGCGCGAATTCAGCCAAGCCAATATCGTTTCTCTCGAACACCTGGCGCAAGGCGGTGAACAGGCCAATATTGAAGCGGCCATCGGCCATTTGCAGGTCGCGCGCACCACCTTCGTTATCGGCATGCGCCGTGCCTTTCCGGTGGCGGCGTATCTGAGCTACGCGTTGAGTCGCGTGGGCCGGCGAACCGTGCACATCAGCGGCGCTGGCGGCACGCTGCCCGAGCAGGTCAGTGCCATTGCCGATGATGATTTATTGATAGCCGTCAGCTTTCCGCCCTACGCCAATGACACCGTCGAGGCCTGTCGCCAGGCGACGCAAGCGGGCGTGACGCTGGTTGCAATCACCGACAGCGTTCTCAGCCCCATCGGGCAGATCGCTGACACCGTGATCGAGGTCAACGACGCCGAATTATTGGGCTTTCGCTCGCTCACGGCGTCTTTCTGTATTGCGCAAACCCTGGCCATGGGACTGGCCTTCAGCGAGAGGCTGTCGGACAGCGGCACCCTTAGCCATGATCGGTTGGAAGATATCGACTGTTAAGTCGCAACTTTCACCGCGTACTTATTCAACCCGTCACTTCAGGAGAATATCCCGATGGTTTCACCTGCACGCGATTTAGTGGGTTACGGCAGACAACGCCCACAAGGCACCTGGCCCAATGGCGCACGACTGGCCATCAGCCTGGTGATCAACTACGAAGAGGGTTCCGAGCGCTCGCTGGCCATGGGCGACCCAGACCAGGAATCAATGACCGAATGGGGCAGTTATTCAATACCCGACGGCACTCGCAACCTGGCGATGGAGTCGATGTACGAGTACGGCTCACGCGTCGGGATCTGGCGGATTCTGGATATTCTTGACCAGCAATCGGTTCGTTCCACGTTTCATGCTTGCGCAGTGGCGTTTGAACAGAACCCGGATGTTGCACTCGCTGCAGTTGCAGGTGGTCACGAAATCTGCAGTCACGGTTATCGCTGGGAGGAAGTGTTTCGCCTGACTGAAGAGCAAGAGCGTGAACACATGCGTTTGGCAATCGAGTCGTTCGAACGCACCTGCGGCAAGCGTCCCGTTGGCTGGTATTGCCGGTATGGCGCCAGCGTCAATACCCGTCGCCTGGTCGCTGAGGAGGGCGGTTTTCTCTACGATTCCGATGCCTACAACGACGATGTTCCCTACTTTGTCGAGGTCGAGGGTAAGCGTCATCTCGTGGTGCCTTACACCGCCGACGTGAACGATTTCCGTTACTGGAACTCTCCGGGGCTTTCGCAGGCATCGGATTTTTTCGAGTACATGAAAGAAAGCTTTGAGGTCCTTTATGAAGAGTCGGCTCAAGGGCCACGCATGATGTCGATCGGGCTACACCCACGTATGGTGGGCCGTCCAGGGCGGATAAGGGCGATCAAGCAATTCATCGAGTATGCCAAGCAACACGCCGGTGTCTGGTTTGCCACGCGCGAAGAAATCGCCCGTGCCTGGCTTGAACGAACTTGATGGCGTGGCAATCACGCCCGATCAAAAATATGCTGCGCTATACCGCACTGTGGTGAAAAAGCTCAGGGGGAACAGCCTGCCGCTCGGCAGAAGTCGCTCAGTCCCGAGCAATCTTGTCATTTGCCAAAGCTTAAGGCAGGGTCGATACCACTGACATCTCTGCCAAAGGAGTCACCCCATGTCAAAGCTATATCCCAGTATTGATCCTGAGGGACTGGTCGAGTACTCCGTGGTCTACACCGACCGCTCGCTCAACCACATGTCGCAGTCATTTCAAGCCGTGATGAAGAACATTTCCAGGACCCTGAAACAGGTCTACAACGCCCAGGCTGTTGCGGTGGTCCCGGGCAGCGGCACATTCGGCATGGAAGCGGTGGCGCGACAGTTTGCCACCGACCAGCAATGCCTGGTGATACGCAACGGCTGGTTCAGTTATCGCTGGAGCCAGATCCTTGAGATGGGCAACATCCCGGCGGCCACTACGGTGCTGAAAGCCCGACCGGTCGACACGGGTCGCCAGCCTGCCTACGCCCCACCCCCTCTGGACGAAGTGCTGGCAGCCATTGCGGCGCAGAAGCCGCAGATTGTTTTCGCTCCCCACGTTGAAACCTCATCAGGGATTATCCTGCCCGACGAGTACCTGCGGGCCGTTGGCGACGCCGTGCATGCGGTGGGAGGCCTGTTCGTGCTGGACTGCATCGCCTCAGGCACGCTTTGGGTTGATATGCACAAATGCGCAGTCGACCTGCTGATCAGCGCACCGCAGAAAGGCTGGAGCGCCTCCCCTTGCTGCGCCCTGGTGATGCTCAGTTCTTTGGCCCTCGAGCGCATCGAACAGACGCAGAGCAGCAGCTTCGCCTGCGACCTGAAAAAGTGGCTTCAGATCATGCAGGCCTACGAACAAGGCGGACATGCCTACCATGCAACCATGCCCAGCGATTCCCTCGCGCGGTTTAACGAAGTGATGAAAGAGACGCAAGCCTACGGTTTCGACAAGGTCCGCGGCGAACAACAGGCTCTGGGCGATCGAGTGCGCGCAATGTTGACCGGCAGAGGCATCAAAAGCGTGGCCGCAACCGGCTTTCAGGCCCCTGGTGTAGTGGTGAGCTACACCGATGATGCCGACATCAAAAGCGGCAAGAAATTTGCCGACCTCGGCCTGCAGATCGCCGCTGGAGTTCCGTTGCAATGCGACGAGCCGGCGGACTTCCAGACCTTCCGCATCGGTCTGTTCGGACTCGAAAAGCTGCACAATATCGAGCGCACGGTCAGCACCCTCGCGCAGGCTCTGGACGAGGTGATGGTTAACTAAGCCGGTATCCGTCAGCGTTACCACAGTGGTCAAGGACATGTTGAAAACCATGGGCGTAGACACGCGCCGCCTGACTGGCCGGGGCCGGTTACTTCTGGAAGAGGCCTGATATGCAACCTTTTGATACGGTGATTCGCAACGCCCGCGTGGTAACCGCCGCGGACACGTTCACCTGCGATATCGGTATTCGTGATGGGCGCATCGTCTCCCTTGGCCTGGACCTGCCGCAAGGTCACCAGGAAATCGACGCGGCAGGCCGGCATGTCACCCCCGGTGGCATCGACAGCCACGTGCACCTCGACCAGCCGACTGGCGACGGCTCGGTGATGGCCGATGACTTCTTCAGCGGCACGGTCTCGGCGGCCTGCGGCGGCACCACCACCGTCATCCCGTTCGCCTGCCAGCAGAAGGGGGAAAGCCTGCGCTCTGCCGTCGATGACTACCATCGTCGGGCGGGTAACAAGCCGGTGATTGATTATGCGTTCCACCTGATCGTCACCGACCCCACCCCGCAGGTGCTGCGTGAAGAATTGCCGGCCTTGATTGCTGAAGGCTATACATCGTTCAAGATTTACATGACCTACGATGCGCTGAAGCTGGGCGACCGGGAGATTCTCGAGACGTTATCGGTCGCGCGCCGTGAGGGCGCCATGGTGATGCTTCACGCGGAGAACAGCGATTGCATCGCCTGGCTTACCGAGCGACTTGTGGCGGCCGGGCTGACTGCGCCGCGCTACCACACCGGGTCGCGGCCGATGCTGGTGGAGCGCGAAGCGACCCATCGTGCCATCGCCCTTGCCGAGTTGGTGGACGTACCGATCCTGATCGTGCACGTGTCGGGCCGCGAGGCCGTGGAGCAGATTCGCTGGGCCCAGAGTCAGGGGTTGAAGGTGTACGCCGAAACCTGCCCGCAGTACCTGTTTCTGACCGCCGACTCGCTGGGGTGTGACGACAGCTTTGAAGGTGCCAAGTGCATCTGCAGCCCGCCACCGCGCGATGCCGCAAACCAGCAGGTGATCTGGGATAGCCTGGAGAACGGCTCGTTCGAGATTTTCTCGTCAGACCACGCACCCTTTCGCTTCGATGGCCCGAATGGCAAGAAGGCTCACGGTGAAAAGGTATCGTTCGACCAGATCGCCAACGGCATTCCCGGTGTCGAAACCCGCATGGCACTGCTCTGGTCCGAAGGCGTGCGCAGTGGGCGCATCACCGCGCAAAGCTTTGTTGCGCTGACCTCCACTAATGCCGCCAAGATGTATGGGCTGTATCCGCGCAAGGGCAGCATCGCTATTGGTGCGGATGCCGACCTGGTGATCTGGAACGAAGGTGAGTCGGTGCACCTGTGCAACGAAATGCTGCACCACAACGTCGATTACACGCCTTACGCGGGTATGACGCTGAGCGCCTGGCCGGCCATGACGCTCTCTCGCGGTGAGGTAGTCTGGGACGGCGAGCCGCGCGGTGAGGCGGGTCGGGGCCGGTTTCTGCCGTGCGAGCGCCCGGCGCCTGCGCAACTGCGCCGACGGAAGACTGAGTTGGCATTGTGAGTGCGGTCGCGCAGGTGGCCGCCATCCTGATTCGTGGTTGGCGTGAGGGGCGCCAACAACCGTTGCCAACCCTGAAACTGGCTAGCGAAGCAGAAGCCTATGCGGTGCAGCACCAGGTAGCGGAAACCCTCGGCTGGTTCGCCTCCGGGCCCCCAGCGGCCTGGAAACTGGGCGGCTCTCCGGGAGGGCTGATCAGCGCCGCCGGGGTACCGGCAATGGCGGTACACCCGTCGGGTTGGCAGGTTCCGCCGGGCGATGCCTTCGGTTTCGGGATCGAGGGGGAATTGATCGTGCGCCTGTCGCGAGACCTCGACCACCACACTGATCTGGCCATGGCCCGTGCGGCAGTCGATGTGTGGATGCCGGGCATCGAACTCTGTGGCACGCGCTGGCTGCAGGGCGATCAAGCCGCGCCACTGCTTCGGCTGGCCGACCAGCAACTCAACCGCGCGCTGGTACTCGGTGCACCGCAAACGCTGGGAGAAATGCCGGATTGGTCAAGTCGACAGGTGACGTTGCGGGTGGCCGGGGAGCCTGAATTCGTCGGCTTTGGCAGCCATCCATTCGGCGAGCCGCTCAGTTCGCTGCCCTGGCTGGCGCGTCACGCTGCAGCACTGGGCACCCCCTTGCGAGCCGGTGACCTGGTGGCTAGTGGTAGCTGGACGGGTATCTACTGGGCGCCGGCCGGGGTGCAAGTGGAAGTTGAGTTTGCCGGGATAGGACGGGTTGCCTTGTCGACTTGATGCGTTTCAAAGGCTTGCTGATTTCCAGTTTACGAAGCCAGCCTGCGCATTGCTCTGGCTTAAAAAAGCGTGGACTTTTCAGACTTGCCTCTGGATGCGTGCCACTTTACCTTTCATTGCTTCTCTCGCTACCGGTCGATTGCTATCCGTCACGTCAAACTGCGGCAGCTGGCCAATGATGGTCTGATTGAGCGGGTTGATTTCGGCGAGCTGCCTCGCAGGGTCGAATATCAGCTCTCTGAAATGGGAGATAGTGGGCATGTACGTCAATGCGTCGTGTTGTGATATTAGCGCCCCGTTGTGTGGACACTTCGGTGCGCGGTGAGGCGTGGCGCAGGGCAATGCTGCGGTCGAGCCGTCGCCCTGGCTCAACCAGACTGCATCGCTGTCGGCGCTGACTTGTTGTAGGCCGGCGGCGAAGGTGTGGCCGTTCACCAGGTAGGTGAATTGCGCGCTGCTCAGGCGACTGTCGACCTTGCCTTTGGTGACGCCGTCGTCGTAGTAGCCGAAGGTGTAGAAATCCGGGTCATGGCGGTTGTCGAAGTGTCGCGGGTCGGTACGCAGGGTGCCGGTGCCGATCTGCCAATCGTATTTGAGACCCAGAAAGTGCTGGTTGTAAAAGTCCTGCAGATTGCGGTAATCGTAAGGTCAGGTCTTTGGCCGCTCTGTAATCCACGCACTGCGCCAGGCAGTGAGCGATTGCCTGTAAAGGGATGAGCTATCGGTGGTGAATGCTGCGCCTGTAAAAAGCAGAAATCCGATTCATCGGGTTTCTGCTGTGCACTGGTGCTATTTAAGGCGTGCAGGTTGTTGCCAGTGCCCACAGGGTTGGTCGTCGCGGGTCAGTCTTCCGGCAGGTTATTGAATATTTTTTCCAGTGTTCCGTTCAGTTTGGTGATCTGGGCTTCAGTCAGGCCTTTGAAACTGGTGCGGAAGATATCGCTGGTACCGTGCTGGATTTCTTCGATGGTATGGCGGCCGGTATCGGTGAGCGAGACCTGAGTCACCCGCCCGTCACTGGCGCTGGTATTGGTCTCTACCAGCCCGTCGGCTTTCATGCGATACACGATTTTGGTAATGGTCGAGAGTTTCGCGATGGCATGGATCGAGATTTCCGAAATGCTCGACTCGCCATTTTCCTTGAGAATAAACAGAATCCGCCAGCGCGGGATGTCCATATCGATTTTCTTCAGCGCTTTCTCCATGGCCATGGAGTAGCGGCCATGCAGGCGAGCCAGCCAGTAGAAGGGAAACTCTTCCTTCTTGAAGTCTGCGCTGGCGGGGTTGTATCGGCTCAGGCGCTTTTTCGGGGTGGTCATAAAGGTTGGCGTAGTCTTTCTGGTGAGCTGGATTTGATAGCGGGCGCCATTGTCGCGCCGCTCGCGGCAAAAAACCAGCAGGCACGCCGGAGCGTGCCTTAGGTAAGCCTTCAGGCGAGGCCTTCGTGTTTGAGACTCTCACGAAAGTGTCGGCAACCCTTGATCAGCAAGAGAAGGGTGAAAGCGATTGCGAAGGCATCGAGCAGGGAAATGGACGAGCCGACCATGGCGGGGTTATGGAATAGCCGGTCGGTGAGCAGCGCGACCAGCGTGGTACCAAGACCCAGGCCAATCAGATTGGAGATCAGCAGGAACAGCGCGCTGATTTGCGCTCGCATCTGATTCGGCGGCAGGATCTGCATGGCCGCGGTTGACGCCGGCATTGGAAATGAAGCGAAGAACATCGCCGGTGCCAATAGCGCTACGGACATCCACAGTTCGCTGACTTGGGTGAACGCGATGGCGGGCACGGCCATGCCGATTGCCCCAATTACTCCCGCGCGGATCGGCGCATCGCTGTAACCTTTTTTCGCCAGCCAATCGATCAGCCAACCGCCGCAAAACACGCCACTGGTATTGGCCAGCAAAACCACGATCCCGAGCATGTAGCCGGTATCGCTGGGGGCGAGGCCGAACTTTCGCATATAGAAGGCCGGGGTCCAACTGAGCATGCAGAACAGCGTCATCGCGTAGAACGAAAACCCCAGGTAGTGACAGAAGAAGGTTTTGCGGTGCACTGCCAGGAACCTGAACGCCTGTTTCATGCTGGGCGCGTGGACCTTGCCCGCGGCGTCCAGTTTCAAGCCTTTGCGGGCCGGGTCGCGAATCGTCAGGGCAATCAGCAGGGCAACCAATACGCCCGGCAGGCCTACCAGAAAAAACGTCACCTGCCACGGCCGCATTTCGCCTAGCAGCGGCACGGCGACACTGTCGAGGTTCTTCAGCAAGTCGATGACATAGCCGCCAATCAGAAAGGCCACACCGCCGCCAATGAACGAGCCGATAGAGTAGATCGCCACGGCGCGCCCGAGTTTTTCCCGGGGGAACATGTCGCTGAGCATCGAGTAGGTGGCCGGTGACAGCGCCGCTTCGCCAATCCCGACGCCGATGCGTGCCATGAACATCTGCAGGAAGTTTTTGCTCACCCCGCACAGGGCCGTCGCCAGGCTCCAGAACGCGACGCCGATGGCGATGATTTTCGGTCGGGAGAATTTGTCCGCCAGCAGCGCGATGGGCATGCCCATGAAGGCATAGAACAGCGAAAAAGCCAGGCCATGCAGCAGGCTGAATTGGGTGTCGGATAACTGCATATCGTGTTTGATCGGTTCGATCATCAACGCCAGGATCTGACGATCGATAAACGAAAAAGTGTAGGCCAGCATGCAAACGGCAACGACATACCATTCGTAGGCATAGCTTTTACGGGTGACCTCGGTCGGTGTTTTGCTGGTCATGCTGTTTGGCCCCTTCAGGGTTGGCAATCAGTCAGTCGGCGGCAGCGGTTGTTGCAGTTGGGTGTATTGGTGACGCCGTCGTTACCCGAGCGCCTTGCCCTGGTGCGTTTATTGGTTTTGTTGTGCGGTTCCAGGTTGCCAATTGCTTGGCTTGTGTGTTGCAAGACCTTTTTAAGCCGTTGTTTGCCGTGTCTCTATGCGCCAGGCGCAGAGGTTGTTCCGGGGACGCAGAAAGCGTTTCAATGGCGTGAAAATTGCTTTCCATTTCCACTAAATTATCGATGTGCCTGCGGGTAACGATGTCATTTTTTGGAGGCGCTCAAGCATGCTCGATCACAGCTCTTCGCTCCGTCATCATTGCCTCCTGAGTTCCGACGGGTTCGGCGAAGTCAAGGACCGGGTCAGCCATTACCTGTGGCCCCATCAGATGAAAATGCAGCAGGGCGGCGCCCTACAATCGCAGCTGTATGGTGTGTTCTTCGGCAGTTCGGCGCTGTTCGATCTGCACTACGGCGCGCCGGTGGAAATCGACGCCGGGGACATCAGCGACTATTACCTGATTCGGGTCACCCTCGAAGGCAGTGGCATGGTCAGCCTGGGTAAGCAGAGCGCGATTCTACGCAAGGGCGGGCTGACTATTTCTTCGCCTTCCGAGCGCAGTTTTATCCGCATCGACAAGGACTGCCGCAACCTGATTCTGCGGGTCGACCGCGAAGCGCTCGAACGCCAGTTGCAAGTGTTGCTAAACCGGCGCTTGCGTCAGCCATTGGTCTTCGATATTCAGGTCGATGCCGAGCATCAGGGCATGGCGACGGTACGCACCACCCTGGACTACATCTGCCAGTTGTATGGCGACGCCAGCCAGTCGCTGCTCACCTCAGCCATGGGCGGGAGCCTGTCGGACTATTTGCTGTCGGTGCTGCTGACTCAGTTGCCGCACAACTACTCCGTCGATCTGCTGCAGGACCAGCGCCAGCCGATGCCTCACCACATCAAGAAGGCCCGTGACTACATCGAGCAGCACCTGGCAGAACCCATTGCCCTGGCGAGTCTGGCGCAGTTCTGCGGAGTGTCCATCCGCACCTTGCAAAATGGCTTTACGCGCTTTCTCCAGCAAACCCCCAGCGACTATGTCCGCACCCGTCGACTGGCCCTGGTACACGTGGCCTTGCAGCAGGCCGGACCGGCCGACAGCGTGACGGATGTTCTGTTGTGTCACGGGGTTGCCAGCTTCGGTCATTTTGCGATGCAGTACCGCAAGCAATACGGCTGCCTGCCGTCCGAGACCCTGCGACGTCAGGCCTGACGCTTGAGGGTCGATCTGCTCAGCCCTGAAGAAAACGCCGGGCCAGGTCGAGTTGGGAGTTGGCCAGTTGGTGCAGCTCCTCGCCGATCTGGGTACTGCGTCGGGACTGATCGCTACTGGTTTGCGCCAGGCTCACGATCTGGGAAATCTGCCCATTGATCTCTTGGGCGACTTGACCTTGTTGTTCGATGGCCGAGGCCATCTGCAAACTCATGCCGGAGATCTGCCCGACTTCCTCGCAGATGCGCCGCAGCGCCGTTTGTACTTGGGCCACATCCTCGCGGGATTCCCGCGCGGCCGATTCGCCGCGTTGTGCTGTGGCCAACGCCAGGGCACTGCCGTCGCGCAATTGCTCGATGGAGCGCTGGATCTGTTCGGTGGATTCGCGGGTTCGGGTAGCGAGGCTGCGCACCTCATCGGCGACCACCGCGAAACCGCGTCCTGTCTCCCCGGCACGGGCCGCTTCGATGGCCGCGTTCAGGGCCAGCAAGTTGGTCTGTTCGGCGATGCTGCGAATCACATGAGCGACGCCGCTGATTGATTCGATCGATTCCGCCAGGCGGCTGACCGCCTGACCGATCTCTTCGACCGAGGTGCACAGGCCGGTCATCGAACGCTGGCTCTGCCCGGACATCCGGTCGCCGTCGTGAGCCAGGTGGTCCACGGCTTGAGTCGCTTCGGCCGCGTGTTGCAGGTTGCGCGACAGTTCCTGAATCGTGGCGCTCATTTGATGGACTGCGGCGGCGGACTGCTCGGCTTCTTCAAGTTGCCGTTGCAGGTGGCCCGACTGGGCCTGCACCAGCATCGACGATTCTTGCGCGCGTTGACGCACGGTCTCGCCGTTGATCCGGATGCGCGCCATGACCGTGCGCATCCGCGTGTTCTGGCTGTTGAGCGCCATGTCAAAACGGCTGGCGACGCAGGCGCTGCCGTCCTGAAGCGATGCCAGCAAGGCATCGCTGTAGACCTGATCATGTCGGGCCATGATCCGGCGGACATCCGCGCGCTGTCTGGCTCGCCACTGCCAAGCCGAGGCGAGCATTCCGCCGAGCACCAGCAGGCCCGGTGCCAAGTTGATCTGTTCACCGATCATGGCGCCCATGACTATCAGGCCCAAGAGCCACGCGATACCCTGGCTGCTGGCGTGTTCCTGCACGCGCCGGGCAAATGTCAGCGGTCTGAGGCCGTCATTCAAGCGTCGATAGAGTTTCTCCGCTCGCAGGCTTTGGGCGGCGTCCAACGGGTGATAAGCCGTACCCAGCGCGTTCAACTGACCGCCCTCGAGCAGCGGCACCACATAGAGATTGCACCAGAAGGTGGTGCCCTGTTTATCGCGGCCCATCATGGGCGCTGTCCACGGCACGCCGCTGCGCAGGGTCTCCCACATACGGTCGATGACTTGCTTGGGCATCAGCGGATGATTGATCAGCTCATGCGGCTGGTTCAGCAAGTCCTCCCGGGTGTAACCGCTGAGCGCCAGATAGGCGTCATTGCAGCCGAGTAAATGGCCCCGGATATCCAGGCGCGAGATCGGGATTTCTTCCAGCCCCGGGGAGGTGGCCGGGTGTGCGAGTTCTACTGAGTTACCCATTGGACGCTCCCGCGCTTACCAGCATTGGCCGCGTTCAGCACGCATTTTGCGCACCATGGCGTCGAAGAATTTCACAGCGAAGCCGCTGTCCCGAATGAGCATGGCCGTGAGTTCTGCGCACTTTTGGCTGATCGCCTCCGGCAGCGGATTGTCTTCACCGCCCAACGCGCCGGCCTGACACTGGATTTCGGCGGCGCGCTGCACCGTCCACAACAGGAAAAACGTCTTGGCGATGCTGCTTTCACCAACGGCAATGCCGTGGTTGCGCAGCACCAGGATGTGCTTGTCGCCGAGGCTGTCGGTCATCCGGGCTTTTTCGTCATCGAACAGCGTGATGCCTTCGAAGGTGTGGTAGCCGATCCGTCCGTAAAGTTGCGCACCGTAAAAGTCGTTATGGGTAAAACCGGCCTTTTTCATGACGATGGCTGAAATCGGCGTGGTGTGCGTGTGGATCAGGCACTGAATGTCCGAACGCGCACCGTGCACTGCGCTGTGCAGGGCGAAACCGGCAGGGTTGCCGTCATAGGGCGAGTCTTCGAGCCTCTTGCCGTGCAGGTCGACCTTGAGCAGGTTGGCCGGCGTCACTTCGGTGTAATTCAGGCCGAACGGGTTGACCAGATAATGGTGCGCCGGGCCGGGCAGGCGTGCAGAAATATGGTTGAAGATGGTCTCGGTCCAGCCAAAGAAATCCACCAGGTGGTAGCAATGCGCAAGTTGCACGCGCAGTGCCCATTCTTCGTCGCTGTACTGTTGCGGTTTTTCCAATGGGCTGTGGTTCATGTCGGAATCCTTGTCGTAGTGAGTCAGCGGCAGGCCTGTTCGCCGCGAAAGCGCGCCAGGGCAATGAGGTGTCGAGTGACGGGCATCGGGATCGCCATGTAATCGGCCAACTCCAGCACCGCGTCGCCGATGGCGGCCAACTCCAGGGGACGGCCTTTCTCATAGTCCTGCAGCATCGAGGTGCGCACGGCGCCCATGCCGGCGCCCAGTTCGAGAAAGGTCTGTGGGTCGATGCTCACGCGCGCGCCATGCGCGGCGGCGGTGAGCAGGGTTTCGTGCAGGCAGGTGCGGACCAAATCCTGCAACTCCGGCAGGCCGTAAAGCTGATCGAGGGTGGCGCCGGTAATCACCGAGAGTGGGTTGGAGGTGATATTGGCGATGATCTTGGTCCACAGGTTGTCGCGGATGCGTTCGGTGGCTCGCGCTTCGATTCCGGCACTTTCGATCAGCGCGCGCACACGCTCCAGGCGCGGGCTGAGGCGGTTGTCGGGTTCGCCGAAAATCATCAGGTGCGGGGTGTGCGATTCGACCACGGCGTTGGCTGTGCAGTGGGCGGTAATGAACACCACGCTGCCGATCACATGGCGCAGGTCCAGGGCTTCGCCAAGAATCGACTGGGGATCGACCGCGTTCACTCGTTGCCCGTCGTAGCGTCCGCCTTCGCCATGGAAGTACCACCATGGCACGCCGTTGACGACCGGAATGACCACGGTCTCGGCGCTGATCATCGGTTGGATCTGCGGTAACAGGCTGGCCAGCGCTGGCGCCTTGGTGCAGAGAAAAATCAGGTCCTGTTCGCCCAGGCTGGCGGCGTCGTCGCTGGCGTGAACCCGCACATGATGGTCGCCGTCCAGATCGGACAGGTGAATGCCGTCACGGCGGATGGCCGACAAGGTTTCACCTCGGGCCAGTACGTTGACCGTATGGCCGCGGCCAGCCAGACGTGCTGCCAGGGTGCAGCCGATGGCACCCGCACCGGCGATGCCGATGCGCGGGGGGGAAGCGTTCATCGCGACTCCGGATGTTCAGAAAGACCTCGAAAGGTCGGGCTCGACGCCAGCCCGGCGCCGTCTCGGGCACCGGGGCAGGGCGGCGGTCAGTTAGCGAGCATTTCCTGGTGCTTGCTGGCCAGGCCCAGATAGGCTTCTATCACGCGCGGATCGTCCGCCAGTTGCCGCGCCGGGCCCTGCATGGCGATCTGCCCGGTTTCCAGCACATAGGCGTAATCGGCCACCCGCAACGCGGCGCGGGCATTCTGCTCCACCAGCAGGATCGAGACCCCTTGGTCGCGCAAGGACGTGATGATGCGGAAAATCTCCCGGGTAATCAGCGGCGCCAGGCCCAGGCTCGGTTCGTCGAGCATCAGCAGCTTGGGCTTGGCCATCAGCGCGCGACCCACAGCGAGCATCTGCCGTTCACCACCGGACAGCGTCGCCGCCAGTTGCTCGCGGCGCTCCCACAGACGCGGGAACAGTTCGTAGACTTCACCCAGGGTCTCGCTGTAGCGACGATCGCCTCGGCGATGGCGTTGGAAGGCGCCGAGCAGCAGGTTATCGGCCACGCTCATGCTGGTGAACAGCTCGCGTTTTTCCGGCACCAGGCCCAGGCCCCGCGAGACCATCACTTCCACTTCCGGCAAGGTTTCCAGGCTGCCGTCGAAGTTGACCTGGCCCCGGGAATCGAGCACGCCCATGATTGCCGAGAGCAGGGTGGTCTTGCCGGCGCCGTTGGGGCCGATCACGGTCACGATCTGGCCCTTGCCGACCGTCAGGCTGGCGTTGCTCAGCGCTTCGACTTTGCCGTAGGCCACGCTCAGGTCCTTGATCTCCAGCACGGCGTCGCTGACCTGGTTGTGCGGTGCGAGTTGCGGTTCCACTTGCATGTTCATCATTCAACTCCTCCCAGATAGGCTTCCAGTACCGCCGGATCCTTCTGTACGTCTTCGGGCAGGCCCTGGGCGATCCGCTGGCCGAACTCCATCACCACTACGCGATCGACCAGGCCCATGACGAAGTCCATGTCGTGCTCGACCAGCAGAATCGCCATGCCTTCGCTGCGCAGGCGGCTGAGCAGGATGCCAAGGGCTTCCTTTTCTTTCAGGCGCAGACCGGCCGCGGGTTCGTCGAGCAGCAGCAGGCACGGATCGGCGCACAACGCGCGGGCGATTTCCAGGAGCCGCTGCTGGCCGAGGGCCAGGCTTCCGGCCTCTTCATACAGATAGTCACCGAGGCCTACGCGCTCCAGCTGACGCTTGGCTTCGCTGAGCAGCTCGGCTTCCTCGCGACGATCCAGGTGCAGGGCCGCCGACAGCACGCCCTGCTTGCCACGCAAATGAGCGCCAATGGCGACGTTCTCCAGCACGCTCATGTTGCCGAGCAGTTTCACGTGCTGGAAGGTACGACTAATGCCCATACGCGCCACTTGCCGCGAGTTTAGGCCGTTGATCATCTGGCCCATGAACAGCACGTCGCCGGAGGTCGGTGTATCGACACCGGAGAGCTGGTTGAACATGGTGCTCTTGCCGGCACCGTTGGGGCCGATCAGAGCGAGGATTTCACCGGAGCGGATTTCCAGGCTCATGTCGTTGTTGGCCACCAGACCGCCGAAGCGCTTGGTCACGTGCCGGGCTTCAAGGATCAGCTCGCCATGTATGGGCAGTTGCCGACGCGGCAGAGGCGCCGCGCTGGCGTCGATGTTCTGCACCTTGGCGCGCACCCTGAAGCGGGCAGGTATCAGGCGCGTCAGCAGTGGCCACAGACCACCGGGCGCACGCTGCATCAGGACCACGATCAGGATGCCGAACACGATGATTTCGTAGTTGCCGGTGTTACCCAGCAGCAGCGGCAACCAGTCCTGCAACCACTGTTTGAGCAGGGTCAGGATGCCCGCGCCGAGCAGGGCGCCCCAAACGCTGCCGACACCGCCGATCAAGGCCATGAACAGGTAGTCGATGCCCATGTTCAAGCCGAATGGCGTCGGGTTGACGAAGCGTTGAGTGTGCGCGTAGAGCCAGCCGGAAATTGCCGCGAAAACCGCCGAGATGACAAAGATCACCATCTTCGAGCGGAAGGTGTTGACCCCCATCGACTCGGCCATTACCTGGCCGCCCTTGAGTGCGCGAATGGCGCGGCCTTCGCGGGAGTTCAGGAGGTTCTGAGTGATGACGATGGCCACCAGCAGCAGGGCCCAGATCAGGTAGAAAATGTTCTCGCCTTTATCCAGCTTCAGGCCGAACAACGAAATCGAGGGCAAACCACCGACGCCGGTATGGCCGCCCAGGGATTCCACGGTGCCGAACAGGTAGTACAGCGAAAGTCCCCAGGCAATCGTGCCCAGCGGCAAGTAATGCCCGGACAGCTTGAGCGTCAGTGCGCCGAGAATCAGCGCCACCGCGGCAGTGAGCACGACGCCCACCAGCAGCGTCAGCCAGGGCGACGTCCCGGCCCAGGCCAGCCAGGCCGGCAATTGTTCGGTGGTGGTCAGGTAGGCTGATGTATAGGCGCCGAGCCCGACGAACGCGGCCTGACCGAAACTGGTCATGCCGCCAACGCCAGTGAGCAGCACCAGCCCCAACACCACCAGGGCGTACATGCCGATATAGTTGAGCAGGGTGACGTAGTACGGCGGCAGCAGCAGCGGCGCGACGCCCACCACCAGCAGCAGGGCAAGCAACAGGTAGCGCGGATTCATTCTTCTTCCTCCACATGACGACTGGTGAACGAACGCCAAAGCAGGAACGGAATAATGAGAGTGAACACGATGATTTCTTTATAGGTACTGGCCCAGAACATTGAGAATGCTTCGATCAGGCCCACCGCCAGAGCGCCGAGCGCGGCGACCGGATAGCTGACCAGCCCGCCGATGATCGCGCCAACAAAGCCTTTGAGGCTGATGACGAAACCGGAATCGAAATACAGCGTGGTGATTGGTGCGATCAGGATCCCCGACAGCGTGCCGATCAGCGCGGCGAGCAGGAAGGTCGACTTGCCCGCGAGGGTCGGCGAAATACCCATCAGCCGGGCGCCCATGCGGTTGACCGCGGTGGCACGCAAGGCCTTGCCATAGAGCGTGCGCTCGAAGAACAGGTACAGCCCGACGATCAGCCCCAGGGACACCGCCAGTACCCAGAGTGTCTGGCTGTTAAAGGTGACCGGGCCAAGTTCCAGGCCGGCTTCGGAGAACGGTCGGGTGCGGGCGCCTTCAGGGCCGAACAGCAACAGCGCAATACCGACCATGCTGACGTGCACGGCTATCGACACAATCAGCAGGACCAACGAACTGGCCGAGGCGATCGGCTGGAACACCAGACGATAGATCTGCGGCCCCAGCGGAACCACCAACGCCAGTGTCAGCAGCGCCTGGACCGCCATTGGCAAATCGGCCAGCGGCAAGGTATTGATCAGCACGGCCATCAGCCCGGCATAGCCGAGCTTGACGAGAATGCGTTTGGGAAAACGGAACGCCTGGCTCGAACGTGCCGCACCCCACACATCGAGTGCGCAATCGATCAGCGTCAGGCCGAGCAGCAGCCAGACCAGAGCAGTCGGGTGTCCACTCTGCAAAGTGGCCATGGTCAAGGCGCCGTAGGTCACGAATTCACCCTGGGGGATCAACAGGATCCGGGTCACGGTGAACACCAGGAGGATCGACAGGGCCAACAGCGCATAGATCGCGCCGTTGGTCATACCGTCCTGGCCCAGCAGCAAGGCTATCTGGAAATTCATAATGAGAGCTCTTTTCTACAGATTGAATATCAGGCCCGCCTGCCGGCGCAGATCGACTCGCCGGCAATCGGGCAGGGCGCGCAGCGGGCTGTGCGTCCGGGTTTCGATCAGTTGTCGTGCAACAGCATCCAGTTGCCGTTCTTGACCACGATCAATTCGCGACCGCGTTCGTCGAATCCGCTGTGGTCTTGCGGCGTCATGTTGTAAACACCTTGGGTGCCGGCCAGTTCGTGGCTTTGCTCAAGCGCATCACGTAGGGCTGCACGGAACTCGGGGGTGCCGGGGGCGGCTTTCTTGGCCGCAATCGGGATCGCCTGCTGTAACAGCAGGCCGGCATCGAAAGTGTTACCGCCGAAGGTCGCCGGTTTGCTGCCGTTGAGCTTTTCGTAGGCTGCGGTGTAGTCGCTGGCGATTTTCTTCGAGGGGTGGCTGTCCGGGATTTCATCGAGTACCAGCATCAGGCTGGCAGCGAGGATGGTGCCCTCGACTTTCTTGCCGCCCAGCTTGAGAAAGTCCTGCAGTGCCGCGCCGTGGGTCTGGTAGACCTGACCTCGATAGCCCTGATCGAACAGGGTGGTCTGCGGCATCACGGCCGAGCTCCCCGGCGCTGCGACCAGCACCGCGTCAGGACGGGCGGCGAGAATTTTCAGGCTCTGTCCGGTGACCGAAGTGTCCTGGCGCTGGAAGCGCTCGTTGGCCACGACTTTGATGTTTTGCTGCGCTGCCAGGCCGGCCATGACCTTGGACCAGTTCTCGCCATAGGGGTCGCTGGTGCCCATAAAGCCGAGCGTCTTGACGCCTTTTTTGGCCATGTGTTCGAACAGCGCCTTGGCGATCAGGTCATCGTTCTGCGTGGTCTTGAACACCCATTTCTTCTGCTCGGTCATGGGCAGCACCACCGCGGCGGTGCCAACCGGTGCCAGCAACGGCACCCCAGCCTCGGCGACGAACTGGATCACGCCCATGGCGTTAGGCGAACCGCTCGGGCCGATGATGGCATCGACATTTTCTTCGTCGATCAGCTTTTTCAACGCCTTCACTGTAGCGGTCGGGTCGCTCGCATCATCCAGAGAAATGTACTTCACCGCCTGGTCGCCGGCCTGGGTCGGCAGCAAGGGTACGGTGTTTTTCTGTGGCAGCCCGACCAGTGCGATCGGCCCGGTGGAGGAGGTAATGACACCGATTTTCACTTCAGCCTGCGCGGCGGCGGCGCAGGCGGCACTCAACAACAACGTGGACACGGCTTTTCTGAAAAGCATGACTTTCTCCGAAGAGTTGCAACGCTGCAAAAGGCTAATGGCCAGCCGCCCCGATCACGATGTGATGCGAGTACGGCCCAAGGTACGGCCCTGTTTTTATTTGGCGAACTGCTGCGGCACCCCATGACGTGTTACCGAGCGCGTGGGTACCGGTCGATCATGAGTAATCGATCGAAGGCAACCAGGGCAAAAGCAGATTGCATGCCAGAAAATTTTCCAAAGATGGCAAAACGCCGTTACCGCAGACTTTCAGCCGACGCATTACAAGACGATCCGGCCAAGGCGTTGCGATGGCCTGGCAGGGATGATTTCAGGCGGGCGAAAAATACCCACCACGCCATACCGAATAAGGCCTTGATCTGGATCAAGGAAGGGAAAAAATGACAAAAAAACAACTTAAAAAACATCAATAAATAGCGATTTTTTTATGTGTTATTCACGCCATTTTTTACTGTGTATTTATTTTTTTATTTTTATATCTGCGCAATCTTCAGCCATGAGTTTTGCGAAATGTTTCGTCGATCGTATTCGCTTAAATATGTAATAACTAATTGATAATTAACGTATTTATCAAAATATTGGTATTTGCGCGGCTTGTGCTGTGGTGTTACCAAATTGCACGTCATCGGTGCGTTCGGCTGAAAGTTGCACCGAAAATACACACTATTTTATTTGGTAAAATTCAATTGACATTTCACGTAAATATTACGATTTTAGATTTAAGCATTCACCCCGGCCTTCGTGCCGAGGGCATCCGTTCTGGTGACACATAACGAGCAGGTAAAGAGCATGTCGATCGTTGTCGAGGATTTAGCCTTAGGGGGGAGTGGTCTTTCGGTCATGGTGAAAGACACCATCGATATCGCGGGCTACCCGACCCGTGCTTCAAGCCACGCACTGGCCGATGCACCGGCAGCCGACGAACATGCACAAGTGGTTCAGGCTGTTTTGGATGCGGGCTGCCAGATCACCGGTAAAACCAGTCTTCATGAATTGGCATTTGGCACCACCGGCCTCAACGCCTGGACCGGCACAGCGTCCAATCCGCGCTATCCGGGTCACATCCCCGGTGGCTCTTCCAGTGGTTCGGCGGCTGCAGTGGCGGCGGGGCTTTGCGACTTTGCGTTGGGCACTGACACCGGTGGCTCGGTGCGGATTCCAGCAGCGTGCTGTGGTGTTTTCGGTCTCAAGCCAACCTTCGGGCGTGTCAGCCGTCAGGGTGTCATGCCGGCGCACAGCACCCTCGATTGCGTTGGGCCGCTGGCACGGGATATGGACTGTTTGATCGACGCGATGCACGTCATCGACCCGACATTCCAGTCGATATCGGTGCCTGGAAATCTTTCTATTGGGGTCGTCGCGGTACACGCCGACGAACAAATCCACGCTGTGGTGAACCAGGCCCTGGGCCGTTCGCGCTTCACGCTGGTCGAGCAATCACTGCCCGGCATGTCGGCGGCTTATGGTGCAGGAATGGTGGTCATTAATGCCGAAACTTGGGCAGCATGCGGCCATCTTCTGCAAACCGGTCGAGTCGGTAACGATGTTGCCGACCGCCTGCGAGCCGCCAGTTTGACCTCTGCCGAGTCCGTTGAAGAGGCCGAAATCATCCGCCGCGCGTTTACCGCAGAAGTGAATGCAGCCCTGGCCATCACTCCGATTCTGGCCATGCCGACCATGCCCGACTTTCCCTTGCTGGTCGCCGATGCGGCCGACACTCGCGCCGCCCTGGGCATGACGTCCCTGGTGCGCGCTTTCAATCTTTCTGGTCATCCGGCCCTGAGCATTCCTCTGGAAAGCGCTTCGGGACTCCCGGTAGGCCTTCAACTTATTGCCGCCCATGGCGCGGACGAACTGCTGTGTGCAGTCGCCCGCGAGCTGGTTCGGCGCCTGGAAGAGTAATCGTCATGCTTACTATGGAGAAACCCATGACTGCGCCAAGCGAGCTGAAGCACCAGCGCTGCGTGCCGATCACCGCGAATGAAGCGTTTCAGAAACTGCTGGTCGAGATTCGTGCGCGTGCGCGGAACGAAGAATTCGACCAGCAAAAATTTATCTCTCAGGATGTTATCGAGCAGTTCCGCAAGCTCGGCGTCTATCGGGCCCTGGTGCCTAAACGCTTCGGCGGTGACGAGCGTTCGCCGGCCGAGTTTTGCCAGATGGTCGAAGATATTTCCATCGCCGACGGCTCCGCCGGTTGGGTCGCCAGCTTCGGCATGAGCCCGGTTTACCTGGCGGCACTGCCGCTGGAAACCATCAAGAAAATCTATGCCGATTCGCCTGACGTGGTGTTCGCCGGCGGGATCTTCCCACCGCAGCCTGCATCCTTTGTCGAGGGTGGCCTGGAGGTCAACGGGCGCTGGAAATTCTCCAGTGGCTGCATGGGGGCCTCGCTGATCGGCGTGGGCATCAGCCCGAAAAACGGAGAGATGCTCGGTCTGCCACGCCTGGCGGTGATGCCTCGGGAAAAAGTGCAGATCGAGGAAACCTGGAACGTCGTTGGCCTGGTCGGCACCGGGAGCCATGACGTGGTCGTCGAAGGCGTAGTGGTGCCGGAGGAGTGGACCTTCGTGCGCGGTGGTCCGTCGAATCTTGACGAACCGTTCTTCCGCTACCCGTCGCTGTCTTTCGCCACTCAAGTCTTGTCGGTGGTCGGCCTCGGCGTTGCTCGCGCGGCACTCGATGAGTTGAGCGGCATGGCCAGTGGACGAATCTCCGTGACCGGTGCGCCGTCGTTGTCCGACCGGCCGCTGGCCCAAGTCGAGATGGCCAAGGCCGAAGCGTCGCTGCGCGCCGCGCGTTCTTGGTTCTACCAGTCCATCGACGATGCCTGGGCCAGCGTACTGGCCGGCGATCCGGTGAGTGTCGAACAGACCAATATGCTGCGCTTGTCCTCGACCCACGCCACCCGCGTTGCGGCCGATGTTGCGCGCACCGCGCAAATGCTTTCGGGCATGAGCGGGGTCTACCGCACCAGTCCGCTGTCGCGCTTCGTCAACGACACCCAAGTCATTACACAGCACGCCTTCATGGGCGACATGACCTACCAGAACGCGGGCGCAATCTTCTTCGGCAACAAGCCGCTGCCTGGCTACCTGTAATTTTTTTCCTACTGATTGGTGAACCCCATGACCGATAAAAAAGCGCTGCGAGTCCTGTTCTGCATTGGCATCAACCAAAACTTTTTCGATGCTCCGCGCCCCGAAGCGCTGGAAGTCTGGGCCGCGTTCGGCGCCATGTGGAACGGCATCGCCGACCTGCCGGGCGTCACTGTGCTGGGCAACATGGACGACGATCAGAGCATGGTTGGCCCGTCCGCTGGCTGGCCCTGGACCACTTATCTGCTGGCCGATGTGCCAGATATCGAAACCGTCCACGCCGCGTGCAATCTGTTTCGCACCACGGAAGTCGGCGATGGCCCTTACAAACTCTGGAAGTACTGCAAGGTCGAGGCCCGTACCGGTCGCGAACTGATCATCCAGCGCTGAGTCGAGAGAAGTCGCCATGTCATCACAAGAGCATTTGCGCGCACTGGAGCAGCGGCTCGAGCAGCTGGAAAGCGAGAACGCGATCCGCGCCTGCATGAACCGCTACATGTTCCTGTGCGACGAGCTGGGCGTGGATTCCCCGCTCGACGAACTGGCCGGATTGTTCACCGTCGAGGCGGTCTGGGAAGGCAAGGGAGCCAAGTACCAGAACAGCTTCGGCGGTTACCGCGGGCGCGCAGCGATCAAAGCGATGTTTGCGACCTACATGATCGAACCGGCGCACTTTTCGCTGAACGTGCACTTCCTGACCTCGGAACTGATCCGGGTCAGCGGCGATGTCGCGGATGCCAGTTGGGTGATGTTGCAGACCTCGACCTTTGCCTCGGGTGCCTCGCACCTCAACAGCGCCCGCCTGACCGTGCGGTTCGCCAGGGAGCAAGGGCAATGGTGCATGTCGCACTTCCAGACAGAGAACCTGTTCAGCCGTCCGGTGGACAGCTGGAACAGCGACGCACATTTGCCCGTACCCGGTAAATCCGGCGAGTAATACCCAGAATTATCAAAGTCGGCGGGCCACGCCGACGAGGAGTAATCGTGAATAACCTGATAAACACTGTAACGCTGGAAACCAGTCCGGCCGACCTGGTCTTGCATGACCGCGTCCACACTTCGCTGTACACCGACGCGAAGCTCTTTGACGAGGAGCTGGAGAAGATTTTCTACAGCACCTGGATCTGGGTTGCCCACGCCAGCGAGATTCCCGACTCCGGCAGCTACAAGAGCACCTACGTCGGCAAACAGCCGGTGATCGTCGTGCGTGACCGCAAGAAGGATGTGCACGTGCTGCTCAACCGCTGTCGCCATCGCGGCGCGACGGTGTGCGAGCACAAGAAGGGCAAGACCAACAGTTTCGTCTGCCCTTATCACGGCTGGAGCTATGCCCTGGATGGCAGCCTGCGCGGTGTGCCGCACCCGGAAAGCTACGCCGACTGCCTGGACAAGGCCGAACTGCCTTTGGTCAGCCTGCGTGTCGAAGAATACAACGGCATGATTTTCGCCACCTTCAAGGACGATATCGAGCCGCTGGTTGATTACCTCGGCCCGGCGAAAAAATGGATCGACCTGTTCATGAAGCAGGGCGCCGGCTACCCGGTCAAGGTGGGCGGCGAGCACCGCTTCCGCTTCCCTGGTAACTGGAAGATCCAGCTGGAAAACACCACCGACGCCTACCACTTCCCGCTGGTTCACAAGTCGTTCCTGTCGTCCGTGGATGAGCAGACCCTGGAATTGTTCGACTTCGTCAAAGGGCCGGGCTACGTCGAAGACCTCGGCAACGGCCACAGCGTGATGGTGATGATCCCCGACCTGGTCGATCTGGAAGCCAACCTCGACCTGCCAATCCCGGAGCGTTTCGAAGACCTGGCCGCGCAGTTGCGCGCCGAAGGCCAGGACGAAGCATCGGTCCGTCGCATCGTGCGTGCGGTCGGTGGTTCAGGCTTCAACCTCAACCTGTTCCCGAACATCGCCTGCTCCATGGCGTTCTTCCGGGTGCTGCAACCGATCGCGGTGAACGAAACCGAAATCCATCACGCCGTCATCACCATGGACGGTGGCCCGGCCGTGGCCAACCGTTATCGCCTGCGTCTGCATGAGCACTTCCAGGGGCCGATGGGTTTTGGCACTCCGGACGATTCCGAAGCCTGGGAGCGCGTACAGCGTGGCGCCAGTGCCGGCACCGATCTGTGGATCATGCTCAACCGCGGCTTGCCGGGTGAAAAGGAATCCGAAGACGGGCGGGTGAGCGATGTGAGCGCCGAGACCGGCATGCGCGCTGGTTACCAGCAGTGGAAAAAGATGATGTCGGCCTGAGTGACGGAGAACACCATGAACAACCTGCAATTGCTCAACCAAGTCAGCGCTTTCATTTGGCAGGAAGCGGACATGCTCGACCACGGCGATTTCGTCGAATGGCTCGATCTGTGGACCGAGAACGCGACCTACATCATCCCGATCGATCCGCTGGAAACCGACTTCGAGAACACCCTGAACTACGCCTACGACGACCACCACATGCGTCAGTTGCGTGTCACCCGTTTGACCAGCGGCGAATCGATTTCGACCACCCCGCGGGCGCGCACCGTGCGCAGTCAGTCGCGCTTTCGCGTGCTGTCGGATGAAGACGGGATTGTCACCGTGCGCTGTGCGCAGAACCTGCGCGAATTCCGCAAGGATGTGCTCAAGCAGTACACCGCCGATGTCACGTTTGAACTGGTGCGCAGCGACGACAGTTTCAAGATTCAGCGCAAGCTGATTCAACTGATCAACTCCACCGATACCCTCGCCGGTATCGGTTACATCCTCTGAGGACGTTGCCATGACACAGGTTGCATTGGTCACCGGCGCGGCCCAGGGGCTGGGCAAGAGCATCGCCGAACAACTGCTGAACGCCGGTTACCGGGTCGTGATCAGCGACCGTTCGCTGGAATCGGCACAGGCCACCGCCGCTGAACTCGACGCCACTGGCGAGCGGGTTCTGGCGCTCAAGCTCGACGTGTCGAGCAAGGCCGATTTCGAAGACGCTCTGGCGGCCGTCGTGGCGCATTGGGGCGGACTGCAGGTGGTGGTGAATAACGCCGCGATGACCATGACCACGCCGGTGATGCAGATCAGCCCGGAAGAGTTCGACCGTGTTGTGAGCGTCAACCAGCGCGGCACCTTTGTCGGCTGCCAGGTGTTCGGCAGCTATCTGGCGGCCCGGGGTTACGGGCGGATCATCAACATGGCCTCCCTGGCCGGGCAGAACGGTGGCACCGCGACCGGCGCGCATTACGCCGCGTCCAAGGGCGCCATCATCACCTTGACCAAGATCTTCGCCAAGGAACTGGCGGCGTCCGGTGTCACGGTCAACGCCATCGCACCGGGCCCTATCGAGTCGCCAGCGGTGCGCGCCGCCGTGCCACCCGAGCGCCTGGAAAAACTGATAGAGGCGATCCCGGTCAAGCAATTGGGTAACGCCGCGTTCATCGGCAAGCTGATCGTGCAGCTGGCCAGCGAAGATGCCTACTTCACCACCGGGGCGACCTGGGACGTGAACGGCGGGATCTTCATGCGCTGAGGCCACGGTTACACGGTTTGAAAAAGCAGCCGGGGGTGCCCAGATGCGCCTCCTTACAACGAAATCGGGATGGTCCTGTATGAGCGATCAATTATTGAAAGTCGTCGTGCGCAAACGCGAAGAGCAGGGCGAAGGTGTTGTCGTACTGGATCTGAGTGATCCGACGGGACAGCCTTTGCCCGCCTTCGAGGCGGGTGCGCATGTCGATATCCACCTCAAGACCGGTCTGGTTCGCCAGTATTCGCTGTGCGGTGATCCGGCTAACGCCGGCGCCTATCGCTTGGGCGTACTCAAGGATCCGGCCTCGCGGGGCGGTTCGGTGGCGGTGCATGAACTGCTGCAAGAAGGTCGCGAAATCGAGATCAGCCTGCCGCGCAATCACTTTCCGCTGGCCAGCGATGCCAAGCGCTCGATCCTGATCGGCGGCGGTATCGGCGTCACCCCGATGGTCGCCATGGCCTACGCGCTGAATGCGCGCGACAGCGATTTCGAACTGCATTATTGCGGTCGTTCGCGTAGCCGCAGCGCCTTTCTCGAGGAGCTGGGTAACGCTGCGTTTGCGTCGCGGTTGAACACCCACTTTGACGACGAAGCCGCCGAACAGAAACTCGACCTGCCAAACGTGCTGGGCACTCCACAAGCCGGCGTACACGTGTATGTCTGCGGGCCGGCCGGTTTCATGGACTGGGTCATTGCCCAGGCCCTGGAAGCGGGGTACGCCGACGATCATGTGCACCGGGAATACTTCCAGGTCGAAGTCGACGCCTCCGGTGTCGGTTTCGAAGTGGTCGCCCAGCGCAGCGGCAAAACGGTGCAGGTTGCCGAGGGCCAGAGCATCGTCGATGCACTGACAGCCGTGGGCATCAAGATTGAAGTGTCCTGTGAGCAAGGCGTTTGCGGCACGTGCTTGTGCGACGTTATCGAAGGCGAACCGGATCATCGCGACGTCTATCTCACGGATGACGAAAAGTCCGCCAATGACCAGATTCTGGTGTGCTGTTCCCGGGCCAAGTCCAAGAAACTGGTGCTGGATATTTGATAGACCGGAGGGTAAGACCATGGTCGATACAACTGGATTTCGTAACTCAATGGCAATGCTTGGTGGCGCAGTCTCGGTCATCACCACCGATGGCCCCGCGGGGCGTTTCGGCTTTACCGCTTCGGCGGTGTGCAGTGTGACCGACCAGCCGCCGACGCTGTTGGTGTGCATGAATCGCTCGTCGTTTTCCAACATGCATTTCAAGAGCAACGGCGTGTTGAGCGTGAACGTGCTGACCCCGGGTCATCAGGAGGTATCGGGGGCGTTCTCCAACCGTAACCTCGATACCGAGCAGCGTTTTTCCTGCGCATCCTGGAGCACTCTGGAAAGCGGTGCGCCGCTGCTCGATGAATCACTGGTGAGTTTCGACTGCCGAATCGCCCAGGCTCATGAAGTCGGATCGCACACGATTTTCTATTGCGAAGTGTTGGGTATCCGCAATGGCGAAAGCCAAGAAGGCCTGGTGTATTTCAATCGCGCCTACCACTGCTTGGGAGATGCCTCAAAAGCAACTTCCTGATATTGTTTCAACCCGAGGATAACGATAAGACTTTCCGTAATCGTTGAGTGTTTAAAATAACTATAAAGCGGTTGTCGCTGTTTTGGCGAATGGCTGTGTTACGACTTTTTTGCAGTAAGTGGTTATAAAAACAATACTGTGGATTGACTGCCAAAGTTGCACTTTTGCTGAATTGATCTGCTTCCACTAGTCGTGCCTTTGTGCATGTAAAAAAGAGAAGGAAAGTTTGATGTTTCAGAAGAGCTGGGTAAGCCGTGGCGTCACCGCTGCGGCCGTGATGGGGATCTTCACACCGATGGTTGCGCACGCCGACTTCGTAGACGACAGCCAAGTCAGTCTGGGGATGCGCAACTTCTATATCGACCGCGATTTCAAACAACACGACGCGCCGCAATCAAGGATCGGCAGTTGGACCCAAGGTTTCGATTTTCGCGCTATCTCGGGTTACACCGAAGGCACGCTGCAGTTTGGCCTGGACCTTTCGGCGCAGTATGCCTATCGCCTGGACGGCGGCGGTGGCCGGGGGCCCGACACGATCATCCCGTACGACACCAGCAAGGGTGAGCAAGTGCGCGACTATGGCCGTGCAGCGCTCACCGGGAAAGTTCGTTACAACAAGACCGAACTGAAGATCGGTGAACTTCGTCCGACGTTGCCGGTGGCTTACATGGACGATTCGCGGCAACTGATCACCACTTACCACGGTGTGCAGCTCGAGTCCAAAGAGGTGGCTAATCTGACGCTGACTGGTGGCCGTTTTACCGAAATCAGTTCTCGGGAATCTTCCAATACCGAGAAGATGTACTTGTTCAATGGTCCCAACGTTAAACGCCGCAGTGACGGTTTGAACTTCGGTGGTGCCACGTATGCGTTTACGCCGAACTTGTCCGGTACGTATTTCTTCGGTCAGCTGGAAGATATCTATAAGCAACACTATCTGGGCTTGACCTACAACCATGATCTGGGCGCCGGTTACGGTTTGAAGACCGACCTCCGTTACTTCAATAACAGCGAAGACGGCAAGGCGCTGTACGGCGACATTGACAACAAGTCCTACGGGGTCATGACGACCCTGAAAAAGGGCGCCCATGCCTTCGGTGTCGGCTATCAGCGCATGCTCGGCGAAACGACATTCCCGACGCTCAACGGCTATGCGCCGCAACCTTACCTGGTGAACTGGTCGACGGTGGCGTTCGTCAAACCGAACGAAAGCTCCTGGCAACTGCGTTATGACTACAACTTCGCGGGCATCGGTTTGCCGGGGCTGAAACTGATGACGCGCTACATGCGCGGCACGGGTGTCGACCGGGGCAACAATGCCCTTGACCAGAACGTCGAAAGTGAACGCAACATCGTACTCGGCTATGTGGTGCAAAGCGGGCCGCTCAAGGACGTCGGTTTCGAATGGCGTCGCATCGACGTCAAGACGCGCTTTGGCAATGGCAGTGCGTCGGGTGCGGATTATCAGGAAAACCGCTTGGTCACTACCTACACCTGGAAGTTCTGAAATCCCCCCGGGAGTCGTTCGCGGCTTCCGGGTCTGCCCGCGCATCCGTGTACTTTTTTAACGCTGGTTTGTCTTCGCCCGGATCGCTCCTCCCGGGTTTTTTTTCGCAGCGGTTTTTATCCCACCCTTCAAGGACTGCTTATGCGCCGTTTCTATACCGGCTCCGACTTGAATCGTGTTCACAGCATTGCCGAACTGGCCGACATGGCCCGGCGACGATTGCCTTACTTCGTCTGGGAATACCTCAGCGGCGGTGCGGAGGTCGAACTGACGCTCAAGGATAATCTCGACGCGTTCAGTGCATATGGCCTGCACGCCAGGGCCATGGTGCCGTGCCATGCTCCCGATACTTCTCGTGCCTTGCTCGGCCGGGTGCTGCCAATGCCGATGCTGATCGGGCCGACGGGCTACAACGGCCTGCTGCACCGCGATGCCGACATTCACTTGGCCCGGGCTGCGACTGCGCGTGGCTTGCCCTTCAGCCTGAGTACTGCGTCCAACACTTCACTTGAAGACCTTGTCGCGGCGGCGCCTGGGGTCGAACTGTGGTTTCAGTTGTACGCCATGCGCGACCCTCGGGTGCAAAACGACTTGCTGCAACGGGCCGCCGCCGTAGGTTGCCGGACCCTGGTGTTGACCTGTGATGCGATGGTGCTGGGCAATCGCGAATGGGACCGGCGCAGTTACGCCAGGCCGCGACAGTTGGCTTGGCGCAACAAGTTCGACGTGGTCCGCCACCCGCGTTGGCTCAAGCAGGTGATGTGGCCCTCGGGTCTGCCCGGCATGGGCAACCTCGAACCTTACTTGCCGCCGAGCGAGCGTAATCCTCTGGGGTCGATGGCGTTTATCGGTAAGCAGATGGACACCTTGCTCGACTGGGACATGCTGGCGCGTTTGCGTGACCAATGGGGCGAGCGACTATTGCTCAAGGGCGTGTTGCATCCGGCGGATGTGGCGCGTGCCATCGCCTTGGGGCTCGATGGGGTGGTGGTGTCCAACCACGGCGGCCGTCAATTGGACGGTGCCCTCGGCAGCCTCGACGCACTGGCGGCCATCGCCCCCCAGGCGAAGGGCAAACTCAGCCTGCTGCTCGATGGCGGGATCCGGCGTGGCAGCGATATCGTCAAAGCGCTCGCCCTTGGCGCCGATGCCGTGCTGCTGGGCCGGTCCACCCTGTACGGCGTGGCGGTGGCGGGTGAAGCGGGTGTTGGTCGGGCGCTGGACCTGCTGACGGATGAACTGGCGCGGACCATGAATCTGATGGGCTGCACCCACCTCAACTATCTTGACCGCGACAGCGTGTTCCCGCGTCGACACGCCTGACCCATTGTGGGAGCAAGCCCGCTCGCGGAAGCGGAGTGTCAGGCGATGTAAATGTTGAATGTGCCGGCCCCTTCGCGAGCAGGCTCGGTCCCACAAGGATTGTGGCCGCACACGACCAGGTTATTGCGTTGCAGAATCGGAATGACAGTTGCGTGTTTCGGGCAGTAGGGCGCCGGAGCCGTTGCTAGGATCGAGGCTCTTCTACAGGAGTGCATTCATGAATATCAGTGTTATCGGCGGCGGTCACGGTTGCTATGCGGCAGCGATGGAGCTGGCGGAAAAAGGCCATTCAGTGCGTCTGTGGCGCCGGGACAGTGCTGCGCTGGAAAAACTGCAAGGCCTCGGTCATCTGGTGGTGCGCGACTTTCGTGGCGAACGTCAGCTGAGCCTGGGACAGCCCGGTGATGCGCTGACCTTGACGACGGACCTGGCACAGGCGGTGGCCGATGCGCAGTTGTTGGTCATTGCCTTGCCGTCGACATCCCACGAAGCCCTTGCCACCGAACTGGCACCGCTGTTGCGCGACGGGCAAGTGGTGTTCCTGCCGCCGGGTACCTTCGGCAGCCTGGTGTTCGCCCAGGCGATGGCGAAGGAGGGGAACCGCAGCGAGGTGGCGTTCGCCGAAACCGGCACCTTGCCCTATCTGGCGCGCAAGCATGGCGACAATCAGGTAGTGATCAGCGGTTATGCGACCCGTCTGCCGACCGGGGTTTTTCCGAGTCGGTTGAGCGAGTCGGCGTTCGCCGTACTGCGCGAGGCTTACCCCAGCGTCGAACCCATCGAGGATGCCCTCAGTGGCGCACTGATGAACGCCGGGCCGATCATTCATCCACCGCTGATCCTGATGAATGCCGGTCCCCTCGAACATTTCGACACCTGGGACATTCACAACGAAGGCACGGTGCCTTCGATTCGCCGCGTGACCAATGCCCTCGACGCCGAGCGTATCGCCATTCGTGAAGCGCTGGGCTATGGCGCGCCGCATTTCCCTCTGGCCGATCACTACGCCAGCGACGGCGATGAGTGGATGTATGGTCGCGGCGCCCACGGCAAACTGACCGACAGCGGCGACTGGCGTGAAGACATTGACCTGCAAAAGCACCGCTACATGCTCGAAGACACACGACTGGGCTTGTCGTTTCTGGTGTCGGTCGGGCGCTGGGCCGGCGTGCCGACGCCGGTTGCGCAAGGCTTGTTGAGCCTGGCCACGGTGGTCAGTGGCATTGACCTGTATGCCCAGGGTCGGACGTTGGAAAACCTCGGGCTGGATCAACTGAGTCGCAGCGAAATGGCGCAGTGCCTGAACCAGGGATTGCAGGCATGAGCGCCGATCTGCAGCGTATCTGCATCGTCGGCGCCGGGCGTATGGGCGAGGGCATTGCCCTGGCGTTCATGTTCGCCGGATTGCCGGTGACCCTGATCGATATCAAGCAACGCGATGAGACGACGCAGGACCGCTACTTCCGACAGATCGAGGGCCATTTGCAAGGCGAACTGGCGACACTTGTGCGCTTGGGATCACTCGAACCGGCGCAAGCCGAGCACGCGATGAGTCATTTACACCTGAGTGACCGCGAGGGCAGCGGCGGCGATTTGCAAAGCGCCGCCGTCGTGTTTGAAGCGGTGCCTGAAGTGCTTGAGCTCAAGGCCCAGACTTTCGCCTGGCTGAGTGCGGTGTGCGCCGATGAAACGGTGATTGCATCGACCACGTCGACCTTCCTGGTGACGCAGTTGGCGGCGTTGGTCACGCACCCGCAACGCTTCGTCAATGCCCATTGGCTGAACCCGGCGTTCCTGATGCCGCTGGTCGAAGTCAGCCGCAGCGAAGACACCTGCCCGCAGGTGGTGCAACGCCTGATGGCATTGCTCAAGCGAATCGGCAAAGTGCCCGTGCAATGCTCCCCGGCAGCCGGTTACATCGTGCCAAGAATCCAGGCGCTGGCGATGAATGAAGCGGCACGAATGGTCGAGGAGGGGGTGGCCAGCGCCGAGGATATCGACACCGCAATTCGCGTCGGTTTCGGTCTACGTTTCTCCGTGCTGGGAATGCTCGAGTTTATCGACTGGGGCGGCGGCGACATTCTGTTTTATGCCTCGCATTACCTGGCTGAAGCCATCGATCCACGCTTCCTGCCGCCCAAGGTCATTGCCGAGAATATGGCCCAGGGGCGCAACGGACTGCGCGAAGGTCAGGGATTTTATGATTACCAGGACGTTGACCTGGAGGCCTACAAACTGCAAAGGCTGGGTGAGTTCACCCGCAAGCTCGAGTTGATGGGGTTATCGCCGGTTTTTAACGGTGGCGTGGCAACGTCCTGAGCGTGGAGCTGACGTGTGATAGCGACAGCTTCACGGCCTGGTTACATGACCGGCGCGCTGCAACGGCTGCGCCGGTTCTTTGTCGTGGATGAAAGTCATCCACGCACTTGTCTGGTCCTGAATCGAGGTTGTCATGAAGCTGTACGAATTGATCACGTTCACCGTGCGTGTGCGCACTGTCGCCACCGCCATGGATTGTCTGGAGCAGCGCCTGGCCACAGATGACGCCTGCGTGAAATTGATGGGTTGCTGGGCGTCGGAGATCGGCCCGCTGAACCAGATCGCGGTGTTGCGCGGTTTTGCCGACGAGGCATCTCGCCAGATTGAGCGCGAACGTTATCTGTCGAGTGCCGATGCGTTTGGCATCGAGGCGTATCTGACGGACATGCGTGTGGAAAACTACACGCTGTTTCCCTTTATCCAGCCGCTACCTGCCGGGCGATACGGGCCGTTCTACGAACTTCGCGTCTACGACCTGGTGTCATCGGGGCTGGCACCCACGCTCAAGGGCTGGAAAAAAGCCGTAGGGCCAAGAACCGGCGCGCAATACTCCCCGGTGTATGCGGCTTTCTACGCCACCGACGGTCAGTTGCCGCGTTACCTGCACATCTGGCCCTACGCCTCGCTCGAACAACGCTTGGACGTGCGCACCCGCGCCGTGCAGGACGGCGTCTGGCCGCCGGAAAACTCGGGCCCGCAACTGCGCGACATGCATTCGACGATCTACCTGCCGGCGAGCTTTTCGCCGCTGCAATAAAGCGACCGGGGCACCCTTGAACAAGCCCGTTCCCCCGAAGGGGGCCTGCAGCCAATGATTCAGACCCCCAGGTAACGCCGGGACAATTCCGGCGTTTCGGCCAGTTGCGCCGGGGTTCCGTTCCACACCTGTCGGCCCTTTTCGATGATGTGATGGCAGTCGACCACCCGCGCCATTTCCTTGAGGTTCTTGTCGATGACCAGAATCGTCTCGCCCTCGGCTTTCAAGTTCGCCAGGCAACTCCAGATGGTTTCGCGAATGATCGGCGCGAGGCCTTCGGTGGCCTCGTCGAGAATCAGCAATTGCGGGTTGGTCAGCAGGGCGCGGGCGACCACCATCATCTGCTGTTCACCGCCGGAGAGGGTTTTTGACAACTGGTCCTGGCGTTCCTGCAAGCGTGGAAACAACTGGTAGATCCGTGCCAGGTCCCACTTGCCCCGGGTCGCGGTGGCCAGCAGGTTTTCCCGCACACTCAGGCTGCCAAAGCCGCGCCGGCCTTCGGGCACTAATCCCAGCCCTGCCTGGGCGATGCGGTAGGGTGGCGCGCCACGCATTTCCCGACCGTGGATCAAGACGCTGCCGGCGGTGGGTTTGAGCAGACCCATGATCGATTTGATCGTGGTGGTCTTGCCCATGCCGTTGCGCCCGATCAGCGATACCACCTGGCCCTGTTCGATCTTCAAGTGCATGTCGAACAGCACTTGGCTCAGGCCGTAGCCGGCCTGTAATCCACTGACTTCAAGCATGTTCTTCTCCCAGGTAGGCGGCGCGTACTTGCGGGTCGTTGCGAATCTGCTCGACGCTGCCGGTCAGGATGGTCTGGCCGTAGACCAGCACGGTAATGCGGTCGGCCAGGGCGAACACGGCGTCCATGTCGTGCTCTACCAGCAGGATCGCGTAGCGGCCCTTGAGTTCGAGCAACAATTGCGTCATGCGCGCCGATTCCTCCGCACCCATTCCAGCCATCGGCTCGTCGAGCAACAGCACCGAAGCTTCCTGGGCCAGGGCCAGGGCGATTTCCAGCTGCCGCCGTTCGCCGTGGGACAACTCGCTGACCAAGGCCTGGCCGCGTGCCGCGAGTCCGACACGTTGCAGATAGTCAGCCGCCGGGTCCAGCAGGCGGCGGTCACTGGTCAGGGGTTTCCACATGCCGAAGGTCTGACCCTCCCGGGCGGCGATCGCGACGGCGACGTTTTCCAGCAGGGTGAACTCCGGATACAGCTGACTGACCTGGAAGGCCCGCGCCAGGCCGAGGCGAGGGCGCTGATGGGCGGGCACGTCGGTGATGTCCTGGCCGTTGAGGAAGATTCGCCCCTTGTCCGGGCGGATCTCCCCGGCGATCTGCGAAATCAGTGTCGACTTGCCGGCGCCGTTGGGGCCGATGATGGCGTGCAGTTCCCCCGGGGCGATATCGAAGCTTGCACCGTTGGTGGCCTTGACCGCGCCAAAGGTTTTATGCAGATCCTGGATCGACAATTGCGGGTTCATGAACGTGCCTCGCTGCTGACGATGACGGGCGGTTTTTCCGGCGCCGGGGCCTTGCGCCAGCGGGGCCACGGACTGAGCAGCAGGCCGTACAAACCTTTTTTGCCGAACAGCACCACCACCAGCAGCAACGGGCCGAAGATCAACAGCCAGTGCTCGGTCCACAGGCTCAACACCTGCTCCAGTCCCAGGTATACCGCCGCGCCGAGTATCGGCCCGAGCAGGGTGCCAACACCGCCGAGAATGACCATCGCCATCAACTCGCCGGACTTGTGCCAGGCGCCCATGTCCGGGCTGACGAACATGGCGTAGTTGGCCCACAAGATCCCGGCCAGTCCGCCGCCGACCCCGGCGATGACGAAGGCGCTCAGCCGGTAGCGCAACGGGTGCAAACCCAGGCTGATGCTGCGCCGTTCGCTTTGCTTGAGGCCGCGCAGGACATAGCCGAAGCGCGAGTTGACCAGCCGCCGGCAGAACAGCAGCCACGCCACCAGCAGCCCCAGGCATAGGTAGTAGAACTGCACCGGATTTTCCATATCCAGCCCCGGTAGCGTATTGCGTTCGTTGAGCAGGATGCCGTCATCACCGCCATACAGCGACAGTGAGCTGAGGACGAAATACAGCATCTGGCCGAACGCCAGGGTAATCATGATGAACTGCACGCCGCTGGTGCGCAGTGACAGATAGCCGACCACTGCGGCAAACAGCGCGCAGACCAGCAGCGACAGCGGCCAGACGATCAGCGCGCTGCTGGAGCCATCCCAGCCCCACAACGGCATGGCCTGGGAGGTGTGAAAACCGATGACGCCGACCATGTAGCCGCCAAGGCCAAAGAACGCCGCATGACCGAAGCTGATCATCGCGCCATAGCCGATCAGCAGGTCCAGGCTGGCCGCGGCCATACCGTAGATCGCCAGGCGCGTGAACAGGCTGACCAGAAAGGGTTCGTGCAACAGCGATGCAAGCAGCGGCAGGAGGGCGAACGTCGCCAGGCAGAGCAGATCGATAAGGACTCGACGGGACATGTAGTTCTCCTCAGGCGCGGGCGGGTAACAGGCCGCGTGGACGGACCAGCAGGACGACGGCCATGACGATGTAGGCGCTGGCGGAAATCAGTCCGCCACTTAAGGTGCCGCTGACTTCGGCGGGTAACAGTTGGTCAAGCAATTGCGGGATATAGGCGCGCCCCAGGCCGTCGACCATGCCGATCAGCAGGGCACCGGCGAGCGCGCCGCGCACCGAGCCGACGCCGCCGACAACGATGACCACGAACGTGGTGATCAGGACCTTTTCGCCCATGCCGATTTCCACCGACAGCAGCGGGGCCGCCATGAAACCGGCGAGTCCGCAGAGTACACAGCCAAAGACGAAAACCAGGGTGTAGAGGCGTGCGATGTTCACGCCCAGTGCGCCGACCATCTCGTGGTCGTCGGCGCCGGCACGGATCAGCATTCCCAGGCGGGTGTGGTTGATCAGCAGCCACATGGCAATCGCCACCAGTGCTCCGGCGGCGATGAACAGCAAGCGACTGACCGGGTACATCAACCCCGGCAGGACTTCGACGAAGGTGCCATACCACTCGGGTGTCGGCATGGCGGGCGGGCTGCGGCCGAACAGCACCGTGATCAGCTCGTTGGTGAAAAACACCACGGCCAGGGTGGCCAGTACCTGGTCGAGGTGATCGCGGCTGTAGAGCCGGCGCATGATGCTGGTTTCAATCAGCAGCCCGTACAGCGCGGAGCCGACCACCGCGGCCAGCCCGGCGAGCCAGAACGAGCCGCTGAGCGACGCGGTGTAGGCGGCGCAGAAGGCCCCGACCATGTAAAAGGCGCCATGGGCCAGGTTGATGACGCCCATGATGCCGAAGATCAGCGTCAGGCCGGAGGCGAGCAAAAACAGCAAGGCGCTGTATTGCAAACCGTTAAGAATTTGTTCGAGTAGCAGCATGCTGGGGAGTCCTACGAAAAGTGCCGGCCGCTGACGCAGCCAGGCACGAGACCGAGCGGTCGGATCACAGGGCGCATTCGGCGGCGAAACTGTCCACTTGCGATTTGGCGATGGTCTTCACCGGCACCTGGACCAGCTTGCCGTTGGCGTCGGCTTCTACGCGTAGCAAATACCAGTCGATGACCGCATGCTGGTTCTTGCCGAAGGCGAAATCGCCACGGATCGAGTCGAACTTGACGTTGCGCAGGGCGTTGCGAAACGCCTCGGGGTCTTTCATGTTGCCGTCCACGCTCTTGAGTGCAGCCCCGATCAGCCGCGCCGTGTCATAGGTCTGAGCGGCATACACCGTCGGCACGCGTTTGTATTTTTCGCTGAACGCTTTGACGAACGCCTGATTGGCCGGGTTGTTCGACTGAGGGTTCCACAGGGTCACGATGTTCATGCCTTTGGCGACATCGCCGGTGGCGGCGAGCATGCGTTCGTCCATGGAGAACACGGGCACCACCATCGGGATGGTTTTGCCCAGGCCCGAGCTGCCGTATTGCTTGGCGAAGTTGATGCCGGCACCGCCGGGATGGAACTCGAAAATCGCATCCGGCGCCAGAGAGCGCACCCGTGCCAGCTCAACCGAGAAGTCCAGTTGGTTGAGCTTGGTGTAGATCTCGGTGACCTCACCTTTGTAAGTGCGCTTGAAGCCTTCCAGCGCATCGCGCCCACCCTGATAGTTGGGGGCCAGGATGACCATCTTCTTGTAGCCCAGGTCGTTGGCCGCGACACCGGCCATTTCATGGATTGTGTCGTTCTGGTACGAGGCCACGAAGTAGTTGGGCTTGCACTGCTTGCCAGCCAGGCTCGAAGGGCCGGTATTGTTGCTGATGTAGAAGCCGTCCTTGGTCGCCGTGTTGACCACCGCCGCCAGCACATTGGAAAAGATCACCCCGGTGTACAGCGAAATGCCGTCCAGGCTCATGCGGTCGATGATCTGCTTGGCGCGCGCCGGTTGCAGTCCGTCGTCCTCGACCAGCAGGCTCACCGGCACACCGCCGAGCTTGCCGTCTTCCTGATCGATGGCCAGTTGGAAACCGTCGCGGGAGTCCTCACCCAGGTAACCGGCGGGGGTCGAGAGGGTGGTGATAAAACCGATGCGCACCGGGTCCTGGGCCTGGGCCAGCAGACTGGCCACGCAGCTGGCCGCCAGCAGTGTACCCACGAGTAGTTTTTTCATAGTGCCGCCTTTAGTGAAGTCCGCATCGCGCGTGACGTAGTTGTTAGTTGAGGGCAGTAAAAAATGTCCGGGTGCCTGGAAATTTGTTTTGGCTGTGGGTTCCAGTGTCAGGTGTTGCTTTCGGTGAATTTCTCGTAATGCAGGCGGGTCTGGTCCAGAGCCTGGACGGCCAGCCATTGCTTGATCGACTCGACCATGGGCGGCGGCCCGCAGAGGTACATGTCCAGGTCCAGGTCGCGAAACTCGGCAAGGTCGAAATGCTCGGTGATGTAACCGCGCTTGCCGCTCCAGTCCGGGGTCGGATCGCTGATGACCGCGGTGAAGCGAAAGCCGGGAATCCGCTCTGCGTAGGCCGCGATGCGCGCGGTTTCGCAAAGGTCGGCGGCGTTGCGCACGCCGTAGTACAGATGCACCGGATGCCCGCAACCACCACGCTCGGCGATCTCATCGAGCATGCCCAGGAACGCCGAGAGCCCGGTGCCGCCGGCGACAAACACCAATGGCTTGTCGACATGGCGCAGGTAAAAGGCGCCGAGGGGCGCTTCGAGCATGATCTCGTCGCCGATCAGGCTGCGCTCGCGGATGTAATTGCTCATCAGCCCGTCGGGCAGCAGCCGGATCAGAAACTGCAACTGGTTGCTGCTGTTGGGGCGGTTGGCGAATGAGTAAGAGCGCTTGCCTTCTGTGCCCGGCACTTGCAGCCGCGCGTACTGGCCGGGCAAAAAGTCCAGGTGCTGGCCATCGGCACCGGCGTCCAGGTGCAGGATCGCGGTGTTCGGCGACACCTGCTCGACGGCCCGCACGATGCCCTTGAGCCGATCCGGCCCCGAGGCATTGCACAGGCTGGACGCGAAATCGAAGTAGAACGCCGCGTCGGATTGGACCCGGGTCTGGCAGGTCAGCATTTTGCGCTGGCGCAGGTCGTCGGCCGACAGTGCTTCATCGTCGACATAGTCCTGGCTGTATTGTCCCGACTCGCAGCGACCCTGACATGTCCCGCACACGCCTTCCCGGCAGTCGAGCGGGATATCGATGCCGTTGCGCAGCGCCGCATCGAGCAGGATTTCATTGTTCTTTACCGGGAAGAACAAGGTTTTTCCATCGGCAAAACTGAACGCGACCTTGTGACTCATGATCCAGATTTCCGCCAGTCAGAGGTGATAGAAATCGAGCACCGAATTGATGGTGTCGTTGAGTAGCACCACATGCTTGCGGCTGATCTTCCAGCTCTCGCCATCGGGCCGTAGGCGGTAGGTGGCGCGGCCGAAGAACTGCTCGGCGGTTTGCAGGCGGTAGTAGAGGGTGTGCCAGTTAACCCGCACCTCCAGCTCGTCGTT
Source organism: Pseudomonas sp. ANT_H12B (assembly GCF_008369325.1). Taxonomy (GTDB): domain Bacteria; phylum Pseudomonadota; class Gammaproteobacteria; order Pseudomonadales; family Pseudomonadaceae; genus Aquipseudomonas. Next base: position 20,822 of record NZ_VOBI01000004.1, on the reverse strand, counting down.
GTCCAACGGAGCAATGCGCACATTGCTGATCAGGTGCAGGGTGCGCGGCATCGGGATGGTCGACGCGGCCTTGCCGGTGCGAATGCGGAACACCCGGTCCTCGAGGCCGCCACGGTTGGGGTAGTAGATCAGGGACATGCCTTTTTTCGGGTCGGTGGTGTAGACATGCTCCGAGTCCCATTGCGGCAGGTGGAACTCGCTGTCGTCGCTGAACATCGACAGGTACGTATCCCAGTCCTGAGCGTCGCAGGCTTCAGCGTTGCGGTAGAAGAATTGCTCGATGCGGTATTGCAGTTGCGAATTCATGTTCACACCTCACGCAGTTTCAACGGTTGCTCTTCGGCGGCCTTGCGCGCCAGACCTTCGAGCATGAAGCGCTGCCAGTTGCCATGTTGATTGACGTAGAGGCCTTCATGGGTGAACTCGGTGCCGGTCAGTGCCGGTGAGATGCCGATGGTTTCGCTGTTGGGCGTCGCACCCTCGACCCATTTGCCCACGCCCCGGGAAATGTCGCTCCAGCGCTCAAGCCGTGCCTGGAAACCGCGCTGGGCTTCGCGAAACTCAACCAGGTCATCGGGGGTGCCCATGCCGGACACGTTGAAGAAGTCTTCGAACTGACGAATGCGGTTTTCCCGATCGGCATCCGACTCGCCGACCACGCCCAGGCAGAAGCTGTTGATCTCGGTCTTGTTCCACGCCAGTGGACGGATAATGCGCAGCTGCGAGCTGATCTGGTCGAGGAAGAACATGCTCGGGTAGATGTTCAGGTTGCGCAGCCGGTGCATCATCCACTCGGCCTTGCCCTGGCCGTATTCTTCGAGCAGGCGCGGCATGATCGTGCCGTAACCGGGGCGCACCGCCGGGTTGGGCATATCGCTGAACAGCAAGCTGTGGCCGTTGTGGAAGGCAAACCAGCCGTCGTCGGTTTCCTTGTCGCCAGCGCCGAGCTTGCTGTAGTCCAGGGTGTCGGCACCGGCCAGGCCTTTCTCGCTGTTGACCTGCTGGCGATGTTGCACGGTGGCCACGTAGTTGTAGTGCACGGTGCTGACGTGATAGCCGTCCAGACCGTTTTCATTTTGCAGTTTCCAGTTGCCGTCGTAGGTGTAGGCAGACTTGCCCGGCAGCACTTCCAGTTCACCGGTGGGCGCCTGGGCGACCATCATGTCGAAGAACACTTTGGCGTCGCCGAGGAAGTCCTGCAGGCTGTCAGTGCCGTTGACGTCGAGGCTGATAAAGACAAAGCCCTTGTAGCTTTCGATGCGGGCTTTTTTCAGGCCGCGGGTGGCTTTGTCGAAACCTTCCGGATATTCACCGGGCGCCTTGACCTTGACCAGGCGGCCATCGCTTTTGTAGCACCATGCGTGGAACGGGCAGGTGAAGGTCGACTGGTTGCCCTTGCCGATGCGGGTCAGGGTCGTGCCTCGGTGCTGGCAGGCGTTGATCAGTGCATTGAGTTGGCCGTCTCCGTCGCGGGTGATGATCATCGGCTGGCGCCCGGCGCGCATCGTCATGAAGTCATGCTTGTTGGCGATTTCGCTTTCGTGGCAAGCGTAGATCCAGTTTTTCTCGAAGATCAACTCCATTTCCAGATCAAACAAATCCGGCTCGGTAAACATGTCCCGGGCAATTCGGAAGATGCCTTCTGCCGGCCGGAAGTCCAGACAGCCCTCAATAAAGCTTTTCCACTGTTCGACGCTTTTTGCACTGCTCATTAATCGATACCTCGTTGCATCGGGATAATTCGTGCATTCAATAAGTTGTTGGTGTCCGCATTAAATAAGTTGCCAGCGCCTGGGTCTATCCGCTTTGTCGGCAAACACAGTCCATAAAATTGGCCAATGTGCATTGGCCCAGCCATAGCTGGCTGGACGCGGCAGAACGAACGAGGAGAGATTGAAAAATCGAAGTAAACGGATATGAGTCTCGAAATAACAGGATAGAGACTCTGGCGCCAATGCTGCCTAATCATTCTCGATGCGTGCTGGCTGTCTCACCGGACCGACATCAACCATAACGACTCATGCTGAATATTTTAATAAAGAAACAACTGCCAACTATTGGAGTGATCACTTTGGTCGCGCCGCTACTTGATGTGTTCGCACATTAAATAAGAGGGGATAAGTTATGTTTCAAGCGAGTTGGTTTACCCGTTGCGTGCAGACGGCCAGCCTGGCCGGAATGATTACACCGATGATGGCCCAGGCGGACTTCGTTGAAGACAGCCACCTGGGGCTGGGCTTGCGAAATTTTTATATCGATCGCGACTTCAAGGGCGAAAACCCGAAGAACTCCCGAGTCGGCAGCTGGACCCAGGGCTTCGACCTGCGCTTCATCTCGGGCTACACCGAGGGGCCGCTGCAGTTTGGCCTGGATGCTTCGATGCAATACGCCTACCGGCTCGACGGCGGTGGTGGCAGGGGGCCTGACAGCATCATTCCCTATAGCGTCAGCAAGCAAGAACAGGCGACCGATTACGGCCGCGGCGGCTACACGGCGAAGGTGCGTTATTCCAAGACCGAGTTGAAATACGGTGAGCATCGGCCAACGCTGCCGGTGGCCTACACCGACGATTCGCGGCAACTGGTCACCACGTATCACGGCACCTTGGTCGAGTCCAAAGAGGTGGACAAGCTGACACTGACGGGCGGGCGCTTCACCGAAATCAGCGGCCGCGAATCCTCTAACAGCGAAAAAATGTACTTGTTCAACGGGCCTGACGTGCAGCGCCGCAGCGACGGTTTGAACTTTGGCGGCGCCAGCTACGCCTTCACTCCGGCGCTGACCGGGACCTATTTCTACGGGCAGTTGGAAGACATCTACCGTCAGCATTACCTGGGCGCTACCTACCTGGCCGACCTGGGCGGCGGTTACGGTCTGAAAACCGACTTGCGCTATTTCAACAACAAGGAAGATGGCGACGCCTTGTATGGTCGCATCGATAACCGCTCCTACGGCGCCATGACCACCCTGCGCAAAGGTGCCCACTCCTTCGGCCTGGGTTATCAGCGGATGCTCGGCGACAGCACGTTCCCGACGCTCAACGGTTACGCGCCGCAGCCTTACCTGGTGAACTGGTCCGCCATCGCCTTCGTCAAACCTAACGAAAAATCCTGGCAGGCGCGCTATGACTTCGATTTCGCCGGTGTGGGTGTGCCTGGCTTGAAGCTGATGACGCGTTACATGCGCGGCACCGACATCGATCGCGGCGCCCTCAGCGACAACAGCGAATCGGAGCGCAATATCTACCTGTCCTACGTGGTCCAGGACGGCCCGCTGAAGAACCTCGGCGTCGAACTGCGCAACATCAACGTCAAGTTCCGCCATGGTAATGACTTCGACGAAAACCGCCTGATCACCACCTACACCTGGAAATTCTGGTAAGCGATCAGCACGACCCGAGCAAGATTTTCGTCTCCAGCTCTTCAACAATTCCTGGGGGTAACACCTGCCTGCTCATCTGGGCAGGTAATACCCAATCACGCCCGCCATTCAATGCGTGTCTATCGTGCGGCCTCTTGGCGTCTGCTCTTTTTTGCAGCGCCCTACCTTTGTTTACGGCGTGAGAAGGGCGCTCAGCGCATGGACGGTTCTGACGTAGCGCTGTTCCTATCCGATTATTCGGTGAATGTTATCCGCATATTTCGCCCGGCCCCCGGAGGGAGGCACGCGGCATGAAGATTGCTCTTTCAAATAGAGGCGTGCCGTTAGAGCGCGTTCATAAAACAGCCGTGGGTGCCCCGTGATCAGTACAAGTCCTGATGTACATGTTCGTGACATTCGTATCGAGCGTTATGACCTCAATGGTGCGCGGCAGTGGATGGCCGGGATCTGTGGGCCGCATCTGCTCAAGACCAGCTACCCCAACCGCATTCAGTTCCATCATAGCGGCAATGTGCTCAAATCGATGTCCACGACCCTGGGGGTGATCGAGTACGGCACCGACGTCACGGTCGGTATCGAAGACGCCGAACACCTGAACAGCTACAGCGTCAGCCTACCCCTCGTCGGCGAACAGCATTTGACCAAGAACGGTTGTCAGGCGACGTCCGATCGCGACTGCGCAATCATTGTCTCGCCGCACGAAAACCAGGAGCTGTCGATCAACGGTGATTGCCGCAAGATCCAGGTCGTCATCACCCGCGCGGCCATGCGCAAGTCCCTTGAAGACATGCTGCAGCGGCCATTGGAAACCCCCCTGCGTTTCGAGCCGGTGATGGACGCCGTCAACGGTTCCTCCGCGTCCTGGTGGCGCATGGCTCGCTACTTTATCGGCGAGCTGGAGCGCAGTCGCGAGCTGTATGACCAGACGTTTTTCACTCGCGACATCGAGAGTTCGCTGATCAAGGGGTTGATCCTCGCCCAGCCGAACAACTACTCCGATGAATTGCGCGATGTGCTCGGCGTCAAGCTGCCGCACTACTTGATTCGAGCCAAGCAGTACATCCACGAAAACGCCCGCGAAGCGCTGCACCTGGAAGACATCGAGGCGACTTCCGGCGTGTCGCGGTTCAAGCTGTTCGAAGGTTTCAAGAAGTACTTCGGCATGTCGCCCATGGCGTATCTGAAGAAGCACCGGCTCGGTGCGGTTCGCCAGGAAATCCTCGAGGATAATTCGGCGCGCAATATCTCGGTGATCGCCATGGGTTGGGGGTTTACCCACTTGGGACGGTTCTCCAGCGAGTATCGCAAGTTGTTCGATGAAACGCCGAGCACCACCCTGCAACGTAACGAAGCTCGCCGAAACCGGTCGCTTTGAGCCATGGCTGCGCTATCGGGCAACCCGATACCTGGCGCCGGCACGGGGCTCGATCTGTCGAGGCTGTGCCAAACACCGGTCTTCACCAGCCGCTCGCGGCAAGAAAGTCATCGGCTGCTTGCTCGTGAGTTGGTCGAACACGATCTGAGTTGGCGCAGTGGCAATGTCGACACGGCGTTTTTTCGCGCCGAAGTGGGGCGTTGCCAATTGTTTGTCCTGCGCTATGGCGCCGAGGTTGAGGTGCGACCACGGCCTTTTACCGATTTCGTGTTGATGCAGATGCCTTTGCGCGGGCGGGCCAGTATCGAGTGCGACGGGCTGACGCTTGAGCTGGAGGAGGGTCAGGTGGCGGTGCTCTCGCCCAATCGCCAGGCCCGCCTGGTCTGGCACAGTGGCTGCGAACAATTGCTGCTCAAGGTGCCGCGCTCATTGTTGAGGCTGATGCAGGAACGGCTGGTGGACGAAGGAGGGCTGGCCGCTGATTTCAGCTTGCCTGCCGCTTATCGGCTCGACACCGGTCAGGCGCGCGGCTGGTTGCGCCTGGTCGATGATTTGCTCGAACAACTGGGGGCCAGCGCGGGCGAGCCGGTGCATGCTCACTGGTTGCGACATCTGGAAGAAAGCCTGCCGCTGTTCCTGCTGACCCACCCACCGAAAGTCGACGGGTCACCGATGGCGGTCGTTGAGTCGCCGACACAGCGTCAGGCATTGCGGCAGTTGCATAAGATCGAAGACTTGATGCGCCGTCGCCTGGGTGAAGCGCTTTCCCTGGGTGAACTGGCAGCCGCGGCGGGCATGAGCGAGCGCAGCCTCAATACCCTGTGCCAGCGCTGTTACGGGCAAACGCCCATGGAGCGGTTGCGCAACCTGCGGCTTGAAGCGGTGCGTGATCGTTTGCTCGGCCGTCGTGACTTGAGCATTACCGAAGTCGCCCTGGAACATGGCTTTGGCCACCTCGGTCGTTTCGCCCGGTACTATCGTGAGCGCTTTGGCGAACTGCCGCATCAGACGGCTGCCATCAGATAATCAAACGCTGCCCCTTGTAGGAGCAAGCGCGCTCCTACAAGGGTGCAGTGTTCGATTACTGTTCGGTGCTGTCCGCCCACTTGCCCATTAGCGTATTGGACGGCCGTTGTTCATCTAGCAGTTTCTTCGCCGTTTCGATACCGGCCACGGGCAGCCCGGTGGGGTCGAGCAGACCGATCTGCACCAGAACGCTCGCCTGGTCCCAATAAATGTGCTCGTGGCAGAGCTTGTCGCCACGGAACTTGATGACCCCAAGCATCGGAATTTCGACGTATTTACCGGTCGGCGCGACGTTGGGCAGCATCCAGTCGATTTCACTGGTGTGGGTGAAACACATCACGAACTCGTCGACGATTTGCGAGGCGCCAACAGTGCGAGAGATCGGCACCAGCTTCATGTCTGGCGGATTGGCATGGACAAAATGGTTCTGGTAGAAACGGCTCAATTCGCGGTAGCCCACGCCACCCGTCATGGTCGGAATGTGGTTGACGTAAGGTTCGGCGACCATGGTCGCCATGGTCGCCGAAACATCGCGAACGGCAAACTCGAACTCGATGTGCTTTTCCCACAGCTCGGACAGGTTGTAGTTCGGGCCGATGGCCTGTTTGAGCGCGGCGATGCTGCGTTGATGGGCCATCAACGCGGCCGGTTTGTTGTAGTGCATGCCGCCGTTGCGGGCGAAGGCATGGTCAACGTCGGGGTAGGTGTAAATCTCGACGTTGTTGCGTCTGCCCAGGCGCTGGCTGATCAGCGTGCGGGCATTGGCGTCGCAGTAGCCATCCTGTTCGGCGAAGTGCAGCACCAGGTGACCTTTGATGTTGTCGGCTTCTTCAAGCAACTGTTCAATGCCCATGCCGTAGTAGCCCACGCAGCAGGCCGCTTCGGTTCGCGTCGCCGTCAGGTACGCCAGCTTGCCGCCCATGCAGAAACCCACATAGCCGAAACCGACGTCCTCGACTTCGGGAAAATCGCTGAGTGCCTTGAAACTGGCGTCGATGTCATCGACAGCCTTGTCCACGTCCATGCGCTGAAACAGCTCGATGGCACGGGCGAAGTCGGCTTCGGTATAGCCCAGTTCTACACCCGGTTCCAGTCGCCAGAACAGGTCCGGTACAAGGGCTACATACCCTTCCTCGGCGTAAAAATCGGCCACTTCGCGCATGTTGGCGTTGATGCCGAAAATTTCCTGGCCGATTACCACGCCGGGGCCTTTGCCGCTGGCGGGTAGCGCCAGGTAACCGGTGAAGCTGCCGCTGCCGTCGCTGGCTTTTACGGTGATCATCTTGCCCATGGTGTTACCTCGTTATCGACTCATCATCAGGTTTTATTGGCGCTGTTCAATGGGAGCTGTCGAGCGATTCAGGCCGGGTCACGCAAACGCTCGAACCACACGCGGGGCGAGAGGCCCTGATCGGGGCCGAGGATCGAGAAACCGCCGTCCACCGGAATGTCCACCCCGGTAATCCAGGACGCGCCATGACTGCACAGAAAGGCGACCACCTGGCCAATCTCCTCGCCGCGCCCGACGCGCCCAAGCGGGTGAAAGGTAGCCCCTACACGGTCGGCCATTGCAAGGTCGCCGCCGCTCAGGTTCGCCACCGACGGCGACCAGGTCCAGGCCGGCGAGACGCTGATGACCCGGATCGAAGCCGGTGCCAGGCTCACCGCAAGGTTTCGGGTCAGCTGCAGCAATCCGGCCTTGGACGCCGGGTACAGGGCTCGCCCGGCCGCGCCGAACTTACCGCCGGTGCTTCCGATGTTGATCACCGTGCCGCCTTCATTCATGTGTGGCGTAGCTTTCTGTACGAAAATTGCCGCCGACACCAGGTTGATGTTGAGGGTGTTCAACCATTGCTCGCGGTCTGACTGTAGCCCCTGATCGTCGTAGACACAGGCGTTATTGACCAGAATGTCGAGACGGCCGAAGGCGGCCAGCGTTGTGTCGATACAGTCATCGATATCCTCGTCCAGTTCGACATTGCAGGCGACAAAACGACACCGCTCACCCAACTCACTGGCCAATGCCGCCCCGGTGTCACGGTTGCGGCCGACCAGCATGACGCTGGCGCCGGCGTTTAACAGTTGACGAGCAATGTCAGTACCCAGGCCCTGGGTGCTGCCCGTGACAATCGCCACCTGACCTTGCAGGTTGGCAGTAGGAATGGACTTCATGGCATTGACTCCAGGGTGCTTGCGACATCCGTGACAGTGGCGATCAACCGCATGCTGTCCAGCGCCGCCAGATGAGTCGCGGGGCGGGCGGCGGCGCAGGCGTCGGCGAGCACCGTGACCTCAAAACCGCAATCGACGGCATGCCGTACCGTGCTTTCCACCACCGAGTGGGTGGCGACGCCGGCGATCAGCAACTGTCGCGTTTCGAGCTGACGCAACAGAGTGTCCAGCGGTGTGCCGTAAAACGCGTTGATGCGGGTATGAGTGACGACGAACTCGTCCGGGCCTTCCAGCGGTTGCAACGCGTCATGGAACTGCGCGCCCCAAGTGCCTTCCTGGACGGCACCACTGGCCGCGACGGCACGCAGGATCGGCGCGTTCTGTACCAGGTCGGCATAGTCCGGCCGATACGCCACGCGCACATGAATGATCGGCCAGCCCCGTGCGCGGGCACCTTGCTGCAGCCTGATGGCGGCGTCCAGCACGGCGTCACGTGCCGGATCATCGGCTGCGAGCCCGACCCGGATGCGGCCGTCAGGATGCAAAACGTCGTTCTGATAATGCAGGGCCAATACGGTCGGGCGCCCCATCAGACAAAGACCTCAAGGTTGGCGAACACATCGTTGCAGTTGATCAGGTCAACCCGCTTGAGCTGGATTTTCCAGCCGCCGCTGTCCTGACTGGCCAGCTTGTAGGTGTAGCGCCCGGCCAACTGGCGCTGTTCAAGACGCCATTCGCTGACCTGGAACGTCGCGCTCACCACCAGCAACCCTTGGCTATCGAGCCCTTCGACCATCACGTTGCCCACCAGATGAGCCGTGCGGGTCGGTGGTTGTTGCGACCAGTTACGTACGTTCTCTACCCGGCGAATGCGCACTTCGCGCAGCATGCGGTTTTCCCAGAACAGCGAAATGTGCTCGAAAGGGTCGACCTGCCCGTGTTGTTGCGGCACCCAGTACATGCCCGAATCGGTAAACAGTTGGTCCCATTCCCAGAAGCGGCGCTCATCCAGGAGGCGTGCTTCGCGATAGAGAAACTGCTCGATCTCGCGCACGCTTTCGCTGGGCACCTGCGCTGCAATCAGGGCGTTAGTCGAGACATCGAAGGTGCGATCAAGCAGCATGGGTGCTCTCCTTGGCGATCAGGGTGGCGGTCATGTAGTGCTTCCAGGCGGCGAACTGGTTGCGCATTGGCAGCTCGCTGGTGCCATTGGTCGAGACCGCGCCATCGGGCAGCAAGCGGTCGGTGCCGACATAACGATGCATGCTGATCCATTCACCGCCACGGGTCATGTTGCCCTCCTGACAGCGGGCATAGACTTCGACGTCGTCGGGCATGACGTTGGAGGAGGGCGAGTTGATGACGTTGGCGTACGTCAGCGCCCGGTCAAATACGGCATCCGGTGCGCCTTTGCAGCGGAACGTCTGGATTTCCACCAGGGTGCGGTCGACGGCCATCGGCCGGATCACCCGGAACTGCATGAACACGGTGTGGGGCGAGCCGCTGCCGTAGATCACGGTGTTGTGGCGGTTCATCCCCATGATGTCTCGGGCGCGTTCTTCGCCATAGGCATCGGTCAGGCATTCGAAGTGGGCCTTGGACACATCGTCGCGCTCGGCAGCCGCCGGGTCGAAGATCGCTTCCATGTAGCCATGTCCATTGTTGTAGGCGCGCAGTTCGAGCTTCTCCCAGAAATCGTAAGGCTCGCCGTTGCCGTCCATGATCAGCAGTTCGAAAGGCATTTCTCCCAAGGATTCGGCCTCGCTGCGGGCCGCGTCCACCGAGGATTCATGCGTGACGCGAGCGTGCATGGTGTCGTGGAGGTTTTCGTAGAAGACTTTCCAGTTGGAGCGCTGCATGACCCGAAAAATACCGCCAGCCACTTCGACTTCGCCCACTGGCGAGCGATCGCAGAGGTTGTCGATGGAAGTGATCACGCCGCCGAGGAAGCTTTTCAGGTCTGGACCGTGATCGATCTGGCTGGCGAACACGAAGCCCCGATAGCTGTCGACCCGCGCCAGGCCGACCATCGAGAAGTCCGGGTGCTGAGGGTTGAAGCAGGTGCCTTCGAAGGCATTTTTCAGAGGGGCCGAGAGGTGCTGGCCGTCGAGTTTGAAAGTCCAGGCGTGGTAGGGGCAGCGGAAAAACTTACCGACGTTGCCGTCGCCCTCGGCCACGAGTTTGGCGCCTTTGTGCGGGCAGCGGTTGTAGAGCACGTTGACGCCTTTGTCGGCGCCGCGAACCAGAATCACGTCCTGGTCGCCGATGCGCGTGGTGTGGTAGTCGCCGACGTTTTTGACCTGGCTTTCATGGCCGACGTAGATCCATGCCTGACCGTAGATTCGCTGCATTTCCAGGTCAAACAGCTGAGGGTCGGTGTAGACGCTTTTGTGCACGCTGTCGTCGCGGACCAGAGCCGCGATCTGTTCGTTCGAGGGAATCATGATGTCTCCTTTTAAACCGCCATAAAGAGGTGCGCGGTGCAGCAGCGCACTTTACAAATCGAGCACCAGTCGAGCGCTGGAGGCGCGCGATACACAGGTGCAGAAGCTGCCGTCAGCCCGTTCGCGCTCCGACAGACAGAGGTCGCGGTGGTCAGCGGCGCCTTCGAGCACTTGGGCCACGCACACCCCGCAGTCACCACGACGGCAATCGAACATCGGGTCCAGATCGGCTTCTATCATTGCGTCCAGCACAGTTTTGCCCGCGGGCACTTGGAGCGTGACTCCGCTGGTGCGCAGCTCCACTTCAAAAGCGCCTTCGGTCTCGCCGTCGAGGCTGCCGATGAACAATTCGCTGTGCAGTTGACTGTTGTCCCAGCCCAGCTCGCGGGCTGTTTGCAGCACGTTGCTGATCAGTGGCTTGGGGCCGCAGACATAGAGCTGGCGTCCGCTCGTGGGTGAGTCCAGCAGGCTGGTCAGCGGCAGGCGTTGAGCCGGATCGCCGCCGCTGATCCAGCATCGGGCGGTGCCGAGCGCCAGGACTTCTTCCAGATAAGCCATGCGGTCTGCGTCGCGACCGGCATAGTGCAAGGTGAATGGCTGCTGGCGGGAAGCGAGCGAGCGGGCCATGCCGAGCATTGGGGTGATGCCAATCCCTCCAGCGATCAGCAAGTAATCACTGGCTGGCGCCACCAATGGAAAATGATTTTTGGGCGCACGTACGACCAGTTGCTGACCGACTTGTACCCCGTGCATCCAGCGAGAGCCGCCGCTGCTCTGGTCCTCCAACTGCACAGCGATCTCGTAGTGAGGGGCATCAGGCAGGCTGACCAACGAGTAAGCACGCCACAGGGGTTTGCTGCCTGGTATCTGCACTTCGATATGCGCACCTGGGGTGAAACCGGGCAGGGGGTGGTCAGCGTCAGCGACCAGAATCAGGCGACGAATTTGGGGCGTGAGCGGGTCGATCCGTTCGATACGCAAAGACAAGCTGGGCATGCACGATTCCTGAACGGGGCGAGCGCTGCTCGCCGTTGAAGTCGTACACACTGTAGGGAGGGGGGCAGGGGTGAAAAAGCCGATATTGGCAAGTCGATAGCCGCATTTTGCGTAAATACGCGGGAACTGGGCGTCAGACAATGAGCCAGTCGTACGAGGGGGGCATTGGCGGGGATAGGGCACTTCATGAACTGTTGGACGCTATCGGCGGTGCCGTCCTGGATGCTGATCTGCACATTCGGGTGCTCGATCACGAAGCGCGCCAAGGGGCCAGGCAATAACCGGCTGGCCACAGAAGGCACAGTGGCAAGGCTGACCTGGCCAATCTCATGCTTGCTCATTAGTCGAGTCTGCTTGTCACGAAGGGTCGCATAATCCTTTGCACACACCTGTTTCTTTCAAACGATATGCGCTGTCCGGAACATTCCGATACTCACAATACAAAACGCCCGAGGAAGTGCCCGGGCGTTTGGCTCATACAGGTCTTTCCGCTTCAGCGTGTCAGTTGATGACGAAACCTGCCCCGACCGGGTCATTGCGTTCGATCACCCAGCGTGATGTTCCCAGGATGCTGGCGGTGCCCTTGACGGTCGGACGCACCGCGCGCGTGCCGTTGAGGTCGACTTCGCCGAGCAGGCAACCTTCGAAGGTGCCGCTGCCCAGCAGTCCTTCGGACAGGATGGGTTGATTCAGGCCGAGTTTCCCCCGGGCCTCGAACATGGCCATCATCGCGCTGGTGCCCGTGCCGCCGGGAGAGCGGTCGAGCTGGCCGGCGCTGAAGACGTGGACGTTCTTGTAGAACGCACCTTCGATGGTCGCCGGGTGCCAGAAGGTTATGAAATTGAGGTCGTTGATATGGGCCTCGGTGGGGTGCTGGATCTTCATCTGCTGCTTGATCTGGTCGCGAGCCAGCAGGCCGAGGCGCGACAGTTCGCTGCCGTTGTCCGGGCTGATGCGCAAGCCGCAATCGGTCAGGTCGATGATGCCGAAGTAATTGCCGCCCCAGACCAGGTCGGCCTTGAGGTCGCCATAGTCGGGAAGGTGGATCGGGATGTCCTGGGCGGCGACGTAGGCCGGTACGTTTTCGAATCGGGTCCAGAGCACATTCTCACCTTCCGAAGCCACCTCCGCGACCACCAGGCCGGCCGTGGTTTCAAAGCGGATTTTGGTGATGCCATCGGCGGCGCGCGGCACCAGGCCCAGGGCGACCATCGCCATGCTCACGGCAATGGTGCCGTGGCCGCACATGTGCGAATACACGCTGCCATCCATGTAGATCAGCCCGGCGTCGAACTCGCTGCTTGAAGGCGGGGTGAGAAACACGCCGAACATGTCTTTGTGGCCGCGCGGTTCCTGCATCAATGCCTTGCGCAGCCAGTCGTAGTTCTGCTCGAGAAAGGTACGCTTGGCCAGAATGCTCGAGCCGGCGGGGTAGGGAATGCCGCTGTGGACGATGCACAGTGGTTCGCCTTCGGTATGGGTATAGATGACATCGAACGTGTCTTGCATGCGCATGACTGAACTCCTGGCTTACGGGATGTATGAGGGGGTTATTTGCGTTCTGATAAAAGGTCGAGACCGATGCACAGATCCAGAATGATCACGGCGACTACGACCACAATGATGGTGGCGCCGGAGGCAGCGGCAATGGTCGGGTCGACGGTGTACTGCACGTAGTTGAAGAGCTTCACCGGTATGGTGTTCAGGTCCGGCGTGGTGTTGAATATCGACAGCTCCACGTTGATCCATGACGAGATGAAGGCAAAGATCGACCCGGTCACGATCCCCGGCCGGATCTGCGGCAGCACCACTAAAAAGAAGGTGGCCCAAGGTGTACCGCCCAGATCGCTCGAGGCTTCTTCCAGGGCGCGCTGCTCGGGTGTCAGCATCGACAGCACCGAGCGCAGGACGAACGGCGAGATGATGATGGTGTGACCGATCAACAGCGCCAGGAAGCTGCGGGTCAATCCGAAGTAGCCACCAAACTGCAAGAGCGCCGCCCCGAGAACGATGTGCGGAAATACCAGGGGCGATGTCAGGGCGGCGAGGATCGTGGCTTTGCCGGGGAAGTCGTAGCGTGCCATCGCCAGGGCGGCCGGCACGCTGAGCAGCACGGCGACAAAGGTGGCGACCAGGGCCAGAAGGGTGCTTGTGGCAAAGGACGCCACATAGCTCGGATCGCTGAGCATTTTGGCGTACCAGTCCAGCGTCCAGCCCTGTGGCGGGAAGGCCAGGAATGACGATGCGGTCAGCGAGACGCCGAGAATGACGACCAATGGCAGCAGCATGTAACCGAGCACGGCCCAGGCCACCAGTCTGACCAATATTTGAGTGATCATTGATTGCTCCCCCGGATACTGCCCACACGTCCGGCCAGCCCGACCATGACCAGGGTAAAGATCAGCAGCACGACGCTCAGCGCTCCGCCGTAGTTGAAGTCGAAGACCGAACTGTATTGTTGGAAAATCAGCATCGAGAGCACGGAGATCCGGCCGCCGGAAAGCAGGGCCGGCGTGACGTAGGCGCTTGCCGCAAGGGTGAAGACCATGATCGAGCCGGAGATGATGCCGGGCATGGTCAGCGGCAGCACTACATGGAAAAACGTGGCGCGGGGGCTGGCGCCAAGATCCTCGGAGGCCTGCTCGAAGGCCGGGTCGACCTGCGCCAGGGCATTGCCGGCCGCGAGCACGATAAACGGCAGCAGGATGTATACCATGCCGATCAGGATGCCGAGTTCGGTCCCCAGGAAACGTACCGGCGTATCGATCAGGCCGGCTTCCAGAAGACTCTGATTGACCAGCCCCTTACGCCCCAGCAGCACCATCCAGCCGAACGAGCGCACGATATTGCTGGTGAACATTGGCACCACCAGCAGGATCACGCAGGCTCGGCGCCAGGCACGCCATTTCACGACACGCACCAGATACCAGGCCAGCGGATAACCGAGTAGCAACGAGATCAGGGTGGTCAGCGCGGCAATGCGGAAAGTCACCAGAATCACATCCCAGTGGTACTGGTCGCCCAACACCCTCACGTAGTGCTCGAGGGTGAACGCCTGATCGGCGCCCTTGGTCAGACTGGCGAAGATCACCACGGCGAAAGGCGCGAGAAAGAACGCTGTGAAAAATGCCAGGGCGCCGAAGAGCATCAACGACGGGGCGAGCACCGGGCGTTTCATACCGGCTCTCCGATCAGGTGCAAATGCGCGGGATTGAAGCCCAGGCGCACGGCGCTGCCGGTGACCAGGTCGGCTCGGGGGAACCCCATGGTGCGCGCCACGATCGATTGCCCGTCGATCAGGGAATGCACCAGGGTATGGCTGCCGACGGTGACAATATCGGTCACTGTGCCGTTGATTTCACAGCAACCGGCGCTCTCGGGACTCGATCCATCCAGCACCTGCAGATGTTCGGGGCGCAGCACCGCCACCCCGTTAGGCAACAGGTCTTTTGCGGGGCTGGTGATGGCGGTATGACGAATGTCCAAACGAATCTCGCCGCTATCGCTGGCCTGATAGCCGATCAGGTTGGCCTCGCCGATGAAGTCGGCAACGAAGCGCGTGGCGGGTGCGCTGTAAATCTCGCTGCTGGCCCCGACCTGTTCGATTCGTCCGGCATTCATCACCACGATACGGTCGGCGATGGTCATCGCTTCTTCCTGATCGTGGGTGACGAAAATGAACGCGATGCCGAGCTTGGCCTGAAGGTGCTTGAGCTCCAACTGCATGCGCTTGCGCAGCTTCATGTCCAGGGCCGAGAGCGGCTCGTCGAGCAACAGCAGTTTCGGTTGGTTGACGATGGCGCGAGCCAGGGCCACGCGCTGCTGCTGGCCACCGGACAAGCCGCGGGGAAAACGCTCTTCGAGGGCTTCCAGGCCGACCATCGTCAGTGCCTCTCGAGCCTTGAGCCGTGCCTCGGTGCGATTGACACCCTGGCGCCGCGGTCCGTAGGCAACGTTTTCCAGCACGGTCATGTGCGGAAACAGGGCGTAGTTCTGGAACACGGTATTCAGAGGCCGACGGTACGGGGGCAGGCGACTCACATCCTGCCCATCGATCGCGATGCTGCCGGAATCGGGCTGCATGAAGCCGGCGATCGAGCGCAGCAAAGTGGTCTTGCCACAACCGCTGGGGCCGAGCAGAACGATGAATTCGCCCTGCTCGATGTCCAGTTGGATGTTGTCCAGCGCCTGGAACGGCCCGAAGCTTTTACAGACACTGTCGATGCTCAACAAAACTGACATTGCAGACCTCTTGAGCTAGTTGGCGGTGACTTTGCGGTTCCAGTCGTTGGTGACACTGGCACGCTGCGCGTTGATCTGACTCCAGTCGAATAACCGCAGACTGTCGATCGAACCGCCCACACCCCATGGCAGCTTGCGGGCCACGTCTTCAGTGACCTCGACACCTTTCACCGCTGGCCCCAGGTACAGCTTTCCAGCCAGGCAGGACGCCGCTTCCTTCGTCAGGGCGGTATTGATGAACTGCTCGCCTGCCTTGCTGTTTTTTGCCCCCTTGATCAGGTGCAGGCGCGCATCGGTGGCCCAGGCACCTTCCTTGGGAATGGTGAAACCGATGGGCGCGCCCTTGTCGATCAAGTCCCAGGCACCGACGTTGAAGTGCGCGCCGATGATCGCTTCGCCACTCTGAAAGGCATTGGTGGCGGCACCTGAGCTGTCGAAGAACAGCGCAGTGTCCAGCGCGCCCAGCTTGGTGTAGAGCGGCTCCAGGTTGGCTCGGTCGATGCCCCAGACATCGGCCATGAAAAACACGAAGGGCACCCCGGAAGAGTTGGCGGGCGAGGGCAGGGCGATGGTGCCGGCATACTCTGGCTTCCACAGATCTTTCCAGCTGGTAGGCGCTTCCTTGATTTCCTTGGTGTTGTAGGTCAGGCCAAGGGAATAAAAGCCGCTGCTGACGGCGAAGGTATGGCCGGCATTGACGTAGACCGCTTTGTCCAGCATGTTTTTCAGGTTGGGAATGGCCGCGGGATCAAGATCGGCGACGACCCCTGCGGCATAGGCCAGCTCGCTGATACCGCCGTCCATCCAGGCCACATCAATTGTCTGGTTGGACTTCTGTTGCTGGAGCTTGGCCAGGGTGACGGTCGAGGTACCGACCTCTGCTGCAACGGCAATTCCCGTTGCTTGCGTGAAAGGTTCTGCAACACATTTGAGGAACGCTTCACCCCAGTTACCGCCATACAGCGCAACGGTCAGCTTTTGCTGCTCAGCCATGGCGGCCTGTGAGGAGATGCAGCCGGTAACTAAAAGAGCGACGGTGATTTTCTTACCTGTCTTCAGTTTCATCGTGTGTCCTCTGGGGTGTTGTTGGACTTTTCCCCTTACCTGCATCTTGCTCGTATCGTTGATTCGAGCGCTTGCACTTCGGGGTCTTAAAGTTGAATAGTTAGGTCATGACAAAAATGACTCAGATAAATCGAGATTGCCATCTGCCAGACTCCCTCGGGCCCGAGATGGGAGGCCGTCCGCAGCTTTCAGTGGGACTGGTCCTTCTGGATCAATTCACACTGGCTGCGTTTTCCGGCTTTATCGATGTGTTGCGCTTGTCCGCCGACCTGGGTGGCGGTAGCCGGCAGATCCATACCGCGTGGCGCGTGATGAGCGTCGACGGATTGCCAAGAACCTCCAGCGCGGGGATCGCACTGGAGGTGTCCGGGGGACTGGCACAGAACCTGGAAGAGTTCGACTACGTGGCCATCTGCGGTGGTAACGATTACCTCAATACTCAAATACCCAATAACTTGCGTGACTGGCTGCAGCGCGCCGCGAAGAGTCGTACGCGGTTGCTGGGTATCTGCACGGGCACTTTCGCCCTGGCGCAGGCGGGCGTGGTCGGAAGTCGTTCGGTATGTGTGCACTGGAATGTGCTGGATGCATTTCGCGCACGTTTCCCCAAGAGCCCAGCGGCGGTGGATCATCTGTTCATCGACGAGGGCGATCTGATCACCTGTGCTGGCTCGACTGCAGCCATCGACCTGGGTTTGTACCTGGTGGCCCGGCATTGCGGACGGGAAAAAGCCCAGCAAGCGGTGCGGCATATGATGCTGCAAGGTATTCGCCAGGGGCGGCAGCCACAGGCGCACTTCTACGCAAACCTGGCGGACATTAAGGATGAGCGAGTGCGTCAGGCCGCGCACTACATCGAGCAGCGCATGGATAGCCTACCGACCCTGGATGCCATCGCGCGCTACGTGGGGCTCGGAAGACGCCAACTGACACGGGCGTTCCAGCAGTCGCTGGGGCTTTCACCCATGGAGTTCCAACGCTCGTTGCGGGTCGAGTACGGCGCTTGGCTGCTCGTGAACAGCCACAGCAGCATCACCCAAATTGCCATGGACTGCGGCTTCTCCGACGGCGCGCATTTCTCCCGCGAGTTTCGCGCCCGGTTTAGCATGTGTCCGCGGCAGTACCTGAGTGAGGCACGGAGGGAGTGAATGCGCAGATTCGAAGCAACAGTGGCTCAGATTGACCAGGTCGAGTTCGTCGACGAAGGCGTCGACTGATGTTTCTGGCGCTGATGCGGCGCAGGGTGTTGAGCATGCCTTTCTGAACGACGTGAAAGGGGAGGGTGCCGGTGTAGTCAGGTAGGGGCCACAGCACTTGGCTTTATTTGTCTCTGGTGGTGCGCATTAGAAACGTATCAAACTACATGTTCGTTAACGCAACAGAGTGCTCGAACATTGATCGAACGACGCCAATTTAGCGGAGGCATGAAGGGGAAAAATCTTCGCTATCTGAATGAGAACCCCGGTGAGACTACTCAAATGGTTCGAGCAGGATTTCTGCTGCTTGAGCATTTCTCGCTGCCTGCATTTACTCAATCGCTGGACACGATTGTGACCGCGAATCTGCTACGACCCGGGTTGTTCTCTTCCCGAACGTTCGGCTTGTCCGATGGGGAAGTCGTCAGCGACCTGGGCCTGATCATTCGGCCAGATGCCCGTTTTGATGGTTCGGTGATTAAAGAGCTGGACTTGCTGGTCATTTGCGGCGGCTACAGGACAGAACTCAAGGCTAATGATGAGTTCATCACCTTGCTGAAGACTGCATCAGATCTGGGGATTACGTTGGCCGGGTTATGGAATGGCGCATGGTTCCTGGGCAGGGCAGGGTTGCTTGACGGCTATCGTTGCGCCATACACCCCGAACATCGCCCCGCACTCGCGGAAATCTCCAAGGCGACGCAGGTCAGTAGCGAGCCCTATATCATCGATCGAGACCGGCTCACGGCTTCCAGTCCCTCCGGGGCATTTCATATGGCACTGGGCTGGATCAAAGGACTGCACGATAAAGCCCTCGTCGAAGGTATCGAGGACATCCTGGCATTCGAGGAGTCTCGCTACCGGCGCATCAAGCCGACTGAAAATATCTGTGTGAGCGCGCCGTTACGCGAGGTGGTCAAGCTGATGGATGCCAACCTCGAAGAGCCCTTGGAGTTAGAGCAACTGGCTGTCTATGCCGGTCGTTCACGTCGCCAACTTGAGCGTTTGTTCAAAGAGCAATTGGGCACGACGCCGCAACGGTATTACATGGAATTGCGGATTACCGAGGCGCGTCGACTCCTACAGCACACAGAACTATCCCAAGTGGACGTGCTGGTTGCTTGTGGCTTTGTGTCGCCGAGCCATTTCAGCAAGTGCTATAGCTCGTACTTCGGATACAGACCTTCCAAGGAAACGCGACTCGTCAAATAAACAGTCGTCAGGTTATTCCCGGTCTGGTCGTATTGCGGGGATGGCTTCGAGCGTTTCGAGATTCAGGAGGGTGAAATAACCACGGTCCGGCTTCCAGCCGGCGGTGTCGATGTGGAACACATTGCCAAGGCGGACTGGTGTATCAAGCGGTGTATGCCCTACGACCAGTGCGCGCAGGCCGTGAACGCCATGCATCTCCCGCTGATCGATCCGCCTTCGTGACCACATGCAAAAGGTCTGCACCCGTTGCAGGTGTTTGTTGCTTTCTGGCATTTGCAGTTCCTTTCGCAGCTGCTCCCATGATGGAAATGGACAATCGGCGTGCACGATGCCGATCAGGCCATGTGCTGTGTCGACTTCGATGGCAATAGGGAGCTCGGCGAATTGCGCCGCGAATGCTTGCTGTTCCAATAGTGATAGATCCGCGAACCATGCGCCGCCGTTGTAGAGCCAGTTGACGATGTCGCAGGTATCAAAATTAACCACGTAGTCGTCATGGTTGCCGCGCACCGGGTGGAACCATGGCTTGGTCAGCCAGTCGAGCACGTCACGGCATTCGGGCCCGCGGTCAATCAGATCGCCAACACTGAACAGGCGATCTACCAAGGGGTTGAACCCGGCCGCATCTATAACGGCCTGCAGTCGCGTGAAATGGCCATGAATGTCGCCGACCGCGAAATCTCGTCCGGCAGCGTTCACGGCGAAGCGCTTCACGCGTGGCACCTCTAAAGCTTCGAGCATGGGAACGCCTCGCCCGTCGCTCATTGACGGGCTGGTATTCAGTTGAGTTTAGGTCAGGAAGTGATGATCGACGATTACTGCGGCGGCAGATCAAGCATCGTTAGAGCAAGTAGCTAGCGGTTTGTCCGGGGGGGGGTGTCCTGGGCGCCAACGATGAGGTGCAGCGGCATGTGTT
Source organism: Pseudomonas sp. ANT_H12B (assembly GCF_008369325.1). Lineage (GTDB taxonomy): Bacteria > Pseudomonadota > Gammaproteobacteria > Pseudomonadales > Pseudomonadaceae > Aquipseudomonas. Next base: position 797 of record NZ_VOBI01000004.1, on the reverse strand, counting down.
GCACATCAATGGATGGAACTTCGAAACTGGCCACGAGCTGAAGGGGCTGCTCGCTCAGCGCGGTCGGCTCTTCTATTAGTGCCTTAGCCATTTTCGCGTGGTTCGCTGCGATTTCATTGAGAGTTGACACGTTACATCTCCCGGTGACTGACCAAGCGCATCGCTGGAGTCCTTTAAGCGTTAATTAGGTGCCGCCGCGTCAGAATTACGTCGTTCTGGGGCTGCTGGGAGCGTCTTTTGCAATCCTTAAGCCAGACATGTCACGTAATCTGGCGCGCGTCTTGCGAAGCGACGAGTGGTGGCTGGAGGCTGGAGCGAGCTCTTCTATATAGAAGAAGGTGCGTGCTTCCGACTTTTTGGCAGTTATTGATAGAAAGTCGTAATTAAGGGTTGACGGCAGATTCTGGAAGTCTATAATTCGCCCCACTTCCGGCGCAGTCGAAACGGAAAACTCTTTTGTAAACAAAGAGTTACGCAGTTTTCGACAGCGAGTTGCTTCAGGTCATCGAAGCCCAGAAGGAGTTGAAAGAGCGAGGTTGTTTGGCTCTTTTAACGATTCGATCTTCTCGGTCGAAAGCGGTGTAAAAGAGGTGTTGACAGCAGCGAGTAACGCTGTAGAATTCGCCTCCCGCTAACGAGAGATCGAAAGCGCAAGTGGTTGAAGTTGCAAAGGAAACTTTGAAAACTTCGGAAAATAACCGCTTGACAGCAACAGAGGCTGCTGTAGAATGCGCGCCTCGGTTGAGACGAAAGATCTTAACCAACCGCTCTTTAACAACTGAATCAAGCAATTCGTG
>NZ_VOBI01000003.1 GCF_008369325.1 Pseudomonas sp. ANT_H12B | reverse complement strand
CAACATTTCCATGCTGATCACCCTGTGTTCTCCTGCTCGAAAAGTGAGCAGAAGCAGTTGAACACCTGGGTCAGTTTTCAGTCGGCAGAACAGCCTCTACTGGGTCAGTTTTCGGTCAGCGGCAACAGTCTGATCATGCTCCCCGGCGCACCTTGGCGTAGCCATCCTTGTAGAATTGTTTGAGCTAATTGCTTCTCCATCGAGATGTTTTATGAACGCTGATTTAACTGAAGAAGAAATGCGTCGTGCCTTGTTTGGTGAGGTTCAGCCTGAAGTGCAGATTTCTGCTCCTCCAGTTCTGGAGCCTGTGCCAGAGGTTGTGTTCACAAAGCCGGAGGTTGCTCCAGCAGCCAAGAAGAAAGCGGCCAAATCGTTCACGCCCAGGCTGAGGGTCACGCTACGAGTGGGAAACGAATTTGAGGGGGAAGTGCACGAGTTGATTCACGAGGCCGATACCTTGAGCTCTCTACTTGCCGAACATGATGCAGTGAAGGCGGCTAGGAAAAAGTACAAGTACGTAGACGTGGTTTCGGTCAAACCGATGTAGTCGCTCCCGAGCTCGCTAATCAGTCAGGGCATTTATGAGTGCCCTCAGCGCTGCGGGTAGATTACTTGTTTGGACGGTCACACCCATCCCGCTAGCGCTGAGTATCCTGCGGATGACCTTTTACTACTCATCCCCGTCGAGAGGCTGTCGCCGGACTTGACTGGAGCCCGGCTTGAGGTTGGTCGGGGGTATGGAGTTCGATAACCCGCTAATCAGTAGCCAAAAGCTTTTTAACCTCGGCAATGATCGAGTCAATGTTGAATGGCTTCTCCAACACAGCATCAAACAGATCCGATGTCTGCATACCGATGTGTGCCTGAGCACCGCTCATCAGGATGATCGGCAATTGATTAGTCGAAGGCAAAGCTCGAACGACAGTGGCGAATTCCAGGCCGTCCATGACCGGCATCATAAAGTCGGTAATGATCAAAGCAGGCCGCTCTCTATCCAGCACCTCAAGCCCTTTCTGACCATTGCTGGCAGTCACCACCATGAACCCCTCATCCTCCAGCGCGAAGCTGAGAATGTCAGCGATCAAATATTCGTCGTCGACGACCAGGATGGTGGTCATGTTAATTCAACCCGCACAAAGGCTTAAGATTTTGAACCGGGCGATGTCTCAGTCGGGACTGAAGGTTCATGTCTTGAAGCCTTTTTCAGGAAAACGTCTTGATCACGGATCACGACCTCAAATCGCGAAGGATCGTAGGAGCTGTCTCGTACTTTAAGAATGGAAAGCGTCCTGCTTAGTTCAGAATGATTCTCAGAGAATCGCATCAGCATCAGGTTGTCTACGATGCTGGACAGGTCAGAGTTTGGTGCGCTGACCTCTGAACCAAAAAGATCGCGCATTTCCCAGGATGCAAATACCGTAACGCCCCTGGATCGCAGCTCGTTCATCAGAGCACTGAAGAAGTCAGTAATCCGCGCTGGATTTGTCGTGACTCGCGTCATGCCGCTTAGGCTATCGATGAATAAACGCTTGATGCCCTTTTCTTCAACGATGCTCAGCAGTCGCGCGCCAAGCCCATCCAGGAGACCCTCTGTGGTGGGTTGCAAGGCAATGGTTAACGCGCTGCTGTCTTCCATGCCTTTGATATCGATACCCAGTGATTGGCCTTTGAGTCGCAGCCGTTGTGGGCTCTCGTAGAAGCCAAAATGTAGCCCCGGCGCTTCCAAAGTCGACTCAGCCAGGAACTTAAGGCCCAGCGTAGTTTTACCAATCCCAGAGGGGCCTATGACCAACGAAACACTGGAGCTGTGCAGACCTCCGCCTAATATGTCGTCCAGTGATTCAATGCCACTGGGGATACGCGTCATGTCAGCGCTGTCTGGAGAAGACGGGTGGCTGTAGAGACTTTCGAGTCGCGGGTAAACCACCAAGCCATTTTCGGTGATTTCACACTCGTGAAGACCGGTCATTGCTCCACTGCCGCGAGTTTTACGCAGCTGAATTCGACGCACTGAGCGAGTGCCGTATAGCTCTTCGCCCATCTCAATCACGCCATCAACCATGGTGTGCTCAGGGCTGCCGTCGTCGAGACGGGAGCTGGTGAGAAACAGCACCGTGCAACCAGCAAAAGCAGCGTGCCCTTGCAACTCAGAAATGAATTTCTTGGTGTCGATGTGCGAGTCGGCTTTTGAGCGCGCATTGAGCAAACCGTCCACAACCATCACGGTGGCTTTCTGACGGCTTATCTCGCGCCGAAGCAGTTTCACTACCTCATCCAAACCTTCGTTTTCCAGAGTGTCAAATGCGCTGACAAACTGAATTTCGGCGCCCACTTTGGAAGAGTCGAAAAAGCTCAGAGTAGAAAGGAACTGAAAAAGACGGTCGTGTGATTCGGCCAGCAACGTGGCGACCAGAACCCGGCCTCCATTTTCCGCATGATGGAACCCAAGTTGGTTGGCGAGGATCGTTTTTCCAGACCCTGGGCGCCCTTGGATTATGTATGAAGCGCCCGCTACCAGCCCGCCCTTGAGCAGAGCGTCGAGCCCTTCGATTCCACTTTCGAGGCGTTTTAGCTTTTCCACAATGCGACCCTGATCTGAAAAACATGCTGTTTAAGCCTAGTGGACGGAATGCTAACGCCATTTTCGTTCCAGAGCCATTGGGCTCTAGAGCATGGCCGGCTAAGAAAGTTGGCCGCCCCGTTCCAAGGCTATCTTTTACTCGAACTTCATCCAGCTAACGCTATTGTGAAATCAACCTTGCAAGCAGATGACCCTCTAATCTCGCAGTGATTCAAATGCAGTGGCTGACTGCATGCATTTACTTAAAATATGCTGGATGCCTACAGCGGGCTGGGATTGCTTAAGCAGCTTGAATCATTGCTGGGCGCTGCTATAGGATGAAGAAAGGAGATGGCATTCCTCCTTAAACCGCCTTTGTGCTGATGATGCCTACGTGAACCCTGGACAGGGTACGTAGGTGTGTCTCCCTGTCCTCTAATTTAGGACAGGCTATGATCTTACCATTCGAGTTTCCCTTTTCTTTCGGCGCGAGCCGCTTGCCAGTTAGTCCACTCAGGTCTAATGAGGAGGACTCTCCGTGCTGAAGTCATTAATCGTCATCGCCGCTGGCGCTTCACTTGGAGCCTGGTTGCGCTGGATATTGGGCATGAAACTGAATGCTCTGTTTCCTACAATTCCTCCAGGTACTGTGGTCACGAACATGGTTGGGGGCTACATCATCGGCCTGGCCATCGCCTTCTTGGCCGCTTCTCCTACCCTCAGTCCAGAGTGGCGTCTCCTTATCATCACGGGTTTCTGTGGTGGCCTTACTACCTTCTCTACATTTTCAGCCGAAGCGGTTTCCTTGATTCAGGAAGGCAGACTGCTTTGGGCGCTTGGCTCAATTTCGTTGCACGTCGTAGGTTCTTTGGCGATGACCGCTTTCGGGTTAATCACCTACCAGGTCGTTGGTGCGCGATGAGCCGCCGACAGGGTTAAGCGACTCGTTCATCAACTGTTACAGGCTTAGGGCTTAGCAATCAATTCTGAAGCAACTTTTTTCAGCATAAAGGTTTCGCGCAGAACTGATTGCCCCATCGAAGACTCTTGACGCTGCATAACGGCCTGATTGTGTGCGATGGCTTCATGCAGGTTGATCCAGACAGGCCGCATACCATTAGCGATTTCGTGGCTTTCCATTCTCACGGGCTCTAGCTGGGGCGCTACTTCGCATTGATAAAAGTGCGAGGTCATGTGCATCAAGTCGTATTGTGGCTTCCAGTAAGGCCGGTACTCCTCGATGTAACCGTAGTGCTGTAGTACCTGAATCTCTCGTGCGCCAGTCTCTTCCTCAAGCTCACGCTTCAGGCCTGCGACAATGTCCTCGTCACCATCAAGGCCGCCCCCAGGAAAGCTGAAGTCGTTATAGCGCTCGGTGAACAGCAATAGGATCTGTTCACCCCGCATCACGATGCCGCGTGCTGCATGTCGACGGAATACTCTGCCCTGCTTGGATTTCAACTCGGGGTGAACAATTTCGGTAATGAGTTGCATGGGGTCTTCAGCTTAAGCGAATTATGGAGGCCGAATTAATTTTTCAGCATTTTCAGCGGTACTTAGTTGTCCTTTTCGGCTTTTTGAGCGCATTCGATGCACAGCGCAGTGGCAGGATCGAAATCCAGCCTGCCTTGAGCTATTGGCTCGTCGCACTCGACGCAATAGCCATATAGGCCTTCGTCAACTCTTCGAAGCGCGGCCTCAATGCGTAGTCGTTCCCCCCTACCTCGGGCTCGGTTGGCGTCCAGCATGGCTTGTTGCTGCAACGCATCCATGCGCGAGAGTCTACCTACCTTGCTTTGATCTAGCTCGATGGAGTCGCGTGATTGTGCTGAGGATTCAAGACTTTCCAATTCAACCAAGCGGGCAAGTAGCAAATCGCGAGCGTGTTTCAATTTGATCTTATCACTCATGGCCAATGCCTACTAATGCAGTCTAGGGGCGGTAGGTGCGAAGCACCACCGTGAACGTTGCCGATTGGGAGCTCACGAAATCGGCTGTGGATTGGCGGAAGTAAGACCTCCAATGCCAGCTATCCGATAGCAATAAACTTGTGTGCGTTGACGCATTGCTGGCATCCCATGGATCAAACCTAGCAGAGGTGTCGATAAATAGTTACCCCCCGATCTAGACACTGTCTGGTACAGAATCTGTGCTTGTGATCATGTAGCAGAACTGGATATCACGTGCGGTAATGATTGCTAAACTCGAAATCCATGGTTACAAATCGATACCTCAGGACAGATGGTCGCGGTTGCGTCTACGGGATTGCTGGGCGATGATTCGGCCCCGATGTATACGCATCCAGTCATTTCCCTCTCATTTTTGAGTTGAGTCAGGCCCTTGTAGAAACCACGCAAACACCACTCCGCTATACCTCCCAAGCCGAGGTATGTGCCCGCTCGCCTCCTGCTCATCAATCAGGATGCGTCATGTGTTTGTGTATAGATGGTTTCTAAATGCGCTTGAAAAACAGTTTTCTCAGCTCGGCTCTTGCTATCCCGATTTTCGCTGTATTTGCTGTTGCTTGGTGGCTCCATCCTGACCACCCTGTCTCGGGCTTTTCTGTCTCAGCAGCTGTCGATCAACAGGGGCTTAGCGCTCAGGCACCTTTTTACAGCAGCAGATTTGCCTCCTCGGATCTTGAAGAATTTGTACACGCCTCATCGGTGACGGCACTGCCAGATGGCGGTCTTATGGCGGTATGGTTTGCTGGCTCACGAGAAGGTGCAGCCGATGTACAGGTTCGCGGCGCTCGCTACGACACAGAAACTGCTGAATGGGGTGATGAACTCGTTCTTGCGACGCGAGAGTCGACCCAGAACGCGACTCAAAAATACATACGCAAACTGGGCAATCCGGTTATTGCATTGGCGCCCGATAACCGTCTTTGGCTCTTCTACGTGTCAGTCTCAGTAGGTGGCTGGGCTGGGAGCGCAATCAATGCAATGTACTCGGATGATTTGGGTAAAAATTGGTCACCCCCTCAGCAACTGATCACGACTCCCTTTTTGAACATCAGCACGCTCGTGCGCAATGCTCCGATATTTCATCAGGACGGCACCATCGGTTTGCCTGTCTACCATGAGTTTTTGGGGAAATTTGCTGAGTATCTTTACATCAGTCCCACCGGGGATGTAATTGATAAAAGCAGAATCAGCAGAGGCAAGCACTCACTGCAGCCTACGGTTGTGCCCATGGATGAGAGTAACGCGGTAGCTATGTTGCGTTACGCTGGCGACACCTTTCACAAAGTGCTCGCGAGCCGCACCAAGGATGCAGGGCAAACTTGGAGTGAGCCTTATCCACTTGACCCTGCTAACCCAAACTCATCACTTGCTGCAGTGGCAACACCTAATAACGGCTTGTTGGTCGCTTTGAATGATCTAAAGGATGGGCGATTCCGACTTCGCCTAATGGGGACTGACTCTAGCCTGGACTTCTGGAAACCGTTGATCAATTTGGATGAGTCTCCCGACCCAGAAGGTAATCCATTTAGCGCTGAAGCATACCGGGAAATCATCGGCGACAAGTTCCGCCTATCCAGTGGCCCTAGAAGAGAAATGCTTGCGGATGAGTTCTTGGTGAATCTTGATCAGCGTGTCTGCGAGGAAACCGGATGCAATTTCGAATATGAGTATCCCTACTTCATCAAGAGTGCTGAGGGTCTCTATCACCTAGTTTACTCATGGAATAACACGTTCATTAAACATGTCAGCTTCAATGATGCCTGGCTAGAGGAGCAGCTCTGATGCTTGAACTTTGGCAAGCGCATTTGACCTTCGCGCTACTCGCATTCGTTGTTACTCCGAGATTTGGCCTACGTCCAGGTACGCAAGTGATGTGGCTGATCGCCTTGCTGGGAGTCAGCTTTATTTCAATAAATGGGCTTTCGTTAGCAGCCTACTTTCGCAGCTTCACGGACGATGTGGCCATCACGACCCTTGTGGCGCTGGGATTTTCTGCTGCGGTACGCATGGGACTAGCGACGAGGCAGGATAGAACGGCTCGCTTGCAGCTACTGATCCCTTTAGCGGCGCTGGCCCTCTTTCTCTATCCGGCCACGATGGGGATGACCTACTTTGATCCTTACCGACTGGGTTACAACCCGCGACCGTTGATCATGATTATCGGCGCGATTACTCTGGGGCTGGTGGCGTGGAGAAACTGGCTGGGTGCCTGCATGTTCGGCCTGGCCACTTTGGCCTTCAGCTTGGGAATTAAACCTTCCCCGAATTACTGGGACTACTTGCTCGACCCATTCATTGCTCTCTACTGCTGGGGGGCGTTGATTGGATACGCGATTAAGATGATCTGGCGCGGTTTGTCCGCACGACGAGAGTTCACGCTGCCGATACGTGTTTGATGGCTAGGCAAAACCACATTGATAGTTCTATAGATTGAGGATTCAAACGATGGGCTGGCTTCACTCGAGGCGCTTGCACTATTGGGTTGGTGCAGTAGCAATCCTTTTCGTAACGCTGGCGGCATTGCGCTGGCTGTTCTTCATAGGTTTCTCGGGATTTGCAGCCAGCGCTGTGAGCGAAGTTAAGGCAGTACCGGAAACCCTCGGAATAGGGCTGCGGTTTGACCTTCGCTTGGCAATACTGCTGATGTTACCTGTTGCCCTGCTGGCGTGGTTGCCGGTGTGGAATCTGACACGCTCACGTGTAGTTCGCTGGTTGGCACGGCTCTACCTCGCCCTGGGGCTCGGCGCAGTAATGTTGATCTATATCGTAGACTTCGGTCACTACGCCTATCTGGGTGTGCGCATCAATGCGACCGTATTACGGTTTCTAGAAGACGCGCAGATCTCAACAGACATGGTCTGGCAAACCTATCCTGTGGTGTGGATTAGCCTTGGCTGGGCCGCTGTTACGGCCCTGATTTTTTGGCTATTACTGCGTCTTGAGCGAGTGACTCTGGATCGTCCGGCAAAGCCCATCAGTCGGCTCTCTCTGACCTGGGGCAGCGCACTAATGGTAGTGGCTATCTTCCTCGGTGTCTTGGGCCGCGTCGAGAACATCAACCTGGAAAACCCGGTACCGCTTCGTTGGAGCGACGCCTTCTTCTCTGGCGACAACCAAATTTCAGCTTTAGGCCTGAACCCGGTGATTTTTCTCTACGACACTTTGAGGGTGCCCAGTAAGCCCTATGATCGGGAGCAGGTCGCAGCACACTACGAGGTTGTAAGCCACTATTTAGGGGTCGACCAGCCTGACATAAAAAGCCTGAATTTTAGTCGCGTGCAGCCCCCGCAGCCCTACGCTATCGCGGGCAAGCAGCAACCGAATGTGGTTTTCATCATGCTCGAATCCTTGGGTACCAGCGCGGTGGGTGCTTATGGCAATCCGCTGAATCCCACCCCGAATATTGATCGACTGGCTAAAGAGAGCTGGTTCTTCAAGAACTTCTATGTGCCAGTTACCGGAACAGCGAAAACCGTATGGGCCAGTATCTCCGGCGTACCTGACGTCTCTCGTCAGGAAACGGCAACGCGCAACCCCCTAATCACTCGTCAGCACAGCTTGATCAATGCGATGCAGGGTTACGACAAGTATTACATGATCGGCGGTAATTCAGGCTGGGCCAATATGAATGCCTTGATTCGTCAGAGCATCGACGATATCCAGCTGTTGGAAGAACGTCACTGGAAATCACCCATCGTCGACGTCTGGGGCGTTTCGGATTTGGATCTGTTCAAGGAAAGCGACAAGATCCTTCGCCGGCAGGCTGAGGGCAAACCCTTCTTTGCCTATATCCAGACTGCGGGTAACCATCGGCCTTTTACCATCCCCAATGAGAACGACGGCTTCGAGGTGCTCAATGTACCTTTGGAAACTGTGCAGAACGCTGGCTCTCGCAGCGTGGCTCAATACAACGCGGTACGCCTGTTGGACTTCAACATTGGGCGCCTGATGGAAATTGCTCAAGAAGGCGGTTGGTACGAGAACACGATTTTCGTCATGTTTGGTGACCACAACACCCGTATCAGCCAGATCCCGCATATGCCACCGGCATTCGAAAAACTGGGGCTTGAGAGCAATCATGTGCCCTTGCTGATCCACGCTCCGAAACTGCTGGAGCCGCGAGTGATTGAAGAAGCTGTTGGCTTGGTTGACCTGCTGCCCAGTGTCCTTGGCATGGCCGGTATTGAGTTTCGCAATGGTGCGATGGGGCGAGATATACAGCAGCCAGCTACAGAAGGAGAGCGAGTGGTTCCTCTGGTGCTTAGAGAGGGTACGTTCCCGTTGATCGGTGGCGTGACAAAGGAGTTTCTTCTGCAAATGCATCACGATGGAAGTCAGCCAAGCCTGCATGATATTGCTTCGCAAGAACCATTAGAGAACGTTGCTGACCAACACCCTGAAGAATTTCGTCGTCTGCTCGCGTTGACGCGAGGTCTGCATGAGACCTCACGACTAATGCTCTATCAGAACGTCAATACGGATTGAGTATTCATCGTGGAGGCCAGTCATGCTGAGCCTCCGCACGGATATGAAGATCAACCTCGCATGGCTGTAAACCTCCAGATCGTGCGCTCCATAGAGCGGCGATCCGGGCCAGTACGGATTGCACCGATTATATTTCGGTGCTCAGAGTCGGCCTCGAGTAGCCGCCCATGACGCCTTCTTTTGAGAGAACCCACTGCCAGAGCTGAATATCCCGCGCACGAAACGCTCCAGCACACGACAACAGGTAGTAGCGCCACATTCGGTAGAATCGGTCACCTAACTCTGCTGAAAATTGTGGCCATGCGGCTTCAAAGTTGGCGTGCCAAGCCATCAAGGTCTTGTCGTAGTCAGCGCCAAAGTTGTGTAAATCCTCGACCACAAAAAGCCCGCCAACGGCGTCCCCGATCTGGCCGATTGAGGGCAGGTCACCATTCGGAAAAATGTACTTATCGATCCATGGGTCTGGAGTAGTGTTACGCTCGTTTTTACCAATGGTGTGCAGCAGGCACAAACCGTCATCTACAAGGCAACGGGATGCGACCTCCATAAACTCCCTGTGATTTTTACGCCCGACGTGCTCGAACATCCCTACGCTGACGACTCGGTCAAAATCGCCATTTACTTCTCGATAATCCTGCAACCGGAACTCCAGTGGCAATCCGGCGTAACGTTTTTTTGCCCACTCGGTCTGTTCTTTGGAGATGGTCACCCCTACGCACTCGACACCGTAGTGTTCAGCGGCGTACGCCATAAAACTGCCCCAGCCGCAGCCGATGTCCAGGACTCGCATTCCAGGTTTCAGTTTGAGTTTTCTGCAAATCAATTCGAGCTTGGCTTCCTGAGCTTCTGCAAGGTTGCTAGCGTTTTCCCAGTAGCCGCAGGTATAAGCCATTCTTGGATCAAGCATGGCGGCATAGAAATCGTTGCCTAAATCGTAATGTGCTTCGCCTACCTGCCAGGCTCGCGTTGTATTCTGGCGGTTAAGTAACCGGACGCGCAGCGCATGGAACATAAGCTTGAACGGCTGTACATGCTGATCGAGATGCGCCCGTAGTAGGTGACAGAAAAACTCGTCTAGACTTTCTGCATTCCAGTCACCATCCATGTAAGCCTCACCCAGCCCCACGCTTCCATGTGCAAATGCTCGTTCAGGAACGTTACTCGCTTTAAGGTGCATGTCCCAAGGCCGATTACCGCCAATGCGTATATCAGCTTGCTCAAGCAACTCAACAGTCATCCTATGAATGTTGGAATCTAAAGAGATAAATACTGAGGATGGATTTGTTAGTGATTTCTGATTCATTGATTAAATCCCGTGTTATGCCTCTTATTAAGAAGAGCTTCAAACATGGGTGGCCTCGAAAAACATGTACGAGGCAACCTTTTTCCAAGGTGTGACCGTCAACGCCACAGCTTCTCGGCGGCTAGAAGCTAGCGTAAGAACAGCATGGGAATTGTTGCGTTACGCAAGGTTTTACTTGTTGTACTACCGACGAAAAAGTTCTGGATTCTTGAGTGTTCGGATGAGCTCATTACCAACAGGTCTATTCTCTCCTGCTCACAATAGCGCTCAGTAACGACTGCAACCTCTCCAGGCATTACCGCTGCCTGCACACTGAAGTTTTTGTCCTGTAGTAAATTTCTTGCCCTATCGACCTGACGCCAAGCGGCTTCTGATTCTTGATCGACCATCAATATGTGGCATCGAAGCCCCCTTAAAAAAGGACTTTGCGCAATCGTCTCAACACTTTTAAGGCCCGTCTCGCTTCTATCGAAAACCAACAAAAAGCTTCGAGGTATGTTGAACTGGGAGGGCGTCACGAGCACAGGTCGTTTGAGTGTTAGAATGACACTCTCTACCTGTATTCCGATGTGATCGCTTGGCGCTTCGCTGCTTTGTCCGTTTCGCCCAATAATCAACAGCCTGATTTCGCTTTCAAGTTCTTGAATGCAGTCAACTAACCGTCCATGGCGTTGCCGGCCTTGGGGATGCACGATACCAAGTCGGTCTACACGGTGCTTCGCTGCCTCAAGCAGATAATTTCCATGGTCTTTTGCGAGGGCAGTACGTTGTTCATCGAGTTTTGCAAGATCGTGCAGCAGTCGCTCTCGAATGCCGATGCCAAGGGTGCCGCTGAGATCTGAGGGAGGAGCAGATTCTTCTGTCAATGCGTGTAAAAAGGTCAGCGGCGCGGCCAGGCGAACACTTGCCCATGCAGCATAATCACATACTGCAGTTGATGATGCTGAGCCATCAATGCAGGCCATAACGTGAGTCATCGAATTTTTCATGAATCAGTGCCCCATCAACTGATCGATAGCGTCGGGTTTATCGTGGACTCCGAAACGGTCAACGATAGTCGCACTTGCCTCATTAAGGCCCAGCACCTCGACCTCAGTGCCTTCACGCCGGAATTTGATGACGACTTTGTCCAAAGCAGCAACCGCTGTAATGTCCCAAAAGTGTGCAAGGGTGAGGTCAATGACGACCTTTTCCAGCGCTTCTTTGAAGTCAAACGAATCAACAAATTTGTCCGCCGAGTTGAAAAATACCTGACCAACCACAGAGTATCTACGTTCGATCCCGTGTTCGTCGATTTCAGAGCTTATGTCCATGTAATGGCCGATCTTGTTGGCAAAAAACATTGCCGCAAGCAACACACCTACCAGCACGCCGTAAGCAAGGTTGTGTGTTGCGACAACCACGACAACAGTGGCTACCATGACAATATTGGTCGATAACGGATGCTTTTTCAGGTTGCGCAGTGAGTCCCAACTAAAGGTTCCAATAGCTACCATGATCATCACGGCTACCAACGCGGCCATCGGAATCTGCGCAAGCCACTCGCCTAGGAATACCACCATAAGCAACAGGAAAACACCTGCGGCCAAGGATGATAGACGTGTACGTCCTCCAGATTTCACATTGATGATTGACTGGCCGATCATGGCGCATCCGGCCATACCACCTAAGAGGCCCGACGCGATATTTGCAATCCCTTGACCTTTGCATTCGCGGTTTTTATTACTCGGTGTATCAGTCAAATCGTCAATGATTGTTGCCGTCATCATCGACTCTAACAAGCCGACTACTGCAAGAGCTGCTGAGTAAGGAAAGATAATCGCCAACGTTTCGAGATTGAGCGGCACATCCGGCCAAAGAAAGAACGGCAGAGTGTCCGGTAACGAACCCATGTCTCCTACGGTGCGGATATCAAGCCCAAGGTATATGGCAATTACGGTCAATACGATGATGCAGACCAAGGGCGATGGAAGGAGTTTTCCGATCTTGGGCACATAAGGGAACAGGTAAATGATGCCCAGCCCCGCCAGCGTCATAACATAAACGTGCCATGTAACATTGGTTAATTCTGGCAGTTGAGCCATAAAAATCAGAATGGCTAATGCGTTAACAAAACCTGTGACCACAGAGCGAGAGACAAACCGCATCAAACTTCCAAGCTTCAAGTATCCGGCTATAATTTGCAGGACACCTGTTAGCAACGTCGTAGCAAGAAGATACTGTAGCCCGTGATCTTTTACCAAGGTAACCATTAATAGCGCCATGGCACCTGTTGCTGCGGTAATCATTCCTGGTCTTCCGCCTACAAAGGCGATGACGACAGAGATACAAAATGAAGCGTAGAGTCCCACTTTCGGATCGACCCCGGCGATGATCGAGAATGCTATTGCCTCTGGAATCAGCGCAAGGGCTACGACGATACCGGCCAGCAAATCGCCTCTTATATTGGATAGCCAAGATTGCTTTATTATTTGAAGCATTCGATTTCCCGTACATAGATGCATTAAAAACTGGATACCATTAAAAAGTTTTCATCGAGTATTTATGGCATAATTTAGCTACATAGCATTTGTCTTTTAATTGAGTAATAGGGGACTAACAGGCCGAGGCCAAAAGCCTGAACTGGATTCATTTAGTGGCAAAAATGTCTTCTCCTTTAAGCTAAACGTGCACCCGTTTTTTACAGGAAAGCAACAGTGAGCTTAGCTTCAGAAGTGGGCCTGCCTAACTATGGTGGAATACCCAGCTTTCTCATGAATATGGCGCGCGCTACCAAGTCCAGGCAATGCATTAAGAAAAGACGGTGATGCATCAGAGCAAAGCTTAAGATTGGCGGCATTAGACCCCCATTTCAAAATCCAAATACACCAAGCGCAGGAATGCATCAGAGGCTAACTGCTGAGCAGGAATTTCCGGATATACACCAGTCTACTCAGCAGAGAACGAACAGCATTGCCTTGATGGTGATTAGATGACATGTAAAATTACCGTCGTGCGTGGCGACGGTGGAGTGCCAAAAGCCTGCATTCTAAAATGCAAACATGCGGCGCTAAAGCGAGGGGGGATGGCTGTCTAAGGTGGACTAACAACCAGAAAGGAGCAGAAATTCATCATGTTGTCTTCGGATTGCCTGACATTGAATTTGAGAGAATTGTAACAGATATCTCATCGCCTCAGGGAGAAAAATTTGCAAATGCAGCCAATTTTTTACGACTAACCTTGAACCCAAGGGTCTGAATATCCATTTGTTTCGCTATACGCAAAAGTCATTTGTAATGATACTCCGGTATATCTCTCATACTGAGACTGATTTGACCTCGGTCGTCAACATTGGTGACCCTCACAGATATTGAGTCTCCCAAGTTTAGATATTCATACAGCTGACCTAACGGTTGGTCGGCAACTTCAGATAGTTGCAGCGTTCCATAGCATCCATATGGTAAAGATATACAAGCGAAACCTACCTTTAAGCTAAACACGTGCCCTTGATAAATTCTGCCAGGGATGATCATATAATCTGAGTTTTCTCGAGTGTGGTGTGAAGGCCTATCCTCTTGAGCTGATCCCGGTGGTGAATTTTTTTGACTGCGAGTGTCTAGATTTTCAGTAGTGGAAGTCTGACGGCTAAGCGCTGAACAGAGACTATTACGCTCAATTGTCAACTGCGTGTAGCTTGCATTAGCTAGCCAGTAGTGTTCGTCAAGTTCCAGCTGATAACTGCTGTTCTCAAGTATTAAATTAAATGATCGATTGGAACGCTCGACCTCCAGCCTATTCAACAGATCGTCCAGTAACTGCTGTCTAGCTAGGAGGTCTTGCCTAGGAGATCTAAAAGTTAGTTTACGCATCATTAATCCTCTTACTTGGCGCTATAAAGGCAAGTTTAGGCTCGTGCTGGAAAAGCTCTGAATTATGGATCTACATTTAGCAAATCTCCTCATTCGGTTTTCTAGGGCTCCACATGAAACAATTAAAAAAGCCTACTGAGTCCGTCGAACGCGGCGACTCGATAAGCCTCTGCCATGGTCGGATAATTGAAAGTCGTATTTACGAAATATTTTAAAGTATTTGCTGAGTCTCTTTGATTCATTATCGCCTGTCCAATATGAACGATTTCTGCTGCTTGATAGCCAAAGCAATGTACACCTAATAGCTCCAAGGTATCACGATGAAATAGAATTTTTAGCATGCCTACTGGCTCAACAGAAATTTGTGCTCGTGCCATAGATTTGAAAAAGGCTTTACCTACTTCATAAGGTATTTTGGCGTCAGTTAGCTCTCGCTCAGTTTTTCCTACAGAGCTAATCTCGGGGATGGTATAGATCCCTGTAGGCACGTCATTAACAAACCTCCAACTTCCGCCTTCAATCAGGTTTTCAGCTGCTGACCGTCCTTGGTCATACGCGGCACTAGCGAGACTAGGCCAACCAATCACATCCCCGGCAGCAAAGACATTCGGGACTTTGGTACGATAGTCCTGGTCAACTCGAATTTGACCACGGCTGTTGGCTTCAATCCCGATATTCTCGAGCATGAGATCTTCGGTATTTCCTGAGCGTCCGTTACACCATAACAACGCGTCCGCTTTGATTTTTTTTCCGGATTTCAAATGCAGGATTACGGAGCCATCAAGTACCTCGATGCTCTCGTATTCCTCGTTGTGTCGAATTACAACGTTATTATTCCGAAGATGGTAGCTAAGAGCATCTGAAATTTCATTGTCTAGAAAACTGAGCAATTGTTCGCGATTGTCAACTAAGTCAACCATAACTCCTAGCCCGCTAAATATCGACGCATATTCACACCCAATCACTCCTGCGCCATAAATAATAAGCTTTCGCGGCGTATGATTGAGACTCAGAATTGTATCGCTGTCGTATATTCGCGCGTGGGAGAAATCCACATCTGCCGGACGGTAGGGGCGAGACCCTGTGGCTACCACAATTTTCTTCGCTATAAGCGTCTCTACCTCCCCTCCAGCGCAAATTATATCTAGAGTTTGTTCGTCTGCAAAACTAGCTTTGCCAAAGAAGGTATCGACCCGATTGCGAGCGTAATAGCTCGTGCGTGATGTAACTTGTTTATTTATGACTTGTTCCGCACTTTTTAATACGTCGGGAAATGAGAACCAGCGTGGCTCACCGATTTCTCTAAACATTGGATTGGTGTTGAACTGCATTATTTGGCGAACGGAATGTCGTAAAGCTTTTGAGGGAATAGTCCCAAGGTGGGTACAGTTTCCACCAACCTGAGGACGACTATCCACAACAGCAACCTTGCGGCCATTTTTTGCGGAGTTCATGGCAGCACCTTCTCCCGCCGGGCCTGACCCGATAATGACAACATCATAATTGTAAATTGCCACCAAACCTCCTCAATAAAACATACGACTTTTAAATTACTTTTATAGTAATCATCCATGAAAATATTAGTATCTGCTATTGCCAGCGCTCTCATGATGTAACGCCTTGACAGATAGTTGTCCTTGACCATTATGATTGACTGATTCGCACACTACACGAATACATCCGCCTATCTTGAATTGTTCTCTCACTGGGAGATGAGCATCCAGTAATTGCTCACGAGGGAGGAAACCGTCGCGTCCAGGAGACAAATTGATCAATAAACCATTCTCCTGTATACCGCTCACCACACCCTCAAAAACCTGACCCGGCTTAAGCGGCTTGAGAGTTTTTTGAATTGCGATTATTGCATTTTGCAAGCTGTCATCATTACTTGCACTTACTCGAACGGTTCCGTCTGGAAAAACTTCTACATTACTATAAGTCTGCTGGCAGATCGCTTTCACAACGCTTCCACCACGGCCTACTAATTGCCCAGTCTTACGTGAGGATATCTTCAGAATCTGCACTCTAGGCGCGAATTTACTCAGTTCTTTCGGAGTGCCAATAGACTCTTCCATAAGTGCAATCAACGAAAAGCGTGCCTGCTTGGCTTGACTCAATAAGTCCTGCAATATCTCTCTTGTGAGAAGAGTTTTGCTTCGCAAATCAATGCCAGCAATACCAGTCATGGTTCCAGCGACGGTGGCAACGACATTACAAGAAGCTTTTTCGAGATCGTCGGGATCAATCAGCGGTATAAGTTGCGAGGGCGAACAAATCACACCTACCACTACTGCGCCGACGACAGAAAATAGCGGAACTCCTGCATCTAACATAGATAGCATTGCTGCGCACAAAATCTCATCCGGTGAACTTGAGTGCATTCCTACTTGTTCTACATCTACTTGGATTACGTAGGGGAATATATCTAATTTTGGCACTACAGATCTCAAGGTGTCGGCTACCCAGCGACCGGCATATAGAGCACGTGTAGGGCTTTGGCATCCAGCGCCTGTATCATCCGCGAAGCTATGAATGTGCACATCAAAGCTTTTCTTTTCTTCAACGTATTGGCCATTTAAGGAAGAGCGGTCTCTACCCAAGGTCGTGAGTGCAATCGCGCAGTGATCTCCAACCGTATAACTCGCAGATCCATGCGCTCTCGGAAACAGGTGCGCTTTAACCTTTCTCGTATGAAGCCTGGTAGTTTCATGAACATAACTTGATGATGCTATTTTTAAATAGTGTTCCCTGAGAATTTCTTGTACGCATTTGCAGAAATAAACGGCAATTATATTTTTTCGGCTTTCATCGATTTCGTTAATGCAGATCGCTATCTCCACCGCCTTTTGTAAATTGCTTAGCTTACTTAACAGGTCTTTTTTTTCAACTTCCTGGAAAATCTTCATCAGTGATGTTTTAGCGAGAGCTGCAATTTTCCTTTTAAGTGGTGTTTCGACAGTTTTCGTAAAATGCGTATTAGTGGTTGAGTGCTCTATGATCCATTCTTTTATCGAATTGCTTGCTCTACGAATTTCTCTCTGCCCAAACTCAATTGCACAAATCAGCTCTGATTCGTCAAGTTCATTGGCGCTTCCACGCACTTGACTGGTTTGTGAAGAGCTTCCGTAAATCCACAGGTCGCACTGCGACTTTTCAATCGCGCTATTACTAGGATTAGTGCAGAAGACCCCATTTATTTTTGCTAAACGCGCCAGGACTATAGGGTCTGCCTGCGGCGTTGAGGTAATTCCTAGCGCGCAGCTTGCTGCAATGACACCGGCGAAAATCGGCTCGACTTGAGGGTCACGTGAAAAGACCAGTAGGTTTAGTTCTATTCTTAACTCGTGATTATCGGGAAGGGTGTCGTTCAGCATTGACTGGAACTCTAGAAGTCTGCTCCGATCCGCGTTGTTTAGTTCTGCCTGTTGAATTTGTGAGTAATCGGAAATTTGGCCACGCGCATAGCTTCGCTCAACAAACGAAATAACTAAGCCTGGTGGGCGAGACTGAAAAGAAGGGGGGTGCACATGACAAGTGGCCAGGACGACGCTCTGTCCAACATGAACCAATACTGACGAACCAGTATGTTCAGCACTAGATCCGAAATCAATAACAACCGGATGTCTGCCAAAACTAAAACGCTTGATAGAACCGCTCATAGATATCCTCTCGCAAACCAAGAATTGAAGGGCTTGGGCGAGGTGACGCTATGGCGCTTTACGCTCCGCTAGAGAGCTTTTAGTAAAGAGATACATTGGTGTCTGCCATTCTTTTGCAGTTAATTTGATTTTTTCTCACAGCTGCGACTATACGCCACAAAGGTAATGGTGACAATTTAAAAGGTGGTCGCAGGGGAGCCCCCGAGATTAAATTTTGATATAACCTATTGATTTAAATGCTTTTATTCTTTTCTACGTGGCAGGGTTTCTACGCATTGCCCGGAAGGCAGAGCCTCTCGTCATGGACGATGATAGAGATCTATTATTCATTCTACGAATTGCTCCATCCCCTTCAACTCCACCCCGAAACTCATTATAGTTGTGCAGCGTACTTTGCTTTTTCTCTAGCATTTCGCTCCGGTCGTGGTCTGAGTTGAGCTGGCCGCTTCCATTTCAGTTTTCAACTGCTGCGAGGTTTTAGGTTGTCTCAAATGCACTGTTTATTTTACCTTGGCGGTTATTAAAATTCATTTACGAGATAGTCGCGGTACTAGCTTTACCCTTCGTCGCTTTGTAATAATTATTCATGAGGGCGGAGTGTAAAGGTATCATTTGTGTTCAGGTGATTTTATGATGCAAGGCCTTGCGAGAAATAAAATGCGAGATATATGATGTATAAATATTTGAAATTTGTCAGTTTAAATTGGAAGGGTCTTTTATTTGGTGCCATTCTCATGGCCACCTCTAGCTTTGGGCAAACTTATTTCGTCGCGCTTTATAGCGGCAGTTTTAGAGGTTTTTTTTCGCTTTCCGATGGAGAGCTTGGTGCTATATACGCAGTGGCCACACTTTTAAGCGCGTTAACCCTGCCCTGGATCGGGCGCCTAATAGACCGAGTGTCACTATTTTGCTATACCCTTTTTGTCGCCATCGGCCTTGTATTGGCATCGTTAGTTACTGCCGCCAGTGTGGGGATTATAACTCTAGGAGTTGGCTTTTATTTATTGCGATTGAGCGGTCAAGGGTTAATGGTTCATACCGCGATGACTGCAACAGCTAGGAAATTTCCAATTGATGCAGGAAAAGCACTCGGTCTGATTGCTTTGGGGTTAGCACTAGCTCAAGCGCTAATGCCATTGGCATCGGTAGGAATGATTGATGCAATCGGGTGGCGCTGGGCATGGATCGTGAACGCCGTGGTCGTCGCAGTGATAATGGCTTTTGCCCTAAGACTAATTCCTACCACTATTTCCATACAAAAAAAAGAAAGCAATAGAACCACTGCCCCCCCCATCAATCTTAGGTTATGGCGAGACCCACGAATTCTACTGACATTGCCAATTATTTTGGCCTCACCTTTTATTACGACAGGGTTCTTCTTTCATCAGGCTCGGCTGTCCGAGGAGATGAACTGGAGTATCGCTTGGGTTGCAGGGTGGTTTGTTGTTTATGCACTTACTCAAGCTTTATCTTTGATATTTTCTGGCCCAATATTAGATCGTTATGGCCCAGTACGGATTCTGCCCTTTTTCATGGCGCCGCAAGGTATAGCGATGGTGATGTTGTATTTGTCTAGTTCTGTATGGATAGCTCCTCTATACTTAGTATTGACGGGAGTCTCTTCAGCAGTCGCGTCAACATTATCTACAGCTTTGTGGATGCAATTGTATGGTCAAGGACAGCTAGGCCGAATCAGATCTTTGGTTGGAGCTTGGAGTGTAGTCGCTAGTGGTGCTTCACCTGTAATCATGGGTGTACTTATCGATCAGGGTATTACTCTTAGGCTTCAAGCGCTAGGTTGCCTCGCATTTATTTTGATTGCCAGTTTACTTCCCACTAAAGCATTATTTTTAGAGCGCGCAGATTATCAATATTAAAAAATATAATATTTAAATAACAGGTTCTAATTCTGCGCGAGTGCGGGCTTCACATGCTGGTCATGGAATTTCTCATTTGTAAGAAACTCCACGACCCAGGATCGATCTTAGCGAAGCAATAGCACCGGTATAGTTGCCGTTCGCAACATTGTTGTAGTTGTGCTGCCTACCAGAAACTGCCGGATGCGTGAGTGCCCATACGCCCCCATGACAAGGAGGTCAATGGCGTGTTCGGCTTGATAAGCATGCAGAACCGTCTCTACCTCGCCTGGTCGAATCTCGGCTTGAACCATCAGGCCGGACGAGGCAAGTGCGCTTCGTGCATTCTCAAGCTCGCTCTGGTTGTCTTGGGAATCTGCTCCGACCATAACGATATGAATCGTCAGGCCTTCGCACAGTGGGCTTGCAGCAAGCATTTGCACGGTTTTATTGGCGGTGGGGCTGCCGTCAAATGCGAGCATGACCTTTTCGGTTTTTTTAAACTGGCTGGTTGTGATCAGGATGGGGCGATGGATTGTTCGGACAACAGCTTCGATCTGGCTTCCAAGACTGTGAGCGTTGTGTTTGCTGTCTTCACCCACTCTCCCGATAACCAGCAGTCGTATATCGTCCTGAAGGTCGCTCAGGCTTTCGACAAGGTGACCATGTCGCTGCTTCATGTCAGGCGCGATAGCGCCGGAGATGACAGTACGCTCGCGAGCCTTTTCAAGCATGTGTTGCCCTTGCTCCAAAGCGAGCTTGGCACGTTGGGCGTCCAGCGTGGCCAGTTCCTCCAGTAGATGCTCTCTACTCCCGAGACCGATATTGCCGCTGAGGTCAGCGGATGCCGGGTATTTTTCTTTATCCAATACATGGAGCAAGGTCAGAGGGGCATTGAGTTGTTGCGACGCCCATGCTGCGTAGTCGCAGACTGCTAATGAGGATTGTGAGTTATCAATGCATGCCATAACGTGGGTCATTGTCTTTCTCCTTAGTGGCTCATGAGCTTGTCGATAGCGCCAGGTTTGTCATGAACGCCAAAGCGGTCAACGATTGTCGCGCTGGCCTCATTCAGGCCCAGCACTTCAACCTCGGCGCCCTCGCGACGGAACTTGATCACCACTTTATCCAGCGCTGCGACAGCAGTGATATCCCAGAAATGCGCCTGTGTCAGATCGATGGTGACCTTGTTGAGTGCTTCCTTGAAGTCAAACACTTCGGTGAACTTGTCTGCCGAACTGAAGAACACCTGGCCCACCACGCGGTAAGTCCGATGTGACTCCGCCTCTTTAAGCGCGCTCTTGATATCGAGGTAGTGTCCGACCTTGTTTGCAAAGAACAGTGCAGCCAAAAGCACGCCAACCAATACCCCGTAAGCCAGGTTATGCGTTACCACGACCACCACGACGGTCGCGACCATGACGAGATTGGTCGACAGCGGGTGCTCTTTTAAGTTACGCAACGAATCCCAGCTGAAGGTGCCGATGGAGACCATGATCATCACGGCGACGAGTGCTGCCATTGGTATCTTGGAGAGCCATTCGCCCAGGAACACCACCATCAATAGTAAAAAGATGCCGGCGCACAGCGTAGACAGCCGGGTGCGACCGCCGGATTTCACGTTGATGATCGACTGGCCGATCATCGCGCAACCCGCCATTCCGCCGAGCATGCCTGCGGCGATGTTGGCTACACCCTGACCTTTGCACTCGCGGTTTTTGTTGCTGGTGGTATCGGTCAGATCGTCGACGATGGTCGCGGTCATCATTGACTCGAGTAGACCCACTACGGCCAAGGCAGCCGAGTACGGGAAGATGATGCGCAGGGTTTCAAAGTTCAGCGGGACTTCTGGCCACAAGAAGATTGGCAGCGTGTCAGGCAATTGGCCCATGTCGCCCACAGTGCGGATATCCAGGCCCAGGTAAATCGCGATAGCAGTGAGGGTCAGGATGCACACCAGTGGCGACGGAATCAGCTTGCCGATCTTAGGCACATACGGGAACAGGTAGATGATTCCTAGGCCCGCTAGTGTCATGGCATAAACATGCCAGGTGACGTTGGTGAGCTCAGGTAACTGAGCCATGAAAATCAGAATCGCCAATGCGTTTACGAAGCCGGTGACTACCGAGCGTGAAACAAAGCGCATCAGCGATCCAAGCTTTAGAAAACCAGCGAGAATCTGGAGAACCCCACATAGCAGAGTGGCCGCCAACAGATATTGAAGTCCGTGATCTTTAACCAGCGTGACCATCAGGAGTGCCATCGCCCCGGTAGCTGCCGAGATCATGCCAGGTCGACCGCCGACGAACGCGATGACAGCACAGATACAGAAGGAGGCGTAGAGACCGACTTTGGGATCTACCCCGGCGATGATGGAAAAGGCGATTGCTTCCGGGATCAGCGCGAGTGCGACCACTATCCCCGCGAGCACGTCTCCACGGATGTTGGAAAACCAAGTTTGTTTTAGTGTTTGCAGCATATAAATATCCAAGGCAATGCACCACATGCGGGCCGGGCGAATGGCGAGCGTGTCGATACGAATTCAAATTGTGAAGGTTGTTCAAGAGTGCTTTGGGTGTAAAAAAAACCGGGCACACAGCAATACGCAGCCGAGAGCGTAGCCGGCGGAGCGAGGCGTTGCGAGGGGGCGTAGCGCTAAGGCGGCGTAGGCTGCCAGTAGATCGTTTGGAGTACAGTCATGCTGATGTTCCTGTAGCTCAAGGGGAAGGCTGAGGGGTAAGTATACAGTTGAGTTATCGTCGATTGCCAACCGCCGACTCGATTTGGTTGGTTTCCTAGGACTCGCCATGATCGGACTAGATTGAGCAGTCGAGGAGAATATGACATCGTCACTGCCAACCTTACTGAGCTACCCAAGCTGCTCCCTGCCTTGGAAGCATTCGCGGATGACTGAACGCAATAATTGCAACGAGCCCCTGCAGGCGGCATTGATTCAGGAGGAAATCCTAGAGATTCTGAAAGAAGCCAAGGTGCTCGCGCGTAGATTCTATCGCCTGACCGGCAAGCCGCTGGGCGTGACAGGCGAGGTCGCAGAGTACGAAGCTGCTACTAGACTCGGCCTGATACTACATCCTGCAAGGCAGGCAGGTTACGACGCTACAGAGACGCTGGAAGATGGCGTCGCGAGAATCCAGATCAAGGGGCGCTGTATCCTGAACCCGCAAAAGATTACGGGACGTATGGGGGCAATTGATCTACGACAACCCTTCGATACTGTGCTCTTGGTGCTGCTTGATTCTGAGTTCAACGCATTTGCAATGTACGAAGCTAGCCGTGCCAAGGTTGAGGCAGCTTTGACCTTGCCAGGCTCCAAAGCTAGAAATGAAAGGGGAGCGCTGGCGATTAGGCAATTCATGTCGATAGCTGCGTTGCGCTGGGCTCGCCATGAGGCCAGCGAATCCGAGAGTCAACTACCCTCCTAGAGTCGAACGCTAGCGATACGTTGCTCTGAGATACATATTTAATGCTCCCAATACGGCACATTAACCATGATTTTTTGGCTTAATGGCCCTATTTGGGGACATTAAATTGAGCGAATAACGCGACCAATAATGACGTTGGCCCCTGCTGCGTGCACTAATAAATCACCAGGGCAGAAGATCTCTTTGCCGATGCTAAAAGACAGGGAATCGCAGGCGTAAGAAAGGAGCGGAAATGATCTATTTTTTCATTGAAGATAGTAATGAGAAGGTGAAGATAGGTCGGGCCAAGGACATCGAGCTCCGCAGAAAGGGCCTTCAAACCGGGAATCCGAGGAAGCTTTTACTTCTGGGTTGGATTCGTACAGATGATGACGTGCGACTGGAGAAGGAGATCCATCAGAACTTCTCTCACCTTCGTGGTACTGGCGAATGGTTCGATCTGGATCCTGCGGACATCTTGCCTATCCTCGAGCATTTCGGCATCGATGGCTTTGTCGGTACGACCGACGATGCTTTCGAAGTCATCGGCAATGATCGGGATGGCGTGCCCGAGTATCTCGGCGTCTGGAGTTGGGGCAACCTGGAATGGAACGAGTGCTGCCCTTTCTGCGGAAGCTTCTGCGGCATGCACTTTCAAGACGCGTCGAGTATGTACCACTGCCTAAACTGCGACACGCTTACCACCTTTGATTTCCTGAGTCATCAGGAGGAAGAGTGACAGCTCCCGAACCAGCTTTTGCATTGGTAATGCCGAGCTTGCTTTGATGGCTTTTGCTGTCCAGCATCAGGCCAGAATCAGGAGTTTCATCATGATTCTGACCCTCGCTCAATGAGTCGTGCTAGCTCGCTCTCGATCCAAACTCGGCAATCCATTTCTGCAGGGCTGTTACGTCGGCTTCAAAGACATCCAGCTCAAGAGCGCTGCTGGGCATCTCCTCAGACTGAGCATGCTCATACACCGAGTAGCGTGTCATCAAGTCATCTATGAATACGCAGTCGTCGTTTGTTACCTTGGCGACCTTGTGTAGCTTGCCTTGAGTGTTGATTGCACGTCTGAAGCGGCCTACGACGTCTGCCAGCAAAATGTACTCAATCGTCTTCTCGACGATGATCCTGAAGTCACTGCAAGCGCTCTTGGCGAGCGACTCATAAGCCTCGACTTCGGCCTTCTCCTGGTGTTTTTTCAAGCGCGTAATCGTATTGTCGATTAACCCCCTGACAGCACTTTCCGGTCTCAGGTCTCGAGCGCTTGCAGTAGCGACGATGCCTGCAGTCTTCGCCATCCTCTGTAGTGAAGTGAGTGTCGGCTTGATTGAAGGCATCCCTGGAGTCTGCTCCCATTTCTTGGTAACAGCTTCTACTTGGGCTACAAGAGACAGTCGGTGGGTGAATACGATGACCTGCCTGGTCTGTGACAAAGACACGAGACGTTCGACAACCTTCTCTTCAAAATCTTGGTCGAGTGAGGATATCGGGTCATCAAAAATGAACGGAGCTAACTGGTTTGATCCTGTCGTGTCCGCTAGGAAAGCCGCGAGTGCCGCGATCCTGGTTTCACCCTCGCTCAAGATATATTCCAAACCATGGGAGCCGTGCGCACCTACGAGATTTAAACCAAAGGTGATCTTGCCTTTACCACCCGATTTGCTTAGTGGAGCTATTGGAATGCGGTGGCCACCGAGTAGCTTCAACTCTTCGATGAATCGAGCTTGATAACCAGCATCCAGTTCAGTTTTGGCCAAGTCATTTTTTTTGGTGGTCAGAGCGTTGGTGGCCGCTGAGCGTGAGGCTTTGTCTATCGCTGCGACTGCTATCAGCCTAGCCCTTTCAGCGCTAATAGAGGTCTTGTTTTGTGAGAGCCACTGCTTGGCTTGAAGATTCTGAACTCGCTCATGCATTGCTTGACGATGCTCATCCTTCAGCAGAGACGAAAGGCTACCTTCTTCGGTAATCAAGTCTGCTGACTTCGTTTTTACCGCTTCGTTGATGCTCTTCCAGTCGAACGGTTGCATGGTGCCGACAGGGCTTCCCGACACGATTTGATCACGCCTTGCTTTTAGCATGCCAAGCCAGGAGATCGCATCCGTTTCCTCGAAGCCTAAAGTGGACATGTGAACGATCCAGCTTGGTTCCCCGGGAAGAGTTGGCAACAGGGTTTTCTGATCAGTAAAACTTTTTTCGGCCTTCTTGGCGGCTGTCTCAAGGCCGTCAGTGACGAACTTCTCAAACCCAGTCAGGCGGGCTTTGGCATTCTCATCAAGGCTTTGATGGCATAGCACGCAGCGTGAGTCAGCTGCAATATTGGGAAACTGAGATTCTGTGTAGGCCGTGCCGTTCGAGTATGCGCGTGCGTATTCCCACATATCCTGCCAGGTCGCAGAGCCAACACCATCGAGTTCGGCTTTACCGAAAATCGCTGCCGCCGCCTCTTCGCTCGATTTCCTGGCCTTGACAGCGGCGTTTTTCAGGGTCTCTAGCGTACCTGCCGTCGCATCGTTCAATCCCTGTTGAAGAGTCGACATTGCTGTTTCAATACTCTTCAGCGCGGTTTTTTCTTTGTTAATGCTCAACAGTCGGCCTGCAATGTCTTTCTCTGCGAGTAGGGCCTCCTTCTCAATGCGCTCCCGATCAAGCAGATCTGTGTACAGACATTCCTTATCAATACTGGCGGTCGTGGTCGCACTCTTCAGGCCCTGAAGCCATTTTGCTTCGGCGGTGTGATTTAGCGTTTCTGGGATGGCAGGTAACGCTTTGCTGAGTAGTGACTTCTCTCTTGAAAGCTCTGCACTAACAGCGTCCGCTGTGACGATCAGTGCCGATACAAACTTCATCCGACTGGGCTCATAGCATGCCTCAGTCCTGCCCATGTACTGCTGGGCGGCCTTACTATCGAACACCTGTGCATGTCGTAGAGCTTTGTGTGGCCCGCTTGGGACGTCCCAGTGAACATCCGCCGGCTTACCGTCTATTGACACCTTGAAATGAGCGCGGCAGGGCGTAGGGGTCGGATCGAACACGTTGCTGCGTATTTCGTCTTTGGAGCGTGATCCACAGATCTCCTTCAGCAGCCGCGCAAAACCGCTTTTACCGGTTCCATTCTGTCCGTAGATCACCGAGAGATTGCTTTTGCCGAATGGAAGATTGGCACCAGCCTTGATAGCGTTCAGCCCATGAACATCTAGGATCTCCTCGATCCGAAGCAAAGGTCTATTGGCTACCAGCGATAAAGTGCCAGGCGTAACGGTCAGGAATCCTGGATCAGCTTCATCCTTGGCTTCGAGCTTGCAAAGCCTAGCTAGCGCTCTAATTTCATCCGGGTTCAACTGCCGCTTCGAGTCGATGATCATTCGAGCTGCGGTCTGCAACCACTTGGGGCGCGCATTCAGCCATGTCTCGAAATCATCAGCTACTACTGGTGCTATCTCAATCTTCGACATGGCAAACCTACCTCAAGAGGGAATACATGAGCGTAGGCACAAAGTGGCTTATTGCTATTATTTTTGCATTGAGCTGATTGCAGGATGTAACCGGAAAGGCAAAAAATGATGCAAGCAACGCTTTCCAAGCTGCGCCGGCAGCACGATGAGGAAGGAACCCTTGGGCCGAAACCTTGCCCAGCCAGTATTCGTCTCACAACAGCCGCACGAGACTGAATCAAACTAAAGCTTTTTATATAATGATCCCAAAAAGGTACATTAAAGCGGCTTATGGTACTTAATGATCCCGAAAGGGTACATTAGGAGTGACGCCGCCTTGCGCAGCCTCAACTAAGCTACTGGCGTAAGACCACCTGCAACCTATACTAGAGGCTTTGTTGAACTACAGGTAGCAGCCATGGTGACTTTGGGCCAGATTCAAATGCGAGGATTCTCCACGCTCTCCCCCAAGGGGATCAAAGATTGGCTAAAGCATTGTGCTACCTGTGAAAAAACTGCCCAATGGAGCATGCTTGAAGTTCTTGCGATGTTCGATGCATATCTCACCATTACCGAATTTACTCCGACCACTCTATGCTCGGACGACTTCGCGGGCCTAAGAGGTTTTCTGAGCACAGAGATGGGGTTTTCCGAAAAAGCTTCTAAAGGTATTACATCGCAGCTATGCAAAATGATTATCGCCATCGACATTTTGAGTAAAGAAAAAATTTCATTAGCCCTGAAAAAGCCAGCACTTGAATGCAACGAAAAATATGCAGCACGTCAACCTTCTAAATCTCAGCTGTTGATTTATAAATCTCTGTTCCCAACCATGGAACCGGGCAGGGTCGTATACGTGGATTTCGCCTCCCTTGGCTCCGCACTCAACGAATCATCACTACAATTTCTGAGTCGTTTGCTTTCAAAATACTTTGCTTCACTTAACATTGAGCATGCTGAAACTGATGCAGGTCTCATCATCGCATTAACGCAAGGCCTGCTGCATCAAAACCCTAGCCTCGACTTTGGCGATATCAGCCTCTCGATGGCTAAATCAACGAGCTTCATTTCAGGTGCTCGCATCCATGCTGAATGGCAAATGCACAATGCAGGCTACTTCCGTGGGGACGCATATGAAAACTGGAAGCTCATATCAGGGGTAATTCTAAACTTCTTTGTAGCCAACAATATCCTACACCTGAGTAAAGCCGGTCGCCAACTGCTAGTTACTGACTAACTCAACTTTACATTGAAATCCTGCGCTTAGCGTCAACTGCTTTTAACAGATACTCAATGGCATTCGTTTGTAACCGGAGAGCCTTACGGCATCGTGCTTCATCACGAGCGGAACTTGCAGACAAAGCTTCAGCTTGCAAATAGTCTATTTCGCACTTTAGATGAGCAATCATTTTATTGACAAGACGCTCACGCATACTAAATCCCTTAATAGAACATGGGTTGAAGTCACTACGTTACCGTGTGACATGGATTCATCGATTGCAGTATAGCCGCGATGAACGCTTTTGCTCGGCCTCGAGTGATCTCGTCCCCCTCGCATGACCTAGCCACACCAGAATCTAGGCAGCGCGTTCTGGCGAGTCCTATCTCGACCCGGAGACAGTAGCCCAGGCGCAGCTATCGAGAGACATCGGCACGAGAAACCTTGTCCGTGTAGAGCCTCGGACTCAACCCTGCGGGAGGTCATCCACACCGGGTTAGTCAGCCTCCTACAGAGGATCTGGCAAACCTTGGGCCTCTGGGCTGCAGTTACTACACCCAAAGCTGCTGTGCAGTTAGAGCGCCCTTGTGGAGCAATACGTGAAATCTGTAACATCACACTGATGGCACTCGGTGCCGGGTGAACAACTACCATGGAGAAAGGAATGTTCAGCTTCTTGAAGATTGTCGTAGGCGCAGGTGGAACCTTCGCAGCTCTGGGAGCTGCGATGCTCTACTCACTGTACGCCGGTTGGTTCAAGTCAGACTTGCTCAAAAGCTTGCCAAGCGAATCAATCTATAAGCTGTTTCTGTATTCCATTGGAAGCGGTGTCTTCTGCTTTGTATTATTAATAATTTTGCAAGCGTGTAGCAGAAAGCCTTCAATCATTACGAAGGCGGATAACGGGGGCACTGCGGTCACCTCCACGGGTAGCGGTAGCGTCACTGTACATAAGCCATGAGCTTCTTCCCACCTAAGCTTGAAGCTGAGGCAACACACGGTGGCATAGCAGTAGTCAACAACGGAAGCGGGCCTGTCACGATTGCAGCAACCACTGCTGCAATCTCATCCTTGCTCAATCCACTACTGATTAAAATTGTGTCAACTCACACTCCGTATGATGAGATCCCAGACGTGGAACTTGACTACCCTGGGGTCGATGAAAAAATCGAGTACAATAGGGTCTCGGTGTATTCAGAAGTCATCGTTGATAATGTGGGCTACATGGAGCTCATTGAAAATCTTATTTCGACTATCGATGATGAGGAACCTGGCGCACAAAAAAGATTCCTTTTCGCCATTAACCAGAAGTACAAATCCGCAAGACGCGAATTATTCTTGAACCAGACTGAGCGCCCAGTTACGCCTGAGCAAAAACTCAATATAACTCGGATAGGCTCGGATGAACTCATACTGAAAGTCTCCGAACTTATCGTTGACATCAAGACCGGCTTCCATGGCGCCCCATCTGAGCTAGTGGATTGGGCCAGACAGCTTATAGTTTGCTATGGCTTCATTCACTGCAAGATATTGGAGCCGCCTAAATGATCATTCAAAATACCAGCTCCCCGCTTAAAAGCCTCTACATCATTGGTGGGCGGATACTAATAGTTTTAAACTCTAGCGATCTTGGCGCTATGAGCCCACTTGCACTTCTTGAAAAATATCAAGAAAAATTTGATCGCGTTTCTTTTGCTTACATTCTGTATGCGCTCGATTGGCTTTACATAACTGGATGTGTAGAGCTCACGAAGCAAGGTGATATTTCTTTATGCAACTAATTAAGCTATCTGTATTTGATGGAAGCAAAGAGATACGCACCATCAACTTCAAAGAAGGACTAAACATAATTACCAACCTGGGCGAGACTGGTAATCAGATTGGCAAAAGTACATCGCTTCGAGCCTTGGCATTTTGTTTGGGCGGGAACTCCGAGCCACTGTGGAAAGACCCGGACAACGACAAGGTAAACGAAGAAGTTAAAGGCTTCCTGACTAAAGGCGATGTAAAATTTGAGCTAATAGTAAAGATTGCATCTATTACTCATACCATCACACGAGTGCTCTCAATAAAAACAGGCGCCCGACGCGAGAGCATCACAGCCATCAGCACCATCGATGGTGTCACATATAAAAGCCGCGCAGCTTTCACTTGCGAACTGCCACGCCTGTTTGGATACACTAGAGAACATCCAAAGTTTAACTCAATAAGAAGCAAGTTCTTCAGAACCAATAGAGCAACGAGCAACAACACACTTAAATACCTGCACACATATACAAGCGACAATGATTACGATCTGATCTACGCCTACCTTTTTGATTTTGAGTTTATTGATTCCGTTCGCCAGATTAATCTAATTGAGCACCAAATACTCCTAGAAGACACTCGAATCAGGACATTGCTTGGGGGTATTTCTTTGGAAGGCCGCCAGGAACATCTTTATGAGATCGACTCGAAAATATCTGACCTTCAAGTAAAAGAGGATGAATATGACATCTTTGAATCTCAAAGCTATGCGATCTCACAACTCCGTGATTCTCGAAGAAGCGTAGCCATTTTAACATCACGCATTGTTAACTTGGAAACAAAGCTTTACTACAATAAAAAAACAATTGATCGCTACAAGAACAGTTTAGTAGAGGTCAACGTAGATGAGATCACCTCCCTTTACAATGAAGCTAAATCATTAGTCCCAGACCTAAGTAAAACCTTGGAAGAAACAATCGAATTTCATAACTCGATTATGAGCCGCAAGGCCGCTTATGTCGAAGAAATGTCCATCGAGACGGCAGATGAGCTCGATAGCTTAAGATTGAGCTTAGGACGACTGCTGACTGAGGAAAAAAGCAAGGTTAAAGATCTTTCCAGAGATAGTCACTTCAGTGGTTTGATGCTGGTTGAAAAACAGATGCAAGACTTGCGAGAAGCTCGAGGCAGGCTTGCTTACGTCATAAGCGAGGTAGAGGTCTCTCGCAACAGGATTGCGGATTTGGAAACTACATCCGAAGACGTGAAGCGTAGTATTGCAGTCCACTACTCAGACCTAAACTCGAAGCTTGATGTTTTTAATGAGGCATATGCCGATATTACCAAAAAATTGTTCATCACCCACCATAACGAACTTCTAGTTTCCCCTGGGCAGAATGGCAAGGCAGATTTTACAATCGTCAACGAAGAACGCAATACTGGCGACGGCGTTCCTCGGGCTGCAGCTATGGCATTCGACATGTCCTATGTCTATTTCTTAAATAAGTTTAAATCAAAGCTTCCAGCATTTACCGTCCAAGACTATCTGGAAGTCGTCGATGAAGACAAGCTAATCAAGCTATTCAACTTCGCGAACGAGAAGAAAATTCAGACTGTGGTAGCCATATTGAATGACAAACTGGGTAGCTTTGACAAAAAGTTTATTAAAGAAAACACTATCCTAGAACTGACGAAAGAAGAAAAGTTTTTCAAACTTTAGCGAAACCGCACCAGGCAAAGAAAAAGGGGCGCAACGGCGCCCCTAGCATATTCAATCATCTGCCGAAGCTATTAATCTCCAATGCTCCAGCCAGAAGTAATTGGATATCGGCGGTCACGGCCAAAGCCACGCTCGGTCATACGTGGGCCAACTGCAGCCTGGCGCCGCTTGTACTCGTTCAGGTCGACCAAACGAATTACCTTCCTCACCACCTCCTTGTCGAAGCCCTTCTCGGTGATCGCATCGGCAGACAAATCCTGCTCGATGTACAGGCGAAGGATTTCATCAAGGACTGGGTATGGAGGCAGGGAATCTTCGTCCTTCTGATCAGGAGCAAGCTCAGCAGACGGTGGACGGTCAATGACGCGTTGCGGAATGACGTAGCCCAGGGTGTTGCGGTATTCACAGAGGCGGAATACTAAAGTCTTCGGCACATCCTTCAGGACGTCGTAGCCACCAGCCATGTCTCCGTACAAGGTCGCATACCCCACAGCCATCTCACTCTTATTACCGGTGGTCAGGACGAGATACCGCTTCTTGTTGGAGATCGCCATCAGCATCGTGCCGCGACACCGCGCCTGGAGGTTTTCCTCGGTGGTGTCCTTGCCCAGACCTTCGAACATTGGCGCAAGCGTAGATAGAAATGCTTCTACCATGGGTGCGATGGGCAGTACGCTGTACTTCACGCCCAGAATGTCGGCTTCTTCTTTCGCATCGTCCTGGCTCATTTGGGCAGTGTAGTGGTACGGCATCATCACGGCTTCGACGTTTTCTGCGCCCAGCGCATCAACAGCAACAGCAAGCACCAGCGCCGAGTCGATACCACCCGAAAGGCCCAGCACAACGCCTTTGAAGCCATTACGCTGCACGTAGTCCTTAACTCCGGCTACCAGTGCCTGGTAAACGCTGGCCTCAAGGCTCAGAAGTTCGGTGGTCTGAGCCGGAACCGGCACCAAGGCACCCTCCTTGATCTCAAACTCCGTTACGAAGAGTCCCTCTTCGAAAGCAGGGGCGCGCTGAGTGACCTTTCCGCCGCCATCCACCACAAAGCTATTGCCGTCAAAGACGAGCTCGTCCTGACCACCTACCTGGTTTACGTAGATCATCGGAATTGAGCATTCACTGGCGCGTTTGGCTAAGAGCTCTTCCCGCTCAGCCTGCTTACCACGGTGAAACGGAGACGCATTGAGGGTGAGCATAATTTGAGCACCGGCATCACATGCCTGCTTAAGAGGCTCGGAGAACCAAATGTCCTCACAGATGGTTATACCGACCGGTACGCCGAAGAGCTCGACCACACAAGGGCCGCTGCCTGACTCAAAGTACCGCTTCTCGTCGAACACACGATAGTTGGGCAGACGCTGTTTGTTGTAGCGGGCGAGTTCTTCGCCGTCCGAGATTACGGCGCAGCTGTTATAGCGTGCCCCATCCTCGACCCATGGGAAGCCGATTACTGTAACGATGCCTTTAACTGCATTCTTAACTTGCTGCAGCGCCTTCTCGATGCGGCTCTGCATGCTGGAGCGAAGGAGCAAATCCTCTGGTGGATAACCACAAAGGGTCAGTTCAGGGAAAACGATGACCTGGGCGTTGAGGTCGTCGCGAGCCTTATGGGCTGCTTCAATGACCTTCTCGACGTTGCCGTACACATCCCCAACGCGGATGTTCAGCTGGGCCATTACCACTCTCAAACGTTGCTCCATGGTTCCTCCAGAAATGCCTAGATCGAGATCTGCAAGATGCAGCGCTGTCCTGACATCTGCGATCAAGGGAAGCATCATCGGAAGCACCATGCTGAGCGATGGGCTATCGGACTACTGCTAGCCATTGCGGCTCATTGAACATGGGTCAGGGCTGCCCGGAGGGTCGCGAGCATCTTGCTAATAGGACATTATGCCCTATCCAAGCTGCGCTCCCTCGACCGAATTTGGGCGGAGTTGGGAGTCATGAAAATCGACCAGCTTCCATATTGGGCAGATGCAGAATGTGCACAATGGGGAAGTTAGTGATCGACCCCGGATCCACAGTGCATTGGGCACTATTTGGGGGGCAGGAAGGTGATGGGTTTCTTCACCAAGTTCGGTGACGGCGCTTGCGACCTGGCGCCGCTGAGCGGTCTGGTGAAAAATCAGGTCAGGAACATCGCCCGCAGCTTCGGCGCACCGGAATCCCTGGTGGAAAAAATCCCGACTGCCGACCTTGAAGACCTGTCGCCGGGTAAGCCGGATGAAGCGTCCCACGGTGTGACCTACGCCGAAATCGACGCGTTCCTGCATGGCGAGCCGGTGCGTGAGGAAGCATTCAAGATTATTTGCGACACGTATAGAAAGACCCATCACAAACGAGTGATGCCGTTCGCACCTTGAGATGTGAATGAATGAAAAAGCCCGCTGAAGCGTTGATCTTCAGCGGGCTTTTCTTTGGCAGGAGCATTTGTCGATGCTACCGGCCTCTTCGCGGGCAAGCCCGCTCCCACATGAACACCACTGACCTGTGGGAGCGGGCTTGCCCGCGATGAATGTTAACGCGGTGAACCTGCTTACTTCAGCGTAACAGTGCCTTTCATCATCGAGATGTGGCCAGGGAACGAACAGAAGAAACCGTACTTCCCGGCAGCGTCGAGCTTGGAGACGTCGAAGGTCACCGAGTCGGTTTCCTTGGCGCCAATGAGCTTGGTGTGGGCGATGATGCGAGTATCACCTTCTTTCAGATAGTCCTTATCGATACCGGCAGCCAGGCCGTCGGTGGCAATCGGCTGCATGTCAGCCTCTTTGCTCAGTATCCAGTTATGACCCATGACGTTTTTCGGCAGGCTGCCGGAGTGGGTCAGTTTGACGGTGAAGGTCTTGCAGCTTTTGTCGATTTCAATGGCCTTTTTGTCGAAGGACATCTGATCGGTGGAGTCGATGGTCGTCTCACACTCGGCAGCCATCAATTGACTGCTGGCCAGTGTCAGCAGGGATACCGCAACAAGTTTGGCAAACATGGTGAATCTCCAAGGCAGGGTTAACAAAAGTGCGAATGGACAGAAGACTGCCTGAAAACTTCGCAAGTTCCTATGACCTGATTCAAAAATTGTATACAACTTTCGGGCTATGACACTCATCGAAACAATCTACCAGCCAGACGTCTAGGGCGGACTTATCATCAGGCCGTCATCACTCATCTGGAGCGCCGGTCATGTCCATCAATAGCCTGTTGTGCAGTTTGCTTGCCGCTTACGCCTGCGGCGCCAGCGGTACCTATGAAACACCTGAACGCGAAGTTTAGACCTTGGAACGCCGCTTGCCTGCCTTTACTCTGTGGCCATCCTGACCATGGAGTAAGGCATGTCTTTAGCGTCCGTTTGTGTATTTTGCGGTGCCAGCACCGGCACCCACCCCGCTTATCGTGAAGCGGCTGTCGCCTTGGGGCGTGCATTGGCCGAGCGCAAGCTGACTCTGGTCTATGGCGGCGGCGCCGTCGGGCTGATGGGGATCGTCGCCGATGCGGCGCTCGCGGCCGGCGGTGAAGTCGTCGGGATTATCCCGCAAAGCCTTAAAGACAAGGAAATCGGCCACAGCGGCCTGACTCGTCTGGAAGTGGTCGACGGCATGCATGCGCGCAAGGCGCGGATGGCCGAGCTCAGCGACGCGTTCATCGCTCTGCCCGGCGGCCTGGGCACGCTGGAAGAACTGTTCGAAGTCTGGACCTGGGGCCAGCTCGGTTACCACGGCAAACCGCTTGGTTTGCTGGAAGTGAATGGTTTCTACAGCAAGTTGACCGGTTTTCTTGATCATATCGTCGGCGAAGGCTTCGTTCGCGAAGCGCACCGTGACATGCTGCAAGTGAGCGAATCGCCGCAAAACCTGCTCGATGCTTTGGACGCCTGGCAGCCGACAGTGGTGCCTAAGTGGACAGAGCAAAAACCCAGCTAACGGCTCGGCACCGATACAGGGCAGAATATGCGCCGCTCAACCTCACCTTCGACCCCAGAGGATCGCCCATGGCTAAACCTAATTATTCCTTCGCCAAACGTCAGAGAGACTTGGCCAAGGAGCAGAAGAAAGAGGAAAAGCTTCAGCGCAAGAAAGCTACAGCTGAAGAAGAAGCAGCAGCACTGAACCCGGATGCCGAAGGTGAAGTGGCTACAGACGAAACTGAAGCACCGAAAGATCAGGCGCCCGACGCCTGAGACCCTCAGGGCCCGATGATCTGATCAGGCCCACCGGATCTGTGTCCAGGGTCAGCAGTCACACTGCTGACCCTCACAGGCCAATCTGAAATACCCCTCCAGAAAGCACTGCACATTACCTGTGGGAGCGAGCCTGCTCGCGATGACGGCTGCACATCCAATATTTGTGTGACTGAAAGTCCGCTATCGCGAGCAAGCCCGCTCCCACATTAGATCTCCACTATTCTAGTGGCCTCACCGTCACCCGAACTTCCGGGTCGTGGTTACCGCCCCCCAGAATCCCCCCACGCAACGGCGAAACATCGGAAAAATCCCGGCCCCAGGCCAAAGTGATGTGTTCAAGAGCCGGTTGCACGTTGTTGGTCGGATCGAAATCGACCCAGCCCAGCACCGGGCAAAACACCGAAACCCACGTATGGGACGCATCGGCACCGATGAGCCGCCAAACCACGGCACGCGAGCATCAGGTGAGCGAAGTCCCGGCAGACGCCACGTCGGCGCTCCAGCACTTCCACCAGCGGCGTCGCCACTTGGGTCGCTTCGGCGTCGAAGGTGAATTCGCTGAAGATTTTCTCCATCAATGCCTGGACGCCCAGCAGCAGAGGCCTGCCCGGTGGAAAGCAGCTCTGCGAGAACTCGACGAAGTTGCGTTTCAAATGCACGTAGGGCGATTCGAATCGGTAACGGCACGCGTCCAGCAACTGCGGCGATAGCGGCTGACTGTTGTAAGTCAGCGCGCTACAGGTTTCCTCCCACGCAGGGGATTGATTGAAATCCAGCGCAGGCCGGGCCAGCACTTCGACGGTGAGCCGGGCATTGACCAGCAATTCATTGTGCGGCCGCTCGAATGCCAGCCGGGTCAGCGGATTGCCGAATACGTCCAGCGCATTCCGGCGCGACGTCGGGTCCGGACTGATCTGCAATTGCTGCTCGGTGCAGCGCTGCCAGGCGCAGGGCCGAGGCCACAGGTGAGCCCGTTGCTGGGCAAGGGACACCGGGCTGTCGTAGTGATAATGGGTGTCGTGGAGTATCTGGTAATGGGCGCTCATCAGACGGACACCGTGCGCTGGCTGACATCATCGACATGGGCAAAATGGCGCAAGGCCAGGCGATCCGACACCTGCCCGCTGGCATCGGCGATCTCTTGCAGGAGATCGGCCAACCCCTCGACGACGGCGCACCCAGTACGAAATGGTTACCGCCACCGGTGCCGGTATGCCGACCGTCGATCATGAATTTTTCAGTGATCAGTCGGGTCTGGCGCGCTTCTTCGTAAAGAAATTCGGTGCGCTCGACCAGCTCATCCCAGGTGGCGGACGGCTGCACGTTGACCTCGATCACGCCCGGATCGGGCGTGATGCGGAAATTGCTCAAGCGAGGATCGCTCGGAGGTTCATAGCCTTCCAGCAAAACCTTGCAATGCAGTTCCTGAGCCGTGGCTTCGATCGCAGCGACCGGTTCCAGATAGTCCTCGACCCGCTCCAGAGGCGGCATGAACAGGTACAACCGCCCCTCCCGTGCCTCGTCGCAGAACGCGGTGCGGGTCAGCCAGTCGGCGGGTTCGTCGATCTTTGGCTCCCGCTCAACCGCCTCGGCCGACGCGCCCGGGCCCCCGGCACCAGTCGGCAATGCTCATCGCGCAAATACCAGCGACCGCTTTGCCATTGATCACCCTTGGCGGTACGCGCCAGCGGCAGCACCTGGCCGATGACCTTGTCCAGACCCTGGCTGAAGACTTTACGCAGGCGTGCACGCTCCAATGGTTCTTCAAGTCGTGAGTCTTCGGCGCTGACGTTTTGCGGCAAAGTGCCTTCGCGCCAGAGGCAATAGAAATTGTCTTCGTAAGCTGGAAACACAAACCGTCATCGATAGAAACGAAAGTCGGCTCGCCCCCCATGGTCAAGCGCACATCGCCTTCCAGCAGGTCGGCACCGATCTGCCGTCCCAGCACCTGAATCGCCAGCCATTGGTCTTCGGTGTAGGACTTGGTGACTCGCGGCGCTTCCCAAATCCGCTCCACAGACATTTCGTGGGTGCATTCGCACTCGCACGGTTCTACCAAGCCGCTGATCGGTGCCGCAGAGGACGGATCGGGACTACAGGCCAACGGAATGTGTCCTTCACCGGCAAACAGCCCTGACGTCGCGTCCAGGTCGATCCAGCCGGCACCGGGCAAATAGACTTCGCACCAGGCGTGCAGGTCAGTGAAGTCCACTTCAGTGCCCGACGGGCCGTCGAGGCTTTTGACGTCGGCGGTGAGTTGTATCAGATAGCCGGAGACGAAACGCGCCGCCAGACCGAGGTTGCGCAGCAATTGCACCAGCAACCACGCCGAGTCGCGGCAGGAACCCGGAGGCATGTTCGGGCGTCTGTACGCCTGGCTCCATGCGAATCAGGTAACCGATGTCTTCGCTCAAGCGCTGGTTGAGCGCGACGAGGAAATCCACACTCGGCAGCGGCGTGCGGTCGATGTCGTCCTGGTACGCCTTGAATTTCGGTGTCAGGGGCAAGGTTTCCAGGTACGGCGCCAGCTCCTTGCGTTCATCCACGGCGTAGGCGAAAGGGATTTTTGCAGTACAGCACCAAAATCGGGCGATGCGGGAAATTGGCTTGGGGCAGTTGCACGGAAATGTTGCGACCGGGAGCCGTCAGCCAGATTCTGTATTGCCAGTAAGGGCCTCTTCGCGGGCAAGCCCGCGAAGAGGACAGTTGCCCCAACACAGCTTCCGGCCCGTCGCTCCGGTTTTCCGTGGCGCACAACGCACAACGCCAACCCGAAGGTTGGCGTTCTGTTCAGAGCTAGCGAGGCTTAGCGCGGCACAACCGGCTTACGCGCAGGCTTTGGTCCTTTGCCTTTGGCCGCGTCCTTGCGCTCCTTGGCCGCCTGCTGGTTGCGGGCGAATGCCGCAGCCTTGGCCTGTTCGCGTTTGTCCCACGGGTTGCCGCCATCACTGGCGCGCGGTGGCAGGCCAGTGTGCTGAGTCAGGATTTTGGTGGTCTTTTCCTGCGCCACTTTATGGCTGCCGGTCGGCGTCGAGTTCTTGCGACGGGCGCTCTGGTAGCTGTCGGTTGCCGGCTGATGCAGCGGGATCAACTGGTTTTTGCCTGGCCCGATCAGATCGGCGCGGCCCATTCGGGTCAGCGCTTCACGCAGCATCGGCCAGCCTTTCGGGTCGTGATAACGCAAGAATGCCTTGTGCAGGCGACGCTGCTCTTCGCTCTTGACGATGGTCACGGCGTCGCTCTTGTAAGTCACCTTACGCAGCGGGTTCTTGCCCGAGTGGTACATCGCGGTGGCGGTGGCCATCGGCGACGGGTAGAACGCCTGCACCTGGTCGGCGCGGAAACCGTTGCCCTTGAGCCACAGGGCCAGGTTCATCATGTCTTCGTCGGTGGTGCCCGGGTGGGCAGCGATGAAGTACGGAATCAGGTACTGCTCTTTCCCGGCTTCCTTGGAGTACTTCTCGAACATGCGCTTGAACTTGTCATAGCTGCCGATGCCCGGTTTCATCATCTGATTGAGC
This sequence comes from Pseudomonas sp. ANT_H12B, assembly GCF_008369325.1. GTDB lineage: Bacteria > Pseudomonadota > Gammaproteobacteria > Pseudomonadales > Pseudomonadaceae > Aquipseudomonas. Next base: position 461,894 of record NZ_VOBI01000003.1, on the reverse strand, counting down.
GGACCTTCCTCGGTGTGTTCCGGGGCGATCTTCAAGTAACCACCCACGTGGTGGGTCACCAGCTCTTTAACGTATTCCGGCGACTCGACCGCGAGGTCGTAACGCAGACCGGAAGCGATGAGGATCTTCTTCACACCCGGCAAGGCACGGGCGCTGCGATAGAGCTGTATCAGCGACGAGTGATCGGTGTTCAGGTTCGGGCAAATGCCCGGGAACACGCACGACGGCTTGCGGCACGCGGATTCGATTTCCGGGCTCTTGCAGGCAATGCGATACATGTTCGCGGTCGGGCCGCCGAGGTCGGAAATGACGCCGGTGAAGCCGGGGACCTTGTCGCGGATCTCTTCGATTTCGCGAATGATCGACTCTTCGGAACGGTTCTGGATGATCCGGCCTTCGTGCTCGGTGATCGAGCAGAAGGTGCAGCCGCCGAAGCAGCCACGCATGATGTTCACCGAGAAGCGGATCATGTCGTAGGCAGGGATTTTCTCCTTGCCGTACACCGGGTGCGGAATCCGTGCGTAAGGCATGCCGAACACGTAGTCCATTTCTTCAGTGGTCATCGGAATCGGCGGCGGGTTGAACCAGACGTCGACTTCGCCGTGCTTCTGCACCAGCGCACGGGCGTTGCCCGGGTTGGTTTCCAGGTGAAGCACGCGGTTGGCGTGAGCATAAAGCACCGCGTCACCGCGGACTTTCTCAACCGAAGGCAGTCGAATCACGGTCTTGTCGCGAGTTATCTTCGGGCTGGCCAGAATCTGCACGACCTTGGCTTCGCTTGGATCCTCAACCGGACCTTTTTCCTGCTCGATGGCGCAGGCCTGGGTGTCCTGGGTGTTGACGTAAGGGTTGATAATCTTGTCGATCTTGCCCGGACGGTCGATACGTGTGGAATCGATTTCGTACCAGTCTTTCGGCGTGTCACGACGGATGAACGCGGTGCCGCGCACGTCGGTGATGTCTTCGATCTTGTGACCGTAGGACAGACGCTGGGCGACTTCAACGATCGCACGCTCGGCGTTGCCGTAGAGCAGGATGTCGGCGCAGGCGTCGATCAGGATCGAGTTGCGCACCCGGTCCTGCCAGTAATCGTAGTGGGCGATGCGGCGCAGGGAAGCTTCGATGCCACCGAGGACGATCGGCACGTTCTTGTAGGCTTCCTTGCAACGCTGGCTGTAAACCAGGCTCGCGCGGTCCGGACGTTTGCCCGCCAGGCCGCCGGGGGTGTAGGCGTCATCGGAACGGATTTTCTTGTCGGCGGTGTAGCGGTTGATCATCGAGTCCATGTTGCCGGCCGCGACGCCGAAGAACAGGTTCGGCTCGCCGAGCTTCATGAAGTCGTCTTTGGACTGCCAGTTTGGCTGGGCAATGATCCCGACGCGGAAGCCTTGCGACTCCAGCAGCCGGCCGATGATTGCCATACCGAAAGACGGGTGGTCGACGTAGGCATCACCGGTGACGATGATGATGTCGCATGAATCCCAGCCAAGCTGATCCATCTCCTCCCTGCTCATCGGCAGGAATGGCGCTGGACCGAAACATTCGGCCCAGTACTTGGGATAGTCAAATAACGGCTTGGCTGTTTGCATGACGATGACCGGTGTTGAGATGAAAAATCGCGGGCGCGGAATATAGCACAAAAAATAACCAATTCCGACGGCTATGGTCGGAAATTACAGCGGCGCTTTCACCGGCAAGCCCGCTCCCACAAGAACACTGAGATCCTTGTGGGAGCGGGCTTGCACGCGAAGAGGCCCTATCAGGCGCTACACAACTTAATCGTCGTCGAAGTTATAGCTGCCCGGCGCCAGGTTTTCGAAGCGGGTGTACTTACCGATGAACGCCAGTCGCGACGTGCCGATCGGACCGTTCCGCTGCTTGCCGATAATGATCTCGGCGATGCCTTTATGCTCGGTTTCCGGGTGATAAACCTCATCCCGGTACACGAACATGATCACGTCAGCATCCTGCTCGATCGCTCCGGATTCGCGCAAGTCGGAGTTGATCGGGCGTTTGTTCGGTCGTTGTTCCAGGGAGCGGTTGAGCTGGGACAGCGCCACCACCGGGCAGTTGAATTCCTTGGCCAGGGCCTTCAAGGAACGGGAGATTTCGGAAATCTCGTTGGTCCGGTTGTCGCCGCCCGAACCCGGAATCTGCATCAGTTGCAGGTAGTCGATCATGATCAGCGCGACATCGCCGTGCTCACGCACCAGACGCCGGGTCCGTGCGCGCATTTCCGATGGGCTGATACCGGCCGTATCGTCAATAAACAGCTTGCGATCGTTGAGCAAGTTGACCGCCGATGTCAGGCGCGGCCAGTCGTCGTCTTCCAGGCGACCGGCACGAACCTTGGTCTGATCGATCCGGCCGAGGGACGACAACATACGCATGATCAGCGATTCGCCTGGCATCTCCAGCGAGTAGACCAATACGCATTTGTCGCTGCGCAGCACGGCGTTTTCCACCAGGTTCATCGCAAAGGTGGTTTTACCCATGGATGGACGGCCGGCGACGATGATCAGGTCAGACGGTTGCAGGCCGCTGGTCATGCCGTCGAGATCGGTATAACCGGTGGACAGGCCGGTGATGGCGTTGTCCGTGTTGAACAAGGTGTCGATGCGGTCGATGGCCTTGGTCAACAGGTCATTCACGCTCACCGGGCCGCCGGTTTTTGGCCGGGCCTCAGCGATCTGGAAAATCTGCCGCTCGGCTTCGTCGAGAATCTCTTCCGCAGAGCGGCCTTCCGGGTTGAAGGCGCTGTCGGCAATCTCGGTGGCGATGCCAATCAACTGCCGCAAAGTTGCTCGTGCGCGAACGATCTGCGCATAGGCCTTAATGTTGGCGACGGACGGCGTGTTTTTCGCCAGTTCGCCAAGGTAACCGAGACCACCAACTTGCGAGGTCTGACCTTCCTTGTCCAATTGCTCGGCCAGGGTCACGACGTCGATTGGCGAATTCTGGTCCGCCAGTTTGGCGATCGCGCGGAAGATCAGGCGGTGGTCATGTCGATAGAAATCACCGTCCGACACCTGATCCAACACGCGTTCCCAGGCGTTGTTGTCCAGCATCAAACCACCGAGCACGGCCTGTTCGGCCTCGATGGAATGGGGCGGCACCTTCAGGGCAGCGGTTTGCAGGTCGTATTGCTCAGGAGCGGAGATATCGTTCATGGCCACTTGAATAGTTTTGTGAAAATCAGGAACTGCAGAAAGACAAAGGGCACGACCTGTAAACAGGATCGTGCCCGATGTTACCGGCAAGCACCCGAGGGTGCCAGCCGACAAGTGCTGCTTAAGCTGCTACCACGACAACGCGTACGGTGGCTTCAACTTCGGCGTGCAGGTGCACGGCTACGTCGAATTCGCCTACGTTGCGGATAGTGCCGTTCGGCAGACGAACTTCGCTTTTTGCAACTTCAACGCCAGAGGCGGTCAGTGCATCAGCGATGTCGTGGGTGCCGATCGAACCGAACAGCTTGCCTTCGTCACCGGCGGTGGCAGTGATAGTCACTTCCAGCTCAGCCAGTTGGGCGGCACGGCTTTCAGCCGAAGTTTTACGGTCTGCTGCGGCTTTTTCCAGCTCAGCGCGACGCTCTTCGAACGCAGCCAGGTTGGCAGCGGTCGCAGCGGTAGCTTTGCCGTAAGGCAGCAGGTAGTTACGACCGTAACCAGCCTTAACGTTCACTTTGTCACCCAGGTTGCCCAGGTTGGTGACTTTTTCCAGAAGGATCAGTTGCATGTGAAAATCCTCTTAACTTTTAACCTTCACCGTTCGCGCTATCGGCGTCTTTCGGCGCCGAACGACCGCGAAAATCAATCAGGCTGTCGACGATGGCCAAGACCACCAGCAACGGATAGATCAGCTGCATGAATAGCAACAGCGTGACGTACAACCCCACCAGCCAGAACCTGGCCAGTCGCTTTTGCGCCACCAGCCCGTGAATCAGGGCCAGCCCGGCGAACACCAGCGGTACACTGCACAACGGCGTCAACATGGCCATCTGTGGACCGATGTTCGGCCCAAGAAGCATGCACGCCAGCAGTAACATCGCCGGCAGAAGCGGGAACCGGATGGCGCGAAACTCGCGACCAAAACCACCCGGGTTGTACAACAACGCCTGCCAGTAGCGCCCGACAATCAGGCTCAGCACACTGACGATTTGCAACAAGGCCGCAATCAGGCCGGTCAGGACCGGTGCAATCAGGGACGCAAAATGCGCTTGCTCGTCTACCGACAACTTCTGGTAGACATCACCGAGTAGCGACGGCATGACTTTTATCAAAGCCTGCGCCAGCATCTCGATTTGGGGAGCAAAAACTGTCCCCAGCACCACTGCAAACACCAACCCCATCGCTATGCTGACCAGCAGCACGCGGTTCCAGGACTCACTTGCGCGCAAAACCAACGCAAGGCTCCAAGACCCCAGCAACACCAGAAGTGAGCGTGGGTCATCGGCGTAAAGCCACCAGATCAATGCCGGCAGCAGTCCCAGAGCAAGAACGCTCGAGGCGTCCTTCAATCCGCGCCGCAGGAGCACGAAGCATCCAGCGGCAGCACCCAACCAATACAACAACGGCAATGCTGCGCATCCAGCCACTACCAGAGTGGCCTGCATACGGCCGCGCATGATGAACTCAGCTAAGGCACGCATGCTTTCAATCCTTTGCTACGTGTCGACTGCCCGGTCTCAGCGGCCGTGGCTGTCGGTGTAGGCCAGCAGGGCCAGGAAGCGGGCGCGCTTGATAGCGGTGGCCAGCTGACGCTGATAACGTGCTTTGGTACCGGTGATACGGCTTGGAACGATTTTGCCGGTCTCGGATACATAAGCTTTCAGAGTGTTGAGATCTTTGTAATCGATCTCTTTCACGTCTTCAGCGGTGAAGCGGCAGAATTTACGACGACGGAAGAAACGTGCCATGTAATAGGCTCCTCAAAAGGTCCGTGGATTACTCGTCAGCGTTATCGCTGTTGTCGCTGTCATCACTATCAGCGCTTTCAGCGCCTTCGTGCTCAGGACGGTCGCGACGCTCACGGCGCTCACTGCGGTTTTCTTCAGCCTTGAGCATCTCGGATTGGCCGGTAACGGCTTCTTCGCGACGGATGACCAGGTTACGGATCACTGCATCGTTGTAGCGGAAGTTGTCTTCCAGCTCGGCCAGGGCCTTGCCAGTGCATTCAACGTTCAGCATCACGTAGTGAGCCTTGTGAACATTGTTGATTGCGTAGGCCAGTTGACGACGGCCCCAATCTTCCAGACGGTGGATTTTGCCGCCGTCTTCTTCGATCAGCTTGGTGTAACGCTCTACCATGCCGCCGACTTGCTCGCTTTGATCCGGGTGGACCAAAAAGATGATTTCGTAATGACGCATGAATGCTCCTTACGGGTTGTAGCCTGCCGCTCAAAAGCGGTCAGACAAGGAGTGAATGACACTTATGGACTTGCTTGCGATAGACACATGCGTGCCTGCCGTCACAGCAAGGGGCGCAATTGTAGAGAAGGGACAGGAGAGGCGCAAGGCAATTGGTGATTATTTGAACAACCACGACTAATTGCCCAAAACACAAACCACTGTGGGAGCTAGCCTGCTAGCGATGAGGAAATAACATTCAATATTGATGTTGAATGTGACTCCGCCATCGCTAGCAGGCTAGCTCCCACAGGAGGGTTTACCGCTGGATCAGGACTTCTTGGCAGTTCCGGCAGCCTTGACGCTGCGCTGGCGCTGGGCTTCAAACAGGCAGACGCCGGTTGCCACGGAAACGTTGAGACTGCTGACGCTGCCGGCCATCGGCAGGTGCACCAGGTAGTCGCACAGATCACGAGTCAGACGACGCATGCCGCTGCCTTCAGCACCCATGATCAGGATGGTCGGGCCGGTCATGTCGTGCTGATACAGACTCTGCTCGGCCTCGCCCGCCGTACCGACGACCCACAAGCCGCGCTGCTTGAGCTTTTCCAGGGTGCGCGCCAGGTTGGTCACGGCGACCAGCGGAATCACTTCCGCCGCGCCACAGGCGACTTTTCGTACCGTCGGGGTCAGCGTGGCTGACTTGTCCTTCGGAACGATCACCGCCAATGCGCCGGCCGCATCGGCCGAACGCAGGCAAGCACCAAGGTTGTGCGGATCGGTCACGCCGTCGAGCACCAGCAACAACGGTGCGCCTTCGGTGCGATCGAGCAGCTCGTCGAGCATCGCCTCGCCCCAGACCTGGCTCGGACTCACGTCCGCCACCACGCCCTGGTGCACGCCTTCAACCCAGGCATCCAGCTCACGGCGCTCGGCGTTGCCGACGGCCACGCGATTTTCGTTAGCCAGCTCGATCAGCGTCTGAACCCGCGGATCACTGCGGCCTTCGGCCAGCCAGATTTGCTTGACGCGTTTTGGGTGGTGACGCAGCAACGCTTCTACAGCGTGCACGCCGTAGATCTTTTCCAGACTCATGGCTTGACCTTCGGTTTACGCGCCCCGCCGCTTTTGGCGGCTGGAGCAGAACCCGCTTTTGGCGGGCCTTTACGGTGTTTGCTCGGTTTGGCTGGCTTGCCGCCGGGAGCCTTGTCAGGCGCCGACCGTCCGGTCGTTCCCCCAGACGCCGCTTTACCGCCGCTTTTCGCGTCAGACAGCAACGCCTGCTTCATTTCACGACTTTTGCGCAGCTCGGCATTTTTTGCCGCGGCATCGCTTGGGCGATAGGCTTCGACAGCTTTTTCCTTGGCAGGACGGCGACCGGTTTTTGCCGGAGCTGGCTCTGCTGTGGTTTTGGCAGCAGGCGCAGCAGTTTCAGCCCCACGTTTCTTGCGACCGATCGGCGCGCTGATGGTTTTTTCAGCCATCTCGAAGTCGATCTTGCGTTCGTCGAGGTCAACGCGCATCACGCGCACCTCAACGGTATCGCCAAGGCGGAAGCTGCGACCGGTACGCTCACCGGCCAGGCGGTGGTGCACAGGATCGAAGTGGTAGTAATCGCCCGGCAGCGCGGTGACGTGCACCAGGCCTTCGACGTAGATATCGGTCAGTTCGACGAACAGGCCGAAACCGGTCACGGCAGTGATCACACCCGGGAACGATTCGCCCACGCGATCTTTCATGAACTCACACTTGAGCCAGTTCACCACGTCGCGGGTCGCTTCGTCGGCACGGCGCTCGCTCATCGAGCACTGCTCGCCGAGCTGCTCCAGGATCGCTTCGTCGTACGGATAGATCCGCGCTTTCGGAATGGTCATCGCGCCAGCACGGCGAACGTGCGGGGTGTCCATTTTCGAATGGATGACGCTGCGAATCGCCCGGTGCGTGAGCAAGTCCGGGTAGCGGCGAATCGGCGAGGTGAAGTGGGTATAGGCTTCGTAATTCAGGCCGAAGTGGCCCTGGTTATCGGCGCTATACACCGCTTGGCTCAACGAACGCAGCATGACGGTCTGGATCAGATGGAAATCCGGACGGTCCTTGATGCTCGCCAGCAATGCCTGGTAATCCTTCGGCGACGGGCCGTCCTTGCCTTTGTGCAGGGACAGGCCGAGCTCACCGAGGAAGGCGCGGAGTTTTTCCAGACGCTCCGGCGGCGGACCATCGTGGACGCGATACAGCGCCGGAATTTCGTGCTTCTTCAGGAATTCGGCAGTGGCCACGTTGGCCGCCAGCATGCATTCCTCGATCAGTTTGTGCGCGTCGTTGCGAACGGTCGGACGGATTTCGGCAATTTTGCGCTCGGTCCCGAAGATGATCCGGGTTTCCTGCGTTTCGAAATCGATCGCGCCACGCACGTGACGTGCCGCCAGCAAAACCTTGTACAGCGCGTAGAGCTGTTTGAGGTGCGGCAGAACGTCGTTGTATTCGCCACGAAGCTGACGCGCTTCGGTGACTTTCGGCGTTTCCAGCATGGCGCTGACCTTGTTGTAGGTCAGGCGAGCGTGGGAGTGAATCACCGCTTCGTAGAAGCAGTAGTCGGTCATCTCGCCGGATTTGGAGATGGTCATCTCGCAAACCATGGCCAGGCGATCGACGTGCGGGTTCAGCGAGCACAGGCCGTTGGACAGCTGCTCAGGCAGCATCGGCACCACGCGCTCGGGGAAGTACACCGAGTTGCCACGAACCTGGGATTCGTTATCCAGCGCCGAACCGATCTTCACGTAGCTGGAGACGTCGGCAATCGCCACGTACAACTTCCAGCCACCGGAGAACAGGCGCAGCTTGCCCGGCTTGGCTTCGCAGTAGACCGCGTCATCGAAGTCGCGAGCGTCTTCGCCATCGATGGTCACGAACGGCAGATGACGCAGGTCGATGCGCTTCTCTTTGTCTTTCTCTTCGACTTCCGGCTTGAGCTTGGCGGCTTCTTTCAAGACCGCTTCAGGCCAGACGTGAGGAATGTCGTAAGTGCGCAAGGCGACATCGATTTCCATGCCCGGCGCCATGTAGTTACCCACGACTTCAACCACATCGCCTTGCGGCTGGAAGCGTGGTGTCGGCCAGTGAGTGATCTTCACTTCGACGAACTGACCGATCTGCGCGTTGGCGTTGCGACCCGGGGTGACCAGCACTTCTTGCTGGATCTTCGGGTTGTCCGCGACGACAAAACCGATACCGCCCTCTTCGAAGTAACGGCCGACGATGGTTTCGTGGGCACGGGAAACCACTTCGACGATCATGCCTTCACGGCGACCGCGACGGTCCAGGCCGGAAACACGCGCCAGGGCACGGTCGCCATCGAACACCAGACGCATTTGCGCCGGGCTCATGAACAGATCGTCACTGCCGTCGTCCGGGACCAGGAAGCCGAAACCGTCACGGTGACCGCTGATGCGGCCCAGTATCAGGTCGAGCTTGTCCACCGGCGCATAAGTACCGCGACGGGTGTAGATGAGTTGAGCGTCGCGCTCCATGGCGCGCAGGCGGCGGCGCAGGGCTTCGATCTGGTCTTCTGTGGTCAGACCAAACTCTTCGACCAGCTGCTCGCGGTTAGCAGGCGAACCCCGGTCAGCAAGGTGCTGAAGGATCAGTTCGCGGCTAGGAATAGGGTTTTCATATTTTTCCGCTTCACGAGCGGCCTCGGGATCGAGGGACTGCCAATCGGCCATTAGAGAGTTTTCACCTTGTCTATATGCGGGTTAGTTTGGCATAGGCGTAATGAAACGGGAAATTTCAAGCTATGACAGCCTATCTAAAGCCCTTTACAAAGCTTTGAAAGTTGATTTGAACGCCACTCGTAAAATTTTCCAGGTTTTTTCGATGCCAGGGGTTTACAGTTAAAAAGACGCTCCGTATAGTGCGCGCCATCGATGACGCAGACGCATTGCCGATATGCCCAGATGGTGAAATTGGTAGACACGCCAGCTTCAGGTGCTGGTGACCGCAAGGTCGTGGAAGTTCGAGTCTTCTTCTGGGCACCAATTTCGAGCTTGAGATTAGATCAATTTCAAGGCTCACACAAAAACCCGCGAAAGCGGGTTTTTTGCATTCTAAGCTTCTGATTTATTAAAACTAAATCAGGGGTTTACAGATCAAAATGCTCTCCGTATAGTGCGCCACATCAACAGCGGTAACGCTTGCGATAATGCCCAGATGGTGAAATTGGTAGACACGCCAGCTTCAGGTGCTGGTGACCGCAAGGTCGTGGAAGTTCGAGTCTTCTTCTGGGCACCAATTCAAATTCAAGGTCATGATCTTGAATTTCACAAAACCCGCGAAAGCGGGTTTTTGCGTTTCTGAGGTTTAAAAAGTTAGGGCGCGGGGCTCTAGCCAACGCCTGTCAGCCCCGCAAGGCGCACTTGAGAAACAATATCGTTTATCATTGTTTCAAGTTTTTGCAATGCGACAGTGAGGAACCCTGCGAATGATGTTTCGAAATACCCTGCGCCGCGGCCTGACCATCACCCTGCTCGGCCTGGCACTCACTACTCCCCTGGTCCAAGCCGCCGACCCGGCTTCCCTGACCCTCTATAACGGTCAACACAAAGAAGTCGGCGATGCCATCGCCAAGGCTTTCGAAGCCAAGACCGGGATTCACGTCAATGTGCGCAAAGGCAGCAGCAACCAGCTCGCCAGCCAGGTTGTCGAAGAAGGTGATCGCTCCCCCGCCGACGTGATCTACACCGAAGAGTCGCCGCCACTGAACAAACTCGGCGAACGAGGCCTGCTGGCGAAGACCGATGCCGCCACCCTTGAAGTGCTTCCCAAAGATTATGTTGCCGGCAACGGCACCTGGATTGGCGTCACTGCTCGGGTTCGGGTCGTCGCCTTCAATCCGAAACTGATCGACGAAAAAGACCTGCCCAAGTCAGTAATGGAATTCTCCGATCCGAAATGGCAAGGCAAGGTCGGTTTCGTACCCACCAGCGGCGCGTTCCAGGAACAAGCCGTGGCAATCATCAAAGTGCACGGCAGGGACGCGGCCGAAGAATGGCTGACTGGCCTGCGCGCTTTCGGCAAGACCTACAGTAACAACATGGTCGCGCTGAAAGCGGTGGAGAATGGCGAAGTCGCCACTGTGTTGGTGAACAACTATTACTGGTTCGCCTTGCAGCGCGAAAAAGGCCAGCTCGATTCGAAACTGCATTACTTCACTGGCGGCGACGTCGGCGGGTTGATCACCGTTTCCAGTGCTGCCGTATTGAAATCCAGCAAACACCCAAAAGAAGCCCAGCAACTCCTCGCCTACATGGCCAGCGAAGAAGGCCAGCGCGTGATCACCCAGACCACCGCCGAGTACCCGTTGCACAAGGGCATGGAATCGGATCGCGGCCTCAAACCGTTCAGCGAACTTGAAGCGCCGAAAGTCACGCCGGCCGACCTGGGCAACGCCGAAGAAGCCCTGGACCTGGAACGTGACGTTGGCTTGAACTGATGAGCGCATCGTTATCCGCCCCCGCCTCGCGCGGGGGTTACGTGCCACGGCGCAAACGGCCGTCATTCTGGCTGTTGCTGCCGGTTTTGCTGCTGGTGTTGCTCAGCCTTTTGCCGCTGGCGTATGTCGGGCTCAAGACCTGGCAGGCCGGTTGGGCCGAGGCGCTGCATTTGTTGTGGCGGCCGTACGTGTTCGGGCTGCTGCGCAACACGCTCGCGCTGATGGTCGGCGTGACGCTGGCTTGCGGCGTGATCGGTCTGTCGCTGGCGTGGTTGCTGGAACGCAGCAATCTGCCGGGGCGGCGACTGTGGGGCGTGATCCTGTGTTTGCCGTTCGCGGTGCCGGCGTTCGTCAGCAGTTTTACCTGGGTGTCCCTGAGCGCACATTTCGAAGGCCTGGGCGGGGCAATTCTGGTGATGACCCTGTCCAAATATCCGCTGATCTTTCTGCCCGTGGCGGCGACCCTGCGCAATCTTGATCCGTCACTGGAAGAGTCCGCCCGAACGCTGGGGCAGAATCGCTGGGGTGTGTTTTTCAGGATCACCCTCCCACTGCTCTGGCCGTCGCTGCTCGCCGGCTCGTTGCTGATTGCTCTGCATATGCTGGTGGAGTTCGGTGCACTGTCGATCATCGGGCTGCAGACTTTCACTACGGCGATTTATCAGCAGTTCGAGCTCGAGTTCAGCAACGCCAATGCGGCGATGCTTTCGGCTGTGTTGCTGGCGCTGTGTCTGATATTGCTATGGCTGGAGCTGCGAGTTCGGGGCAAGGGCCGTCATGTGCGTACGGGTCAAGGTGCAGCGCGGCGTGCGGAGCAAGTCCGACTCGGGCCTTGGGCTGTCGTCGGACAAGCCTATTGCCTGGCGCTGGCGATCATCGGCAGCGGCATTCCGCTGGGGATGCTCGCGTACTGGCTGGCCGTGGGCTCGTCGGCCGCATTCCCGGTGGCAGCCATCAGTGAAGCGCTGCTGTCATCCCTGGCGCTGTCGCTTGGCGGCGCAGCATTGTGCCTTGTGCTGGCCGTTCCGGTGGGATTACTGGTGGTGCGCTACAAAGGCTCATTGGCGATCTGGGCCGAACGCTTGCCGTATCTGCTGCATGCACTGCCAGGACTGGTGATCGCGCTGACGCTGGTGTATTTCGCCCTGCACTATGTGCCGGTGCTGTACCAGACTTCAGCGCTGCTGCTGATCGCTTATGCGCTGTTGTTTCTGCCATTGGCTCAGGCGCCGATTCGTACGGCACTGAACAAAGCGGCACCGCAACTGGAGGAGGCGGCACGCACGCTGGGGGCATCGTCTTTTAGTGCGTTTTGCCGGGTGACATTGCCGATCATCTTCCCGGCGCTGGGTGCGGCGTTTGCGCTGGTATTCCTGGACGCGATGAAGGAGCTGACGGCGACGTTGCTACTGAGTCCGACCGGGCTCAACACGCTGGCGACGGAGGTCTGGGCGCATACCGCGAATGTGGAGTTTGCGGCAGCGGCGCCTTATGCGGCGTTGTTGATTTTGGTGTCGGGGTTGCCGGTTTATCTGCTCACGACTCGGATGTATCTGAGCCGTTGAGACCGCCATCGCGGGCTTGCTCGCGAAGGGGCCAGACCAGAAAACCGATCAGGCCCTGAACTGCCCCAGACTAGCCTTCAACTGCGCCGCCAACCCATCCAGCACCTTGCCGCTGGCCGTGGTTTCCACCACCGCCTGAGCCGCTTTCTCAGCCTGTGCATGAATGGTCTCAACCCGACCACGCACCGCATGCGCACCTTGCGCCTGGTGAGCCGCTGCCTGCGTCGCCAAACCAATCGCCGCATGCACCTGCTCGACCGACGCCTGCACCGACTGCTGCAACCGCGCACTGTCACGCAACACCAGCAACCCTTCGCTGGCCTGACGTCCGGCCTGACCGATCGCCGCCACAGCCTCACGCGCACCTTGTTGCAAGGCAACGATGTGCGCCTGAATGTCGCCGGTAGAGCTTTGCGTCTTGCTCGCCAGCGCCCGTACTTCGTCGGCCACCACGGCAAACCCGCGACCAGTCTCGCCAGCCCGGGCCGCCTCGATCGCCGCGTTCAGCGCCAGCAGGTTGGTTTGCTCGGCGATCCCGTGAATCACCGTCAGCACCACTTCAATCTGCTCACTCTGCTGCGCCAGCCGCTCGATGACTTTCGCGCCGGTATCGACCTGCCCGGCCAGCGCCTCGATCAGGCTGCCGACTTTCGCCGACGTCCGCGTGTTTTCATCCGTGGCCGAACGAATATCCACCACTTGCTGCAAGGCTGCCTGCATGGCATGACTTTCAGACTGGGCTTCGTCAGCCATTTGTGACAACGCACGCAGGCTCTCGGCCACTTCATCGCGCTGCATGCCCGCCGCTTTATCGGCCCCGGCATTGCGCAAGGTCATCGCGCCGATTTCCACGCCAGTGCGCTGGGCGACATCACCCGCTTCGCGCACGATCGGCTGCAACTTATCCACAAAGCGATTGACCGCCGAGGCCATGTCGCCGATTTCGTCCTTGCTGTTGATCTGCACGCGCTTGGTCAGATCGCCCTCGCCCGCCGCCAGGTCATCCATGGCTGCAATCAGCAGCTTCAGGCGATTGACCACGCGACGACCCAGCACCACGGCCAGCAACAGCAACACGCCGAAGCCCACCACCGCCAGGCCCATACCGATGCGCCAGCGCAAGGTACCCGCCGCTTCCTGCACGGTGCTGGTGGTGTTGGCCTGCATCTCCGAAGCCGTGGACTGCGCCGACTTCAGGCGCGCGCCCATCGCTGCTGCACTATCAGCTGCCGCGCCCTTGAGGCTGTCGCCCACCAATTGATCACTGCTGGCGATCAGCGCCGAAAAGCGCTTGTCGAGGGCAGCCAGATCGACTTCCACGGAAGCGGTGGAGACGCCCATCAAGACCTTGCCGATTTCCACGCCATTGGGGCTGATTGAGGCTTCGAGATAGTAGACCGATGGATCGTTTTTCGCCGCATCCAGCACTTTGTCCAATGCGCGCTCGCCCTGGCCCTTCTCCAGCAGCGCTTTGTTGATCGGGTTCTCGCGGTTCAGATAGCGCGTCAGGTGCTGGCCGGTAGCGTCGTCGTAGATCACGAACAACACGTTGGGATTGCGCTGGGCCCGGCGGGCGAATTCGGACAGGGTTGGAACGTCGCTGTCCCACATGGCGCGAGGTGCGACTGAAGCCAGAAGTTGCGCCATATCATTGGCAGAGTCCTTCAGGTCTTTTTCCAATGTCCCACGCAGTTGTGCCTGCTCGTCCTTCAGACGTGACGACAGGCCGGCGGTGAGCCGCTGACGGGTATTGGTCGACAGACTGTCGAGGCTCGACGTGACTTCACGCCCCGCCTGCTCCAGCTCACCAGAGAGCTTTTGACTGTCAGCCCCCAGACGGACGCCCAAGTCGGCTTCCAATGCAGTCACCGTGCTCCGGGTCAGGGCGACGGCAACCAGCACTTGCACCAAAAGGGCGATACCAAGGGTAACGAACACAGGCCGCAGAAGACGGCTTTGTAACAGTGAGAGAATGGCTGACACTTAAAATCCCTCTGCTTGGCGCCATTAAATTGATGGCGCACTGGAAGCGATGCTTTTAATCAACATCACAGCAAAGGTCGTGCCGCCCGACAGACAGAAACGACAAAGGCCCCAAATGAGAGGCCTTTATCTTTTACATCAACGACTTATTAAGCGAACGGATGACGCAGAACGATAGTTTCGTTGCGGTCCGGGCCCGTCGAAATAATGTCGATCGGCGCACCGACCAACTCTTCAACGCGCTTGATGTAAGCACGGGCGTTAGCTGGCAGTTCTTCCATGGTTTTGGCACCCACAGTCGACTCGGTCCAGCCCGGCACTTCTTCGTACACAGGCTGCAGGCCCAAGTAGCTGTCAGCATCAGTCGGGGCAACGGCATTGCCTTGCGCATCTTTGTAGCCGACGCAGATGTTGATGGTTTCGAGGCCGTCGAGCACGTCGAGCTTGGTCAGGCAGATGCCCGAGATGCTGTTCACATCGATAGCACGACGCAGGATAACGGCGTCGAACCAGCCGCAACGACGGGCACGGCCGGTGGTAGCGCCGAACTCGTGACCTTGCTTGGCCAGGTGAGCGCCCACTTCGTCAAACAGCTCAGTCGGGAATGGGCCCGAACCTACGCGAGTGGTGTAAGCCTTGGTGATGCCCAGGATGTAATCCAGGAACATCGGGCCAACGCCCGAACCGGTCGCCACGCCACCTGCGGTGGTGTTGGAGCTGGTCACGTACGGATAGGTACCGTGGTCGATGTCGAGCAACGAACCTTGGGCGCCTTCGAACATGATGTCTTTGCCGGCGCGACGCAGGTCGTGGAGCTCGGCCGTCACGTCCAGCATCAACGGCTTGAGCAGTTCAGCGTACTCTTTGCACTCGGCCAGGGTTTTTTCGAACTCGATGGCAGGCTCTTTGTAGTAACCCACCAGCATGAAGTTGTGGTAGTCCACCAGCTCACGCAGCTTGTCTTCAAAGCGCGGCATGTTGAGCAGGTCGCCCACACGCAGGCCACGACGTGCAACCTTGTCTTCATACGCCGGGCCGATGCCGCGACCGGTCGTACCGATCTTCAGTTCGCCACGGGCCTTTTCACGGGCCTGGTCCAACGCTACGTGGAAGGACAGGATCAGCGGACAGGACGGGCTGATACGCAGGCGCTCGCGCACCGGGACGCCTTTCTCTTCCAGCTTGATGATTTCCCGCAGCAGAGCGTCGGGTGCAACCACCACACCGTTGCCGATCAGGCACTGCACGCCTTCGCGCAGCACGCCCGACGGGATCAGGTGCAAGACGGTTTTTTCGCCATCGATCACCAAAGTGTGACCAGCGTTGTGGCCACCCTGGTAGCGCACTACGGCGGCAGCATGTTCGGTCAGCAGATCAACGATCTTGCCTTTGCCCTCATCACCCCATTGGGTGCCCAGGACTACGACATTCTTACCCATAACACTTGTCCTCATTCGCGCAAACTTGGTGCCGGCGGCGGGCCGGCAGGAAAACTCAAGAAGCCAGTGGCAATACTTGCCAAAGCCCGTTCTGCTGAATCAATTGCCGGTCGCAGTCCGCTTCACGGGCGGCGGCCAAAGGTTGCCCAGGCAACGCCTGAACGACACGCTGACCCTCACTGCGCAACTGGCAAACCTGCTGCCAGAGTGCCGCATCCGTACTGTCAGGCATCCAGATACCGCCAGACGGTAACTCGATCTCAGCACGCCCCAGGGTCACCAGGGTTTTCAAATCGGTGGAAAAGCCGGTTGCCGGACGAGCCCGACCGAAGTCGGCGCCGATGTCGTCGTAACGACCGCCCTGGGCAATGGACTGGCCAACACCGGGTACGAACACCGCGAACACCACACCGGTGTGGTAGTGGTAGCCGCGCAATTCACCCAAGTCGAAGTAAAGCGGTAATTCCGGGAAACGCGTGGACAGACGTTCGGCAATCGCCAGCAAGTCGTCCAGAGCCGCCAAAACTGGCTCCGGCGCATTCGCCAGACGCTCGCGGGCAGCGCTCAATACTTCACGACCGCCACACAGGTCGACCAACGCGCGCAGCATGCCCGACAGATCGGCGGGCAAGCCTTCGGTCAAGGTAATGACCTCGTCGATGGCCTTGCGTTGCAATGCATCGAACAACTGTTGTTCAACTTCACCCGACAACCCGGCCGCGCGGGCCAGGCCACGGTAAATACCGACGTGACCGAGGTCCATGTGCACATCCGGCACGTCAGCCAGTTGCAGCATGGCCAGCATCAGGCTGATGACTTCCACGTCGCTGCTCGGGCTGGCATCACCGTACAACTCGGCGCCCAACTGGATCGGGCTACGCGAGGACGACAAGGCGCGCGGCTGAGCGTGCAGCACGCTGCCGGCATAGCAAAGACGGCTCGGGCCTTCGCGACGCAAAGTATGCGCATCGATGCGCGCCACTTGCGGCGTGATGTCGGCACGGAAACCCATCTGCCGGCCCGATTGCGGGTCGATGACCTTGAAGGTACGCAGATCGAGGTCCTGGCCCGCGCCGGTCAGCAGGGATTCCAGGTACTCGATATGGGGAGTCACGACAAACTCGTAACCCCAGCTCTGGAACAGATCCAACACCTGACGACGCGCTACTTCGATGCGCGCCGCCTCCGGTGGCAGTACTTCTTCGATGCCATCTGGCAGCAGCCAGCGGTCTACCGTTGCCATTACGCCATTCCCCTATGATCCGGGCGGCAAGCCTTTGGGCGAGCCTTGAGTGAAGCAGAAAATGATCGGTTCAGTGCACAAACCACGCGCATGAACAACGCGGCGAAAAGCCTGAAATCGACTTCGCCAACCACTTTCCTCGAAAAACCTGTCGAGTCATTCAACTCGATGTCTTGCATTAAAAACTGCAATCAAACGTGCAGACGCAAAAAAGCCGGGAATTTCCCGGCTGCCGCATCATACACACGTTTTCCCAAAGGATCACCCCGCCCGAGGTGTTAGCCGCCAGGCGGGGGGATGATTCAGGTCAACGCTGTATCAAGGCTTGGCTTTTTCCAGGTAACGGAAGAAGTCACTGCTTGGGTCCAGGACCATGACGTCGGATTTGTTCGCGAAGCTTTCACGGTAGGCGCGCAGGCTACGATAGAAACCGTAGAACTCCTGGTCCTGGCCATAGGCCTTTGAGTAGATCGCAGCGGCCTGGGCGTCACCATCACCGCGAACCTCTTCGGATTCACGATAGGCTTCAGCCAGCAGCACGCGGCGTTGACGATCGGCGTCGGCACGAATGCCTTCTGCCAGTTCGTTACCCTTGGCGCGGTGCTCGCGAGCTTCACGCTCACGCTCGGAGCTCATACGCTCGAACACACTGCGGTTCACTTCTTTCGGCAGGTCGATAGCCTTGACCCGAACATCGACCACTTCGATGCCCAGCTCTTTTTCCGCCATCGTGTTCAACGAAGCGGTGATATCGGACATCAAAGCGTCACGCTCACCAGAAACTACTTCATGGAGCGTGCGCTTACCGAACTGGTCGCGCAGGCCCGATTCCAGACGACGGGAAAGACGCTCGTCAGCAATCTGCTTGAGGCCGGAGGTTGCGGTGTAGAAGCGCTCGGCATCTTTCACGCGCCACTTGGCGTAGGCATCAACCATCACGGCTTTCTTTTCCAGCGTCAGGAAGCGCTGTGTCGGTGCATCCAGCGTCATCAGGCGTGCGTCGAATTTGCGCACCTGGTTAACGTAAGGCACTTTCACATGCAGGCCCGGCTGAACATCAGCCTGGACCACGCGACCGAACTGCAGCAGCACCGCACGCTCGGTCTGAGCCACGATGTAAAAGCAGTTCCAGGCTGCGATCGCCACAACGACAACAACAATAAGGGTGATCAGCGATTTATTGCTCATCAGCGACTCTCCCTGGTACGTGTTGGCTGTTGCTGCAGATCAGCTGCCGCACGTGCATTCGCTTCATTGCTGGTGGCAGCCGCGCCAGTCACTGACGTGCTGGTGTTGCGACCACTTTCGACCATCTTGTCCAGCGGCAAGTACAGCAGATTGCTCTGGCCGTTCTTGTTGCCGGTCACGAGAACCTTGCTGGTATTGCTGAAGACTTCCTGCATGGTGTCCAGGTACAGACGCTCACGGGTCACTTCAGGAGCCTTGCGATACTCGGCGACCAGCTTGGTGAAGCGGTCCGCCTCACCCTTGGCGCGCGAGACGGTTTCGTCGCGGTAACCATTGGCATCTTCAAGGATGCGCTGGGCCTGGCCACGGGCTTCCGGCACGACGCCGTTGGCATAGGTTTCAGCCTGGTTGCGCGAACGCTGCTCGTCTTCACGGGCGCGAATCACGTCATCGAAAGCTTCCTGCACTTCACGCGGTGCCGCTGCGTTCTGTACGTTGACCTGAGTAATGGTGATGCCGGTGCGGTAGGTATCCATGAAGCGTTGCAGACGCTCCTTGATTTCGCTGGCCATCAATTCACGACCTTCGGTCAGCACCTGGTCCATCGCGGTGGAACCCACCACATGGCGCAAGGCACTTTCGGTCGCATGCTGCAGGCTGATTTCCGGCTGATCGACACTCAGCACGAAGTCCTGCAGGTTGCTGATCTTGTACTGCACGGTCAGCGGCACTTCGACGATGTTCTCGTCTTCAGTCAGCATTTGACCCTGCTTGGTGTAGGCACGCTCACGCGTGACGTTCTCCAGGTACTTGCGATCAAGCGGCGGGAAATAGATGTTCAGGCCCGGGCCGACGGTTTCATAGTACTTGCCGAAGCGCAGCACCACGGCTTGCTCCTGCTCGTCGACGACATAGACCGCGCTATACAGCCACACGGCCGCCAACACGACCAGACCGATGCCGAGCAGACCGCCGAAGCCGCCTCTCTTGCCCGAACCACCGCCGTCATCACCACGTTTTTTACCACCACCGAACAACCCGTTCAGGCTTTCCTGCAGCTTTCGGAAGGCCTCGTCGAGATCCGGTGGTCCCTTGCGGTCGCCGTTATTGCGGCGCTTGCCACCCCAAGGATCCTGATTATTCGAGTTGCCACCCGGCTCATTCCAAGCCATAGCGCTCTCCATCTGATAAAGCAAAGACGCACCCACGGCGCGCCGACCAATGCTACAGAATGCCTGTCACCACGGCACAACCGCTTTCTCAGGCTTTTATTGCAAAGTGTGTTGCTCGATGAATTCCATCGGTTGCAAACCTTCACGGCTCACCAGTCGATTCAACTCGACTCGCGGCAAGCGAACGGCCAGCAAACTGATGCCTTCTTCGTCATGTTCTTCTTTCTGCACCGCACCGAGTTCGAAAAACTGCGCACGCAGTCGAGCAAAACGTTGCGGCAAGCGCAAGGTGCCGATAAACAACTCACTGCCCAGCAACTCGGCAATGGCTTGCTCAAGCAATTCCAGTCCACTGCCATCACGCGCCGAAAGCCAGACCCGTTGAGGCTTGCCGTTTTCGTCGCGCTGGATTTGTGGCTCAACGCCTTCAAGCAAATCGAGTTTGTTATAGACCTCGAGGATCGGCAAGTCCTGGGCACCAATCTCGCCCAGCACCACCATCACCTGCTCGATCTGCAACATGCGATCCGGTTCGGCCGCATCGATCACGTGCAACAGCAGGTCTGAGTTGCTCGACTCTTCGAGCGTAGACCGAAATGCCTCGACCAGTTTGTGGGGCAAGTGACGTATGAAACCCACCGTATCGGCCAGGACAATCGGTCCCAGGTCGTCGAGCTCCAGACGGCGCAAGGTCGGGTCCAGCGTGGCAAACAACTGGTCAGCCGCGTACACGTCGGATTTCGTCACGTTATTGAAGAGCGTGGATTTGCCGGCGTTGGTATAGCCCACAAGGGACACGGTAGGAATATCCGCACGCGAACGGCCGCGTCGCGACTGTTCGCGCTGGCTGCGCACTTTTTCCAACCGGCCTTTGATCTGCCGCAGGCGAACCCGCAGCAAACGACGGTCGGTTTCCAGCTGGGTTTCACCCGGGCCACGCATGCCGATACCGCCACCCTGACGCTCAAGGTGGGTCCAGCCACGAACCAGTCGGGTGCTCATGTGGTCAAGCTGGGCCAGTTCTACCTGGAGCTTGCCTTCATGGGTACGGGCGCGCTGGGCGAAAATATCGAGAATCAGACCGGTACGGTCGATCACGCGACACTCGAAAACACGTTCGAGGTTACGTTCCTGACTGGGCGTGAGGATGTGATTGAAGATCACCAGATCTGCCTTTTCGGCATGAACCAGGTCGCGTAACTCCTCGACCTTGCCGCTACCGATCAGGAATTTGGCGGTTGGCCGATGACGCGGTACGTTAAAAAACGCAACGGTCTCGGCGCCGGCCGAATTAGCCAATTCCTGAAACTCCTGCGGATCTTCGCGCGCCTCAGGGTCCTGTCCATCCAAGTGAACGAGGATCACTCGCTCACCACCACCGTGGCGCTCAAAGAACAAAGGAGACTCCTATCAGGCGTTACCTGGCTCAGCGTCACCTGCTTCGGATTCGGTTGCGCTAGGCAGACGAATTGGACGAACCGGCACCACTGTAGAGATAGCGTGTTTGTAAACCATCTGGCTGACGGTGTTCTTCAGCAGGATAACGAACTGGTCGAAAGATTCGATCGTACCTTGCAGTTTGATCCCGTTGACCAGGTAGATAGACACCCCAACTTTCTCTTTACGTAAAGTATTCAAGTAAGGGTCTTGTAGCGAATGCCCTTTTGACATGTGCCGCACTCCTTTAAGGATTCAATATAAAAAATAGGTAAACAGATGGCTTGTGGCCGTCACACCCCCAAGGATAGACGGCAATTGCAAGGACTCAGCTCAATATGGAGATGGTCCCAAGGTATTTCAAGGCGCGCGGCAGATTGTCGCAATCCAGGCTGTCCAACCAGTGTAAATCAGCCCAACTGCGCAGCCAGGTGAACTGGCGCTTTGCCAATTGGCGCGTGGCAATGATTCCACGCTCCTGCATCTCGGCTTGCGTCAGCTTGCCATCCAGGTAGTCCCAGACTTGTCGGTAGCCTACTGCACGTATAGACGGCAACCCGGCATGCAGGTCACTTCGCTTACGCAGGGCTACGACCTCGTCAATGAATCCC
Source organism: Pseudomonas sp. ANT_H12B (assembly GCF_008369325.1). Taxonomy (GTDB): domain Bacteria; phylum Pseudomonadota; class Gammaproteobacteria; order Pseudomonadales; family Pseudomonadaceae; genus Aquipseudomonas. Next base: position 440,420 of record NZ_VOBI01000003.1, on the reverse strand, counting down.
TGTTCCAACATTAAAGTGAATCTTTGTTTAATTCGCTCGTGCAGTACCTGGCGATTTGCCGGAGCAATGGCCAAGTTCGCGACAGTATAGGGCAATTGTTGACGTCCCGAAGCGGCTGCTTCAGTACTTTGCGCAGATTGTTGCAAACGAAGAGCGGTCATGCTTTGACCGCTGACGCGATAAACTTCCAGTGCTCGACTGAGCCGCTGAGGATCGTTCGGATGAATGCGGGCGGCGGATTCTGGATCGATCACCGCCAATTGTTCGTGCAGGGCTTGCCAGCCAAGGCGTGCAGCCTCCTCTTCGATCTGCGCGCGGACCTCGGGATCGGCTGCCGGCATGTCCGCCAATCCTTCGACCAAAGCCTTGTAGTAGAGCATCGTGCCGCCTACAAGCAGCGGAATTTTGCCCCGCGCGGTGATCTCCGCCATGGCCTTCAGGGCATCACGACGGAAATCCGCGGCCGAATAGCTCTCTGCCGGGTCGAGAATATCAATCAAGCGGTGCGGGAATTCGGCCAAAAGCTCTTTGGAAGGTTTGGCAGTGCCAATGTCCATGCCGCGGTAGACCAGCGCTGAATCGACGCTGATCAGCTCGCAGGGCAGGACTTTGGTGAGTTCGATGGCCAGGTCGGTCTTGCCGGCGGCGGTCGGCCCCATCAGGAAAATCGCGGGTGGTAGCTGGCTCATCAGCGACCGCGCAAGAACAGTTTGTCCAGATCGTCCAGGCCCAGTTGGGTCCAGGTCGGTCGGCCATGGTTGCATTGACCGCTGCGCTCGGTGTTTTCCATATCGCGCAGCAGACCGTTCATTTCCGGCAGTGCCAGACGCCGATTCGCACGAATCGCGCCGTGGCAGGCCATGGTGCCAAGCAGTTCGTTCAGGTGCGCCTGAATCCGGTCGCTGGTGCCATATTCCATCAGGTCTGCGAGTACATCGCTGACCAGTCGATTGGCTTCGGCCTGCTTGAGCAAGGCCGGAATCTGCCGGATCGCCAGGGATTCCGGACCCAGGCGTTGCAATTCAAAGCCCAGACGCTGGAACCACGCGACGTGCTCTTCGGCGCAATCGGCTTCACGTTGACTGACCGCCAGCGATTCCGGCACCAGCAGCGGCTGGCCGCTCAAGCCTTCGCTGGCCATGGCGATTTTCAGGCGTTCGTACATGATCCGCTCGTGCGCGGCATGCATGTCCACCAGTACCAGGCCTTGGGCGTTTTCCGAAAGAATATAGATGCCTTTGAGCTGCGCCAGTGCATAACCCAGCGGCGGAATATCATCCTGCCCGGCCGGCAGAGCGACCGCGTTCGCTTCTGGCAACGGCGCAAAAAACTCACGGTAGGCGGCCTGAGCTTCAGCCACAGGCACACCCGATTGAGGCCGCGGCGAGTACTGATATTGATAACCGGCACCAGCGCCCGAGCCTGCCGGCGTATTGAACGACGGCTGAGCCTGAGGCTGTTCCAGCAAGGCATTGGCCGCCAGACGCATTTCGCCCTGCGGACCGAACTCGCCAGCATCAATGCCGGTCGGTCGAACGATGGCCGTCGCGACAGGCGCGGCCAGATGGTCTTCCGGCCGCACATCGCCCAAGGCGCGGTGCAGGGTGCCATAGAGGAAATCGTGAACCATGCGCCCGTCACGGAAGCGCACTTCGTGCTTGGTCGGGTGCACGTTGACATCAACGCCTGCCGGATCAACCTCGAAAAACAGCACGAACGTGGGGTGCCGACCGTTGAACAGCACGTCGCGATAGGCCTGGCGCACCGCGTGGGCTACCAGTTTGTCGCGTACGGCACGGCCGTTCACAAAGAAATACTGCAAGTCTGCCTGGCTGCGATTGAATGTCGGCAACCCGACCCAACCCCACAAATGCAGGCCGTTGCGTTCGATTTCAATCGGCAGCGCCTGTTCAAGGAAACCCGAGCCGCAAATCGCCGCCACTCGCCGGGCGCGGGCAGCATCATCATGGGCCTCATGCAGGCTGAGGATGGTCTTGCCGTTGTGGCGCAGATGGAACGCCACGTCGAAGCGCGCCAACGCCAGACGCTTGATCACTTCTTGCAGGTGATCGAATTCGGTTTTTTCGGTTTTGAGAAACTTGCGTCGTGCCGGGGTATTGAAAAACAAGTCACGCACTTCCACCGACGTGCCCACCGGATGGGCCGCTGGCTGCACGCGAGGCGCCATGTCCCGGCCTTCGGTTTCGACCTGCCAGGCCTGATCGGCCTCTTTGGTGCGGGACGTCAGGGTCAGGCGTGCCACGGAGCTGATCGACGCGAGGGCTTCACCGCGAAAGCCCAGGCTCATGACCTGCTCGAGATCTTCCAGGTTGCGGATTTTGCTGGTGGCGTGTCGCGCCAGGGCCAGCGGCAGGTCATCGGCAGAAATGCCGCTGCCATCGTCACGCACCCGCAGCAGCTTGACGCCGCCCTGCTCCACATCGACATCGATACGCCTGGCGCCGGAGTCGAGGCTGTTTTCCAGCAACTCCTTGATCACCGAAGCCGGGCGCTCAACCACCTCACCGGCGGCAATCTGGTTCGCCAGTCTCGGGCTGAGCAGCTCGATGCGAGCCGTGTTGGTCAGCACCTGGTTCATTCTTTGGCCGCCAATTCAGTGCCGGGAATGGTCAAGTGCTGACCGATTTTGAGCTCATCACTCGACAGCTTGTTGGCGTTGCGCAGTGTGGCCGGAGACACCTGATATCGCACGGCAATCATCGCCAGCGTCTCGCCGGGGTTCACCCGATGGTCACGAGGACCTTGTGCGATCCCTCCGGAATCACGCAGCCAGGCGATGTAGGTGCCCGGTGGTGGGTTCTGCTGGAAGAACTGACGCACGCCGCTGCTGATCGAACGCGCCAGCGCTTGCTGGTGGTTCGCTGCGGCAAGCTTGGAAGCTTCTTTGGCGTTGGAGATGAACCCGGTTTCCACCAGGATCGAGGGGATATCCGGCGACTTCAGCACCATGAACCCGGCCTGTTCCACGCGTTGTTTGTGCAGCGGCGTGACGCGGCCGATATTGCTCAGCACCTTCTGGCCGACGTTCAGGCTGGAGGTCAGGGAAGCAGTCATCGACAGGTCGAGCAGCACGCCCGCCAGCATGCGGTCCTTGTCATCGAGGCTGACGTTGCCGGCACCGCCGATCAAGTCAGAACGGTTTTCGCTGTCGGCCAGCCAACGGGCCGTTTCCGAGGTAGCACCGCGATCAGACAGGGCAAACACCGAGGCACCGAAGGCTGCGGCCGACGGCGCGGCGTCGGCGTGAATCGAAACGAACAGGTCGGCGCCCTTCTTGCGGGCGATTTCGGTACGGCCGCGCAACGGAATGAAGTAGTCGCCGGTGCGGGTCAGTTCGGCGCGGAAGCCTTTCATGCCATTGACCTGACGTTGCAGTTCGCGGGCGATGGCCAGTACTACGTCTTTCTCGCGCTGACCGCGAGAGCCCGAGGCGCCCGGGTCTTCGCCGCCGTGGCCGGCATCGATGACTACGACGATATCGCGCTTGCCGGCCGGTGCGGGCGGCAGCTTGACCGCAGGTTCAACCGGCGTGACCGGAACCGGGGCCACCCTTGCGACGTTGGTGGGCGGCGGTATTGGCGCGGCATCGGCGGGGTTATCGAACAGGTCGACCACCAGGCGATTGCCATACTGGGCGTTCGGCGCCAGGGTGAAGCTTTTCGGGGTGACGGCTTTTTTCAGATCGATGACCACCCGCAGGTCGGTCGGGGTGCGTTGAGCCGAGCGCATCGCGGTGATCGGGGTGTTCGAACTATTGACGTTCAATGGCGCCCCGAGACTCGCGCCATTGATGTCGATCACCAGCCGGTCCGGAGCCGTCAGGGTAAAGACGCTGTGCTGCACCGGACCGGTCAGGTCGAACACCAGACGTGTATTGTCCGGCGCCCGCCACAGGCGAACGCTGCTGACCTTCGACTCGGCCACAGCGTCGACGGTCACCGCCAAATACAACATCCCTACGGCAGCAACCAACGCGCGAAAGCGCATACCTAACCCCATCATTTAATTGGATTCCAATGCCAAAGCGGCACACCACGACTCGCCACGCGAGCCCTGGGACAAAATTTTCAGCGAACGCCCGCTGTCTTGCGGGCTAATGGTAATGGTCAGGTCGGGCTTTGGCAAAAAGCCTGCACCCTTCTGGGGCCATTCGATCAGGCACAAAGCGTCGTCGTCGAAGTAATCGCGGATGCCGAGGTACTCCAGTTCTTCAGGATCGACCAGACGATAGAGGTCGAAATGGAAAGCCCGAATGTCACCAATCTCGTAGGGCTCGACCAGGGTGAAGGTCGGACTCTTTACCGCGCCGACATGTCCCAAACCCCGGATGATGCCCCTGGACAGCGTGGTTTTCCCCGCCCCGAGATCTCCCTCGAGAAAAATCAGACCGTGCCCTTTCGTGGTTTGTGCAATGCGAGCGCCAAACGCGGTCATCGCCTCTTCATCAGCCAGGTACAGGGTTACTTCAGACACGGTGCTTGCTCCTCCAACAACTGACGAATGGCTGGGATCAGGTCACTGGCCGCCAGCCCACGGCCAAATTTACCTTCTTGCGCGCCGGCATTGGCGTGCAGCCAGACCGCCAGACAGGCTGCGTCGAATGCCTGCATGCCTTGGGCCAGCAACGCGCCGACCAGACCGGCCAATACATCGCCCAAACCGGCGGTGGCCATGGCCGGATGGCCCTGATGACACAACGCCAGACGTCCATCGGGGCTGGCGATGAGACTGCCAGCGCCTTTGAGAATCACCACAGCTGTGTATTTTTTGCTCAACGCATGCGCGGCAGCCGGGCGATCAGCCTGAACCTGCGCAGTGCTTATCCCCAGCAACCGCGCCGCTTCGCCCGGATGCGGCGTGATGACACAGTCCTTGGGCAAACTCACGTGCTTTGCAGCCAGCAGATTCAACGCATCGGCGTCCCAGACTTGCGGCAGCGGCGCGTTGGCGGCGGCCGACAAAAGGCTGCGTCCCCAGGAAGCCTGACCCAAGCCCGGGCCGACCACCAGCACGGAAACCTTTTGAAGCAGTCCCATCAGTTGATTGGGGGACGATGTGCCCAACACCATGGCTTCGGGAATTCTCGCCAGCGCGGCCGGAACATGTTCGCTGCGCGTGGCCACGGACACCATGCCCGCACCACTGCGCAGGGCACTTTGTGCACTCAGCAGAATGGCGCCGCCAACACCGCGATCACCGCCGATCAGCAATACATGGCCGAATTTGCCTTTATGGGACGCTGGAGCGCGGCCGGCCAGACGCGGCAGGTTACCGGCCGTCAGGCGACGGGCAGTGATGGCCGCTCCGTCGAACAACTCCGGCGGTGCTTGCAAGTCGTTGAAGACCAACTCGCCAATTACGTCCGCCGCATCACCGGTGAAAAGCCCCAGTTTCAAACCAATGAAGGTCACCGTCAGGTCGGCTCGCACCGCAGCACCCAGTACCCGGCCAGTGTCAGCACTCAGACCCGAGGGGATATCCACCGCTACAACCGGCAACGCACAGGCGTTTATCGCAGCGATAACGCTGACATAAGGCTCGCGCACCTCACCGGTCAAGCCGGTGCCCAGCAAGGCATCCAGCACGATGCCGCGCAATTGGGACTGCGCGGTCCAGGCGTCGATGGAAACGTGCTCGGACACAGCCTCGGCGTACGCCAACGCCGCATCACCTTGCAAACGCTGCGGATCCCCCGCCGCCAGCACTCGAACCGTCCACCCGGCCCGCCGAGCCAGCACCGCCACCAGATAACCGTCCCCGGCGTTGTTGCCGTGACCGGCCAGCACACTCAGTTCACTGGCTGTCGGCCATTGACGGACCAACGCACGCCAGGTCGCATGGGCCGCGCGCTGCATCAATTCGAAGCCCGGTGTACCGGCCGCGATCAGGCTCGCATCGAGCCCTCGCACTTGCGCGGCGCTGTACAGCGCGTCGGGTAATTCATCTTTAGTGTGCGGCATGCGTATTCGGGCTCCGATGTCTGGCAGAATTATACGCATCTCAGCTCCGGTTTCTCTCGCCTCATGCCCGCTATTACCACAGACCTGCCCGCCCTCGCCCAATCCATCAAGGACTGGGGCCGCGAGCTGGGCTTTCAGCAAGTCGGCATCAGCGGCCTCGATCTCGCCGAGCATGAGCAGCACCTGGAGCGCTGGCTCGCGGCCGGCTACCACGGCGAAATGGACTACATGGGCGCCCACGGCAGCAAACGCTCACACCCGGAAGAGCTAGTACCCGGCACGCTTCGGGTCGTTTCCCTACGCATGGACTACCTGCCGGGCGACACCGAAATGGCCAAACGACTGGCACAACCGGAAAAAGCCTACGTCTCGCGTTATGCCTTGGGCCGCGATTACCACAAATTGATCCGTAAACGCGTGCAACAACTGGCCGATAAAATTCAGGCCGAAATCGGTCCGTTTGGTTTCCGCGCCTTCGTCGACAGCGCGCCGGTGCTGGAAAAAGCTATCGCCGAACAGGCCGGTCTTGGATGGATCGGCAAAAACACCTTGGTCTTGAATCGCAAGGCCGGCAGTTACTTCTTTCTCAGCGAACTGTTCGTCGACCTGCCGCTGCCGATCGACCCACCACACAGCACCGAACATTGCGGCCGCTGCACGGCGTGCCTGGACATCTGCCCGACCAATGCCTTCGTCGGCCCTTATGTACTCGACGCCCGACGCTGCATTTCCTACCTGACCATCGAATTGAAAAGTGCAATCCCGGAGGATTTACGACCACTGATCGGCAATCGGGTATTCGGTTGCGATGATTGTCAGATCGTCTGCCCGTGGAATCGCTTCGCCCGTCCGTCCGGCGAAAGCGACTTCAAGCCACGGCACAATCTGGACAACGCGGAGTTGGCAGAGCTGTTCATGTGGGATGAGGAGAAGTTTCTCAGCAGCACCGAAGGTTCGCCGCTGCGGCGGGCGGGTTATGAGCGCTGGCTGCGCAATCTGGCGGTGGGACTGGGCAATGCGCCGTCGAGCATTCCGGTGCTGGAGGCGTTAAAGGCCCGCAGGGATTACCCGTCAGAGTTGGTGCGCGAACACGTCGAGTGGGCGCTGAAGCAACACGCCGAACGTCAGGCTTCGTCGTTATAAACGAACTTCGGCATTTCCCAGTGAAATCGGATTGCCAGTAACCGCAGCAGGAAGCCACCAAACAGCGTGATCAAAATTGCCTGTTCGCCGGGTAATTGCAGATAGATGCACAGCATGTAGCACCACGCCGCAGCGAACGAAACGCTGGCGTACAGCTCGCGGCGGAAAATCAGCGGGATGTCGTTGCAGAAGATGTCGCGCAGGATGCCGCCGAAAACCCCGGTGATCACGCCGCTGACCGAAGCCACCAACATACCGTGGCCCATTTCCAGGGCGGTCATGCAGCCGATCAGCGTGAACGCCACCAGTCCCACGGCATCAAGCACCAGAAACAGCGAGCGCAGGTGACGCATCCAGCGTGCAGCGAAGACGGTGAACATCGCCGCAATTGAGGTCAGCACCAGGTATTCCGGGTGTTTGACCCACGTCAGCGGGTAGTGACCGAGCAGCACGTCGCGCACCGAACCGCCACCGAGGGCCGTGACGCAAGCGATCAGCACCACACCAAACCAATCCATGCCGCGACGGCCCGCAGACAGGGCGCCGGTCATGGCTTCGGCGGTAATGGCGATCAGGTAAAGCATCAGCAACATGGTGGCGGTCCTTGCAGGAAGGCGCGCAGTCTACTCACTTCGCTGAGGCACCAAAAGAGGGCGCCAGATAATGTTCGCTGGCCTCAACATCTCTATGTCTGGACCATCCAATCGCGGGCAAGCCCGCTCCCACAGGGTTATCGCAAATCATGTGGGAGCGGGCTTGCCCGCGATGGCGTCAGAACGGACACACCCGAATCAAAATTTGATGAAATGCTTGCGGTAGTGCTGCAGCTCGGCAATCGATTCGCGAATGTCGTCCAGCGCCAGGTGGGTGCTGCCCTTTTTGAAGCTGTCGCGCACGTCCGGCGCCCAGCGTGCGGCCAACTCTTTAAGCGTCGAGACGTCGAGGTTGCGGTAGTGGAAGAAGCTTTCCAGGGATTTCATGTGCGTATAAAGGAAGCGACGGTCCTGGCAAATACTGTTGCCGCAGATCGGGGACTTGCCCTTCGGTACCCATTTCTCCAGAAAAGCGATGGTCTCGGCTTCGGCTTCGGCCATGCTGATGCGGCTGTCGCGAACCCGTTGGGTCAGCCCGGAGCCGCCGTGTTGACGGGTGTTCCACTCGTCCATACCGGCGAGGATCTCGTCGCTGTGGTGGATGGCGATCACCGGACCTTCGGCCAAGGTGTTCAGGTCACTGTCGGTGACGATGGTGGCCATCTCGATGATGACGTCGGTATCAGGGTTCAGACCGGTCATTTCCAGGTCGATCCAGATCAGATTCTGCGGGTTTTGCATGTGTCGGCTCCTAGGCAATGCTGCGCAGTTTAGCCTAGGCCGGCGGCCGGGCGTGCTAAACTCGCGGCCGTTTTACCTAATCGCTGCATTCTTGATACGGAACACCCATGGCCAAACGCCAACTCAATCGTCGTCAAAACTGGCGCATCGAAAAGATTCAGGGCGAACGCGCTGCCCGCGCCGCCAAACGCGAATCCTCGGCTGTCGAGGCACTTGAGGGCGGCGACCTGGGTCCGGAACAAACCGGCCTGGTGATCGCGCACTTCGGTGTGCAGGTCGAAGTCGAAGCCCTCGATGGCGATTTGGCCGGCCAAGTATTCCGCTGCCACTTGCGCGCCAACCTGCCTGCGCTGGTGACCGGCGATCAGGTGGTCTGGCGTGCCGGCAACCAGGGCATCGGTGTGATCGTGGCGCAACTGCCGCGTAAAACCGAACTCTGCCGCCCGGACAGCCGTGGTCAGCTCAAGCCTGTAGCGGCCAACGTCGACATGATCGTCATCGTCTTCGCCCCGCTGCCCGAGCCCCATGCCAACCTGATCGACCGTTATCTGGTTGCTGCAGAGCACGCCGGCATCCGGCCGTTGCTGCTGCTCAACAAGTTCGACCTGATCGACGAGCAGAACGCCCCCGCACTGAATGCCTTGCTGGCGGTTTACCGCACGCTGGGTTATCCGGTGCTGGAAGTTTCGGCGCACCACGGCAACGGCATGGAGCAATTGCAGGCACAACTGGACGGGCACATCAGCGTGTTCGTCGGCCAGTCCGGCGTCGGCAAATCCTCGTTGGTCAACACCTTGTTGCCTGAAGTCGAAGCCCGTGTCGGCCCGCTGTCCGAGCTCTCCGGCCAGGGCACTCACACCACCACCACCGCGCGGTTGTTCCACTTCCCCGGTGGCGGCGAGCTGATCGACTCCCCAGGTATTCGTGAGTTCGGCCTGGGCCACGTCAGTCGTGCCGACGTCGAAGCCGGCTTCATCGAGTTCAACGACCTGATCGGCACCTGCCGCTTCCGCGATTGCAAGCACGACCGCGAGCCGGGTTGCGCTCTGCTCAAGGCATTGGAAGAGGGTCGCGTGCAGCAGCAACGGATGAACAGTTACCGGTCGATCATCGCGAGTTTGCCGGAAACCAGCTATTAAGTAGCTTCCCGCAGAGACAAAAAAGCCGCGAATATCGCGGCTTTCTCGTTTTCAACGTACAGCTTTTTCCAGCGTCCAGCCAAGCACATCCAAGGCATCACAGCCGTCCTGGATCAACATGTGGGCAGCATTGGCGAAATGTTCCAGGTCGTGACCTTCGGCTTCTTTGACGCACAGGCAGGTGACGCTGTTGAGCAGATTGCGTGCGGCTTTGAGTCGGTGGACGGCGGTTTCAAACAGATCGGAAGCGCGGGCTTCGGTGTCGATGTACAGCGTCGGGCCGACGCTGAAGTTGCCTTGGAGTGGGTGATATCTGGACATGGTTTGAATTCCTTCTGAAAAATGAAACTCCCACCCTTTTCGCGGCTAATCGAATGGGTGGCAGCTGTACGTGGGTTAGCCGACCGGTCAGAGGAACCCGGCACACCCCGAAGGTGTCCCACGCACAGCCACCATAGACAAATATGTCAGGCAGCAAATAGCGCCGCAATTATACGGGCGCTCGTGCATTCCTCTCAAACGACCGGCTAAGGTCCATCACCGATTTGTCGGCGACGGGCAAACTATAGGCGGGCCTCCAACGAAGTGAAACCCGGTTTGTACGTCTCGGAGACGCCCTACACCTTTCTCGGAAATGCCTCTTTTTTGGATTTTTTTACCGCTCTGATCGTTCCCATGTTCAGCGTGAGAACGACTACCAGACACAAAAAAAAAGCCGACATTGCTGTCGGCTTTTTTGGGGTCACTGTTTCGGTGGGTCTGCTGGCTTCGGATCATCGAACAGGTTCAACCGCTCCCGAAGCTCATGCGCCGGCAACGGTTCCTTATCTGCCGGCAACGCGTTCGGGTCGACTGGCGTGGCCGGCACTTCACCCGGGCCACCCTGCCCTTGCGTCGGTTGCGGAGCAGGCTCCGGCTCTGCACCTTGCGAACCCTCAATGGCGCGCTGGGCTTTCTTGGTCAGCACCACGATGTCGATTCGGCGGTTGACCGGATTGAACGGTTTCTCGCGATCGAACAAGGCTGACGAGGCATAACCGACGACCCGCGCCACCTGTGCATCCGGATAGCTGCCAGCGATCAGCGCACGACGTGCGGCGTTGGCACGGTTGGCCGAAAGCTCCCAGTTACCGAAATCGCCGGTGCCCATATACGGCTTGGCATCGGTGTGGCCGCTGATGCTGATCTTGTTCGGCACCGCTTTGATGGTGTCGGCCATGGCCAGCAGGATGTCTTCGAAATACGGTTTCAGGCGGGCGCTGCCGGAGTCGAACATCGGCCGGTTTTCGGCGTCCATGATCTGGATGCGCAAACCGTCCTGAGTGATTTCGAAGAGGATCTGATCCTTGAACTTTTGCAGTTGCGGATTTTCATCCACCTTGTTTTGCAGTTCTTGTAGCAACAGTTCCAGGCGTTCTCTCTCAACCTGTTCGGCCATGCCTTCGACCTGATCGGTGTCGGTGGTGATTTTGTCTGGCTGCGGCTGGGATTTCACCTCGGGGTTGAGGGTGTTTTCCGGCGCCAGGGTCGGCGAGCCGCCCAGATCGATGATATAGGGCGTGCCGCTTTCGGAAAAACCGACCGGGTCCTTGAAGTAACCGGCGATGGCGATCTTCTGCTCCGGCGTTGCCGTGGACAGCAGCCACAGCACCAGGAAGAACGCCATCATCGCTGTCGCGAAGTCCGCGAAGGCGATTTTCCAGGAGCCACCGTGATGCCCGGCCGCGTACTTCTTGACGCGCTTGATGATTATCGGCTGGTTGTTTTCCATGACTTAGCGACCGCGAACCGCTTGTTCCAGCTCAGCGAAACTTGGACGGTGCGCCGGGTACAGAACCTTGCGGCCGAACTCCACCGCCAGCGAAGGCGGCATGCCGGAAGCCGACGCGACCAGCGAAGCCTTGATGGCTTCGTAGATGTTCAGTTCTTCCTTGGCGTCGTGGGCCAAGGCGTGAGCCAGCGGACCAAAGAAACCGTAGGCGGCGAGAATACCGAAGAAGGTCCCCACCAGTGCCGCACCGACGTGCAGGCCGATCATTTTCTGGTCGCTTTCACCCAGGGAGGCCATGGTCACCACAATCCCCAACACCGCCGCGACGATACCGAAACCCGGCATGGCATCGGCAATGCCGTTGACCGCGTGGGACGGGTGATCCAGGTCTTCCTTGAGGCTTGTCAGTTCCATGTCGAACAGGCCTTCGAGCTCATGGGGAGCCATGTTGCCGGAAGACATGATGCGCAAGTAATCACAGATGTACGCGGTCATGCGTTCATCTTTCAGGACTGCCGGGTACTTGGCGAAGATCGGGCTCGCGGCAGCATCTTCGATGTCGCCCTCGATCGCCATCATGCCTTCGCGGCGGCTCTTGTTGAGGATCTCGTAGATCAGGCCCAGCACTTCCAGATAGAACGTGTGGTTGAAGCGCGAGCTGAACATTCCCAAGGATTTCTTGAGAACGCGCAGGGTCATGTGACCGGGGTTGGCCTGCAGGAATGCACCGAGTGCCGCACCACCAATAATCATCACCTCGAAGGGCTGAATCAGGGCGGCAATTTTGCCGTGGGAGAGCACGTATCCGCCGAGCACGCTCGCGAATACGACGATGATGCCGATTAATTTAGCCATAGGTAGGAGAGCACTTACTGAGTCGGGTTCAAGGTCATATTCGGAAGTTAAAAAATCTCTTCTTCTCCTTATCGGCAAAACTGCGCCAGACTATAGCCAGTTCAGGCGAAAAGCCAATTTGGCCCACTCCGGGCATAGGTAATGCAGACGATGATCGCGTCCAACCATGGCTAACGAAACGAACGTTTCAACTCCAAAACCGACCACTCTCGAAGGCTGGGTCAAGCTTCTCGATGGAGTGCGCCTGCCGGTCCCGCAAGTCAGCCATGACCTTGTCTGCAAGGCCATCGCCAACAGTCGCAGCTCTCTGCGCGATATCGCCGAACTGATGCAAGACAGCCCGGCCCTGGCCTTGAGCGTGATTCGCGAAGCCAACCGGCACACCCATGGCAGCATGACCGAACCGGCGGAAAACCTTGAGGTGGCGATCAATCGCCTCGGTTTGAAACGCACCGAAGAACTGCTCGCCCGTCTGCCCGCCGAGCCTCAATCGCAAATTCCCGTCGCCCTGCGCCAGCTGCAACTGATCAGCCAACACGCGACCCAACAGGCCAACGGTTTTTTCGCCAGTCGCCTGGCGCGGCTGTGGCAGGACATCCACTGGGGCAGCCTGCTGTTTCTCTCGCCGCTCTGGCCGATGGCGTTGACCCATCCGCAGTTGCTCGAAGAATGGGAGTTGCGGGTCATCCACAAAGGCGAGTCGGCGCGCACAGTCGAAAAGCAATTGTTCGGCGCGCGCCTGCTGGATATCTGCCTGGCGCTCGTGGACATATGGCGTCTGCCGATCTGGGTGCAGCAGGGTTATCGGCTGCTGCTCAACGAGCAACGTGAACTGGTGAAAGTGCTGCGCATCGCTCGCGACAGCGATCATCCGTTGCGCCAGCAAAACCGACTCGATGACGACCCGACCCTGCGCCGCTGGCTCAACCAACCGGCCAATACGGTGCTGTTGGCCAACGGTCTGGCGCTGTCGGCGCAACAGGCCTGGGACACCCCCCACAGTGAACGCTGGCAGTACCTGACCAGCCTTTACCTGCAAATGCCGATGGACGACGTGCAGCAGCAGTTGCACCAGCAGGCCGCCAACAGCGCCCGCCATCACGCCATGCCCGACCTGTGGCACCCGGCGGTGTCGCTGATCTGGCCGTGGGGCATGAACCGTATCCACGCCGGTTTGCTGCCAGCCCCGGCACCGACCGCTGAAGACCTTGCGAAATGGCGCAAGCAATGTGCCGAGCTGCTGGTCGAGCCAAGTCGCTTCACCAATGCCATGCACTTGACCACTTTTGCGCGGGACGCATTAGTCGCGTGCGGCATGCGTCGGGTGATGATTCTGATGGCCGACCGCACGCACGCCAATCTGCGAGTGCACCAGATCGCCGGGTTGCCGAAAGAAGTGGCCGGCCTGAATTTCCTGGTCAGCCAGAGCACTGTGCTGCAACGCCTGCTCTCGCAACAGGCCCAAGTTCGACTGTCACCGGCCAACAATGCACAATTTTCGGCCCTGCTGCCGGCCAGCCTGCGCTCGCAGTTCGGCGGTGAACACCTGCTGCTGCGCTCACTGATCAACAATGGCCGGGTGATCATGATCGTCGTGGCGGATCAGGGCGGTGGGCCGTTCTCGGAAATCACCGTGCAAGCCTTCGGCAAAACCGCGCAGTGCATCGAAAAGGCACTGCACAGCTTTAGTCACCGCGGCCAATGACGCTGCGCTACAATCCTCCCCTTTGTGCTCTGGAGACCTCACATGTCTGACTTCTCTGGTTTGCCGCTGGTGATCGAACCGAGCGACTTGCTCCCTCGTCTCGACGCCCGCGAGCTGATTCTGGTGGACCTGACCAGCAGCGCCCGCTATGCCGAAGGGCATATTCCCGGTGCGCGCTTTGTCGATCCGAAACGCACCCAACTCGGTCACGCACCTGCGCCGGGACTGATGCCGCCGCAAGCGGCACTCGAAGCGTTGTTCGGTGAACTGGGACACAACCCCGATGCGGTCTACGTCGTCTATGACGATGAAGGCGGCGGTTGGGCCGGGCGCTTTATCTGGCTGCTGGATGTCATCGGCCACAGCAAGTACCACTATATCGACGGCGGCCTGAAGGCCTGGCTGGCAGAAGGCTTGCCCATGTCGATCCAGATCCCGGCTCCGGTCGGCGGCCCGGTTGCGTTGACCCTGCACGACGAACCCACTGCCACCCGTGAGTACCTGCAAAGCCGTCTTGGTGCCGCCGACCTGGCGATCTGGGACGCACGCGGGCCGCTGGAGTACTCGGGCGAGAAAGTCCTGGCGGCCAAGGCCGGGCACATTCCCGGCGCGGTCAATTTCGAATGGACCGCGGGCATGGATCAGGCACGCAACTTGCGCATCCGCACCGACATGCCGCAGATCCTGGAGAAACTCGGGATCACCAAAGACAAAGAAGTGATTACCCACTGCCAGACTCACCATCGTTCTGGCTTCACCTATCTGGTGGCCAAATCCCTCGGTTATCCGCGGGTCAAAGGCTACGCCGGTTCCTGGGGCGAATGGGGCAACCATCCCGATACGCCCGTAGAGATTTAAGGTTTTTAAGGACAGTCAATGAATAAGCGTTTGTTTATCCTCAGCCAATACCTGCTGCCCCATCACCTGTTGTCGCGACTGGCCGGCTGCATCGCCGAATGCCGTGTGCGCTGGTTCAAGAACGCCTTTACCGCCTGGTTCGCCAAGCGCTATCAGGTGGACATGTCCCAGGCGCTGGTCGAAGACCTGACTGCCTACGAGCACTTCAATGCGTTCTTCACCCGCGCCTTGAAAGACGGCGCTCGTCCACTTGACGAAACCCCGGGCGCGATCCTCAGCCCGGCCGACGGTGCAGTCAGCCAACTTGGCCCGATCGAACACGGCCGCGTATTCCAGGCCAAGGGTCACAGCTTCAGCGTGCTGGAATTGCTGGGCGGCGACGCGGCCAACGCAGCGCCGTTCATGGGCGGTGATTTCGCGACTATTTATCTGTCGCCAAAGGACTACCACCGCGTGCACATGCCATTGGCCGGCACCCTGCGCGAGATGGTCTACATCCCGGGCCGGATCTTCTCGGTCAACCAGACCACCGCCGAAAACGTTCCGGAACTGTTCGCCCGCAACGAGCGTGTGGCGTGCATTTTCGACACCGAACGCGGGCCGATGGCCGTGGTGTTGGTGGGCGCAATGATCGTGGCATCGATCGAAACCGTCTGGGCCGGGCTGGTGACGCCGCCCAAGCGTGAGCTGAAAACCTTTCGTTATGACGAAGCTGCCCGTGCGCCGATCCATCTGGAAAAAGGTGCGGAACTGGGCCGCTTCAAACTGGGTTCGACCGCTGTCGTACTGTTCGGGCCTGATCAAGTGAAGTGGGCTGAAGAATTGGCGGCCGGCTCGCCGGTGCAGATGGGCCAGGGTATGGGTCTGCCAAAAACCTGATCTTCTGATTCGCCCCCTCGAACCGGTTCGAGGGGGCGAACCATGACCATCTCTTAGCCATAACTGCTAAAGTCCGGTCATTCACTGCCCATTTCCCGGTTGGAGTTTGTCCACGGCATGAATGAGACCAGTCCTCACCTGCTGCTACGCGCCCCGATCCCGACGCAGTTACGCCTGTCGTTCTGTGAAGCCACACCGCGCGACCTAAAGCGCTGGATCGCCAATCTACCCAGAGCCAACATCGGTGAAACCGCTCGCCAGTTGTATCAAGGTTTGAGCGAACTCAACCAACTCATCACGCCCAGCGACAACCGCCTGCAACTGCTCGAACTGCTACGGCCCGAGGTGTATTACGTCTGCAAACACCTGGAGCGGCATTTCCTGCATCAGGCGATTGTTCTCGACGAGCGTTCGCGCAAGATCGCCAACCTCTGCCAGGCGCTGCAAAGTCACCTGGCGATTGGCTATAAACAGATCGTCGTGCGCATTACACCGCGCTTCAGCAAGGATCGTGGGCCGCTACTGGCCCAGGCGCTTCAACGGGCGATTCACTGTCTTAACGGACCGTTGATTCGCTCTACCTCGCTTTATTGTCCGGTGCCGGAAGGCCTGTGGCTGGAACTGCATCAGCTGTATCGGATCGCCTGCGCGCTCCGACTCCAGCATTTGAGCCTGCGAGACGAACAGGCCAGCCAGACGCAAAACCTGAGCATCGAACAGACTTACGTGGTCGCCCTGCTGCTGGGTGCGTCACGCTGCAACCAACTGCGCCAGAACCAGATTGCCCGGGTCGCCGAAGTGCTGGAGCCCTGGAGCAAATGGATCAAATTGCAACCCGACAAATCGGCCGAGGGGCTGTTTGGCGTTGCGCCGGACCTCGACACAGGGCCGCGATACCGCTCCAATTTCCGCCCCGAGCAGCAAGGGAGCTTGCTGGGGATCGACCCGCAGCCACTCGTCGCAGCCATCGAAGCGCACCTGCAAAAAACCGACAGTGCGTCGCCGCTGCTCGTGCCTGCGGGGTTGAGTGCGGATACGCTGCAACATCTTCATGCCGCCTGGGGCCAGACCGCCGAGCGCAGCTTCAAGCGCACGGTCGGCCAAGGCACCTTGACCCTGTGCGTGGGCATGAGCGCGTTGCACTTCTTTCTGGGCGGGCAACGTTCGTTCAGCGACATCCTGAAAACCCCGAGCCTGCGCCCCGCACAATTTTCTGCAACATCCCCGGCGAAACGGGAAAAGGACCAATGGGGCCATGTCTTTGATGCGGCGTCACATGACAGCGCGAGCGCCCTGCTGCCTTACGAAGAAATCGAATACCCACAGCTCCAGAGCGATGACAGCCAAGAAGCGTCCGACCGCAACCGACAGTTTGCGACGTATGTCCTGCCAGTAATCAACCACAGCCCGGGCGGTTATTGCCTGGCCTGGCCGAACGTGGTGCCCACTGAGCTACAGGCTGGCGAGATAGTGGGTATCGAGGATTCGGCTGGCAGTGGCTGGAGCATTGCGGTGGTTCGCTGGATCCGCCAGGTACGGGGTGGCGGTACGCAAATGGGTATCGAGCAAGTCGCGCCTTATGCCGAACCTTGCGGCCTGCAACTGGTGCGCACCCGTGACGACCACAGCCATTATTTACGCGGTCTGTTACTGCCGGCCATCAGCGCAATAGAACTGCCGGCCACCCTGCTCGCCCCTCGGCTGCCCTTTCAGGAAGGCAACAAGGTGATGATCAACACCAATGGCGAGGAACGCCGGGCCGGGCTGGATCGGCGGGTGGCGAGCACCAACAGCTTCAATCAGTTCGCCTATCGCTCACTGGAAAACGCAGAGAGTGGCGCGGTCGGTGTTGAAGATGACTTTGATTCGTTGTGGAAGTCGCTTTGAGTGTGAGTCTGTAGAACCGCGGCGCGCCTTTCGCGAGCAGGCCCGCTCCCACATTTGTTCTCTGTTTGACGCAAATCCAGTGTGGGAGCGGGCTTGCTCGCGAAGAGGCCCTGTCAATCACTACAAGACTTAAAGCTGCCCGTCGCGATCCCGGAAGCCCAGCAGATAAAGCACACCATCAAGCCCAAGGGTAGAAATCGCCTGCTTCGCCGACTGTTTGACCAGCGGCTTGGCGCGGAACGCCACGCCCAGCCCGGCAATCGCCAGCATCGGCAGATCGTTGGCGCCGTCGCCGACCGCAATGGTCTGCTCCAGACGCAAACCTTCCTGGTGCGCCAGCTCTTTCAACAAATCAGCCTTGCGCTGCGCATCGACAATCGGTTCGACCGCTACGCCGGTGACCTTGCCGTCGACCACTTCCAGTTCGTTGGCGAACACATAATCGATGCCCAACTTCGCCTGCAACTGTTTGGCAAAATAGGTGAAGCCACCCGACAGGATCGCTGTCTTGTAGCCCAGACGCTTGAGTTCGGCGAACAGGGTTTCGGCGCCCTCGGTCAGGCGCAACGAAGCGCCGATCGAGTCCAGCACGCTCACGTCCAGCCCTTTCAACAAGGCCAGGCGCTCCTTGAAGCTGGCGCGGAAGTCCAATTCGCCGGCCATCGCCCGCTCGGTGATCGCAGACACCTGATCGCCCACGCCGGCAGCCTTGGCCAGTTCGTCGATCACTTCGGCTTCGATCAGCGTCGAGTCCATGTCGAACACCGCCAGGCGACGATTACGGCGGAACAGCGAATCTTCCTGGAAAGCGATGTCGACGTTCAGTTCCTGAGCGACGCTGAGGAATTCGGCCCGCAGCGCCTGCGGATCAGCCGCTTCGCCGCGAACGGAAAACTCGATGCAGCCCTTGCCCTGATCGGCTGGGGTGTCCAGCGGCATGCGCCCGGACAGACGATCGATGTGGTCGATGTTCAAGCCATATTTGGCGGTGATCGAGCTCACGCGCTGCAATTGCTCGGCGGTCACTTTGCGGGTCAATAGCGTCACGATGTGGCGTTTTTTGCCCTGATTGCCGACCCACTGCTGGTAATCCTCTTCGGACACCGGCGTGAAACGCACCTGCTGATCGAGCTTGTAAGCGGTGAACAGGATGTCCTTGAGCACCGACTTGCCTTGCTCGGTGTCAGGAATTTCAACCAGAATGCCGAACGACAAGGTGTCGTGGATCACCGCCTGACCAATGTCGAGAATGTTCACACCACCCTGGGCCAGAACGCCGGTAATGGCCGCAGTCAGACCCGGACGGTCGACTCCCGTGATGTTTATCAGGACGATTTCGCGCAAGGCGCACCCCCGCAAGTGGAAAAAAACCGCATTCTACCCACATTCAGTGACCATCGGGCACCGTCAGCGCTTTGCCGGTCTAGGGCCTGTCGCTATACTGCGCGTCAACTTCACGGACAAAAGAGCCGAGCTCAAGTGAACCGGCCTACGCCAGTCAAAACCGATAACTTCTTTCTGCTGATCTTCCGTGCACTGCGTCACCGCCGTGTACCGATTGCATTGCGCATCGCCAGCCATAACGTGATCCTGGTCGCTCTGGCCCTGGTGATCTATGCCTGTGTGATGGGTTTGCAGTTCAAGCAGGCCATGCACGAGCAGGCGGATGCCCTGGGCGAAAGCCTGACCACCCAGACTGCCACGTCCGCCACGGAGCTGTTGGTGTCCAACGACATCCTCAGCCTCAACGTGCTGCTCAACAAACTGACCAAAAACAAGCTGGTGGCTCACGCTGCCATCTACAGCATGGATAACCGCATCCTCGCCGAAGCCGGTCAGCGCCCCAAGCACAGCTTGCTGGGCGAAGCCGAAGGCATGTACCAGAGCAAGATCACTTTCCAGGATGTGACCGCCGGGCAACTGCGCATCAGCCTGGACATGGATCAGTTCCAGCAGCCGATGACCATCAGCCTGCAAAGCATGGGTATTTTGAGCGCGATTCTGCTGGCCCTGTCCCTGGCCTTGAGCCTGCGCCTGGGTCGGCACATCTCCACGCCGTTGCTGCAATTGCGGGTGTGGCTGCGCCATATCGACGAATATACCCCGGCCACCGAGCGTCAGGATGAGATCGGCGACCTGGCTCGCCAGCTGCACGCCGACTTCGCGCCGGAGCCGGCCGAGCCGGAACCTGTTCCCGAGCCTGAGTACGACGAAAGCGACTACGAAGACGCGGACGATAACGAGCCGACCTTCGAAGTGCGCAATTTGCGTGACCCGAGTTTCGATGAAACCAAGCCTGTGGCCGGCCTCAAGCCTGCGCCACGGCGCATTGTCAGCACCGTTGATGACGACGACGATGCATTTGCCGACCTGCGTGACGAATCAGCTTCGACCGCGCCGAAACCGGTAGCAAAACCGCAAGTATCGAACGTACCGCAACACAGCGCGGTGCTGGCCGTGCAACTGGGCGCCCAGGATCAGCTGCGGCGCTTGCCCCGTGCTCGCCTGGAAGAACTGCTCAAACGCTACCGCGATTGCCTCGATCAGGCCGCTTCGCTCTATCAGAGCGAACTGCACACACTGAACGACGGCAGCACGCTGATGCTGTTCCATACCGAAGACAGCGGTGATGACTACCTGACCAACGCAATCTGCTGCGGTGAGTTGCTGCGCGCCCTGGGCCATCAGTTGCAGATCGAAGTCGCCGACAGCGGCATCACCCTGCAATTGCAGTTGGGCCTGACGCTGGGCGACGAGCTGTTCGGCCTGAGCCAGATCGACCTGCTACTGACCGAAACCGCCCAGGACGCCCTGGCCTTGTCGCAACACAGCCGCAACCTGCTGCTGGTGGAGCGCAAGATCAGTGACGACGCGCTGATCCGCCAACGTGCTCGGATCCGGCCGATCGCCAGCCCCGAAGGCGCTTGCTGCGTAGAGCGACTGATGGAGCCTTATCCATCGATGCTGGAGCGACAACTGGCGCGGATGCACGAACGCCGGGCGTAATAGCCCTGCTATGAAGAAGCCCGCAGACGAGTGATCGTCTGCGGGCTTTTTGTTGTCTGTCCTGACGCCTTCGCGGGCAAGCCCGCTCCCACAGGTCCTGCATCGTTCGCGCGATAGGTGTACGACACAAAACCTGTGGGAGCGGGCTTGCCCGCGAAGGGGCCAGGTCAGGCAACATGGATCCCAACCTGCAGAAACAACAAAGCCCGCACTAGGCGGGCTTTGTTCTGGCTTCAATCCAGGTTTAGAACCTGAACACTTCCATATCGGTCCGGATCGGCGAGGCCATCGGGATCTTTGGCTGCTTTTCCGCTTCTGCCGCCGGCGCTGCCGGCTTGGCAGCCGGCTTCTTAGGGGCCTCAGCAATCGGTGGCTGATTGGCCAGCGGCTTGAGCGCCGTCGACAGTTGCTCGGCCAGACGCTGCAGCAATACGCCCTGAGCCTGCACCTGAGCCGCGGTGCCGCCAGCGTGCTGTTCCTGCAGATGAATGATGCGGTTATCACGCACCTGCCCACGACGGTCGATCAGGCGCCATTGCGCATCAAGGATGGCCGGCTGCGATTCACCCGAATCCAGACGCGTGATGGTCAGCAGTACCTGAACATCCGGCGTGAAGCCTAAAGTCGCAGGCGCCAGCACTACGCGCTGGCTGTCCAGATGACCCGCTACCTGACGCAGCAACAGCTGATCGATGTCCGACGAAAGGCTACCCGCCCAACGACCGTCAACCGAAGCTTGCAGACTGCCATCCGGCTGACGCTGCAACAGCGTTTCGCGTTGCAGGTAGTCGGCAACCGTTACCGGGCCCAACAATACGGCCATGCCAGCGCTTTGCGCAGGCTCGACCGGACTTCCACTGTCCAGTTGATACAGCGACACCGGTTGGTGAACGCTGCAACCCGCCAGGCCAAGTACCCCAGCGAGCATCAAAATAAAAGGAAGGCGCAGAGCAGTCATCGTCCCGTCCAGGTGATTGCCACAAGGCTAACCACAGTGAAAATACTCAATAAATATGAAGAACGCTCGACCACGCCGGCGCTTGAAAGGCCATATCATCCGTGAATATGCGTTCCGACTCCAGCGGCAAAGTGTCGATCTACGCGTTAAATCGTAGATCGAGCGCTCTGGGACGCCTAATTGAGGTTTTCGACGAGCAGCGCATCTACCCTTTGAAAGCCACGTGGCAGTTTGTTACCACGACGTCCACGCTCACCTTTGTAGTGTTCGAGGTCGTCTGCTTTCAGTGACAAGGTACGTTTTCCGGCCTGCAGCACCAAAGTGGCGCCATCCGGCAGAACGGCGATGTCCGTGACATATTCTTCCCGGCTGGCAACGCGCTCACCGGAAATCCCGATGATCTTATTACCTTTACCTTTACCTAATTGTGGCAGATCGCTGATCTTGAAGATCAGCAGGCGACCTTCGGTGGTCACCGACGCCAGCCAGTTCTGCTCACGATCGGCCACCGGACGCGGCAGAATCACCTTGGCGTTGTTTGGCAGGCTCAACAAGGCCTTGCCCGCCTTGTTCTTGGCTTGCAGGTCTTCACCCTTGACCACAAAACCGTAACCGGCGTCGGAGGCGATCACGTACAACGAGTCGTCTTCGGGCATCAACACGCATTCGAAACTCGCCCCTGGCGGCGGCGTCAGACGACCGGTCAGCGGTTCGCCCTGGCCACGTGCCGATGGCAGCGTGTGCGCGGCCACTGAATAACTGCGACCGGTGGAGTCGATAAACACCGCAAACTGGTTGGAGCGACCGGGCGCCAAGGCCTTGAAACCATCCCCGGCCTTGTAGGACAGCCCGGTGGCGTCGATTTCGTGGCCCTTGGCGGAACGAACCCAGCCTTTTTCCGACAGGACGACAGTCACTTTCTCGTTCGGCAGCAGATCGTGCTCGGTCAGGGCCTTGGCTTCGGCGCGCTCGACGATTGGCGAGCGACGGTCGTCGCCGTAGGTTTCGGCGTCCTTGATCAGCTCGGTGCGGACCAGTTTTTTCAGCTTGGCTTCGCTGCCCAGCAGGGCTTGCAGCTTGGCTTGTTCCTTGAGCAGTTCATCCTGCTCGGCACGCAGCTTCATTTCTTCCAGTCGCGCCAACTGACGCAAACGGGTGTCGAGAATGTAGTCGGCCTGGATTTCGCTCAGGGCGAAACGCGCGATCAGTGCAGCTTTCGGGTGTTCCTCGGTGCGGATGATATGAATCACTTCATCCAGGTTGAGGTAAGCGATCAACAAACCGTCCAACAGGTGCAGGCGACGCTCGACCTTGTCCAGGCGAAATTGCAGACGACGACGCACGGTGTTGACGCGGAACTCCAGCCATTCGACCAGCAATGCCCGCAGGTTTTTCAACTGCGGCTTGCCGTCCAGGCCGATGATGTTGATGTTGACCCGGTAGCTCGACTCCAGCTCGGTGCTGGCGAACAGGTGGGTCATCAATGCATCGTGGTCGAAGTTTTTTCGTGCACCCGGAATGATCACGATCCGGCACGGGTTTTCGTGGTCGGATTCGTCGCGCAAGTCAGCGATCTGCGGAGCCTTGGACGGTTTGGCCTGCATCATGGCCGCGATCTGTTCCAGCACCTTGGCACCGGACACCTGATGCGGCAGCGCGGTGACGATGATGTCGCCGTCCTCGATGTGGTACACGGCGCGCATGCGCACCGAGCCCTTGCCGGTTTCGTACATTTTCAGCAGGTCGGCGCGGGGCGTGATGATTTCCGCTTCGGTCGGGTAATCCGGGCCCTGGATGTGTTCGCAGAGTTGCTCGACCGTGGCTTTGGGCTCATCGAGCAAACGCACGCACGCTGTTGCGACTTCGCGCAGGTTGTGCGGCGGCACGTCGGTGGCCATGCCCACGGCGATGCCGGTGGTGCCGTTGAGCAGAATGTTCGGCAAACGCGCAGGCAACACCAGCGGCTCGTCGAGCGTACCGTCGAAGTTCGGGCCCCAGTCCGCAGTGCCCTGACCCAGTTCGCTGAGCAGCACTTCGGAATAACGCGACAGCCGCGCTTCGGTGTAACGCATGGCGGCGAAGGACTTGGGATCATCCGGCGCACCCCAGTTGCCCTGGCCATCGACCAGCGTGTAGCGGTAGCTGAACGGCTGGGCCATCAGGACCATGGCTTCGTAGCAGGCCGAATCGCCGTGCGGGTGGAACTTGCCGAGCACGTCACCGACGGTACGCGCCGACTTCTTGTGCTTGGAATCGGCGTCCAGCCCCAACTCGCTCATCGCATAGATGATGCGCCGCTGTACCGGTTTCAGGCCGTCGCCGATATGCGGCAAGGCACGGTCCATGATCACGTACATGGAGTAGTTGAGGTAGGCATTTTCGGTGAAGTCAGCCAGTGACCGGCGTTCTACACCGTCCAGGCTGAGATCAAGGGAGTCGCTCATGCGGGCCTCATCGGTTCGTTGTCTGGCGCAGCAGCATGGTGCCACCGCGCTGGGTAAATTCAAGTTTGTTCAGCGCGCTCATACCGAGCAGCACTTGATTGCCGTCCAGGCCAGGCACAACGATGGCGCGAACATCACGCAACACAATGTCGCCCAGTTGCAGCCGGTCGATACGGGTTCTATAGCCTTCGGTACGACCGCTGGCCGTGCTCAGGGTCACCCCGAAGCCTTTTTCCAGTTTCAGCCGTTCGGCCATACCACCCGGGATTGCCACTTCGGTTGCCCCGGTATCGAGCATGAAATCCACCGGCTGGCCGTTGATCTGGCCGCTGGCGACAAAATGTCCCTGGTTGTTGCTGGCCAGTTTCACTTCGATAAAACCTTCGCCCTGCTCCGAGCTGACAACCGCGTTGGGATTTTGCTGACGCTGCTCCCACTGGCCGAAAAACCGCGTCGCCAGAAACAACGCGGCGCACCAGGCCAGCACCATGAACACCCGGCCAGCGCGTTTGCCCGGTGTTTGTTGACTCATGGCTTGGCACTCCAGCCACCTTGCGGCGCGGCGAAGCGCCAGACGATCGGGAGAACCTCGCCATCGACGCGGGTACCGGTGTTGTTGTCGATGCCGATCCAGGCACCGTCGGCGTCCACGATCAGTGCTTCTTCCAGGCCATAGGCCTGTGGATAACGCCGGTTTTCCTGCAACACCTCGGCAGCGTATGACCAGCAGCGCTCGACCTTGGCCGTCTGCGCGTCACGGCGGCAAATCTTGTAGACGTTGCGCTCAAGGGTAAACAGCTTGCCGTTGAACAATGACAGATCGGCAAAATCCCGGGGCAACGCTCTGGCTCTGGGAAATTGTGCAGGTTGCATTTCCTTCCCGGCTTCGCTCAGCAGCACACAGCCGCCATCGCAGTCCCAGACGGTTTGCTTGCGCTTGATCAGCAGCAGCCCGCGACTCCCGCGCTCGGCGGCCAGCCACAATTTGTCACCTTCGGGGTTGATCGCCAGGCCTTCGAACAATGCATTGAAGCGCAGCAACATGCCACTGGCGCGGGCTTCGCGAACCATGATTGGAGAGATTTTCAGCCAGGATGCCGGCCCCGTGGGTGGCACTTGCAGCACCGCCGCGTGGGACTCGCTGACAATGTAGCGATTACCGGCACTGTCACAGGTGATGCCTTCGAAATCCAGATCGCCACCGCGGATGAACGATGCTGCCCACGCTCGTGAACGCAATCCCCCGGGCAAACCGCTGTCCGGCACCGGTGGTACGCCGATGCCGACGGCTTCGGCCTGCCAGACAGTGTTGCGAGTATCGAGGCGGTAGATCTGATCATCATCGCGATCGGAAATCGTCCACAAATCCTTGCCGCACTGGGCCAACCCGGACAGATTGCCGCCGCGCATGCCGTCGACGGGATGCTCTGACAACAGGCGCAGTTCCGGCACGGATTCGGCAAACGCCGAAACCGAGGTCAGAAGTAACGCACACGCCAGGGCAAAGCCAACCCGCATCAGCCAAGAACCTCGGCCAGATTGCCTTTGGATTCCAGCCAGGACTTGCGATCGCCGGCGCGTTTTTTCGCCAGCAGCATGTCCATCATTTCCGAGGTCGCTTCGAAATCGTCCAGCGTCAACTGCACCAGACGCCGAGTGTTCGGGTCCATGGTGGTTTCGCGCAGCTGCGGCGGGTTCATTTCACCCAGACCTTTGAATCGGGTGACCTGCGGCTTGCCGCGTTTCTTCTCGGCCACCAGACGATCGAGGATGCCATCGCGCTCGGCTTCGTCCAGGGCGTAGTAAATCTCTTTACCCAGGTCGATACGGTACAACGGCGGCATGGCGACATAGACGTGACCGGCATCCACCAGCGGGCGGAAATGCTGGACGAACAACGCGCACAGCAAAGTAGCGATGTGCAGACCGTCGGAGTCGGCGTCGGCGAGGATGCAGATTTTGCCGTAGCGCAGCTGGGCAATGTCTGCCGAGCCCGGATCGACACCAATGGCCACGGCGATGTTGTGCACTTCCTGGCTGGCCAGTACTTCACTGCCATCGACTTCCCAAGTGTTCAGAATCTTGCCGCGCAACGGCAGGATCGCTTGAAATTCTTTGTCTCGCGCCTGCTTGGCCGAACCGCCGGCGGAATCACCTTCCACCAGGAACAGCTCGGAGCGCATCGGGTCCTGCCCGGCGCAGTCGGCGAGTTTGCCCGGCAGTGCCGGCCCCGCCGTAATGCGCTTGCGCTCGACCTTCTTGCTGGCCTTCAGACGACGGCCGGCGTTGTTGATCGCCAGTTCCGCCAGCAGCATGCCGGTTTCCGGGTTGGCGTTGAGCCACAGGCTGAACGCGTCCTTGACCACACCGGAAACGAATGCCGCCGCTTCACGGGAGGACAGACGTTCTTTGGTCTGGCCGGAGAATTGCGGCTCTTGCATCTTCATCGACAGCACGAAAGCGATGCGTTCCCAGACATCTTCCGGCGCCAGCTTCACGCCGCGTGGCAGCAGGCTGCGGAACTCACAGAACTCGCGCATCGCATCAAGCAAGCCCTGACGCAGACCGTTGACGTGAGTACCGCCCTGAGCCGTCGGAATCAGGTTGACGTAACTTTCCTGAACGCTGTCGCCACCTTCCGGCAACCACAACAGCGCCCAATCAACCCCTTCTTTATTACCGGCCAGGCTGCCGCAGAACGGCTCGTTGGGCAGGCGCTCGAATTCGCTGACTGCATCTTCCAGGTAGGAGCGCAGACCATCTTCGTAATGCCATTCGACTTTCTCGCCGGTGGCCTTGTCTTCAAAACTGACCAGCAGCCCCGGGCACAGAACGGCCTTGGCCTTGAGCACGTGCTTGAGGCGGCTGATGGAGAATTTCGGGGAATCGAAGTACTTCGGGTCCGGCGCGAAAAATACGCTGGTACCGGTGTTGCGCTTGCCGACGGTGCCGATCACTTCCAGCTCGGTGGCCTTGTAGCCGTTGGCGAAAGTCATCTGGTATTCGTTGCCGTCTCGCTTGACGCGCACCCGGACTTCGGTCGACAAGGCGTTGACCACGGAAATACCCACCCCGTGCAAACCGCCGGAGAACTGGTAGTTCTTGTTGGAAAACTTGCCGCCCGCGTGGAGTTTGGTGAGGATCAGCTCGACGCCCGACACGCCTTCTTCGGCGTGAAGATCCACCGGCATGCCACGGCCGTCATCGCTGACTTCCAGGGAGTGATCGGCGTGCAGGATGACCTGCACCGAGGTCGCATGCCCGGCCAAGGCTTCGTCGACGCTGTTATCGATGACTTCCTGGGCGAGGTGGTTCGGCCGACTGGTGTCGGTGTACATGCCGGGGCGTTTGCGCACCGGGTCGAGGCCCGAGAGGACTTCGATGGCGTCTGCGTTATAAGAGCTAGCGCTGGGAGTGGCCATGGGGTCTCGTCGTCAGTGTTTATTGAAAAAGAGGCGAGGATTCACAAAGCAGTGAAATCAATCGCCTGATACAAATCTGCGCCGATGCCGGCAAAACTCAACATTGCCGGCAATCGCTCGGCAAAGCCTTGGAAACTATGGTCGCCGCCAGCCTGAATGCGCAAGGCACAGGCGCGGTAATACTGCTGGGCGAGGCGATAGTCCAGCGTTTCATCGCCGGTCTGCAACCACACCTGATACCGCTGCGGATCCTGCGGCGCCGGCACCTCCAGCGCGGCCAGGCCCGTCACGTGGTCGTGGGTCATTTCCCAGGCCTCATCGGTATACAGGTTTTTCTGCGTTCCCAGATACCCGTCGAACATCCGGTGCGGACTGACGGCAGGGTTGATCAACAGGGCCTTGAGGCCATGGCGCTCGGCCAAGTGAGTCGCATAGTAGCCGCCGAGTGAGCTGCCGACCAGCAGTGGCCGCCCCAGCTCCTCAATCGCCTTGTTTAGCTGACCGATGGCCTCACGCGGATGGTGATGCAAGGCCGGGACGCGCAACTGATCGCTCAAACCCAGACGTTCCATTACGTGTACCAACTGCGTGGCCTTTTTAGACGAAGGCGCGCTGTTGAAACCGTGGATATAAAGGATCGAACCAGACATTTGAGTTCCCTGTGCGTCGGGTAAAGAGGCGCAGTTTACAGGGAGTCGGGGATATCGGGGATATCCGTGGGAGTCAGGTTGTCTTGGCGGACGCCATCGCGAGCAGGCTCGCTCCCACAGGGGTATGCATTCCAATGTGGGAGCGAGCCTGCTCGCGATGGCCGCGCCGCGGTCTTTCTGAGAGTTCAGTAACCGTTGGAGCCGTAATCGATCTGAAAGTCGAACCCGGTGATGCGCTCCACGCCGGTTTCGAGCTGGCCATCAGGTAAAAGTCGCAACCAGCGATACCCCGGCGCCTGATCCCCCACCTTGAAATCCTCACTCCCCGGTTCGAACTGAATACACGTGGAAGGCGAGGCAATCAGCCGCACACCATTGCGATCCTGGTCGATCTCCTGATGCACATGCCCCCACAAAACAGCCCGCACCTGCGGAAACCGATCCAGCACCGCAAACAACGCCTCAGGATTACGCAAACCGATAGGCTCCATCCACTCACACCCGATCGACACCGGATGATGATGGAAGCACACCAGATGATGCCTCTCAGGCGCCTCACTCAACGAACGGGCCAGCAACTGCAACTGCTCATCCTGCAAATACCCCGGCACCGAACCCGGAACAGCCGAATCGAGCAACGTGACCCGCCAGTTACCAACATCCACCACCGGCTCCAGCAAGGCACTCTGCACGGCAGCCTCGGCCATGATCTGCGGTTCATCATGATTGCCGGGAATCCAGCGCGCCGGCGCATCGAGTTGCCGCGTCAGGTCCCGAAACTGCTGATAGGACTCCAGCGTCCCGTCCTGAGACAAATCACCACTGGCGACAATCAGATCGATACGCGGCTGCTGAAGCCGTACCAGCTCGATGACTTTTTGCAGGCTGTCGCGCGTATTCATGCCCAGCAACGTCCCGTCCGTGTCGGCAAACAGATGACTGTCGGAGAGTTGCACCAGTAACGCCGAATCGGCGGTGGTCAATGTGGATACGCTCGGCAAGGCGTTCTCCCAGGGCTGAATCACGGAATTGAATGAGTGCCGCGATTATGCTGGGGGACGATCAAAAGGGGAAACCTGCGAACCTGACGCAGTTCACATCTATCGAACGACGGCGTATTCGTGCCCACACGCCAGGCAATGGCTCAGCCACTCCCCCAGAAACATATTCAGCTGGGCCTTTTCGTCCGGCTGATGCATCGAAGCGTTCGGGTAAGGATAGATGCCGCGAAAGCGTCGCGCATGTTCGGCGCTGACCACTTCGGCCATGCACGCGTCGTGATAGACCTGAACCTCCAGTTGTGGTACCGGCAGCCACGGCAGGCTGTGTTCCTGGCGCACTTGCAAGGTCGTGGTGTACGGACAAACTTGAAGCACTTCGAGGGCCAGTACACCGAGCATCTGCTCGCCGTGGGTCACGGCTATGCGCCGCGCCTCCGGCTCGTTGCGCATATCGGGCAGCAGTCGCATCAGGCGCGCGTAGTTCGCCTCGCAGGACGCTTGCAGCCCCACCAGGTCCACCCTATAGCGATCGCGCAGCTTGTTTACGACCATAACCCCCTCACTTCAACGCGGTTCAAAGCTAACCATTGCAAGGCAATGATGCTGGCCGCGTTGGCAATTCGTCCGTCGCGTACGGCCTGCAGGGCATCTTCGAACGCCCAGACCGTGACGCGGATATCTTCTGCTTCTTCCTCCAGCCCATGCAGGCCGCCGACGCCGGTGCTGTCGCAACGCCCCAGGTACAAGTGCACAAATTCATTGCTGCCGCCCGGCGATGGAAAGTATTTGGTCATCGGCCAGAGCGCCCCGAACACAAGCCCAGCTTCCTCCTGCGCTTCACGGTGAGCAACTTCTTCCGGCACTTCATCCTTGTCGATCAGACCAGCGACCAATTCGATCAGCCATGGATTGTCGGTCTTGCCCATGGCGCCCACGCGAAACTGCTCGATCAGCACCACTTCATCGCGCTGCGGATCGTATGGCAGCACACACACCGCATCGTGACGAACAAACACTTCACGATTGATCTCGCGACTCATGCCACCGGCAAACAACTCGTGACGCAAGTGCACACGATCGAGCTTATAAAAGCCCTCATAGCACTTTTCGCGCCGAACGATATCAACGGTGGTCGGAATGGCGTTGGCAAAATCAGTCATGACAATCCTCGTTTACTGCAAATCCGATCCGAGGCTCTTTTTTGTTACTTGCAACCTCGACTTCGCGCCATCCTAACGCGCCCGTGACGTTTGATGCAGCCCCTTTCCAGCCATCGGGATAGACGGTGAGGGCGAAACCAACTCTAATTAGCTTAGTGGCGAACTGACTGCTTCGTTGAGAGTCGAAGCGGATAACTTTTCGCCTTTCCCTGTTTTATGAAGGACGCCCATGTCGCTTTTTAAAATCGCCTCCGTGGCTGCAATCGCCCTGACTCTGGGCGCATGCCAGAGCCTGTTCCAGCCCAATTACCGAGCGCCACTGGAAACCACCCGCGACGCCTCCGAACAGCTGAAATCAGGCTGCACCAACCAGGATTGCCCGTTGGTGAACATCGACACCCTGCGCTTCCCGGCCGAACCGCAACTGGATGGCATCATCGAAAAACGTCTGCTGCAAATGACCCGCACCTCTCCCGACGCCCCGGTGGCGCCGACGTTGGCGGCGTATCGCGAGCAATTTTTGAGCAGTGCCGGCCCGCGTTACAGCAGCTATCTGCAAGCCAAGGTACGTGAGCAGCATGACGGCTTGGTGATCGTTGAATTCTCCAGCTACCTGGACACCGGCGGTGCTCATGGCACGCCGGGCCGTAGTTTCATCAACTATTCACGTCAGCAGCACAAGGTGCTGACCCTGTCGGATATGTTGGTGCCCGGGCAGGAAGAGGCGTTCTGGAAAGCCGCGCAGGTGGCGCACAACAGCTGGCTGATCAGCACCAAACTCGATCAGGAACCGGAGTTTGTGAAGAGCTGGCCCTTCGTGAAAACCCAGAACGTGGCGCTGACGTACGGCGGGGTGATCCTCAAGTACGAAGTGAGCACCATCGCGCCTTACGCGCTGGGTCACGTCGAACTGAAGATCCCTTACCCACGCCTGAACGGCATTCTCAAGCCCGAGCTGTTTCCCGGCCGTAACTGAAGGCCCGGCCCAGCACCAGCTGAAGCAGCCCTGCCAGCACCAGAGCCGGCAGGGTTGCGCCGATGTCCGGATACAGATTAGCCAGCAAATGATAGGTGCTCACCCCGCCCAACCAGGCGAGCAACGCCGGCCAGCGCAATGCGGCTGACGCCACCTGAGCACTGCGTTTGCGCAGGATGAAGTGATCCACCAGCACCACGCCGAACAGCGGCGCAAACACCGAACCGATCAACAGCAGGAAATTCTGGTACTGAGCCAATGGCGCCAGCAAGGCGATCAATGTGCAGATCACGCCGATGACCAGCGCCAGATGCTCGACTTTCAAGCGCAACAAAATTCCGCTGGAAACCGCTGCCGAATGAATGTCGGCGAAGGCGTTTTCAGATTCATCCAGCAGAATCAGCAGCAGCGGAATCCCCAGGCCAGCACCGGCCAGTGCCAACAGCAAGGCATTCACTTCACCGCTCGGCGCAAACGCCAGGGTGTAAGCCACGCCCAGACTCATCAACCAGAAATTACCGATAAAGAAACCGATAGCGGTGCCACCGAAGACGTTTTTCGCGCGCTTGCCGAAACGTGAATAGTCGGCAATCAGCGGCAACCACGACAGCGGCATGGCGATGGCAATGTCGAAGCCCACGGCGAACGGCATCGAACCATCACCGGCCTGCGCCCACAACGCGGCCAGATCGGCCTTGGCGAAGAGGTTCCAGGTCAACCAGATGCACGCGGCCAGCAGCAGCCAGATGCCCCACTTGCGCAGGATCTGTCGCACGAAGGTTAACGGGCCACTGACGGCCAGCAAAGTCGCCAAACCACCAAAGAACACAGTCCACAGCAGTGGACTCGACAGCAGACTGCCTTCGCTGAACGCACGCGCGCCGAGCAGGCTGGCGGCATCGCGCATGACGATGATTTCGAACGAACCCCAACCGATCAGTTGCAGCAGGTTCAGCACGGCCGGCAGGCTCGCGCCACGTTTGCCGAGGCTGAGTTTGAGCGCCGCCATGGACGACAGGCCGGTGTCACTGCCGATCACGCCGACGGCGGCCAGCAGTAGAACGCCGATCAGGGTGCCGAGGAAGATCGCCAGCAGCGAGCCGGACAGGCCCAGGCCTGGCGCGAGAAGCGCGCCCGTCTGCAGGACCATCAGGCCGATGCCGAGGGAGAACCACAGGGAAAACAGATCGCGGCCACCGAAGACACGTTTGTCTTTGGGTACCGCGATATCAGGGGAATACGTGCTGGGTTGAATGCTCAAGGGTGTTATCTCAGAGGGACATTTGTTGTTGTGTAGATCGCTATCGCCAGCAGGCTGGCTCCCACAGGGGACTTGTGAACACCACAAATCCAGTGTGGGAGCCAGCCTGCTGGCGATGGGGCCGGTGCAGGCCCCACCTTTTCAGGTCAGATCAAACCTTCTTGTACAGCTGGCTGCCTTCCTGTTTAAACCGCTCGGCCTGTTCCGCCAATCCCCGGGCGACCTCGGCATCGACCGTTTCGATGCGCTGGTTGGCCGCGTATTCGCGGACTTCCTGGGTGATCTTCATCGAACAGAATTTCGGTCCGCACATGGAGCAGAAGTGCGCGACCTTGGCCGAATCCTTCGGCAGGGTCTCATCGTGATACGAACGAGCGGTGTCCGGATCGAGGCCCAGGTTGAACTGGTCTTCCCAACGGAATTCGAAACGCGCCTTGCTCAAGGCATTGTCGCGGATCTGCGCGCCCGGATGCCCTTTCGCCAGATCGGCGGCATGCGCGGCGATCTTGTAGGTGATGATCCCGGTCTTCACGTCATCCTTGTTCGGCAGGCCCAAGTGTTCCTTCGGCGTGACGTAGCAGAGCATGGCGCAACCGAACCAGCCGATCATCGCCGCACCAATGCCGGAGGTGATGTGGTCGTAGCCCGGCGCGATGTCGGTGGTCAGCGGGCCGAGGGTGTAGAACGGCGCCTCGTCGCAGCACTCAAGCTGCTTGTCCATGTTCTCTTTGATCAACTGCATCGGCACGTGGCCCGGGCCTTCGATCATGCATTGCACGTCGTGCTTCCAGGCGATCTTGGTCAGCTCGCCGAGGGTTTCCAGCTCACCGAATTGCGCAGCGTCGTTGGCGTCGGCAATCGAGCCCGGACGCAGGCCATCGCCCAGCGAGAAGCTGACGTCGTAGGCCTTCATGATTTCGCAGATGTCTTCGAAATGGGTGTAGAGGAAGTTCTCTTTGTGATGCGCCAGGCACCACTTGGCCATGATCGAACCGCCACGGGAAACGATCCCGGTGACGCGCTTGGCGGTCAGCGGCACGTAGCGCAGCAACACGCCGGCGTGGATGGTGAAGTAGTCGACGCCCTGCTCGGCTTGTTCGATCAGCGTGTCGCGAAACAGCTCCCAGGTCAGGTCTTCGGCAGCGCCGTCGACTTTTTCCAGGGCCTGATAAATCGGTACCGTACCGATCGGCACCGGCGAGTTGCGGATGATCCATTCGCGGGTTTCGTGAATGTGTTTGCCGGTGGACAGGTCCATGACCGTGTCCGAACCCCAGCGAATGCCCCAGGTCAGTTTCGCCACTTCTTCTTCGATGGACGAACCCAAGGCGCTGTTGCCGATGTTGCCGTTGATCTTCACCAGGAAGTTACGGCCGATGATCATCGGTTCCAGTTCGGTGTGGTTGATGTTGGCCGGAATGATCGCGCGACCGCGGGCGATCTCTTCACGGACGAATTCGGGAGTGATGATTTTCGGCACGCTGGCGCCGAAGCTGTGACCGGCGTGTTGCTGGTCCAGCAGGCCAGCGGCGCGGGCCACTTCAAGCTTCATGTTTTCGCGGATGGCGACGTATTCCATCTCGGCGGTGATGATGCCTTTGCGGGCGTAGTGCATCTGGCTGACGTTGGCCCCGGCCTTGGCGCGGCGCGGGTTGTTCACGTGGGCGAAACGCAGCTTGGTCAGCTCGGCATCGGCGAGGCGTTCCTGGCCGAAGTTCGAGCTCAGACCTGGCAGACGCTCGGTGTCGCCACGGGATTCGATCCACGGCGAACGCACATCGGCGAGGCCTTTGCGCACGTCGATGATGACGTTGGGGTCGGTGTACGGGCCCGAAGTGTCGTACACAACGACAGGCGCGTTGATCTCGCCGCCGAAGTCGGTCGGGGTCACATCAAGGCTGATTTCGCGCATCGGCACGAGGATGTCCGGGCGGGAGCCCTGAACATAGATTTTTTGCGAGCGGGTAAACGGTTGAACCGATTGTTGATCGACTTGGGCCGAGTCACTCAGGTTCGTAGTGTTTTTTAGTTTTATCGTCATCACGGGCTCTCCGAACACATCCAGGCAGTGGATTTTTTGTCGGAGCGAACCTGTAAACGAATGGACGCACGCGTCGCTAAAACTAGCGGGTGCTGTGCTCAGTGCTCGAGGGGTGTTCGATTGTCGAACAACATCCCGGACGAAGCACAAGAGGACTCGCCGGGTGACGAGAAATCTTGTTCCCTACGCAGGCGCTAACCTGATCAGGTTCAACGGGATCCGAAATTATTCGATCTCAGCCTCATAGCAAGGCACCCCGACAAGAACCCGGCCAGTCTAGACACAACCGGCAAAGAACGCCAACACCGCGGTAAACACCGTGATGAATGGCGCAATTACAGGATTGTTGCCGCACGTGTGCGCAACTACACTCGCAACGGCCATGTTGCACATTGACGGTACGTGGCCCGCGCCGTACCTTTGGCGCTCAAATTATCAGCGTAATTTTTTAGGGATCGCCTCATGCTGCGCAAACTCTCACTGGCCGTTGCCGTGTCTTGTGCGTCCAATGGAATGGCCTGGGCAGCAGAAGCGCCCTTATCGACCAAAACCGATCTGGTCAGCGTCTATCAGGAAGCGGTGGACAACAACGCGGACC
This sequence comes from Pseudomonas sp. ANT_H12B, assembly GCF_008369325.1. Lineage (GTDB taxonomy): Bacteria > Pseudomonadota > Gammaproteobacteria > Pseudomonadales > Pseudomonadaceae > Aquipseudomonas. The sequence continues at coordinate 405,351 of NZ_VOBI01000003.1, read as the reverse complement.
TCGCCGCAGCCATCGCTCAATATGGCGCCCAGAAAGAAGTTGTGCCCCAGGCTCGCGCCGGGCTGCTGCCCAATCTCTCGGGCGGTGCCGAACTTGCCAACGTGCGCACGGTGATCGATCAGCCTTCGGCCACCGCCAACCGTAACGCTCACTCCTATCAAGCGACCTTGGCGCAACCGCTGTTCCGTGCCGATCGCTGGTTCCAGTTTCAGGCCGCCAAAGACGTCAACGAACAGGCCGCGCTGCAACTCTCGGCGACCCAGCAAAACCTGATCCTGCAAACCGCCGAAAGCTACTTCAACGTGTTGCGCAGCCAGGACACCCTCGCCTCGACCAAGGCCGAGGAAGCCGCGTTCAAGCGCCAGCTCGATCAGTCCAACGAACGCTTCGACGTCGGTCTTTCCGACAAGACCGACGTGCTGCAATCCCAGGCCAGTTACGACACCGCGCGGGCCAACCGGATCGTCGCGCAGCGCCAGGTGGACGATGCGTTCGAAGCGTTGATCACCCTGACCAACCGTCAGTACAACTCGGTCCAGGGCATCGTTCACACGCTGCCGATCCTCGCGCCGGTACCGAACGACGCCAAAGCCTGGGTCGACACGGCGGCGAAACAGAATCTCAATCTGTTGGCCAGCAACTACGCCGTCAGCGCCGCCGAAGAAACCCTCAAGCAGCGCAAGGCCGGCCATGCGCCCACCGTGGATGCCGTGGCGAAATACGAGAAGGGTGACAACGATGCCATGGGCTTCAGCAACCCGAACGCCTTTGGCCAGCCTTACGGTGGCAACGTCGAGCAAACGACGGTAGGCCTGCAATTGAACATCCCGATCTACAGCGGCGGCCTGATCAACTCCCAGGTGCGCGAATCGTACTCACGCCTCGACCAGACCGAGCAGCAACGCGAATCCCTGCGTCGGCAAGTGGTGGAAAGCACCCGCAACCTGCACCGCGCGGTGAACACCGACGTCGAGCAGGTGCAGGCGCGCAAACAGTCGATCATCTCCAACCAGAGCGCGGTGGAAGCGACTGAAATCGGTTACCAGGTGGGCACGCGAAACATCGTCGACGTACTGGATGCCCAGCGTCAGCTGTACACCTCGGTGCGCGACTACAACAACACGCGTTACGACTACATCCTCGACAACCTGCGCTTGAAGCAGGCCGCCGGCACGTTGAACCCGGGGGATTTGCAGGACCTGGCGCGGTATCTCAAGGCCGACTACAACCCGGACAAGGACTTCCTGCCACCGGATCTGGCGAAGGCTGCGGCGGATCAGTTGAAAGCCAGACCGGGTCAGTAAAAAGCAAAAGCTTCGCGAGCAGGCTCGCTCCCACATTGGTTCTGCGAACGACGCAGTCCATGTGGGAGCGGGCTTGCTCGCGAATGCAGGCGACGCGGTCTACCGGTCGGTCAACCGCCCCAACCCCTCCAGCAACCGCTGCAACGCGCCCTGATTGGTGCGCATGACTTTCAACCCCGCCTCCGCCATCCGCTGCGTATCGCTTGGCAACTCGAACAGCCGCTGCACCGCCAGCGCCAGACCTTCGGCATCCTCCACTTCCTGCAACGCGCCAGCGCTACGCAACTGCGCGGCGATTTCGAGAAAGTTGAACAGGTGCGGTCCGCTCAATACCGGTTTGGCCAACGCCGCAGGTTCCAGCAGGTTGTGCCCACCGTTCGGCACCAGACTGCCGCCAACAAAAGCGCTGTCGGCCAAGGCGTAGAGAAACAGCAACTCGCCCATGGTATCGCCCAGCAGCACCGACGTTTGCGCGGTCACCGGCTCGCCCGTGGATCGACGCACGGTGGTGAAACCCTGCTGCCGACACAACTCGAACACCGGGTTGAAACGCTCTGGATGGCGCGGCACCAGAATCAGCAACGCATCGGGATGGTTGGCAAGCAATTGACGATGAGCCGCCAGCACCACTTCGTCTTCACCGTCGTGAGTGCTGGCGGCGATCCACACCGGACGCTCCTGCGCCTGCCATTGCGTACGCAACTCGGTGGCACGCTGAAGCAGTGCCGGGTCGATGGTCAGGTCGAACTTGATCGAACCGGTCACTTCAACCGTTTCCGCTCGTGCGCCCAATTCACGGAAGCGCTGAGCCTCGGCTTCGGTCTGCACGGCAAACAGGCTCATCTCAGCGAGCATCGGCTGGGTCAGTTTACGGAAACGGCCATAGCCCTTGGCCGAGCGCTCGGACAATCGAGCATTGGCCAGCGCCACGGGAATTCCACGTTTGGCGCACTGGTGAATGTGGTTCGGCCAGAGCTCGGTTTCCATGATCACCGCCAGTTTCGGCTGAACCCGATCAAGGAATCGCGCTGCAGCGCACGGCAAGTCGTAAGGCAAATAGCAGTGCTGGATGCGCGGCTCATTGGCGAACAGCGCCTGGATGCGCTCGGACCCGGTCGGGGTCATGCAGGTCACGGTGATCGGCAACTGTGGATAACGTTGCAGCAACGCACGAATCATCGGCGCCGCGGCAATGCTTTCGCCCACGGACACTGCGTGCACCCAGATCCCGCCTGGCTTCATCGCCGGCAGACCGAAGGAGAACCGTTCGCCAATGCGCTTGGCGTACGCCGGCGCCTTGCGCGCCCGCAGCCAAAGCCGAATCGCTACCAGTGGCAGCCCCAGGTAAAACAGCACGGTGTAGAGAGTTCTATTCATGGCGGCGGAGTTTATCGGCTTTTGTCGCTGATCGCCTGCAAGTGCACGGCAAAACGTTCCGCCAACCAACGCGCTGCCGGGCCGAGGGGCTCGTCGCGGCGCCAGACCAGTTCCACAATCAATGCGGGCGGGGTCCATTCGCTGACCAGTTCGACCATTTGATTCTGATACGCCGGATACTGCACCACGTGTCGCGGCAGCCAGGCCCAGCCGAGACCGCGCACCAGCCATTCAGCCATCACATAAAAGCTGTCCGCCCGCCAGACTTGCGGGCTGGCCGGCTCGCTGCCGGGGTAGACACTGGACTGCGTGGACATCAGCAACTGGCGATACTGCGCCAGCTCCTGACAGTCCACGCCTGTCTTCGCCGCCAGCGGGTGCCCGACGCCGCACACCGTGACCATCTCGACGCTGCCCAGCACCCGACGTTCGAGCGCTTCGGGAATTTGATCGTGATAAAACAACAGCCCCAGATCCGCCCGGCGCTCCACCAGTTTGCGCGCCACATCGCCCTGGGCTGCGCTGGTCAACTGCACTTCAAGGCTGGGGAATTTCTCTGCCAGCGCTTCGAAGCTTTCGATGATTGGCTGATAGGGCATCGCCTCGTCCTGAGCCACGCGCAAGCGAGCCTCCTGACCGCGCATCATCGCCAGCGCCCGGCCGTTCAGTCGCTCGCACTGGCGCAACACTTCTCGCGCCTCTTCCAGCAATGCATTGCCGGCCTCGGTAAGCTTCGGCTGGCGACCGCTGCTGCGGTCGAACAGGCTCACACCCAAATCCTCTTCGAGCAGCGCAATTGCACTGCTGACTGCCGACTGTGCCTTGCGCTGATCCCGCGCCACCGCCGAGAACGAGCGCTGTTCCGCTACGCTGACAAACAGTCGCAGCTGTTCCAGATTCCATTGCATGCTCATGCCTTCAACCCATCTTCAGAACAGATAGGTAATGACTTTACCGCATCTGAAGAATCTCTAGAATGCCGAACTCAGAAAGCAACACTTCACACGAGGATGCACCTATGACCGCTTACTACTACCTGGCCATTGCCATCTGCGCCGAAGTGATCGCCACTGTTTCGATGAAAGCCGTCAAAGGCTTCAGCACGCCACTGCCGCTGATTCTGGTCATCGTCGGTTATGGCATTGCCTTCTGGATGCTGACCCTGGTGGTGCGCAGCGTTCCGGTGGGTGTGGCATACGCGGTGTGGGCAGGCATGGGGATTGTGATGGTCAGCGTTGCGGCGCTGTTTATCTATGGGCAGAAACTGGATGTGCCGGCAATGCTGGGGATGGCGCTCATCGTACTGGGAGTTGTGGTGATTCAACTCTTCTCCAAAACCGCCGGCCACTAAGATCCGAAGCCCAATCCATTGTGGGAGCGAGCCTGCTCGCGAATGCGGTGTGTCATTCAAGATTGATGTTGGCTGACATCACGCCTTCGCGAGCAGGCTCGCTCCCACAGTTTGATCACCAACAAATCCCCTCTTCTTCGAGTCTGTATACTGCGCCCTCGTCTTGAACACTGAGGTCGCTGCATGCCATCCGTTATTTCCACCGACGTTCTGATTGTCGGCGCTGGTGTCGCCGGCCTCTGGCTGAATGCGCGTCTGCGCCGCCAGGGTTTTTCGACCGTGTTGGTGGAAAGCGCCAGCCTCGGTGGCGGACAGAGCGTGAAATCCCAGGGCATCATCCACGGCGGTGCCAAGTACGCGCTGCACGGCGCCCTCACCGGGGCCTCGGAAGCCATTGCCGACATGCCGCGTCGCTGGCGTGAAGCCTTGGCGGGCGACGGCGAACTGGACCTGTCCGGCGTGCGTCTGCTGTCCGAAGCCCACTACCTCTGGTCCCCCGGCACGATCGCCGGCAACCTCACCAGTTTCTTCGCCAGCAAAGCCGTGCGCGGCCGCGTCGATCAGGTCAAGGGCGATCAACTCCCGCCGGCGCTGCAAGACAAGCGTTTCAAGGGCAAGGTTTACCGATTGGCCGAACTGGTGATCGACGTGCCGAGCCTTATCCAGCGCCTGGCCGATCTGGCAGGTGATGGCTTGCTCGCCGGGCAGAAGATCGAACCGTTGCTGGAGGGTGGAATACTGGTCGGCCTGAAGGTTGACGAACGTGAGATTCGCGCCCAACGCATCGTCCTGAGCGCTGGTGCCGGTACGGCGACGCTGCTTGAAGCACTGGGGCTGAGCCAACCCGCCATGCAACGCCGGCCTTTGCACATGATCATCGCCAAAGGCCCAAGCCTCAAACCGCTGTATGCCCATTGCCTGGGCGGCGGCACCAAACCGCGCATTACCGTGACCACCCACCCGGCAGCCGATGGCCAATGGGTCTGGTATCTGGGCGGCGATATTGCCGAAGCCGAAGGTGTTGCCCGCAACCCTGCCGAACAAATCGCCACGGCGCAAAAAGAACTCGGCCAGTTACTGCCATGGATCGACCTGAGCACGGCGCAATGGGCAACCTTGCGAGTGGATCGCGCCGAGCCACTGCAATCAGGCCTGACCCGTCCTGACAATGCATTCCTTGCCGAAGAAGGCCGGTTGCTGGTTGGCTGGCCAACCAAATTGGCGCTGGCTCCGGACTTTGCTGATCGCGTCATCGCGTCCTTGCAGCGCGACGGCATCCAGCCGAGCAATCTTGCGCCGCTGCCCGACCTGCCAAAACCGCCGATGGGCATCCCTGCCTGGGAGCAACTGTTGCCATGAGCCAACCGACCCTCCATGAATTGCATCGTCCTTTGGGCAGTACCGGCCTTATGGTTTCGCCACTGGGTCTGGGCACCGTGAAACTCGGCCGCGATCAAGGCGTGAAGTACCCCAACGGCTTTCAGATCCCTGACGATGACGAAGCACGCATGCTGCTCAAACTCGCACGCGATTTGGGCATCAACCTGATCGACACCGCCCCGGCTTATGGTCGCAGCGAAGAACGCCTGGGCCCGTTGTTGCGCGGCCAGCGTCAGGACTGGGTGATTGTCAGCAAGGTCGGCGAAGAGTTTACCGGCGGTCAGTCGAGTCACGACTTCAGCGCGGCCCATACCCGGCTTTCGGTGGAGCGCAGCCTGCAACGTCTGGAAACGGATTTCATCGATCTGGTGCTGGTGCACTCCGACGGCAACGACCTGGCGATTCTCAATGACAGCGAGGTCTACGCAACCCTCGCCGAGCTGAAAAGCGAAGGCAAGATTCGCGGCTTCGGCTTTTCCGGAAAAACGGTCGAAGGCGGCTTGAAGGCTCTGGAACAGGGTGATTGCGCGATGGTCACCTACAATCTGAACGAACAGAACGAGAAGCCCGTCATTGACTATGCTGCTGCTCACGGCAAAGCCATTCTGGTGAAAAAAGCCCTCGCCAGCGGTCACGTGTGCCTGAGCCCGGGCGTGGACCCTGTGCGTGCCAGCTTCGAGTTGTTGTTTGAACATCCGGGTGTTGCCAGTGCTATTGTCGGCACCATTAATCCGCTGCACCTCGCCCACAACGTCGCGACCGTAGCCCAAGTCCTACGTAAAAACTGACGCCGCCCATGCGGCCTTAAGCAGGAGTCGACATGTCGCGTACGCTCATAAGAAAGAACCCGAGCAACTTCAAGACCCTGCCGTTACACGTCGAAGCGACTCCCGAAGGCTTGAGCTATCAGAGCGTCGGGATGCCGCTCAATTTCTCCCAGACCCTGCAACGTCGCCGCCCGGTGACAGTGGCCGATACCGATCGGTTTTCCCTGGAGCTGGCCAACCTGGGGGTCTCGGTGCGCCTGACCCTGCATTGGCAGAATCGCGATTACTGGGTATTGGTGCGCCAGCGCCGGCAGGACCGCGGTGATGTGGTGCTCAAGCTGATCTCCGGTTATGTGCCGGCCCATGAGCTGAATCTGCCGCTGCACACAGCCATCCAGGAGATTGCTGAAGAGTGCCTGCTGGAAACTCCGGAAGGCTGGCTCGGCGGGCGCTTCAATGACACCTGGCTGCCGGCGCCCTACTCCTGCGCCCTGCATTATCGCGAGGCGTTGCCGTTTCGCCTGACGCCGTTATCCGGCTCGGCACGACCGGTGCGTTGCGCCAACATGCAGTTGATCGAACGTCCACGCGCTTACGTGCATTTGCCGACCGCGTCGCTGCAATTGATCTATGACTTGCGCCTGGACGTGCCCAAGGAAGCCAAGTCCTTGAGCCTGTTTCATGTCGACGAACGACTGGAGGGCGATCAACTGGTAGCCCGGCTTGATCGCAAGCGTCCGGATTTGTACTTGATGCCGTTGCAGGACGGTCAGCCGATGGCCGAACTCTATACCTTGAAAAAGGATCAGTTATACCCGGCGAGTACTCGCGGGTTGTACCTGGCAGAGAGCTTTGCCCAGCAGGAAGGCTGGTTGGTGCGCGATGAGCGGATTCGCTGGAAGGATTGGGTGCGGCAGCAGGGTCTGAGCCCGCCGGGAAAGGATTCGGGCCTGGACCGGTTGCGCGGAAAAGCCAAGCAATTACTGAAGAAGATCGTGCCGCGTAAAAAAGTCAGTTCTTGATCGTTCCCACGCAGAGCGTGGGAACGATCAAGTGTTACTCGGACTGTCGGATCTTCTCGACAATCGCGGTGGTCGAACTGTTTTCTACCAGCCCCAGCACTTTCACGGTCCCGCCGTAAGCAGTCACGATGTCCGCACCCACCACCTGCTCGATCCCGTAATCGCCGCCCTTGACCAGCACATCCGGCTTGACCTCGCGCAGCAGGTTCTGCGGGGTGCCTTCAGGGAAGCTGATCACCCAATCCACCGCCCCCAGACCTGCGAGTACGGCCATGCGCCGGTCGACGCTGTTGATCGGGCGACCCGGCCCTTTCAGGCGGCTCACCGAGGCATCGTCGTTGACCGCAACGATCAGACGATCGCCTTGGGCGCGCGCCTGTTCGAGGTAGGTCACGTGGCCGGCATGCAGGATGTCGAAGCAGCCGTTGGTGAAGACGATCTTCTCTTTATGCGCACGCGCATCGTCGACCGCCAGCAATAGCTGCTCAAGACCCAGCACACCGCGCTCCGAACCTTCTTCACGCTGGATGGCGCGACGCAGCTCCGGCGCACTGATGGCCGCCGTACCGAGTTTGCCGACCACGATGCCCGCCGCCAGATTGGCCAGGGCCACCGCATGAGGCAGTTCTTCGCCAGCAGCAATCGCCGCCGCCAGGGTGGAAATCACCGTGTCGCCGGCGCCGGTCACGTCGAACACTTCTCGGGCACGGGCCGGCAGGTGCAGCGCCGGATGATCCGGACGCAACAGGGTCATGCCGTGCTCGCCACGGGTCACCAGCAACGCGCCGAGGTCGAGGTCGTGCATCAACTGCGCGCCCTTGCTCACCAGCTCGTGCTCATCGGCGCAACCACCGACGATGGTTTCGAATTCGCTGAGGTTCGGCGTGATCACGCTCGCACCGCGGTAGATAGAGAAGTCCTTGCCCTTGGGATCGGCCAGCACCGGAATGCCACGGGCACGGGCGGCCTGGATCAGCACCTGATGGTTTTTCAGCGCGCCTTTGCCATAGTCGGACAAGACCAGCACCTTGATGCCTTCGAGCAATTCGTCGACCTGCTCGCCCAGCGCCAAAGCGTCGGTGGCGAAAGGTTCTTCGAAGTCGATACGCAGCAGTTGCTGGTGACGGCTCATGACCCGCAGCTTGACGATGGTCGGCTGGTGGGCGATACGCTGGAACAGCGCCCGCACGCCAGCACCCTTAAGGCTATTGACCAGACTGTCGGCGGCTTCATCGTCGCCGGTCACGCCCACCAGCGAGGCGGGTGCACCGAGGGCGGCAATGTTCAACGCAACGTTGGCGGCACCGCCCGGGCGGTCCTCGATTTGCTCGACCTTGACTACCGGTACCGGCGCCTCAGGGGAAATCCGTGAGGTACCACCATGCCAGTAACGGTCGAGCATGACATCGCCGACCACCAAGACAGGGGCTTGATCGAATCGCGGCATGGACAACTTCATGGAGCAACCCACATACAAAATGAACAGGGGCGCGATATTAACACAGGGTTGGCGTGGGCTTGTGCGACAGCTGCAATGGGATGGTTTGCCAGTGAAAACTGATTATTTATTGAGCAGAAATGCCGACAACTGAAAGCAAACGTCCACCAGTTGCAGATTCTCGGTGTCAATTTCGCACTCCGCTGCCAGCGGCGCCTCATAGGGGTTGTCGATGCTGTTGATGTGGGGCAACACCGCATCGCGGCCCAACTGCTCGCAAACCAGCTGAAAATCCCGCTCCAGGTGTTCTTGATAGCCGATGAAGTCCAGGGCCAGATGCCCCAGGGAATCAGTGAGAAAATCCGTTTGCGCGGCGAAGAGCAGTTGCCGGTGGATCGTCTCCGGGTGCAGCCAGCGACCGACAAAGTCATCGAAGTCGCGATAGTGGCTAACCAGTTTCTGCGCCGCCCGATCTCGCTGGCCCAACTCGTTGCCGCGCAAAAAAAGCGTAAGCCGAGTAAGCCCTTTCCAGAGGATCGCGCACGAAAGCGAATTTGAAACTGGCGGCAAGCTGCTCTGGAAATTGCAAGGATCTGGATACAAACCACCGCACGCATTGCACGCCGGCGGTGCGAGAGGGTGAGCCGGGCTCACCCTCTCTTCGGGTCAGGCGATGTCTGCAGCAGGGGCATCGAGGCCCATGGCGTTCAGTCGGGCGTAGTAGCCGTTATGCGCCAGGAGGTCGGCATGGGTGCCGCGCTCGACAATTCGGCCCTGATCCATGACCAGAATCAGGTCGGCCTTCTCGATGGTCGACAATCGGTGAGCGATCACCAGGGTGGTCCGGCCTTTCATGACCTGATCCAGCGCGGCCTGAATATGCCGCTCGGATTCGGTATCGAGGGCAGAGGTGGCTTCGTCGAGAATCAGCAGTGGTGCGTTTTTCAGCAAGGCCCGGGCAATCGCCAGACGCTGGCGCTGACCGCCGGACAGCAATACGCCGTTTTCACCTACCTGAGTGTCCAGGCCTTCAGGCAGCTGTGCGATGAAGTCCATCGCGTACGCGTCTTTCGCGGCTTTCTCGATGTCTTCACGAGGTGCGCCGGCCAGATCGCCATAAGCAATGTTGTTGGCCACGGTATCGCTGAACAGCGTCACATGCTGTGTCACCTGGGCGATGTGCTTGCGCAGATTCAGCAGTTTGTACTGCTCGACTTCAACGCCATCGATGAGGATTTCGCCTTTATCGTGGTGATAGAAACGCGGAATCAGGTTCGCCAGGGTCGACTTGCCGCTGCCCGAACGCCCCACCAGCGCCACCATTTGCCCGGGCTCGGCCGAGAAGCTGATGTCATCCAGCACCTGACGCTCGGTGCCAGGGTAGGTAAAGCTGAGGTGACGCACGTCCAGACGACCGCTGACGGCATCGCGCTCGACAGTGCCGGTATCGACTTCAGGTTCGACGTCCAGTTGCTCGAAGATACTTTCGGCACCGGCCACACCTTTCTGGATGGTCGAACTGACTTCGGACAATTGACGGATGGGCTTGGGCAGCAGGCCGGCCAGGGTGATGTAGGCAACCATGTCACCGGCGGACGCATCACCGCGCAGGAACAGCACCAGGAACATCAGCACGGCCATGGCGGTGTAAATCACCAGTTGCAGCAGCGGCGTATAGATGGCCCCGGTACGGGTCATGCGCAGCTGTTTGTCGGTGTTGCCCTGGCTGGCATTGAAGAAGCGCTTCTCTTCGTAGACTTCGCCACCGAAGCTGCGAACCACGCGATAACCCTGGATGGTTTCCGAAGCGACGTGAGTCACGTCGCCCATGGCCGCCTGGATTTTCTTGCTCTGCTTGCGGAATTTCTTGCTCGCGGTACTCACCATGACGGCGATCAGCGGCAGGATGGCGACCATCACTAGCGTCAGGCGCCAGTTCATGTACAGCAGCGAGGCGAACAGGAAAATCACCGTCATGCCTTCACGGATTACTACCTTGATCGCATCTGTGGCCGCCCCGGTGACCATGGTCACGTTGAAGGTGATACGCGAAATCAGATGACCCGAGTTATGCTTGTCGAAATAACGGTTAGGCAAAACCAGCAGGTTGTTGAACAACTGCACACGCAGGTCGTGCACCAGCCCGAGGGAAACCTTGGCCAGAAAGTAGTTGCCCAGATAAGATCCCAGACCCTGCCATGCCGCGATCAGGATGATCAGCAACGGCACAGCTTGCAGCAGTTGCAGGTCACGCAGGTAAGGCACGCTTGGAAACAGCACCGCCTCGGGATTGGACAGGCCATCGACGAAATACTTGAGGATGTAGCCCAGCATTGGCTGCGTCGAAGCGAAAATCAGAAAACCGACGATGCTGATCAGGAATAGACTGATGTACGGCCGGACATAGCCGAGCAGGCGGAAGTAGATTTTCAAGCTCGAAGGGCTTGCGGAGAGACTGGAGTCGGTCATATCACGCGAATATCGATAAAAAGGACGCTGACTTTAGCACAGCTTCTTGAGGGTTCTGGCAATCGCATAAAGGCTGGTATTGTGACGCATCAAAATGAATATCAAATGGCCGCTATTTTAAGATGGTCGTTCAACTCAGGAATGAATCTCTCAGCATGCAACTAGGCGGCTTGAACAACACCTCCAATCGAGTCTTCGATTTCATTTGCCTGTGGATCCTTCCGCTCGGTTATTTTTTGCTGCTGTGTGCCTTGTTTTTTTTGCCGGGGCGCGGTCTGCACCACAAGCTTTTTTACGGTTTGTTCAGCATTCCGGCGCTGATAGCGCTGTGCTTGCGCCCGCGAATAGCCAAAGAACTGCTACACGAGCCGATCGTCATTGCGGTGTTGTTGTTCGTGGCGTGGACACTGTTCAGCCTGTGTTGGGGTCCCGGTGACAAACACATCGCCGGCCAGTTCAAACCCCCGTTGCATACCCTGCTGCTGTTCGTCGGCTGCTACCTGCTGGTGCGCTATCGCAGCGAGATCATCCAGCCTCTACTGTTCTGCACCGCGATGGTGGCGCTGATCGCCTCAATCTTTAACCTGTACATGTTTACCCTCATCTATGAACCGGGCTTGCGCATGGTCGGTGGCGGGGCCTTCGACAATCCGCTACTCAGCTCGCACGTATTCGGCTTTTTCTGCACCTACTGGCTAAGCCTGAGCATGACCTGCAAGCGTCGCCAGATACTTTGGCTGAGCATCCCGGCGATGGCGATCATGTTTGGCGCAGTAATCGCCACCGGGTCCAGGACCCCACTGGTTGCACTGACAATGGTCGCGCTCTGGCTGAGCTTCATCTGCTGGAACCGGCGTTCCGTGGCGATGCTTGGCGCCCTGTTCGCCATTGGGGTTGGGGTTATCGTGCTGTTTACGCAAATGATCATTGAACGAGGCGATTCCTATCGCTTCGAACTCTGGCAGCTAGCCCTGCACAAGATTGCCGATCACCCGTGGATCGGTCATGGCTACAACGCCGACCTGACCCTGGACCCCGGCATCGGTTACACCCTGCAGGAGCCCCATAGTTTCGCGCTGGGCGTGCTTTATTACGTCGGTATTTTCGGCCTAGTGCCCTGGCTGTTCTTCCTGGCCCGGGGCTTGCTGAGCAGTTGGCAGTATCGTGTGCAACCGCTGTTCATAATCGCCTCGGCCTGGCTGATATTCGGTATCGGCGCAGGCCTGACCGAGGGAGGCGGGATTATCTCCCGGCCCAAGGAACACTGGTTTCTGCTGTGGATTCCTTTGGCGCTGATCGCCGCGCTGTGCATCAATCAGCGGGCCAGACGCCTGCTGGCCATGCCAATCAAGACGCTGATGCCGAGCGTCTTGCAACAGCTGACTGCCAACGCCCAGGTGATCGAAGAAGATGGCCTGGGCCCCAAAGTCCTGCGCCTGACTGACGGTAGCTTCCTCAAGCTGTTTCGTCGTCGCCGCTGGTACACCTCGGGCAGTTTCAACCCTTACTCCGAACGCTTTGCCGTCAACAGCGTGCAATTGCGCAACATGGGCATCCCGACACCGCAGATCCTTCACGTGTATCGGCTCGAAGACGGCAGCAGCGCCGTGCACTACTCGCCGTTACCGGGCAATACGCTGCGCCAGGTGCTGCAAGGCCTTACCGCCTCGGCAGTGCGCCAGGCGCTGGTGGAGCGTTTCGGCAAGTTCATGGCTCAATTGCATGAGCAAGGCGTCTATTTCCGCTCACTTCACCTGGGCAACGTGCTGGTGCTGGAGGACGGCGAGTTCGGTCTGATCGATGTGGCTGACATGCGTATCTACCCGTCTTCGCTGGGCCTGTCACTGCGTCAGCGCAACCTGCGCCACATGCAACGCTACACGGTAGATCGGCGCTGGCTGTTCGAAGACCACTTCGAAGCGCTGCTCACCGGATACGCCGCGACGGCATCGAAAGCCGCCGTGGATAACCTGCGCAGGCAAGTGCAGGCCGGGAGTCATCCGGTACGGGCTTATTGATGAGCGAAACCAACCCACTGATTGCGCTGGCGGCCTACCTGATCGCTATCGCGACCGCCGCACTCTTGCTGCGCGCCGTTCCAAAAATCGCCCGCCATCTGGAGCCTTCCGGCGCGGGCCGCTATGCCAGCATCGATGGCCTGCGCGGTTATCTGGCCTTCGGTGTATTTGTGCACCACTCCATCATTACCTGGATCTTCCTGCGCACCGGCGTGATCGATTTTCCGTCGAGCAATGTCTATTCGCAGCTGGGTCAGGGCAGTGTCGCGCTGTTTTTCATGATCACCGGTTTTCTGTTCTGGGACCGATTGCTCACGCAGGGACGCCAACACGACTGGCTGGCCTTTGCGATATCGCGGCTGTTTCGCCTCTACCCGCTATACCTGCCACTGATGCTGATCGTGTTTGTCACGGTGTTCTACTTGCAGGACTGGGAGCTCAAGGAGTCTGGCATCCGACTGATTGGCCAGACGCTGGCCTGGCTGACTTTCGACCGACCGGACGTCAACCAATACCCCCAGACCGGCATGCTGATCTCCAACGTCACCTGGACTCTGGGCTACGAAGTGTTCTTCTATCTGGCCCTGCCGCTGGCCGCCATGGTGTTCATCTATCGCGACAGCTGGCTGCAAGTGGTGTTGTGCCTGATCGGTATCTACACCCTTTATCAGGTAGTCGGCTGGGAGCACTCGCTGAAGAAGCATTTCCTGGCCAGCTTCCTCGGCGGCATCGCGGCCGCGTACTGGATTCGCCGACCGCAGTTGCTAGCCTGGAGCAAGAAACCTTTGGCTGGGATCATCGCGTTGCTGGCTCTGGCGATTGCGTTTACGGCATTCAACCGCGCCTTCAACCTCAAACCCTTGCTGCTGATGTCTGTGTTTTTCGTGATTGTGGCATCCGGAAACACCCTGTTCGGGGCCCTTAGACCGCGCAGCATTCGCTGGCTCGGAGAAATCAGCTACAGCACTTACTTGCTGCATGGCTTTGTTCTCTGGGTACTGGTTCAACGCTTGCCGCTGGTGCTGGAGCTGGACGCTCGGGAAACCTGGATCTTCCTGCCGTTGTTCGCCCTGTGCAGCTGTCTGCTGATCATCATCAGCAGCCTGACATTCCTGTACATCGAGAAGCCGGGTGTCAATGCGGGCAAGAAAACCCTGCAGTGGCTACGTCAAAACAGGAAAGGCCAGAAAAAACTTCCAGCGAAGGCCGCTCAACAGCGTTGAGCGATCACCGCGGTTGCCGCTGACGGGCATAGGCAAGGAAACCTTCGATATCATCGCTGCAGAGCTTGTCGGCCAGGCCGTGCAACTCAGCCTCCGGCCAGTCCCACCAAGCACTATGAAGGAGCAGCAAACGCTGCTCCTCGGGGAAACGCCAACGCAGAAAACGCGCCGGATTGCCTCCGACCACCGAGTAAGGTTCGACATCGCGAGTCACCAGCGCACCCGCCGCGACGATTGCGCCATGCCCCACCGTCACCCCCGAAAGTATCGTGCTGTTGGAACACAGCCACACATCGTTGCCGATGTTCACATCTCCGTTGGTGCCGCTGTAACCGCTGATATGCGAAGCCTGTGCAAGCATTGCCGGGAACGGAAACGTGGTGACCCAATCAGCACGATGATGCCCACCGAGAAAAATCTGCACACCTTCAGCGATCGAGCAATACGCGCCAATGTTCAGCGTCGAACCTTCCTTCCAGTCATGGACATGCGGCAAGCCATAACTGCCACGACCAAAGGCGTACTCCGGGTATTGCAGCTTGAAACGCGCCATACCCCGCTCGATTTTCGGGAGCTTTCGAATCGCTCGCTTTGCGCGTTTTTCCCGATAGCGTTGAATCCAGCCCATGCTCAGTCTTTTTCCAACGGTGAGAAATACAACCGCCCCAGGCCACGCCAGGTCTTTTTGTTCCAGGCCTTGAACGGGATCTGCGCCAGCAACTCACGCGCCAGTTTGCGATCGCGGTTGGCGGTTTTCAGGAACATCGAACTGAGAAACTTGTAGCGCACCTCGTCGTACAGCGGATGGTCGCTGAACAGCGCGTAGGAACGCAGGATGTTATCGATCATGAAGCGGTGGTTCTTGTAGGAGTTGGTGGCGTGCTTGCGATAGCGCGCCATCAGCACATTCAGGCCGTCGATGAAGTAACCGGCACGGGTCACCTTCAATTCGATCAGCAAGTCCTCCAGTCGAATGTTCGGGTCGAACCCGCCTACCTTGTCCAGCGCTTCGCGGCGGATCATCAGGGTCGGTGCCGGCGGATAAGGCTTGCGCTCCAGGAACATGTCATCAAAGTCCAGACGACGGAACGGCACATCGCGGCGCTGACGCTTTTCCGGATAGAGGTTGCCGTCGGCGTCGATCAGCTCGATGTTGCCGGCGCAAATCCCGACTTCTGGCTTGCCATCCATGTACGCGACCTGGGTGGCGATGCGCTCGGGCAACATGATGTCATCGGAACCGAACGGTACGATCAGGCTGCCCCTGGAGCGAGCAATTGCGCCGTTGAGGGTGTTGGTCAGCCCTTGATTCTGCTGGACCTGGAAATCGAATCCGTGTTGCGCCTGCAACACCTTGATCCGCTCGACACTGTCATCGCTGGAACCGTCATCGACCACCAGCAGCTCGATGTTCGAATAAGTCTGGTTGATGACGCTGAGGATGCTTTCCTCGATGTAGGGAGCGTGGTTGTACGACGCGATGATGACGGTAACGATCGGCTGCGCGTCGTTCATTTTTGTTCCTTGCGGGCCTGTTGCAGGCCGGAGTCGATCAGGGTCAGGTATTCCTGGCGGAACACCTCGATGTCGTGTTCTTTCTGGAGGTAACGGAAAGCCTGTTCGCCCTTGGCCTTGAGTTCGTCGTCCGACAGGGCAAGGTAAGTATCCAGCGCCGCGACCAGGCTCGGCACATCCTTCGGTGTAATCGCCAGGCCGCCGGCGCCCTCGATCAACGGCAGCATGGCCGGTACGTTCGAGGCGATCACCGGCAGATGCCCACTCATGCCTTCGAGCAGCGCCAGGCCCAGGCCTTCGGCCAGCGACGGCATGGTCCAGACGTCGAATGCGCGGATGTACTGCAAGGCGATTTCCTTGAAACCCAACAGGTGCGCACGACCGGTCAGGCCCAGGCGTTCGATCTCGGCGGCCAGTTTCGATTCTTCGCGGCCCGCACCGATGATCGCCAGTTGAGTGTTCGGGTATTTGTCCTTGAGCGCGGCAAACGCCTGCAACAGATAAGTGTGCCCCTTGACCGGCACCAACCGGCCCAACGCACCGATCAACCGCACCGACGGATCGATACCCAGCAGCTCACGGGCACGCTCGCGGCTGTGCTGCAAGCCTTCGGCCTGTTCGATGTCGATGGCATTGGTAATGGCGTAGGTGTTCTGGTCGGTGAACCCGCAATCACAATCCAGCAGATACTGTTTGACCGCTGGTGACACACCGACGAAACGCCAGTGGCGATCGATCAGGCGCTGGGTCTGACGGCGCCGGTAAAACCGGTCGTACTCGCCAAAACCGTGGGAAATACCGATGCACAGCGGCACCTTCAACCAGCGATTGAGCGTCAGCATCATGTTCACCGGTTTGAAGCGGTTACAGATCACCACATCGAATTTTTCTGCGCGGCAGAACTTGTACAACTGCCACATGGCACGCAGGCGCATGCCCTTGAGGGACTTGTCGGAAAACTCGAAATACACCGAACGGTCGGCACGGCTCACCGCCTCGCCAGGCCCTGGCTTGCCACGCAAAAATGCGGCGATCACTTCATAGCGATCGCTCGGCAGGGCCTTGACGATCTGCTCGGCAAGGTCGGCAAAGTCATGGGCTTTGACGTTGTAGTCAGGCTGCAATTGCAGAACCTTTGACCGTTGACTCATAACTCTCCCCGGTGAAAACCAGTCGCATCGATGACCCAGGCGGGTTCAGCAGCGATGCGCCTGACCTCCGCCGGATCGGGTTGAGGCAACCGTGACCACTCGTTGCGCTTCCAGCAAACAAAGTGGAAATACGGAAACCGGCGATCGCGATCGCGATCATTAGTTAAACAGCCATTGCGCCAAGACCAGTGGACCGGAAAATCATCTGTGCCGTCATGCCATTTGATGCAACCACCCGGAGTGCTGAACGCCTCGGTGAATTCGCAGCGTCGACGCCACGGGTTGAGCTTGCCCACCAGGGAGAACAAAGGCTCGGGAAAATTTTTGCGCCAGAGGAAGATTCGACTGAATGCACCTTCGTCCAGCGCGTGGTGTTTCTGATCGGTGAACCGCGTTTCCCAGTCCTTGATCTGCATGAACAACTCACGCTTGCGGGCGCTATTCCTCATCAGACAAAGATGCCCGGCAACCCGCCGCTCGTGCGTGGAGAACAGCTCATAAGAGGCGAGCCGATCCGGGGTGAAGTAACTTCGCAGGTCACCATACACCAGATCAATATCGCCGAAGCCCCAGAAATCATAGCCGTCCAAGCGGTCGGCATGAATATGCCCCAGGGCGGGCTTGATGTCGCAGAGCTTGTAAGCATTATCCGGCGCAAAGTCGATATTCAGCCGCTGGGACACCAGCCCACAATAATCGCTGAACATCATCGTCTCGATGGTGACATTGGGCGGCAGATCCTCGGGAATCCCGCAATCACTGAACAGCAACCAATCGATGTCGGCATTGCGACGGCAGCTCTCCAGGAAGAACGGCATCCAGAATGGCCATTGGCCAAAATACGGGATCAGAAACAAAATGCGCGGGCATGGATTGATCACAGAAAAACTCACTAAATGCTAAAAACGCCGCCATGCTAAGCCGCGTTGTACTTCAATTCTGCTTCACAGATGTTTCGCCATGCTTCAGAAGCCAGAACAACTCCTGACGTCTGACCGCCTTGCGAAAGAACTCGTTCTCTCCATAGATGGGCGGCACTCTACCGGCCAAGAGCCACTGCATCAACCGTCGCACGCGCCGCTTGAACGGCATCGGTGGTTGCAAGTCGTGCATCATGCCCAGCGCCATGGCTTTATCGCGCTGAAGACCCAGCGGCATCGGCAGGCAGCAAGGCTGCATTGGCACCGACGAATCGAAGACTGGCGGCAATGCGATGCCATGGCCCGCGTCGCCCATCGGCCAGCGATCGTTGTCGTGCAGATGGTTGGCGTAACCGAGCAATGTGGTCGGCTGCCACTCCAGGCCTCGCAGCGCTTCAAGGACCGCTTCGTGGGCGCAAATGTGGTCTGGATGAGGATCGAGAGTCGGGTGCGGTAACACGATGACTTCAGGGCGCGCACGCAACAGCAACTCGCGCAGATCGGCCAACAGATTGTTCCAGGTCGGCGCACCATCGGCGTCGCCCGGCAAGGCAAAGGGATTCAACTGGCGGAACAATTGAGTGTCGTTCAGATCCGCTTCACGAGAACCCATCGGCTTGGCCGGAGCGGCCTGCATCGCCGCCAGTTGCAGGCAGAAATAGCCCAACTGCACGCAATGGGCTTCGGGCACCCCGGCCCAGCGCGGCACGGTGATACTGTCCCAGGCCCGCAGTCGGCCCTTGAGGCGTGCCGCTTCAGCCTTGTTCAGCCCCAGTTGCTGATAGTGCTCAGCTTCGATTTCACCGGCGGTGAGGGTGACGATCCAGGCTTCGTCTGCCTGACTGTACAAACCGTAGGCCGCCAGCTCCGCATCGTCGGCGTGGGGCGCGATCACCATCACCCGTTGACGACGGTAATCGGGATGTTCGAACGCGCGCAGCACCGGCTCGCCGATCAATCGACAGAAACGCCCGCGCAAACGTAGTTCACCTTGCGACAGAACGTTCGCCTGCCCACTGAGGTTGAGGTAACGCAGGCCATCGACACCGCGCTCAAAGGTTTGTCGGTCCGGATTATCGCCACCCGACAACTCGACCACGGGGTCGATAAAGCGTCCCAGCCAGGTGCTTTTGATCCGTAGTGCCACTACCAGCGTGGCGTTATCGACCAGCATGACGCCGTCATCCAGGCGCAAAAGCTCGCCGTCGAGGTGAACCTTGGGCTGCTGGGTGTACGGTGGAAAGCTGTACTGGTAATCGTCTTTGGGTGAATAAAACAAATGATCGGCAAACCACGCCTCATGGGCGATCCAGCCCAGAACCGCGAGCAACAGCGGCAACCACCAGGCCACCAGCACGCCGATGGCAATCAACAGCACCAGCGCGATCAACAGGCCGATGCGTTTGTTGCGCCGATGGCGCTTGAGCAGTTGCTGTTTGCGGTTCACGGGCTGCCTCATACGGTGAAGACCGGTACAGGATTGCACCAGCGATCCTTGTATTCGCGGTCGGCGCGACCGAAGGAAAAGCGCAAGGGTTTGTCCAGCGCCCGGGCATGCTCCCAGGCGCTTTGGGTATTAAGAAAACTCAACACACTGCCTGGACTGAATTCGCGGGTTTCGGGATCGACGCCGCCATTGATGTACTCGACGCTGATCCACTGCGGCGCCTCGACCCGATACACCAGTTGAATCGCTATCGGCGCATCGTTGAGGAAAATCACCGAGCCGATAAGCAACTCACGCAGCAGCTCGATGACCTCAGCCATGCGCTCGGCCCCTGTCGCCGGAAAACCCCAGCGGCGCTGGAACAAGTCGCAATAGATCGTCGCCAGCTCGCTGCTGGAAAACTCGGAGACCGGTCGCACGACGCCGCCCGCCTCTTCCAGCAATCGCAATTCGCGGCGCTGGTTGTAGCGAAACTTCTTCGACAGCTCTTCGGGTGTACGAGCCATGGCCAGTTGTTCGGCTTGTAACTTGATGCCGGTGAAGCGGCCTTCGCTCAGCGCAGAGAGATAGCGTGCGCGATGACGCAGCGGCGCTTGTGCATCGGCAGCGGCCGGCAGGATGAACTCGGCATTGCCGAGGTCGAACAGACCTTTTTTACCGCGGCGCTTGAGCACATCCTTGGACAGGGCGAGGTCGCGACCCCAGGTCGGGATCGCGGCTTTGACTTCACCGTTTTGCTCCCAGGCCAGATAGCGCACAGGGATATCGGCCAACTGCGCCAGCCGCTCGACCACCATCGGATGAGTCGCGACGCTGCCGCCATAACGGTGCCAGGCCTCGGCATATGTCGGGGCGTCGACTACCATCCATCCACGTTCACGCCAGCCTTGAAATCGGTTGAGCATCAGCCCCTCGGTGCCAGTTCGGAAACGTGTGGCAAACGCCAGAAAGCATCGCGCACCGCGCGGTCGGAGAAACGCTCACGCAAGCGGTCGAGCATCAGCTCGGCGCACTGGCGACGCTGCTGCTCGTCCATCGCGGCCAGATGTTGCAGCCCTTGAGCCAAGTGTTCGGCATCGCCCAGCGGGAACAGAATACCAACGCCCTCGACCACTTCCTTCGCCCCGCCACACGCGGTGGCGAGCAACGGAACGCCGGCGGCCATGGCCTCCAGCAGCACCATGCCGAACGGCTCGTGATCGGAACTCAGGGCAAACACGTCGAAGGCACGAAAGTAACGACGAGCCTCCGGGACCTGGCCGAGGAACAGCACCCGATCGCCGATACCCAGCTCGCGGGCCAGGGCCTTGAGGTTCTGCTCCAGCCGCCCGCTACCGAGAATCACCAGTTGGCTGTTGACGGGCAAACCCGGCAACGCCTCGGCGAAACCGTGCAGCAGCGTGGCCTGGTCCTTGTCCGGATGCAGTCGCCCGACGTTGCCGACAATCCAGGCATCCGCCGCCAGGCCGAGGGTTTCCCGTGCTTCGCGAACCGACACCTGACTGATTTGCAGGTCCTGCACATCAATACGGTTATAGAGCGTCTGAATCCGCCCGGCCGGCCATTTCGGCAGGCAACGACGCATGTCGTCGCGCACCGCATCGGAAACCCCGAGCAGGCTCAGGCGCTTGCGGAAGATATGCGCAAAGAGTTTGCGGGTGCCGCGCTTGTAATCGTCAAAGGCGTGATGCACGCCAATCACCGGCAACGAAGTACCGAGCAAGGCGATATAAACGGGTTTGAAACGGTGAGCAATGCAGAAGCTGAAATCGCGCGAGGCGACGATCTTGCGCAGATCGCCGATGGCGCCCAGCTTCAGGCCACGAATGGCCTTGGAGCTGTATTCCATGAACAACACTTCATCGGAAGCGCAGCTCGCGGCGACTTCGACATTGGCAGCCCCGGTCAGAAACACTGTGGTCACTCGATAACCGGTCCCCGCGAACAGGCTGGCGTACTGCCGTGCGCAGTCCAGAAACGGCCCGTCATAGCCGTGACAAAACTGCAGCACATGGCGTTCAGCCGAGCGTGTCATAAGCGTTGGCGCCCTCTTTGACCACCAGGATGTCTTCCATGATCAGATACTGTAGATCGGAACCGAAGAACATGTTCAGGGCATCCGTCGGCGAGCAGATCATCGGTTCGCCACGACGGTTGAGCGAGGTGTTCAGCGACACGCCATTGCCGGTCAGTACTTCCAGCGCCTTCATCATGTCGTAGTAGCGCGGGTTGTATTCGCGCTTGAGTACCTGGGCCCGGGAGGTGCCGTCTTCGTGCACGACTTCCGGCACGCGGGTCTTCCACTCTTCTGCCACTTCAAAGGTGAAGGTCATGAATGGCGCCGGGTGATCGATCTTGATCATCTGCGGTGCAACGGTGTCGAGCATAGACGGGCAGAAAGGCCTCCAGCGCTCGCGGAACTTGATCTGGTGGTTAATGCGGTCAGCCACGCCGGTGGCGCTCGGGCAACCAATGATCGAACGACCACCCAAGGCACGCGGACCGAACTCCATGCGCCCCTGGAACCAGGCCACCGGGTTGCCGTCGACCATGATCTTGGCGATGTTTTCCGGCATGTTCTCAAGCTTGCGCCATACCGGCTTGCTCGGGTGACGGGCGCACGCAGCCAGTACATCTTCGTTGGTGTAGGAAGGGCCGAGGTAGACGTGTTCCATCTTCTCGACCGGCACGCCACGGGCGTGAGACACATAAGCCGCCGCACCGACCGCTGTACCGGCATCGCCGGACGCAGGCTGAACGAACAGCTCTTTGACGTCATCGCGAGCGATGATTTTCTGGTTCAGCTTGACGTTCAAGGCACAGCCGCCGGCGTAAGCCATTTTGCCGGTTTCCTTGAGCACGTCGCCCAGGTAGTAGTCGATCATCTGCAGCGAGATCTTTTCGAACAGCGCTTGCATGCTCGCGGCGTAGTGGATGTACGGCTCGTCGGCGATGTCGCCTTCGCGCTTGGGCCCCAGCCACTCGATCAACTTCGGCGAGAAGTAGAAACCTTTGCCCTTCTCTTTATAACGACGCAGGCCGATGACGTTAGCGTAGTCGGTGTTGATCACCAGCTCGCCATTCTCGAACGAGGCCAGGCGCGAGAAATCGTATTTGCTGGCATCGCCGTACGGCGCCATGCCCATGACCTTGAACTCACCGTCGAGCATCTCGAAACCGAGGAACTCGGTGATCGCACCGTACAGACCGCCGAGGGAGTCCGGATCGAAAAATTCCTTGATTTTGTGGATCTTGCCGTTTTCGCCGTAACCGAAAAAGGTCGTGGCGTACTCACCCTTGCCATCGATCCCCAGGATCGCGGTTTTCTCTTTGAAACCGGAGCAGTGGTAGGCGCTTGAGGCGTGTGCCAGGTGATGCTCGACCGGCTCGATCTTGATTTTCTTCGGATCGAAGCCCAGTTGCTCAAGGCACCAGACGATCTTGTTGCGATAGCGCTTGTAGCGACGGTTACCCATCAGGATCGCGTCGAGCGCGCGGTCCGGGGCGTACCAGTAACGCTTGGCGTAGTGCCAGCGAGCCTTGCCGAACAGGCTGATCGGCGCGAATGGAATCGCTACCACATCAACATCGGACGGCTTGATACCGGCCTGCTCGAGGCAGAACTTCGCCGACTCATAAGGCATGCGGTTCTTTGCATGTTTATCGCGCACAAAGCGCTCTTCCTCAGCTGCCGCGACCAGCTTGCCGTCGATGTACAAGGCTGCGGAAGGATCATGGCTAAGGGCGCCGGACAGGCCAAGAATCGTCAATGCCACAGGGGTCTAGCCTCTTTAGTCTGCATGCAGGCGCAACGCGCCTCAAAGATGAATGTGCCTTCGCAAGGGGCGCGAGGCAGCTAAAGGGCGGGATTATAGCGTAAACATGGCGGGAATGACCCAGCGCATATTACCCCCGTAAAGATGATCCGGGCGAAAGCAGGCGGCATTGCTCATCCGCGGCCTGACCTCCAGTAAATGCTGAGATTGCCGTCGGCAGCCTGGCGGTAAACCGTATAGGGCAGGAGGACGGTATCGAAAACACCCGACAGGGTGAAATCCATTAATACGAACGGCAAAAGAATACCCGTGGGATCAGGCGCTGCGTTCAATACGCAAAAGTCGTAGGCCAGGCCGCTGTAGATGCGCGGGATGGATTGACAGTAGGTCTTTTGCTTTCTAAGGCTACGAGCCGCATCCTCGTCATCCTGCAGCACCGTAACAGCGGTCCCGCAGCCTGATAAAACCAGTGCACAAGCGCTCAGTAACATCATCATTTTTATCGTCAAAATCTGCCCTCCGTGAACGTAAGGCAAACTAGCATCGCGGCTATTCAGGGCACAGTTCACGGGCTCTGTAGATCATGTAGGACGATTCATAAAAACCTGTCCCCATGACATCGAAAAGCCCGCACAAGGCGGGCTCGGTACTACAGGGTTGTGGGCAAGTTCCGACTTACGCGGCGTTGTCGGCATTTTTGGGAAGTCGCTGATCAATGACCTGATACAGTGCACTGCTCTCAGGCCAGTTACGCATGAACCTTGCCCGATCCCGCGCATAGGCCGGGGCGAAGCTGCTGAGCGAGGCGTGCTGACACATCGAATCCAGATCAATCAGCGCCCAGCGATCATCCTGCCAGAACAGGTTATGCCCCTTGAAATCTCCGTGACTGATCCGTTCGCCAATCAGTTCGGCAAACAAATGATCCAGCGCCAACAACTCGGCCTCGGGCGCATCGCCGCTCTCAATGTAAGGGGCAAAGCGCTCAATGATGTCCGGCCCAGGCAAATACTCGGTCACCAGATAAGCCCGACTGCGCAGCCACAGAAAACGCTTCTCCAGCAACGCCAAAGGCTTGGGCGTGGCAATACCGAGGAACGCCAGCCGATTGCCTTCGCGCCAGGAATGCCAGGCCCGGCTCGGGCGCCAAAAGCGCTTGAGCCAGTGGGCAAAACCTTTGATGTTGTAGCGTTTGATGACCAGCGTACGGCCGCCCACCTCAACCTTGCCAACGCTCGCCGCGCCGCCGGTCTTGTACAGATGGCCCTGATCGAGCAAGGCATCGGCCTGCTCCAGTACAGGCTGCATCGCCGCGTCTTCCTCGCGGCGAATCGCCCGCAAACCGAACGCTCCGCGCTGGACGCTGAACAGCGTGCATTCGCGACCGACCTTGATCAGAAAGTCTTTGAGGCGCCAAGTGCGAACCTTGTTGATCTGCTTCTGCAACGCTTCCATCGGCAAGGCATGCTCGCCGTTGCTCAACAGGTAATACACCAGCAACTCTTCAGTGTGGGGCTCCAGCGACTTGGGCAACTGGGCGAAAAACACGCCGAGATTCTCCAGGACTTTCTGCCGCGACAACGGCTGACCCGGCGCTTCGGCGCAGATCCCCGCGCCATCGATCAAATACAGCCGACCGCCCTGACGCAGCAGGTTGTCCAGATGCAGGTCTTCCTGCCACAAGCCCTTGCGGTGCAGCTGACCAATCGCACCCAGCGCATCAGCCAATACCGCCGATTGCTCATCCGCCAGCATCGGCAGGTGCTCGACCTGTTTCCAGGCATCCCCGAGGCTCTCGGCACCTTCAAGGAAATCGAACAGCAGCCAACCGCCTTCGCCGTCCTTCAAGCCATCTGCCAACAGTTGCGGCGTAGTCAGGCCTTGGGCAGCAAGTAACCGCACGCCTTGCAGTTCCCGCTGAAAATGCCGCGCCGCTTTGCTGCCGACCAACAACTTGGCCAGCACCGGCCGCCCACGCCAGACGCCCGCGCCAACATAGCGCTGCCCGGGCAACACCCGCAGCAAACTGAGCAACTGCAATTCGGCAGGCCCGGCGGCATCGGCCAGTGAAATATTCAGCGGCAGGTTCGGACTGCGACCCGCTTTTTTCAGCTCGGACAAATGCATCAACGCGTCTCCTTGTGACTGCGCCGCGCGGTCAGTCGCTCCAGCCAGCTGTCGATCAGCGAACTGTCCTGCGATTGATCCAGATAGGCGGCCAGCAGCTCGCGCAACTGCGCTTCGCTCCACTCCGGCGCCCGACGCAGCAACGGTTCCAGATCCTTGGCCCGGTCACGCTGACCGAACAGCAACGGACGGGTCTTTTCCAGGTCGATCAGTTGGGCCTGATAGCCGTCGCCGGTGGCGTGGAGAAATATGTGCTTGGGGTAAAAGCAACCGTGAACCTGACGTGCGCCGTGCAGGCGTCGAGCCAGTTGACCACTGGCCTGCAGAATCGCCGAGTGCTGCGCCGCGCTCAGATCCGACCAGCGCTGCAACAGCGAATCCAGGTCATCCCAACCATCAAGGGCGCGAGTCAGCAGAACAGCCCGGACTTCGCCATTGACCTTGCGCTCGCCAAAGAACGCAGCCTTCAGTGCCGGGATACCGAGCTTTTCATAGCGAGTGATGTTGCGAAACTCGCGGGCAAAACTCGGTTCACCCAAGGGGGCATGCAGGGTGCGCATCTGGTAGTTGCTTTGACGCTTGAGGTAGTAGCCATAACCTTCCAGATCCAGTCGAAACACGCTGCTCCAGCCACCGCGAAGGGTGTTGGGCTCATCCACAGCATCGAGCTGCTTGGCCCAGAGTGCGTCGAAGGTGCCGAGGCCGTGACGCTCAAGCAGCGCACGGTCTTCAGCGGCCAGAAAATCAGTCATTCGCGCCCCTCGAAAAATCTCACCACGTGCCGGATCCGTTTTTTGTCGGCCGCATTGAGCCGGGTCCGTTGGCGATACTGCAGGTAAAAGCGCAACCGCTGGGTGGCCGACAGTTGATACTTGGCGACCTTGTCCAGGCACGCCAGGTCCTTGGTGATGCGGTACTTGAGCCAGAAGCCGCGCCAGAAATCGCCGTTGGGGCAGTCGATCAGGAACAGCCGCGCCTGATCGTCGATCAACAGGTTGCGCCACTTCAAATCGTTATGGGTGAAGCGATGGTCGTGCAGGGTCCGGGTGTAATCGGCCAGCTGTCGACTGACGGTGTCGACCCAGGCGCGGTCCGCCAGCTTCGGATCATGCCGTTCGGCCAGGACGGACAAGTCTTCGGTATTGGGCAACTCACGAGTAATCATCGCCCCGCGATCGTACGCCGCGCCGCGCCGCTCCAGGCCCCAGGCCACCACTTCAGCGGTGGGAATGCCCCACTTGGCGAAGCGCTTGAGATTCTGCCATTCGGCTTTCACCCGGGGTTTGCCCAGGTAACGGCGCAGGCCTTTGCCGGCGCCGACGTAGCGTTTGACGTAATAGTTGACGCCATTGCGCTCGACGCGGATGACTTCGGACAACGGGTCACGGGTCAGGCGCTCGCCCTGAAGTGCAAATACAGCCTCAAGACTGCCGAAATCTTCTGCCAGATCACTGTAAGCAGGTTCCAGTCTCCAGCCCGACATCAGAGCGCATCCCCATATCGCTGTTTACGTTCGTAGAGCTTGTTGGCTTTACCTTCGAGCCAGGCAAGCAACCCGGCTTCTTCACCCAGGATCTGACGCAAGGGCTTCTGGAAATAACCCTTGAGAAAACGCAGTTTGTCGCGACGGGTCAGGCCAATGTCCAGCGCCGAAAAATACAGCGCCGCCAAGTCCTTGTTGCGCCAGCGCTGGGTGATCGTCGGGCGGGTCTGGGCGCGGTGCAGGTCGATCACCGAGAGTTTGAAGTCGTCGGCCGTCACCGGCTTATCGGTATGCAGCAGGAAGTGGCAAATGTAGCAGTCACGGTGATTGACCCCGGCGCGGTGCATCATGCCGGTCATGCGCGCGACTTCGGCGATCAGTGCACGCTTGAGTTTGGGCTCCGGCGGTTGCTTGACCCAGTTAATGCTGAAATCTTCGAGACTGACGGTGGGCGCCAGTTCTTCGGTGACGATGAACGAATGCTGGTCCGCCGGGTTGCTGCCCTTCTCGCCGTACGCAACGGCGGTCATGGTCGGCACGCCGACTTCTTGCAGACGCTTGATGGCCTTCCACTCCTGGCCGGCACCGAGCACCGGCAGCTTGGCGGTGAGCAGGTTCTTGAAGATCTCGCCCCAGCCGATGCCACGGTGGATTTTCACAAAAAACCCGTTGCCGTTCACTTCAGTGCGCAACGTACGGCGCGCTTCCAGTTCACGGTACACCTCGCCCTGCAAGCCCTCGACTTCGGCGAACGGGTCGCGTCCGGCCCAGAGGCTCTTGAACGGTTCAGCCAGCATCAACTTCATTAAGCGTGCTCCGCCAGAATCACATCGGCCGCGTGCTGCGGCATGCTATAGAGATCGGCCGTCTCGGCAAAGGCCAGACCGTTGCGGCTCCAGGCCGCCCGTGTTTGAGCGTCGTTCAGCATGCCGGTCAGGTACTGCGTCAGTTGCGCCTGATCGAAAGGTTCGTCCAACACCAGACCGGCGTCAGCCTCGGCAATGTAATGAGCGTAACCACAGACCGCACTCACCAGTACCGGCAATCCGGCCACCAGGGCTTCGAGCAACACGGTCCCGGTATTTTCGTTGTACGCCGGGTGGATCAACAGATCGGCACCGAGCAGGAAACGCGGAATATCGCTGCGCCCCTTGAGGAACGTCACGTTGTCGCCGAGCCCCAATGCGGCGCTCTGCATCTGGAATAATTTGGGGTCGTCCTGGCCAATTACAAATAGCCGGGTGCGTTTCTTCAGATCAGCGGGCAACGCGGCCAGCGCTTTAAGGCTGCGATCAAGGCCCTTGGTCTTGAACCCTGAGCCGATTTGCACCAACAACAGCTCATCGTCTTTCAGGTTGAACTCGCGACGGAATTCGGCGCGGATCTCGGCGGCGTTGGCCGGCGCGCGACGGTCTTGAGAGATACCCGGCGGCAGCAGATGGAAGCGTTCCAGCGGGGTGTCGTAATGCTTGATGAACAGCGGTTGCTGGACTTCGGAAATCATCAGCACTTCAGTCTTGGCGTCCTTGGCGAACACCGCGCGCTCGTACTCGGCGAAGTGCCGGTAGCGGCCCCAGCGCCGGTACAGCGAGTTGCGCAGGTTCTGCGCCTTGTCTTCGAAGCAACCGTCGGCTGCGTAGTAGACGTCCAGCCCCGGCATTTTGTTGAAACCGATCAAACGGTCCACTGGACGCTTGGCCAGATCGGCCTCCATCCACTCGCTGAGTTTCTCGTTGCGTCGATGGTTGAAGAACGCCTTGACCGGCGCCACCAGCACTTCGAAACCGGGTGGAATATCGCCTTCCCAGATCAGCGTGTAGACGCGAATCTGGTGGCCGCGCTGCTGACATTCCAGGGCGATGCGCATGAAGTCACGCTGCAAGCCGCCAAAGGGAAAATACTTGTATAGGACAAAAGCCAATTGCATCAGCGCAGCTCCTCAGCCAGTAACAACGTGCTCAGTCGGCTCGCAACACGCTGGGGATTCAGACGCGTGAAGCACAGGGGCCACTCGCGTTTCAGGTCGAACTGACGGGCGTCTTCGGCCGTCGGTTGATAGGTGCATTTCTTTTGCAGGCACGGCGCGCAGGGGAAATCGCTGGCCATGTGAATCTGCGATTTGCCATAAGCGCCGGTCAGGCCTGGATTGGTCGGCCCGAACAGCGACAGCGTCGGCACGTCCAGCGCCGCCGCCAGATGACCGAGACCGGTGTCTACCGCCACACAGGCTTGCGCACCGGCCAGCACTTTGCCGACGCCTGCCAGGTTCAGCTTGGGCAGCACTTCGACGTGTTTCAGGTCTTTGGCGATGCGCTCTGCCCGGGCTTTCTCGAGCGGATTGCCCCACGCAAGCTTCACTCCAACCCCCAGATAGCCGACGCGTTCGGCCAGCTCGCGCCAGTAGGCTTCGGGCCAGTGTTTGGTGTCCCAGGTGGTGCCGTGCAGGAACAGCACGTACGGATTCTTGCGCGGCAGCTCTACCAGCCGCTCGACGTTCAGGCCGTAATCGCCAAGGCCTTTGGGCAGGTCGTAGCCCAGCGCGATGGCGAACAATTGACGCACTCGTTCGACAGCGTGCTGACCACGGGCAACAGCCAGACGTCGATCATAGAAGCGTGCGGCGATCGGCTCCCGTGCCGAACGCTTATCGAGGCCGGCCACCGGGGCTTTGACATAACGGGTCAGCAACGCGCTTTTCAGCAGGCCCTGGGCATCAATCACCAAATCGTACTGTGTCGCGCGAACGCTTTGCTTGAAGCGCTTCCACTCGCCACTTTTAATGGTCTGCCAGATGTTCTTGCGCCAGCGACGGATCGCCACCGGAATCACCTTGCCCACGGCCGGGTGCCAGGTCGGGATTTCGGCGAAACCTTCTTCCACCACCCAGTCGAACGTGATGCCGGGGATCGCCCGCGCCGCGTCGGTCAACGCCGGCAACGCGTGAATCACGTCGCCCAGCGAAGAAGTCTTGATCAGCAGTACCCGCAAACTATTTGACCTCGACCACAGTGCCTTGCAAACGCTGCAAGGCTTCGTTCACCGCTTGCGGCATGAGCTGGCGCAGGCAGTTGTAATGACCGAAGCGGCAAGTGCGATCGAAGCAGGGGCTGCATTCGATGCCCAGGCGCACGATTTCGACATGCTCGGCCAACGGTGGGGTGAAGCCCGGCGACGTCGAGCCGTAGACCGCCACCAACGGACGATTCAGTGCGGCGGCCACGTGCATCAGGCCGGAGTCGTTGGAGACCACCGAGTCGGCGCAAGACATCAGGTCGATGGCTTCAGCCAGGGAAGTGCCGCCGCTGAGGTTCACCGACTCTTCGCGCAAACCGGGAATCAGCCGCGAACGGATGTCTTCGCCGACGGCATGATCGTTTTTCGAACCGAACAGCCAGACCTGCCAGCCTTCGCGGATCTTTGCTTCGGCGACTTTGGCGTAATGCTCGGACGGCCAGCGCTTGGACTCGCCGAACTCGGCGCCAGGGCACAGCGCCAGAACCGGACGATCGAGGGCCAGGCCGAACTTGGCCAGTGCCGCCTCGCGGGTCACCGGGTCGATTTGCAGGCTCGGCCGTGGATAAGGTTTTGGCAGCTCCAGGCCCGGCTCGTAAGCCAGGGCCATGAAGCGTTCGATCATCAGCGGGTAGCGTTCTTTATCCAGCGTGCGCACGTCATTGAGCAGGCCGTAGCGAAATTCGCCACGCCAGCCGGTGCGTTTCGGGATGCCAGCGAAGAACGGCACCAGCGCCGACTTCAGGGAATTGGGCAACAGGATCGCCTGGTCGTACTGGCCGGCCAGGGATTTACCGATGCGCCGACGCGTCGCCAGCTCCAAAGCACCGTGACCGAGCGGAAAGCTCAAGGCCTGGCGCACTTCGGGCATGCGCTCAAGAATCGGCCGGCTCCACTCAGGGGCCAGTACGTCGATTTCGCATTGCGGGTAGCGCTGTTTCAGACACTGAAAAAGTGTCTGCGCCATCACCATGTCACCGACCCAACTGGGCCCAACGATCAGAATTTTCATGTGGTTTCCAAAAACGAACCGGGGAGGCATACGCCTCCCCGCCTCGAGAATCACTGCGCGAGTAAGGCGGCTGGCGATGGGTCATCACTTTCAACATTATTGTCGACTGTCATTCCGCTATCGCGAGCAGGCTCGCTCCCACATTGGGATTTGGTGTACTTCGATCTGCGAAACACTGCAGATCTACTGTGGGAGCGAGCCTGCTCGCGATAGCGGCCTGACCGTCAGCATAAATGTTGAATGTGACGACCTCATCGCCAGCAGGCTGGCTCCCACATTGGGTATCGGGTGCTTCAAATATCCAGTTTCAGCTTAACCCCAGCTCGCGCCAGATCCGCAATACCTGCCGTCGTTCATCCACAAACTGGTCGCCCGGTATCACCCCGGCGTCCTTCTGCAAGGCCTGCCGGTGGGCGGCGGAGCGGTAGGCTTTATAGGCCTCGCGCAACAGGCTGGCGTCTTCGGCGGGCATCAGCCCTTCCTCCTCCAACCCTTCCAGAATGCGGATATTGTCCGTCCAGCGTAGCAATGACGGGTGCGTTTCGGACCACGCCAAGGCCGCGTATTGCACCATAAATTCAATATCGACGATACCTCCGGCGTCCTGCTTGAGATCGAACGGCGCCGTGGCCTCGAAGGCATTTGCCCCGGTGCCGGCCGCGGTGCTCTTGCTGCCGAGGTTCTCGCGCATCTTGGCGCGCATCTCGCTGACCTCCTGACGCAGGGTCGCGAGATCCCGTGGTTTGCCCAGGACCGCTGCGCGGACTTTCTCGAAAGCCTGCCCAACATCCCGACTGCCCACCAAGACCCGCGCCCGTACCAACGCCTGATGCTCCCAGGTCCAGGCTTCGTTTTCCTGATACCGGGCGAACGCGCCCACCGAACTCACCAGCAACCCTGACGCACCGGAAGGTCGTAGTCGCATGTCGACTTCATACAGCTGACCGGAGTTGGTCTGGGTCGTAATCAGATGAATAATCCGCTGTCCCAGCCGCGTGAAGAATTGCGCGCCGTCGATAGGTTTCGGCCCATCAGTTTCCGCCTGCGGGTCGCCATCGTGGATGAACACCAGGTCCAGGTCCGAACCATGCCCCAGTTCCAGACCGCCGACTTTCCCGTAACCGACAATGATGAAGCCGGGGTCGCAAAAAGTGCCGTCGGTGCGCAGCGGCGTTCCGTATTTGGCCACGGTCTGGCGCCAGGCCAGGGCCAGCACTTGTTCCAGGATCGCTTCGGCGAGCCAGGTCAGGTAATCACTGACTTTCATCAACGGCAGGCTGCCGGCGATTTCCGAGGCGGCGACCCGCAAACGGTGCGCCAGTTTGAAATGCCGCAGGGCCTCCATTTGCTGTTCGAGGTCGTCCTCGGGAATCCGCGTCAAACGCTCGCGTAATTCGGCGGCCAGTTCCGGCGCCAATGGCGGCTTGAACAACCGGCCTTCATTGAGCAATTCGTCGAGCAGCAGCGGGAAGCGGGTGATCTGTTCGGCGATCCATGGGCTCGCGGCGCACAGGGTCAGTAACCGTCGCAGCGCGTCGGGGTTCTCTGTCAGCAACACCAGATACGCGGACCGACGCGCGACGGCCTCAACCAATGGAAGCACCCTCTCCAGCACCAGATCGGGATTAGCGTGTTCCACCGACTGAGCCAGCAAACGCGGAATAAAGGCATCGAGGCGTTCGCGCCCCAAACGTTGCATGGCACGTAACTGCGGGCTGCCGCGCAGGCCCGCCAAGGCTTTCAAAGCCTTGCTGGCATCAGCAAAACCGCCCTCTTCCAACTGGCGACAAGCGGCCTCTTCATCCTGAGCCTCCTCCCAAAGCGGCAGCCATTCACCGCCGACCGCCACTTCACTCTCGGCGCCTTCTTCATCGTCGGGATCGGCGATCACTTGAGCGAAGTGCCAAGCCACGCGGCCACGCCAGTACATCAATTGTTCATGAAAAGCGTCCCAGTCGGCGAAGCCCAACATAAAGGCAATGCGCGCCTGATCCTGCGCGCTGTCCGGCAGCATCTGGGTCTGGCGGTCGGCAATCGCCTGGATCGCGTGTTCGGTGTAACGCAGAAATTCGTAACCTTCGCGCAGTTCGCTGATCACCGCCGGCGGCAGATAGCCCTGACCTTCCAGCGTGCTCAACACTTTTAATAGAGGACGTTGTTGCAGGCTCAGGTCGCGACCACCGTGAATCAACTGGAATGCCTGGGCGATAAATTCCACCTCACGAATGCCACCGGAGCCGAGCTTGATGTTGTCGGCCATGCCCTTGCGCCGGACTTCCTGCTGGATCAGCTGCTTCATGGTGCGCAGCGCTTCGATGGCCGAGAAATCCAGGTAACGCCGGTAAACGAACGGCCGCAGCATCTCTTGCAATTGCGCGCCGGCCACTTGATCGCCCGCCACCACCCGCGACTTGATCATCGCGTAGCGTTCCCAGTCGCGACCCTGATCCTGGTAATACTGCTCCAGCGCGTTGAAGCTCAGCACCAATGCGCCGGCCGAACCGTAGGGCCGCAGGCGCATGTCGACGCGGAACACAAAACCGTCGACGGTCATCGGGTCCAACGCCTTGATCAGGCGCTGGCCGAGACGAATGAAAAATTCCTGGTTATCCAGCGAGCGTTTCACGCCGACGGTCTCACCGCCCTCGGAGTAGGCGAAGATCAGGTCGATGTCCGACGACAGGTTCAGCTCCACCGCGCCGAGCTTGCCCATGCCGAGGATGACCATTTGCTGCGGCTCGCCGCTGCGCCGGCCGGTCGGTACGCCGAACTGCTGGCAATGGCGCGAGTACAACCACTGACAGGCCTGATCGATGCTGGCATCAGCCATGTCCGATAGGTCGCGACAGGTCTGGATCAGATCGCACTGGCGGGTCAGGTCACGCCAGATGATCCGCACTTGATGACGAGTGCGCTGGCGACGCAGGGCGCGACCGAGTTCGTCTTCGGTTTCCGCCAAATTCACCGCTGACGCAATCTGTGCGCACAGCTCGCCGGGCGCAAAGCTGCGATCCAGCTCACCGGACTGCACCAGTTCCAGCAACAACGAAGGGTCGCGTACGCTCTGCTCAATCACAAAGTCGCTGGCGGCAGTGACGCGGGCGAATTGCGCCCAGCGTTCAGGCGTCCAGCCGGCCAGTCCATGGTCATCGTCCAATTCGGCGACGGCCGTACGGAACGACTGCTCGGCGCGGGTGACAAACGGCAGGAGAATGCCGGGCAGTTCGGCAAGCACAGGAAGGCTCATGGTCTATCCTTGATCGGCGTGTAGAGGGCTGCATGTAGTGATTCGCCCGAATGCACTACGTGATCGACTGTCGAACAAAGGTTAGAAATAGCTGAAATTTCTGTATTTTTGGCAGACAGCATCAAGCTTTCACCTTTTCTGGTTGGCAAAAGACCAACCTTAACGATTATTCTCACAACGCAGCTGGAGGCCACAAGCCGCTCATCTGTAGTTTTACTACTCGTCTATACATTCGAAAGGCTGAAATGCCCGATGATTTGTAGTAAAACTACACGCCGCCGGAACAACCTCTCGGCAATCCAAGAATTTATATCGTCTGCCCACAAGGCCAGTCGCAAACTCAGGCAACCGATTCTGGAAGCCTTTCCGCCCTGGAGCAAGCCATGCAAGACCTCGATCCCGTCGAAACCCAGGAATGGCTGGACGCCCTGGAATCGGTTCTCGACAAAGAAGGCGAAGACCGCGCTCACTATCTGATGACCCGTATGGGCGAACTCGCAACCCGCAGCGGTTCGCAATTGCCTTACGCCATCACCACGCCATACCGCAACACCATTCCCGTTACCCACGAAGCACGCATGCCTGGCGACCTGTTCATGGAACGCCGCATTCGCTCGTTGGTTCGCTGGAACGCGATGGCCATGGTGATGCGTACGAACCTGAAAGATTCTGACCTGGGCGGTCACATCTCCAGCTTCGCCTCCAGTGCAACCCTGTATGACATCGGCTTCAACTACTTCTTCCAGGCCCCGACCGACGAACACGGCGGCGACCTCATCTACTTCCAGGGCCACACCTCGCCAGGCGTTTATGCCCGCGCGTTCATGGAAGGCCGCATCACCGAAGACCAGATGAACAACTTCCGCCAGGAAGTCGACGGCCAGGGCTTGTCGTCCTATCCGCACCCTTGGCTGATGCCTGATTTCTGGCAGTTCCCGACTGTATCCATGGGCCTTGGCCCGATCCAGGCGATCTACCAGGCACGCTTCATGAAGTACATGGAAGCGCGTGGCTTCATCCCTGAAGGCAAGCAAAAAGTCTGGTGTTTCCTGGGCGACGGCGAGTGTGACGAGCCGGAATCCCTGGGCGCGATCTCGCTGGCTGGCCGCGAGAAGCTCGATAACCTGATCTTCGTCATCAACTGCAACCTGCAGCGCCTCGACGGCCCGGTTCGCGGCAACGGCAAGATCATCCAGGAACTCGAAGGCGTGTTCCGCGGTGCTCAGTGGAATGTGACCAAAGTCATCTGGGGCCGTTTCTGGGACCCACTGCTGGCCAAGGACGTCGACGGCATCCTGCAACGCCGCATGGACGAAGTCATCGACGGCGAGTACCAGAACTACAAAGCCAAAGACGGCGCGTTCGTGCGTGAACACTTCTTCAACTCGCCAGAACTCAAGGCGATGGTTGAAGACCTGTCCGACGACGAGATCTGGAAACTCAACCGTGGCGGCCACGACCCGTACAAGGTCTACGCGGCGTACCACGAAGCGGTCAACCACAAAGAACAACCGACCGTCATCCTGGCCAAAACCATCAAGGGTTATGGCACCGGTGCCGGCGAAGCGAAGAACACCGCGCACAACACCAAAAAAGTTGATGTTGAAAGCCTGAAGCTGTTCCGCGACCGTTTCGACATTCCAGTGCGCGACGAAGAACTGGAAAAGCTGCCGTTCTTCAAGCCAGAACCGAACAGCGCCGAAGCCCGCTACCTCAGCGAGCGCCGCACGGCCCTGGGCGGCTTCGTGCCACAGCGCCGCGCGAAAAGCATCAGCGTGCCGACGCCGCCACTCGACACCCTCAAGGCGATCCTTGACGGCTCGGGCGACCGTGAAATTTCCACCACCATGGCGTTCGTGCGCATCCTGGCGCAACTGGTCAAGGACAAGGAAATCGGTTCGCGCATCGTTCCGATCATCCCGGACGAAGCCCGTACCTTCGGTATGGAAGGCATGTTCCGTCAGTTGGGCATCTACTCGTCCGTCGGCCAGCTCTACGAGCCAGTCGATAAAGACCAGGTGATGTTCTACAAGGAAGACAAGAAGGGCCAGATCCTCGAAGAAGGCATCAACGAAGCGGGCGCCATGAGCTCCTTCATCGCTGCCGGTACGTCGTACTCCAGCCACAACCAGCCAATGCTGCCGTTCTACATCTTCTACTCGATGTTCGGCTTCCAGCGTATCGGCGACCTGGCCTGGGCCGCTGGCGACAGCCGCACCCGTGGCTTCCTGATCGGCGGCACCGCCGGCCGGACCACGCTGAACGGCGAAGGCCTGCAACACGAAGACGGTCACAGCCACATCCTGGCTGCCACCATCCCGAACTGCCGCACCTTTGATCCAACCTACGGCTACGAGCTGGCGGTGATCATTCAGGACGGCATGAAGAAGATGACCGAAGAGCAGCAGGACGTTTTCTACTACATCACCGTGATGAACGAGTCCTACCAGCAGCCAGCCATGCCGGCCGGTGTTGAAGAAGGCATCATCAAGGGCATGTACCTGCTCGAAGAAGACACCCGCGAAGCGGCGCACCACGTTCAGCTGATGGGCTCCGGCACCATCCTGCGTGAAGTACGTGAAGCGGCGAAGATTCTGCGTGAAGAGTTCAACGTCGGCGCTGATGTCTGGAGCGTTACCAGCTTCAACGAACTGCGTCGCAATGGCCTGGCCGTCGAGCGCAGCAACCGTCTGCACCCTGGCCAGAAGCCTAAACTGAGCTACGTCGAAGAGTGCCTGAACGGCCGTAAAGGTCCGGTCATTGCCTCTACCGACTACATGAAGCTGTTCGCTGAGCAAATTCGTCAGTGGGTCCCGTCCAAGGAATTCAAAGTCTTGGGCACCGACGGTTTCGGTCGCAGCGACAGCCGCAAGAAACTGCGTCATTTCTTCGAAGTCGACCGTCATTTCGTGGTGTTGGCAGCCCTGGAAGCCTTGGCTGACCGTGGTGATATCGAACCTAAGGTGGTGTCTGAAGCCATCGCCAAGTTCGGGATCAACCCGGAAAAACGCAACCCACTGGACTGCTGAGGAGACACTCTGTGAGCGAACTCATTCGCGTACCTGACATCGGCAGCGGTGAAGGTGAAGTAATCGAACTATTTGTGAAGGTCGGCGACCGTGTGGAAGCCGACCAGAGCATCCTGACGCTTGAGTCGGACAAGGCGAGCATGGAAATTCCTGCGCCGAAGGCCGGTATCGTCAAAAGCATCAAAGTGAAGCTGGGCGATCGCCTGAAAGAAGGCGACGAACTGCTGGAGCTG
Source organism: Pseudomonas sp. ANT_H12B (assembly GCF_008369325.1). Lineage (GTDB taxonomy): Bacteria > Pseudomonadota > Gammaproteobacteria > Pseudomonadales > Pseudomonadaceae > Aquipseudomonas. The sequence goes on along the minus strand of NZ_VOBI01000003.1, from coordinate 368,050 downwards.
GAAGTTGAAGGTGCCGCTGCTGCTGCCCCGGCCCCGCCGCCTGCGGCTGCGGCTGCCGCTGCGCAGGCGCCAAAGGCTGAAGCGAAACCGGCTGCCGCTCCGGCAGCTGCCGCGCCAGCCGCAGCTCCGGCTGCCGCCAGCGTCCAGCAAGTGCACGTGCCGGACATCGGTTCGTCGGGCAAGGCCCAGATCATCGAGATCCAGGTCAAGGTCGGCGATACCGTCGAGGCTGATCAGTCGCTGATCACCCTGGAATCCGACAAGGCCAGCATGGAAATCCCATCGCCTGCCGCTGGCGTGGTCAAGAGCATCAGCGTCAAGCTCAACGACGAAGTCGGCACTGGCGACCTGATTCTGGATCTGGAAGTGGCGGGTGCTGCGGCACCGGCTGCTGCCGCGCCAGCTCAGGCGGCTGCTCCGGCTGCCGCTGCTCCAGCGCCAGCCGCTGCGGCTCCAGCTGCACCGGTTGCTGACAGCGTTCAGGACATTCACGTCCCGGACATCGGCTCGGCAGGCAAGGCCAAGATCATCGAGGTGCTGGTCAAGGCTGGCGACACCGTTGAAGCCGACCAGTCGCTGATCACCCTCGAATCCGACAAGGCCAGCATGGAAATTCCATCGCCCGCCGCTGGCGTGGTGGAAAGCGTTTCCATCAAGCTCGATGACGAAGTCGGTACCGGCGACCTGATCCTGAAGCTGAAAGTCAAAGGTGCCGCACCTGCTGCTGCCCCGGCGACCGCCGCTGCTGCACCAGCCCCTGCGGCTGCCAAGGCTGAAGCTGCTCCAGTTGCCGCTGCGCCTGCCGCACCTGCTGCTGCACCTGCTGCTGCACCGGCCAAGCCGGGCGCCAAGGTTCACGCAGGCCCGGCTGTACGCCAACTGGCTCGTGAGTTCGGCGTCGAACTGAGCGCGGTCAGCTCAAGCGGCCCGCACGGTCGCATCCTGAAAGAAGACGTGCAGGTTTACGTCAAAGCCATGATGCAGAAGGCCAAGGAAGCACCGGCCGCTGCTGCTGGCGCAACCGGTGGCGCGGGCATCCCGCCGATTCCGGTCGTGGACTTCAGCCGTTTCGGTGAAACCGAAGAAGTGCCGATGACTCGCCTGATGCAAATCGGCGCGTCGAGCCTGCACCGCAGCTGGCTGAACATTCCGCACGTGACTCAGTTCGATTCGGCTGATATCACCGACCTGGAAGCGTTCCGTATCGCTCAGAAAGCCGTTGCAGAGAAGGCTGGCGTCAAGCTGACCATCCTGCCGCTGCTGCTCAAATCCTGCGCGCACCTGCTCAAGGAACTGCCGGACTTCAACAGTTCGCTGGCGCCAAGCGGCAAGGCGATCATCCGCAAGAAGTACGTGAACATCGGCTTCGCGGTCGACACCCCTGAAGGCCTGCTGGTACCGGTCATCAAGAACGTCGATCAAAAGAGCCTGTTGCAACTGGCTGCCGAAGCCGCTGCGCTGGCTGCCAAGGCCCGCGACAAAAAGCTCACGGCAGACGACATGCAAGGCGCCTGTTTCACCATTTCCAGTCTCGGGCACATTGGCGGCACCGGCTTCACGCCGATCGTCAACGCGCCGGAAGTGGCGATCCTCGGTGTTTCCAAGGCAACCATCCAGCCAGTCTGGGACGGCAAAGCCTTCCAGCCGAAACTGATGCTGCCGCTGTCGCTGTCCTACGATCACCGTGTGATCAACGGCGCCGCTGCTGCACGCTTCACCAAGCGCCTGAGCGACCTGCTGGCGGACATCCGCACCATCCTGCTGTAACACCGATTGGCCCTCCTTCATCGGAGGGCCCGTCGCGTTCCACGTTTTCCGAGCGCCACGCTCGTACCTCAACCCCGCCAGTTTGGCGGGGCTTTTTTTGCCCTGAAGAAAGCCAGCCCTACGCCCTTTTCCTACATTCGCGGCTGACGTCGCCCACAACTCCAGTCCACTTCTTCTCGATATTTTTTGCGAACCAATAACTAGGATTAGTTCAACTGTTTATTAATAGAAACTTAATAAACAAATTTTGCTTAGTTAGCGTTATCTCGAATGGATTCGAACATGTTCAAACCTACTGTCGGCCCTATTATTGGCCACACCACAACTAACCACGTGCGTATTTTCTTGCGTGGCGAACTTCAAAACAACGCACTGGTATTTGCGGGCATTCGTTATCGACAGGCAGGCGAAGAGCGCTGGTCCCAGGGTGTATTTGCAAAGTTGACGATACGGCGTGATATGTCCGATGTGATTGCACTGAATAATCTTGCCGCCGATACCGATTACGAATACCAGGCGGGCTGGTTCAGCCCCATGAGCCCGGTGCATACCGTGGAAACAGTTCAGGAACTTCCGCTGCAATGGCCACGGGAGATTTATCGCTTTCACACGCAGTCCGGCAAAGGGACGATTCCACGGGCCTATATCGTCGGCTCATGTCGCTACTTGCGCATGACCGCCGGCATCCCGTCTGCGCCGCATCTGGGCGACCGGATTTTCGCCTCGATCACGAATCTGGCGCAGCAGGCTGAACCGCCCATCAGTTCCATGCTGATGACCGGCGATCAAATCTATGTCGATGACCTGAACGTGATTGCACCCGACCGGGAATATAAGCAAATACTGAGAAAGTACCGAACGGCTTTTTCCCAACCCAATATTGCAAAGTTGATGTCCAGCGTGCCGACTTACATGATCCTCGATGATCATGAAATTGAAGACAACTGGCCCGCCAACGAAAGCAAGTCCGATGTCGCTTTATACAGAAACGCCATCGCCGCATATGAGATATATCAGGCCAGCCATAGCCCGGCCCATGAACTTCTTTCCAACGGGCAAATAAGCAGAAAACTTGGGCAGTATTGGTATCAGTTCGCCGAAGGTGATATCGAATGGTTTGTCACCGATAGTCGAACCCGACGCAATCTGTCGGTGAATGATCGGCGCATCCTCGATGAAGAACAGGAACAGGCCCTGCTCCAATGGCTGATCCACAGCCAGGCCAGGGTCAAATTCGTGGTCACCAGCGTGATGTTCTACCCCGACCGAAAACTTCACGGCGATGACGCCTGGAAGGCCTTTCCCGAGCAACGACTACGCCTTCTGGAAACTATTCGTACGCACGGCATCAAGAACGTCTTCTTCGTTTCCGGCGATGTCCATGGCTCGTTGACCAGCCGACTGACCCACAGCGAGGATCCGGACTTCGAAGTTCACACCATCGTGTCGTCCCCGCTGTGTAACAGCAAACTGCTGCCGTACGCCAAGGCCTCCACCTTCATCCTGGACAAAGCGTTGGCGCAAACAGCTGCGGGCGACTACCGGCATGAGCTGACCAGCAAGGTAATCAGTCAGGACAATTTCGCCCACCTGATCGTCGATTCAGAACAGATTCGCGTCAGCTATCACGACCGGGACGGCAAGTTGCTGCAAACGACAAGCCTCCCTCTGCATTAAGCAAGCGAAGGCCAAATGCATTACTTTCCGCCCCTCGCTGGAGAAATCCTTCCTCCTGCCGACATATTCTTATAGCACTTGGCCTTCATGTCTCTTGTCAGTCGGTGTCGCAATGATGCAACCTTGCCGCAGGCAACAGTAAAGAGGGCGAGAGCCCGGCGCGATCAGCATATTCGAAGCGAGTTCCCTCAATGAAAAGCCAACCCGATGCCGCCAGCCGTATGGCGGCCGAGGTAGTGACGCAGTTGCCTGTGCCTTCGCGGCTCGGCATGCTGCGTTTCGAACGGCTGAATGAAGCGAGCTGGGCGCTGCTGTTTCTCGATCCCAATTGTGAACGACAGTTCGGCATGCCGGCCGTGGAGCTCTGTGCCCTGGTCGGCTCGCCCTACGCCAGCCTGATGGAGCCCGAAGCGCGCTATCAGCTGCATGATGCGGTCCAGCAGCAACTCACCGAAAGCCCGCATTACCTGATTCGCTATACCTTGCACACCGCCGCAGGCGCACTGAACCTGCTGGAACTGGGCGAAGCCTACAAACAACACAATCGTCATCTGCTGCGCGGCTACCTGATGGTCGTGGACGGCATGTTCAATGGTGATCCCCTGCTGCCTTCGCTGGATCTGGAAACCCAGAACTCGCGGCTGCAAATCGCCCTGGAGCTCAATCAGCGTGCCCAACAGGAACAACTGCAGCACCTGGACCGGGTGCGTGCCCAGCAAGACCTGATCCTGCTGCTGACCCGTCAGCGCTACAGCACCAACAACTCCCTGCAAGAAGCCGCCGAGCTAATCACTCGCAGCGCCTGTGACATCTACGAAATCGACAGCGCCAGCCTGTGGAACCTCGAAGGACCACTGTTGGTACCGATCTCGGCCTATCACCGCGCCAGCCAGGAATACCAGCTGCCGGAGCCGATCGACGTCAGTGATTTCCCCGATTACCTCGAAGCCTTGCATACCGGCCGAGCCATCGACGCCCACGACGCCATGCGCGACCCGCGTACCCGGCACATGGCCGAGAGCCTGCGCCCCCGGGACGTCAATGCCATGCTCGATGCCAGTATCCGCGTCGATGGCCAGGTGGTCGGCGTCTTGTGCCTGGAACAGATCGGTGCAACCCGCGCCTGGCAGTCGGATGAAATCGCCTTTGCCGGCGAGCTGGCGGATCAGTTCGCCCAAGTCATCAACAACCACAACCGCCGCACCGCCACCAGCGCCCTGCACCTGTTCCAGCGTGCGGTCGAGCAAAGTGCCAACGCCTTTTTGCTGGTCAATTGCGATGGCGTGGTGGAATACGTCAACCCGAGCTTCACGGCGATCACCCAGTACACCACCGAAGAAGTCCACGGCCAGCGGCTGTCGGAACTGCCGGCCCTGGAGAACCTCAGCGAGCTGCTGTTCGACGCGCCCTCGGCGCTGGCCAAGAGCAACAGCTGGCAGGGTGAGTTCAAAAGCCGCCGTAAAAACCTCGAACCCTACTGGGGCCAGTTGTCGATTTCCAAGGTTTACGGCGACAACCGCGAGCTGACGCATTACATCGGCATCTACGAAGACATCACCCAGACCAAGCTCGCTCAACAGCGCATCGAGCGCCTGGCTTACACCGATAACCTGACCAACCTCGGCAACCGCCCGGCCTTCATCCGCAACCTTGATGAACGTTTCGCCCGAGACAGCGATACCCCGATCAGCTTGTTGCTGGTGGACATCGACAACTTCAAGCGGATCAACGACAGCCTCGGCCACCAGACTGGCGACAAACTGCTGATCAGCCTGGCCCGACGCCTGCGCAACAGCTTGAGCCCGGGCGGCAGCCTGGCGCGTTTCGCCAGTAACGAGTTCGCCGTGCTGCTGGACAACACCGACCCCTCGGTGGGCCAGCAAGTCGCCAATCAGTTACTGGCAACCCTCGATAAGCCGATGTTCGTCGACAACCAGTTGATCAGCGTCACCGGCTCCGTGGGGCTGGCTTGCGCGCCGCTGCACGGCCGCGACCCGCAAACCCTGATGCGCAACGCCGGCCTGGCGCTGCACAAGGCCAAGGCCAACGGCAAGCATCAGGTCCAGGTGTTCACCGAAGCGTTGAATGCCGAGGCCAGTTACAAGCTGTTCGTGGAGAACAACCTGCGTCGCGCCCTGACCCAGAACGAGCTGGATGTGTTCTACCAACCCAAGCTCTGCCTGCGCAGTGGTCGCCTGTTGGGGATGGAAGCCCTGCTGCGCTGGAACCATCCGGAAAAAGGCATGATCCGCCCGGACCAGTTCATCAGCGTCGCCGAAGAAACCGGCCTGATCATTCCGATTGGCAAATGGATCGCCCGCCAGGCCTGCCGCATGAGCAAAGACCTGACCGCCGCTGGACTGGGCAATCTTCAAGTGGCGATCAACCTGTCGCCCAAGCAGTTCTCGGACCCGGACCTGGTGGCGTCCATCGCCAACATCCTCAAGGAAGAAGCGCTGCCGGCGAACCTGCTGGAACTCGAACTCACCGAAGGCTTGCTGCTGGAAGCCACCGAAGACACCCACTTGCAGCTCGATCAGCTCAAGCGCCTGGGCCTGACCCTGGCCATGGATGACTTCGGCACCGGTTACTCGTCGCTCAGCTACCTGAAAAAATTCCCGATCGACATCATCAAGATCGATCGAAGCTTCATCCACGAAATCCCGGACAACCAGGACGACATGGAAATCACTTCCGCAGTGATCGCCATGGCTCACAACCTGAAAATCAAGGTCGTGGCGGAAGGCATCGAGACGGCCGAGCAGTTGGCGTTTCTGCGCCGTCACCGCTGCGACGTCGGCCAGGGTTACCTGTTCGACCGGCCGATCCCGGGCATCGAACTGATCGAAAAGCTCAAGCGCTACCCGCGCGGCCCGATCGCCTGACAGCAAACCGCAAATCCCTGTGGAAGCGAGCTTGCTCGCGATGACGGCGTGTCAGTCAGCACCCACAGGGGTAGTGCTTAACTCGCTGGCATTAGGCACACTTGCGGTCTGTGTATCTACATTCAAACCTGACTGAGAGGACTGATCATGGTCTTGCGCTCGGAAATTCTGGTGAACAAAAACGTGCTCCCGACTAAAGAACAATCTCTGCCTGGCCGTGAAACCCCAATGACCGTGCCGGAAAAACACTTCGTCCACGACGCCCCGCTGCTGGGCCCGTTCGCGATGGACGTGGATTTCGCGATCTTCGGCCTCGGCTGCTTCTGGGGCGCAGAACGCAAGTTCTGGCAGCGCGAAGGCGTGGTCAGTACGGCGGTGGGTTACGCCGGCGGCTTTACACCGAACCCGACGTATGAAGAAGTCTGCTCGGGCCTCACCGGCCACAGCGAAGTGGTACTGGTGGTCTACGAGCCGGCGAAAGTCAGCTACGACGAGCTGCTGAAGATGTTCTGGGAACTGCACAACCCGACCCAGGGCATGCGTCAGGGCAATGACATCGGCACTCAGTACCGCTCGGTGATCTACGCCACCAACCCGACTCAGTTGGCAGCGGCCAAGCACAGCGAGCAAGTGTTCCAGGCTGAGTTGACCAAGGCTGGCAAAGGCACCATCACCACCGAAATCGACGAAGCGCCGACAGTCTACTTCGCCGAGGCTTACCACCAGCAATACCTGGCGAAAAACCCTGAAGGGTATTGCGGGATTGGCGGTACAGGCGTGACTTGCCCGATTTAACTTTCGGGCCCTGAAAAGCATCGCGGGCAAGCCCGCTCCCACAGGATCCATGTCTGACCACACTCTCGTGATCGACATAAATCCCTGTGGGAGCGGGCTTGCCCGCGATGGCGTCCGATCAGACGCCACTCATGCAACTGATTAACTCTCAGCGATCAACCAATCCATCTGCCATCCACCCTGAGTCTGCCCCAACTTCTTGGACAACCACGGCAGCAACTCACGCAATTCCTCCTCCAGCCCCCACGGCGGATTCGCAATCGCCAACCCCGACCCATTCAGGCTGTTCGGCGTATCCAGCGGATGCACCAGCAACTCCACGCGCAACAACTTCGGCGCACCCGAACCCGCCAGGTCCTGATAAAAACGCCGCAACAGGCGCTGGTCCTTCACCGGGTACCAGATCGCCGCCACGGTCTGCCGCATCCGGCCAATCGCCTCTTTCAGCGACGCCGCACAGCGCTGCATCTCATCCAGCTGCTCGAACGGCGGATCAATCAACATTACCGCTCGCTTCTCTTGCACCGGCAACATCGCACGCGGCACATGCCAGCCTTCACCCAGATGCACCTTCACCCGCCGGTCGCCGGCCATGTTGTCCTTCAGCAGCAAGCCGTCCTCGGGGTGCTTCTCATTGAGCATCACCCGATCCTGCGGCCGCGTCAGACGCCGCGCCAACTCCGGCGACCCCGGGTAATAGCGCAACTGACCATCCGGGTTCATGTCGTGCAGCACCTTCATGTAATCAGCGGTCAACGCCGGCAAATCTGGCTGATCCCACAAACGCGCAATACCTTCCAGGTACTCACCGGTACGGCTCGCCTGATCACCCTGCAGGTCATACAGACCAATGCCGGCGTGAGTGTCGAGATAGGCAAACGGCTGCTCCTTGCGCGACATCAAAGCGATGATGCGGGTCAAAGTCAGGTGTTTGAACACATCGGCGTGATTGCCGGCATGGAAGGCGTGACGATAATTCATGGCTGCTCCTGCGAAGGGCGGGAAGTTTACCTTGTACGGAGGCGAACGTCAGGGCCTCACAGCCGAGCGGGCACTCTACACGGTGATCGTTCCCACGCTTCGCGTGGGAATGCCGCAAGGGACGCTCCGCGTTCCAGCCGCACCACCGATGTCGTGCCTGACACCGAAGTGACGCAGAGCGTCACGGGCTGCATTCCCACGCAGAGCGTGGGAACGATCTTTCAGCAGCCCTACTCCAAAGACCGCGCCTTCAACCGCCGCCCAAGAACATCCAGCACATCACACCCATCCCGCAACGGAATGGCACAGAGCAACGCAAAATCACTAAGAATGAAGGACTGACACTCGATCGAACCGCGCATGGACAAGTTCTCCATCACTTGGGTGACGGCGCGAATTCGGTAGCTGGCAGCGTCATACAAAACATCCAGCGGCGCTTGGGTGTCGACGAACAGGGTTGGCATGTCGTCGCAATTGCTGGTGAGCGCCATGAAGCGGCTTTGGGGATGGGGGGTTGGTTTTACGTAGGGTGGATCGGGGTGAAGTGTTTTCATTTTTTGAGACCTCGGTGGATAACTTCAAGCTACCAACGGCCTTTCCTACGGGCTTGGGTGGCAGCCGTGCGCGGGAGTAGGAAACTGAGGAATCCACCAAACTCAGCCACGCCGAAGCGTGTCCCACGCACAGCCGCCGCGAACGATCTTACGGACACAAATAAAGTGCCGCAATCAAACGACAGCGCTGACGCGCGGTGAATTTCCAAGGGTTCCTACACCCTGCCACTGCATTTGCAGTGACAGCCGAAGACTATCCATGGAGCTCACTTCGCACCAGTTCATGGAAACCGCTACAGCTTGAAGGAAACTTCCGATGACCTTGCCCAGAAATTTCGCTGTCTGTAAGACCGTATTCGCGGGCAAGCCACGCTCCTACAGATCGCCACCGTCCTGTGGGAGCGTGGCTTGCCCGCGATTGAGCGCGAAGCGGTCATAAAATCTATCCACCTCAGAGATAACAAGCCTTACCAGGTTGATTGGTCTTCAAGACTGGCTTTATGAAGGTCGTCTTTCCACTCTTCACTTGCCAACCTAAATACATCCTCAAAAAAACCACGGGGGTCTTTCAACGAGTACCACTCAGCTCGAGGCCAACTTGAGTCATATACATCGTCTATATTGAACAAAATTTGAAAATCATAACTACGATCTCGTAGCTTTTCGGCCAAGAACTCAAACAACAAAAACTTGTGTCTATAAGACAAACACTCCAGCTTCAAACTATACCTAACGATAAGGATCTCTCTATCAAACTGGTTATCAGGATCAAAAACTTCAAGTTCTTCACCACGAGTTTCCTCACGATCATAGACATTGAACACCCCAATAAACCACATCAAGTTCGGTTCAAAATCTTTATCAACAAACGGATTTCGCAACATCACTTTCTCTCCGTAGGAAAACCCGTATAAGGCCAATCCACCTTATCCTGGTCAAACTTAACTTCAAACCAATCCAAATTTTCATTCAGCGTAGGGTTTTGTTTGTCTTTTTTGTTCGGTCGATAACCGCGACCTGCGCCTGGCAACTCCATCCTCACAATTGGGTCATTGTTATGGTCCCAACCTGTATATGGATCCAGCCCCAGCCTTTCCCTCGTCATAGCTTTGTTCAACGCATTAAAATGAACCCTCCAGTTTGCGAACTGGGAGCTCAAACTCCCTCTAGGTGGTACTGGTACTCTCCCCGTCTTAGGATTTGCTCCGTTTATAGCCCTCTGTTTGAGTGCCACATCAGGTATTTCTGAACTGTGCTTTTGCACAGTGTGCATTTTATATTTTTTCTCCAGCTTAATTACCCGCTCTTTGGCACTAGCTTCAGCCAACTCATCAATCCGTGCCCTCCGCTGCTCAGCCGTCATCTTCGGCAGAGCCGGCTCACCCTCATCAACCTTAGCGCCAGTCGTATCATCCGGCGCCCCACACCCTGGCTTATTCGGCGGCGGACAGTTCCCGCTCAACCCCAACGGATCAACCCACCCCGTCGGATTCGGCGTGTACGGGTACTGGTTCAGCCCACCCGCCAACTTGATCGGGTCCGGCGTCAGGTACCGTCCAACCTCTGGATCATAGTACCGATGCCGGTTGTAATGCAGACCGCTCTCGGCGTCGAAGTACTGCCCTTGAAACCGTAAGGGTTGCTCGAGCTGCTCTCCCCCACCGAACACCTGCTGAGTGACTTTGCCGTAGGCGTTGTACTTCGCCGACCAGACAATCTCGCCACCGAAATCGGTCAGTTCCTGCGGTGTACCGAGGTGATCGAGCTGGTAGTAAAACGGGCAGGCCCTGCGCGGGCCTTTGCCGTCGAGCATGGCGAGCGGGCGGAAGCTGCCCGGTTCGTAGACGTAGCTGCGGTAATGCTCGCGGCTGCTTTCGGCGATGAGGTGGTCGCCTTGCCAGAAGAATTCGGTGGTTTTGCCGTCGACGGTTTTGCTGATGCGGCGGCCGAAGGCGTCGTAGCGGTAGCTGGCGCAACGTCCGTCCGGGGTGGTGACGCCGATGAGGCGGTGCTGGCAGTCGTAACGGTACTCGGTGATCAGTTTTTGCGCGGTGCCGCGGCGTTCGCGGATGAGGTTGCCGAAGGCGTCGTAGTCGTAGTGGCGGTCGCCTTGCATCAGCAGGCGGTTACCTTTGACGGTCGCGGAGCCGGGGCGGTCCTGCATCAGCAGGTTGCCGGCCGGGTCGTGGGCGAAGCTTTCCGGTGCGTCGTCGCGGGTGTGGCGAACGCGGATCAGGCGGTTGAGCGGGTCGTATTGGTAATTGCGTTGGCCGTGACGGGTGTCGGCGATGCTGTCGAGATTGCCGTTGGCGCTGTAGGCATAGTCGCGGCGATACAGCGATTGTTGCTGTTGGCTTACGGCGTGGGCCTTCAGACGTCCCTGATCGTCGTAGGCATATTCGCTGAGCAGTTGACCTTGCTGGCGTTGCTGCTCGCGGCCGAAGGCGAATTGGTGAGTGGTGAGTCGCGCGCCATTGAGGTCGATCGCCGTCAGCGCCCCGCCCTTGGCGTGGTGGTAATCGAGTTTGCTGCCGTCCGGCAGGCGCAGGCGATTCAGTTGACCGCAAGCGTCGTAGCCATAACGCAGGGTGCCCCAGCCCTGATGTTCGGTGATCAGCCGATCCTGCGGGTCGTACTCAAATTCCAGCGGATGATCGTGGCCATCGTCGACGCTGAGCAGCCGGCCGAGGCGGTCGTAGCGGTATTCAACCTGGGTGCCGTCAGGCAGGGTTTTGACCCGCAGGCGTCCGGCCGAGTCTCGCTCATAAGCCGTCACCAGCTGCGAGCCGTCGTCGCCGAACTCGGTTTTCTCCAGCAACTGGCCGTTGAGGTCGTAAGCGTACGCCGTGCGTTGGCCGTCGAATCCGGTTTCCTGTCGGATCAAGCCGTTGGGCGTGTAGTCCAGGCGATAGGTTTCGCCGGATTCGTTTTCGATTGCCGTGAGCAATAGCTGCGCGTTGTCGTAGCGGTAGCGCAGCTGGGTGCCGTCGGGATTGAGGCGGCGGCTGACCAGGTGCAGGTCGTCGATGTATTCGTAGCGGGTGACGCGGCCCAGTTCATCGCGCTCGGCGGTGATCTTGCCGTAGGCGTTGTAGCTAAAGGCGCGGCTGGCGCCGGTAGGCAGCGTGGTCTGGAGCAGTCGGCCAACGGCATCCCAGTGGTACTGGGTAACGGCGCCGTGTTCGTCCTGACGGGTAATCTGCCGCCCCAACGCATCGTAGGAAAAGCGCCGCTGGCCGCCGTCCGGCAAGGTCTCTTCGAGCAGTTGCCCCAAGGCGTTCCAAACAAACACATGCCGGCTGGTGTCCGAGTAGCGGATCGACAGCAGTTGCCCTTTGTCGTCGTAGTAATAGTGGCTGACCTGGCCGTCGGGGTCAGTCGCTTCGGTGATGTCACCCTGGGCATTGCGCTGATATTTCCACACGGCTTTGCCGCGATACCGCGCATGCAGGAAACCGTTGCGATACTCGTAGGCTGTCGGTTCGTCTTCCGGCGGAATCAGCGCGATAAGGCGCCCGACTTCGTCGTAACGGTATTCGGTGATGGCGCCGAGCGGGTCCTGCTCGGCCAGCAGCCGACCGTGGTCGTCGTAGGCCTTGAGGTGTTCGCCGCCGTCCAGCTCGACCTTGCGCACCAGCCGCGCCCGGTCGTCGTGGACGTAAACCTCTTTACTGCCATCGATGTTCTGGACGGTGACACTGCCCTCGTCATCCCAGACGTATCGCGCGTCCATCTGCGCAAACGACGCCCAATGCCGGACACATCGGGCCGCCTTGCCGGACCGTTCCCACTCCCAGAAAAAACTCGCCCCTCCGGCCAACTGCCGCTGCAGGATGACGTGCTGATTGTCGTAGTCGTAGCGCTCGCTTTCGCCAGCGGCATTGGTGGCTTCGATCAAGCGATGACGAGCGTCGTAACGGTAGGCAACCAGTGTTTGTTCGGTACGCCAGGCGTCTTCCAGGGTGTCGGCCGGCTGAAAACGCTGATAGTCGATGGCGACCAAATGGCTACGGTCATAGCGCAATCGCAGGGCGCGGCCGGCGCCGTTGTCGAGGCGTTTGATGCGATCTTGCCGGTCGCGGGTGATGCGCAGACGGTTGTCGTAAGCGTCGCTGATGGTCGTCAACCGACCGTTATGAAAGTGATAGAACCGTGCGTCGTCACCGGCCTGGGCGAGGATCAGTTCTTCTGGTTGATCTCCGAGATAAATCGCCGCCCGCGACAGGCTGTTGTGGATCGCCGGGCGTTCGCTGGTTGGCAACGGGAAAGTGGTGCGGCGGTTTTCGTGGTCGATCCAGATGACGCTGTCGCCATCGATTTCCAGTCGATGAGACAGCGAATGACTCCAGCCGAAGCCGAGGCCGTCATCGATTTCAGCGGCACTGGTGCGATAGAGCCGGGTGAACTCGAACGGCAAAATCCCGTCCAGCGTACCGTCGCTGAGAGTCAGCAGTTCCTCGCCGGTGACCATCGATACCGGGCATTTGTTGGTGGCGGTTTTATCAACGGAATCGGCGCTGTTGCCGTTGGGGTTTTTCGCTTGATCCGGGGCGTCGTCGTGGTGTTCGTCTTTTTTCAGCGTGGTGTTCTTGCGGCCATTCCAGCGCAGTTGCACCCGGCCTTGTTTGAGCCCCGCCGCCACACCCCGTGCGGCAACTGTTTTATAGCGATCAACGTAAGCCATGAAGTTGTTGATGATCGTGACCATCGACTTCACGAAGCCCATCGCGGCCTCATAAATCTGCGCGCTGTACTTCATCAATCGCACCGCGAGCCAGGCAACACCCACCCCGACCACGCTCAGCACCAGCCCAATCAACAAATCGATGACCAAGCCCACCACAACCTTGGAAATGGCCTCGGCCGAGGACCCGGCCAGTTGCGAAGGTGGCAATGCTTCAAGCCATAGCACTGCGGTGCGCATCAACAAACACAACGCCGCCTCGTCGCTGGCCAGCAACATGGCTTTTTCCATCAAGTCCGGAGCGCTTTCCGCGAGCTTGGCAAGTTCGCCAGCACTTTCACCCAGCTTCTCGGCAAAGGCTTCGGGGTTTTTCAGGATGTCGGTGAGCTCCCCGATGCCATCCCAAACAGCCTGAATGGCTGCCCAACCACCTGCAAGCATGCCATTGCCCACCGCCGCCAACGAAGCTGATGCCGATTGCTGCGACCATTGCGGCTTAAACCCTTCCCACTCTTTGCGCAGCCAGCCTTCCAGCTCTTGGGTCAGGCCGTCGTAAGAGGAGAAAAGCTCATCAATTTGAGTCGGGGTGACTTCACTCTGGACATGAACGCGATAGAACTTGCCGGGTGTGCCTTGGAACTGCCCTTTACCGTTTTTATCGAGTGTTACAGGCGTCGACTTGCCGCCATCAGAGGCAATCACATCGACCTGAATATTCCCCAGCGGAATGTCGTAAACCGACTCGAACTTGCTCTCGATCTCCAGAATCCCGCTCTTCGGGCACAGCGCAAGACTGGAGAAAAAATCGTCATCACGACTGCTCACCGCGGTGGTGGTATTACCCAGTTTTATGAGCCGCTCCATGTCCATCAGCGAGGGCATGTCCGTAGCTCGGCTGCCTTTGTCCGCATTCCTGCTTAAGAATCCACCAAGTTGTTGGCGATACAGATTCAAGGTGTCTTTAAAACCGTCGAGCTCCTGCTCGATCCGTACGATCTGATCCATCAGTTCAGCTCCGCCATCAGGTAGTCCACCAAGGCTGTTTTGGGTGCTTGAGGCAGGTCCGGTGTTTCAAGAAAGATCGCAATCTTGTGGTGCAAAACGCTTACGGAAAACGCCTCGTAAAGGTCAGGGCGTTCCTCGCTCAGCCACTTCACCAAGTTGTTGATGCGGGTTGTTGCGGACTCTTCGGCGAGCTGTTTGAGCAGCGATTCGGAAACTTCCCACCATGGAAAAACACGAGAAGTTTTCAGCGCATTACCACCAATTTCGAGCGGCTGGCCATTGATCAAACAGCGCCCGATCACCGGCATCAGCTGCGTAGCGTTAACCTCGGTTGACCGAAGAATCGACAGCAAATAACGCCCATCCCAGAAGCGGAAAAACACCGCATTACCGTTGGGAAAAAGGACTTGAGTGAGGCTGCGCAGATGCTCGACCAACACCTCTTGAGGGGCAGAAGAAACCGCCAGCCAACCCCAGTCGGGACACTCGGTGCTGGCAACCCACTGCAGAAACTCACTACCCGCAGCGACGATTCCGACATAGGGCATCACCGGTTCCCACTCGGCGTAAGCGGTGCCGGCCCAGATCGGACTGGGTGCTTGAGCTTTGATCGAACGCTGCCAGGCTTTAAACGGTTCAGCGGCATTCGCGCTGCTGAAAACCGCGAACAACTGCTCGGTAGGCTTGAGTGGTTGGCGATCCAACCAGTCGCGGGGTGACAAGGCATCAGGCTGCACAGAAACCCTCCTTGCAGCGCTCACATTCCTCACAGAACGGTGCGTCGCTTTTCAGGCTCAGAATCTGTGCGGCACTCAGCAGCGCGGCCGGTGCGGCGGCGAGTTTCAGCGGCGTATCCGGCAAGGACGGCGCAGCGGCCATCGCTGGCATCAACGCGCCTCCCACCTGAATCGGTACGCTGCTGAAAATCCCGCCGGGGCCGATGTTGATCCACTGCCCGCCCGCCTGAATCGTCGCGCTGGCCCCGCCGTCGATGACCACTTGCTGACCGGCGCTGACATGGAATTGCTGACTGGCATTCAGCGCCTGGCTGGTCACCCGAATGTGTCGGTCACCGACCACCACCAAGTGATCATCCCGTTTCACTTCGGTCTGGCGCTGGCCATGAGTGATGCGCTGCTCGTCGGCTTTCAGCTCATGGCGAGCGGTGCCGGTGACGACAATGCTGCGGGCGTTATCGACCTGCACCTGTTGATCATTCAGTACGTGCTGAGTCCAGTTTCGCTGGGCGCGCAGGTAGATTTCCTCGGCGCCTTTGCGATCCTCGATGCGCAATTCGTTGTAACCGCCACCACCGGGACTGCTCTGGCTGCGGAAAATGCTGCGGGTCTTGTCGGCGGGAAGATCGAGCGGCACGGGGGTTGCGGCGTTAGGCAGGCAACCCATCACCAGCGGTTTATCGGCATCGGCGTCGACGAATCCCACCAGCACTTCCATGCCGACTCGCGGGATCATCACGCTGCCGTAACGGTCGTGCGCCCAGCCGGTGGCGACGCGCAGCCAGCAACTGGAGTGTTCATCGAGCTGACCGTCACGGTCCCAGGCCAGCTGAACCTTGACCCGACCGAACTCGTCGCAATGGATTTCACTGTCGGTCGGGCCGGTGACCACGGCAGGCTGATAGCCGAGCATGCGTGGTTTTTCCGGCCCGAGTGGAGGGCGAAACAAAACGTCCCACGGTGTTGCCAGAAAGGTATTGCGATAGCCCTGGAAATCATCCGGGCCGTCACTGGTAACCGACTCTTCCAGCACTTGCGGCTGGCGGCCACGGTGTTCGATTTCGGTGATCAACCACAGGTCATTCCATGCCTGACGCGGATGCTCAGCCAGGTGTAGGAAATGCCCGCTGACCAAAGCCGATTCGTCGCCACGACCTTCGGCCTGACGGAAGTCGGCGTTGTGGCGTTCGAGTGCTCGTTGGGCCAGATGCTTGCCGTGTACACGGTCGGTGAATTGGCCCGGGAAGTGGTAATCCTCAAGCACCGGTCGCAGCTCACTGTCCAGGTGGCTTTCAAGTTGCAGGCGAGGTTTGTTGAAGTCGTAGTCGCGACGGGTGACCGCTGTCGTCCGGGTTTCCAGGCGCACGTTGAAACGTTTGATGGCCGGCGCATCCGCCGCCATTCCGCTGCCCGGCAAGTACAGCGTTGGTTCGGGCAGACGAGGGAAAACCGTCTGGTCATCACCAAACACCAGCAAGTGCCCATCGAGGCTGTGCTGAAAGTGGTAGTGAATACCGATCTCGGCACACAGCCGCTGGATGAACGCCAGATCGCTTTCGGCGTATTGCACGCAGTACTCGCGCGCTGGGTAGTCGCTGCCGAGCCGAAACTCGAAAGCATCGCGCTGGATACCGTGGTCCTTGAGGACCTGCGTGATGATCGCCGGCACGTTTTTGTGCTGGAAGATCCGTTGATTAATACGCTGACCGAGGTAGGCCAGACGCGGCACGAGGCTGATTTGGTAGCCCGTCAGGCGGTGGCCGGAATCGCTTTGGCCAACGCGAAAAATCTGACCGTGAATGCCGGAACCCTGCGCATCAAAACTCAGAAATGCCTGACGATGCAGGAGGCTTTCGAGTTCGATGTCGGGTCGGTCGCTGACCAGTTCCAGATCAAAACGGTAGGGCTGGCTGATGGCTTCCTTGCCCGTGAACTCAAGTACCTTGAGCTCATTCTGGACGCCGTCGATCGTCAACGTGAAACGCGGTTGATTGGCAGGAGCGAACATCCGATGTGTCTCTGCAGAATGAAGGCGGGCGATTCTGCATGAGCGACAAGGGGTATTGATGGAGGGGCAGGGAAATCAGATTTGCCCTACTTTTTTAGAGATTTGTCCTTCAGCAATCAGTGTGTTTGGCTACAGACAACTCCTTCAAAACCACCAACCCACAGGGAATTCACAGCGCTTCGAGATTTGCGTGGTCCAAAAAAACGGCCCGCCTCCAAAAGGAAGCGGGCCGTTTTCATGTTCGGCGAAAGGTCAGAGCATCAGCTCATCCCCATCACTTGTTCAGGCGGAAATCTGCCTCGGCAGCGGCGAAGCGCTGAAGCATGCCTTTGGTAGGCTCGCCCAGTTTGCTGACGAAGAAGATCGCCAGGCTGGCGAAGATGAAGCCAGGGATGATTTCGTACAGGCCCAGCAGTTCGAAGTGTTTCCACACGATCACGGTGATCGCGCCGACCAGGATGCCGGCCAGTGCGCCGTTGCGGGTCATGTCTTTCCAGATCACGGAGATCAGGACAACCGGACCGAACGCTGCACCGAAACCAGCCCAGGCGTAGCTGACCAGACCCAGTACACGGTTTTCCGGATTGGCCGCCATGGCGATAGCGATCAAGGCAACCAGCAGCACCATGGCACGGCCGACCCAGACCAACTCGACCTGGGAAGCGGTTTTACGCAGGAAGGTTTTGTAGAAGTCTTCGGTCAGGGCACTCGAGCACACCAGCAGTTGGCAGCTCAAGGTGCTCATTACCGCAGCCAGAATGGCCGACAGCAGTACACCGGCGATCCATGGGTTGAACAGGATTTTCGCCAGTTCGATGAACACACGCTCGTGGTTTTCGGTCACAGGACCGGCCAGTTCAGGGTGCGCCGAGAAGTAAGCGATACCGAAGAAACCTACCGCGACGGTGCCGCCCAGGCACAGGATCATCCAGGCCATGGAGATGCGACGTGCCTTGGCAATCGACTTGACCGAATCCGCCGCCATGAATCGCGCCAGGATGTGCGGCTGGCCGAAGTAGCCCAGGCCCCAGCCCATCAGCGAGATGATGCCGATGAAGGTGGTGTTTTTCAGCATGTCGAAGTTGCTGGCGTCTTGCGCTTCGATAGCCAGGAACGTGGTATCGACGCCGCCGGTGGCCAGCAGCACGATGATCGGCGTCAGCAACAGGGCGAAGATCATCAGCGTGGCTTGTACGGTGTCAGTCCAGCTCACTGCCAGGAAACCACCGACGAAGGTGTAGGCAATCGTCGCCGCAGCACCGGCCCATAGCGCCGTCTCGTAGGACATGCCGAAGGTGCTTTCGAACAGACGGGCGCCGGCCACGATGCCGGAAGCGCAGTAGATGGTGAAGAACACCAGAATGACGACCGCAGAGATGATCCGCAGCAGGCCGCTTTTGTCTTCGAAACGGCTGGAGAAGTAATCCGGCAGGGTCAGCGCATCGCCGTTGTGCTCGGTCTGCACACGCAGACGGCCGGCAACGAACAGCCAGTTCAGGTAAGCACCGATGATCAGGCCGATGGCGATCCAGCTTTCGGACAGACCGGACATGTAGATAGCGCCCGGCAGGCCCATCAACAACCAGCCGCTCATGTCGGAAGCACCGGCGGACAATGCAGTCACGACGCTGCCCAGGCTGCGACCGCCCAGAATGTAATCAGAAAGGTTGTTGGTGGAGCGATAGGCCATGAAGCCGATCAGCACCATTGCTGCGATGTAGATCACGAACGTGATCAGGGTTGGATTGCTAACGCTCATTAAGTTACGCCCTGGCTTTGTTTTTATGTAGCGGCGGTTTTTGTTAACCGCTCGCAAACGACGACGTTTGACAGACGATTATAGACCCGCGCATTTATGACTGATGTTTCCCCAGGAAAGCCATCAGCCGGTGCACCAGACTTTTGGAGTCCGGTTGCACCTTGGCCGCGAATGCTATTCAACAAAGCAAATAAGGTGCAACCAGTTTCTGGCGAATAAGTTGCACCTAGTCGGATTTATTTACAAAACACGGTTTTTTGCTCCCTTTTAGCGCAGTCATGGCGCGTTGCTATAAGCAAAAGCACCAAGCAGGGGCGGTACTTTCCTAACGGAATTTATTTCCTGACGAGCTGCGTATTATTCCGTCAAAAAAAGGGTTGCACCCGGTTGCACCTCAGCTGACGCACAGCTAATCTTGCCGCCAGCTGATGCCGCGCGGTTGCGGCAAACATGAGGATAAAAATATGGCTACCACCACCCTTGGGGTCAAACTTGACGACCCGACCCGCGAGCGCCTGAAAGCAGCCGCGACTTCGATTGATCGCACTCCGCACTGGCTGATCAAGCAGGCAATTTTCAATTACCTGGAAAAACTCGAGGGTGGTGCAACCCTGTCCGAGCTGAGCGGTTTGATCAGCAAAGACGCTGACGATGCCGGCGAGGTCCATGCTGACCACGCACACCAGTGCTTCCTTGAGTTCGCCGAAAGCATCCTGCCGCAATCGGTACTGCGCGCTTCGATCACCGCCGCTTACCGTCGCCCTGAGCCAGAAGTGGTGCCGATGCTGATCGAACAGGCGCGCCTGCCTGCTGCGATGGCCGAAGCCACCAACAAGCTCGCCTCCTCGATTGCCGAAAAACTGCGCAATCAGAAGAGCGCCGGCGGCCGTGCCGGGATCGTTCAGGGCCTGTTGCAGGAATTTTCCCTGTCCTCCCAGGAAGGCGTGGCACTGATGTGCCTGGCCGAGGCGCTGCTGCGCATCCCGGACAAAGGCACGCGTGACGCGCTGATTCGCGACAAGATCAGCACCGGCAACTGGCACCCGCACTTGGGCAACAGCCCGTCGCTGTTCGTCAACGCCGCAACCTGGGGCTTGCTGCTGACCGGCAAATTGGTCGCCACGCATAACGAAGCCGGACTGACCTCGTCCCTGAGCCGCATCATCGGCAAGAGCGGCGAGCCGATGATCCGCAAGGGCGTCGACATGGCCATGCGCCTGATGGGCGAGCAGTTCGTCACCGGCGAAACCATCGCCGAAGCCCTGGCCAATGCGAGCAAGTTCGAATCCAAGGGTTTCCGCTATTCCTACGACATGCTGGGTGAAGCCGCACTCACCGAGCACGACGCCCAGAAATACCTGGCCTCGTACGAACAAGCCATCCACTCGATCGGCAAAGCGTCTCACGGTCGTGGGATTTATGAAGGTCCGGGCATTTCGATCAAGCTGTCAGCACTGCACCCGCGTTACAGCCGTGCCCAGTACGAGCGCGTGATGGACGAGCTGTACCCGCGCCTGCTGTCGCTGACCCTGCTGGCCAAGCAATACGACATCGGCCTGAACATCGACGCCGAAGAAGCCGACCGCCTCGAGCTGTCGCTGGATCTGCTGGAGCGCCTGTGCTTCGAGCCGCAACTGACCGGCTGGAACGGCATCGGTTTCGTGATCCAGGCTTATCAGAAGCGTTGCCCGTACGTGATCGACTACGTGATTGACCTGGCTCGCCGTAGCCGTCATCGCCTGATGATCCGTCTGGTAAAAGGCGCGTACTGGGACAGCGAAATCAAACGCGCTCAGGTCGAAGGCCTGGAAGGCTATCCGGTGTACACCCGCAAGGTGTACACCGACGTTTCCTACATCGCCTGCGCACGCAAACTGTTGTCGGTGCCGGAAGTCATTTATCCGCAGTTCGCCACGCACAACGCCCACACCTTGTCGGCCATTTATCACATAGCCGGTCAGAACTATTACCCGGGTCAGTACGAATTTCAGTGCCTGCACGGCATGGGCGAACCACTGTACGAACAGGTTGTAGGCAAAGTTTCCGAAGGCAAGTTGAACCGTCCTTGCCGCGTGTACGCACCGGTCGGTACGCACGAAACGCTGTTGGCGTACCTGGTACGTCGTCTGCTGGAGAACGGCGCGAACACCTCGTTCGTCAACCAGATAGCCGATCAGTCCATCTCGATTCAGGCCTTGGTGGCCGATCCAGTGGCCAGCATCGAGCAGATGGCGACGCTGGAAGGCGGCTTCGGCCTGCCGCACCCGCGTATCCCGCTGCCGCGTGACCTTTATGGTGCCGAGCGCGCTAACTCCAGCGGCATCGACATGGCCAACGAACATCGTCTGGCTTCGCTGTCCTGTGCTTTGCTGGCGACTGCTCATAACAACTGGAAAGCGGCGCCGATGCTCGGTTGTGCTTCCAGCACTGAAACGCCTGCGCCGGTTCTGAACCCGTCAGATCTGCGTGATGTGGTCGGTCATGTGCAGGAAGCAACTGTCGAAGACGTCGACAACGCGATCCAGTGCGCCCTGAACGCTGCACCGATCTGGCAGGCCACCCCGCCCGCCGAACGCGCCGCGATTCTGGAACGTGCCGCCGATTTGATGGAAGGCGAGATCCAGCCACTGATGGGCCTGCTGGCTCGTGAAGCCGGCAAGACTTTCGCCAATGCCATCGCCGAAGTGCGTGAAGCCGTGGACTTCCTGCGTTATTACGCAGTGCAGGCGCGCAACGATTTCACCAACGACGCCCACCGCCCATTGGGTCCGGTGGTCTGCATCAGCCCGTGGAACTTCCCGCTGGCAATTTTCAGCGGTCAAGTCGCTGCGGCCCTGGCTGCCGGCAACCCGGTACTGGCCAAGCCTGCAGAACAAACCCCGCTGGTGGCTGCTCAAGCTGTGCGCTTGCTGCTCGAAGCCGGGATTCCGGAAGGCGTGCTGCAACTGCTGCCGGGGCGTGGCGAAACAGTTGGCGCTCGCTTGGTCGGTGACGATCGGGTCAAAGGCGTGATGTTTACCGGTTCCACCGAAGTCGCTCGCTTGCTGCAACGCAACGTCGCCGGTCGACTGGATGCTCAGGGTCGCCCGATTCCGCTGATCGCCGAAACCGGTGGCCAGAACGCGATGATCGTCGACTCCTCGGCGCTGACTGAACAAGTCGTCATCGACGTGGTGTCGTCGGCCTTCGACAGCGCCGGTCAACGCTGCTCGGCACTGCGAGTGCTGTGCTTGCAGGAAGATTCCGCTGACCGTGTCATCGAAATGCTCAAAGGTGCCATGGCTGAATGTCGCCTCGGCAACCCTGAGCGCCTGTCCGTGGACATCGGCCCGGTGATCGACGCCGAAGCCAAGGCGGGCATCGAGAAGCACATCCAGGCCATGCGCGACAAAGGTCGCAGCGTGTACCAGGTGGCCATCGCCAATAGCGAAGAAGTCAAACGCGGCACCTTCGTGATGCCGACATTGATCGAACTGGAAAGCTTCGATGAGCTGCAACGTGAGATCTTCGGCCCGGTGCTGCACGTAGTTCGCTACAAGCGCAAAGACATTGACCAGCTGATCGGTCAGATCAACGCTTCCGGCTACGGCCTGACACTGGGCGTGCACACTCGCATCGACGAGACCATCGCCAAGGTGATCGACAACGTCAACGCCGGTAACGTCTACGTGAACCGCAACATCGTCGGTGCTGTGGTCGGCGTGCAGCCGTTCGGTGGCGAAGGTTTGTCGGGGACTGGTCCGAAGGCCGGTGGTCCGCTGTATCTGTACCGCTTGCTGTCGACTCGTCCTACCGGTGCGATCGAACAATCCTTCGCCCGCGGTGACGCAATCGCTGCGCCGGACGTTCGTCTGCGTGACGCCATGAGCAAACCGCTGACCGCCCTGCAAGCCTGGGCTGACAGCAACAAGCTTGCTGATCTGAGCGACCTGTGCGTGCAGTTCGCGGCGCAATCGCAAAGCGGGATCACCCGTGTTCTGTCGGGCCCGACCGGTGAGCGCAACAGCTACGCCATTCTGCCGCGTGAACACGTGCTGTGCCTGGCGGAAGTCGAAGGCGATCTGCTGACTCAATTGACAGCGGTCCTGGCGGTAGGCGGTTCGGCGGTGTGGCCGGAAGCTGAATTGACCAAGGCATTGTTCGCACGTCTGCCGAAGGAGATTCAGGCGAAGATCAAGCTGGTTTCCGACTGGAACAAGGACGAAGTGGTGTTTGATGCGGTTCTGCATCATGGCCATTCCGATCAGCTGCGCGCGGTCTGCCAGCAGGTTGCCAAGCGTGCCGGTGCGATTGTCGGGGTTCATGGTTTGTCGCAGGGCGAAACCAACATTGCGTTGGAACGTCTGGTGATCGAGCGTGCATTGAGCGTTAACACCGCTGCGGCGGGTGGTAACGCCAGTTTGATGACGATCGGCTAAACCGTAATAAGACCGGGCATCCGCAATGGTTGCCTGGTTTGCAAAATCCCTGTGGGAGCGAGCCTGCTCGCGATAGCGGTCTGTCAGTCACATCTTTTTTGGATGTGCAGGCGCCATCGCGAGCAGGCTCGCTCCCACATTTGTTTTGTGGCGCCTGCTAAGCTGCCGCTCTGCTCCACCATCACCCACATCAATCATCCTTTCAGCCAGCCCTCCCCACGCCTAGACTCGGTCCATTCCAAAAAAAGGTAGGCCGCCATGTCCGAGACGTTGCTCAGTTCCCGCAATCTGGCTTTCGAGCTGTATGAAGTCCTTGATGCCGAGGGCCTGACCCAGCGTGAGCGGTTCGCCGAGCACAACCGCGAGACCTTCGATGCGGCCATCGGTACCGCCCGCAACATCGCCGAGAAGTTCTTCGCCCCGCATAACCGCAAGGGCGACGAGAACGAGCCGCGCTACGAGAACGGTCAGGCGATTCTGATTCCAGAAGTGAAACCGGCGGTGGATGCCTTCCTCGAAGCCGGTTTCCTCAACGCGGCGCGCAGTTTCGACGCGGGCGGCATGCAACTTCCTACGCTGTTGTCCCAGGCCTGCTTCGCACACTTCCAGTCGGCCAACGCGGCCTCGACCTCGTACCCGTTCCTGACCATGGGCGCGGCAAACCTGATCGAAAGCTTCGGCACCGACGAGCAGAAGCAACGCTTCCTGCAACCGATGATCGACGGTCGTTTCTTCGGCACCATGGCGCTGACCGAACCGCATGCCGGCTCGTCGCTGTCGGATATTCGTACCCGCGCAGAGCCTGCGTCTGACGGCACCTATCGACTCAAGGGCAACAAAATCTTCATCTCCGGCGGCGATCACCCGCTGTCGGAAAACATTGTGCACATGGTGCTGGCCAAGTTGCCGGATGCACCGGCCGGAGTGAAAGGGATTTCGTTGTTCATCGTGCCCAAGTTTCTGGTCAACGATGACGGCAGTCTCGGCAAGCGCAACGATGTGTTGCTGGCCGGGCTGTTCCACAAGATGGGCTGGCGCGGCACCACGTCCACTGCGCTGAACTTCGGCGATAACGGCGAGTGCGTCGGCTATCTGGTGGGCAAGCCGCACCATGGTTTGAGCTACATGTTCCAGATGATGAACGAGGCGCGGATTGGCGTAGGCATGGGCGCGGTGATGCTTGGTTACGCCGGTTACCTGTATTCCCTGGAGTACGCCCGCGAGCGTCCACAGGGTCGCGTGCCGGACAGCAAAGACCCGAACACCGCACCGGTGGCGATCATTCAGCACGCCGACGTCAAACGCATGCTGCTGACGCAAAAGGCCTACGTCGAAGGCTCATTCGACCTCGGTCTATACGCGGCGCGGCTGTTCGATGACACCACAACCCTTGAGACCGAACCCGAGCGCAAGCAGGCTCACGAGCTATTGGATTTGCTGACGCCGATCGTCAAATCCTGGCCTTCGGAGTTCTGCCTGAAGGCCAACGAACTGGCGATCCAGATTCTTGGCGGCCACGGTTATACCCGCGAATATCCGGTGGAGCAGTATTACCGCGACAACCGTCTGAACCCGATTCATGAGGGCACTCACGGCATTCAATCGCTGGACTTGCTGGGCCGCAAATTGGCGCAGAACGGTGGTGCGGGGCTCAAACAATTGATCCGCCTGATCGCCAGCACCGTCGAGCGCGCCCAAGCGTACGAATCGTTAACCCCACTGCGTGAGCCACTGGAGCAACTGGTGGCGCGCTTGCAAACGGTGACCATCGGATTGCTGACAGATTTGGGCCAGGGCAAGGTCAACAGCAGCCTGGCGAATTCGGCGCTGTACCTGAAAGTGTTTGGTCATACGGTGATTGGCTGGCGCTGGCTGGAACAGGCGATTCGCGCCGAGGAAGGGTTGGCCAAGGGCAATGCGGCGGATGTCAGCTTCTATAAAGGCAAGCTGCAGGCGGCGCGGTATTTCCTGACGTGGGAAGTGCCAGGTTGCCACCATGAGCTGGCGATTCTTGAGGCGCGGGATGATGTGTGCCTGACGATGCAGGATGAGTGGTTCTGACAATTCAGTAATCGAACCGATAACCCGTCGCCCGTTTCAAACTTCCCACACCTGTCAACTTTGACAGGTGTGGGAATGAATAATGGAGGATAAGCTGATTTCGCCTGACATGTAGTTAGCAGTTTGCCCGGCAAGAATGGACTCGAATGACGTCCGACTCTTATCTTCAAACGAGCAAAACACCATGAGCAGCCAAACTTTCGAAGAGCGATCCATAAAGATTTCCGGGCTTGTGACGCAGGATTACTGCATCCTCGCATCTGTCTCACAAACGCCTTTGCGAAATGGCACTGTCTGGACGAACAAAAACTCAACACTTTCCACTGTATCCAGCAAAAATCACCACCGGCTTTCTGATGAAAAAACGCGGATCATCATCACAACATTACCTGACAACATTGAATCAAGTGTTGAAACAACAGCAACAGCAATGTTCGAGGTTACGTCGGTAGACGATCACTACCTGAGCACCCACCGTGTCACTTTCAAAGATTTTACGCATATCGGGATCGATCAATGGAATGCAACGGTGTATGGCACCCCATTACGTGGCGAAGCGTCAGAAATACTAATAGATCCTTATGTAATGCTCACCGAATACCAATTTTTCATGTCAGCCAGAGTCAACGACGTAATAAAGGATCAAGGTAACGTACGAATCAGCGAAAAGAGATACATAAAGCTAGGTGATGATCTGTATACGAATGAAATCGTAACTCCGGATACCACTTACACTAACTCTAAAGTGTTCAGACAAGACGACATGTTCAGAACGCTAGCTGCAGATGACATCTACATTGATGAGCAAGAATCGAACTGGAGGGTTAAGGAAAAGCAGGTTTTTTACATGTTAAGTATGGGAGGAGTCGACTTTTATGGGCGGGAAATTTTTCTGATAAGGGCATAACTGTCGCTTCGCAGACGCGCCTTCATCGGCGCGTCGTGTTCTTGAAGCGGTCAGGCTCAACTCAACCGAAACCCACCCATCCCACCGCGCTGGCGGCGAGGCCGATTTCGTCGGACATGCTTTCAATATGCCGGATCGATCCGCCCACCACTTCCCGCGCCTGCATCGCCTCATCACGAGCGTTTTGCGAAGCGACTGCCGCGTTGCCGGCGTTCTGAGCGATTTCCTGCACGGTCAGGCCCATTTCATGGACGGCGGTGGCGACCATGTCGGTCATTTCCTGCTGACGACCGGAGCGCTCGGCGGTGTTGTCGACTACCCGCGCGACCTGGCCGACGGCTGTGCGCAATTGCTCGCTGGTGGTCACTACTTCGCCGATCATCTCGCGCTGACTGTCGAGGAACCGGTTGAAGCCACGCGCCAACGAGGATTCGCTCGATGTCGTTGCGCATCGCTTCGATGCTCGACGGCAGTGCCTGTTCGACCAGATAGCTCTGGGCGAGACGGTTGACCACGAGGGTATAAATGCCAACCACAATCACAATACTGGCCAGCAGGGCGGTGCCCATACTCAGGATCAACTGCCATTGAATACTGCGTCGCCAGAACTGCATGGAGCACCCCCAAAGAATAAGAGGCTGAAACACTGCAACAGCCGTGCCGATTGTATACAACACAAACGACAATTTATTCTTTGGTTGTGCGCAAAGCCGATCAGGCCTGATTGATCGTCTTGGAGATCACTTCAACCGTGGCGCTGACTTGCTCTTGGTAACGGTCGAGTTCCTGCTTGTGCTGCTTTTGCATTTCGATCTGCTGGGAGCACAGATTCATCGCGGCCAGCACCAGCAGTCGGTCACCGATCAGTGTCGGGTACTTCTTTTTGGTGTCGGCCAGGGCAGCCTTCAACATTAATGCGGCGTCCAGCAGGGTTTGCTCTTCCCCGGCCGGCGCCTTGATCGAATAGTCCTCCCCCAGGATCGAGACGACTTTTACCCCTGCGGCGCCGTGACTCATGCGCTGACTGGGCCGGCGCTGACGCGCTCAACGAGGGCCTGAATGCGTGCAGCGGTGGCGCCTTGTTTCTCTTCCTGTTCCATCAGGCTCAGTTGCAGGCTTTCGTTTTCATCCTTGGCCTGGGCCAGTTCTGCGCTCAGGGTCTGGTTGGTGCCGAGCAGGGTCTGGTTCTGTTGCACCAAGTCGCTGACCAGCTGTTCCAATTGGTTGAGGGATGCTTCCAACATTTTGATTTTCCAGGCATTTTCAAAGGGCGCGTACGATAAAGAAAAGTCACCACGGATGCCAGGGTTATTCGGGCGCAAGGCCTTGATTTTGCTGGCGGGCGACCTTCCTCGCGAACTTTAAAGACTGTGATTGGCGGATCTGGTTCCTGCACTTCGTCGCCGAAGCCTTTGTGCGACAAAAACGCGCAGGGCCTCAAGACTTTAGTCGTCGGACCGATAAGTCCCCCATACCTCAGTCTCAGCGCCGCACGGATGCGCTCATTTCGGTAAAAACCATGTCCCTTCGTAACATGAATATCGCGCCGCGGGCGTTCCTGGGCTTCGCCCTGATTGGCGGGCTGATGCTGGTCCTGGGTGTGTTTGCCTTGAACCAGATGAGCAAGATTCGCGGTGCCGGTGAAGACATCGCCTCCATCAGTGTGCCGAGCATCAAGAGCCTCGATGAATTCACCCAGCTGACCCTGCGTCTGCGAGTGCTGTCTTATCGTTTGCTGGTCAACCGCGAACCTGAGACCCAGCAGAAAACCATGGAGTTGTTCGACCTGCGCAACCAGCAGATCCGCAACGCTCAAAAGATGTATGAACCGCTGATTGAAGGCCAGCAGCAACGTGCTGCTTACGATCAATATGTACAGTTGCTAAACCAATACCGCCAACTTGAAGACCGGATGAAAACCCTGTCGCGCAATAATCAGGTTGATGAACTGCGCAACATGCTCAATACCGATTTGCTGGCAAACTCTGAGGCGGTGAATTCGGCCTTGGCGAAGTTGCTTGAGATCAACACGCAACAAATCGACGAAACCACGAAGGGCGCCAGCGACCAGTATTCGTCTTCCTTCAACCTGGTCATTACCTTGCTGGTCACCGCCGGCGGCCTGACCCTTCTCTTCGCCTGGCTGCTGACCAACAGCATCACCAAGCCGATCGCCAATGCCCTGAGCGCCGCCGAAGAAATCGCCGAAGGCAACCTGACGCGTCCGATTACTGTCGACGGCGAGGATGAAGCCGGCCGTTTGCTGCTGGCCATGTCGAAGATGCAAGACAAGCTGCGCGATACCTTGCAACGGATTTCCGGCTCCGCCACGCAACTGGCGTCCGCCGCTGAAGAACTCAACAGCGTCACCGACGAAAGCGCCCGTGGATTGACTCAACAGAACAACGAGATCGAACAGGCCGCCACCGCCGTCAACGAAATGACCAGCGCAGTGGAAGAAGTCGCGCGCAATGCCGTCAGCACTTCCGAAGCTTCGAAAAACGCCACCACCTCCGCCGGTGACGGCCGTGACCTGGTGCAGGAAACCGTCAGCGCCATCGAACGCATGAGCGCCGATGTGCAGAGCACCGCCACCCTGATCGGCGACCTGGCCAATGAGTCCCGGGATATCGGCAAGGTGCTGGACGTGATCCGCGGCCTGGCCGACCAGACCAACCTGCTGGCGTTGAACGCAGCCATCGAAGCGGCTCGTGCCGGTGAGGCCGGCCGTGGTTTCGCGGTAGTCGCGGACGAAGTGCGCGCCCTGGCCCATCGTACTCAGCAGTCGACCAGCGAAATCGAACGCATGATCGGCAGCATTCAGAGTGGCACCGAGCACGCGGTAGATTCGATGCGCAACAGCACCGAGCGCGCTGAATCGACCTTGAACATCGCTCGCGGTGCTGGCATGTCGCTGGACACCATCAACAGCGCCATCGTCGAGATCAACGAACGCAACCTGGTGATCGCCAGCGCTGCCGAAGAACAGGCGCAAGTGGCTCGGGAAGTGGACCGTAATCTGGTGAACATTCGTGACCTGTCGGTGCAATCGGCGACCGGGGCGAATCAGACGAGTGCAGCCAGCAGTGAGCTGTCGCGATTGGCGCTGGACCTGAACAATATGGTTGGGCGGTTTAGCCTCTAACCCGTAACTGATCGTTCCCACGCACCCGCGTGGGAACGATCACCGTCCCTGCGCCTCCCTGCTGCAAAACCTTTTTGACAGCATCACATTTCAACAGGTTAGAATCGCTGGCACGCAGACTGCATGGTCAGTTTGTGCCCGCCTTTCAGCTTTCTGGAGTATTGCCTTTGAATGCGACGACCATCAACAGCCTGTTCTTGATCGGCGCGTTGCTGGTAGGTGCAAGCATTCTGGTGAGCTCACTTTCGTCCCGCCTCGGTATCCCGATTCTGGTGATCATCCTGGCCGTGGGCATGGCCGCTGGCGTCGACGGCGGCGGCATTATCTTCGATAACTACCCCACCGCTTATCTGGTCGGCAACCTCGCACTTGCCGTGATCCTGCTCGACGGCGGCTTGCGAACCCGGGTTTCCAGTTTCCGCGTAGCGTTATGGCCGGCGTTGTCTCTGGCCACGGTCGGGGTGTTGATCACCACCGGGCTGACCGGCATGGCAGCCGCCTGGCTGTTCAACCTGAACCTGATTCAGGGCCTGCTGATCGGCGCCATCGTCGGCTCCACTGACGCCGCGGCGGTGTTCTCGCTGCTGGGCGGCAAAGGCTTGAACGAACGGGTGACCGCCAGCCTCGAGATCGAATCCGGCAGCAACGACCCGATGGCGGTGTTCCTCACCGTGACTCTGATCGACATGCTCGCCAGCGGCCAGACCGGCCTGCACTGGAGCCTGCTCACCCACCTTGTGCGCGAGTTCGGCATCGGCGCCATCATCGGCCTCGGCGGCGGCTGGGTCATGCTGCAACTGGTCAATCGAATCAACCTGGCTACCGGCCTCTATCCGATTCTGGTGATTGCCGGCGGCTTGCTGGTGTTCGCCCTGACCAACGCCCTGCACGGCAGTGGCTTCCTCGCGGTCTACCTGTGCGGTCTGGTGATCGGCAATCGCCCGGTGCGCAGCCGCCACGGCATTTTGCACATGCTCGACGGCATGGCCTGGCTGGCCCAGATCGGGATGTTCCTGGTGCTGGGGCTGCTAGTGACGCCCCACGATTTGTTGCCGATCGCCCTGCCAGCACTGGGTCTGGCGTTATGGATGATTCTGTTTGCCCGGCCGCTGTCGGTGATGGTGGGCCTGCTGCCGTTCAAGGCGTTCCACGGGCGTGAGAAGGTGTTCATTTCCTGGGTCGGGTTACGCGGCGCGGTCCCGATCATTCTGGCAGTGTTCCCGTTGATGGCCGGTCTGCCTAACGCCCAGCTGTACTTCAACCTCGCCTTCTTTATCGTGCTGGTCTCGCTGCTGGTACAGGGCACGAGCCTGCCGTGGGTGGCGAAACTTTTGAAAGTGACCGTTCCGCCGGAGCCGGCGCCGATCTCCCGCGCGGCTCTTGAAGTGCACGTCACCAGCGAGTGGGAGTTGTTCGTTTATCGCCTCGGTGCCGAGAAATGGTGCATCGGCTCGCCCCTTCGCGAGCTGAAAATGCCCGAAGGCACCCGGATCGCAGCCCTGTTTCGGGGTCAGCAACTGCTCCATCCGTCGGGTAGTACGGTGCTCGAAGTCGACGATTTGCTGTGCGTAATCGGCCATGAACACAACCTTCCAGCCCTCGGAAAACTCTTCAGCCAGGCGCCGCAACGGGGCCTCGATTTGCGCTTCTTCGGCGACTTCGTTCTCGAAGGAGATGCCCAGCTGGCCGCGGTTGCCGCGCTGTACGGGTTGAAAGTCGAAGGTATCGATCCGGACATGTCCCTGGGCCGTTTCATTGCCCAGAAAGTGGGCGGTGCTCCAGTCGTCGGTGACCAGGTGGAATGGAACAACACCATCTGGACCGTCGCGGTCATGGAAGGGAACAAGATCGGCAAAGTGGGCGTCAGATTCCCCGAAGGAAGTCGCCCGGGTCCGGGCTTGTTCCTCTAAACTCCACACTTCGTCTTGTTTTCGATCGGTCTCTATGTCAACCCTGCGCACCTTTTTCGTCACGGCCCTGCTGGGCTTGAGTCTTTCTGTCGGTACGTTGCAAGCGGCCGAACCGCCGACCAGCGAAGCCGTGCAGGCGAATCTGGACAAGATCGCCGACCGCAAACTGCCGGAAACCGATCAAAAAGCCCTGCAGAGCATCCTGCAAGGCACGCTGACGCAGCTCAACAACAAGCGTGATTACGAGCAGAAGCTGGCCGACATCAAGCAGCAGCTGGCCACCGCCCCCAAGCAGAACATCGAAAACCAGCGCGAACTGACCCGGCTCAAGGCCACCAATATGGTGCCGGTGCCGCAACGCTATGCCAAAGAGTCCATTCAGCAACTCGAGCAGATGCTGACTGAGCGCTCCACCCAGCAAAGCGATCTGCAAAAGGCCCTGGCCGACGCCAACAGCCTGATCATTACCGCCCAGACCCGGCCCGAGCGCGCCCAGGCGGAAATCTCCACCAGCCAGACGCGCATCCAGCAGATCAATAACATCCTCAAGGCCGGCAAGGACAACGGCAAGACCTTGAGCGGTGAGCAGCGCGACCTGCTCAATGCCGAGCTCGCGGCACTCAATGCCCTGATCCCGTTGCGTCGTCAGGAGTTGGCCGGTAACAACCAGTTGCAGGACCTGGGCAACAGTCAGCATGACTTGCTCTCGGAAAAATCCGACCGCCTGGAAAAGGAAATCCAGGATCTGCAAAACCTGATCAACCAGAAGCGCCTGGCACAGTCTCAAGAAACGGTTACCCAACAATCCATCGAAGCGCAGAAGGCTGGCGGCAGCGCCTTGCTGGCCACCGAAAGCGCGGCCAACCTGAAGCTGTCGGACTACCTGCTCAAAAGCACTGACCGCCTCAACGAAGTCACCCAGCAAAACCTGCAGACCAAGCAGCAGTTGGACAGCGTGACCCAAAGCGATTCGGCCCTGGACGAGCAAATCAATGTGCTCAAGGGCAGCCTGCTGCTCTCCAAGATTCTCTACAAACAGAAACAGGCCCTGCCGCGCCTCAAGCTCGACCGCGACCTGGCCGACCAGATTGCCGACATTCGCCTGTATCAGTTCGAAGTCAGCCAGCAACGGGAACTGCTCAGCAATCCGGCCACTTACGTCGACAATCTGCTGGCCACCCAAACGCCGGAGCAGGTCACCCCGCAGCTGCGCAAAAGCCTGTTGGAACTGGCGACGACTCGCGCAGACCTGCTGGAGCGGCTGAACCGCGAATTGAGCGCGGTGCTTAACGAATCCATTACCCTGCAACTCAATCAGAAACAACTGCTCAGCACCGCGCAAAGCCTGCGGGCGACCCTCGATGAGCAAATGTTCTGGATTCCCAGCAATAAACCGCTGGATCTTGAATGGATGCACGGCGTGCCGGAGCGCCTGCAGCGTCAGGCCACCACCCTGCCATGGGCCTCAAGCCTGAGCGAACTGTCTGATGGCCTGACCCAGCGACCGCTGCTGTTCCTGCCGCTGGCGCTGCTGATCGGCGCCCTGTTGTGGCGGCGCGAGAGCCTCTATGCCCGACTGAACAAGGTTCACCAGGACATCGGCCACTTCAAGCGCGACAGTCAGTGGCACACCCCGCAGGCGATCCTGATCAATATCCTGCTGGCGATGCCGGTCTCGCTGGGTCTTGCCTTGTGTGGCCTGGCCCTGCAGATCGACGCCCGCGGACAGAACGCCAATATGGGCGCGGCGCTGCTGCAAATGGCTCAAGCCTGGCTGGTGTTCTACACCGCTTACCGGATCCTCGCGCCGGGTGGCGTGGCCGAATTGCACTTCCGCTGGGAAAAACCCCAGGTCGAATTCCTTCAAGGCTGGGTCCGCCGCCTCGGGCTGGTGGTGATGGCCCTCGTCGCGGTCGTGGCGGTCGCCGAACTGCAACCGGCGGCGTTGGCCGATGACGTACTCGGCATGCCGGTGGTGCTGACCTGCTACGCCTTGATGGCCTGGTTGCTCAGCCGCCTGCTGATCAGCAGCCCGACTCACCAGAACACGTCGCTGTTCCGCAAGGCCGTAGGGGTCATGTTCACGGTCCTGCCCGTCGCGTTGTTTGTGGCGGTGTGCTTCGGCTACTACTACACCGCTCTGAAACTCAGCGACCGGTTGATCAACACCCTTTACCTGCTGATGTTCTGGCTGGTGATCGAAGCCACCTTCGTGCGCGGTCTCAGCGTTGCGGCACGACGCCTGGCCTACCAGCGCGCCCTGGCTAAACGCCAGGCCGCGAAAGAGGCCGGCGACGGCGAAGCGGTGATCGAGGAGCCGACGCTGGACATCGAAAAGGTCAACGAACAGTCCCTGCGCCTGATTCGTCTGGCCCTGCTCGGCGGTTTCATCGCGGCGTTGTACTGGGTCTGGTCCGATCTGATCTCGGTGTTTTCGTACCTGGACAACGTCACCCTCTACGAATACACCAGCGGCACCGGCGCCAACATGAGCATGGTGCCGATCAGCATCGGCGACATGCTCGGCGCGGTGATCATCATCGGCATCACCTTCGCGCTGGCGCGCAACTTGCCGGGGCTGCTGGAAGTATTGGTGCTGTCGAAGCTGAACCTGGCTCAGGGCAGCGCTTACGCCACCACCACGTTGCTGTCCTACGTGATCGCCGGCGTCGGTTTCGTCTCGACCCTGTCCACGCTCGGCGTGAGTTGGGACAAGTTGCAATGGCTGGTAGCGGCGCTATCGGTAGGCCTCGGTTTCGGGATGCAGGAGATCTTCGCGAACTTCATCTCCGGGATCATGATCCTGTTCGAACGCCCGGTGCGGATCGGCGACACCATCACCATCGGCAACCTGTCGGGCACGGTGAGCAAGATCCGTATCCGCGCCACGACCATCACCGACTTCGACCGCAAAGACATCATTGTCCCGAACAAGACGTTCATCACCGGGCAACTGATCAACTGGTCCCTGACTGACACCATCACTCGCGTGACCCTCAAGCTCGGCGTCGATTACGGCTCGGACCTGGACCTGGTGAAAGAACTGCTGTTGAAAGCCGCACGGGAGAACCCTCGAGTGCTCAAGGAACCCGAGCCGCTCGTTTACTTCCTGAACTTTGGCGAAAGCACCCTCGACCACGAACTGCGTATGCATGTGCGCGATCTCGGCGACCGAAACCCGGTGCTCGACGAGGTCAACCGCTTCATCAACCGCGAGTTCAAGAAACAGCACATCAACATCTCGTTCCGGCAGATGGAGGTTTACCTCAAGAACCTTCACGGCCAGGAATACAAAATGGTGCCCGTCGAGCCGGAAGTCAAAACCATCGTGCCGCTGGCTGATGGCAAATCGCCGCAAGAGCCGCCGTCCGCCAAGCTCGACTAAGCGGCTTATCCCTAGCAGAATGCTCGGACATTCTGCTGGAGATGGCCCTTGAAAGCCCTCGACGAACTGACCTTCGATAATCGCTTCGCCCGCCTGGGCGATACGTTTTCCACCCATGTGCTGCCCGAGCCGATCGACAACCCGCGCCTGGTGGTGGTCAGCCCTGCCGCCATGGCGCTGCTCGACCTCGACCCGGCCGTGGCCGAAACCCCGGAGTTCGCCGAGCTGTTCAGCGGCCATAAACTCTGGGCCGATGCGGTCCCGAGGGCGATGGTCTATTCCGGTCATCAATTCGGTTCCTACAACCCACAGCTGGGCGATGGTCGCGGCCTGCTGCTGGGCGAGGTCTACAACGAGGCCGGCGAGCATTGGGACCTGCACCTCAAGGGCGCCGGCCAGACGCCCTTCTCGCGCATGGGTGATGGGCGGGCCGTGTTGCGTTCGTCGATCCGCGAATTTCTCGCCTCCGAAGCGCTGAATGCCCTGAACATCCCGACCACCCGCGCGCTGTGCGTGATCGGCTCCGACACGCCAGTGTGGCGCGAGAAGCAGGAACGCGCGGCGATGGTCCTGCGCATGGCGCCGAGCCATGTGCGCTTCGGGCATTTCGAATATTTCTACTACACCAAACGTCCCGAGAAGCAGAAAGAACTCGGCGAGCATGTGCTGGCGATGCATTTCCCCGAATGCCTTGAACAACCGGAACCGTACCTGGCGATGTTCCGTGAAATCGTCGAGCGCAATGCCGAGCTGATCGCCAAATGGCAGGCCTATGGTTTCTGCCACGGTGTGATGAACACCGACAACATGTCGATCCTCGGCATCACCTTCGACTACGGTCCGTTCGCCTTCCTCGACGATTTCGACGCTAACTTCATCTGCAACCACTCCGACGACCAGGGCCGTTACTCCTTCAGTAACCAGGTGCCGATCGGCCAATGGAACCTCAGTGCCCTGGCCCAGGCGCTGACGCCGTTCATCAGCGTCGAAGCCCTGCGCGAAACCCTCGGTCTGTACTTCCCGCTGTACCAGGTCCATTACCTCGACCTGATGCGCCGCCGCCTCGGCCTCACCACTGCTGAAGACGACGACCAGAAACTGCTGGAACACCTGCTGCAACTGATGCAGAACAGCGGCGTCGACTACAGCCTGTTCTTCCGCCGCCTGGGGGATGAATCACCCGAACTGGCCGTCGCCCGCTTGCGCGATGACTTCGTCGACATCAAGGGCTTCGATGCCTGGGCCGAGCTGTATATCGCCCGGGTTGCCCGTGAAGGCGAGATTGATCAAGCGCAGCGCCGCGTCCGGATGCATGCAGTGAATCCGCTGTACATCCTGCGCAACTACCTGGCGCAGAAGGCTATCGATGCGGCGGAAAGCGGCGACTATTCAGAAGTTCGCCGACTGCATGCGGTACTGAGCAATCCGTTCGAGGAACAGCCAGGGATGGAGAGCTATGCAGAGCGGCCGCCGGAGTGGGGCAAGCATCTGGAGATCAGTTGCTCGTCGTGACGGATCAGCGCAGAAGTTTGCGACTTGATAAACATATTTTAGGCTCCAGATCATTTTCACAGATTGCCCACCTATTCAGAGCCCAACCATGACCGACCCACTCCTCATCCCCTGCCCCCACTGCAACGGTCTCAACCGCATCCCCGCCGAGCGACTTGACGACCATCCAAAATGCGGCCGCTGTAAGGCCGAGGTCTTGCTGAGCAAGCCGTTCGAATTGAAGCAAGGCGATTACGCCAGCCAGATCAAGGGCGACTTGCCGCTGTTGGTGGACGTGTGGGCGGACTGGTGTGGGCCGTGCAAGTCGTTTGCGCCGGTGTTCGAGCAGGCAGCGGTGCAGTTGGCGGGCAAATGCAGGCTGGCCAAGCTGGACAGCGAGGCGAACCAGCAATTGTCGGCGCAGTTGGGGATTCGTTCGATTCCGAGCCTGATTCTGTTCAAGAACGGCCAGGAAGTGGCGCGTCAGAGCGGGGCTTTACCATTGCCGCAGTTAATGAGCTGGTTGCGTAGCCAGGGGATTTAACAACAACGCGATCAAATGTGGGAGTGAGCAAGCCCTCTCCCACATTTTAGTTTCAGGCGTTTTCGAGGAGGCTGTGCAGTTCGACGAATTGCTGGGTCAGCTTATGCCGCGGATCAAGGTGAATCAGCGGCGTGTTGGCCTGGTGAGATTCACGCATGCGCACCGAGCTGCCCAGGTACACCGGCAACACCGGCAGGCCTTCGGCGATCAATTCGTCGAGAATTTGCTGAGGAAGGCTGGCACGGGCCTGGAACTGATTAACGACGATGCCTTCGACTTCCAGCCCTTCATTGTGGTCTTCCTTCAATTCTTCGATTTCCGCCAGCAGGCCATAGAGCGCTTGGCGCGAGAAACTATCGCAATCGAAGGGGATCAGCACGCGATCAGCGGCAATCAATGCCGATACAGCATAGAAGTTCAGGGCTGGCGGAGTATCGAGGTAGATCCGATCGTAATCTTCACCCAGTTCCTCGAGCAATTTGCGCAGCTTGTTGATCTTGTGTTTAGCCTCAAGCTTGGGCTGCAAGTCGGCGAGCTCGGCCGTGGCGGTAATCACATGGAGGTTTTCGAACGGAGTTTCGTAGATGTCGACCTGGTTTTTCTTCGAGAACGGCCCGGAAGACAGCGTCTGCTTGAAGAAGTCGGCGATACCCATCGGAATGTCATCACCGGTGAGCCCCGTCAGGTACTGAGTGGAGTTGGCCTGCGCATCGAGATCCACCAATAGGGTGCGATAGCCCTCGCTGGCGCTGACTGCCGCCAGATTGCAGGCAATGCTGGATTTGCCTACACCACCTTTCTGATTGAATACCACGCGCCGCATGTCAAAACCTCCGTGTATCAAAGAATGACCGAGTGTAGTAGTCCACGGCGCTGCTTAGCTACCTCGCGGGGATGTGGACTACACAGTCATTCGCGAAATCACGCTAAAAAGTTCGCAAACTCGTCCATTGATTGACGACTGAGCCGACAGACATCGCCGTCGCAATGTGGACAATGGCTAAACGACCGCTTTTCACGAACCAAACGGTACATTTCATTGCGCAAAAGATAACCAGCATTTGCTACACGCCCGTCGCACCGGGATAATGCGCGCCACTCGGCGCTTAGCGCCACGTAGGGTCTGTCGCATTTTTTGCGACTCACCGCGTCAAGGAAAAGCCCGCAGGGGCGGGATGAATGTCTGTGATCAATTTCAACATCGCCCAATGGCGCGCGTGGGCCCCGGGGCTCGAAAGCGTGGACGATTGGCAGGCCTGGAGCCGACAACCGGTCGTGCTCGCGAGCAGCGATGCCGCCCCGGACGTCTCGTTTCTACCGGCCATGCAGCGGCGGCGACTGAGCCGCCTGGCGCGAATGGCGTTCAGTGTCGGCTGGCCTTTGGCCGCTGGTCGCGAGGACCTACCGTTGGTCTTTATTTCCCGCCACGGCGAAACCCCGCGCACCTTCGATATTCTCAGCGACCTGGCCGCCGATCAGCCGCTTTCGCCAACGCAGTTCAGCCTGTCGGTGCACAACGCGATTATCGGTCTGTGGTCGATCATGCGCGGCGAAACCAGCGAAATGACCGCACTCGCCGCGGCCGGCGACGGCCTTGAACACGGCATGCTAGAGGTTGCGGCGCTGCTTGATGAGGGCGCACCCGCAGTTTTGCTGGTAGTCACCGAAGAACAACCGCCCGAGGCCTACTCGACCTGGATCGACGACGTGCCGTTCCCTTACGCGGTCGGTTTGCTGATCACCCCCGGCAACGACTGGCAGCTGTCCCTGAACAGCACTCCGGATGAGTTGTCCAAAGCCCACTGGCCCCATGCCCTGAATCTCTTGCGTACCCTGCTCGGCCAGCAGACTACCTGCCAACATGCCTGGAAAAATCGTGTATGGACCTGGCAACGCAACCTGTAAACGATAAAAACCGCGACGCCTATTACTGGCGTCTGCTGGCGACCGCCGCAAGCTTCACCTTGTTCGGGTTGGGCGGGCTGTGCCTGCGCCTGGTGGTATTCCCGCTGTTGAACTGCCTGCCCGGCGATGCCCGGACACACCGCCGGCGAGCTAGGCAGACCGTCGCTCGCCTGTTCTGGTTTTTTGTCCGGTTCATGGCCCGCACCGGCGTGCTGACTTACGACATTCAGGGCGCAGAAAAACTTGGTCGACCGGGGCAGATGATCATCGCCAATCACCCGTCGCTGATCGACGTGGTATTCCTGATCGGCCTGGTGCGCCACGCCAACTGCGTGGTCAAGAAAAGCCTCTGGGAGAACCCCTTTACCCGCGGTCCGCTACGCTGCACCGAATACATCAGCAACGACGGCAGCATGGACATGCTCGATGCTGCGGCCGACGCACTGAAAAGCGGCCAGACCCTGATCATCTTTCCCGAGGGTACCCGCACCCAGCCCGGCCAGGCGCCGGCATTTCATCGGGGGGCTGCGGCCATCGCCCTGCGCGGTGCGAAAATCCTCACGCCGGTGATTATCAAGGTCAACCCGACCACATTGACCAAGGCCGAGCCCTGGTATCGGATCCCCAAACGTCGTGTGCACTTCAGTTTCCGTGTCGGGGCCGATATAGACCCACAAGCCTTCGCAGCGTGTGGCCCGGCTCCTCAGGCCTCGCGCAAGCTCAATGACTATTTGCATCATTACTACATTAAGGAGCTCGCCGAAGATGAGCGATCTACACCGTGAAATCAAAGAACTGATCATCGATGCCCTGGGCCTTGAAGACATCAACGCCGACGACATTGGCGACGACCAGACGCTGTTCGGCGAAGGCCTGGGCCTGGATTCGGTAGATGCGCTGGAACTCGGCCTGGCCATCCAGAAAAAGTACGGCATCAAAATCGACGCCGACGCCAAGGACACCCGCAATCACTTCAGCAACGTGGCGAGCCTTGCGGCGTTCGTCACTGCAAAACAGGCAGCTTGAGACCGGACCATGCAAACTCGTGACGACATTTTCAACACCCTGCGCGATGCCTTGGTCGAGCTCTTTGAGCTGGACCCCGAACGGGTGAGCCTCGAATCCAACCTGTACCAGGATCTGGAAATCGACAGCATTGACGCGGTAGACCTGATCGATCACATCAAACGCCAGACCGGCAAGAAAATCGCCGCCGAAGAATTCAAAACGGTGCGCACGGTCAGCGACGTGGTCGAGGCGGTCTACCGTCTGGTTCAACCCGCCGCATGAGCCGACTGATCGGCCTTGGCCTGCTGCTGGCGGGCCTGCTGTACCCCTTCGCGGTGTATTTCGGCATGGAACATTTTGCCCCGTGGCAGTTCGGTCTGCTGCTGGGCAGCCTGTGGCTGGCCCGCGCACTGCTTGGTGCGCGAAGGCCCGGCAGCCTGTGGATGGCGATCACCGCGATCGGTTTTTGCCTGTTGCTGGCGTTGTTCGACAGCCCGCTGATGCTGCGCTGGTACCCGGTGCTGATCAGCGCCTTCATGCTCGGCCTGTTTGGCCTGAGCCTGAAATACGGCCCGCCGATGATCGAACGCCTGGCGCGTCTGCGTGAACCGCAACTGCCGGCCAGGGCGATTGTTTATACCCGCCAGGTGACGATCGCCTGGAGTGTGTTTTTCCTCTGTAACGGTTTGCTCGCCGCCGCCCTGACCCTGTGGGCGCCGTTGAGTTGGTGGATGTTGTACACCGGCCTGATTTCCTACGGATTGATGGGCCTGCTGTTTGCCATTGAATGGCTCATACGACAACGGGTACGAGGCCACCCATGAATTGGATAACGCTTGAGCAGCTGTTGCTCAAGGCTCAACCGGAACGTGCCGTGACGGCCGAGCCGGCGCTGAATCACGCGCAGCTGTGCGAACAGGCGCTGAGCCTGGCCGCCGGCCTGCAAGCCCAGGGTGTGCGGCGCATTGCCGTGCACCTTGAAGACGCCGCCGACCTGGCAATTGCCCTGCTCGGCGCCTGGCGCGCCGGGGTCAGCGTGCTGCTGCCTGCCGATCTGCAACCCCAGACTCGCCAGCGCTGGTCAAACGAGGTCGATCTATGGCTGACCGATCAGGCCGATGACGCGCACCTGGGTGATTACCGGCACGCGCCACTGCCCGCCGCTGCACTGGATCTGGATCGCTGTTCGCTGAGCCTGTGCACGTCCGGCTCCAGTGGCGAGCCCAAACGCATCGAGAAAACCCTGCGTCAGCTGGCCAATGAAGTCCAGGCGCTGGAGCAACTCTGGGGTGCCAATCTGGGCCAGGCGTGCATCATCGGCAGCGTCGCCACCCAGCATATCTATGGTTTGCTGTTTCGGGTGCTGTGGCCGCTGTGCGCCGGGCGTTCGTTCGTGCGCAAGCAACTGGCCTTCCCGGAAGACCTGCAACGCGCCAGCCGCGAACACCCGGCGTTTGCCTGGGTCGCCAGCCCGGCGCTGCTCAAGCGCATGGGCGACAACCTTGACTGGCCGGCACTGAGCGCAGTTCGGCAAGTCTTTTCCTCCGGCGGTGCTCTGCCGGCAGAGGCCGCGCAAAGCCTGTACGAGCGTCTGGAACAATGGCCGACGGAAATTTTCGGCAGCTCGGAAACCGGCGGTATCGCCTGGCGTCAGGGCCACGATCTCTGGCAGTCGTTTGCTGACGTCGCGTTGAGCCAGGACAGCGACGGCGCGCTACTCATTGCCTCGCCGTACCTGCCACCGGGTCATATCGAACATACCGCCGATGCCGCGCGCATCGCCGCAGACAGCCGTTTCGAATTGCTCGGACGGCTGGACCGGATCGTCAAACTGGAAGAAAAACGTATCTCGCTACCGATGCTGGAAAAGGCCTTGATTGACCACGAGTGGGTCGCCGAAGCGCGCCTTGGCGTGGTTCAGGAGAACCGCGCCTCGTTGGGTGCGCTGCTGGTGTTGAGCGAACAGGGTCTGCATGCCTTGCGCAATCAGGGCCGACGCACCCTCACTCAAGAGTTGCGCCAGCATTTGAGCCAGCATTGCGAAGTCCTGGCCTTGCCACGCCGTTGGCGTTTGTTGCGGCAACTGCCGCTTAATGCTCAGGGCAAACTGCCTCAGGCCGAGGTTGAAGCCCTGTTGCTGGCACCGCGCCCAAAGGCGCCGCAAGTGCTGGAACAGGTCGAAGTCGATGGCGAGTGGAGCCTGCAACTGGCAGTGCCGCCCGACCTCGCCTACTTCAGCGGCCACTTCCCCCAGACGCCGGTACTGCCCGGCGTAGTGCAGGTGGACTGGGCGCTGAGCCTCGGTCAGCAATTGATGGATTTGCCGGCAAAATTCGCTGGCATGGAAGTGCTGAAATTTCAGCAACTGGTACGCCCCGGCGATGAAGTCCAACTGCACCTGCGCTTCGATCCGGTACGCAGCAAATTGTATTTCGCCTACCGCAACGAGACCGCCACCTGCTCCAGCGGGCGCATTTTGCTGGAGGCCTCGAGCGATGCATAACTATGGTGAGTGCTCGCGAAGCGGACACCTCGGTCTTTCAGGCGCGCGCCAACATGCATAACCCCTGCGCAATCGTCCCGGTCTACAACCACGAAACCGCCATCACCACGGTGGTCGACGCGCTGCTCGCAAGCGACCTGCCATGCATTCTGGTGGACGATGCCAGCGATCGATCCTGTGCAAAAGTGCTGAACCAACTGGCCCAGCGCGACAGGGTTCACCTGATCCGCCTCGCCACCAATCAAGGCAAGGGTGGCGCCGTGATGACCGGCATGCGTGAAGCCTCGCGACTGGGTTTCAGCCATGCCTTGCAGGTGGACGCCGACGGCCAGCACGATCTGCAAGACGTCTGGACCTTCATCGAGCAATCACGCGCCCATCCCGAAGCGGTGATCTGCGGCTATCCGCAATACGACGCCAGCGTACCGAAAGGTCGCTTGTATGCGCGCTACCTGACCCACGTCATGGTCTGGATCAACACCCTGTCGTTGCAGATTCGCGACTCCATGTGTGGCTTTCGCGTCTACCCGTTGCCACCGATCCTGGCGCTGATCGACTCGGCGAAGATCGGTAAGCGCATGGACTTCGACTCGGACATTCTCGTGCGCCTGGCCTGGCGCAATCAGCCGATGCAATGGCTGCAAACCCGGGTCCATTACCCGCTGGACGGCGTTTCGCATTTTCGCCTGTTCCACGACAACCTGCTGATTTCGAGCATGCACACCCGGCTGTTCTTCGGCATGTTGCTGCGCGCACCCGTGATCCTCTGGCGACGGTGGCTAACATGAGCACTGGGACGGATAAAAAGCACTGGGCTGACCGCGAAGAGCGCGGCAGCTTCTGGCTGATGAAATTCACCGCACTCTGCGCCAAAGTGTTGGGCCGGCGGCTGCTAAGCCCGCTGCTGTACGGCATCGTTCTGTACTTTTTCCTGTTCGGTCGTAGCGCCCGCCAAAGTGCCTGGCAATACCAGCAACGACTCGCCGACTGGACGGGTCGCAACGAACTGCGCCCGACCCATTGGCGGGTGTTCGGTCAGTTCATGGCCTTCGCCGACTCCATGCTCGACAAGCTCGACGTGTGGAACGGCAAATTGAGCATCGAGCAAATTGAAATCATCGACCCGGCATTGCTGCGCAATCAACTGCGCGGCACCCGCGGGCAGATGCTGGTAGGCGCGCATCTGGGCAATCTCGAGGTCTGCCGTGCGTTGGCCGAGATCGGCGAAAAAGTCACGATGAACGTGCTGGTGCACACCAAGCACGCCGAGCAGTTCAACCGTTTGCTGGGCGAAGCCGGGGCGACCAATT
The DNA here is from genome assembly GCF_008369325.1 of Pseudomonas sp. ANT_H12B. Classification (GTDB taxonomy): domain Bacteria; phylum Pseudomonadota; class Gammaproteobacteria; order Pseudomonadales; family Pseudomonadaceae; genus Aquipseudomonas. The sequence goes on along the minus strand of NZ_VOBI01000003.1, from coordinate 324,611 downwards.
TGCGGCTGATCCAGGTCAGCGAGCTGGACCCGCTGATCATGCTGCAACTCCATGAACGCCTGGAGCGCGGCGAGTGGCTGGCGATTGCTGGCGACCGCGTGCCGTTGCACGGCGGGCGCAGCGTGACCGTGGATTTCCTTGGCCATCAAGCCGCGTTCCCTCAGGGGCCGTGGCTGCTGGCCGGGCTGCTCAAATGCCCGATCAATCTGATGATGTGCCTGAAGAAGCCGACGGGGGATTATCGACTGACCCTCGAACCGTTCGCCGAGGCCGTGGTGTGGAAGCGCAGCGACCGCGAACAGGTCATTCATCAGTGGGCTTCCCGCTATGCCGAACGCTTGAGTCACTATTGCCTTGAAGCGCCTCAACAATGGTTCAACTTTTACCCTTTCTGGAAGACCGATGACGACGCCAACGCTTGAGCCGGTAACCTTCGGCGAACTCCCTTTGCGCATCGAAGACGTGCTGGCCCTGGCCAACCGTCAGGTGCCGACGCAGTTGCAAGGCGACCCCGAGTTCCGCCGACGCATCGCCAAGGGCGCGCAGTTCCTTGATTCCCTGTTGGACAAGGAAGGCGTGATCTATGGCGTGACCACCGGTTATGGCGATTCCTGCGTGGTCGCGGTGCCGCTGCATCACGTCGAAGCCCTGCCTCGTCATCTGTACACGTTCCACGGTTGTGGTTTGGGCAAACTGCTCGACGCCCAAGCCACCCGCGCGGTCCTGGCGGCGCGTTTGCAGTCGCTGTGCTACGGCGTATCCGGGGTGCGCATAGAACTGTTGGAACGCCTGCACGCCTTTCTCGAACACGACATCCTGCCGCTGATCCCGGAAGAAGGTTCGGTGGGCGCCAGCGGTGATCTGACGCCGTTGTCCTATGTTGCCGCGACCTTGTCCGGTGAGCGCGAAGTGATGTTCCGTGGTGAGCGCCGACAAGCCGCCGACGTCCACCGCGAACTGGGTTGGGAGCCGCTGGTACTGCGCCCCAAAGAAGCCCTGGCGCTGATGAACGGCACCGCCGTCATGACCGGCCTCGCCTGCCTGGCCTACGCCCGCGCCGATTACCTGCTGCAGCTGGCCACCCGCATCACCGCGTTGAACGTGGTCGCCCTGCAAGGCAACCCGGAGCACTTCGACGAGCGCCTGTTCGCCGCCAAACCGCATCCGGGGCAAATGCAAGTCGCCGCGTGGTTGCGCAAGGATCTGGCGATCGACGCGCCGACCGCACCGCTGCATCGTCTGCAAGATCGCTACTCCCTGCGTTGCGCGCCCCACGTCCTCGGCGTGCTGGCCGACAGCCTGAACTGGCTGCGCTCGTTCATCGAGATCGAGCTCAACAGTGCCAACGACAACCCGATCATCGACGCCGAAGCCGAACGCGTGCTGCACGGCGGGCACTTCTACGGCGGCCACATTGCGTTCGCCATGGACAGCCTGAAGAACCTGGTGGCCAACGTCGCCGACCTGCTCGACCGTCAACTCGCCTTGCTGGTGGACGAGCGTTACAACCATGGTTTGCCGAGCAACCTGTCCGGCGCCACCGCCGACCGCGCGATGCTCAACCACGGTTTCAAAGCCGTGCAGATCGGCACCAGCGCCTGGACCGCCGAAGCGCTGAAAAACACCATGCCGGCCAGCGTCTTCTCGCGCTCCACCGAGTGCCATAACCAGGACAAGGTCAGCATGGGCACCATCGCCGCCCGCGATGCCATCCGTGTGCTGGAGCTGACCGAACAGGTCGCCGCCGCCACCCTGTTGGCCGCCAATCAAGGCGTCTGGTTGCGCAGCAAAGCCGAGGATGCCCGTCCATTGCCGCCAGCCCTGGCGGCCATGCACGAAGAACTGGCGAAAGACTTCCCGCCGGTCATCGAAGACCGTGCCCTGGAAGGCGAATTGCGCCTGTGCCTGAAGCGCATCGCCGAGCAACACTGGAGGCTGCATGCGTAGCAAGGGAGTGCTTCACACCGATACGGAAATCCTCGTGCCGTTCTTTGATGTCGACACCATGAACGTGGTCTGGCACGGCCATTACATCAAATACCTGGAAGTCGCCCGCTGCGCGCTGCTGGACAAGATCGGCCACAACTACGACGCCATGGTCGAGTCCGGTTACGCCTGGCCGGTGATTGATCTGCAATTACGTTATGTGCGCGGCGCCGTATTTGGCCAGAAGCTGAACGTGCGCGCCAATCTGGTGGAGTGGGAGAACCGTTTGAAGATCAGCTACCTGATCAGCGATCTGCAAACCGGCGAACGTTTGACCCGCGCCAGCTCCGTGCAGGTCGCGGTCGACATGAGCAGCCGCGAAATGCAGTTGGCTTCACCCAAGGTCTTCACTGACGCTGTTGAAAGGATGCTTGCATGACCCCGTTTTTCAAATGCCTCAGCGCTTTGGCGCTACTTGGCTTGGCGTCGATGGCCAACGCCTTCGATCTGCAACAGCTCAGCGATCAATTGGCCAAACCCGACGTCATCCACGGCAACTTCATCCAGGAAAAACACCTGCGCGCCCTGCCCAAGCCACTGACCAGCAAAGGCACCTTCGTCCTCGCTAAAAACCACGGTTTGCTCTGGCGGCTGAAAACCCCGCTGCAACAGGATTACCGCATCAGCGACAAAGGCATCGCCCGGCGTGATGTCAACGGTTGGCAAATGCTGCCGAGCAAGAGTGCCGGCGCCGAACAGAACCGTTTGTTCCTCGCCGTCCTACAGGGCGACAGCAGCGGGCTGCAACGGGATTTCGAGCTGTCCCTGAGCGGCGACGCACAGACCTGGAGGCTGACCCTGATCCCGCGCTCAATGCTGCTCAAGCAGGTGTTCACTCAGATCAACATTGCCGGCGGCGAACTGGTGCACAGCATCGAGCTGCTCGAAACCCAGGGTGACAGCACCCTTTTGCGCATGCAGGACAGCACGAGTGCACAACCTTTGAGCGATGCGGAGCAACATGACTTTGCCGAGTGAACGGATGCTTTCGCGGCTGTTTCTGATCCTGCTGCTGGCGGTGCTCGCGCTCGCCGGTTGGCAGTGGCGTGACGGCGCACCGCTGTCGGCCAACCTGATGGAACTGGTGCCCGGCACCGCTCCCGATGCGCTGGAACTGCGCGCCGAACAACGCATGCAAGAACCGCTGAACCGCGAAATGCTGGTGCTGGTGGGTCATGCCGATCGCCAGCAAGCAGTCGCCATGGCCCAGAAACTGGGCGAGCAGTGGCAGGCCAGCGGCCTGTTCGAGAAGGTCCAGTGGAACCTGCAAGCCGACTTGCCCGCGCTGCGCACGCAATTGCTGCAAGGGCGGTTGGCGATGCTCGCGGCGGCGGATCGACAGCAACTGATCGAACATCCCGACGCGTTTATTCAGCAACGGGTGCAAGCGCTATTCGACCCCTTCACCGGTTTCACCCTGGTGCCGAGCCAGGATGACTGGCTGGGCCTGACCGGGCGCATCCAGAACAGCCAGCCGCAACACGGTTCGGTGCAACTGGACATCAGCAGCGGTGCGCTGGTCGCCGATGCCGACGGCAAGAGTTGGGTGTTGCTGCGGGCACGAACCACCGGCAATGCCTTCGACCTGAGCCTGCCGTTGCAAGTGGCCGATCTGCTCAAGCACAGCCGCGAAGAAGCCGTCCAGGCGGACGTGCAATTGCTCGCCGCCAGCGGCCTGCTTTACGCAGCCGCCGGTCAACAGCAGGCCACCCGGGAAATGACCTGGGTCGGCGGCGGTGCCACGGTGGGCATTCTGTTGCTGCTGTTGCTGGCGTTCCGCCGTTGGCGGGTATTGCTGGCCTTCATCCCGGTGCTGGTGGGCATGCTCTTCGGCGCGGTTGCCTGCGTAGCGATGTTCGGCCACATGCATGTGATGACCCTGGTGCTGGGTTCCAGCCTGATCGGTGTGGCTGTCGATTATCCGCTGCATTACCTGTCCAAAAGCTGGAGCCTGAAGCCCTGGCACAGTTGGCCGGCGTTGCGCCTGACCCTGCCGGGCCTGACGCTGAGCCTGATCACCAGTTGCATTGGCTACCTGGCCCTGGCCTGGACGCCGTTCCCGGCGCTGACGCAGATTGCCGTGTTCTCCGCCGCCGGGCTGCTTGGCGCCTACTTGTCCGCTGTGTGCTTGCTGCCGGCGCTGCTCAAAGGCGTGGACCTGCGACCGGCGCAATGGCCGCTGAAGGTTTGCGAGTGTTTGCTCAATTGCCGCGAAGCGCTGCTCAAACGGGCGAACACGCCGGTGTTGCTGGCGCTGCTGATCGCCTTCTGTGTTGCCGGTCTGCTGCAGCTTGAAAGCAAAAACGATATTCGCCAATGGGTCGGCGCACCGCAGCAACTGACTGACGAGGCCCAGACCATTGCGCGCATCACCGGCTATCAACCCACCAGCCAGTTCTTCCTGGTGCGCGCGGCCAATGAAAAGGAACTGCTCGAACGCCTGACGGCATTGAGCGAGCGCCTGGATCAGCTGGTCAATCTGGACAAGCTCCAGGGCTACCTGTCGCTCAATCAGCTGCTCAGTCAACCGAGTGACCAGCAACAAGTGCGCGAGGCGTTGAACAAGCTCCCGCAGTTCTGGCAACCGTTGCTTGACCTTGGTGTTCCGGCCGCCGCCCTTCAAGCCGAACTGGCGAAGTTGCAGGCGCTGCCCACCGAAGACATTGATGCCGCGCTGGTCGGTCCTTTGGCGGAACCCTATCGCACGTTGTGGCTGGGGGCCGTCGATGACGGTGTGGCGGCGATGGTCAGCCTGCAAGGCCTGAACAACCCTTCACTGCTGCGGGTCCAGGCGCTGGGCTTGCCGGGCGTGGAGCTGGTGGATCGTCTCGGTGAGTTGAACAAGGTCTTCGCCGACACCCAGATCAGTGCCGCAGAACTGAAACTCGCCTCCTGCGTGCTGATCGTGCTGGTGCTGATCCTGCCGTTCGGCTTCGGCGGTGCACTGCGAATCGTCGCGCTGCCGCTGCTGGCCGCGTTGTGCAGCCTGGCCAGTCTCGGCTGGCTGGGACAACCGCTGACGCTGTTCAGCCTGTTCGGTCTGTTGCTGGTGACGGCCATCAGCGTTGACTACGCGATCCTCATGCGCGAACAGATCGGTGGCGCCGCTGTGAGTCTGCTGGGCACCTTGCTGGCGGCATTGACCACTTGGTTGTCGTTCGGCCTGCTGGCGGTCTCCAGCACACCGGCGGTGAGCAACTTCGGCCTGTCGGTGAGCCTGGGCCTGGCCTTCAGCTTCATGCTTGCACCGTGGGCCGGTCGACAAGTGCATGCCGCCACAGTCGCGGAGCCGGCAGCATGATGGTCGTTCTGTTCTGGGTGATGGCCCTGGCGCTGTTTGCCGTGGCCACTCGAGTCGGTCGTCACTTCAGCCTGATTCCGATCGTCAGCCAGTTGCTGCTGGCGACCCTTGGCTTGCCGCTGCTGATGTATTTCTGGGTCGAACCCCAGTGGCAATTGAGCGGCGCGGCGCTGGTCTCGCCGGCCTGGCTGAAAAACCTCTACAGCCTGAGTTTCGCGCTGCTGCTGGGCTACATCCTCAGCGATGTGATCGACCTGCGACTGGATCGCCAAAGCCTGAAAATCGCGCTGCCCAGTTTCTGCGTTCCGTTTGCCTGCGGCCTGGCCACGGCGATCTGGCTGTTACCGCCGCAGCCGTGGATCAGTTCCCTGGCGGTGGGTCTATTGTTCGCCATCACCGCGATCCCGGTTTTGTATCTATACCTGCGGCATATCGGTTACCCGCCCGCCGCCACCCGGCGACTGGTGCAGACCGCGATCCTGATCGACCTCGCCTGCTGGACCCTGTTCGCCATCGCCCAGGGCAGCCTGCACCTGAGCAGTTTGCTGCTGCCATTGGCCGGCGCTTGCCTGCCATTGCTGCTGCGGCTGGTCGGTGTGCACCGGCCACGGGTATACAGCGTGTGCTTCTTCGCGTTGCTGGTGGTCGCCGAGCATTACAAGCTCAATGCTTTGATTTTCGGCATCGGGTATCTGCTGTGCATGGCCGCGATCAAAGTGCCGCTGGTGCTGCCAATACGGGCGCTCTGGATGAATCGTTTGCAGACCTGGATCGCCATCCCGCTGATCCTCACATTCGGCATCGTGCAGATCAACGTCCACAGCGCCATCGATAGCCTCAGCTGGGTACAACTGGCCGCACTGCTGTTGTTCCCGATTGCCAGCAAAATGCTGGGCAACTGGTATGGCCTCGGTTGGGCCGGTGCCTCGTTTGAAGGTGCCAGTCGCTGGCGGGAAAGTGTTTTGCTGAATATTCGCGGCTTGAGCGAGATCGTCTTTCTCAACCTGCTGCTGCAACAACAGCTCATCAGCCCGGCGCTGTACTTTGCGCTGATGTTGATGGGCCTGATCGCGACACTGCTGCCGGCATTGGCCGGTATGCACCGAATCCCCTTGAAAGCTGCCGTCCCGGCAAGGAGCCCCCATGCCAACCGTTGAAATGGAACGTCGCCAGGTCGTCATCATCGGCGCTGGCCCCTCGGGCGCCATCGCCGCCGCGCTGCTCAAGCGCAAGGGTCACGACGTGCTGGTGATCGAGCGTCAGCATTTCCCAAGGTTTTCCATCGGCGAAAGCCTGTTGTCTCACTGCCTGGATTTTGTCGAAGAGGCGGGCATGCTCGACGCCGTCAACGCGGCTGGATTCCAGCTGAAAAACGGCGCAGCGTTTGCCTGGGGCGAGCGCTATAGCGCCTTCGATTTCGGCGATACGTTCAGCAACGGCAAGCCGACCACCTTCCAGGTTCAACGAGCTGATTTTGACAAGCTGCTGGCCGATCAGGCCGCGCTGCAAGGCGTAGAAATCCGCTACGGCGAAGCCATCGTCAGCGTCGATAACGACCGTCCGAAACCGCAGCTCGGCGTACGTCGTGAAGACGGCAGCGAGTACCGCATCGAGGCTGATTTCATGCTCGACGCCAGTGGTTACGGTCGTGTCCTGCCGCGCTTGCTCGACCTTGAAGCACCGTCGGACTTTCCGGTGCGCCAAGCGGTGTTCACCCACATCGAAGACCATATCGACAGCCCGACTTTCGAACGGGAAAAAATCCTCATCACCACCCATCCGACCCAGCGCGATATCTGGTTCTGGACGATCCCGTTCAGCGGCGGGCGTTGCTCGGTAGGCGTGGTCGCGGCAGCCGAACATTTCGAAGGCCGCATGGAGAATCTGGACGACTGCTTGCGCAGCTTCATCGACGAGACCCCTAGCCTGTCCGGTGTGCTGAACAACGCTGTATGGGACACGCCTGCACGAACCATCGGTGGCTACTCGGCCAACGTCAAAACCCTCCACGGTCCGGGCTTCGCGTTGCTGGGTAACGCGGCGGAATTCCTCGACCCGGTGTTCTCCTCCGGCGTGACCATCGCCATGCGCTCGGCGAGCATGGCCGCCGGGGTCCTGCATCGCCAGCTGCAAGGCGAAAGCGTCGATTGGCAAACAGAGTTCGCCGAGCCGCTCAAACGCGGGGTCGACACCTTCCGTTGCTACGTCGAAGGCTGGTACGCCGGGACCTTCCAGGACGTGATTTATCATGAGGGCGGCTCACCGGATATCCGCCGCATGATCAGCGCGATCCTCGCCGGTTATGCCTGGGACGAGCGCAACCCCTTCGTCAGCGAACCTAAACGCCGGCTGCGAATGCTCTCGGAAATCTGCGCGAGTGACGCGCCTTGAGCTACCTGAGTGAAAACTACGTCGAGGAAACCCGATTCGGTTTCTGGTTCCTGCGCAGCCGCACCTGGCAGCACCATGTATTGCGCGTAGCCATCGACGATTTACGCAGCCTGTTCAGCGAACCGTTACCGAACCATCCGGTATTGCTGGATGCCGGTTGCGGTCAGGGCAAGTCGTTCCAATACCTGCGCCAGACGTTTGCGCCACAACGCTTGATCGGTCTGGACGCCGACCCTCACAGCCTCAACCTGAGCGGCGAAGAAGCTGCCCGTCAGGGCATGGAAGTGGAGTTGCTCGGCAGCGACTGCGCGAGCATCAACGTCCCGGACGCCAGCGTCGATCTGCTGTTCTGTCATCAGACCTTTCATCATCTGGTGGACCAGGAACAGGCGCTGTCCGAGTTCTACCGCGTGCTCAAGCCCGGTGGTTATCTGCTGTTCGCCGAATCCACCGAGGCTTACATTAATACCTGGGTGATACGCTGGTTGTTCCGCCATCCGATGCACATGCAGAAGAGCGCTGCCGGGTACCTGGACATGATTCGCCGGCAGCGTTTCGAATTCGGCCCGCGAAACGTGTCTTATCCATACTTGTGGTGGAGCCGCGCCAAGGATTTCGGCCTGTTTGAACGCTTGGGTCTGCGCCAGCCAAAGCCCTTCGGCCAACGGGAAGAAACCCTGGTCAATGTGGTCGCGCGCAAACCCCTTGAAGGTGCCGTGTGATGTTTAGTGCAACTCAAACCTGTGGGAGCGAGCCTGCTCGCGATAGCGGTGGGTCAGCCAACATAGTTATCGAATGCATTGCCGCCATCGCGAGCAGGCTCGCTCCCACAGGGTGTGCGGTGGTGCTGCGCTTCCTGCTGTTGGGTTGTGTCCTGTTGCTGAGCGCCTGCGCCAGTCGGGTGCCGCTGCCTGAGCAAACCCCGAACCTGTCGTTGCCGCTGCAATTGCACATCCAGCGTCTGCAAGCCGACCAACGTCAGGACTGGGTGCTGGTGATCCAACGTGAAGGCCCGGGGATTCGCTGGTCGATGATGGACTTGCTGGGCATTCCACAGGCACGCCAGAAACTGGTCGATGGCAAGTGGCAGGCTGACGGTCTGCTGCCGCCCAACCCGGAAGCGCGAGAGCTGTTCGCCGCGCTGCTGTTTGCGCTGACCCCCAAAGATGAGCTGTCGGGCAACTATCCCGCCGCTTGGCAGCATGGCTCGCAACGCACCCTGCCATCGCATTGGGACGTCCGTTATTCACAACCCATGAGCTTTGAATTGAACCTGCCCAAAGGCCCGAGATATCAAGTCACGCCGCTCAGCGGGGACACGCCATGACGGCTTATCTGAATGCCCTCGGGGTCATCTGCGCCCTGGGCCGCGACAAGCACGAAGTCGCCCGTAACCTGTTTGCCGGCGACTGCTCCGGCATGCGCAGCGAGGCCGGCTGGGTGGCGGAACGCTCGTTACCAGTGGCCGCGGTCCAGGGGGAGCTGGCACCGATACCAGTCGAACTGACCGAGCAACGCAGCCGCAACAATCAGTTGCTGCTGGAAGCCGCGCTGCAAATTCGCCAAGACATCGACCAGGCGATCCAGACCTACGGTCGCGACCGTATCGGTATCGTTCTGGGCACCAGCACCTCAGGTATCGACGAAGCCAGTCGCGGGCTGGCTCATTACATCCGCGAGCATCAGTTCCCGGCCGATTACAACTATCAGCAACAGGAACTCGGCGCTCCGGCAAATTTCCTCGCCGACTGGCTGCAATTAAGCGGTCCGGCTTATGTGATTTCCACCGCCTGCACTTCCAGCGCCCGGGCACTGATGAGTGCTCAGCGTCTGCTGGATCTGGGCGTGTGCGATGTGGTGCTGTGTGGCGGTGTCGACAGCCTGTGCAAGCTGACCCTCAGCGGGTTCTCGGCGCTGGAAGCGGTGTCCGGACAGCGCTGCAATCCGTTCTCGGTCAACCGTAACGGCATCAATATCGGCGAAGCGGCGGTGTTGTTCCTGATGAGCAAAAGTGCCGGCGACAGCCAGCCGATTGCCCTGCTGGGCAGTGGCGCCAGCTCCGATGCACACCACATTTCCGCACCGGAACCGACTGGCCGGGGCGCCCTGCAAGCGATGCGCAAAGCCTTGGGCCGAGCACAACTGCAACCGCAGCAGATCGATTACCTGAACCTGCACGGCACCGCGACCCAACACAACGACGCCATGGAAAGCCTGGCAGTGGCCGCATTGTTCCCGGCCGGTGTGCCCTGCTCCTCGACCAAACCCATGACCGGCCACACCCTGGGCGCGGCCGGGGCGCTGGAAGCGGCGTTCTGCTGGCTGAGCCTGAGCGCAGGCAACCGCGAGCATGCGCTGCCGCCTCACGTCTGGGACGGTCAACCCGACCCCGAACTGCCGCCCCTGAATTGGGTGACCCCGGCCGATCGCCTGGCGTCCATTGCACCGCGCTACCTGATGAGCAATTCCTTTGCTTTCGGTGGCAACAACGTCAGCCTGATTATCGGAGATGCACCATGATTGACTGGCCGCTCGCCGAACTGCTGCCTCACGCTGGCGACATGATCCTCATCGATCAGATCCTGGCGTTCGATGACGAGCAGATTCATACCCGCCTCACCGTCAAACCCGACGGCCTGTTCAACCGTCCCGACGGCAGCCTGCCGGCCTGGGTCGGCATCGAACTGATGGCCCAGAGCGTCGCGGCCTACGCCGGTTGCCATGCCCGCCAGCGTGGCGATGCGGTGGAGCTGGGGTTTCTGCTCGGCACCCGCAAATTCGAATGCAACGTCGAGCACTTCCCCGCCGGCACCGAGCTGACCATCCATGGGCTGCGCTCGCTGGAAGACGACAACGGCATGGGCGTGTTCGAATGTCACATCAACGCGCCCGGCATTCACGCCACCGCTCGTCTGAACGTGTTCCGTCCGCCTCAGGCCGCTCAATACCTTCATGAAACCCAAGGAACCCAGCCATGACTGAATCCGTACTGATCACCGGTTCCAGCCGTGGCATCGGCCGCGCCATCGCTTTGCGTCTGGCCCAGGCCGGGCATGACATCGTGCTGCATTGCCGCAACGGCGTTGCTGACGCCGAGGCCGTAAAGGTCGAAATCGAGGCCTTGGGGCGTAAAGCGCGGATTCTGCAATTCGACGTGTCCGACCGCGCCAGTTGCAAAGCCGTTCTGGAGGCTGACGTGGAAACCCACGGCGCCTATTACGGCGTGGTGCTTAATGCCGGCCTGACGCGCGACGGTGCATTTCCCGCCCTGAGCGAGGATGATTGGGACGTGGTAATGCGCACCAACCTCGACGGTTTCTACAACGTACTGCACCCGGTGATGATGCCGATGATCCGTCGTCGCGCCGCCGGGCGAATTGTCTGCATCACCTCGGTTTCCGGGCTGATCGGCAACCGTGGCCAGGTCAACTACAGCGCCTCCAAGGCAGGCTTGATCGGCGCGGCGAAGGCGTTGGCGATCGAATTGGGCAAGCGCAAAATCACCGTCAACTGTGTCGCTCCCGGCTTGATCGACACTGCGATGCTCGATGAAAACGTGCCGGTGGAAGAACTGATGAAAATGATCCCCGCACAACGCATGGGCACCCCTGAAGAGGTGGCCGGCGCGGTGAATTTCCTGATGTCGGCGGAAGCGTCATACATCACCCGGCAGGTTCTGGCCGTCAACGGAGGCCTGTGCTGATGAAGCGCGTCGTCGTCACCGGCATGGCCGGCATCACCTCACTGGGCAGCGATTGGGACACCATCGCCGCCAACTTCGCCGCCAACCGCAGCGGCATTCGCCGGATGGACGAGTGGGATCGCTTCACCGAACTCAACACCCGCCTGGCGGGGCCGATCGATGGCTTCAAAGTGCCGAGCCACTGGACCCGCAAGCAACTGCGCAGCATGGGCCGGGTTTCGCGCCTGGCGGTCGGCGCGGCGGAACAGGCCTTGGCCGATGCCGGGCTGTTGGGCAACGAATTGATCAAGGACGGGCGCATGGGCGTCTCCTGTGGTTCGTCCACCGGCAGCACCGACGAGATCAAGGCGTTCGGCAACATGCTGCTCAATTCGGTGGCCGAGGGCCTGAACGCCAATTCCTACGTGCGCATGATGCCGCACACCACGGCGGCGAATATCAGCATCTTCTTCGGCCTCACCGGCCGGCTGATCCCGACCTCCAGTGCTTGCACCAGCGGCAGCCAGGGCATCGGCTACGCCTACGAATCGATCAAGTTCGGCCGTTTGCCATTGATGCTCGCTGGCGGTGCCGAAGAGCTGTGCCCCACCGAAGCCATGGTCTTCGACGCGCTCTACGCCACCAGTCTGAAAAACGATGCCCCGCATACCAGTCCACGCCCTTACGACAAAGGACGCGATGGCTTGGTGATTGGTGAAGGCGGCGGCATGCTGGTGCTTGAAGAGCTGGAACATGCTCTGGCGCGTGGCGCGCACATTCACGCCGAGCTCGTCGGTTTCGGCAGCAACGCCGACGGCCAGCACGCCACCCGTCCGGAGCAAATCACCATGCGCCGGGCCATGGAGCTGGCCCTGGAAGACGCCGGGCTACAGCCTTCGGACATCGGCTACGTGAATGGTCACGGCACAGCGACAGAACAGGGCGACATCGCCGAAACACTCGCGACCAGCGCGTTGTTCGGCGAACACATGCCCATCAGCTCGCAGAAGAGCTTCCTTGGTCACACCTTGGGAGCCTGCGGCGCGCTGGAGTCCTGGTTCAGCATCGAGATGCTGAACCGCGACCTGTACGTGCACACCCTCAACCTCGACGATGTCGATCCGCACTGCGGCAAGCTCGATTACCTGCGCGGCGAGTTCCGGCAGATGAGCAACCAGTACGTGATGAACAACAACTTTGCGTTTGGCGGGGTTAATACTTCGCTGATTTTTCGGCGGTGGTCGTAACGGTGATGATCGTTCCCACGCTCCGCGTGGGAACGATCCGCTGTGTTCTGACGCTTACTGAGCCTGAATCAACTTGCTTTCAGTGACGCCCGCGCGACCTGTCTTGTCGTCGACGACTTGCAGGTTGTTACGCGCCTTGATGAAGCCCACTTTCACTTCCTGCCAGACAAAGTAGTTTTGGCCGGCTTCTGCGGTGAGTTTCAGTTCAGAATCGTTTTCCGCCGAAGACACCAGGGTCTGCTGACCCGCCGGGACGGCCAACATCAGATAGGACTTGGCGACAGTCTGCCCGACAGGCTTGCCATTGAGCGTCACCGGCATTTTCACCCCGGCCCCCATGCTCTCGTTGCGATAAACGTAGATATTGGCTTTGTCGGGAGCGACTTGGAACGACTTGGCCTGTGCGTCCTGGGTTTCATCAGCCATTTTTACCGAAGCACAACCACCGGTCAGTGCGATCAAGGCCAGCAAAGCGGTGAAGGTTATCTGCTTGAACATCCTGTATCTCCATAGTTTGTGATGAGTCCAATGACGGTTATCGGCCGTATCCAACAAAACCTTGAAGCGCTATGGCGTCATCCCGAAGAACCCTGTGGGAGCGAGCCTGCTCGCGAATGACTGCGCAGCAGTCACGCCTTCAGCGGCTCAACCTTGCGCGTCAACAACTCAACAAACGCCTTGGCCATCGGCGATTTCTGATCCTTGCGCTGCACCAGCCATACCGCCGACACCGCCGCTGGATCGAGCAGAGGGCGATAGACCACACCATCGATGCGCATACGCTGATAAGACGCCGGCAGCACGGATACGCCGAGCCCTGCTGCCACCAACCCGATGATGGTCATCGCCTCGCCGGCCTCTTGGGCAAAGTGCGGGCTGAAACCGGCATCCCGGGCCAGGCTGAGCAACTGCGCGTACAGACCACTGCCATAACTGCGTGGGAAAAATACGAAGGGTTCGAGGGCCAAGGCTGACAGAAACAACCCTTCCTCGCTGCCGGCCACCAGCGGATGCTTGGAACTGAGCACGGCCACCAGCGGCTCACGCATCAGTTCCACCACGCTGAGTGAATCCGGCAATCCCAACGGCCGCATGATGCCGACCTCGATCGATTCATCCACTAGCGCATCGGCCACTTGAGTACTGCTCATCTCCCGCAGATTCAAGTGCACTGCCGGAAATCGCTGGCGAAACGAAAAAATCGCCTGAGGGATCGTCGAGTTGAACGGTGCCGACGAGGTGAAGCCAATCTTCAGTTCGCCCAACTCACCCAACTGCGCCCGTCGCGCCACATCCGCCGCTTTGTCGACCTGCGCCAGCACCAGCCGCGCCTCTTCCAGAAACAACCGACCGGCTTCACTCAGCTCGACCCGACGATTGGTCCGCTCGAACAACCGCGCCCCGACCTCCTGTTCCAGCGCCTGAATCTGCTGGCTCAACGGTGGTTGCGAGATGCCCAGCACCTGAGCGGCGCGGCCGAAGTGCAGTTCTTCGGCGACGGCAATGAAGTAGCGCAGGTGACGCAATTCCATGAAAACTCCATTAGGCCGTAAAACCTCTCAAACAGGTCGAACAATATATTGGATTGAATCATTAGCCAGCTATATGCTTTTTTACATTGCCTGACCGGCTGCGTTCCCCGAGGTCTGAAGTGAAAACTGCTGTTGTTCCACTTGCCCATGAAGTTCCACCGGCTCCGCTCGACGATGTCGTCGCCGAACTTGCAGAGATCTACATCGAAAAAGGCACGCCGATGTTCATGCGCACAGTGCTGGCGCTGTTCTCCGGCGGTTTCGCGACCTTTGCCCTGCTCTACTGCGTGCAGCCGATGATGCCGCTGCTGTCCCACGAATACTCCATCAATGCGGCGCAAAGCAGCCTGATCCTGTCGGTGGCCACCGGCATGCTCGCCATTGGCCTGCTGATCACTGGCCCGATCTCCGACCGTGTCGGACGTAAACCGGTGATGGTCGCGGCGTTGTTTGCCGCGGCACTGTGCACCATGGCCAGCGCGATGATGCCGAGCTGGCAAGGCGTATTGGTGATGCGCGCATTGATCGGGTTGTCGTTAAGCGGCCTGGCGGCGGTTGCCATGACTTACCTGAGCGAAGAGATCCACCCGCAGCACATCGGCCTGGCAATGGGCTTGTACATCGGCGGGAACGCGATTGGCGGGATGAGCGGACGCTTGATCACCGGCGTGCTGATCGACTTTGTCAGCTGGCACACGGCGATGCTGGTGATTGGCGGCCTGGCACTCATTGCGGCGACGGTGTTCTGGAAAATTCTCCCCGAATCACGCAACTTCCGCGCTCGCTCGCTGCACCCGCGCAGCTTGATTGACGGCTTCGCCATGCACTTTCGCGATGCCGGCCTGCCGCTGCTGTTTGTCGAAGCGTTCGTGCTGATGGGCGCATTCGTCACGCTGTTCAACTACATCGGCTATCGCTTGCTGGCCGAGCCGTACCACATGGATCAGGCCTTCGTCGGGCTGCTGTCGGTGGTGTACCTGTCGGGGATTTATAGCTCGGCGAAAATCGGTTCGCTGGCCGACAAACTGGGCCGGCGCAAAGTGTTGTGGGCAACAATTGTTTTGATGCTCGCGGGCCTGGCGCTGACGATGTTTACGTCACTGCCGCTGGTGATCATCGGCATGTTGATTTTTACCTTCGGTTTCTTTGGCGCGCATTCGGTGGCGAGCAGCTGGATTGGGCGCCGGGCGATCAAAGCCAAGGGGCAGGCGTCGTCGCTTTATCTGTTCAGCTACTACGCCGGGTCGAGTATTGCCGGTACGGCGGGCGGTGTGTTCTGGCACATGGGCGGGTGGAACGGGATCGGGCTGTTCATTGGCGGGTTGCTGGTGATTGCGCTGCTGGTGGCGTTGAAACTGGCGAAGCTGCCGCCGCTCGGCGGTGTAAAGGTTTAAACACAAATATGCAGTCAACCATAAACAACTGTGGGAGCGAGCCTGCTCGCGATGGCGGCATAACAGCCAACTTAAATGTTGAATGTTATGGCCTCATCGCGAGCAAGCTCGCTCCCACATTAAAGCCGGGTGTTTATCAGACCGTCACGATCACTCGTGATACTGCGCCGACAGTTCATGCACCGCGCGCAGGAAGGCGCCCGCGTGTTCCGGGTCGACTTCAGGCGTGATGCCATGGCCGAGGTTGAACACGTGGCCGCTGCCCTTGCCATAGCTGGCGAGGATTCGACCGACTTCGGTGCGGATGGCTTCTGGCTTGGCGTAGAGCACGGTCGGGTCCATGTTGCCTTGCAGGGCGACTTTGCTGCCGACGCGATCACGGGCGCTGCCAATGTCGCAAGTCCAGTCCAGGCCGAGCGCATCAGCGCCAACATCGGCGATGCTTTCCAGCCACAGGCCGCCGTTCTTGGTGAACAGGATGACCGGCACTTTGCGGCCCTCGTGCTCGCGGATCAGGCCGCTGACGATTTTGCGCATGTAGGCCAGGGAGAATTCCTGGTACGCCGCCGCCGAAAGGCTACCGCCCCAACTATCGAAGATCTGCACCGCTTGCGCCCCGGCCATGATCTGGCCGTTGAGGTAGCTGGTGACCGTCTGCGCGAGCTTGTCCAGCAGCAGGTGCAAGGCTTGCGGGTTGTCGTAGAGCATGGTTTTGGTCTTGCGGTAGTCTTTCGACGAGCCGCCTTCGACCATGTAGGTGGCCAGGGTCCATGGGCTGCCGGCGAAGCCGATCAGCGGCACGCGGCCGTTCAGTTCGCGGCGGATGGTGCTGACCGCGTCCATGACGTAGCCGAGGTCTTTGTGCGGATCAGGAATCGGCAGTGCTTCGATATCAGCCATCGTGCTGATGACTTTTTTGAAGCGCGGACCTTCACCGGTTTCGAAGTACAGGCCTTGGCCCATGGCATCGGGGATGGTCAGGATGTCGGAGAACAGGATCGCCGCGTCCAGTTGTGGGTAGCGGTCGAGCGGCTGCATCGTGACTTCGCAAGCGAACTCCGGGTTCATGCACAGGCTCATGAAGTCGCCGGCCTTGGCACGGCTGGCGCGGTATTCAGGCAGGTAGCGGCCGGCCTGACGCATCATCCAGACAGGCGTGACGTCTACGGGTTGCTTGAGCAGGGCGCGAAGGAAACGGTCGTTCTTCAGGGCAGTCATGTCGGCATCCGGAAAAAAAGTGTGGGCATTTTCTCAGAGCGCGACGCAAAAGGCACGGCTGCAGGTCAGCCTTTTGTCTATCGGGTCAATTTGTCGCGGTGGAATGCAGTCTTCCGGACAACCAGAAACCAATGTGGGAGCGAGCCTGCTCGCGATGAGGGCTTCACATTCAACACTTCTGTTGACTGATCTACCGCTATCGCGAGCAGGCTCGCTCCCACAGGGTTTTGTGTCGTTTGGTTAGACGCCCAGGTAATCCAGGATCCCTTCAGCCGCATTACGGCCTTCGAAGATCGCCGTTACCACCAGGTCAGAACCGCGAACCATATCGCCACCGGCGAAGATTTTCGGGTTGCTGGTCTGGTGCTTGTACTGACCTTGCTCCGGGGCCACGACGCGGCCCTGGCTGTCGGTCTGGATACTGTGTTGTTCGAACCACGACGCAGGGCTTGGACGGAAACCGAAGGCGATGACCACGGCATCAGCCGGGATGATCTCTTCGGAACCCGGGATCGGCTCGGGGCTGCGACGGCCACGGGCGTCCGGTTCGCCGAGACGGGTCTCGACCACTTTCACGCCTTCGACGCGGTCTTCACCAACAATCGCAATTGGCTGGCGGTTGTAGAGGAATTTCACGCCTTCTTCCTTGGCGTTCTTCACCTCTTTGCGCGAGCCGGGCATGTTCGCTTCGTCACGACGATACGCACAGGTCACCGACTTGGCGCCCTGGCGAATCGACGTACGGTTGCAGTCCATCGCCGTGTCGCCGCCACCCAGCACCACGATCTTCTTGCCTTTCATGTCGACGAAATCTTCCGGCGACTTTTCAAAGCCCAGGTTGCGGTTGACGTTGGCGATCAGGAAGTCGAGCGCATCATGCACGCCCGGCAGGTCCTCGCCGGCAAAGCCGCCCTTCATGTAGGTGTAGGTGCCCATGCCCATGAACACGGCATCGTATTCTTCGAGCAGTTGCTCGATGGTCACGTCCTTGCCCACTTCGGTGTTCAGGCGGAACTCGATGCCCATGCCGGTGAAGACTTCGCGGCGATTGCTCAGCACGGTCTTTTCCAGCTTGAACTCGGGGATGCCGAAGGTCAGCAGACCACCGATTTCCGGGTTCTTGTCAAACACCACCGGAGTCACGCCGCCACGTACCAGCACGTCGGCACAGCCCAGGCCCGCAGGACCTGCGCCGATTACCGCGACACGCTTGCCGGTCGGTATGACCTTGGACATGTCCGGACGCCAGCCCATGGCGAACGCGGTGTCGGTGATGTACTTCTCGACCGAACCAATGGTCACCGCGCCGAAGCCGTCGTTGAGGGTACAGGCACCCTCGCACAGACGATCCTGCGGGCACACCCGGCCGCACACTTCCGGCAGGGTGTTGGTCTGGTGCGACAGCTCGGCGGCCTGAAGGATGTTGCCCTCGGCCACCAGCTTCAGCCAGTTCGGAATGAAGTTGTGCACCGGGCACTTCCATTCGCAATACGGGTTACCGCAACCCAGGCAGCGGTGGGCCTGGTCGGCCGACTGCTGGGGTTTGAACGGTTCGTAGATTTCCACGAACTCTTTCTTGCGTTGACGCAACAGTTTCTTCTTCGGATCTTTGCGCCCGACGTCGATGAACTGGAAGTCATTATTCAGACGTTCAGCCATTGTTAAAACCTCATCAAACTCTTCAGGCGCATATCACTGCGGGTTGGCACGGGTGCTGGAAAGCAACGATTTCAGGTTGGCAGCCTTGGGCTTGACCAGCCAGAAACGACGCAGATAGTCATCGAGGTTTTCAGCGAGGTTACGACCCCATTCGCTGTCGGTTTCCGCGACGTATTCGTCCAGCACGCGTTGCAGGTGGCTGCGATAGGCTTCCATCGCTTCGCCGCTGATCCGCTGGATTTCCACCAGTTCGTGGTTGACCCGGTCAACGAAGGTGTTGTCCTGGTCGAGCACGTAGGCGAAACCGCCGGTCATGCCTGAACCAAAGTTGTAACCGGTCTTGCCCAGCACGCAGACGAAACCACCGGTCATGTATTCGCAGCAGTGATCGCCCGTGCCTTCCACCACGGTGTGAGCACCAGAGTTACGCACCGCGAAACGCTCGCCCGCGGTACCGGCGGCGAACAACTTGCCGCCAGTGGCGCCGTACAGGCAGGTGTTGCCGATGATGGCACTGTCCTGAGTCTTGTAGACGCTGCCCTTGGGCGGAACGATGACCAGCTTGCCACCGGTCATGCCTTTGCCGACGTAGTCGTTGGCGTCGCCTTCCAGGTACATGTTCAGGCCGCCAGCGTTCCACACACCGAAGCTCTGACCGGCCGTCCCTTTGAAGCGGAAGGTGATCGGCGCATTCGCCATGCCTTGGTTGCCATGCTTGCGAGCGATTTCACCGGAGATCCGCGCGCCGATCGAACGGTCGCAGTTGCAGATATCCAGCGCGAAGTCGGCGCCGCTCATGTCGTTGATGGCCGAGGTGGCCATGTCGACCATTTTCTCGGCCAGCAGGCCTTTGTCGAATGGCGGGTTGCGCTCAACCTGGCAGAACTGTGGTTTGTCTGCCGGGATGTGATCGCTGCCCAGCAACGGGGTCAGGTCCAGGTGTTGTTGCTTGGCGGTCTGGCCTTCGAGGATGTCCAGCAGATCGGTACGACCGATCAGCTCCTCAAGAGAGCGCACGCCCAGCTTGGCCAGCCACTCACGGGTTTCTTCGGCGACGTAGGTGAAGAAATTCACCACCATGTCGACGGTCCCGATGTAGTGATCCTTGCGCAGCTTCTCGTTCTGAGTCGCGACGCCGGTGGCGCAGTTGTTCAGGTGGCAGATGCGCAGGTATTTGCAGCCCAACGCGATCATTGGCGCGGTGCCGAAGCCGAAGCTTTCAGCGCCGAGGATGGCTGCCTTGATCACGTCGAGGCCGGTTTTCAGGCCGCCGTCGGTCTGTACCCGGACCTTGCCGCGCAGGTCGTTGCCGCGCAGGGTCTGATGGGTTTCGGCCAGGCCGAGTTCCCACGGAGCACCCGCGTATTTGATCGAGGTCAGCGGCGATGCACCGGTGCCACCGTCGTAGCCGGAGATGGTGATCAAGTCCGCGTAGGCCTTGGCCACACCGGCAGCGATGGTGCCGACGCCCGCTTCTGCCACCAGCTTCACCGAGACCAGGGCCTTCGGGTTGACTTGTTTCAGGTCGAAAATCAGCTGCGACAAGTCTTCGATCGAATAGATGTCGTGGTGCGGTGGAGGCGAGATCAGGGTCACGCCCGGCACTGCATAACGCAGCTTGGCGATCAGACCGTTGACCTTGCCGCCTGGCAGCTGACCCCCTTCGCCGGGCTTGGCGCCCTGAGCGACTTTGATCTGCAGCACTTCAGCGTTGACCAGGTATTCCGGGGTCACACCGAAACGGCCAGTCGCAACCTGTTTGATTTTCGAGCTCTTGATGGTGCCGTAACGCGCCGGGTCTTCGCCGCCTTCGCCGGAGTTGGAACGCGCACCGAGGCGGTTCATCGCTTCGGCGAGGGCTTCGTGAGCTTCCGGCGACAAGGCGCCGAGGGAGATGCCCGCGGAGTCAAAGCGCTTGAGCACCGATTCCAGCGGTTCGATCTCGCTGATGTCCAGCGGCGTGTCCAGGGTTTTGACCTTGAACATATCGCGAATCATCGACACCGGACGGTTGTCCACCAGCGCCGTGTATTCCTTGAACTTGCTGTAGTCGCCCTGCTGCACAGCGGCTTGCAAGGTGCTGACGACGTCCGGGTTGTACGCGTGATATTCGCCACCGTGGACGAACTTCAACAAACCGCCCTGCTGGATTGGCTTGCGCGGGCTCCAGGCTTCGGCGGCCAGGGCTTTCTGCTCGGCTTCGATGTCGACGAAACGCGCACCTTTGATGCGGCTCGGTACGCCACGGAAGCTCAGGTCGCAGACTTCTTCGGACAGGCCAATGGCTTCAAACAGCTGCGCACCGCGGTACGACGTGATGGTCGAGATGCCCATCTTCGACAGGATCTTCAGCAGACCTTTGGTGATGCCTTTGCGGTAGTTTTTGAACACCTCGTAGAGGTCGCCCAGGACTTCACCGGTACGGATCAGGTCGCCCAGCACTTCGTAGGCCAGGAACGGATAGACCGCCGAGGCGCCGAAACCGATCAACACGGCGAAGTGGTGCGGATCGCGAGCAGTGGCGGTTTCCACGAGGATGTTGGAGTCGCAACGCAGGCCTTTTTCGGTCAGGCGATGGTGCACCGCGCCGGTGGCCAGGGAAGCATGGATCGGCAACTTGCCCGGGGCAATGTGACGGTCACTCAGCACGACCTGGGTACGGCCGGAGCGCACGGCTTCTTCAGCCTGATCGGCAACGTTGCGGATGGCCGCTTCGAGGCCGACGCTTTCGTCGTAGTTGAGGTCGATGATCGCGCGCTCGAAGCCCGGACGGTCGAGGTTCATCAGCGAGCGCCACTTGGCCGGCGAAATGACCGGCGAGCTGAGGATCACACGCGAGGCGTGTTCCGGCGACTCCTGGAAGATGTTGCGCTCGGCACCGAGGCAGATCTCCAGCGACATGACGATGGCTTCACGCAGCGGGTCGATCGGCGGGTTGGTAACCTGCGCGAACTGCTGGCGGAAATAGTCGTACGGCGTGCGCACGCGCTGGGACAGCACGGCCATCGGCGTATCGTCGCCCATCGAGCCGACGGCTTCGTAGCCTTGCTCGCCGAGCGGACGCAGCACTTGATCACGTTCTTCGAAAGTGACCTGGTACATCTTCATGTACTGCTTGAGTTGGTCAACGTCGTAGAACGCCGAACCGTGGTCGTTGTCTTCCATGGTCGCCTGGATGCGCAGGGCATTCTTGCGCAGCCATTGCTTGTACGGATGACGCGACTTCAAGCGGTTATCGATGGCGTCGGTATCGAGGATCTGACCGGTTTCGGTGTCCACGGCAAAGATCTGACCCGGGCCAACGCGGCCCTTGGCGATCACGTCTTCAGGCTGGTAGTTCCAGACACCGATTTCCGAGGCCAGGGTGATGAAACCGTTCGTGGTGGTGACCCAACGCGCCGGACGCAGACCGTTACGGTCGAGCAGGCACACCGCGTAGCGACCGTCGGTCATTACCACGCCGGCCGGGCCGTCCCACGGTTCCATGTGCATCGAGTTGTATTCGTAGAACGCACGCAGGTCCGGGTCCATGGTTTCGACGTTCTGCCACGCAGGCGGAATGATCATCCGCACGCCACGGAACAGGTCGATACCACCGGTGACCATCAACTCGAGCATGTTGTCCATGCTGGAGGAGTCGGAACCGACACGGTTGACCAGCGGGCCGAGTTCTTCCAGGTCCATCAAATCGTTGGTGAACTTGGTCCGACGGGCCACGGCCCAGTTGCGGTTACCGGTGATGGTGTTGATTTCGCCGTTGTGGGCGAGGAAGCGGAACGGCTGAGCCAGCGGCCATTTCGGCAGGGTGTTGGTCGAAAAGCGCTGGTGGAACACGCAAATCGAAGTTTGCAGGCGCTGGTCGCTGAGGTCTGGATAGAAGGCGGTCAAATCCGCCGGCATCATCAGGCCTTTATAAATGATGGTCTTGTGCGAAAAGCTGCAGACGTAGTGATCGGCGTCGGCGGCGTTGGCCACGGACGAGCGACGACGGGAGGTGAACAGCTTGACGGCCATGTCCTGATCGCTCAGGCCTTCACCGCCGATGTACACTTGCTCGATCTGCGGCAGGCGCTCAAGGGCCAGGCGGCCGAGGACGCTGGTGTCGATCGGCACTTTGCGCCAGCCGACGAGGGTCAGGCCAGCAGCGAGGATCTCGCGGTTCATGTTCTCGCGAGCGGCTTCGGCTTTGACCGGGTCCTGGTTGAAGAAGACCATGCCCACTGCATATTGCTTGGGCAGTTCGACGCCGAAGGTTTCCTGGGCGATGGCTCGCAGGAACACATCCGGCTTTTGAATCAGCAGACCGCAACCGTCACCGGTTTTGCCGTCGGCGTTGATCCCACCGCGGTGGGTCATGCAGGTCAGGGCCTCGATGGCCGTTTGCAAAAGGGTATGGCTGGGCTCGCCCTGCATATGGGCTATCAGGCCGAAACCGCAGTTATCCTTGAATTCATCTGGTTGGTACAGACCTGCTTTCATAGACACTTTCTCACCAGGCTGCCTCTTATCGAGGCAAATTTCTTTTCAATTCAACCACTTGCCATCCGCGCCGAACGTACGCCAGCTTTGCGGAGGCAAAAGGGAGGTCATTGTACACACCGACACGGAGGCTCACAAATTCGACGACGAAATGTCGTAAATCTATGTCGCATTTGTGAAAGGTTTAAAGCGATACGCTGTGCTAGTCAAAACTTTTTTAATTTTGACCGCAACGACTCAAAGACTACTGTGACGCAGACACCACAAGGCACGCGGCCTGTAGAGGCGGCATGCACTTGTAGAAATTTTGAGGTGCCGGGAGAGGCGGCCTGGGTAAGGCCGCCGAATCTTCAGCGAGCTGTTGCCAGTTCCTGTTGGACGCTGGCGACAGTGCGAGGCCAAGGTTTACCAGCCTGCACCTTCGCTGGCAAGGCCTTGATGGCGCTAAGGGCTGCATCGCGGTTGGCGAAGCTGCCGTAGGTGATGACGTAAAGCGGTTTGCCGTTGAGCACTTTCTTGAAATAACGGTACTCGCCGCCCTGCTCTTTCACGAAGTTTTGCGCGGCTGATTCCGAGCTGGTGCCGAGGATCTGCACCACGTAATTACCCGACGCCTGACCTGCGTACCAAGTGCCACCGGCGGCCTTGGCCACGGTGGTTGGTTTCTCGGCGGGCTTGGCGGCAGCAGCGGCTGGTTTGGCTGGCGCTGGAGCCGGCTTCACGGCAGGCGCTACCGGGACTGGCTTGGCGGTCGCGACTTGTGTCGGTGCTGGTGCAGGCTTGGCGGCCGGTGTCGGTGCAGGGCCGGCCGAGAGACCTGCTGGCGGTGCAGTCGTGGTCACGGTCGGCGGCGTAGCGCTGGAACCTTCGACTGGCACACCGTCGTCGCCTTCGGTGATACCACCGGCGGCTTCAGCCAGCGGACCACGCATGACCGGCTGCGAGTTGCCCACGAGCGGCAATGGCATCGGTTGCGAGTTACCGGCGAATTCGACGGCAGGCGCGCCACCGCTATTAGGTTGCGGCGTACCCTGACCCAGTGGCAGTTGTGCCTGTTCGTTGGCAGGTGCGCCGGTGGTCGGTGCTTTGCTGCGACCTGGCATCAACCAGGCGGCGACTACCGCGACCACGACGACGGCGGAAATCGCCAATACGTGTTTCTTCGGCATGTTGAACCCCATACTTGGACGCTTGACCGCTGAGCGGCTGGCAATCATGGCTTCGATCATTGCATCGCGGGCGACCTGGTTGATGGTGCCAGGCCAACCGTCGGAGCTTTCGTGAATATCAGAGATCTGATCTGCGGTGAAAAGTTCGATACCCCGACCGGCGCCTTCGAGCCGCTGGTCCAGATATTCGCGGGTTTCTTCTTCGGTGTAAGGCTGCAATTCGATGACGTGGAAACGCTCTTCCTCAAGGCTCAGCGCTTCAAGTTGAGCAATCAGCGACGACTCACCGAACAGGAACACGTGCGGACGGCCTTCCGGTGCACCGGCGGCCAGGGCCAGCAAGGCTTCCAGCGCGGACTCGTCGAGTTGCTCGGCGTCATCCACCAGCAAATAGACTTCCTGCCCGGTAAGCGCAAGTTGCACCACTTGAGCCAGAATCGCGCCGATCTCGGCCTGGGCGACGTTCAGCGCCTGAGCCACCTGACGCAGCACGCCGGCCGCATCACCGGCGCCACGGGCGGAAACCACCACGCTCTGCACCGATTGCTTGTTGGTGCTGGCCACCAGGGCCTGCCGCAACAGGGTCTTGCCACTGCCTTGCGGGCCAGTGACCACCAACAGCAACTGGCTGTAGCGGGCCAGGTGATGCAGTTGCCCCAGCACCGGTTTGCGCTGAGCCGGAAAGAATTTGAAGCCAGGCACCCGTGGAGCGAAAGGGTCATGACTTAACTGGTAATGGCCGAGGAAAGCCTCGTCGGCGTGCAAACTAGTCATCGGGATCTTATTAACCTTTAAGCTGAGCCAGGGCGCGGTAATCCGCTCCCAGCGTGGCCTGTAGAACCTCTTTCGGATAATCGTCGGTCACCACCGCTTCGCCCATGTGGCGCAGCAGCACCAGGCGTAAACGACCGTCGATCACTTTCTTGTCAATTGCCATGTGTTCGAGAAAATCGGCTTCAGTCATCTCTTCAGGCGGAATGACCGGCAGGCCGGCACGCTGAAACAGACGAATGCCGCGATCGCGCTCTTGTTCGCTGATCCAGCCCAGACGCGTGGACATTTCCAACGCCATTACGGTGCCAGCAGCGACTGCCTCACCATGTAGCCAGACACCATAGCCCATGTGGGTTTCGATGGCGTGGCCGAAGGTATGACCCAGATTGAGCGTTGCGCGCACGCCGGTTTCCCGCTCGTCGGCACCGACCACCGCAGCCTTGGCCGCGCAGGAGCGTTCAATGGCGTAGGTCAGGGCGACCTGATCCAGTGCGCGCAGGCGATCGACGTTTTCTTCAAGCCAGGTCAGGAACGGCTCGTCGCAGATCAGCCCGTACTTGATGACCTCAGCAAGCCCGGCGGACAGTTCGCGGGCCGGCAAGGTGTTGAGGGTGGCGGTATCGATCAGCACAACATTCGGCTGATAGAAGGCGCCGACCATGTTCTTACCCAGCGGATGGTTGATCCCGGTCTTGCCGCCCACCGAGGAATCGACTTGCGACAGCAGTGTGGTCGGGATCTGGATGAAATCGACACCGCGCTGATAGCAGGCGGCAGCAAAACCGGCCATGTCACCAATCACACCGCCACCGAGGGCGATGACCGTAGTACGGCGGTCGTGTCGTGCAGTCAGCAGACCGTCGAAAATCAGCTGCAGGGTTTCCCAGGTCTTGAAGGCCTCGCCGTCGGGCAGCACAACGGAGACGACTGAAAACTGAGCGAGGCTTTTGGTCAAACGTTCGAGATAGAGCGGCGCCACGGTCTCGTTGGAGATGATTGCCACTTGCCGCCCGCGAACATGCGGAGCCAGCAACTCGGGCTGATCCAACAAACCTTCGCCAATATGAATCGGGTAGCTGCGTTCGCCTAGATCGACCTTGAGTGTCTGCATGTGTCCCCACGGTGAAGATGGAATCAGGCGTCCTGCCTTGAATTAACGGATATCCACGGCGTCTGCTGGTGTGACGCCATCCGCCATAACCTTGAGCGGCCGTGACAGGACGCCGAGGATAGCGCATTTCGCGCTTCGCTTTAACGGGGAGGTAGCTGCTGCAAGCGTTCGAGAATATCAAGCACGACCATTCGCGGCGGCCGCTCATCGGTTTCCACCACCAGGTCGGCGATTTCCCGATAAAGCGGATCGCGGATCGCCAGCAGATCCCGAAGGGTCTTCGCCGGATCGGCGGTACGCAACAGGGGTCGGTTACGGTCGCGGGAAGTGCGACCGACCTGCTGCTCGACAGACGCATGCAAGTAGACCACCCGACCACCGGCATGCAACGCCCGACGATTGGCTTCGCGCATCACTGCGCCGCCACCGGTCGCCAACACCACACCATCGCATCCGCACAGCTCGGCAATCATTGCCTGCTCGCGATCACGAAAACCCGGTTCGCCTTCCTTATCGAAGATCCACGGGATATTGGCGCCCGTGCGCAATTCAATTTCCTTATCGGAATCTTTGAACGGCAGGCGCAGCTCTTTGGCCAGCAACCGGCCGATGGTGCTTTTTCCAGCCCCCATCGGTCCAACAAGAATCAAATTTCGCACAGAATCAACGACTCACAGCAATCGCCTGGTTATTCATGATACGCGGTGTGAGAAACACCAACAGCTCGGATTTTTTCTCCGAAACCACGTCACGCCGGAAAAGGCGGCCAAGATACGGCACATCACCGAGAAATGGCACCTTATCTACAACCTTGCTCTGAGTATTTGAGAAAACCCCACCAATCACTATGGTCTCGCCGTCATTGACCAGCACCTTGGCGTTGACCTCGTTTTTCTTGATCGGCGGTACATCCTGCACCTTGTTCAGGTAGTCCGGTTCGTCCTTGGTGACCTTGACCTCCATGATAATCCGGTTGTCCGGAGTGATCTGCGGTGTCACCTCCAGGGACAGCGACGCCTCCTTGAACGACACCGAAGTGGCGCCGCTGGAACTGGCTTCCTGGTAGGGAATCTCGGTGCCCTTGAGGATTTTCGCGGTTTCCTTGTCGGATGTGACCACTTTGGGCTGCGAGACGATTTCACCGTTACCGGTCTTCTCCATGGCCGTCAGTTCGAGATCCAGCAGTACATTGTCGGTGATGAAGGCGATGCCGAGCCCCGAGGTGTTGCCGGAGGTGCCCAGATCGACGAACGGCGAGTTGGTATTGGTGCCGCCTGGCGTGCCAATGGTCGATGAACCGGCCGCCCCGTTGCTGACACCTGAGGTGTTCCAGTTGCCCTTGTTCTGGATCGATCCACCCCAGCGCACGCCGAGGCTTTTGTCGTAGTCGACGTTGGCTTCGACGATTCGCGCCTCGATCATCACCTGACGCACCGGAATATCCAGTTGCGCGACGATACGGCGTAGTTCGTCGAGGCGGTCCTGGGTCTGGTAGGCGATGATGTTGTTGGTCCGCTCATCAACGGTGATCGAGCCTCGCTCGTCGACTTTCGCCTCGGCACTGGTTACCGACTGGAACAGCTTGGCGATATCGGCCGCCTTGGCATAGTTGACCTGCAAGAGCTCGCGACGCAGGGGGGCCAGGTCGGCTATTTGCTTCTGGGACTCCAGCTCCTGACGCTCGCGAGCCGAGATCTCATCGGCCGGCGCCACCAGCAAAACGTTACCGATCTTGCGTTTATCCAGCCCCTTGGTTTTCAACACCAGATCCAGCGCCTGATCCCACGGTACGTTCTGCAAACGCAGCGTGATGCCGCCCTGTACCGTGTCGCTGGCCACCAGATTGAGATTGGTGAAATCGGCGATCAGTTGCAGTACCGAACGCACATCGATGTCCTGGAAGTTCAACGAGAGCTTTTCACCGGTGTAGGCGAAACGTTCGGTGTTGCGTTTCTGCAAGTCATCAACAGTCATCGGGCGGATGCTGACGGTCAGTTTGTTGTCGGTCTGGTAGGTCGAGTAATCGAAGGCGCCGCTGGGCTCGATGCTGATGGTGGCACGATCGCCCGTGGCGCTGGCGTTGACGAACTGCACCGGCGTGGCGAAATCCTTGACGTCCAGACGCACTCGCAGCTGCTCGGGCAATTGGGTCCTGGCGAAACCGAGAACGATCTTGCCGTCGCGTTCCTGAATATCCGGGGCGATAGAGGGATCTGACAGATCGATGACCACATTGCCTTCGCCCTGAGTGCCGCGTTGGAAGTCCACGCCACGAATGGCCTTGCCCACCGGCGCGTAGGCTTTCGCCGGGGCTGGCGTTGCAGTCGCGGCGCGCGGCGTTTTGGGCGCTGGGCTGGCGGCCGTTTTGTTGGCGCCTTGCCCGACCACCACGAACAGATTGTTGCCTTCGACTCGTGTGTTGTACGGAGTCAACTGGGTCAGACTGATGATCAGCCGCGTGCGGTCCTTGGCTTCCACCACCGTGGCGCTACGGGCATTTCCGCCGCCCAGCTCACGGTTTTTGCTTTTTAGCTGACTGACGACGCCCGGCAGATCCAGTGCAATCCGTGCCGGCGATTCCGTGGTGTAACCATGGGGCGGCGGTGGCGGCCCATCGAACGACAACTTCAACTCGACGCGGTCCCCCGGCAACGCCGCAACATCCAGCGCTTTAAGGTTGGCCGCGAGTACCATCGGCGACAGCAACGCTATCCATAGCGAAATACCGAAGGTTGAGAAAATCCTGTTCATTATTCGAGTTCCACTATGAGTGCTCTTTCAAAGGGATGGTCCGTGGTCGTTCCAGCCAGGCGCCTTCGCCGTCGGGAACGATTTCGACCACATCGACTTGGGAACCGCTGATGGCGACGATGCGCCCATCGTTACGCCCCAGGTAATCGCCGACTTTCAACCGATGTACCCCGCCCGCCCCGCGCAGCAGCGCAAAGGAGCCGGTCGCATTGGCGATCGTTCCGACCATTTCAAACTGCTCGATGTTGAAACCTTCGAGGTACTGCTTGACCCGATTCGGGTCAGGTTTGACGTTGCGCGAGCCGTGTTTCTGGCCGGCCAGATCGACTCTGACCTGCCGGGAAAACGGGCTTCGCAGGTTGGCGGCGTTGTAGGTGAATGTTGGGTAAGACCGAAATGTCGGTGTTGGTTCAATCTTGCCGGGCGCACGCAAACGCATTTCGTTCATGTACGCATCCAGGTCACTAAAGTCGTTGCCACTGCCACAACCGGACAGGCCGGCGAACAACACAATCATCGAAAAACAACGAATCGGGCTCATTTTTGCAGCCCCTTGTCGTTGTAGCGGTAGGTTTTGGCAAGGATGCTCATGCGCAACTTTGGCCCACCTTCGGGGTTGGCCGGTGCAAGGTCGAAGTCATGCAAGGTAACAATCCGCGGCAGTCCGGCCACGCCACTGACGAAAGTGGCCAGGTCGTGATAGGCGCCGGTAACCATGATCTGGATCGGCAGTTCGATGTAGAACTGCTGGGTGACCTCCGGCAACAGCTTGATCTCTTCGAACTCCAGGCCACTGCCCAGGCCAGTGCGCGTGATGTCCTCCAACAAGCCTGGCACTTCAGTGTCACTGGGCAATTGCCGCAGCAGCACGCCAAAAGAGTTCTCCATTTCCTTCATCTGCTGGGTATACAACTCCAGATTCGCCGCCATGTGGGCCTTATTGGCGAATTGCTCCTTGAGGGTCGACTCTTCTTCGCGCTTTTGTTCCAGGTGGCTTTGAAGGTCGCTCGTGGAAAAGCTGTAGCCCAGCGCCAGCAGCAGAATCATCAGCAGGACGCCGGCCAACGCCTTGATTGCTGGTGGCCAGGAACCGATGTTGTTGGTGTCCAGATCGTTGATGTCGATCTTGCGCAAACCTTCGAACCATTCGGACAGGCTCATTTGCCACCCTCCACAGCGGCGGGCTGAGTCTGACGAACGGTTAGCTGAAAGACATTGGCCTGATCCAACTGACCGGCAGTAGTCGCTTTGACTTCAGTGAGACTGGGGGCATCGAACCAGTCGGACGCATCCAGATTGCGCATCAGGTCTGACACACGGTTGTTGGATTCTGCAGCACCGGCGATGGACAAGGTCTTGCCGGCCATTTTCACCTCGGTGAAATACACCCCGTCCGGCAAGGTACGCGCCAACTGATCAAAAATCCGCCCGCTGATCGGACGGTTGCCTTGCAGGTCCTGGATGATGCGCATGCGTTCGACCAGTTGCTTGCGACGAGCCTTGAGGTCGCTGATCTGTTTGATCCGCTCATCGACCACGGTGATCTGCTTGCCGATGTAATCGTTACGGGCGATTTGCCGATCGATGGCGCCATTGAGGGCCTGGTTTGCGATCATGATCGCCCCCACCGACCCCACCAGCACACCGACCAGCGTCAGCAAAAAACGTTTGCGGCGCTGTTCACGCAGCTCTTCGCGCCAAGGTAAAAGATTGATCCGCGCCATCAGTCGAAACTCCTGAGGGCCAGCCCGCAGGCGATCATCAATGCCGGCGCATCGCTGGCCAGGGCACCGGCGTTGACCTTGCTGCTCAGGGACATATCGGAAAATGGATTGGCCACTTGCGTCGGCGTACCCAGTCGCTGCTCGATCAATCGATCCAGCCCCGGGACAGAGGCGGTACCGCCGGCCAGCAGGATGTGATCAACCGAGTTGTATTGACCGGAGGCGAAGAAAAACTGCAATGAACGCGACACCTGCTGCACCAGCGCATCGCGAAACGGTTGCAACACCTCGCTGACGTAATCGTCCGGCAAACCTCCCTGCTTCTTCGCCAGCCCGGCCTGCTCAACCGTCAGGCCATAACGCCGCTGGATCTCCTCCGTCAGCTGACGACCGCCAAACAATTGTTCGCGGGTATAGATGATCCGTCCGTTGTGCAGCACGCTCAGGGTGGTCATGGTCGCGCCGATATCAACCACCGCCACCGTCAGACGCTCCTGAGAGGCGGCCAGTTGACCCGCGAGCAATCCGTAAGAACGCTCCAGCGCATAAGCCTCGACGTCGACGACGCGCGCCGTCAGGCCGGCCAGCGCGAGGGCCGCTTCACGGACTTCGACGTTTTCCTTGCGGCAAGCTGCCAGCAGCACGTTGACCCGCTCGGCATTGCGTTCCGACACGCCCTGGACCTCGAAATCGATGGCGACTTCGTCCAACGGGTAAGGAATGTATTGATCGGCCTCGATCTTCAGCTGGTTTTCCATCTCGTCGTCGGAAAGACCGGCATCCATTTCAATGGTCTTGGTGATCACTGCTGAACCCGCCACGGCCACGGCGACGTTCTTGAGGTTGGTCCTGGCCTTGAGCAGCACGCGCACGAGTGCCTGCCCCACACCTTCGAGCTCGGCAATATTTTTTTCGACCACGGCGCTGGCGGGCAGCGGTTCAACCGCATAGGCCTCGACCCGATAACGGTCGCCGTGGCGGCTCAGCTCCAGAAGTTTCACCGACGTGGAGCTGATATCAATCCCCAGCAGCGTATTGGCCTTTTTGTTGAAGAGTCCTAGCACTACCAATTCCCTATGACTTTCCGTGAGTTACGGACTCTGTAATATGCATTGCGTTCAAACCACCCGTCTTGACAGCAGCGCAAATGACGCCTTCGACGGAAAAATGCTTATAATGCCCAGCGATTTTTTTCCGCTTTTTTACTTCAAGCGCAGGTCGTTCACCGTTATAGCCTGAACCCTGCTGCCTCATTCATTCTTTACCCTGGATGTCCAAAAGCCTTGATTCGTCTGCTGAAATTTTTCGGTTGGTCCATCGTCGCCGTTTTCTGCGGACTGCTCCTCGGTCTTAGCGGCGCATTTCTCTACCTTAGTCCGGGATTGCCGTCCGTGGAGGCGCTGAGAAGCATCCAGTTGCAGATTCCTTTGCGGGTCTACAGCAGCGACAACAAGTTGATCGCAGAATTTGGCGAAATGCGCCGCACTCCGATCCGTTTCGCCGACATTCCCCCCAATTTCATTAATGCGTTACTAAGCGCTGAAGACGACAATTTCGCCAACCATTACGGCGTCGATCCCGGCAGCTTGATGCGAGCCGCCACTCAATTGATAAAAAGCGGACACATTCAGTCCGGCGGCAGCACCATCACCATGCAGGTGGCGAAGAACTTCTTCCTGACCAGCGAACGCAGTTTCTCGCGCAAAACCACCGAAATTCTCCTGGCCCTGCAGATCGAACGGCAGCTGACCAAGGACGAGATCCTTGAGTTATACGTCAACAAGATCTATCTGGGTAATCGCGCCTACGGCATCGAAGCGGCAGCGCAAGTCTATTACGGCAAGTCGATACGTGACGTCAGCCTGGCGCAGATGGCGATGATCGCCGGCCTGCCAAAAGCCCCGTCGCGCTTCAACCCGTTGGCCAACCCGGCCCGCAGCAAAGAGCGTCGCGACTGGATCCTCGGCCGGATGTACAAACTCGGCAAGATCACCGAAGCCGACTACACCACGGCGATCAACGAGCAGCTGAACGCCAGCTATCACGTGCCGACTCCGGAAGTGAATGCACCGTACATCGCTGAAATGGCCCGCGCCGAAATGGTCGGCCGTTATGGCAGCGACGCGTACACCGAGGGGTTTCGCGTCACAACGACGGTGCCGAGCAATCTGCAGGAAATGGCCAACACGGCAGTCCACGAAGGCTTGATGACCTACGACCAGCGTCATGGTTATCGTGGCCCTGAGTCCCGCCTGCCGGGCAAGACTCGCGAAGCCTGGGCAACCGAACTGACCAAGCAGCGCACCATCAGCAGCCTTGAGCCCGCAATCGTCACCCAGGTCGACAAGACCGGCCTGCAAGTGATGACTCGTACCGGTGACGAACACGTCGCCTGGGATGGCATGAAATGGGCGCGTCCGTTCCTGAACACCAATAGCATGGGCGCCAATCCGAAGCAGCCTTCGGACGTCGCGCAGGTCGGTGATCTGATTCGTGTGCAGCGCCAGCCAGACAATTCGCTGAAATTCAGCCAGATCCCGCAGGCCCAAGGCGCACTGGTTTCCCTGGATCCGCAGAACGGCGCGATCCGCTCGCTGGTCGGCGGCTTCGCCTTCGAACAGAGCAACTACAACCGCGTCATGCAGGCCAAGCGCCAGCCGGGCTCGAGCTTCAAGCCGTTCGTCTACAGTGCTGCGCTGGATAACGGCTATACCGCTGCCAGCCTGGTGAATGACGCACCGATCGTGTTCGTCGACGAGTATCTGGACAAGGTCTGGCGCCCGAAGAACGACACCAACACCTTCCTCGGCCCGATCCGCATGCGTGAAGCGCTGTACAAGTCGCGCAACCTGGTATCGATCCGCCTGCTGCAAGCGCTGGGTATAGACCGCACCATCGACTACATCAGCAAGTTCGGCTTCAACAAGCAGGACCTTCCACGCAACCTGTCCCTGGCCCTGGGCACCGCGACCCTGACGCCAATGGAAATCGCCACCGGCTGGAGCACGTTCGCCAACGGCGGCTACAAAATCACCCCGTACATCATCGACAAGATCGAAAGCCGCAATGGCGACACGCTGTTCGTCGCCAATCCGCCGAGCGTGCCAAAAGTCGACGTAGCCAGCGACGGCATCGCCGCACCGGCCGCAAACGCCATCACGGTCAACGCAACCCCGGGCGAAACACTGACAGAACAACCAGCACAACCAGCGCCGCAAACGCCAGCAGTGGCCGAGCGCATCGTCGATAGTCGCACCACTTTCATCCTCAACAGCATGCTTGAGGACGTGATCAAACTCGGCACCGGCCGCCGCGCACTGGCCTTGGGCCGTTCCGACATCGCAGGCAAGACCGGCACCACCAACGAGTCCAAGGACGCCTGGTTCTCCGGCTATAACGCCGATTACGTGACCACCGTCTGGACGGGCTTCGATCAGCCGGAAAGCCTGGGCAAACGCGAGTTCGGCGGTACGGTCGCGCTGCCGATCTGGATGAGTTACATGGGTGCAGCACTCAAAGACAAACCGCCACATACGCAGACAGAGCCGGAAGGCATCCTCAGCCTGCGAGTCGACCCGATCAGCGGCCGTGCAGCCACCCCAGGCACACCAGGCGCCTACTTCGAACTGTTCAAGGCCGAAGACACGCCACCGTCGGTCAATGAGCTGGGCAACGGCAATGCGCCGGGCAGCCCGCTGCCAGCGGATGAAGCGGCGCCGATCGATTTGTTCTGATCGCGTAGCGCAACGCAAAAGCCCCGCCTTCGAGAGAAGCGCGGGGCTTTGTGTTGAAGCGCTACAACGACTTAGCCGTTGAACACGTCATCCACGCTTTTCAGCGGGTAGTTCTTCGGATACGGCAGGGTTGCGACGCCGGTCTCGATGGCAGCCTTGGCCACTGCATCGGAGATCACGGTGATCAGGCGTGCATCCATTGGCTTCGGAATGATGTACTCACGACCGAATTCCAGTTTGATGCCGCCGTAGGCGTCGCACACTTCCTGAGGAACCGGCAACTTGGCCAGTTCACGCAGGGCGTTGGCCGCAGCCACTTTCATTTCTTCGTTGATGCGCTTGGCGCGAACGTCCAGGGCACCGCGGAAGATGAACGGGAAGCCCAGCACGTTGTTGACCTGGTTCGGGTAGTCCGAACGGCCGGTGGCCATGATCACGTCGTCACGGGTGGCGTGAGCCAGCTCCGGAGCGATTTCCGGATCAGGGTTGGAGCAGGCGAACACGATCGGGGTGGCCGCCATGGATTTCAGGCCTTCAGCGCTCAGCAGGTTCGGGCCGGACAGACCAACGAACACGTCCGCGCCTTTCAGGGCGTCGGCCAGCGTGCGTTTTTCAGTCGCGTGAGCGAAAACAGCCTTGTACTGGTTCAGGTCGTCACGGCCGGAGTGGATCACGCCGGTACGGTCAACCATGTAGATGTTTTCGATATTGGCGCCCATGCTCACCAGCAATTTCATGCAGGAGATGGCGGCCGCACCGGCGCCCAGGCAGACGATCTTGGCGTCAGCCAGGGTTTTGCCAGCGATTTCCAGGGCGTTGATCATGCCGGCCGCGGTAACAATCGCGGTGCCGTGCTGGTCATCGTGGAATACCGGAATGTCGCACTGCTCGATCAGAGCGCGTTCGATCTCAAAGCACTCAGGTGCCTTGATGTCTTCCAGGTTGATGCCACCGAAGGTGATGGAGATGCGCTTGACGGTGTCGATGAAGGCTTGCGGGCTTTCGGAGTCGACTTCGATGTCGAAAACGTCGATGCCGGCGAAGCGCTTGAACAGCACGCCTTTACCTTCCATGACTGGCTTGGAAGCCAATGGGCCGAGATTACCCAGGCCGAGAATTGCGGTGCCATCAGAAATGACTGCAACCAGGTTGCCTTTGCCGGTGTATTTGTAGGCCAGTTCAGGATCGCGGGCGATTTCGCGTACTGGTTCGGCTACGCCGGGGCTGTAGGCCAGCGACAGATCGCGGGCGGTAGCGGTGGCCTTGGTGAGCTCGACACTCAGCTTCCCTGGACGGGGATGGGCGTGATATTCGAGAGCGGCAGTTTTCAGATCAGACATATGGGCATTCCGCTTTTTTACTGTTGGACAGACGGACCGCCGAGGATACTCGCCTCGCAAAGCCCTCACAAGACTGACCAGTCATCCCTGTCAAGCGCCCGGCCCTACGACTTTGGGCCAAGAGCCGCGGAACATAAGGGATAGACTGTTCACAATCAGTATAAAAAATGTCTACAATTTTTTATCACTGCGCCATCTGAAGCATCGCCGGGTCGGTCAATGGCAGAAGCCAGCGTGCCTGCCCCTCTTTAAGGCCGCCACGGCGCGAACGGTCCACCACCCAACCCCGAGCCTCGATCTGCTTGCCCTTCAGCCGCTCAAGCGCCGCGAGATCGAACCGCCCCAATAAATTGGGTGCAACGCGCAATACAACCGAATCCTGCAACTCGATCCAAACTCCGCCGCGATTGCGCTGAACCTTGCTTACACGACCACTGAGCACGGCGAAACCGGACGCATTGATCTGCTCCGCTTTCAGTACAGACGGCTGGCGCCACAACCCGAGCCCGGCCTGACGCGCACTGCGTTCCGCCGCTTGCTGACAGTCGACCAAATCCACATTCGGCGCCACCGCCACTTGAAAACCGAGACCTTCGACGAGCATTTGCGCTTCAAGGTTGGCGCCATCGGAGCTGTAGACATGGGCCAATGTGCGGCCGTAATGGTCTTTGCTCTCTTTGCCGGGCAGTAATCCGACCCGCCCGCCGCTGGCCGCTACCAGCGCTTTCAGGCGTTCGCGCGCAGCCACGGCGAACGGCTCATCGGAACGGCCTTTCTTGCCCAGCTCCGGCGTATTCAAACCGATCATGCGCACGCTGCGACCGTCGGTCAGGCGCAGCGTGTCACCATCCACCACCCGCTCCACCAGGACCTTCGTCAGATCGCCAGGCGCCGGGCAAAAGGCCTGGGCGCTGGAAATCCAAATCGCAGACACAAAAAAAGCGCCCGCAAGGGACGCCTTTTTCATCAGCAAGGAAAAGCCCATCGGGCCTTTCAACCTTACTCTGCAGCAGCAGGAGCTTTGGTTTTGCCAAAAGCACCGAAACGGTCTGCGAAGCGCTGTACACGGCCGCCAGTATCCAGAGTCTTCTGCTTACCGGTGTAGAACGGGTGGCACTCGTTGCATACGTCAGTACCCAGTGGCTTGCACAGGTTCGAACGAGTTTCGAACTTGTTGCCGCAGCTGCAAGTTACTGCGATGGTTTCGTACGCTGGATGGATATCGGCTTTCATGGTGTATTCCTCAGGCTAGTGTGCCGCCACTCAACACTATTGTTGAATACCGCACATAATTAGGCCGCGGATTCTACCAGACCTTTGCGATCACGCAAGCTGTCGCTTCTACCGACCGTCTGCTAGGCTCGCGCCCCAAATGCTGATCATCTGCACGCAAACCTGTGGGAGCGGGCTTGCCCGCGAAAGCGTCCTGACAGTCAATGAAGATGGCGGCTGTATGGGCCTCTTCGCGGGCAAGCCCGCTCCCACAGGGATTGCGCTCAGCCTTTCTTACTGCCCGCCCAGAGAGAATCCCCCGCGTGCCCGACGCCATTTTGCGCCTCGCCCTGCCTTCGCCCCTGCGCCGCCTGTTCGATTACCGTGCCCCGGCCGGAGTCCTGCGTGCCCAGTTGCAGCCGGGCATGCGCCTGCGGGTGCCGTTCGGCCGGCGGGAGATGATCGGGATTCTGGTGGAGGTGACCGATCACAGCGAAGTGCCGGTAGAAAAGCTCAAGCCAGCCCTGGCCTTGCTCGATGCCACACCGCCGCTGCCGCCCGCACTGTTCAAACTGTGCCTGTGGACGTCTCAGTATTATCAGCACAGCCTCGGCGACACCTTGAGCTGGGCGCTGCCGGTATTGCTGCGACAAGGCGAACTGGCCGAAGCACGGCAGGAACGCTTCTGGTCCGCGGCGCCCGGCGCCAGCCTTGATGACCCGCGCATCGCTCGCGCCCCGCGTCAACGGGAGGCCCTGGCAACCCTGGCCCAACATCCCCACGGCGTCGCCCATCAGTTGTTGAGCAAACTGATGCTGAGCAAGGACAGCCTGGATTTGCTGCTGGCCAAGGATCTGGTGCAAGTCGAAATCCGCAAGCACGCCCCCGACGCCCGCCACGAACACTGGCTGGCGCAGCCGGAGTTGCCGCTCAACCCGGAGCAACGCGCTGCCTATGAAGCGATTCGCGCCGGGTTCGACAGTTATCACGCCTTCCTGCTGGCCGGCGTCACCGGCAGCGGCAAGACCGAAGTCTATTTGCAGCTGATCCGCGAAACCCTTGAGGCCGGCGAACAGGCGTTGGTGCTGATTCCGGAGATCAACCTCGGCCCGCAGACCCTGGCGCGCTTCGAACAGCGGTTCAATGCACGCATCGCGCTGATCCACTCGGCGGTCAACGATCGCGAGCGCCTCGAAGCCTGGCTCGCCGCCCGGGACGGTGAAGCCGACATTATTATCGGCACCCGTTCCGCGCTGTTCACGCCGATGAAGAACCCCGGCCTGATCATCATCGATGAAGAGCACGACGGCTCCTATAAACAGCAGGAAGGTTTGCGCTATCACGCCCGCGACCTGGCATTGGTACGCGCCCGGCAGGAAAACATCCCGATTGTCCTCGGATCCGCCACGCCGTCGCTGGAAAGCCTGCATAACGCCTACACCGGCCGCTATGGGCTCCTACGCCTGAACGAGCGCGCCGGTGGCGCCAAGCAACCACGCTTCCTGCGGCTGGACGTGAAAAGCCGTCCACTGGACAGCGGCATTTCCGGGCCGATGCAACAAGCCATTGGACAGACTCTCGCCGCCGGCCAGCAAGTGTTGGTGTTCCTCAACCGTCGCGGCTTTGCGCCGACCCTGCTGTGCCACGACTGCGGCTGGATGTCCGAGTGCCAGCGCTGCGATGCCCGAATGACCGTGCACCAACGTTCCGGCGAGTTGCGCTGCCACCATTGCGGCTACGTGGAACGCGTGCCCCGGCATTGCCCGAAATGCCGCAAGGTCGACTTGCGTCCCGTAGGCGCAGGCACCGAACGCGCCGAAGAACGGCTGGGGATTCTGTTTCCAGACGTCCCGGTGTTGCGAGTCGACCGCGACAGCACTTCGCGCAAAGACGCGATGAATCAGCTGTTCGCGACGATTCAAAAGGGCCAGCCATGCATTCTGGTGGGCACGCAGATGCTTGCCAAAGGGCATCACTTTCCACGGGTGACGCTGGTGTCGATTCTCGATGCCGACGGCGGTCTGTTCTCCGGCGACTTCCGCGCCAGCGAGCGCATGGCGCAGCTGATCGTCCAGGTTGCCGGGCGCGCGGGCCGGGCTGAAGAGCCGGGCAAAGTGATCATCCAGACGCACCTGGCCGACCATCCGCTGCTGGTGCAACTGACTGAGCAGGGCTATTTCGCCTTTGCCGAACAGGCCTTGAGCGAACGTCGCTCGGCGGGCCTGCCGCCGTTTGCGCACTTGGCGCTGCTGCGGGCCGAAGCGCACAAACCGGGGCAAGCTGAAGGTTTTCTGGATGAGGCGTGCAGCGAGGCCGAGCGTTTGCTGGCCGAACAGAACCTGACCGGGATTGAACTGCTAGGGCCGGTGCCGGCGCCGATGGAACGCCGGGCCGGGCGTTATCGTGCGCAATTGTTATTGCAGGCCACGGCCCGGGCGCCGCTACATCGGTTATTGAGCAGTTGGTTGCTGGCTTTGGAACAGATGCCGAGCGGGCGGGCGGTGCGTTGGTCTTTGGATGTCGATCCCGTCGATTTGTATTGATTTTTGAGATCGCCATCGCGGGCAAGCCCGGCTCCCACAGGGTCTGTGGTGTTCACATGTTTTGCGTCATAACACTAACCCTGTGGGAGCGGGCTTGGTCCGGGCGGCGTTCCGACGAAGGCGTCCGAATGGTCACCACATATCCATAACCTGGCCGCTATAGTTGGCAAGCCCGTCTTCGCAACGGATAATGCCCAGTTTTTCCACTAGCGCATCCAGGCGCCGCCGCGCTTGCGGTCGAAAGAGAACACCATGAAAGACACCATTCGCCAGCTGATCCAACAAGCCATCACCCAACTCGTCAACGAAGGTGTGTTGCCTGAAGGCCTGTCGCCGGCGATCCAGGTGGAAAACTCCCGTGACAAGACTCACGGCGATTTCGCCAGCAACATCGCGATGATGCTGGCCAAGCCGGCCGGCATGAAGCCGCGCGACCTGGCAGAGAAAATCATCGCCGCGCTGCCGGCCGACGAAAACGTCGCCAAGACCGAAATCGCCGGCCCCGGCTTCCTGAACTTCTTCCAGAACACCCAGGCCCTGGCCACTCGCCTGGACGCGGCGCTGGCCGACGATCATATCGGCGTGCGCAAGGCGGGTCCGGTGCAGCGCACTGTCGTCGACCTGTCGGCACCGAACCTGGCCAAAGAGATGCACGTCGGCCACTTGCGCTCGACCATCATCGGCGACGGCGTGGCGCGGGTACTGGAATTCCTCGGCGACGAAGTGATCCGGCAGAACCACGTCGGCGACTGGGGCACCCAGTTCGGCATGCTGATGGCGTATCTGCAGGAAAACCCGATCACCAGCGACGAGTTGTCGGACCTGGAAAACTTCTACCGCGCCGCCAAG
The DNA here is from genome assembly GCF_008369325.1 of Pseudomonas sp. ANT_H12B. GTDB lineage: Bacteria > Pseudomonadota > Gammaproteobacteria > Pseudomonadales > Pseudomonadaceae > Aquipseudomonas. Next base: position 284,515 of record NZ_VOBI01000003.1, on the reverse strand, counting down.
CAACGCTTCGACGAATCCGAAGAGTTCGCAGATCGCGCCCGTGGCCTGGTGGTCAAGCTGCAAGCCGGCGACCCGGACTGCCTGGCGTTGTGGACCAAGTTCAAAGACATCTCGCTGTCGCACTGCCAGAAAATCTACGAACTGCTGAACGTCAAACTGACCATGGCCGACGTGATGGGCGAAAGCGCCTACAACGACGACCTGATCAACGTGGTCAACGACCTCAAGGCGGCCGGCCTGCTGGTCGAAAGCAACGGCGCCCAGTGCGTGTTCCTCGACGAGTTCAAGAACGCCGACGGCGACCCGCTGCCGGTGATCATCGTCAAGGCTGACGGCGGTTACCTCTACGCCACCACCGACCTGGCCGCCGTGCGCTATCGCAGCGGCGTACTGAAAGCCGATCGCGCGTTGTACTTCGTCGATCAGCGTCAGGCCCTGCACTTCCAGCAAGTGTTCCAGGTCGCGCGCCTGGCCGGTTTCGTGACGCACCCGATGGAAATGGAACACATGGGCTTCGGCACCATGAACGGCGCCGATGGCCGTCCGTTCAAAACCCGTGACGGCGGCACCGTGAAGCTGATCGACCTGCTGACCGAAGCCCAGGAACGCGCCTACACCCTGGTGAAGGACAAGAACCCGGAGCTGGCCGAAACCGAGCTACGCAACATCGCCAAGGTCGTGGGCATTGGCGCGGTGAAATACGCCGACCTGTCCAAGCACCGCACCAGCGACTACAGCTTCAACTTCGACCTGATGCTGAACTTCGAAGGCAATACCGCGCCGTACCTGCTGTACGCCTACACCCGCGTGGCCGGCGTGTTCCGCAAACTCGGCAAGGACTTCAGCGAAGTCGAAGGCCAGATCGTCCTCGAAGCGGCGCACGAACATGAACTGGCGGCCAAGCTCGCGCAGTTCGGCGAAGTGCTGAACAACGTTTCCGACAAAGGCACGCCGCACACGCTGTGCACGTACCTGTACGATGTGGCCGGCCTGTTCTCCAGTTTCTACGAGAACTGCCCGATCCTCAGCGCCGACACCCCGGCGCAAATGCAAAGCCGTCTGCGCCTCGCCGCGTTAACCGGCCGCACTCTCAAGCAAGGCCTGCAACTCTTGGGTCTGGAAACTCTGGAGCGTATGTAAGTTGGCTGCCAAGAAAAAACCTGCACCCAAGCGTGGCGCCAGCCGTTACCAAGCTCCTGCAAAGCAACCGATCCCGGGCTGGCTGTGGATGGCCATCGGCCTGACGGTCGGCGCGTTCATTGTTTTCCTGATGAAGCTGGAACCGGGCAAGGGCAGCGAGAGCGTCAAACGCGAGAGGATCGAGCAGCAGAAGGCCAAGATCGTCGAGGCCAACAAGACCCCGCCGAGCCCGACGCAACCGGTGAAGCCGAAGTACGACTTCTACACCCTGCTGCCGGAATCAGAAGTGATCGTGCCACCGGATGCCGTGCCGGAGAAAACCCTGCCGACGCCACAAGTGCCGGCCATTCCGACGACGCCGGTCACGCCGGAACAAGCGGCGAAGATCGATACCGCGCGGGCTCAGGCCGCGCTGGCCGGGATTACTCCGCCACCAGCGCCGCCGGTTTCAAAAGCAGCGCCGGTGACCAAGTTCTTCCTGCAGGCCGGCTCGTTCCGCAAGGAGGCTGACGCGGACAAGGTGCGTGCGCAGATCATCCTGCTGGGGCAGGCTGTGGCGGTTGAATCCGGCACCGTTAAAGACGAGACCTGGTACAGGGTTCTGGTCGGTCCGTTCAGCAATCGCGAACAACTGACCACCGCCCAGAAGCAACTGGCCGGCAGCGGGTTCAGCAACCTGCTGTTACAACAACGTCAAAGCCGCTGACCCCCTCCTCCGATCGTTCCCACGCTCTGCGTGGGAACGATCATCTTCAACACCGCTCGTCCCCTCTCCCGCTCTACAGTTGAAAAACGCACCACCACCCCCATATGAGTTGGCATAAGGCATTTTCGCCCCGCTGCGTGGAGACTCTCCCTTGACCACCATCGTTTCAGTTCGCCGCCACGGCAAAGTCGTCATGGGCGGCGACGGCCAGGTTTCTCTCGGTAATACCGTGATGAAAGGCAACGCGAAGAAAGTTCGCCGCCTGTACCACGGCCAGGTAATCGCCGGTTTTGCCGGGGCCACCGCTGACGCCTTCACCCTCTTCGAGCGTTTCGAAGGCCAGCTTGAGAAACATCAGGGCCACCTGGTTCGTGCCGCTGTCGAACTCGCCAAAGAATGGCGCACTGACCGCTCCCTCAGCCGCCTCGAAGCGATGCTTGCGGTCGCGAACAAAGACGCCTCCCTGATCATCACCGGCAACGGCGACGTGGTCGAACCCGAAGAAGGCCTGATCGCCATGGGTTCCGGTGGCGGTTACGCCCAGGCCGCCGCCAGCGCCCTGCTGAAGAAAACCGATCTGTCGGCCCGCGAAATCGTCGAAACCGCCCTCGGCATCGCCGGCGACATCTGCGTATTCACCAACCACACCTTCACCATTGAGGAGCAGGACCTCGCCGAGTAAGCCTGTTTTGGCCACCACGCCACGGCTCACTTTTACCTGAGGACCGCCAATTACTATGTCCATGACTCCCCGTGAAATCGTCCACGAACTCAATCGCCATATCATCGGCCAGGACGATGCCAAGCGCGCCGTCGCCATCGCGCTGCGTAACCGCTGGCGCCGGATGCAGCTGCCTGAAGAGCTGCGCGTTGAAGTGACTCCAAAGAACATCCTGATGATCGGCCCGACCGGTGTCGGTAAAACCGAGATCGCCCGTCGCCTGGCCAAACTGGCCAACGCGCCGTTCATCAAAGTCGAAGCCACCAAGTTCACCGAAGTCGGCTATGTCGGCCGCGATGTTGAATCGATCATTCGTGACCTGGCTGACGCGGCAATCAAACTGCTGCGCGAACAGGAAATGACCAAGGTTCGCCACCGCGCCGAAGACGCCGCCGAAGAACGCATCCTCGACGCCCTGCTGCCACCGGCACGCATGGGTTTCAGCAACGACGACGCTGCTCCGGCCGGCGATTCCAACACCCGCCAGCTGTTCCGCAAGCGCCTGCGCGAAGGTCAGCTGGATGACAAGGAGATCGAAATCGAAGTCGCCGAAGTGGCCGGCGTCGATATCTCCGCGCCACCGGGCATGGAAGAAATGACCAACCAGTTGCAGAGCCTGTTTGCCAACATGGGCAAGGGCAAGCGCAAGAACCGCAAACTCAAGGTCAAGGAAGCGCTGAAACTGGTACGCGACGAAGAAGCTGGTCGCCTGGTCAACGAAGAAGAGCTGAAGGCCAAGGCGCTGGAAGCGGTCGAGCAGCACGGTATCGTGTTCATCGACGAAATCGACAAGGTTGCCAAGCGTGGTAACTCCGGTGGCGTCGACGTGTCCCGCGAAGGCGTGCAGCGCGATTTGCTGCCGCTGATCGAAGGCTGCACCGTCAACACCAAGCTGGGCATGGTCAAGACCGACCACATCCTGTTCATTGCCTCCGGTGCGTTCCACCTGAGCAAGCCGAGCGATCTGGTGCCTGAGCTGCAAGGTCGTCTGCCGATTCGCGTCGAACTCAAGGCCCTGACCCCGGAAGACTTCGAGCGCATCCTCAGCGAACCGCATGCCTCGCTCACCGAGCAGTATTGCGCACTGCTGAAAACCGAAGGCCTGGTCATCGAGTTCCAGCCGGACGGTATCAAGCGTATTGCCGAGATTGCCTGGCAGGTCAACGAGAAGACCGAGAACATCGGCGCCCGTCGCCTGCACACGCTGCTTGAGCGCCTGCTTGAAGAGGTGTCGTTCAGCGCCGGTGATCTGGCCAGCGCCCACGACGAAAAGGCGATCTTGATCGACGCCGACTACGTCAACAGCCACCTGGGCGAATTGGCGCAGAACGAAGACCTGTCCCGTTATATCCTGTAAGCCAAGCGACCCTCTAGGAGCACAGCTTGCTGGCGATGGCGCACTTGAAATCGCCATCGCCAGCAAGCTGTGCTCCTACAGGAGTCAGACCACGCGCCTACAGACGGACTCCAGGTCATGACCCAACTCCCCACCGATATCAAACTGCACAAAGCCTCGAAAACCCTGTCGCTGAAATACGCGTCGGGCGAGGAACATCACCTGCCCGCCGAGTTCTTGCGCGTGCACTCTCCTTCCGCCGAGGTCCAGGGCCACGGCAAACCTATCCTGCAATTTGGCAAGATCGGCGTAGGCCTGAGCAAGGTCGAGCCGGCCGGTCAGTACGCACTGAAATTGACCTTCGACGATGGCCACGACAGCGGCCTGTTCACCTGGGAATATCTGTACCAGTTGGGCGTGCGCCAAGAGGATCTCTGGAACGATTATCTTGCCGAGCTCAAAGCCGCCGGAAAGACCCGCGACCCGAACGAATCGGTCGTCAAGCTGATGCTCTAGCTCAGGCCTTTCGCTCATTAGAAGGCATTTTCTAATTCCATCTGTTTGAATGCTCCGCTTCTGGGCCGACGATTGGCCTGCTTGCGAAAAAAATTAAACTCGGGTAACCAATGGAACTGGCAAGTTCCCTGCAGTGCTCTCTGCGATAAAACAGCAGCGATGCAGAATTAACGGTCACCCGAGCAGTAGTACCTGGCATTGGCTGTGTGACAGCACAGCTGGACTCAGGTACTCGTCTCAGGACAATGGAGCGTCGTAGATGAGTAACAAGAATAACGATGACTTGAAGTATCAAGCCTCGGAAAATACCTTGGGGCTGAATCCTGTCGTTGGGCTGCGTGGAAAAGATCTGCTGGCTTCCGCTCGAATGGTGCTGAGACAGGCCATCAAACAACCGATTCACAGCGCCAGGCATGTCGCCCATTTCGGTCTTGAACTGAAGAACGTGTTGTTCGGCAAATCCGAGCTGCAACCGGCAAGCGATGACCGTCGCTTCGCCGACCCGGCCTGGAGCCAGAACCCGCTCTACAAACGTTATTTGCAAACTTACCTGGCGTGGCGCAAGGAGCTCCACGACTGGATCGACGACAGCAACCTCCCGCCCAAGGACGTCAGTCGCGGGCATTTCGTGATCAACCTGATGACCGAAGCCATGGCCCCGACCAACAGTGCGGTCAACCCGGCGGCGGTCAAACGCTTCTTTGAAACCGGCGGCAAAAGCCTGCTCGATGGCCTTTCGCATCTGGCCAAGGACCTGGTACACAACGGCGGCATGCCGAGCCAGGTCAACATGGGCGCATTCGAAGTCGGCAAGAACCTGGGCGTGACCGAAGGCGCGGTGGTGTTTCGCAACGACGTGCTGGAACTGATCCAGTACCGGCCGACCACCGAACAGGTGCACGAGCGCCCACTGCTGGTGGTGCCGCCGCAAATCAACAAGTTCTATGTTTTCGACCTGAGCCCGGACAAGAGCCTGGCGCGCTTCTGCCTGCGCAACAACATGCAGACGTTCATCGTCAGCTGGCGCAACCCGACCAAGGAGCAGCGCGAGTGGGGTCTGTCGACCTACATCGAAGCGCTCAAAGAAGCGGTCAACGTGGTCACCGCGATCACCGGCAGCAAAGACATCAACATGCTCGGCGCCTGCTCCGGTGGCATCACCTGTACCGCCCTGCTGGGCCACTACGCCGCGATCGGCGAGAAGAAGGTCAACGCGCTGACCTTGCTGGTGAGCGTGCTGGACACCACCCTGGACAGCGACGTGGCGTTGTTCGTCGACGAGCAGACCCTCGAAGCTGCCAAGCGTCACTCCTATCAGGCGGGTGTGCTGGAAGGCCGCGACATGGCGAAAGTCTTCGCCTGGATGCGCCCCAACGATCTGATCTGGAACTACTGGGTCAATAACTACCTGCTGGGTAACGAACCGCCGGTGTTCGACATCCTGTTCTGGAACAACGACACCACACGGTTGCCGGCAGCATTCCACGGCGACCTGATCGAAATGTTCAAAACCAACCCGTTGATCCGCCCTGATGCACTGGAAGTGTGCGGTACGCCGATCGACCTGAAGCAGGTCACGGCCGATATCTTCTCCCTGGCCGGTACCAACGACCACATCACCCCGTGGAAGTCCTGCTACAAATCGGCGCAACTGTTCGGTGGCAAGGTCGAGTTCGTATTGTCCAGCAGCGGGCATATCCAGAGCATTCTGAACCCGCCGGGCAATCCGAAATCGCGCTACATGACCAGCGTCGAGATGCCGGTCAAGGCTGAGGAGTGGCAAGAAAACTCCACCAAGCACACTGATTCCTGGTGGCTGCACTGGCAGGCATGGCAGGCCGAGCGTTCGGGCAAGCTGAAGAAGTCTCCGGCCAGCCTGGGCAACAAGGCTTATCCGGCGGGCGAGGCCGCACCGGGCACCTACGTACATGAGCGGTAACTGATACCTGTGAGAGCGAGCTTGCTCGCGATGAGGTCATTACATTCAACATTGATGTCGACTGTTAGACCGCTATCGCGAGCAAACTCGCTCCCACAATAAAGATGAGATAGCGATACCACCCCACAGGGCCTGAAGCATGCCGCAACCGTTCATATTTCGTACCGTCGACCTGGATGGCCAGACCCTCCGGACGGCAGTACGCCCCGGCAAGCCTCACTTGACCCCTTTGCTGATTTTCAACGGCATTGGCGCCAACCTGGAGCTGGTGTTTCCGTTTGTCGCCGCGCTGGACCCGGACCTGGAAGTCATTGCTTTCGATGTGCCCGGTGTCGGCGGTTCGTCGACGCCGAATCGGCCGTATCGTTTTCCGGGCCTGGCGAAACTCACCGCGCGGATGCTCGATTATCTCGATTACGGGCAAGTCAACGTGATCGGCGTGTCATGGGGGGGCGCCCTCGCCCAGCAGTTCGCTTACGACTATCCCGAGCGCTGCAAGAAACTCGTGCTGGCGGCCACGGCGGCTGGTGCAGTGATGGTGCCGGGCAAGCCGAAAGTGCTGTGGATGATGGCCAGCCCACGACGCTACATCCAGCCGTCTCATGTGATCCGCATCGCACCGATGATCTATGGCGGCGCGTTCCGGCGCGATCCAACGCTGGCTGCCAGTCATGCGGCGAAAGTCCGCTCGGCGGGCAAGCTCGGTTACTACTGGCAGCTGTTCGCCGGCCTCGGCTGGACCAGCATTCACTGGCTGCACAAGATTCATCAGCCGACCCTGGTGCTGGCCGGCGACGACGATCCGCTGATCCCGCTGGTCAACATGCGATTGCTCGCCTGGCGGATTCCCAATGCTCAGTTGCACATCATCGATGACGGGCATCTATTCCTGATTACCCGGGCCGAAGCAGTGGCACCGATCATCATGAAATTCCTCCAGGAAGAACGGCAGCGCGCAGTGATGCATCCGCATCCGGCGCCATTGGGCGGTTAATCAACCCTGGCTTTGGGTGATGAAAAGCGGTCGGCAGGACGCCGCGCCGCGCAACAACCCGTAACAGCGTCTATGGTGTTCTGGTTCGGTGTATCTGTATTTGGCCTGAAGACGAAGGAGTGTTGATTCATGCGCGAAAAACCAGCGAAGGACTTTTTGCCCACTCCCGCCGCGTTCATCAACGCACAGAGTGCGATTACCGGCCTGCGTGGCCGGGATCTGTTTTCGACCCTACGCAGCGTTGCCGCCCATGGCTTGCGTAACCCGGTGCACAGCGCTCGACACGCTTTGAAGCTGGGCGGCCAACTGGGTCGCGTGCTGCTGGGCGAAACCCTGCACCCGACCAATCCGCAGGACAATCGCTTTGCCGACCCGGCGTGGAGCCTCAACCCTTTTTATCGCCGCAGCTTGCAGGCTTACCTGAGCTGGCAGAAGCAGGTCAAACACTGGATCGACGAGAGCAACATGACCCCGGACGATCGCGCCCGTGCCCACTTCGCGTTCGCCTTGCTCAATGACGCCATGGCACCGTCCAACAGCCTGCTTAATCCGTTGGCGATCAAGGAAATCTTCAACTCCGGCGGCAACAGCCTGGTGCGAGGTATCAGCCACCTGGTCGACGACTTCCTGCACAACGACGGCCTGCCCAGACAAGTCACCAAACAGGCGTTCGAGGTCGGCAAAACAGTCGCCACGACTACCGGCTCAGTGGTGTTTCGCAACGAGCTGCTGGAGCTGATCCAGTACAAGCCGATGAGCGAAAAACAGTATTCCAAACCGCTGCTGGTGGTGCCGCCGCAAATCAACAAGTACTACATTTTCGACCTGAGCCCACACAACAGCTTCGTCCAGTTCGCCCTGAAGAATGGCCTGCAAACCTTCATGATCAGTTGGCGAAATCCTGATGTGCGTCACCGCGAATGGGGTTTGTCGACCTACGTCGAAGCGGTGGAAGAAGCGATGAACGTCTGCCGGGCGATCACCGGTGCCCGCGAGGTCAACCTGATGGGCGCCTGCGCCGGAGGGCTGACCATTGCTGCGCTGCAAGGCCATTTACAGGCCAAGCGGCAATTGCGCCGCGTATCCAGCGCGACGTACCTGGTGAGCCTGCTCGACAGTCAGATGGATTCTCCGGCGACCCTCTTCGCAGACGAGCAGACCCTTGAGGCAACCAAGCGTCGCTCCTATCAGAAGGGTGTGCTGGACGGTCGCGACATGGCCAAAGTCTTTGCCTGGATGCGTCCCAACGATTTGATCTGGAGCTACTTCGTCAATAACTACCTGCTGGGTAAAGAGCCGCCGGCGTTCGACATTCTCTACTGGAACAACGACAACACGCGTCTGCCGGCCGCCCTTCACGGCGACTTGCTGGACTTCTTCAAATACAACCCGCTGGGTCGTCCGGGTGGACTGGAAGTGTGCGGCACGCCGATCGACTTGCAGAAAGTCACCGTCGACAGCTTCAGCGTGGCGGGCATGAACGACCACATCACACCGTGGGATGCGGTGTATCGCTCGACCCTGCTGCTGGGTGGCGAACGGCGCTTCGTGCTGTCCAACAGCGGCCATGTGCAGAGCATTCTCAACCCGCCCACCAATCCGAAAGCCAACTACGTCGAGAGCGCGAAACTGACCAGCGACCCTCGGGCCTGGTATTACGACGCCAAACAAGTCGATGGCAGTTGGTGGACCCCATGGCTGGACTGGATTCAGGAACGCTCGGGTGCGCAAAAAGAAACCCAGATGACCCTCGGCAACCACAACTATCCACCGATGGAAGCGGCACCGGGCACTTACGTGCGCGTGCGCTGACTGGCAACGAACCACGGCCAGAGTTGGCCGTGGCATGACTCGACCATTAAGAAGACTGGATGAAAACCCGCGAACGGATTCTCGAATGTGCCCTGCAGTTGTTCAATCAGAAGGGCGAACCGAACGTTTCCACCATGGAAGTTGCCAACGAAATGGGCATCAGCCCTGGTAACCTCTATTACCACTTCCACGGCAAGGAACCGCTGATCCTCGGTCTGTTCGAACGCTTTCAAGCCGAGCTGGCACCACTGCTCGATCCACCTGCCGATGTAGAACTGGCACCGGAAGATTACTGGCTGTTCCTGCACCTGATCGTCGAACGCCTGGCCCACTACCGGTTTCTGTTCCAGGACCTGTCGAACCTCGCCGGGCGCCTGCCAAAACTGGCCAAGGGCATACGCAATCTGCTCAACGCATTAAAGCGCACGCTGGCTTCATTGCTCGCGCGATTGAAAGCTCAGGGGCAGTTGGTCAGCGACACTCAGGCGTTGGGTCAGCTGGTGGAGCAAATCACCATGACGCTTCTGTTCTCGCTGGACTATCAGCGGATTCTGGATCGTGAAGGTGAAGTGCGATTGGTGGTGTACCAGATCATGATGCTGGTCGCGCCGCACTTGCTGCCGCCGATCAAGGTTGCGACCGAGCAGTTGGCACTCCAATACCTCGAAGAACACGAATAACCCCTGTGGGAGCGAGCCTGCTCGCGAAAGCGGTGTGTCAGTCAGCATAGAGGCCGACTGACAAATTGCATTCGCGAGCAGGCTCGCTCCCACATTGGTTCTGTGGTGTTCATGAATCCGTGCACAAACAAAAACGCCCGACCTTTGCAGGCCGGGCGTTTTCTTGAGCCCTGAAATCAGGACTGACTGGTTGGCGTCGATGGAGCTGGCGCGGCAGTCGGGGTTACAGCAGGGGTCGGCGCGGCAGCAGAGTTCGAGGTGCTGACCGGAGTTGCCGGTTTGGCGACAGCCACTGCTGGTTTTGGTGTAGCCGCTTTCGCTGCTGCCGGTTTTTTCACTGCAGGCTTCTTCGCTGCGGCAGGTTTTGCCGCTGGCTTGGCTGCAGGTTTGGCCGATGCGCTTTTCGTTGCCGGCTTAGCCGCTGCAGGTTTTGCTGCTGATTTAGCCGCAGCTTTTGCAGCGACCGGTTTGGCCGCTGCCTTGGCTGCTGCAGGTTTAGCTGCGGCAGTTTTGGCAGCAGGCTTGGCTGCGGCTTTCGCTGCTGGTTTGGCAGCCGGTTTAGCGGCAGCTTTAGCCAGCGGCTTGGCAGCAGACTTCGCTGCTGGTTTGGCCGCCGCGGTTTTCGCCGCAACAGGTGCCACTTTGGCACCGGTGAGTTTTTCGATCTGCTTGGTCAGCGTATCGACCTTGCTGTGCAGCGCTTTCACTTCATTACGGCTTGGAACACCCAGGCGCGAAATGGCGCTGTTCAGGCGCTTGTCAAAAGCACCTTCCAACTCATCCCACTTGCCCAGTGCACGATCTTTCACGCCGCTGATGCGCGACTTGGCCGACGAGGCAGAGTCCTTGGCAGCATCGACTTTCTTGCCGACAACGCTCTTGGTGAGCTTCTCGGCTTTCTCGCCGTCTTTAACCAATGTATCGAAGAGCTTGCTGCCGTCAGTGTCGATCTTCGAGTACACGCCTAAACCAGCCAGCCAGATTTTGCGGGAGTAGTCTTCGACTTTCCCGATCCACGAGCTGCCTTCTTTTTCGGTGTTCTTTTTACCAGCCATCCCGTTCTCCTTAAGATTTACGCGCGACGCGTTCGAGCAATGCCGTCAGCTCATCGAGCTTGGCAGAGAGTGTCTCAACGTCATGTTTAGACGGAATGCCGATACGATTCAAGGTACTTGCGACACGCGAGTCAAAAGCCTTCTCGACCTTGTCGAGTTGAAGTTCGACCTTGCCTTTGAAAGTGCTTACTTCACTCTTGGCTTCATCGATCTCGGCATTGGCCGCTTCAAGTTTCTCGGCAACTACTTTTTTGCCTTTACTTTCAACCGCTTGACCAGCCTCTATCAGCTCTTGAAAGTACTCGCCGCCCTCTTGGCCGACCTTGGTGTAGGCACCCAGGCCTGCTAGCCAGATCTTGCGAGCGTAGGTTCTAACGTCGCTCAGAGCAGCTGTCGAAGCGTCGATTTTTTTCTTCAAAATAACTTTGGCCATGGTGCACCTCACGCGCAGAAGGTTTGAGGAACTGCCCGCGAAAGTGTCGGGCTCAGGCACAAAGTAGTGAGAATAATTAGAAACGGCACCCTAACAACTGACATAAACAAGTAGTCAGGAACACCACCGAACTTGTGGGATCGTGTTTCATAGAAAAAACCGGGTCAGACCAGGGCTTTATCGAGCGCCTTTTCGATTTCCGATTTGATCATGCCGCTCATGGCCGACATCATCAGGCCCAACTCCACATCGACGCGGATCGAATCTTCGCTGACATGCACCGCACCTTTCACCCCGGAGCGCTTGAGATTCAGCGTGTCACCGGACCATTGCGGCTCCAGGCCATATTGATCGGACAGCTTCTGCGCCAATTGGTCAGCCTTCTCGCGGGCCGCTTCCTTGCCCAGGCCGTGGGCACGTTCAACACTAATACGGGCCATCGAATGACTCCTGCTTTATGAATACTTCCTGAAGCATCTTGACCCTGACTGCGTCAAAACGTCCCGGCGGTTCTACATCTTACCTTCAGCCTTGCCAAGACAAAGCAGGCCACCGGGATTAGAATGTCCCGCATTCTCTTCTGGTGACAGCGATATGACTGATCAGCGCAAAGGCAGCGATGCCGAACCCACCACTCACTTCGGTTTCAAAAACGTTCCGGAAAGCCAAAAAGCGGAAAAAGTCGCTGAGGTTTTCCACTCGGTAGCCGCCAAGTACGACTTGATGAACGACCTCCTGTCGGGCGGCATGCACCGTCTGTGGAAGCGTTTCGCGATCGAACTGTCGGGCGTTCGCACCGGTAACCGCGTGCTGGACATCGCTGGCGGCACGGGCGATCTGACCAAGAAGTTCTCGCACCTGGTTGGCCCGACCGGCCAGGTCGTGTTGGCCGACATCAACGAATCCATGCTCAAGGTCGGTCGTGACCGCCTGCTGGACCTCGGTGTGGCCGGCAATGTCGAATTCGTTCAGGCCGACGCTGAAAAGCTGCCGTTCCCGGACAACCATTTCGACTGCGTGACCATCGCTTTCGGCCTGCGCAACGTGACCCATAAAGAAGACGCCCTGCGCTCGATGCTGCGCGTGCTGAAACCGGGCGGCCGTTTGCTGGTGCTGGAGTTCTCCAAACCGACCAACGCGCTGATGTCCAAAGCCTACGACGCCTACTCGTTCGCCTTCATGCCGCTGATGGGCAAGCTGATCACCAACGACTCGGAAAGCTATCGTTACCTCGCCGAATCGATCCGCATGCACCCGAACCAGGAAACCCTGAAGTCGATGATGGTCGAGGCCGGTTTCGACCGCGTGACCTATCACAACATGACCGCAGGCATCGTCGCCCTGCACCGTGGCATCAAACCCTGATGTTGCTGGCCGGCCTGCTCGCCAGCGTTGAACTCGGTCTGAACCGGGTGCTGCGTCTCGACAGCACGGCGCTGCCGCGTCTGGCGCATTTGAGTGGCAAGGTGATTGCCGTCGACTGCCGCAGCCCGGCTCTGCAAGTGTTCATCCTGCCCAGCGACGAAGGCCTGATGCTGGCTTCCCACTGGGAAACCGGCGCCGACTGCACCTTGCGCGCACCGGCCTCCAGCCTGCTGAAACTGGCGATGAGCAAGGACAAGACTTCGGTCCTGCATGCTCCTGAAGTCGAACTCGACGGTGACAGCGGCGTGCTGCTGGAACTGGCGGCGATCCTTCAGGACCTCGAACTGGACTGGGAGTACGAACTCTCGCGCTGGCTGGGTCCGGTCGCCACGCAACTGCTCGGCGGTCACCTGCGCAGCCGCGCACGTTGGTATCAGCAAGGGTTTGCCAGCCTGAATCAAAATCTTGGCGAATACCTGGCCGAAGAATCGCGCACCCTCGTCGGTCAGCGCGAAGCCGAAGCCCGTTTCAGTGAACTGGACCAGATCAAACTTGATCTGGAACGTCTCGAGGCGCGTTTCGAGCGCCTTTCCCGATCCCTCGACCCAAGCGATAACGCATGAAGCTGCTTGCCGTCCGCCGTTTGTTGCGCATCCAGCGCGTTGTGATTCGCTACCGCCTCGATGACCTGCTGTTCGCCCTGCCGCTGCCCTGGTTTCTGCTGGCGCTGCGCTACGCCTTGCCGTGGCGCTGGTTCCCGCGCAAGACGCTGGACCTGAGCCGCGGTGCGCGATTACGCCTGGCATTGCAGGACCTGGGACCGATTTTCATCAAGTTCGGCCAGATCCTGTCCACTCGCCGCGACCTGCTGCCGGAAGACATCGCCGATGAGCTGATGAAGTTGCAGGACCGCGTGCCGCCGTTCGACTCGCAGGTGTCGGTCAGGCTGATCGAAGAGCAGCTCGGCAAAAAGATCAGCGAAGTGTTCTCCCGCTTCGACGTTGAACCGCTGGCCTCGGCCTCGGTCGCGCAGGTACATGCCGCGCAACTGAAAACCGGCGAAGAAGTGGTGGTCAAGGTGATCCGCCCAGGCCTGAAGCCGATCATCGCGCAGGATCTGGCGTGGCTGTTCATCCTCGCCCGCGCCGCCGAAAAACTTTCGGCCGACGCGCGCCTTCTGCACCCGGTGGACGTGGTCCAGGACTACGAAAAAACCATCTACGACGAACTCGACCTGCTGCGCGAAGCGGCCAACGCCAGCCAGTTGAAGCGTAACTTCGACGGCTCGGAGCTGCTCTACGTGCCGCAAGTCTATTGGGACTGGTGCCGGCCGAAAGTGCTGGTGATGGAGCGCATCTACGGAATCCAGGTCACTGACCTCGCGACCCTCGCCGACCAGCGCACCGACATGAAAATGCTCGCCGAACGCGGCGTGGAGATCTTCTTCACCCAGGTGTTCCGCGACAGCTTCTTCCACGCCGACATGCACCCCGGCAACATCTTCGTCAGCACCGTGAACCCGTGGAGCCCGCAATACATTGCAATCGATTGCGGCATCGTCGGCAGCCTGACCCCGGAAGATCAGGATTACCTGGCCCGCAACCTGTTCGCGTTCTTCAAGCGTGACTACCGTCGCGTGGCGCAGCTGCACATCGATTCGGGCTGGGTGCCGGCGGAAACCAAACTCAATGAATTCGAAGCGGCGATCCGCACCGTGTGCGAGCCGATCTTCGAAAAACCGTTAAAAGATATTTCCTTCGGTCAGGTGCTGATGCGCCTGTTCCAGACCGCTCGACGCTTCAACATGGAAGTCCAGCCGCAGCTGGTTCTGCTGCAAAAAACCCTGTTGAACATCGAAGGCCTGGGCCGTCAGCTGTACCCGGACCTCGATTTGTGGAACACCGCCCAGCCGTTCCTTGAACGCTGGATGCGTGAACGCGTCAGCCCCAAAGCCTTGATCGGCAACGTGCAGAGCCAGTTTGAGCAATTGCCGCACTTGGCCAACATGGCCCGCGACCTGCTCGAGCGCATGTCCCAACCGCACGCCTACGACCCGCCGCCACCGTGGCACCGGCGCAAGGACGACTGGTTCATGCGCCTGCTCGGCTCTGCGCACCTGGCAGGCGGCACGATACTCGCAGCCGGCGGGCCGTTGAACGAATTGGGCCATTGGCCGGCGGGCATCATGGTGGCCGTCGGTTTGTATCTGGTCGTTCGCCGATAGCCAGAGCCCCCGCACGCTGGCACACTGTTTCAACGCCTGGGCTTCACTAATGAAGTGTGGAGCCCGCTGTCGGAGTCGAAGATGAAAAACTGGCTGGACGAGATCAAGTGGGACGCTGATGGCCTGGTGCCAGCGATCGCACAGGATCATAAAACCGGGCGCGTCCTGATGATGGCCTGGATGAACCGCGAAGCGCTGGAACTGACGGCTGCCGAAAACCGCGCCATTTACTGGTCACGTTCCCGTGGCAAACTGTGGCGCAAGGGCGAAGAGTCCGGCCACGTGCAAACCCTGCATGAGATGCGCCTGGACTGTGACGCCGACGTGATCATCCTGATGGTCGAGCAGGTTGGCGACATCGCTTGCCATACCGGTCGCCAGAGCTGCTTCTATCGCGTTTTCGAGAACGGCGACTGGAAAACCGTCGACCCGGTTCTGAAAGACCCGCACGCTATCTATTCCGCAGGACACACACATGAGTGACACTCTGACCCGTCTGGCCGAAGTACTGGAAGAACGCAAGGGTGCCGCCGCCGACAGCTCGTATGTCGCCAGCCTGTACCACAAGGGCTTGAACAAGATTCTGGAAAAAGTCGGCGAAGAGTCGGTAGAAACCATTATTGCCGCCAAGGACGCCGCCATCAGCGGTGACTGCAGCGACGTGATCTACGAAACCGCCGATTTATGGTTCCACAGCATGGTCATGCTCGCCCAGCTTGGGCAGCATCCGCAGGCTGTGCTCGATGAACTGGACCGTCGCTTCGGTCTGTCCGGACACGCCGAGAAAGCCTCGCGTCCGTCCGCCTGAACAACTATTTAGAGAGGAGCAGGACCATGGGCATTTTTGACTGGAAACACTGGATCGTCATCCTGGTTGTTGTCGTGCTGGTGTTTGGCACCAAGAAGCTGAAAAACCTCGGCACCGACGTGGGCGAGTCGATCAAGGGCTTTCGCAAAGCCATGAACGATGAAGACAAGCCGGCTGACCCGACGGTGACCCCGCAACAACCGGTTCCACCTGCTCAACCACAGCCCACACAGTCCGTGAACCAGTCGCACACCATCGACGTGCAGGCGCAAAAAGTCGAAGAGCCGATCCGCAAAGACGTGTGAGCACTGACTAATGTTTGGTATCAGCTTCTCTGAACTGCTGCTCGTCGGCCTCGTTGCCCTGCTGGTACTGGGCCCCGAGCGTCTGCCGGGCGCTGCGCGCACCGCTGGCCTTTGGGTTGGGCGGTTAAAGCGCAGCTTCAACGCGATCAAACAGGAAGTTGAACGTGAAATCGGTGCCGATGAGATTCGTCGGCAACTGCACAACGAGCACATTCTGTCGCTGGAGCAGGAGGCGCGGAAGATTTTCACGCCGACCCAGCAAGAGGCCACACCGGTTAAGCCGGTTAAGCCGGTTGAACCTGTAACGGAGCAGACGATTCATGCTCCGACCGCTGCCGAGCCTGCCCCGGTTGTAGCGGCCGTAGAACCTGCGCCCGTTGCAGCGGCACCGATCGAACCTGTTACGCCTGCGGCAGCGCCTGTTGCGCCGGCTCCTCAAGACCCAACACTGCCGCCGCGAGCCTCATGAGCGATCTCCCCGAAAACGACCAGCACATGCCGCTGGTTTCGCACCTCACCGAGTTGCGTACCCGTCTGCTGCGCTGCGTGGCGGCGATCTTCATCATCTTCGCCGGGTTGTTCGCCTTCACCCAGCAGATCTATACCTTCGTCTCCACGCCGCTGCGCCAGTACCTGCCAGTGGGCGCGACGATGATCGCCACCGACGTGTCGTCGCCGTTCCTGACGCCGCTGAAGCTGACCATGATGGTGTCGCTGTTCCTGGCGATCCCGGTGATCCTGCATCAGATCTGGGGCTTCATTGCGCCAGGCCTGTACAAGCATGAGAAGCGCATCGCCGTACCCTTGCTGGTATCGAGCATCATGCTGTTCTACGCCGGTATGGCGTTCGCCTACTACCTGGTGTTCCCGCTGATCTTCAAATTCTTCGCCGCCGCCACCCCGGCCGGCGTGGAGATGATGACCGACATCAGCAGCTACCTCGACTTCGTCATGACGCTGTTTTTCGCCTTCGGCGTGGCGTTCGAAATCCCGGTGGCCGTGGTGCTGCTGGTATGGATCGGCGTGGTCGACGTCAAATACCTGAAAAAGATCCGCCCGTACGTGATCATCGGCTGCTTCGTGGTCGGCATGATCCTGACGCCGCCGGACATCTTCTCGCAGACGCTGTTGGCCATACCGATGTGGCTACTGTTCGAGATCGGCATCCTGTTCGGTAGCCTGATCAGCAAGCGCGGCGAGCACCCGGACGATCAACCGGTTGACGACAACAACGACCAGCCGCCAGCGACTCAACCGTGAATCTGCTGTTACTCGAAGAGGCCGACTTCATTGCGGCCGACCGGGCGATCCTGCGCGATCGCCGCTTGACCCATATGCAGGAAGTTCATCGCTCGGCTGTCGGCGACAGCCTGCGGGTCGGGCGTATCGGCGGGCTGATGGGCTCGGCCGAGTTGCTGCGTCTGGACGCCGATGAAGCCGAACTGCGCGTCACCCTCGACCAGCCACCACCGGCCAAGCTGCCGCTGACCCTGGTGCTGGCCCTGCCGCGACCGAAAATGCTCCGTAGGGTGTTCCAGACCGTGGCGGCCATGGGTGTGCCACGAATCATTCTGGTGAACAGCTATCGTGTCGAGAAGAGCTTCTGGCAAACGCCGTTCCTGGAACCCGAGGCGATTCGCGAGCAGTTGATCCTCGGCCTCGAACAGGCCCGGGACAGCGTGCTGCCGGAAATCGTTATCGAGAAACGCTTCAAGCCCTTCGTGGAAGACCGTCTGCCGGCGATCACCGAGGGCACCCTCGGCCTCGTCGGCCACCCCGGCAACTACCCGCCCTGCCCTCGTGGTCTGGACGAACCGGTAACCTTGGCGATCGGCCCCGAAGGAGGCTGGATCCCTTACGAAATCGACCTGCTCGGCAAGTCCGGCCTGCAACCGGTGCAACTGGGCGATCGCATCCTGCGCGTCGAAACCGCCGTCACCGCGCTGCTCGCACGCCTTTTCTAGCAACCTACAGAACCCCGCTCACCTGCCGATACAGTTCCCATAAAACCAATGAATGGTCCTGGGAGTTGCAGCATGTACCGATGGCTAGCCGAGAAACTGGGGAACATCAGCGTTAACCGCAAACTGAGCGTCGGCTTCGGTCTGGTGCTGCTATTGACGTTGTTGATCACCTTCACCGGTTGGACCGGCCTAAGCGGAGTGATGAGTCGCGGCGATAAGCTGGGGTTTATTGCCAGCCTCAATGACCTGACCAAAGACCTGCGCCTAGCCCGTCTGGATTACGAAATGCGTCGTGGCGACCAAGGCCCCGGTGCGGTCAACGACCTGCTCGGCCAACTCGATACCGGCCTGAAAACCGCGCGCACGTTGATCGAACAACCGGCCGACGTGGCCATGATCGACCAGCAACTAGCCGCCGTCAGTGAGTACAAACAAGCCTTCACCGCCATGACCCAGGCCGGCGCCCACCGCGAAGATGCCCGCGGCAAACTCGGCGTCACCGCCGACAACGCCGTGGCCCGTGTCGTCGAAGTCGAAAAATCCATGCTGCTGGGTGACAGCGTCGCCGATTTCAACAGCGTGATCGACTTGAGCAAACTGATCCAGCAAGCACGCTTCCAGGTACGCGGTTACACCTACAGCGGTAAAACCGAGGCCGAGCAACCTGCTCTGGACGCCATCGACAACGCGTTGAAAAACCTCGCAAGTCTGCCCTCCAAACTGCCGGAACAGCACATCGCCAACCTGCAGCAGGCCACTGACTCACTCAAGGCCTACCGCGCCGCCGTCAGCCAGTTCCGAGACTCTCAGGTTGGCAGCGCCGCGGCCCTCAAACGCATGGCCGTACAAGGCCACATCCTGCTAGACGTCAGCAAAAAACTCACCGTGTCGCAAACCATCGTCCGTGACACCGACGCCGCACACGCCAAAAACCTGCTGCTGTTGGCCACCGCCCTGGCCCTCGCCTTTGGCATGCTCGCCGCCTGGGCCATCACCCGCCAGATCGTGATCCCCCTGAACCAGACCCTCAAAGTGGCCGAGCGCGTTGCGGCTGGCGACCTCACCCAAAACCTCATCTCTGAACGCCAGGACGAACTGGGTCAGCTACAGCGCGCCATGCAGAGCATGACCCTGGGTCTGCGCGAACTGATCGGCGGCATCAGCGATGGCGTCACGCAAATCGCCAGCGCCGCCGAAGAGTTGTCGGCAGTCACCGAGCAGACCAGCGCCGGAGTCAACAGCCAGAAGGTCGAGACCGATCAGGTGGCCACCGCCATGAACGAAATGACCGCCACTGTGCAGGAAGTTGCGCGCAACGCCGAAGAAGCTTGCGAAGCGGCCGTCGCCGCCGACCAACAGGCCCGCGAAGGTGACAAAGTGGTCGGCGAAGCCATCGCCCAGATCGAGCGCCTGGCCAAGGAAGTCGGCAACTCCACCGAGGCCATGGGTCATCTCAAACGCGAAAGCGACAAGATCGGCAGCGTGCTCGACGTGATCAAATCCGTGGCCCAGCAAACCAACCTGCTGGCGCTCAACGCGGCTATTGAAGCCGCCCGTGCCGGTGAGGCCGGACGCGGCTTTGCAGTGGTCGCCGACGAAGTCCGCAGCCTGGCCCAGCGCACCCAGAAGTCCACCGAAGAAATCGAAGAGCTGATCGTCGGCCTGCAAACCGGCACCCAGCAAGTCGCGACCATCATGGACAACAGCCGCAGCCTGACCGACAGCAGCGTCGAACTGACCCGCCGCGCTGGGGGTTCACTGGAAAGCATCACTCGCACCGTGTCGGCGATTCAGTCGATGAACCAGCAGATTGCTGCCGCCGCCGAGCAGCAAAGCGCGGTGGCCGAAGAGATCAACCGTAGCGTGCTGAACGTGCGCGACGTATCCGAGCAGACCTCGGCAGCCAGTGAAGAAACCGCGGCGTCCAGCGTTGAGCTGGCACGGTTGGGGACGCATTTGCAGATGTTGGTGGGCAGATTCAAGGTTTGAGGTGATTCATCTGGCATCGGCTCGCTCTGAACCGAGGTGATGCAATCGCGGGCAAGCCACGCTCCCACAGGTTTTGTGTTGTTCACAAATGCTGTGTTCGACCCAATCACTGTGGGAGCGGGCTTGCCCGCGATTAGCGGCCCACAAGGCAGCTGCTCTTAGAGAACCTGGCGAAGGAACGCCTGAGCCCGAGGATCCTTCGGCGCATCGAAGAATTCGGCCGGTGAAGCGTCTTCCAGCAATTTGCCGTGATCGAAAAACAGCACCCGATCCGCCACTTCCCGGGCGAAGCCCATTTCGTGGGTGACGCAAACCATGGTCATGCCTTCCACCGCCAGAGTCTTCATCACGTCCAGCACTTCACCGACCATTTCCGGATCGAGCGCCGAGGTTGGCTCATCGAACAGCATGACCTTCGGTTCCATCGCCAGTGCCCGGGCGATGGCCACGCGCTGCTGCTGACCGCCGGACAAGCGCGACGGAAACTCGTTGGCCTTCTGCGCAATACCGACTTTTTCCAGCAACGCCAGGGCCTTGGCCTCACGCTCCTTCTTGCCGCGCTTACGCACAACTTTCTGGGCGAGGCAGAGGTTTTCCAGCACGGTCATGTGCGGGAACAGATTGAAGTGCTGGAACACCATGCCGACTTCGCGGCGGTAGGCATTCACATCGGTTTTCGGGTCGGCCAGTTGCAGGCCGTCGATGCTCACCGAGCCCGCGTCGAACTCTTCCAAGCCGTTGAGGCAGCGCAGGAAGGTCGATTTGCCGGAACCGGACGGGCCGATTACCACCAGCACTTCGCCTTTGGCCACGTGCGTCGAAACGTTATCCACCGCGCGAACCACCTGACCACGAGTGTCGAAAACTTTTACCAGATCGCGGACTTCAATCACTTTGCGCGAGCCTCCGCTCAAGCCGGCTGGCGATTTTCGACAGCGGCAGGTTGATCAACAGGTACAGACCGGCCACGCAGAACAGGATTTCGAACGGCGAGAACGAGGTGGTGATGACTTCGCGACCGCTTTTGAGCAGCTCGGTAATGGCGATCACCGACACCAGCGAAGTGTCCTTGACCAGACTGATGAACTGCCCGGCCAACGGCGGCAGCACGCGTTTCAAGGCTTGCGGCAGCACCACGTGGCGCATCGACTGGCCAGCGCTCAAACCCAGGGAGCGTGCGGCTTCGTTCTGGCCACGGGCGATCGACTGCACACCCGAGCGGATGATTTCCGCCACATAGGCACCGGTGAACAGCGACAGCGCGGCGATCCCGGCGAATTCCCGGGACAGGTTCATCACGGTGCCGATGAAGAAGTAGAAGATGAAGATCTGCACCAGCAACGGAGTGCCGCGGACCAGTTCGACATAGATCGTCGACAGGTCACGCAGGGTCGGGTTGTTCGACAGACGGCAAAGGCCCGTGAACAAGCCGATCAGCAGACCGAGCACTCCGGAGACCACGGACAACCACAAGGTGGTCCAAAGCCCCCATAACAGCGGACCTGCGGCCCAATGGCGGGTTACGCCGACGACATCGCCTTCAGCCACATCATCGCCTTGGACGACTTGCAGGCTGTTGTCGTCGACGGTCAGGTGCTGCTCATCACCGGCATCATTGCGCAGAGTGACTTCAGCCTTGTCGCCCTTGCGCACCAGTTCGCTGACGGTAGAAATGTCGGCGGCACGCTGGGATTCTTCGGCATGGTAGGCGAAGTATTGCGGCACGCGGTTCCAGCGCCATTCGTAGGACATCAGCGAGGTGGCGTAGTACAACGCGCCGGCCAGGCCGATCAGCACCAGCACGGTTAACACGTGCCACGGCCATTGGGCTTTTTTCTGTTTCATGGGTTTAGCAAAATCCGAAAGTTGTGCCGCCGAGGAGGCCGTCATCGCCAGCAGGCTGGCTCCCACACTGGATCTGTGGCGTACACAAATCCCCTGTGGGAGCCAGCCTGCTGGCGATGGGGGCGACGCGGTCTAACTGACCGAGCCTTATTCCATATCCTTGAGCCAAGCGGTGTCCTTGAACCACTTGTCATGAATGCGATCGTAGGTGCCGTCTTCGTGGATCTGGTGCAGGAAGTTGTTGATGAAGTTGATGCTGTCGTAATCACCCTTCTTCAGACCGAAGGCCAAAGGCTCGTAGGTAAACGGCTTGTCGAGGAACACCAGTTTGCCGGCACCGACCTTGTTCACCGCCACAACGTTGTAAGGCGCGTCGTAGATGAAGGCGTCGGCCTTGCCGTTGACCACGTCGAGCACGGCTTCCTGCTCGTTGTCATAGCCGTGGTACTTGGCTTTGGAGATCAGCTTCCTGGCGACCATCTCGCCGGTGGTGCCGAGCTTGGAGGTGATGCGATAGTCGGCGGTGTTCAGGTCTTTGTAGGACTTGATGGTGCCTTCCAGTTCCTTGCGGATCAGCAGCGTCTGGCCGACCACGATGAACGGTTCGCTGAAATTCAGGCGCAGGTTGCGTTCCTGGGTCAGAGTCATGCCGCTGCCGATCATGTCGAACTTGTCGGTGAGCAGCGCCGGAATGATGCCGTCGTAGCCGGTGGACACCAGCTCCAGTTTGACGCCCATGGCTTTGGTCATGGCCTTGAGGATGTCGACTTCGAAGCCGATGATCTCGCCGCGCTTGTTGGTCATTTCGAACGGCATGTAGGTCGGGTCCATGCCGACTTTCAGCGTACCGCGCTTGACCGCCTCATCGATGGCACCGGCCTGCACCGCGCTGACTGCAACCAATGCCGTGACGCCGACCAGCAGCATCGACAGATACTTCTTCATCATCAAGTCCCCAAAACCATTGCGTTGTGAGGCGCGCAAACAGCGGATTCCCCTTGGAAAACCGGCAGATACGAACAGAAAATTGTCCGGGCGCACCAATTCGGGGACGGATGCTAACGCACTCGTTCGTTTGCACAAGGGTTTAAGCAGGAATTGTTGCTCGACGCTGGTGACTGACCGTTCCCCACGCTCTGCGTGGAAACGATCATCAGCACAAAAAAAACCCCGCTTTCACGGGGTTTTTCGTTATGCCAACTGAGGCTGCGTGCTCAGCGGCTTGAGCGGCAACAGCGGGGCATGGGGATCGGCCTTCACCGATTTGCGCCACGCCGCCAGCCACTCAGTGTGACCTTCATTCCAGATCTGCTCGTGCAAGCGACCCAATGCCACCGGATCACTCAGCAGTTCCACACGCTCATTGTTGGTCAGCCCTTCAGGCCCGGCCTTGAGCGCATGACGAACGCGCTCGACCCGCAGCCATTCGATCGGCTCGGCCTGACCGTGACGGGACGTCGCCAGCGAACACGCCAAGGCGTTCTGCTGCGGATCGACAACCGAACGGATGAAGCCGTCTTTCAGCGCATGCCAACGGTTTTCATGGGTGTACTGATCAGTTGCCAGCAATGCCTGTGGCGGATTGTATTCCTCAGGGATCAGGAACAGGCTTTCGTCACGGGACTTGAGGCCCAGACCGATACGGCTGGAAATCACCGACACCGGAATCGACAGCATCAACGAACCGACGATCGGCACCAGCCACCAGAGGAAGCTCGGGTTCAGCCAGATCACCAACAAGGCCCAGAAGAAGCCCAGCAAGGTTTGCGGACCGTGGCGTTTTACCGCTTCGCTCCATGGCGTGGAGTCGTCGTCACGTTGTGGCGAGTTCCAGGTCGCGGCCCAGCCGAGGAACGCGGCAAGCACGAAACGGGTGTGGAAAATCATCCGCACCGGCGCCAGCAGCATGGAGAACAGCATCTCCAGCAGCATCGACAGGGTCACCTTGAACTTGCCACCGAACTCTTTCGCGCCCTTGGCCCAGATCAGGATGATGCTCAACAACTTCGGCAGGAACAGCAGCACGATGGTGGTCGAGAACAGCGCGATCGCCTTGTCCGGGTGCCATTGTGGCCACAGCGGATAGAGCTGACGGGGTTCGAGGAAGTACTGCGGCTCCATCAGCGTGTTGACCGCCAGTAGAGCCGTCGATAACACGAGGAAGAAGAACCACAACGGCGCCGACAGGTAAGACATCACGCCGGTCAGGAACACCGCCCGGTGAACCGGGTGCATGCCTTTGACCAGGAACAGCCGGAAGTTCATCAGGTTGCCGTGACACCAGCGTCGGTCACGCTTGAGTTCGTCCAGCAGGTTCGGCGGCAGTTCTTCGTAGCTGCCCGGCAAATCGTAGGCAATCCACACGCCCCAACCGGCACGGCGCATCAGCGCAGCTTCGACGAAGTCGTGGGACAGAATCGCACCGGCAAACGCGCCTTTACCCGGCAACGGCGCCAGGGCGCAGTGCTCGATGAACGGCTTCATGCGGATGATCGCGTTGTGACCCCAGTAGTGCGATTCGCCCAACTGCCAGAAGTGCAGACCGGCGGTAAACAGCGGGCCGTACACACGGGTGGCAAACTGCTGCATGCGCGCATACAGCGTGTCCATGCCCGACGCGCGTGGCGCGGTCTGGATGATCCCGGCGTCCGGGGTCGCTTCCATCAAGCGCACCAGACTGGTCAGGCATTCACCGCTCATCACGGAGTCAGCGTCGAGCACGACCATATATTTGTAGTCACCGCCCCAGCGACGGCAGAAGTCGTCGAGGTTGCCGCTTTTACGTTTTACGCGACGACGGCGGCGGCGATAGAAGATTTTGCCGAAGCCCTTGGCTTCACGGCAGACGTCCAGCCAGGCCTGTTGCTCGGCGACGCAGATATCGGCGTCATTACTGTCGCTGAGGACAAAAAAATCGAAGCGATCCAGGTCACCCGTGGCTGCGACCGACTCGAAAGTCGCCCGCAGACCGGCAAACACCCGTGGCACGTCTTCGTTGCAGATCGGCATCACCAGTGCGGTGCGTGCGTCCTTGGCGATCGGTTCATTGCCGGCGCTTTTACCGGAAATGCGGTACTTGTCGTGACCTGTGAGCAACTCGAGGAAGCCCATCAGCGCGGTCCAGAAACCGGCCGATACCCAGCAGAACAGAATCCCGAACAGAATCAGAATGCTGGTTTGCAATGCATACGGCAGCACTTGCGTGACGGTTTTCAGGAACGGCTGATGCAGGACTTCGTTCAGGTCGACGAACGACCAGCCCTGGTACGGCATGATGCCTTTCATGTACCAGCCAGCGACGATGGTCTGACCGAGCATCAATATCAGCAGAATGTAGCGGCGGATCGAACCGACGGTACGCCAGCGAGCCGCCGGCAGTACGTTCTCGTCTTTCGGCGGGGCCGGCGGATTGGTGCGCCCGGTCAGACGACGCCAGCCACGCACCAGAATGTTGGTGCGCCACGGCTCCGGAACGACCTTGGTCCGGCGGATCGGCGGGGTCGCTCGCAGGCAGACCCGACCGCTGGCGTCCAGCGTCAGCATTTCGGCGTCGGCCAATTCTTCTGCGGTGTTCAGGGTCAGGCGGCGACCCACCGAGGCTTGAGCAGCGTCGGCCGGGGCGTCGAACGTGGATGACGACAGCCGTTCATGCAGCTCTCTGAAGGACTTGCAGCCCGCGAGTTCCGCGCGCTGCTCGTCGGTCATCGGTAAATGCGCCAGATATTCTGAAAGTGTCTCTGGCTGTACTTGAGAATTACTCATCGGCAGGCAACTGATAGCTCCAGGTCTCGGTCAAGACTTCTTCAGTCGCTGCCGATTCCGGTGTGGCTAGGGCCGCGTCGGCAGCAGCAGGCTGCTTGGCGTCGTTGTTGGCCTCCTTGGCATCTGCGACTGGTTTGGCTTCGGCCTGCTTGGCCTCGGCTTGCTTGGCGTCCTTGTCTGCCTTCTCTTGTTGCTTGGCAGCAACCTTGTCGGCCTTGGCAACAGCAGAACTGGAGGCTGGCACCGACGACTTGGCCAAATCGGCAGGCAAGATGTTCTGGACCAGTGCGGCACGCATCTCGGTCGACTTGCCCGGGTCCTTGATTTTCATCCGCAGGGTTAAACGCCAGCCCTTGGTTTCAGGGTTGTAGCGCACGTTGTTCTCGACCAGCTCGGCATTGTCGCCGACGCTGACCTTGCTGCGAACGTCCGCATCCGCCGGCAATGCCGCCAGGGAGGGGCCTTCGAAGTCCACCAGGTAGGCAACGCTGCCGTCCGGCTGACGAATCAGGTTCGACTGCTTCACGTCACCGGTGGAACGCAGGGTTTGTTGAACCCAGGCGCTGTCGGGAGCGTGAATCGAAGCTTCGTCGATGGTCCAGTGCATGCGGTAGCCGAATTCCAGCGGCTGGCCAGGCTCAGGCAGTTTTTCCGGGCTCCAGAACGCAACGATATTGTCGTTGGTTTCGTCGGCAGTCGGAATCTCGACCAGATCGACGGAACCCTTGCCCCAATCGCCTTTTGGCTCGATCCAGGCACTCGGACGTTTGTCGTAGCGGTCGTCGAGGTCTTCGTAGTGGCTGAAGTCGCGGCCACGTTGCAGCAAACCGAAGCCGCGCGGGTTTTCGATCGAGAAGTTGCTGACGGCCAGGTGTTTCGGGTTGTTCAGTGGGCGCCAGATCCATTCGCCGTTGCCGGCATGGATCGACAGACCGCTGGAGTCGTGCAGTTCGCGACGGTAGTTCAGCACTTTCGACGGCTGGTTGGCGCCGAACAGGAACATGCTGGTCAGCGGCGCAACGCCAAGCTTGGTGACCTTGTCACGCAGGAACATCTGGGCCTTGACGTCGACAACGGTGTCGCTGCCCGGACGCAGGGTCAGGCGATACGCCCCGGTAGCGCGTGGCGAATCCAGCAATGCGAAGATCACCAGGTGCTTGTCGCCCGGTTTTGGCTGTTGAATCCAGAACTCGGTGAAGCGCGGGAATTCTTCGCCGGACGGCAACGCGGTGTCGATGGCCATGCCGCGTGCGGACAAGCCATAAGTGTGCCCCTTGCCGACAACGCGGAAGTAACTCGCGCCGAGCATGGTCATGATTTCGTCTTGCTTGTCAGCCTTGTTGATCGGGTACAGCACACGGAAACCGGCATAACCCAGCTGTTCGGTGGCTTTAGGATCGAACTTGACGTCGCCGAAATCGAAACGACTCGGGTCGTACTTGATCTCTTTGACGTCATTAGCCGTGATTTCGTTGATTTTCACCGGAGTATCGAAATGCATGCCCTGGTGATAGAACGACAGCTTGAACGGGGTTTTCTGATCAGCCCACTCGGCTTTTTCGGTCAGGAACCGAATTTTTTGATAGTCCGCGAATTTCATTTCGCGGAATTCGTTCGGCAGGTTACTGCGCGGGGCTTCGTATTTCTGCCCGGCCAACTCTTTTGCCTTGGCCGATACATCATCCAGACTGAATGCCCAAAGCTGACCGGCGCTGAGCAGGCAGAGCAGTGCAGAGCCCGCTACCAGAGCGCTTCGGAACCGTTTGGCAGACAATTTTGGTGCATTACAGGGACTAACAATCACGAGCAACCCTCGCCGAAAACAGATCAAAAAACCAACGGCCAGTTAAAGTGCCTGTGCGGTAACGGCATGAAAAAACCGATCCTACAGACCACTCTTGCCAAGTTGGCGAGCATTATTCCGACTCCGATGGGGCTAAATGATTCCCCAAACGGTCCAGGACAAGTCTCTACCTAAGTCAAATGGACCAACGAACGCTGATCCCCGTAGCGCGCGATTATCTAGTAGGCCGCGTGACAACGCATCAGGGGCGACCAAGTATTTCTCGCGAAAAAACCCTGTTTTCAGTCGAAATGGGCTTAAAAACATGTTTCAAGCGCTTTCAGGTCTGTAACAGGAAGGTTACCGGGCCATCATTGACCAGGTGCACCTGCATATCCGCGCCGAATCTACCTGATGCCACAGTGCCATGCACCTGTTTCGCCTTGCCTAACAGATAGTCGAAAATTTCCTCGCCAAGGGCCGGAGGGGCAGCGGTCGAAAAACTCGGGCGCAACCCGTTCTTTGTGTCAGCGGCCAAAGTGAACTGAGAGACCAGCAACAACCCACCGCCTACATCCGCCAGGGACAGATTCATCTTGCCCTCGGCGTCACTGAATACACGATAGTTAAGCAGCTTATGCAGAAGTTTGTCGGCGCTTGCCCGAGTGTCCTCGGGCTCGACGGCCACCAGCACCAACAAACCCTGATCGACCGCGCCAACCACCTCCCCCGCTACCTCGACTCGCGCGCCACGCACACGCTGCAGCAGGCCCTTCATGCTTCTTCAGGAGCCAGGTCGAGCAGACGATGGGCCATCTGATCGGCGGCGCGAACCAGTGCGTCGGTAATGCCAGGTTCGGAGGCGGCATGGCCGGCGTCACGGATCACCTGCAATTCACTGTTCGGCCAGTTCTGATGCAGTTCCCAGGCGTTGTCCAGCGGGCAGATCACGTCGTAGCGACCGTGGACGATCACGCCAGGCAAATGGGCGATCTTGCCCATGTCGCGGATCAGCTGGTTGGGCTCAAGGAACGCATTGTTGGTGAAGTAGTGACATTCGATGCGGGCAATCGACAGTGCGCGCTGTGGCTCGGAAAAACGATCGACCACCATCGGGTTCGGGCGCAGGGTGGCGGTCCGGCCTTCCCAGGTGGACCAAGCCTTGGCCGCGTGCATCTGGGCAATCTGATCGTTGCCGATCAAGCGCTTGTGGAAAGCCGAGAGCAAGTCTTCGCGCTCGTCCAGCGGGATCGGCGCGATGTAGTCCTGCCAGTAATCGGGGAACAGACGACTGGCGCCACACTGGTAGAACCACTCGATTTCCTGCGGACGGCAGAGAAAAATCCCGCGCAGAATCAGACCGTGTACACGCTCCGGGTGGGTTTGCGCGTAGGCCAGCGCCAGGGTAGAGCCCCACGAACCGCCAAACAACACCCATTTTTCGATGCCAAGGTGCTGGCGAATCCGCTCAAGGTCGGCGACCAGATCCCAGGTGGTGTTGTTTTCCAGGCTGGCGTGGGGCGTGGAACGACCGCAACCGCGCTGGTCGAAGGTCACAATGCGATACAGGTTCGGATCGAAATACCGACGGCTCTGGGCATCACACCCGGCGCCGGGGCCGCCGTGGATGAATACAACCGGCAAACCTTCCGGCGAACCGCTTTCGTCGACATACAGCGTGTGGGTTTCATCGACGGCCAGATCGTGCCGGGCGTGGGGTTTGATCTGCGGGTACAAAGTCTGCATTGCGCGCTCCGTAAGGGGTCGAGGTCATCCCTGGGGGGACTTCAATTATTCTGCCGTCCGGCATCATAAACCCGAATTACGCCAATGAGCATGCCTTGCAGAGTCAGAGTTTTTCAGCCGGTTTTTTCAGACAAATAGCCGAGCAGCATTTCATAGAGTGCATCGACCTCGGCGACCTGCCCCCGCGCCCGCAAACAGCCGTGGACCAACCCCTCGCCGTAATAAAGCGTCGCGGCCACGCCTGCTGCGTTCAGTCGCTCGGCGTAGAGCGTGCCGTCATCGCGCAACGGATCGAATTGCGCCACGGCGATCAAGGCTGGCGGCAACCTGCTGAAATCCTCGGCGAGCAACGGCATCGCATAGGCACTTGGCTGTCCGGTGCCGCGCAAGTACAGGGCGTGATAACAGTCCAGATCGCTGCTGCTGAGCAAGGGAGCATCGACGCATTCACTGCGCGACGGCAATCGGTGATCACCGCCCAGCCCCGGATAGATCAGCACCTGCGCAGCCGGCAATGGCTCGCCTGCATCGCGCAACGCCAGGCACAACGCCGCCGCAAGGTTGCCACCGGCGCTGTCCCCGACCACCAGCGTACGCTCGGGATCGAGCCGGAATGGCCCGGTCCGTAGCGCACGCCAGACACTCAGACAATCCTCGAACGCCGCCGGAAACGGATGCTCCGGCGCCAACCGATAATCGACGGCGATCACCAGCACGCCGAGCGTCGACGCCAGTTCGGCGCAGATGAAGTCGTGGGAGTCCAGATCCCCCACCACCCAACCGCCGCCGTGCAGATAAACGATGCACGGGCAACCGCTGGTCGGCGGCGAAACCGCCGGTTGATAAGACCGCACCGGCACGCCGGCCAACTCGAAATCCACCACATACAGCCCGGCGGGACGCAACGGGGTGAACGCCCGGCACATCCCGCTGTAGGCCTGGCGCAAACCGGCGAGGCTGCCGTCAGGGCTGTTGAAACTGACGGTTTTCTCGACGAAAGCCGCCATCTGTTCGGAAAGCGGGTAAGGAGTCATAAGCCTGGTGCCTGCCCGTTCAGGGGGTTGTGGAGTGCAACTTTGTGGGAGCGAGCTTGCTCGCGAAGGCTGAGGGTCAGCCAACATTAATGTCGACTGACACGCCCTCTTCGCGAGCAAGCTCGCTCCCACAAGTTTTGATGTCAGTTTTTCAAACTGGCCTGAACAATTGCCACGCCATCCTTACCATCAAAACTGCTGACACCGGCGAGCCAACGCTGCAGATCCTCGGGATGATCACGCAGCCATTGTCTGGCAACGTCCTGCGGCGTCTTGCGCTCCATGATCGGCACCATCAACTGGCTTTCCTGGGCGGCGGTGAAGGTCAGGTTTTCCAGCAGACGGTTTACGTTCGGGCAGCGCTGGGCGTAATCCGGCGCGGTCACGGTGGAGACGGTGGCGGCGCCCTCGTTCGGGCCGTAAACGTCTTCGCTGCCGGTCAAGTAGGCGATCTTCATGTTGATGTTCATCGGGTGCGGGGTCCAGCCGACGAACACCACGAATTCCTTGCGGTTCACCGCCCGCTGAACGGCGGCCAGCATGCCGGCTTCACCCGACTCGATCAGCTTGAAATCCTTCAAGCCAAATTGATTGGTCTCGATCATGGTTTTGATGGTGGTGTTGGCGCCGCTGCCCGGCTCGATGCCGTAGATTTTGCCGCCGAGCTGATCCTTGAATTTGGCGATATCGGCGAAAGTTTTCAGACCCGCTTCGGCGACATACTCAGGAACGGCGAGGGTTGCCTGCGCGTCGGCCAGGCTCGGTTTGTCCATGACTTTCACTTGATTGGCGGCCAGAAACGGCGCGATGTTTTTGTCCATCGCCGGTTTCCAGTAACCGAGGTAGATGTCCAGACGCTTGTCGCGGATGCCGGCAAAGATGATTTGCTGCACAGCGCTGGTTTGTTTGCTTTCGTAGCCGAGGCCATTGAGCAGTACGTCAGCTACGCCGCTGGTGGCGATCACGTCGGTCCAGTTGACCACGCCCATGCGCACGGCCTTGCAGGAAGCGTCGTCACTGGCCAGGACGCTGGTGCTCAGGAGAGCAGTGCCGCAGAGGATTGAGAGACAGCGGGTAAACAGTCTTTTCATTGGGGAGAGTCTCGTGCGGCAGCGGATTATTGTCGGGCCGGTGTCTTTGTGCACCGTGGCCAAACATTACGCAGCAGACGAGCGGTAAAAGCGACCTGTGGCGACCGTGTTTTGCACGGTGGCGACTGTCGTCATCCGTTATCAAGTCGAACTCGCTCCCACAGTGTTATGCGTCAGACGTTAACGTTTGTAGTGCTTCTCGCCCCAGGCCAGCAGGCCTTGCAGCAATTCCTTGAGCACCACCTGAGTCGGCGCCGCCAGGTCCGGGCGATAACGGAACGGCTCGAACTCTTCCATGTACGTGCACTGGCCCAACTCCAGTTGCACCGCATGAATGTTCTCGGCCGGGTTACCGTAATGCCGGGTGATGTGCCCGCCCTTGAAGCGACCGTTCAGCACATGGCTGTAATCCGTATGCTTGGCGCAGATCGCTTCCAATTGAGTCGCAAGCTGTGGATCGCAACTGGCGCCGTTGAAAGTGCCAAGGTTGAAGTCCGGCAGTTTGCCATCGAACAGATGCGGGATCACCGTACGGATCGAGTGCGCGTCGAACAGCAGCGCATAACCGAACTCGGCTTTCAGTCGCGCCAATTCGTTTTGCAAGGTGCTGTGATAAGGCGTCCAGACCTGCTCAAGATAAGTCGCCCGTTCTGCCACCGACGGTTCCATGCCCTCACGGAACAACGGGATACCGTCGAACAGCGTCGCCGGATACAAACCGGTGGTAGCGCCGGCATACAAAGGCTTGTCGTCAGACGGTCGATTCAGGTCGATGACAAAACGCGAGTACTCGGCGGCCAAGGTGCTGGCGCCCAGCTCGGCAGCAAATTCGTAAAGCTGCGGGATGTGCCAGTCAGTGTCGGGCAGGCTTTTCGCGTCGGGGATCAACCCGGCTTCGACGGTCGGGGTCAGACGCAGGCCGGCGTGGGGCATGCTGATCAGCAGCGGCACGCGGCCTTGTTTGAAGTTCAGAACCTTATCCACAACTGTTCTCCTAAATGCTCACTTCAACGCCGTGACGCACGACGCGTTTTTCCAGGTCACCGCCCAGCCAGTACGACAGGTCGGCCGGACGATCGATTTGCCAGGCGACGAAATCTGCACACTTGCCGACTTCCAGCGAACCGTGGGTTTCAGCCATGCCTAGCGCGGTGGCGGCATGAATCGTTGCACCCGCCAAGGCTTCTTCCGGGGTCATGCGGAAACAGGTGCACGCCATGTTCAGCATCAAACGCAACGACAGCCCCGGTGAGGTGCCGGGGTTGAGGTCGCTGGCGATAGCGATTTTCACGCCGTGTTTGCGCAAAGCCTCCATCGGCGGCAATTGGGTTTCCCGCAGAAAGTAGAACGCGCCGGGCAGCAGCACCGCAACGGTGCCGGACTTGGCCATGGCGATGGCGTCGTCTTCGGTCATGAATTCCAGGTGATCGGCCGACAGTGCGTGGTAACGCGCCGCCAGGCTCGAACCGTGCAGCGACGACAATTGCTCGGCATGCAGCTTCACTGGCAAGCCGAGGTTCTGCGCGGTGATGAATACGCGCTCGACCTGCGCCGGCGAAAACGCCAGGTACTCACAGAACGCGTCCACCGCATCCACCAGCCCTTCGGCGGCCAGGGCCGGGAGCATCTCGGCGCAGATGTGATCGATGTAGTCGTCGGCACGGTCCGCGTATTCCGGCGGCAGGGCGTGAGCGGCCAGGCAGGTGCTGCGCACGCTGACCGGGAGCTCGGCGCCGAGACGGCGGATGACCCTCAGGATCTTGCGTTCGCTGGCCAGGTCCAGGCCGTAGCCGGATTTCATTTCGACCGTGGTCACGCCGTCGCGCATCAGGCTCTTCAGACGCTTGGCGGCGCTGGCGAACAGTTCATCTTCAGTGGCCGCGCGAGTGGCGCGCACGGTGCTGGCGATGCCACCACCGGCCGCTGCGATTTCTGCATAGCTGACGCCTTGCAGACGCTGTTCGAATTCACCGCTGCGGTTACCACCGAACACCGTGTGGGTGTGGCAGTCGATCAGGCCCGGCGTCACCCAGGCCCCTTTAAGATCATTGACTGCCGGGTATTCGCCCGACGGTAGTTCAGCGCGTGGGCCGATCCACTCGATGTGCGCTCCTGACGTCACGATGGCCGCATCCTCGATGATCGAGTAGGCGCCTTGCGCCATGGTTGCGACGTGACAGTGTTGCCAGAGAGTTTTCATCCGTGGCCTCCGTTAGGTTATCGATGAGAAAAAGAAGGTTCACGCTCCACCGGTACTGCCTTGCCTGCCGCCGGTTTCACCCACGTCAGGTAGGCCAGCACCAGCAATACAATCCAGACCACGCCGACGATCAGAGCTGCCTGGGTGTCCGGGAAATAGCCCAGCACGCCAAAGATGAACAGCATGAAGGCAATCGCCGCCATCGGCGCATAGGGCCAGAACGGCACCGGGAATTTCAGTTGTGCGACCTGCTCGGCGCTCATGGAACGACGCATCGCCACTTGGGTGAGCAGAATCATCAGCCAGACCCACACCGTCGCAAAGGTTGCGATGGAAGCGATCAACAGAAAGACGTTTTCCGGAATCAGGTAGTTCAACAACACGCCCAGCAGCAACGCGCCGCTCATCACCACCACCGTCATCCACGGCACGCCATTGCGCGACAGCTTGGCGAAGCCCTTGGGTGCATGACCTTGCTGGGCCAGACCGTACATCATGCGGCCAGCACCGAAAATGTCACTGTTGATCGCCGATACCGCCGCCGAGATCACCACAATATTGAGAATAGTCGCCGCCGAGCTGATCCCAAGGTTGTCGAAAATCTGCACGAACGGGCTGCCCTGGCTGCCGATCTGCTGCCATGGAAAGATCGACATCAGCACGAACATCGTCAGCACGTAGAACAGCAAGATACGCAACGGTACCGCGTTGATCGCCCGTGGCAGCACGCGCTGCGGGTCTTTGGCTTCACCGGCGGTCACGCCGATGATTTCGATGCCGCCGAACGCAAACATCACCACCGCAAACGAAGCGATCAGGCCGCCCACGCCGTTGGGCATGAAGCCGCCATGACTCCAGAGATTGCTGATGTCGGTCGCCTGGGCGCCGGGGGCGCTGCTGATGCCGAACAGCATGATGCCGAAGCCGCCAAGGATCATTGCGACAATGGCCGCGACCTTGAGCAGCGACAGCCAGAACTCCATTTCACCGAAGACTTTGACGTTGCACAGGTTCAAGCCGCCGACGACCGAAACGATGCCCAGCACCCAGATCCAGCGATCGACTTCCGGAAACCAGAAGCCCATGTAAATACCGAACGCGGTGACGTCGGCCATGCCGACGATGACCATTTCGAACGCGTAGGTCCAGCCGAGGATGAAGCCCGCCATCGGCCCCAGGTAGGTGCTGGCGTACTGGCCAAAAGAGCCGGCCACCGGGTTGTGCACCGCCATCTCGCCGAGGGCGCGCATGACCATGAACACCGCTGCGCCACCAATCAGGTAGGCAAGCAGTACCGCAGGCCCGGCCATTTGAATGGCCGAGGCAGAACCGTAAAACAGCCCGGTGCCGATAGCCGACCCCAGCGCCATGAAGCGAATATGTCGGGCAGAGAGCCCGCGTTTCAAACCCTTTTCTGACTGTTGCATTGCTCGTCCCTAATTATTCTTGTTCGACGCAAAAATCGAATCGCGAGCAGGCTCACTCCCACAGGGGTATGCATTCCAATGTGGGAGTGAGCCTGCTCGCGATGGGGCCATTACAGGCTCGGCAGCAACTTCGCCGTGACCAACTCATTCAGGCAACGCGTCGCCAACAACTCGCTCGCCGCATTGATGTCCGGCGCAAAGAAGCGATCCTTCTCATAGAACGGCACTTCGGCACGCAGGATGGCACGAGCCTTTTCCAGCTTCGCAGAGGTCTTCAAACCCTCACGCAGATCCAGACCCTGGCACGCCGCCAACCATTCCACCGCGAGAACACCTCGCGTGTTTTCGGCCATTTCCCACAGGCGTTTGCCAGCCGCCGGGGCCATGGAAACGTGGTCTTCCTGGTTCGCCGACGTCGGCAGGCTGTCCACCGAATGCGGATGGGACAGCGCCTTGTTCTCGCTGGCCAATGCCGCCGCAGTCACCTGGGCGATCATGAAGCCGGAGTTCACGCCGCCATTGGCCACCAGGAACGGCGGCAGTTGCGACATGTGCTTGTCCATCATCAGCGAGATACGACGCTCGCTCAGGGAGCCGATTTCCGCGATGGCCAACGCCATGTTGTCGGCAGCCATGGCCACCGGTTCGGCGTGGAAGTTACCGCCGGAGATCACGTCGCCTTCAGCGGCGAACACCAGCGGGTTGTCGGAGACGGCGTTGGCTTCGATGGCGAGCACTTCGGCGGCCTGACGGAACTGGGTCAGGCAGGCGCCCATGACTTGCGGCTGGCAGCGCAGGGAGTACGGGTCCTGGACCTTTTCGCAGTTCTGGTGCGAGTCGGATACTTCACTGCGCTCGCCCAGCAGATCGCGGTAAGCGGCAGCGGCGTCGATCTGGCCTTTCTGGCCACGAGCGGCGTGGATGCGGGCGTCGAACGGCGAGCGCGAGCCCAAGACCGCTTCAACCGTCATGCCACCAATGGCCAAGGCGCCGGCGAACAGGTCTTCGCCTTCGAACAGACCACGCAGCGCGTAAGCGGTGGAAACCTGAGTACCGTTGAGCAGCGCCAGGCCTTCTTTGGCAGCCAGGGTCAACGGGGTCAGACCGGCGACTTTCAGCGCTTCAGTGGCTTCCATCCACTCGCCTTTGTAGCGAGCCTTGCCTTCGCCCAGCAGCACCAGCGACATGTGGGCCAAAGGCGCCAGGTCGCCGGATGCACCGACCGAACCTTTCAATGGAATGTGCGGGTAAACCTCGGCATTGATCAGGGCGATCAGTGCGTCGATCACGACGCGACGAATGCCGGAGAAACCACGGCTCAGGCTGTTGACCTTGAGCACCATGACCAGTCGCACCAGCGCGTCGCTGATCGGCTCGCCGACACCGGCGGCGTGAGACAGCACCAGCGAGCGCTGCAGGTTTTCCAGGTCTTCGCTGGCGATGCGGGTCGAGGCCAGCAGGCCGAAACCGGTGTTGATGCCATAAGCGGTGCGGTTCTCGGCGAGGATCTGTTCCACGCAGGCAACGCTGGCTTCGATCTGCGCCGAGGCGCTGCTGTCGAGGGTGATTTTGACCGGTTGCTGATAAACATCACGCAGTTGGGCAAGGCTCAGTTGGCCGGGAATCAGGTTTAGCGCAGTCATTTCGTGCTCCTTTTGAGAGTTTGTCATTAACTCACCAGACGCTCCGGAGATGTCCGTTGTCCGTCGCTTCCCACCTTTTGGGGGGCTGCGCCTTGGCACGCTGGTGTGGTGGAAATCAGTTCAGGTTGGGTAACGCGTTGTGCAGCAAAATCGGGTCTTTCAACACGCCGGCAGCGGCGGCGATATCCGGGGCCAACCAACGATCCTGGTCGTAGGCCGGGACGCGTTCGCGCAGCAGGCGCCAGGCAGCATCGGTGCCGGCGCCGAAGCGTTGTTCTTTGAGGAATTCAAACGCCTGAGACGCCAGCAGGTACTCGATGGCGAGGATCTGGGTGCAGTTTTCCAGGGCGCGATGCAGCTTCAAAGCGGCGTTGGTGCCCATGCTCAGGTGGTCTTCCTGCAGGCCCGAAGTGACGTAGTTGTCGAGCACTGCCGGTTGCGCCAACTGACGGTTTTCCGCACACAGCGAAGCGGCAACGTACTGGACGATCATCATTCCGGAGTTAACCCCCGGATCAGCCACCAGGAAGGCTGGCAAACCGCTGACGTGAGGGTTGATCAAGCGATCCAGGCGACGCTCGGCGATGGAGCCGATTTCAGCCATGGCGATGGCCAACAGATCCGCGGCCAATGCCACTGACTGACCGTGCGGGTTGGCTTGGGACATCACCCGGAAATTGTCCGGTGTACCCAACAACATCGGGTTATCGGTGACAGAGTTGAGTTCGGTTTCGATCTGCTTTCTGGCGTGCTCAAGTTGATCGCGAGCGGCACCGTGAACCTGTGGAATCGAGCGGATGCTCAATGCGTCCTGCGTGCGAATGCCTTTGCTCGAAGCAATCACTTCACTACCATCGAGCAACGCCCGCAGATTGATGCCGACTTGCTGCATGCCCGGGTGCGGTTTGAGCGCGATGATCTCGGCATCGAACGCCGCGATCTGTCCACGCTGGGCTTCGAAGCTCATGGCACCGATCACATCGGCCCACTGCACCAAACGCGTGGCGTCGGCGAGTGCCAGGCAGCTGAGGCCGGACACGCACGGCGTGCCGTTGACCAGGCACAAGCCGTCTTTGGCACCGAGCTGAACCGGTTCCAGACCTTCTTCGGCCAGGGCCTGCTGCGCGGAGACGATCTGCCCGCGATAGCTGACATTGCCGACGCCCAGCAGCGTGATGCTGATGTGGGCCATGTGGGTCAGGTAACCGACCGAACCCTGGGAGGGTACTTGCGGGGTAATGCCGCGATTGAGCAGCGCCACCAGGGCTTCGACCACCCGGCGATGAATGCCGGATTTGCCGTGGCTGTAGTTACGAATGGCGGCGCAGATGATTGCGCGAGTCTGCTCGTCGGCCAGTGGAGCGCCAACGCCACAGGCGTGACTGAGCAAGGTGTTGCGCGACAGTTGGCTGAGCTGTTCATCTTTGAGCGAGACATTGCACAGCGCGCCGAGGCCAGTGTTGACGCCATAGGCGCGCTCGCCGCTGGCGACAATCCGCTGGACGATGGCCTGGGCATTGTCGATCCGCGCCCAGGTCTGTGGTGACAGCTCAAGCTGTGCGCCATGGCGAGCTACGGCAACCACATCCTGCCAACGCAACGGGGCGTCGGCGATAACGATTTTTTCAGCCTGGGACATCTTCAACCTCGTGCGTACTACCTGAATATTGATGCAGCTCTACTGGCCCGCGATGAGGCCCGCCCGCTCGCCGCAAATCTCTTAAACCACTGCAGCCCGCCGCTGTACGAACCGGTCCACATACTCATCCGCCGGCGAATGCAGGATCTCTCTCGGCGTACCCACCTGAATCAGGCGACCATCCTTGAGGATCGCAATGCGGTTGCCGATACGCACGGCCTCGTCGAGGTCGTGGGTGATGAAGACGATGGTCTTGTGCAGGGTCTTTTGCAGTTCCAGCAACTGGTCCTGCATCTCCGCACGGATCAGCGGGTCGAGGGCGCTGAAGGCCTCGTCCATCAGGATGATGTCGGTGTCTGCGGCCAAAGCGCGGGCCAGGCCCACACGCTGACGCATGCCGCCGGAAAGCTGATGCGGGTATTTGTTTTCGTAGCCCTTGAGGCCCACGGTGTTGATCCAGTGCAGCGCGCGCTCAGAGCACATTTGCTTGCTCTCGCCGCGCACTTTCAGGCCGTAGGCAACGTTATCCAGCACGGTCTTGTGCGGCAGCAGGCCGAAGCTCTGGAATACCATGCTGATCTTGTGCCGGCGAAATTCGCGCAGGGCTTCCATGTCGTATTGCAGGATGTCCACGCCGTCCACAAGGATCGCGCCGCTGGTGGGGTCGATCAGGCGATTGAAGTGGCGCACCAGCGTGGATTTGCCAGAACCGG
Source organism: Pseudomonas sp. ANT_H12B (assembly GCF_008369325.1). Taxonomy (GTDB): domain Bacteria; phylum Pseudomonadota; class Gammaproteobacteria; order Pseudomonadales; family Pseudomonadaceae; genus Aquipseudomonas. The sequence goes on along the minus strand of NZ_VOBI01000003.1, from coordinate 245,645 downwards.
ACAGGCCCATAATCACGAAGATCTCGCCGGTGCCGATGCTCAGGGACAAGTCGTTCACGCCGACCACACAGCCGGTTTCGGACAGCACCTGATCCTTGGTCTTGCCCTGGCCGATCATGGCCAGCGCATCCTTGGAACGGTTGCCGAAAATCTTGAAGACGTTTTTGACTTCGATTTTGCTCACGGTTGCGTCGTTCATTTGCTCACCTCATGCCGTGGCCGACCGTACGCTTGAGTAATGCGGTCGATCACCACTGCCAGAATCACGATCGCCAGACCGGCTTCAAGGCCACGTCCGACGTTGAGGGTCTGAATCCCCACCAACACGTCTTCACCCAGGCCACGAGCACCGATCATCGAAGCAATAACCACCATCGACAGCGCCATCATGGTCGTCTGGTTGATCCCGGCCATGATGCTCGGCAGGGCCAGCGGCAGTTGCACGCCAAACAGTTGCTGCCAGCGGTTGGCGCCGAAGGCGTTGATCGCTTCCATCACTTCACCGTCGACCTGGCGAATGCCCAAATCGGTCAGACGGATCAGCGGCGGCGCGGCGTAGATCACGGTGGCGAAAATCGCCGGCACTTTGCCCAGGCCAAACAGCATCAACACCGGGATCAGGTACACGAAACTCGGCATGGTCTGCATGATGTCCAGCAACGGCATCAGCACCGAACGCAGGCGATTGCTGCGTGCCGAAAGGATGCCCAGCGGGATGCCGATCAGCACCGAAATGACTGTCGCGACCATCATTAGCGCAAGCGTCTGCATCAGCTTGTCCCAGAGGCCGACCGCGCCCACCAGGAACAACAAACCTACGATCACGGCGGTGGTTACGACTTTGCGGGTCGCGTGCCAGGCAACGCCCGCCACGATCGCCAGCATCAGCCACCAAGGCGCCGCACGCAGCAGCCCTTCAAGATTGACGATGGCCCACAACAGGGTGTCGGAGATGCTGCGGAACACATCGCCGTAGTTGGTGACCAGCGAATCGACCCAACTGTTGACCCAGTCGGCGATGGAAAAGGTAAAGCTTTCGGGAAACATAAGAGACTCTCAATCAAGGGGTTGCAATCAAGCGTCCGACTGCCGTTGCCGACAGCCGGAGAGGCTCAACCTACAAGGCCGCGTCGATTTTCTTGGCTGCGTCGTCGCTCACCCATGCGTGCCAGACTTCAGGATGTTCCTTGAGGAAAATTTTCGCCAGTTTTGGCGACTCGATCCGCTCTTTGGCCATGCGCCCGAGGTTCTGGTTGAGCAGGTCGATTGGCAGGTTGACCTTTTCCAGCACCGCCACCAGTTCCGGGGCTTGCTCGTGGAAGGTCTTGGACAGGCCGACCTTGATGGTCACGCGCTTGTCCACGCCTGGTTTCTCTTCGAGTTTGACCAGGTCGACCTGGCCCATCAGCGGCGTTGGCGACCAGTAGTAGAACAGGATCGGCTCGCCACGCTTGTAGCTCGACAGCACCGCCGCATCCAGCGCCGGGCCGGTGCCCGGACGGAAGTTGGTGTAGGTGCTTTCCAGGCCGTAGCTTTTGAGCATTTCGCTGTTGTCCAGCTCGCAGGTCCAGCCGGCCGGGCAGTTGTAGAAACGGCCCTTGGATGGCTCTTCCTGATCCTTGAACACGGCAGCGTATTTACTCAGGTCGGCAATCGCTTTCAGGTCCGGGGCTTTGGGCTCCAGCTTGCGCTTGGCATCGCCTTCGATCACGTAGCGCGGCACGTACCAGCCTTCGATCGCGCCAACGACCGGAGCGCCGACACCGACGACCTTGCCGGCCTTCTCGGCCTTGTTCCAGACTTCGCTGCGGCCGACCCACTCTTCGGCAAACACTTGAATGTCATTGCTGCTCAGGGCGTTTTCCATGGTGATGGAGTTGCCTGGCAGGCTGTCGACCTTGCAGTCATAACCTTTCTCCAGCACGACTTGCATCACGTCGGTCAGCAGCATGCCGCTTTCCCAGTTCAGGCCGGCGAACTTTACCGGTTTGCCTGACTCACACCAGCCCGCCGCCTGAGTGGCGCCGACGCTGGCCAGCAGCCCCATGGAAAGCAATGTGGTCAGCAGGGTCTTGTTCGATTTCATTGTTGTGACGCTCCTAATCATGAATTGGCTTACGGCAGTCAAGAGGCATCCAGGCCCTGTCCACGTCCAATCAGGCCTGCGCCGCAGCGCGACTGGCCCCGCTTGTTATAGGTGCTGCATCGCTGTCCTGCTCGACTGGCAGAATCAGGTGATCGGGTACTGCGCTGTGCCATTTTTTCGCGCACACGTAATACAGGGCTGCCGGAAGCACCAGACCGATGATCCAGGAAATATCCACATCACCCAGAGCGGCCACCAGCGGACCGGTATAGAACTTGGTAGAAATGAACGGCAATTGCACCAGCACACCGAAGACATAAACGCTGATACCGAGAGGGTTCCAACGGCCGTAGCGACCGTTCGGATCGGCCAGCGCCGGCACGTCATAGCGCTCGCGAGTGATGCAGTAGTAGTCCACCAGGTTGATCGCGCTCCATGGCGTAAAGAACGCCAGCAAGAACAGGATGAAGGACTTGAACGCACCGAGGAACGAGTGCTGACCGAGCAACGCGATCAGGGTCGCCGTGCCGACGATGACCAGCACGAAGACCAGACGCTGCAAGCGCGTTACTTTCAGATCACCACGGAAACCGCTGATGACGGTCGCAATGCACATGAAGCTGCCGTAAGAGTTCAGCGTGGAGATGGTGACCTTGCCGAACGCGATGCTGAAGTACAGCAGCGCAGCGGTGGCACCGGTACCGCCCAGACCCACGATTTAGGCCACTTCGTGGCCGGCGAACTGCCCGTTGGCCGAGGCGGCGGCAAGCACGCCGAGGATCATCGCCACCTGCGCGCCAATGACCGAACCTGCGCCAGCGGCGAAAAAGGTTTTCACCGAGGACGTCTTGCTCGGCAAGTAGCGTGAATAGTCAGCCACGTAGGGACCAAAGGCGATTTGCCAGGAGGCTGCGAGCGATACCGCGAGCAGGAAGCTGCTCCAGCTGAAGTGGCGGATTTGCAGGAGTGCGCCAACGTCCGTCTGGCTCATCAGACGACTGAACAGGTAAACGAAGGCAATCACACCAATGACACTGGCAACACGGCCAATCCAATGGATCACCCGATAACCGAGCACCGTGACCAGCACGATGACACTGGCGAAGATCAGGATACCGACGCTGTCGCTGACGCCAAACAACTGGCCCAGCGCCTGGCCGGAAAGTACGGTGCCCGTGGCGGTGAAGCCCAGGTACATCAGACAGACCAGCACGATCGGGATGGCCGCGCCATACACGCCGAATTGCACCCGGCTGGAGATCATCTGCGGCAGGCCAAGCTTTGGCCCTTGCGCCGCATGCAGCGCCATAACGCCACCGCCGAGCACTTGACCGATCAACAGACCGATCAACGACCAGAACACATCACCGCCCAGCACCACGGCCAGGGCCCCGGTGACAATCGCGGTGATTTGCAGGTTGGCACCCATCCACAGGGTGAACTGGCTTAACAGACGACCGTGTCTTTCCGCTTCCGGGATGTAGTCGATCGAACGTTTCTCGATCAACGGTTTGTTGCCTGCACGATCGGTATTAACAGCCATGATTCAACCTCTGTGGATTGTTCTGGGTATTTTCTTGTATTGGCTTTTGTAGGAGTGAGCCTGCTCGCGATCGCGGTGTGTCAGTCAGCAAAGATACTGAATGTGCCGGCCTCATCGCGAGCAGGCTCGCTCCTACAGGGGCAAGCATTACTTGCCAGTAATCATCGGCAGGTTCAGACCCTGTTCCTTGGCGCAGTCGATCGCGATCTGGTAACCCGCATCGGCGTGACGCATGACACCGGTCGCCGGGTCGTTGTGCAGCACGCGAGCAATACGCTCGGCCGCTTCGTCAGTACCGTCGCAGACAATCACCATGCCCGAGTGCTGGGAGAAGCCCATGCCGACGCCGCCGCCGTGGTGCAGGGAAACCCAGGTCGCGCCGCTCGCGGTGTTGAGCAGAGCGTTGAGCAGTGGCCAGTCGGACACGGCATCGGAACCGTCTTGCATGGATTCGGTTTCGCGGTTCGGGCTGGCGACCGAGCCGGAGTCCAGGTGGTCGCGACCGATCACGATTGGCGCGGACAATTCACCGCTGCGCACCATTTCGTTGAACGCCAGACCGAGCTTGGCGCGCAGGCCCAGGCCAACCCAGCAGATACGTGCCGGCAGACCCTGGAAGCTGATGCGCTCGCGCGCCATGTCCAGCCAGTTGTGCAGGTGCGCGTCGTCCGGGATCAGCTCTTTTACTTTGGCGTCGGTTTTGTAGATGTCTTGCGGATCGCCCGACAGGGCCGCCCAACGGAACGGACCGATACCGCGGCAGAACAGCGGACGGATGTAAGCCGGCACGAAACCTGGGAAGTCGAATGCGTTTTCAACGCCTTCTTCCTGGGCCATCTGGCGGATGTTGTTGCCGTAGTCGAAGGTCGGAATACCCATTTTCTGGAATTCGAGCATCGCTTTAACGTGCACGGCCATGGATTGCTTGGCGGCTTTGACCACGGCAGCTGGCTCGGTCTTGGCGCGAGCGCGGTACTCGTCCCAGGTCCAGCCGGCTGGCAGGTAACCGTTGAGCGGGTCGTGGGCGCTGGTCTGGTCGGTGACCATGTCCGGGCGCACACCGCGCTTGACCAGCTCCGGCAGAATTTCAGCCGCGTTGCCCAGCAGAGCGATGGAAATCGCTTTACCTTCCTTGGTGTACTTGGCGATACGGGCCAGCGCGTCGTCGAGGTCGGTGGCTTGCTCATCGACATAGCGGCTGTTCAGGCGGAAATCGATGCTGACCTGCTGGCATTCGATGTTCAGCGAGCAAGCGCCGGCCAGGGTGGCGGCCAGTGGTTGAGCGCCACCCATGCCGCCGAGGCCTGCGGTCAGGACCCAACGACCTGTCAGGTCATCGTTGTAGTGTTGGCGACCGGCTTCAACGAAGGTTTCGTACGTGCCTTGAACGATGCCCTGGCTACCGATGTAGATCCAGCTGCCGGCGGTCATCTGGCCGTACATGGCCAGGCCTTTGGCGTCGAGTTCGTTGAAGTGTTCCCAGCTCGCCCAGTGCGGCACCAGGTTGGAGTTGGCGATCAGTACGCGCGGGGCATTGGTGTGGGTCTTGAACACGCCGACCGGCTTGCCGGATTGCACCAGCAGGGTCTCGTCGTCATTCAGGTTTGTCAGGCTTTCGACGATCTTGTCGTAGCATTCCCAGTTACGCGCCGCACGACCGATACCACCGTAAACCACCAGTTCTTTAGGGTTCTCGGCGACTTCCGGGTCGAGGTTGTTCATCAGCATGCGCAGCGGCGCTTCAGTCAGCCAGCTCTTGGCGGTCAGCTTGTTACCGCGTGCGGCACGGATTTCTACATTGCGGTATTTAGTAGGTTTCTGGGTATTGTCAGTCACGAAAAAGACTCCTCAGCGATCAATCCAAACCAACCCTGGCGGTGGGCAGCCAGCCTGTGTGCGTCAAAGCGTCACAAGCGAATCAGTGGACGCTGCGAGGAGTCTCGATCGACTCATACGCATACGTCTTTACTTGTACATACAAGCATATGCAATCAAGCGGCCAACTTGCTGGATGAGTGTTCAAGAAAAGTTGTGAAAGGGCTGGAAAGCGCCTGGAACAAGGGTTGTGGCAGAGATGAAATTTTTCGGAGGGATTTTGCGAGGGGCGTGACCGCTGTCACTTGGACGTGGTTTTGCGCCACGCTGGGGCGTTCGGTAACAAGTTGGTGCGCAGTTTCGAATCAGATGATCGTTCCCACGCTCTGCGTGGTAACGCCGCCGGGGACGCTCCGCGTCCGCTGTTGCGACGGTGACGCGGAGCGTCACGGGATGCATTACCACGCGGGAGCGTGGGAACGATCAGTGGAGGTGTTGGATCAGCGTGCAGCCAGCTCAATCATGCAGCATGGCCCATTGCTGGAGACTTCCAGCAGACCGGCGTTACCGTCGAGTTGCAGGCAATCATGGCGACCGAGTTGCGAGACACTGTTACCGACCTTCACTTCAAGCTCGTCGGTGACACTAAATACGAGCACGGTGCCTGCCGAGCTGAAAAACCGCTGCTCGCCGTCCAGCCACTGCAACCGCGCGCTATACCGCTGCGGCGCATAAATCAGGTTGAAATCGCGAATTGGTCCACCGAGCAAGGAGCACGAGACCTGGCTCTCTCCGCTGAAGGCAAACGGGCCCAGCGGTAACAGTGGCCGTGTGTCCTGACCATCAACCCGCAAGGTCATGCCGTCGCCTTGCAGCACAGTGATCACTCGCTCATAGCCGGCGAACGTCGAGAAGCCGCCCGACTCGCCGATATCGGCAATCGACAGGCGCCAGCCGAAACCCTCAAGGCCGGTACCCGCATCGCGGGTGATTTCTTCAGTGCTGCCGCCGCCGTTTTTCCACGGCATGCGCGGGTAATCTTTGGCGCGTAGAACTTTCACTTCATTCATTTATGGAACCGACCTTCCAGACGATGACGGGAACCGGGGTGGATTAAACGGGCGGCGGTCACCGGCTGACGGCCGGACCAGGTGCGACGACGAATCAGCAGACACGGTTCGCCCTTTTCAATCTGCAGCAACTTGCACTCGGTGGCTTCAGCCAGAATCGCCTCGACTACGTGCTCGCCTTCCGTCAGCGGCGCGACCTGATTCAGGTAGGCGTAGGGCGTTTGCAGAGTGAAGTCTTGCTTGAGGTAATCCGGCGCCACCAGTGCGTTGACGAAACGGTCTTCGATTTGCACCGGAATATCGTTCTCGAAATGCACGATCAGCGAGTGGAACACCTTCTGGCCTTCGCGCATGTCCAGGGCCAGGGCGCGCTCGGAACCGGCGGCCTCTTCTTCGAGGGTTATCACCTTGCAGGTGTGGCGATGGCCACGGGAGGCGATTTCGTCGGCGATGTTGTGGACTTCAAACAGCGCGGACTGGCTTTTCGGTTCGGCGACGAACGTGCCGACACCCTGCATGCGCACCAGCAGACCGTCAGCGGTCATCTCGCGCAGGGCGCGGTTGATGGTCATGCGGCTGAAACCCAGTTGGTTGACCAGCTCGCTTTCCGACGGAACGCGGTAGTGCGGCGGCCAGTTTCCACTGTCGATTTGCTGGGTAATCATTTGTTTGACGCGGGCGTACAAGGGCGCCGGACTGTCGCCTATGTTCGCGGCCAACGGTGACACTGTAGGCGGAGTCGGCACGGTTAATCCTTGTTCATCTGTTAGAGGTTGCTAGCTTGCCGGAGTTTACCGAGCAGGCAAACGTCTGTATATGTATATACAAATAACACACGATGGGGTGCTGAACCATGTCCGCCTTCTTTGCCGAACGCGCGCTGCTGCCTAGTGGATGGGCCAATAATGTACGTCTTGAGGTCAGCGCCGAGGGCGTTTTGACCCATATCCAGGCCGATTCCAACGCAGATGGCGCCGAACGGCTTAGCGGTCCGCTGCTGCCGGGTATGCCGAATCTACACTCCCACGCCTTCCAGCGGGCTATGGCCGGGCTGGCGGAAGTGGCGGGTAATCCGAACGACAGTTTCTGGACCTGGCGCGACTTGATGTATCGGCTCGTCGGAAAAATCAGCCCGGATCAACTCGGCGTCATCGCCCGCCAGCTGTACATCGAAATGCTCAAGGCCGGTTACACCTCGGTCGCGGAATTTCATTACGTGCACCACGACACCAACGGCCAGCCTTACGCTGACCCGGCCGAACTGGCGCTGCGCATCAGCCAGGCCGCCAGTTCCGCCGGGATCGGCCTGACCCTGTTGCCGGTGCTCTACAGCCATTCAGGTTTCGGCGGCCAGGCCCCGAACGAAGGCCAGCGCCGCTTTATCAACAGCACCGAAAACTACCTCAAGCTTCAGTCGCGCTTGCAGCCGATCCTGGCGCAGCAACCGGCCCAGGCCTTGGGTTTGTGTTTCCACTCGTTGCGCGCGGTAACACCACAGCAAATCAGCGAAGTACTGGCCGCCAGCGACAAGCAGTACCCGGTGCACATTCACATCGCCGAACAGCAGAAGGAAGTCGATGACTGCCTGAGCTGGAGCGGTCGTCGTCCGCTGCAATGGCTGTATGAAAACACCGAGGTCGATCAGCGCTGGTGCCTGGTTCACGCCACCCACGCCAACCCGGAAGAAGTCACGCTGATGGCTAAAAGTCGCGCCATCGCCGGGCTCTGCCTGACCACCGAAGCCAACCTCGGCGACGGGATTTTCCCGGCGGTGGACTTCCTCGCTCAAGGCGGGCGCATGGGCATTGGCTCTGACAGCCATGTGTCGTTGAGCGTGGTGGAAGAATTGCGGTGGCTGGAATACGGACAGCGTCTGCGCGATCAGCGACGTAATCGTTTGTATGGTGCGGATCAGCCGATGGTCGGTCGCACGTTATACGACGCTGCGCTGGATGGCGGGGCTCAGGCTTTGGGTCAGTCGATTGGTGCGCTGGAAGTTGGCAAGCGTGCGGACTGGTTGGTGCTGGATGGCAACGATCCATACCTGGCGACGGCCAGTGGTGACGGGATTCTGAATCGCTGGTTGTTCGCCGGTGGCGATCGCCAGGTACGCGATGTGCTGGTCAACGGCCAGTGGGTCGTGCGCGATGGGCGCCATGCTGGCGAAGAAGAAAGTAACCGCGCGTTCACTCAAGTTCTACGCGATCTTCTGGGCTAATTTCCCCCACTGATCGTTCCCACGCTCTGCGTGGGAACGATCAGTGGGGGAGTGATCAGTTCGAAGTCTTGGCCATTTGCGTATCCGACGCACGCCAGATCAGCCGCGTAGTGTCGTAGCCCTGCTGCCGTGCCTTGCTCAGCAGCTCTTCACGCACTACGCCATTGACTGTCGGGGTCCGGGACAGCAGCCACAGATAACGACGGCTCGGGTCACCGACGACGGCGGTCTTGTAATCATCGCTGACGTACAGCACCCAATACTGCCCCTTCGCCACACCCGGAATCAGCCGCGAAAACCAGTTGTCGAACTCGACCCACAACTTGTCGGTCTTGCCCGGCACCTGTGGATAAGCCGTACCCTTGGCCTCTTCCCACTGCCAGTCCGCCGTCAGGCAGCGGTTCAGCACGGTCACGTCGCCGTCAGGCATGAGGGTGTAATGGGCTTCCGATTGCGCGCAATTGCGCTGGAAATACATCGGCAGACGGGCCAACTCGTACCAGGTCCCCTGGTAGCGCTTGAGGTTGACACTGTTGGCGGTCTTTGGCGCCAACGGATCTTCGCCAGAAGTGGCGCAGCCGGCCAGTACCAGGCCGGCAAAAAGCACTATCAATAACCGCTTCATTGTTTTTCTCCCGTGGGCGCATCGCCCCGGTTTACTTCAGGCCTTGGCCGGAAAACATCAACACTTTGTCACCGGCGTACTGCACGCTGATAAAGCTGTTCTTGTCGCCCCAGGTGCAACTGGACATGCCGAGCGCGCCCGAGCAGTCGGCAGGTTTACCCAGCAAGGTTTCAACCTCGGCCTTGGGCATGCCTGCCGACAGCTTCGAATAGTTTTCCTGGTTAACCTTGCTGCATGCGGCCAACAACACGCAGAACGAAAGCAGGGCGATAGATCGCAGCGACATGGTGTAACTCCTGGAACGAAGGGGAATGGCATGTCTGCCAAGCAGAAGCTTAGAAGAGAAAAGCCCTGTCTGGTTCCCTGACCTCGCGGCTATTTATTCGGCCGCTCGTCTACCTTTTCCCGAAAAATCAGCCACTTTCTTTTTCTGTCGAGTATTTCGTCGGTTTTCGCAAAAGCCGCCTAATCTTTGGCGCCGTGCAGTCGACATAAATGCATCGCCAAATCCACATGTTGGAAATTGGCCCCCTTTGTTGACCCGTCTCTCCGCGGTAGCGCACTTAATGACCAGAAACATGAAGTTCAGCCACAAGATCCTGTTGGCTGCCGCCCTCGTGGTGGCCGTTGCATTTGCTTGTTTCATCCTGTTCAACGACTACCGCCAACGCCAGACCCTGCGTAGCAGCACCGAATCTTCGATGCAGGAACTCGGCAGCCTGACCACCAGCAACATCCAGTCCTGGCTGGAAAGCCGCATGCAGTTGTTGCAATCGCTGTCCCAGCAGATCGCCGTGGACGGCAGCGCTCCGTCCAGCCTCAAGCGCGCCATCGACCTTGCGGCTTACACCAGCAACTTCCAGTTGAGCTACTTCGGTGGCACCGATGGCGTGATGTTCTCGGTCCCGGCCGGCAATCGCGCCGCGGACTACGACCCCCGTGCCCGTGGCTGGTACAAGGCGGCCAACAGCGCGCAACAGACCATCGTCACCGAACCCTACATCGCGGCCTCATCCGGCAAACTGGTGATCACCGTTGCCACCCCGGTGAAACATCAGAACCAAATGATCGGCGTCGCCGGCGCAGACATCGACCTGTCGAGCGTCAGCGCAATCATCAACTCGCTGAATTTCGGCGGTCATGGCCATGCGTTTATCGTCAGTGCCGACGGCAAGATCCTGATTCACCCGGACAGCAAACTGGTGCTCAAGAGCCTGACCGACGCCTACCCGAACGGTGCGCCGAAAGTCAGCCCGGGCATGAAAGAAGTCGAACTCGACGGCAAGACCCAATTCATTTCCTTCACCCACGTCAACGGTGTGCCGTCGGCGGACTGGTACGTGGCACTGGTGCTCGATCAGGACACCGCCTTCTCGATGCTCAGCGAATTCCGCACCTCGGCGATCATCGCCATGGTCATTGCGGTGGTGATCATCATCGCGCTGCTGGGCATGCTGATCAGCTTCCTGATGCAGCCGCTGCTGACCATGGGCCGCGCCATGCATGACATCGCCGAAGGCGAAGGCGACCTGACCAAACGCCTGACCATTCACGGCCAGGACGAATTCGGTGCGCTGGGCACCTCGTTCAACCGTTTTGTGGAGCGTATTCATACGTCGATTCGCGAAGTGGCCTCGGCCACCGGCCAAGTCAACGAAGTGGCCTTGCGTGTGGTTGCCGCGTCGAACTCTTCGATGTTCAACTCCGACCAGCAAGCCTCGCGCACCAGCAGCGTCGCCGCAGCGATCAACGAACTGGGCGCCGCCGCCCAGGAAATCGCCCAGAACGCCGCCCTCGCCTCTCAGCATTCGAGCGACGCCCGCGCATTGGCCGAAGACGGTCAGCAAGTCGTCGATAAAACCATCGCGGCGATGCAGCAACTCTCGGCGAAGATCAGTGATTCATGCGGCAACATCGAGACGCTAAACAGCAACACCGTGAACATCGGGCAGATTCTGGAAGTGATCACCAGCATCTCGCAGCAGACCAACTTGCTGGCGCTGAACGCGGCCATCGAAGCGGCCCGGGCCGGTGAAGCCGGTCGTGGGTTCGCTGTGGTGGCGGACGAAGTGCGCAACCTCGCCCACCGCACTCAGGATTCGGCGCAGCAAGTGCAGAAGATGATCGAGCAACTGCAAGTCGGCGCCCGCGAAGCGGTCAGCACCATGACCGACAGCCAGCGCCAGAGCGAAAGCAGCGTCGGCATCGCCAATCAGGCTGGCGAGCGTCTGGGCAGCGTGACTCAGCGTATCAGCGAAATCGACGGGATGAACCAGTCGGTGGCCACTGCGACGGAAGAGCAGACGGCGGTGGTGGAATCGATCAACGTCGACATCACCGAGATCAACACGCTGAACCAGGAAGGTGTGGAGAACTTGCAGTCGACCTTGCGCGCGTGTTCAGACCTTGAGCAGCAGGCGGCGCGGTTGAAGCAATTGGTCGGTAGCTTCCGGATATAAGCTGCTTTCACTGGCCTCATCGCCAGCAGGCTGGCTCCCACAGGAGATGTGTGAACAACACAAACCCAATGTGGGAGCCAGCCTGCTGGCGATGGCGGCATCAGCTACAGCAGAAAACTAAAAGCGAGAACCAGGCCCCGAAAGAAACGCCAACTCCTCAGCCGTACTCTTCCTTCCCAACACCGCATTGCGATGCGGAAACCGGCCAAACCGCGCAATGATCTTCTGATGCCGCTCGGCATAATCCAGGTTGTCGGCAAACACCGCCCGGTCCGCCTCGGGTTGCTGTTCAACCAGATCGAGAAACCGTGAAACCGCTTCGTTCTGCACCACCAGATTCTCGCAATGCACAAACACCAGGTAGATGAACACCCGCTGGATAGGCCGCAACTGCCGATCGAAATCCGCAGCAATGCCTTGCGCCACCAGTGCCTGAGCCCTGAGATCGCCTGCAAAGGATTTGGGAGAGTCGCGAAAGATCATTCGCGGGAGTTGATCGAGTAGCAGCACCAAGGCCAGCCAACCTTCCGGGCGTTGCGCCCAGTCAGTCAAACCGCCGGCCAGTGCCTGCTCGACCCAGTTCCCGAAACGCGTGCGCGCTTCGAGGTCCTGGCTGTCGCGCTTGCCGAACCATAACTTGCCCTTGTCAGCCGCTATTTCGTTGGGGGATTCGAGCGTTCCGAACCACCATTCGAGCAACGGCTGCCAGGGCGCGATCATGGTTTATTCCTTGTGGTAAGCCGTGACGCGCTCGACTTCTTCTTTCGAGCCGAGGAACACGGCGACACGCTGGTGCAAGCCGTCAGGCTTGATGTCGAGGATGCGCTGATGGCCATCGGTGGAAACGCCACCGGCCTGTTCAACCAGGAACGACATCGGGTTGGCTTCGTACATCAGACGCAGCTTGCCCGGCTTGGACGGCTCGCGGCTGTCGCGTGGGTACATGAACAAGCCACCACGGGTCAGGATGCGGTGCACGTCCGCGACCATCGCGGCGACCCAGCGCATGTTGTAGTTCTTTTTCAGCGGGCCTTCTTCGCCAGCCAGCAATTCGCCGACGTAGCGTTGTACCGGAGCTTCCCAGTGCCGCTGATTGGACGAGTTGATCGCGAACTCCTGAGTGGTTTCCGGGATTTTGATGTCTTCGTGGGTGAGCACGAAGCTGCCCATTTCGCGGTCCAGGGTGAAGCCTTTCACGCCGTCGCCCAGGGTCAGTACCAGCATGGTCTGCGGGCCGTAGATGGCATAACCGGCGGCTACCTGCTCGGTGCCTGGCTGCAGGAAGGCCTTTTCGTTCAAGGCTTCGTTCTGGCTCAGGTGTTCGTTCGGGCAACGCAGCACCGAGAAGATAGTACCGACCGGTGCGTTGATATCGATGTTCGACGAGCCGTCCAGTGGGTCGAATACCAGCAAGTACGCGCCTTTCGGGTATTTGCCCGGGATCTGGTAGGCATTGTCCATTTCTTCGGACGCCATGCCGGCCAGGTGACCGCCCCATTCGTTGGCTTCGAGCAGGATCTCGTTGGAGATCACGTCGAGTTTCTTCTGCACTTCGCCTTGGACGTTTTCGGTGCCCATGCTGCCCAGAACACCACCCAGGGCGCCCTTGGACACGGCGTGGCTGATTTCCTTGCAGGCGCGCGCCACCACTTCGATCAGGAAACGCAGATCGGCAGGGGTGTTGTTGCTACGGGTCTGCTCAATCAAATAGCGACTCAGGGTAACGCGGGACATGGAAGGCTCCGGTGGAATGGGGGGCTAAAAACCCGCGCAGTTTAACGCGAGTCGGGGCGCATTTCCTCCTATCAGACGTGATACACCCAATAGAGTTCATGTCCCGGGATGAGCGTAGTTCGAAACGAACGGGATGTGGTTCAAGGATGGGTGGCCGTTTCGAGATTTTTTTTGCCTGATAGTCCCCTTCGCGAGCAGGCTCGCTCCCACAGGGGTACGCATTCCAATGTGGGGCGAGCCTGCTCGCGAAGGGCGCGCAGCGCCAGCCATCCTCAGGATTTGACTGGAGGCTTGCGCAGCAAGCTGAACGCCATCGCCGCCAGGAACAAAACACTCAGCAACAACACCGCCCACAACGCGAACTTCTTCCAATTCGCGTCCGTCGTCGCCGCCGTTTTCACCGTCGATGTCGGAATCACGACCGCCCCACCGTCCACCGTAGCCTTGCCCAACGTCGCCAATTTCGCAGCGCTGTAATCCGGAATCAATGTCGCCAACGGCAGGCTCGCCGCCTTCACCGTCGCACTCCCCAGCGCCAGCGTATAAGGCGCAGCGCCGCGCGCCAGGAACACCAGTTGCGTCGAACGCACGGCGAACCGAATCGTCGGTGCTTCGGCACCCAGGTCTCCGCCACGTTCATCCACCGTCAGCTTCAACTGCTGAACGGTCTGCCCCGGCAACTGCAATTCGTTCTGCACCACGTCCTGGCCATTCTGGGTCAGGCGATAGAGCAATCCGCTGCTTAGCGGTTGCCACGGCAGGCTGCTTTCCCTACGACCGGACAACGTCACCGGCGCCAGGCTGTTGGGTTGGCTCAACTCGACCTGCAAGCGTTCCAGGTTCAGCCCCATCGGCAATTGCCAGGTGTATTCACCGGCCTTCACGCTGCTGCCGGCCAACGGTTGCGACCAGACCAACGGCAGCGGCAGGCTACGGGTGCTTTGCAGTTGCGCGGAGGTTAGCGTCGGTGCCGATTGCGGCGTGTTCCACAACAAGCGCAGATAGCGCGCCGATTGGCCCGGCAAACCGACTTCATGTTGTTCGACCCGCTCATCGGCAAACGTCAGCCGCGCCACCTGCCCTTCGCCCCACGATTGCCAATGCTGCAAGTCGTCGCTGGCTTCGATGCTGAAACGCTGGAAGCCGTCGCGCTCGCTGGTCCAGTCGAGAATCAACTGCTGCAACGGTGCCTTGATGCTACTGGCGTCGAGTAACCAGCCACGCAGCACTTCTTCGCCCGCCTCCAGCTGACTGGACGGCTGCACTTCAACCAATGTGCCGTTAGCGCTTGATTGCACCCGCACGCTTGGTGCGTGTTCGGTGGCATCCGCGGAGTTGTACAGCGGGAACCATTTCACATCGGTCAGGGTGCGGTTTTCGCGGGTTGGCGCCGATGCGCGGGCCAAGGAATAAGCCTGAGCCTCACCTGCGGCGTTGAACACGCGCACATCGCTCAGATCGGTTTGCCGCGCATTCAGTTGCACCGCCAAAGGCAATTCGAGGCGATACCACGGGCCTTCGCCGCTCACGGACAACGGCACTTGTGTGGCGAAGTCCGCGGGTTTTTCCTGAGCGCCGGCCGACAACGTCATCCCCAGCGCAACAGCACCCAACCAGCCCAGGTTCAGCTTCTGACTCAAGACGAAACTCCTTCGGTTTCAGGGGCTGGTTTTTCAGCCTCCGCAACAGCCTCGGCGCGCTTGGGCGGTAACGGCGCGAAATAGCCCACCACCAGCAGCAACACGCCAACGCCGATAAACGACACGATCCGGGCGAGTCCGCCGCGGTTACTCAATTCAACAAAGAACAGTTTGGCCACCACTACACCGATCAGCGCAGCACCGATCAGCCAGACTTCGCGGCGGTGACGCAAATGGCCGCCAATCATCAGACTCAGCGCCATCAACGTCCAGACGATCGACAGACCAGCCTGCACCTGCATCGACCCGAGCAGCAAATCCAGTTCGAACGGCACGCCGCCCCAGTGGTGAGCCGTGCGGTTTACCAGTGCAGTAAAGAAGGCAAACAGCGAGACACCGGCGATCAGTTGTGTGGCGCGATCAAAGTTGTCCTTGCGGATCGCCAGTTGCGCTACGGCGCTGCGCGACCAGACGTAAACGCCGAACAGCGCAAACAGCAGGCCCAATTCCAACGGATTGATCAGCGGCACGTAAGGCAGCGGCTCGGCGGTGCCGTCGCTGACAATGTTCGCCAGCCAGAACCAGCCGAGCATGAGCAACGCCAACGGAGCGGCGGCATAGACCCGATATTCGCGGGCATACGTCGACACCGGCCACGGCCAGGTACGGGGTGCGGCCACGAGCACCAGATACAGGCTCGGCAGAATCGCCCAGCCCAACCAGCGCCAGGCGTTGTACTGCTCGGACAACAGCAGCAAACCGTAACGCAGCTCCAGCGCCAGCACGCCAATCAACAACCAGCAGCCGAGCACGTGCGCGGTACTGAGGGCGCGCGCCGGCAGCATCGGCGCCAGACGTCGCAGGGACAGAAAATGCACAACGAACACCGCAACCCAAACCAACCACCCGAAGTTGGCCGCCGGGTGATAACGCGAGTGCCACGTAGCAAGCGACACCAAACCGGCAGCAGGAATCAACAACGTGCAGAGCAAGCCCAGCGCCGGCCACTTCAAGCGCAATGCCAGAACCGTCCACAGCGCGACACTCACCGCCGCAACGGCCAGCAGCAATGTCGCTTGCAGACTCAACGGCGCAAAGCGCAGCACTTCACTGATCCACGCCAGCGCCCACCAACCCGCGCCCCACACCAGCAACACCTCGGACAAGCGCTGCAAACTCAACGCATCAAAAGCCGTGGCATGGTTGCCGAGCTGCAAACGCCAGGCCCCGACCAACGCGGCCAGACCCAGCACCA
The DNA here is from genome assembly GCF_008369325.1 of Pseudomonas sp. ANT_H12B. Classification (GTDB taxonomy): domain Bacteria; phylum Pseudomonadota; class Gammaproteobacteria; order Pseudomonadales; family Pseudomonadaceae; genus Aquipseudomonas. The sequence continues at coordinate 229,200 of NZ_VOBI01000003.1, read as the reverse complement.
GCGGCGTCCAGAATCCACCGTGGGCCAATGGACGCAAACCTTCGCTGGCCAACGGTCCGAGCAAATCCGGCCCCGCCAGCAGGAACGCCGCGCCGCCGATCACCTGCAACAGCAGGCCGAAGACAAAACTCACGCGCTGCTTCAGGTACAGACTGAGCCAGATGATGAACAGACCGCTGGCCGCCCATACCGCGCTCGCCGTTTGCCAAGGCAGGACGAACAGCACCGCCAGATTGATCAACACCAGACCGGCCAGCAACACCACCGACAAACCGCGCAGCAATCGCACGTCGCTTCGCACCATCTCATCGCGGGCCGCCAGCAACATGCCGGCGATCAACGCGAGGCCGATCAACGATGCGCTTAGCAAACCGCTCCAACCCGCACTGAACACGGCGCCAGACTCACCGCTTGAACCTTGCAGCCGGAGCAGGAACAACGCGCCGCCCAGCAGTTGCACGGCAAATGCGCTGAACAGAAAGGTGCGCGATTGCAGACGCAAACCGACGAACAAAGTCGCCAACCCGGCCAGCGCCCAACTGATCGCCGTGCCGTGGGTGAAGAAGAATAACGGCGCCAACAGATAGAGAAAGGTCAGACCGAGGCAGGCCAACACCGGCAGGCCTTTGCGCTCCCACGGCGAAGCTTGCTCGGGCAACGCTTTGCGCAATGGGTAGAAGCTGAACAGCAACGCCGCACCCAGCATCAGCGCACCCAGCGGTGCACCGTCCAGCAGGCTGCTTTCGCCGATCCGCAGCTCACTGACGAAGGCCAGCGCCGAACCCAACTGGAGCAACAAGGCAAAAGCGCGGGCCAGTGGTCGTTGCTGGCGCAGGCCGAGCCAGAATATTCCCGCGCCCTCAACGGCCCAGGCCGCTGCCGTCCAACGAGCATCGAGGCCTAACGGGATCGCCAGGCTGGCGAAGATCACGCCCAGCGCCAGACAGGTTTCCGCCAGCAGCAGAGCCCGTCCGCCCATCAACAGGCGCGCCAGGCCCATGTAAATCATGCCCAATGCCAATGCGCTGAACGCGGCGGCAAATTCCAGATGTTGAACCAGCACGAACTGCAAACCGAAACCCACTAATGGCGGGCCGAACAGCATCGTGCCATCGACGTAATCGCCCTTGCGCGCCGACCAGTGCAGCAGCGCTTCGCGGCTGTCGTCTTCGGGCGCGTCGCTCATTTCCAGCAACTTGCGCCGGGCGAACAGCAGACCGATGGCCAGGTACATCAAGAAGAACAGAATCAGGAACGGCTCGGTGCTCCACAACAGTTCCGGCGCGTAGGAACGCAGGCCCCAGGCGAAACCGATGCCGAAAGTGCCGACGAAGCCGATCAGGTTCAGCAGCCGCCAGGCCTTGAACCAGGCAATGGCGAGGATGCCGGCGTTGAGCAAGGCGAAGTAGCTGAACAGCGCGACATGGTTGCCGGCGCCGGTGGAGGTCAGGATCGGCGCGGCGAAACCGCCCAACGCGGCGGCGGCAGCCAGGCCCAAGGCATCCTGGGTGATGGCGAGAATCGCCGAAAACACCGTCACCGCGACCAAAAGGCCTAACGCCGCCGTGGGGTCGAGCAGCGGATGCAAGCGCATCGCGGCAAACACCGTCAGGTACAACACGGCGATGCCGGTGCCTTGCAGCATCAATGCGTAATGACTGTTGCGAGTTCTGAGCCACCAACCCAACGCCAGCAAGCCCAATGCTGCCGCCGCAACACCCGCGTAACGCAACTCGATCGGCACCACCATGCCTTCGGTGGCATAGCGCAGCAAAAACGCCAGACCGAGAAACAACAACACCACGCCGACCCGCAACACCGTGTTGCCGCCGAACAGCCAGTTGCGTGCGCCGCTGATGGCGCGATCGATGAAGTTCGGGCCGCGCGGGATGGCGGGTTGTTGCGGTTCGCGGGCGACTGGCTCGGGTTTCCAGGCGTCGGCGGGCAGCGGGCCACCGGTTTCGGTGGCCGCAGCGGTAAGCGGTTCGAGCTCGGGAGGGAGGTCCCAGATCAGCTCCGGGGTCTCGGCAGGGATTTCGTCGAGCGTGAATTCAGGTGACGGTGTGGGTTCGAGGGTTTCCGGCGTCTTGACGCCTGACACTTCCAGCAATGACAGCCGTTGCTGCAGCGCATTCAGCGCGATCTGCGCCTGCTCAAGCAACTTACGCTGCTCGCCAGCTTGTGAATCCAAGCGGCCAATGCGAATGGCCTGGCCTATACCCAACCCGAGCAGCGCGCCCAACAGCGCATCGCTGAACGACTCGTCGAGCATCCAACCCAGCGCCAGCCCAATCAGCATCAACATCCATTGCATGGTCGATATCCCTAAGTGGCCCCGTGATGGGCAAATCCGGGTAAAGCAGCATCTGGCTGAGTTTAGTGTGAAACCACACAAACCTGTGGGAGCGAGCCTGCTCGCGATGAGGCCTTAACATTCAGCATTGATGTTGAATGTCAGTCCGCTTTCGCGAGCAGGCTCGCTCCCACAATGGATCGCCCTGCATACCGCCCGGTGTAACCGGCGCTTAGTATATCGATCAGGCCCAACACCCGTCGGGCCTTGCTCGCAATTATTGCTAAAAGTTACTCCAAAGCTTTCCAGATATCCGTGGCGTACTCGCGAATCGTCCGGTCGGACGAGAACCAGCCCATTCGAGACGTGCTCAACACCGCCGAACGCCACCACGCTTGCGAGTCATGCCAATGGGCTTCAACGCGCATCTGCGCATCCCAGTAAGAGTCGAAATCGGCGCAGACCAGGAAGCGGTCATAGTCGATCAGCGAATCGATCAATCCTGTGTAACGGGACGGATCATCCGGTGAGAACACGCCGCCGCGAATCGCTTGCAGCACGTCATTCAAACGGTGGGAAGCCGCAATATCCGGCGTCGCATTGAACTCATGGTTCTGCTTGCGCGCTTCAACCTGCTGAGCGGTGAGGCCGAAGATGAACATGTGTTCGACGCCAATGAACTCGCACATTTCTACGTTGGCCCCATCCAGAGTGCCGATGGTCAGTGCGCCGTTAAGGCCGAATTTCATGTTGCTGGTGCCCGAGGCTTCAAAACCTGCGGTGGATATCTGCTCGGACAAATCCGCTGCCGGGATGATGCTTTCCGCCAGACTGACGTTGTAGTTGGGCAAGAACACCACTTTCAGCAAGCCACGCACGGTCGGGTCGTTGTTCACCACCCGGGCAATGTCGTTGGTCAGTTTGATGATCAGCTTGGCCTGGTGATAACTGGCGGCAGCCTTGCCAGCGAATATCTTCACTCGCGGCACCCAATCGACTTCTGGCTCGGCGCGAATGGCCTGATACAGCGCAACGGTGTGCAATAGGTTGAGCAACTGACGCTTGTATTCGTGGATCCGTTTGACCTGCACGTCGAACATCGCGGCCGGGTTGACCGCAACGCCAAGTCGCTCGTGAATGATGTACGCCAAGGCTTTCTTGCTGTGCAGTCGCTGTTCGGCGAACGCCTTGCGGAACGCGGCTTTCTCGGCAAACGGTTCCAGGTCGCGCAAACGTGCTTCGGGGTTGTCCAGCAGATCCGGGCCGAGGGCGTCGACCATCATCGAGGTCAGCTCCGGGTTGGCCTGGTAGAGCCAGCGGCGGAAGGTAATGCCGTTGGTCTTGTTGTTGATCCGCTCCGGGTAGATTTTATGCAGTTCGGAAAACACGGTTTTGCGCATCAGCTGCGTGTGCAGCGCGGACACGCCGTTGACGCTGTGGGAGCCGAGGAACGCCAGGTTACCCATGCGCACGCGGCGGCCGTTGTCTTCCTCGATCAGCGATACCGCGCGCAGCACGTCGAAGTCATGAATGCCCTTTGCCCGCAGTGAATCGATGTGCTGGGCGTTGATCAGGTAAATAATCTGCATGTGCCGCGGCAGCATCCGCTCCATCAAACCGACTGGCCAGGTTTCCAGCGCTTCCGGCAGCAGCGTGTGATTGGTGTAGGACAGCGTATCGACGGTGACCTGCCACGCCGCATCCCACGCGACGTCGTAAACGTCGACCAATTGCCGCATCAGTTCGGCCACGGCAATCGAGGGGTGGGTGTCGTTGAGCTGGATCGCGGCATGATCGCCCAGGGTCAGGACCGAGGTGTGCATGTTGCGATGGCGGCGCAGCAAGTCCTGCAAGGACGCGGCGACGAAGAAATATTCCTGGCGCAGGCGCAGTTCCTGGCCGGCTTCGGTGCTGTCCGCCGGGTAGAGCACGCGGGAGATACTTTCCGCCCGGGCGACTTCTGCCACGGCGCCCAAGTGGTCGCCAGCGTTGAAGCGTTCCAGGTGCAAATCTTCCATGGCCCGGGCGCGCCACAAGCGCAGCGTGTTGACGCTCGCACCGCGCCAGCCGACGACCGGGGTGTCGTACGCAATCGCGCGAACGGTTTCCACCGGAGTCCAGACTTGCTTGGACTTGCCGGCTTCATCGGTCACGGTTTCGACGCTGCCGCCAAAACCGATCGGGTAAACGACCTCTGGCCGTTCAAATTCCCAAGGGTTACCGAAATCCAGCCAGTGTTCGGTTTGTTCCTGCTGCCAGCCGTCGACGATGGCCTGGCGGAACAAACCGTGTTCGTAACGAATGCCGTAGCCATGGCCGGCGATGCCGAGGGTCGACATGCTTTCCATGAAACACGCCGCCAGACGACCGAGACCGCCGTTACCGAGTGCCGCATCGGGCTCCAGCAGGCGAATGCGTTCAAGGTCGACCCCAAGTTCAGTCAGGGCCTCGCGGGCCACGTCAAGCAGGCCGAGGTTACTCAGGCTGTCGTAGAGCAGACGGCCGATCAGAAATTCGAGGGAGAGGTAGTAAACCCGCTTTTGACCTTTGCGGTAGATCTGCCGGGTGTGATCCATCCAGTGCTCGACCATGTGATCGCGCGCCGCCAGGGCAATGGCTTCGAACCAGTCGTGGTCGAAGGCGTGATCCGGGTCTTTGCCCACCGCATAGGTGAGTTTGGTCAAGACGGCGTCGCGAAATGCGGCCACCTCTGCTTCGCGAACAAGTGGTTCTTGAGTCATCGATAGGACCTCGAGCGAGCGTGGAGTTGTTGAGCCTAGACCGTCTGACAGGTCGTTGGACCTCTGGTTCGGCAGTTTTTCCCGTTAGTGTGAGATAGATCGACATTACCTTGGCGCGCACCGGAAAGAATGCAGGGGCCGTGCCGGATTACAGGTGTTATTGGACGGCATACGAAAAAATCTGGCGAAAGGTTGTTCAAAAATCCACCAGTCCCGGTATGATCGCGCGCCCTGATGCACGCTGGTAACAACCGATGATGAAGTCCAACCTGATCGCCGCCGCGGAGATCGATCGCCTCGATACCTGGGCCAAGTACTCCGCCCCGATGTGTGGTTCGTGCGTTTCCAGCTGCTGCACCCTGCCGGTCGAGGTCAAGATCAAGGATCTGATCCGTATCGGCATCGTCGATGAATTCGAGCGCGGCGAGCCGGCGAAGAACATCGCCAAGCGTCTGCAGAAGGAGGGCATTGTCGAGCGTTACAACCAGAAGTCCGAAATTTTCACCCTTCAGCGCATGAGCAACAACGATTGCCTGTATCTGGATCGTAAGAGCCGTCTGTGCACTATTTATGAAAAGCGCCCGGATACCTGCCGCAATCACCCGAAAATCGGGCCTCGGCCGGGGTATTGCGCTTACAAGCCGAAAGAAGTGGCGCGCGAGACCAGCAGCAGCCGTCGCACCCTCGAGAAATTCTGATCCGGAATCTCGCTGACTGACCGGGCCTCATCGCGGGCTTGCCCGCTCCCACATTGAAATGCATTCCCCTGTGGGAGCGAGCCTGCTCGCGATGGGGCCGGCACAAACACCGCACAAACCCCAGACAAACAAAAACGCCCCCGACCTTGCGGTCGGGGGCGTTTTTTTAAGCGCTAACTAAGTCGAAACTCAGTTACCAGCTTTCTTGGCAGCGCGGGTACGCTCGCTTTCGCCCAGGATCTTCTTGCGAAGACGGATGGACTTAGGAGTGACTTCGCACAATTCGTCTTCTTGAACGAATTCCAGAGCCTGCTCCAGGGTGAAGCGGATAGGCGGAACCAGGGCGATGGTTTCGTCTTTACCCGAGGCACGCATGTTGTCGAGCTTCTTGCCTTTGGTTGGGTTAACGCCCAGGTCGTTGTCGCGGCTGTTGATGCCGACGATTTGACCTTCGTACACGTCTTCACCGTGACCCAGGAACAGTTTGCCGCGAGCTTGCAGGGTTTCCAGCGAGTAAGTCAGCGCCTTACCGGTAGCAACCGAAACCAGCACGCCGTTCTGACGGCCGGACATGTCGCCGGACTTCATCACGTCGTAACGGTCGAAGATCGAGGTCAGGATGCCTGCACCGGAGGTCAGGGTCAGGAACTCGTTACGGAAACCGATCAAGCCACGAGCCGGGATGTTGTACTCAAGGCGCACACGGCCCTTGCCATCCGGAACCATGTTGGTCAGGTCGCCCTTACGGATACCGATCTGTTCCATGATCGAACCTTGCGATTCTTCCGGCAGGTCGATGGTCACGTTTTCGTACGGTTCGTGCTTCACGCCGTCAACCAGACGGATGATCACTTCCGGACGACCAACACCCATTTCGAAGCCTTCGCGACGCATGGTTTCGATCAGTACCGAGAGGTGCAGCTCACCACGGCCGGAGACTTTGAACTTGTCGGCGGTGTCGCCTTCTTCAACGCGCAGAGCAACGTTGTAGAGCAGTTCTTTGTCCAGACGTTCCTTGATGTTACGGCTGGTGACGAACTTGCCTTCACGACCGCAGAACGGCGAGTCGTTAACCTGGAAGGTCATGGAAACGGTTGGTTCGTCAACGGTCAGCGGCTTCATCGCTTCGACGTTCAGTGGGTCGCACAGAGTGTCGGAGATAAACAGCTGGTCGAAGCCGCTGATGCAGACGATGTCGCCGGCAGCTGCTTCGTCAACGTCGATACGGTGCAGACCGTGGTGACCCATCAGCTTCAGGATACGACCGTTACGGCGCTTGCCGTCGGCGTCGATAGCCACAACCTGGGTGTTCGGCTTGACGCGACCACGGGCGATACGGCCAACGCCGATAACACCCAGGAAGCTGTTGTAGTCCAGTGCCGAGATCTGCATCTGGAACGGACCGTCACGGTCAACTTTTGGAGCTGGAACGTGGTCAACGATCGCCTGGTACAGCGGGGTCATGTCTTCCGCCATGGCGGTGTGTTCCAGACCGGCAATGCCGTTCAGGGCCGAAGCGTAAACAACCTGGAAGTCCAGTTGTTCTTCGGTAGCACCGAGGTTGTCGAACAGGTCGAAGATCTGGTCCAGAACCCAGTCCGGACGCGCGCCTGGACGGTCAACCTTGTTGATCACCACGATTGGACGCAGGCCGGCTTCGAAAGCCTTCTTGGTCACGAAACGGGTTTGCGGCATAGGGCCGTCTTGAGCGTCAACCAGCAGCAGAACGGAGTCAACCATCGACATTACGCGTTCAACTTCGCCGCCGAAGTCGGCGTGGCCCGGGGTGTCCACGATGTTGATGTGGTAGCCGTTCCAGTTGATGGCGGTGTTTTTCGCCAGAATGGTAATACCGCGCTCTTTCTCCTGGTCGTTGGAGTCCATCACGCGCTCGTCGTTGAGCTCGTTGCGCTCCAGGGTGCCGGATTGACGCAAGAGTTTGTCTACCAGGGTGGTCTTACCATGGTCAACGTGAGCAATGATGGCGATGTTGCGTAGATTTTCGATCACTTGTGTATCTCGATCAGAGGATTCGGTGTGCTGACAAGTCTTGGCAGCGATTAACAGTAGAGTCAGGCCTTGCCGTTACAGCTTGACGGCGGCGTCGGGGGGCCGGTGACGCAGGCCACAGGCAAACAGCCCCGGGCTCTTAGCTCGGTCGATAAACGCGCACATTGGCATGCCCCTCACTGAGCAAATGGTGGGCATGCAGGCGACTCATCACGCCTTTGTCGCAATACAGCAGGTACTGGCGAGTAGGGTCCAGTTCCTTGAAACGAGCGTTCAATGCATAAAACGGCATCGCTTGTACCTCAATGCCAACGAGGCCCAGCGGGTCGTCTTCAGCGGCATCCGGATGACGGATGTCGATGACGATCTGACCAGCCAGCGCTTCACTGACTTCTTCGATCTGCAAGTCCTGGCCCAATTCGTCGATCACGCGATCGATCGGCACCAGTTTGGCGTTCTCGAGCGCACGCTCAAGTACTGCCATGTCGAACTGTTGTTCTTCGTACTCCACGCGCGGGCGCTTGGCGTGGGTCTTGGGGTTCACCGAGATGACCCCGCAGTATTCCGGCATGTGCTTGGCGAAGTCGGCAGTGCCGATTTCGTTGGCCAGGTCGATGATGTCCTGCTTGTGACTGGCGATCAGCGGACGCAAGACCAGCTTGTCGGTCACGCAGTCGATCACGGACAGGTTCGGCAGCGTCTGGCTCGACACCTGTGAAATCGCTTCGCCGGTGACCAGCGCTTCGATCTCCAGCCGATCGGCAATACGGGAAGCAGCGCGCAACATCATACGCTTCAAAACTACGCCCATATGACTGTTATCGACTTTCCCGAGAATTTCTCCCAGTACTTCCTCGAAAGGCACACTGACAAATAACACGCGTTGGGAGCTGCCGTACTTCTTCCAGATGAAATGCGCGACCTCCATGACGCCCAGTTCATGGGCTCGTCCGCCCAGATTGAAGAAGCAGAAATGGCTCATCAGGCCGCGGCGCATGATCTGGTAAGCAGCAACAGTGGAATCGAAGCCGCCGGACATCAGTACAAGCGTCTGTTCCAGGGCCCCCAGCGGATAACCGCCGATGCTGTTGTGCTGGTTGTGGATCACGAACAACCGTTTGTCGCGAATTTCGAGGCGAACTTCGATTTCCGGCTCTTTCAGCGAGATTCCGGCGGCGCCACACTGACGACGCAGTTGGCTGCCGACGTATTTCTCGACGTCCATCGAGCTGAATTCATGCTTGCCGGCACGCTTGCAGCGCACCGAAAAAATCTTCCCGGCCAACGCATCACCGAAGTGCTGCTTGCACTTGGCGACGATGTCGTCGAAGTCGCCCAGCGGGTATTCGTCGACTTGCAGGAAATGCGCGATGCCCGGCATGCAGCTCAGGCGCTCGGTCATCTCCTTCAGGGCTTTGGGCTCGCTGACGCGGGTTTCCAGCTCGAGATTGTCCCACACACCGTTCACCACCACAGCCGGGTCCAGGTCGCGGAGCACGGTACGGATGTTTTTGGCCAACTGGCGGATGAAACGCATCCGTACCGGGCGGCTCTTGATGGTGATCTCGGGGAAGACTTTTACGATTAGTTTCATGAAAACAGCGCGCGCTGGGCCAGCCGAAAAAGGGGGGCGCGGATTATAGCGGAAATTGCTCAAGGTTTAACCAGTTAATATACGGAAGGTTTTGCACGCACCAAAACGGGTCACTTGTTGAATATAACGCTACATTACGGGGCGCATTTTTCAGCTTTGCGCCGCTTTGGTCCTCTATAAGCGTGAAATTGGGGCAAAAAACCCACGGTGGGGCACTGGCATGCAATTTGCTCTCTTGTGAGGCAGGTTGCCATGGCGGACTATCCGCGCCGGCATCACCCACATTCTAAGGGCTACTCCACTACCCAAGCCCGAAGCCACCCGGAGGACACTATGTCGAAGTCGGTTCAACTCATCAAAGATCATGACGTTAAATGGATTGATCTGCGCTTCACGGACACCAAAGGCACTCAGCACCACGTGACCATGCCGGCTCGCGACGCGCTGGATGACGCCTTCTTCGAAGAAGGCAAAATGTTCGACGGCTCCTCCATTGCTGGCTGGAAAGGCATCGAAGCCTCCGACATGATCCTGATGCCGGACGACTCCACCGCCGTACTCGACCCGTTCACCGAAGAGCCGACCCTGATCCTGGTCTGCGACGTGATCGAGCCTTCGACCATGCAAGGCTATGATCGCGACCCACGTGCGATCGCCAAGCGTGCCGAGGAATACCTGAAGTCGACCGGTATCGGTGACACCGTATTCGTAGGTCCGGAACCAGAGTTCTTCATCTTCGACCAAGTGAAGTTCAAGTCCGACATCTCCGGCTCCATGTTCAAAATCTTCTCCGACCAAGGTTCGTGGATGTCCGACCAGGACGTGGAAGGCGGCAACCATGGCCACCGTCCAGGTATCAAAGGCGGCTACTTCCCGGTTCCACCGTTCGACCACGACCACGAAATCCGTACCTCCATGTGCAACGCCATGGAAGAAATGGGCCTGGTCATCGAAGTTCACCACCACGAAGTGGCGACTGCCGGCCAGAACGAAATCGGTGTGAAGTTCAACACCCTGGTTGCCAAGGCTGACGAAGTCCAGACCCTGAAGTACTGCGTACACAACGTTGCTGTTGCCTACGGCCGTACCGCTACCTTCATGCCTAAGCCTCTGTACGGCGACAACGGTTCGGGTATGCACGTTCACCTGTCCATCGCCAAAGATGGCAAGAACACCTTCGCTGGCGAAGGCTATGCCGGCCTGTCCGACACCGCCCTGTACTTCATCGGCGGCATCATCAAGCACGGTAAGGCCCTGAACGGCTTCACCAACCCGTCGACCAACTCCTACAAGCGTCTGGTCCCAGGTTTCGAAGCTCCAGTGATGCTGGCTTACTCGGCTCGTAACCGTTCCGCTTCGATCCGTATTCCTTACGTGTCCAGCCCTCGCGCTCGCCGTATCGAAGCCCGCTTCCCGGATCCAGCAGCTAACCCGTACCTGGGCTTCGCTGCACTGTTGATGGCTGGCCTGGACGGCATCCAGAACAAGATCCACCCAGGCGATGCTGCTGACAAAAACCTGTACGACCTGCCGCCTGAAGAGGCGAAAGAGATCCCACAAGTGTGCGGCAGCCTGAAAGAAGCCCTGGAAGAGCTGGACAAAGGTCGTGCGTTCCTGACCAAAGGCGGCGTGTTCTCCGATGACTTCATCGACGCTTACATCGCTCTGAAAAGCGAAGAAGAAATCAAGGTTCGCACCTTCGTACACCCACTGGAATACGAGCTGTACTACAGCTGCTGATCCGGTAGCGCTGCGGCACGCGGCGCGACAAAAAAGAGGCCTCCTTCGGGAGGCCTTTTTTGTGGGCGCGATTCGACAGCCAATAAAGAACCCTGTGGGAGCGGGCTTGCCCGCGAATGCGGACTGCCTGACACATGGATGCCGGTGTGCGGACGCCTTCGCGGGCAAACCCGCTCCCACAGGGATTTGCTGCGTTCAGATGATCTCGGAAAACATGCCCAAATGTTTACGGCTAGGACCAACCACCACCCCTGACCTATGCTGCAACCCAACACCTTCGCTTCTGGTCGATTTTATGGGTCGTGGTTTTCTATTCATCTTGTTGCTGTTCGCCCTGCCCGCCGCCGCGCAGATTTATAAGTACACCGACGCCGACGGTAACACCGCCTATAGCAACCAACCGCCCGATGGCGTCAAGGCTCAACCGGTCGAACTGCCTGCGCTCAATAGCGTCGAGCCCCCGTCGCCGAGCGAACCTGCGCCGCCTGCAGACACCAACAATCGTGAGCAGCCCCGCAGCGCCTATGAGGTGCTGGAATTGACCGGCCTGCCCACCACCGAAGCCCTGCGCGCCAACAACGGCACCTTCACCGTCAATGTATTGATCAAGCCGCGCCTGAAAGGTCCGCATCTGTTCAGGCTGCTGCTGGACGACCAGCCTTACGGTCAACCGAGCAACGTGCCGATCCTGCAACTGGTGAATATTGATCGCGGCTTGCATAGCCTCGCGGTGCAGGTAATCGAGGGCGAAAACATCATCCAGCAGAGTCCGAGTGTGACCTTCACCGTACAACGAGTGCATAAGCCGTGAGGTTTTGGCTGTTGATCGCCTGCTTGATCACCCTGCCGGTAGCGGCGGAAGTTTTCACCTACGTCGACGCACAGGGCAATCGAGTCTTCACCGATCAGCCAGGCTCCGGCAAGGCCAAGCGTGTGTCGATAACACCGAGCAATCGCATGTCCGCCAACCCCACCGGTGCAGTACCGTTCGATGCCGGTAAAAAGGCTGAAACCAAACCGCTCTTCCACTACGACATGCTGCGGGTGCTGGTTCCGGACCCCGATGCCACGGTCCGCAGCAGCGCCGGAGAGCTGATTGTCAGTGTCACCAGCGAACCCGGACTGCAACGCGGTCACCGCTTTCGATTGCTACTGGACGGCCAACCTACCGCCGCGCCCGGCCCAAGTCCGGTATTCGCCCTGAACAACATCGATCGTGGCAGCCACCACCTTTCAGTGGAGATCCTCGACGAACAAGGCCGCACCGTCGAACGCACGGCCAATCAACCCTTTCACATGCTGCGTATTTCCCTCGCGCAAAAACGCCAGGTCAACCCTTGCGTCCTCGCTGATTACGGCCTGCGACCGGAATGTCCGATCAAAGACAAACCCCCAGAAGAAAAAAATCCCTTCCTGCGCTTCTTCTAACCTCGTTCGGGTTTGCGCACTATATTGGTGCAATCGGTTGCACCGTACCCATTTCCCAACCCATTTTGGTTCGAAAGTACCCGCGAAAGCTGGCAGAACGCCACGCAAACGAGCGTCAAACGCCTGTTTCAGGCCTTAAACGCTTCTTTTCGGAGCCTTGGTTTGGTTTTTGCATTTTCATCGTATCGGCGCGTTATTCACGCGCATGCCCTGCTCCAAAAGAGGTCCTGATGACCATTAGTGACGCACTGCATCGATTGCTACTCGACAACCTGACCACCGCAACCATCCTGCTCAACGCCGAACTGCGCCTTGAGTACATGAATCCGGCGGCGGAGATGCTCCTGGCCATCAGCGGTCAGCGTAGCCATGGGCAGTTCATCAGTGAGTTGTTCACCGAGTCCACCGAGGCGCTGAACTCCCTGCGCCAGGCGGTCGAGCAGGCGCACCCGTTCACCAAGCGCGAAGCGATGCTCACTGCCCTCACCGGCCAGACGCTGACCGTCGACTATGCGGTAACGCCGATCCTGGCCAACGGCGCCACCCTGCTGCTGCTGGAAGTCCACCCCCGGGACCGTTTGCTGCGGATCACCAAGGAGGAGGCGCAATTGTCCAAGCAGGAAACCAGCAAGATGCTGGTGCGCGGCCTCGCTCATGAGATCAAAAATCCGTTGGGCGGGATTCGCGGCGCGGCGCAATTGCTGGCCCGCGAGCTGCCGGAAGAAAGCCTGCGCGATTACACCAACGTCATCATTGAAGAAGCGGACCGCCTGCGTAACCTGGTGGATCGCATGCTCGGGTCCAACAAGCTGCCATCGCTGGCCATGTGCAACGTCCACGAAGTGCTGGAACGCGTCTGCCATCTGGTCGAGGCCGAAAGCCAGGGCTGCATCACTTTGGTGCGCGACTATGACCCAAGCATTCCCGACGTGCTGATCGACCGCGAACAGATGATTCAGGCCGTGCTGAACATCGTGCGCAATGCGATGCAGGCCATCAGTAGCCAGAACGAGCTGCGTCTTGGCCGCATCAGCCTGCGTACCCGCGCCATGCGCCAGTTCACCATCGGCCACGTGCGCCATCGCCTGGTGACCAAAATCGAAATCATCGACAACGGCCCGGGCATTCCCGCGGAGTTGCAGGAAACCATCTTCTTTCCCATGGTCAGCGGCCGCCCGGACGGCACCGGGCTGGGCCTGGCCATTACCCAGAACATCATCAGCCAGCACCAGGGCCTGATCGAATGTGACAGCCACCCAGGCCACACCACCTTCTCGATCTTTCTGCCCCTGGAACAAGGAGCCACATCGACATGAGCCGTAGTGAAACCGTGTGGATCGTCGATGACGACCGTTCTATCCGTTGGGTCCTGGAAAAAGCCTTGCAGCAAGAAGGCATGACCACGCAAAGCTTCGACAGCGCCGATGGTGTGATGAGCCGCCTGGCGCGCCAGCAGCCGGACGTGATCATCTCCGACATTCGCATGCCGGGTGCCAGCGGTCTGGACCTTCTGGCGCGGATTCGCGAGCAACACCCACGGCTGCCGGTGATCATCATGACCGCGCACTCCGATCTGGACAGCGCTGTCGCGTCCTATCAGGGCGGTGCGTTTGAATACCTGCCCAAGCCGTTCGACGTCGACGAAGCGGTGTCGCTGGTCAAACGCGCGAACCAGCACGCCCAGGAACAGCAAGGCCTGGAAGTCCCGGTCGCCCTGACCCGCACCCCGGAAATCATCGGTGAAGCGCCGGCGATGCAGGAAGTGTTTCGCGCCATCGGGCGCTTGAGCCACTCCAACATCACCGTGCTGATCAACGGCGAATCCGGTACCGGTAAAGAACTGGTGGCCCACGCGCTGCACCGTCACAGTCCGCGCGCGGCTTCGCCGTTCATTGCGCTGAACATGGCCGCAATCCCGAAAGACCTGATGGAATCCGAGCTGTTTGGCCATGAGAAAGGCGCGTTCACCGGCGCGACCAACCTGCGTCGCGGGCGCTTTGAACAGGCTGACGGCGGCACGCTGTTCCTCGATGAAATCGGCGACATGCCGGCAGACACTCAAACTCGCTTGCTGCGTGTGTTGGCCGACGGCGAGTTCTACCGCGTCGGCGGCCATGTACCGGTGAAGGTCGACGTGCGAATCATCGCCGCGACTCACCAGAATCTGGAAACACTGGTGCATGCCGGGAAATTCCGTGAGGACTTGTTCCACCGCCTCAACGTGATCCGCATCCACATTCCACGGTTGTCGGACCGTCGCGAAGACATTCCGACCCTGGCCAAGCACTTCCTCAGCCGCGCCGCGCAAGAACTGGCGGTGGAGCCGAAGCTGCTGAAAAGCGAAACCGAGGAGTACCTGAAGAACCTGCCGTGGGGCGGCAACGTGCGTCAGCTGGAGAACACCTGCCGCTGGATCACGGTGATGGCTTCGGGTCGCGAAGTGCACATCAGCGACCTGCCGCCGGAGCTGCTGAACCTGCCGCAGGATTCGGCGCCGGTGACCAACTGGGAACAGGCGCTGCGCCAGTGGGCGGATCAGGCTTTGGCCCGTGGTCAGTCGAGCCTGCTCGATAGCGCCGTGCCGGCCTTCGAGCGGATCATGATTGAAACCGCCCTTAAACACACCGCCGGCCGCCGCCGTGATGCCGCTGTTTTACTGGGCTGGGGCCGCAATACCCTGACCCGCAAGATCAAGGAACTGGGGATGAAGGTTGATAGTGGGGATGATGATGAGGGGGATGAGGGTTAACCCTTAAGCCGATCGTTCCCACGCGGAAGCGTGGGAACGATCAATATTTAGAGCTCAGTGCACCGCCGCAATGCACCGTGAACCGCAATCGCGCACGGCAACAGCTTCGAAATCCCGCTTGCGTTCGCAATCGAACCCCTATCGAATAAACAAGAAAGCCCCGGAATACGGGGCTTTCGACGTTTCAGCGCGACATTCTGTTTCAACTTGTTAAAACCTGGCACGCCCCCTGCAATAGTCCATTCAGTGATTCGATTCACTACCCAGTTTTGGGGACCTTGGTACAGGCAGGCCGGGGATTCCCCTCTTTTACACCGGGCTCACCCCGCAAATAGCGATGAGCCCTCCCAGTTTTGGGGCTCCTGATACAGGCAGGTCAGGGGTTCCTTCTTTACACCTGGGCTTGCGACGCAATGCGTAAGCCCTGCCGTTTTGGGGACCTTGGTACAGGCAGGCCGGGGATTCCCTCTTTTATTGCTCTCGGAGATGGATCTCCAGCCGCCAGCGGTCATCGACCTCGCTCGCGGCCCATTCGCCCTGCAGCGGCCGTGCCGCCACAACCGTCAGCAATAACCCCCCATCACTCAAACGCACCCGCCAGTTCGCGCTCTTGTCGTTGATCATGAGCTGACCTCTTTGCGCCTTGCCTTCAGACTCGAACAGCAGCGCGAGGCTGCCGTCCACGAACTCGCCGTGGGTTTTGGGTTCGTTGTTGAACCACACCACCAGCCCATCATTCGTCACTTCGACCTGCTGTAATTCGCTGGGGTCCGGCGTGGTCAGGCGACCGATCATCAGCCCCACCATCATCCCGACAATCGCCAACGAGGCCATCACTCGCGGGAATAGTTTCGAACGCGGATCAGCTTGCGGCGTAGAATGCTGCACATCTTTATCTTCGGAGCCGTGCATGTTTCACGTCATCCTTTTCCAACCAGAAATTCCGCCGAATACCGGCAACGTTATCAGGCTGTGCGCCAACAGTGGCTGCCACCTGCATTTGATCGAACCGCTGGGCTTCGAAATGGACGACAAGCGCCTGCGCCGGGCCGGCCTCGACTACCACGAGTATGCCACCCTGCAACGCCACGCAGACCTCGCCAGCTGTCTGGAGAGTCTGGGTCATCCACGGTTGTTCGCCTTCACCACCAAGGGCTCGCGGCCGTTCCATGACGCCAGCTTTGCCGAGGGTGATGCGTTCCTGTTCGGCCCGGAAAGCCGTGGCTTGCCGGCAGAAGTACTCGATGCCCTGCCCGGCGAACAGCGCCTGCGCTTACCAATGCGCGAAGGCTGCCGCAGTCTGAACCTGTCGAACACCGTGGCGGTCGCCGTGTACGAAGGCTGGCGTCAACTCGGCTTCAAATAACCCCCATAACAAACGTGGGAGCGAGCCTGCTCGCGAAGAGGGCGTGTCAGTCGACATCAATACCGACTGAAACACCGCTTTCGCGAGCAGGCTCGCTCCCACATGGGTGTTGCTGCACCGCTTATTGAACGGTTGGAGTCTCGCCAGCCGTCTGCATGCGTTGCAGTTCTTGTGCGTACAGCGCGTCGAAGTTCACCGGAGCCAGCATCAGGGCCGGGAACGAACCGCGGGTCACCAGGCTGTCCAGGGTTTCGCGAGCGTACGGAAACAGGATGTTCGGGCAGAACGCGCCAAGGGTGTGGCTCATCGAAGCGTCGTCGAGGTTCTTGATCAGGAAGATCCCGGCCTGTTGCACTTCAGCAATGAATGCCACTTCGTCGCCGTTCTTCACGGTGACCGACAGGGTCAGTACGACTTCGTGGAAATCGCCTTCCAGTGCCTTTTGACGGGTGTTCAGATCCAGACCGACGCTCGGTTCCCACTGCTGGCGGAAGATCGCCGGGCTTTTCGGGGCTTCGAAGGACAAGTCACGTACGTAGATGCGCTGCAAGGAGAATTGCGGTGCGGTTTCTTCTTCGCTAGCTGCAGTGTTCTGTTGGTCAGTCATCTCAGATCCTTTCTGATCTTGGGGTCTTATAGGGAAGGCATTCAGGTCTTGAGCATTGCGTCGAGCTTACCGGCGCGCTCAAGGGCGAACAAATCATCACAGCCACCAATGTGGCGCTCGCCGATCCAGATCTGCGGCACGGACGTACGTCCGGCTTTCTGAGCCATGGCGGCGCGCACCTGCGGCTTGCCATCGACCTTGATCTCTTCGAAGGCCACGCCTTTGTTCTCGAGCAGGTACTTGGCTCGCGAGCAGTAAGGGCAGTAATCGCTGGAATAGACGACGACGTTGCTCATATCACTTCACCAGCGGCAGGTTGTCGCCTTTCCAGCTGGAAATCCCGCCGGAGAGCTTGGCGGCGGTGTAGCCGGATTTCATCAGTTCGCGGGCATGAGTGCCGGCGGTCTGACCCTGGGCATCGACCAGGATGATGGTCTTGGCCTTGTGCTTTTCCAGTTCGCCGACACGAGCGGTCAGTTTGTCGTGAGGAATGTTCAACGCGCCAACGATGTGACCGTTGGCGAAATCCTTGGTCGAACGGATGTCGATCACCACGCCTGCGTCCTTGTTGACCAGCCCGGTCAGTTCACCGGTGCTCAGGCTACGGCCGCCGCCTTTCATCTCATGGGCGATCAGCAGAGCCAGCAGAACGGCGAAGATGCCGACGAGCAGATAGTGGGTAGTGGCAAATGCAATCAGGTGATCAACCATCGAAGGAGGTTCCAGGGCGTTAAAATGTCGGCCAGTATACACAGCCACTATGGTGGGCCAAACCCCGTCTGGCGGTGACGCGGTCGGAACTTCGCTTTAAACTGCCACTCCCTTTTCCATCGCCCTCTTTTAATTCAGCCACGAGTGGAATCCATGACTACCACGCCTAAACCTTTGGTCCTGATTATTCTCGACGGCTTCGGTCACAGTGAGAGCCCTGAATCCAACGCCATCTATGCGGCCAAGAAGCCCGTGCTGGACCGTCTGTGGGCCACCGTGCCGAACGGCCTGATCTCGGGCAGCGGCATGGACGTCGGCCTGCCGGATGGCCAGATGGGCAACTCCGAGGTCGGCCACATGAACCTCGGCGCCGGCCGCGTGGTGTATCAGGACTTCACGCGCGTGACCAAATCGATCCGCGATGGCGAGTTCTTCGAGAACCCGACCATCTGCGCCGCTGTCGATAAAGCCGTCGCTGCCGGCAAAGCCGTGCACTTCATGGGTCTGCTGTCCGATGGCGGCGTTCACAGCCACCAGGACCACCTGGTTGCCATGGCCGAACTGGCCTACAAGCGCGGCGCTGAAAAAATCTACCTGCACGCCTTTCTCGACGGCCGCGACACGCCGCCGAAAAGCGCCCAGTCGTCCATCGAACTGCTGGATGCGGCCTTCCAGGCCCTC
The DNA here is from genome assembly GCF_008369325.1 of Pseudomonas sp. ANT_H12B. Taxonomy (GTDB): domain Bacteria; phylum Pseudomonadota; class Gammaproteobacteria; order Pseudomonadales; family Pseudomonadaceae; genus Aquipseudomonas. Next base: position 210,582 of record NZ_VOBI01000003.1, on the reverse strand, counting down.
GGCAAAGGCCGGATTGCCAGCATTGTCGGCCGTTACTTCGCCATGGACCGCGACAATCGTTGGGACCGCGTGTCCCAGGCCTACAACCTGATTGTCGATGGCAATGGCGAATTCAACGCCGCCACCGCTCAGGAAGGCCTGCAAGCCGCGTACGAACGTGGCGAGAGCGACGAATTCGTCAAAGCCACTTCCATCGGTGAGCCAGTCAAGGTCGAAGACGGCGACGCCGTAGTGTTCATGAACTTCCGCGCCGACCGCGCCCGTGAACTGACCCGCGTGTTCGTCGAAGACGATTTCAAGGAATTCGAACGTGCCCGCCAGCCAAAACTGGCCGGCTTCGTCATGCTGACCCAATACGCCGCCAGCATTCCCGCGCCGTCCGCTTTCGCGGCGGGCAGCCTGGAAAACGTGCTGGGCGACTACCTGGCGAAAAACGGCAAGACGCAGCTGCGCATCGCAGAAACCGAGAAGTATGCCCACGTGACCTTCTTCTTCTCCGGCGGTCGCGAAGAACCGTTCCCGGGCGAAGAACGCATCCTGATCCCGTCGCCGAAAGTCGCCACCTATGACTTGCAGCCCGAAATGAGCGCCCCGGAAGTCACCGACCGCATCGTCGACGCCATCGAAAATCAGCGTTACGACGTGATCGTGGTCAACTACGCCAACGGTGACATGGTTGGCCACAGCGGCGTGTTCGACGCGGCCGTCAAAGCGGTTGAATGCCTGGACCTGTGCGTCGGCCGCATCGTCGACGCACTGGAAAAAGTCGGCGGCGAAGCGCTGATCACTGCCGATCACGGCAACGTCGAGCAAATGGCCGACGAATCCACTGGCCAGGCGCATACAGCGCACACCACCGAGCCGGTGCCGTTCATCTATGTCGGCAAGCGTGACTTCAAGGTGCGTGACGGCGGCGTGCTGGCGGATGTGGCACCGACCATGCTGATGTTGCTGGGGCTGGAGAAACCGGCTGAGATGACCGGGACTCCGATACTGGTGTAATCAGATCCATCTGACGACGCCAAACCCTGTGGGAGCGAGCCTGCTCGCGATAGCAATCTGACAGCCAACATCACGGTTGAATGTTCAGGCGCCATCGCGAGCAGGCTCGCTCCCACGGTGGTTTGTGGTGTTTTTCAGTCCGGTTATCACACAACCCCAAATGGGCGTTTTTTTTGCAGCGCTTGGCGGGCATACTAGGGCGTCCCTTTCCCTGGTATCACCCGTCTCTATGCTTCGCGTCCTGATAGCCCTTGCTCTGACTTGCCTGCTCCAACCGGCCTTTGCTGACGAGCGCGCGCAAACCCAACAACAGTTGGACGCCACGCGTCAGGACATTGCCGAGCTGAAAAAACTCCTGGGCAAGCTCCAGGAAGAAAAATCCGGTGTGCAGAAAGACCTCAAAGGCACCGAGACCGAGATGGGCAATCTCGAGAAGCAGGTCGATGCTCTGCAAAAAGAGCTGAAGAAAAGCGAATCCGAGCTGCAGCGACTCGATGGTGAGAAAAAAAAACTCCAGAGCGCGCGCATTGAACAGCAACGACTGATCGCCATTCAGGCTCGTGCGGCTTATCAGAACGGCCGTCAGGAGTACCTGAAGCTGCTGCTCAACCAGCAGAACCCGGAAAAATTCGCCCGCACCCTTACCTATTACGACTACCTGAGCCAGGCCCGCCTGGAGCAGCTGAAGAATTTCAACGAAACCCTGCGCCAACTGGCCAATGTCGAAAAAGACATCGGCCTGCAGCAGGCGCAATTGCTGGTACAGAAAAGCAGCCTCGACAGTCAGCGCGACGAACTCGACAAAGTCCGCAAGGAGCGCCAGCAAGTCCTGGCCAAGCTCAGCGACGACGTGAAGGCTCGCGATCAGAAGCTGGCGGCCCGCGAGCAGGATCAGGCAGACCTGTCTAAAGTCCTTAAAACCATTGAAGAAACCCTGGCCCGTCAGGCCCGTGAGGCAGAAGAAGCGCGGCAAAAAGCGCTGATCGCCCAGCAGGAAGCCGAAAAAAAGCGTTTACGTGAGGCTCAGGCTGCAGCAGACGCCACTGACGCCCCACGCAAACCCGTTAAATCGACACCTGGCGCTCTGGTATCAAGCTCAGGCGAAACCTTTGGTGGCCCTTTCGCTTCAACTCGGGGAAAACTTCCTTGGCCGGTTGATGGTCGACTGCTGGCACGCTTTGGCCAAACCCGCGGCGATGACGCCCGCACCAAGTGGGACGGCGTGATGATCAGCGCCTCCGCCGGTAGCCAGGTGCATGCCGTGCATGGTGGTCGCGTGGTGTTCGCCGACTGGTTGCGGGGTGCCGGGCTGCTGGTGATCCTCGACCACGGCAACGGTTTTTTAAGTCTTTACGGTCACAACCAGACGCTGCTCAAGTCTGCGGGTGACGTGGTAAAAGCCGGTGAGTCCATCTCCACTGTCGGTAGCAGTGGCGGGCAGGACACACCAGCGCTGTATTTCGCTATTCGTCAGCAGGGTCACCCCAGTGATCCGGCGCAATGGTGTCGTGCGCAAGGATAAGCACGTTACCTAATTCAGGAGTTCGTTCGACATGCTGCATTTGTCCCGCCTTACCTCGCTGGCCCTGACGATCGCCCTGGTGATCGGCGCGCCTCTGGCGTTCGCCGCTCAACCGGCCCCGGCAGTCGCGCCTGCGGGCACTGCTGCGACCACCAAGGCGCCATTGCCGCTGGAAGAGTTGCGCACCTTTGCCGAGGTCATGGATCGGATCAAGGCCGCCTATGTCGAACCGGTGGACGACAAGACCCTGCTGGAAAACGCCATCAAAGGCATGCTCAGCAACCTCGACCCGCACTCCGCCTATCTGGGCCCGGAAGACTTCGCTGAGTTGCAGGAAAGCACCAGCGGCGAATTCGGCGGCCTGGGCATTGAAGTCGGTGCCGAAGACGGTTTCATCAAAGTGGTATCGCCAATTGACGACACCCCGGCCTCCAAGGCTGGCATTCAGGCCGGTGACTTCATCGTCAAGATCAACGGCCAGCCGACCCGTGGCCAGAGCATGACCGAAGCCGTGGACAAGATGCGCGGCAAGATCGGCCAGAAAATCACCCTGACCCTGGTGCGTGACGGCGGTGCGCCGTTCGACGTGACCCTGACCCGCGCCATCATTCAAGTGAAGAGCGTGAAGAGCCAACTGCTGGAGTCCGGCTACGGCTACATCCGCATTACCCAGTTCCAGGTCAAGACCGGCGACGAAGTCTCCAAGGCCCTGGCCAAGCTGCGCAAGGACAACGGCAAGAAGCTCAAAGGCATCATCCTCGACCTGCGGAACAACCCGGGTGGCGTGCTGCAAGCGGCGGTAGAAGTGGTCGACCACTTCATCACCAAGGGCCTGATCGTTTACACCAAGGGCCGTATCGCCAACTCCGAACTGCGCTTTTCCGCCACCGGCAAGGACGAAAGTGAAGCCGTGCCAATGGTCGCGTTGATCAACGGCGGCAGCGCCTCGGCCTCGGAAATTGTCGCCGGCGCCTTGCAGGATCAGAAACGCGCGGTGGTCATGGGCACCACCAGTTTCGGCAAAGGCTCGGTACAAACCGTGCTGCCGCTGAACAATGACCGTGCACTGAAGATCACCACGGCGTTGTACTACACGCCAAACGGCCGCTCGATCCAGGCCCAGGGCATCGTCCCGGATATCGAAGTACGCAAGGCGAAGATCACCAACGAGCAGGACGGCGAGTACTTCAAGGAAGCCGATCTGCAAGGTCACCTGGGCAATGGCAACGGCGGCGCCGACAAGCCAACCTCCAGCAGCAAAGCCAAGGCAATGCCGCAGGATGACGACTATCAATTGGCCCAGGCCCTGAGCCTGCTCAAAGGGCTGAGCATCACCTCCGGCCGTTAAGATGCGTTTGTGGTTTATCTTCGGTCTGTTGTGCTGTCTGACGGGTGTTGCTAATGCAGCGCCCGTCACGACGGCGCCTCAAAAGGCCTACCTGACTCTGATCATTGATGACCTGGGGCAAAACCTGCCCCGGGATCGCCGCGTGCTGGCCCTGCCCGGCCCGGTGACTGTGGCGATCATGCCCGACACACCCCACGCCACCGAATTCGCCCGTGAAGCTCATCGCTCCGGCAAGATCGTCATCCTCCACATGCCCATGGACCCGGCCACCGGCCCGTTCGCCTGGCACCCCGACTTGTCCATCGACGAGCTTGAGAAACGCCTGAACGCGGCGTTCAAGGTTGTGCCCTACACCGCTGGCATCAACAACCACATGGGCAGCCGCATGACCGCCCAGCCAGTCGCTATGGCGTGGTTGATGGCGGACTTGCAGCGTCGACACAAGCTCTTCGTCGACAGCCGCACCAGTGCGCAGACTGTGGCGGCAGCCGAGGCGCAGAAGATCGGGTTGGCGAGTGTTTCGCGGGATGTGTTTCTGGATGATGAACGCACTGAAGCGGCTATTTTTACGCAGCTACAGACGGCGATCACCCTGGCGCGAAGTCAGGGTTCGGCGGTGATGATCGGGCATCCGTATCCGCAGACGCTGGCGGTGCTGGAGCGTGAGTTGCCCAAGCTCAAGGCTCAGGGTATCGAGTGGATCAATATCAAGCAGATGATCAGTGTGCGCGGCAATCGCGCCATGGTTGCTCATGGCAAAAACGGCATTTATCGGTAACCCTGCCAAAACCTATAAATAATTACCGCCAGACGCCTCGCCCCATTCCGGATAGTGAGACCTGTAACAGGTAGCGGCTCCCCTGAGCTGCTTTCAACTATCAGGATTGACTATGAATACCGATGACACGGTTACACCGGCCGCGACGCAAATGGAGTCGATAAAATTCGACAACCTGCTGATCAACTTTACGACGGAATTCCAACGGATCTGGAACACCAAGGGCTCACGTGCAAACCTTGCGAGCTTTTGGCGACCTACCCCTGCCCCCGATTTGCTGCCAGGTTATTTCCCACTGGGCGACCTCGCTGTTTCCGGAGACGTAAACATCAACGGAAAAAGAGTGATGGCGGTTGTCTGCGAGGGCGACCCGCAGAGCGTAGATACCTCCAAAGGAAAAGCACTCAGCCGGCCTGACGACTTTGAACAAGTCTGGAGATATTCCGGCTCGGGGGCGGACGGTGCGATATGGCGTCCGATTCCGCCTGACGGGTATGTGGCACTGGGACTGGTGTGCTCCAATGACCATGAAAAACCTTCACTTAACGCCGTACGTTGCGTCCGGGCGGATCTGGTGATCGCTTCAAGCGTTGGCGACTTGATCTGGAACGACCGGGGCAGCGGCGCCAGGCAGGACTTCAGCACCTGGAATATTGATCCTCCGGCAGCAGCAGCTGGAGAGATCTACTTTGCTCCAGGCACCTTTGCAGGTTCCAACAGCTTCACCAAACCCTCGACTCACGCCGCAGCTTATTCATTGCGAATGCAGATTCCCCTCCAGATCAATCCCGCACCAGAGGTGCCGGTACTCTCAGGATTCGAAGCGCCGCCACCTCCCGAAACATCCGAGGCTACCCAAATTGCCAAAATTCCTTGGTTCGCGGTCGAAGACAACGCCCTGCTACCCATCGATAAATTAAGCAAATCCCCGTACTACTACTTGAGAAGAACAGACCAATACGTGCTCGTCGGGTACGGCCACAACACAGGCGACAAAAGCAGGCTATTCAAATGGACAGCACCCCGCGTTTTGTTCCACGCGGTATTGCAGGCATTCAACCGCATCACGTCTATCAAGGTCACAAGCGCATGGCCGACCGGGGCTTCGGACGCTGTCCGACCAATAAAGTTCTCGGCAAAATTGAGCAGTCATTTCACTCATACCGAAAAATCGTCCAGCGGATGGATCACCCCGAACGCCGTGGAAGTCGTCGTCATCGTTCCGCAAAACAAGATGTCGGCGGTTTATCAGCTGCAGAGCCACTACGACCTATGGCGCGAAGATGGCACAGAAGCGGCAATCAACTTCGCTTACGCCGATAGCGACAGTTTGTACTGGGCCGAATATCCGCCTAAAGACAGTGAAGTCACCGCCGCCATTCTGCCGATGACAGATTCGCCAACCGCTACAGATACCGCGCCATGATCTCGTCGACCACGCCTTCCTTGCGTAGCTGATCCAGTGCAGCCTGCAGTTTTGCGACGGTTGCGTCAGGCACATCCTTGTTCAGCGCCAGGTACAGCTCGGCGCTGTTGAAGCGCAGCACGGTCTTGAGCCCGGTTACCCCGTCCTGGCGCGCCAGATAGCGCCCGGCCGGGTCTCCCGTAGCCCACAAGTCAATCTGGCCGCTGGTGAGCTTCTTCGCATTATCCTGATCACGCAGCACAACAATCGGCTTCAATCCTTGCTTGGCCAATGTCTCGGCAATCGCATCGCCCTTGTAGGCGCCAATCTTGTACTTGCGCGCCTGATCCAGCGTCTCGAGCGTGATCTTGCTGTCAGCCTTGGCCAACATGATCCAGTCGTCCGGACCGATAGGGCCAACCCACTTGAACAGTTTCTCGCGGTCCGGCAACCGCGCCATGACGAAAACCCCGTAACCCGGTTTCTCCAGGGCGAGTTTGTAGATTCGCTCCCAAGGGAAACGCAGCGTCAGGCTGTAAGTAACTTCGGCACGCTTGAATATCTCGCGGACGATGTCCACGGCAATGCCATTGATGTTCTCGTCCTGAGCGAAGTTCTTGCCGTTCTTCGCCATGTTGTAGGGGGGGAAATTTTCCGTCAGCAACACCAGGTCGGTGTCGGGATTTTCTGCGGCATGTGCCCCATTGACGAGCAACAGAGAAGCGCTGGCGAGGACAAGAAGAAGGCGTTTAAGCATGTCTGGCTACCTGAATCCATGGCGTACCCAAGAGTGCCTTGAGCCCGCCATGATGTCCACTGGCCTGTATCGGGTTGTTTACCGCATCACGATGCCGCGATGAGCCATGTAGGCCTTGGCTTCCTGCACGGTGTATTCGCCGAAGTGGAAAATACTCGCCGCCAATACCGCGCTGGCGTGACCTTCGATAATGCCGTCGGCCAAATGCTGCAGGTTGCCGACACCACCGGACGCAATCACCGGAATGCCCAAGGCATCACTGATCGCGCGGGTGACGCCCAGGTCGAAGCCGTTTTTCATGCCGTCCTGGTCCATGCTGGTCAGCAGGATTTCGCCCGCACCCAGGCTTTCCATCTTCTTCGCCCACTCGACGGCATCGAGACCGGTAGGTTTGCGACCGCCATGGGTGAAGATTTCCCAGCGCGGAATTTCACCCGGACCGGAAACCTTCTTGGCATCAATGGCGACAACAATGCACTGCGAGCCGAAATGCTGCGCCGCTTCGCCAACGAATTCCGGATTGAACACCGCAGCAGTGTTGATCGAGACCTTGTCCGCACCGGCATTCAGCAGGTTGCGAATGTCCTGCACGGTGCGCACGCCACCACCCACGGTCAGCGGGATGAACACCTGGCTGGCCATGCGCTCGACGGTATGCAGCGTGGTATCGCGACCATCGACGCTGGCAGTGATGTCGAGAAAGGTAATCTCGTCGGCACCCTGCTCGTCATAGCGACGGGCGATTTCCACCGGGTCACCGGCGTCGCGGATGTTCTCAAACTTGACGCCCTTGACCACCCGGCCGTTATCCACGTCCAGGCAAGGGATGATGCGTTTGGCCAGCGCCATGATCAGTCCTCAGCCTTTGTACGAATCGCAGAAAGCTTGCGCTTCAGCGACGTCGAGGGTGCCTTCGTAGATCGCCCGGCCAGTGATCGCGCCGATGATGCCGGGCGCCTTGGCGTCGAGCAGCGACTTGATGTCACCGAGGTTGTGGATGCCGCCGGAAGCGATCACCGGAATCTTCGTCGCAGCGGCCAGCGCAGCGGTGAACGGTACGTTGCAGCCCTGCATCATGCCGTCTTTGGCGATGTCGGTATAAACGATCGCAGACACACCGTCGGCTTCGAATCGCTTGGCCAGGTCGATGACCTGAATGGTGCTGATTTCAGCCCAGCCGTCAGTGGCGACGAAACCATCTTTAGCGTCGAGACCAACAATCACTTTGCCCGGGAACGCGCGGCAGGCTTCAGCAACGAAAGCCGGATCTTTCACGGCTTTGGTGCCGATGATCACGTAGCTCACACCCGCTTTCACGTAATGCTCGATGGTTTCCAGGGAACGGATACCGCCGCCGATCTGGATCGGCAGGTTCGGGTAGCGCTTGGCGATGGCGGTGACCACTTCACCGTTGACCGGCTGGCCTTCGAAAGCACCGTTCAGGTCGACCAGATGCAGACGGCGGCAACCGCCCTCCACCCACTTGGCAGCCATGCTCACCGGGTCATCGGAGAACACCGTGGAATCTTCCATGCGGCCCTGGCGCAGACGAACACAGGCACCGTCTTTGAGATCGATAGCGGGAATAATCAGCATCTGGCAAACCTTCAAATTCGATTGTTCAGCTTCGCTCGAAAATCAGTTTTTCTCGAGCGCCCACAGGTCGCTTTCGATGCTTTCGAACCTTTCTTTAAGGTGCGTCTGCACATCGAAAATCGCCCTGTTGTAATAGTGCGGCGCAATTTCACGGGTAAACAGCTCAAGGATCTCAGCCGCTTCGAACGAACCCAGGTCCAGTTCGAAGCGATCTTCCATGAAGCGTTTGATCTTGTGATTGGCCTCGTTCTCCTGCTCGGGAGTGAGGGTCAGGATCGGCGGCTTCTTTTTGGCAGCCATTTACCAGCGACCATCCCACGCGGCGAAGTTCTGCAGTAATTGCAGGCCATGGGTATGGCTCTTCTCCGGGTGGAACTGCACGGCGAAACGCGAGCCATCGGCCAGCGCGGCGGCGAAATCGACACCGTAGTGACCACCACCCACCACCTGCCGCGCATTGCCGGCAGCGATGTAGTAGCTGTGCACGAAGTAGAATCGCGCAAGGTCCGGAATGTTGTGCCACAGCGGGTGACTCACCGTCTGCTTCACTTCGTTCCAGCCCATGTGCGGGACTTTCAGGTGCTCGCCATCTTCATGCAGGTCTTTGCCGAAGAACTTCACCGCGCCCGGGAACAGGCCGATGCAGTCGACGCCGTCGTTCTCTTCACTGCTGTCGAGCAAGGCTTGCATGCCCACGCAGATGCCGAGGAACGGACGATCCTGGCTGACTTCTCGCACCAGCGAGTCGAAGCCCAGGCGGCGGATCTCCGCCATGCAGTCGCGAATCGCGCCGACGCCGGGAAATACCACCCGGTCTGCTTCGCGAATCACATCGGCATCGCTGGTGATCAGGACCTTGCCGGCACCGACGTGCTCGAGGGCCTTGGCCACCGAGTGCAGGTTACCCATGCCGTAATCGATAACCGCGACCGTCTGCATTACAGAACGCCTTTGGTCGATGGCATCTGACCGGCCATGCGGTCATCGAGCTCTACGGCCATGCGCAGTGCGCGGCCGAAAGCCTTGAACACAGTCTCGATCTGGTGGTGGGTGTTGGTGCCACGCAGGTTGTCGATGTGCAGGCTGACGAGGGCGTGGTTGACGAAGCCCTGGAAGAATTCCTGGAACAGGTCAACATCGAAGCCGCCGACGGTGGCGCGGGTGTAGGGAACGTGCATCTGCAGGCCTGGACGGCCGGAGAAGTCGATCACCACGCGCGACAGCGCTTCATCGAGCGGCACGTAGGCGTGGCCGTAGCGACGGATGCCTTTCTTGTCGCCGATGGCTTTGGCAAAGGCCTGACCCAGGGTGATACCGACGTCTTCCACCGTGTGGTGGTCGTCGATATGCAGGTCGCCCTTGCTGACAATATCCAGGTCGATCAGCCCGTGACGGGCGATCTGGTCCAGCATGTGCTCAAGAAAAGGAACACCGATATCAAATCGGGCCTTTCCGGTGCCATCCAGGTTGATCGAGGCTTTGATCTGGGTTTCCAGAGTGTCGCGCTCGACTGACGCCTTACGTTCGGCCATCACCAGCTCCGCAAAATCATTGGGCGAAAAAGGCAACCATTATAGGGGCGCGGGCCGGAAACAGAAACACGGGAGGTGATATGACTGACGGACTGAATTCAGTGCTGTCAGCGCTAGACATGTCCATACAAGCCATTTGCCCACACCACAAAACAAATGTGGGAGTGAGCCTGCTCGCGATGAGGCCATCACATTCAACATCTCTGTCGACTGTCAGACCGCTATCGCGAGCAGGCTCACTCCCACAAGGGTGATGCGCTTACTTAACTTAGTGGAACAGGACTGCGGTTTTTTGCAGGGTAATCCAAACACCCCACGCCAACGGAATCCCCACCACCAGCCACGCTGCAATCGCCAACGGACGCGTGCCAGGCGCCGCTTTCCACTCCAGCGAAGTACTGGCATCAGCACCCTTGTCGTGGCCCAGCGCCTGTTCGGCAGCCAGTTCAGCGTCGGTCATGAAGTACTTGTCAGCCACCGGACGAACCATCAGGTTGCACAGGAAACCCAGCACCAGCAGGCCTGCGAGGATGTACAAAGTGATGTCATACGCCGCGGCGCGTTCAACGCCGATGCTCAGCTGATACTCGCGCAGGTAGTTCACCAACACCGGACCCAACACGCCCGCCGCCGCCCACGCCGTCAACAGACGACCGTGGATCGCGCCGACCATTTGCGTACCGAACAAGTCAGCCAGGTAAGCCGGCACCGTCGCAAAACCACCGCCGTACATCGACAGAATGATGCAAAACGCCGCCACGAACAGCGCAACGCTGCCCAAGTGACCGAGGTTCGGGATCAGCGCGTACAAGGCAAAGCCCAGTGCGAAAAACACGAAATAGGTGTTTTTGCGACCCAGGTAGTCCGAGAACGAAGCCCAGAAGAACCGGCCACCGATGTTGAACAGGCTCAGCAAACCAGTGAAACCGGCAGCAATCGCCGCGATCGAAGCCAGTTGCCCGGCGTCCAGTTGACCAAATGGCAGGTCAACGCCGATCAATTTGCCACCGAATACTTCCTGCAACAGCGGCGAAGCCATGCCGAGGATGCCGATGCCCGCCGAAACGTTCAGGCACAGCACCAGCCACACCAAACGGAATTGCGGGGTTTTCCACGCAACGTTCACGTGAACGTGACGATGAGTGATCATCGCGTTCGACGCTTTCTTCGCCGGAGCGGTCCAGCCTTCAGGCTTCCAGCCGGTTGGCGGAACGCGGTAGGACAGTGCGCCACCGATCATGAACACGAAGTAGATCGCAGCCATCACCAGGAAGCTCTGCCATACGCCGACGCTGGTTGGCGAAGCGAAATGGCCCATAAGTGCCGCAGCCAGTGGAGCACCGACCATCGCGCCACCGCCGAACCCCATGATTGCCATGCCGGTCGCCATACCGCGCTTGTCCGGGAACCACTTGATCAGGGTCGAGACCGGCGAGATGTAACCCAGCCCGAGGCCGATACCGCCAATGACCCCGGAGCCGATCCACATCAGCCAGATCTGGTGGGTATACACCCCCAGCGCTGAAATCAGCAGACCGCCACACCAGCACAGCGCTGACACAACACCGGCCTTGCGCGGCCCTGCGTGTTCCAGCCAGCCACCCCAGATCGCTGCCGAACAGCCGAGGAAGATGAAGAACAGGGTGTAGATCCAGCCGAGCATCGAGATCGGCCAGTCACATTGAGATGAAAAGACTTGAGCGATAAAGCTCATGTCCGGCGCACAGGCCGTTGCCTTGGTCACACCCAAGGCTTTGGACAGTGGCAACCAAAACACCGAGAAGCCGTAGGCCATGCCGATGCAAAGATGGATGGCCAGTGCGGCCGGTGGTACCAGCCAGCGGTTGAAACCGGGCTTGGCGATGATGCGTTCCTTGGACAGGAACGAGGGCTGGTCAGCCGTGAAGCCGTCCGCCGTAATGCTCGTGGTCATTGTGTATCCCCCAATTATTAGTATGGTTCGCCTGCCACTCTTCACCCCCAGCCTTTATGCGCACGCATGACTGTTTTCTCGGGGTGAAGCTCCATTTTGGTGCGACGTCAAGTCGCAGAAGGACGGACGAACCGGCAGAGGTTACCATCTGTACGTGACAGAAAAACCAAAGTGATATCACCTTTTTATATGTTGTCTGTTCTCGTACCACCGAAGGAACCGTCATGCCGATCATAGTTGAGCCGCTGAACGAAGCTACTTATCAGGATCAGCAAGATCTGCAAAAGATCTATCGCGATGCGCCGGACTGGCTGTTTATCCCGTTTGCCGGGGAAGTGCATTTGATCGAAAGCTGCCTGCAGGACGGCTCGCTGATTGCCGGCCGCTTCAACGATCGCCTATTGGGCGCAGCACGCCTGCAACGGCATCAGTATGTGTGGCATCTGTCCCGACTATGCGTCAGAAAAATTACCCGTCGTCGTGGTGTCGCCGAGCGACTGGTGAACGAAGCACAGAAAATGGCGTCGCAATCGGGTGCGACATTGCGTTTGCTGGCGCCGGCCGGGCACCTGGAGGCGCAAGCACTGGCCGCCAAACTGAAAGTGCCGCTGGATGTGTTGCCGACGTGATCACTGCCCGGTCGTCCGCTTTGGAGCGCTATACTCCCCGGCTAAATTTCGAATTCGACTAATTACAAGGACTCGCCCATGAAAGCGTTCGGCAAAATCCTGGGGCTGGTGCTTCTCGGGCTGTTGCTGATCATTGTGGCGCTGGGCTTTGCCCTGACGCACCTCTTCGATCCCAACGACTATAAAGACGAGATTCGCCAGATTGCCCGCGACAAGGCCCACATCGAGCTGACGCTCAATGGCGATATCGGCTGGAGCCTGTTCCCGTGGCTGGGCCTGGAATTGCACGAAGCCAGTGTCGCGACCCTGGCCAAGCCCACCGAACCGTTCGCTGACTTGCAGATGCTCGGTCTGTCGGTACGCGTGATACCGCTGCTGCGCCGTGAAGTGCAGATGAGCGATGTGCGCGTCGAAGGCCTGAACCTGCGCCTGACCCGCGACAAGGACGGCCATGGCAACTGGCAAGACATCGGCAAGGCACCAGCGCCGGCCACGCCGCCAGCGACCTCTGGTGAACCAGCGGCCGAGACCACCGCCCAAGCGGAAAAACCGGCCCAGCCAATCCGCCTGGACATCGACAGCCTGACCATCAACAACGCCCGCGTTGAATACAGCGACGAAAAAACCGGCCAGCAGTTCAGCGCCGAAAGTATCCAGCTGAGTACCGGCCCGGTGCATGACTCCACCAACATCCCAATCAAACTCACCGCGTTCCTGGGCACCAATCAACCGGTCTTGCGAGTGCGCACTGAGCTCAATGGCGAGCTGCGTTTCGAGCGCGCGTTGCAGCGTTACAAGCTCGAAGACATGAAACTGTCGGGTGAAGTCGCCGGCGATCCGCTGCAAGGCAAGACCATGACTTTTGCTGCCCAAGGGCAGTTACTGCTGGATAAAGCTGCGAACGTCGCCGAATGGACCGGCATCAAGATCTCTGCCAACCAATTGCGCGCATTGGGCGAGTTGAAGGTCAACGACCTCGACAAGACCCCGCAAATCAGTGGCGGCCTGTCGATTGCTCAGTTCGACCTGGCCAAATTCGTTGACAGTATCGGCCAGAAACTCCCGGCCATGGCCGAAGGCAGCCTGAGCAAAGTCGAGCTGGCCAGCCGTCTTGCGGGCACGCCCACAAGCCTGTCGCTTGACGATATCAATCTGAAAGTGGACGACAGCACCTTCACCGGCCGCATTGCTGTCGAGGACTTCGCCAAGCAATCGCTGCGGGTGAACCTCAAGGCCGACACTTTCAACGTCGACCGTTACCTGCCGCCGAAATCTGCCGAAGCCAGCAGCGCGACGCAGGTCCGTCAGGCCGAAGTCGCCAGCACCGAAGCCGATGCCATGGCCGGCGCGGGCAGCACACCGCTGCCGCCAGCACCCACCAAAGGAGCCTGGAGCACCGAACGCCTGTTGCCGGTGGAACGACTGAGCAAACTCGACGTAGACGCTGACCTGACCTTCGGCCAACTGACCCTCGAAAAACTGCCGATCCAGAACGCGGCGCTCAAGGCCACCGGCCAGGGCGGCCTGCTGACACTGGAGAATCTGCGCGGCGATCTGTACGACGGCAACTTCGAAGCCAAGGGCACCCTCAACGTGCGCCAGCAGGTGCCAGCGCTGAACATGCAGACGAACATCAGCAAAGTGCCTGTGGAAAAAATCCTCGAAAGCCAGGGTAAAAATCCGCCGGTCAAAGGTCTGGTCACGCTCAACAGCAACCTGACCGGCAGCGGCAACAGCCAGAGCGCGCTGATCGAAAGCCTCAACGGCAACGCCAGTTTCGTCATCAACAACGGCGTACTGCTCAATGCCAACCTCGAACAACAGCTGTGCAAAGGCATCGCCACCCTCAACCGCAAATCCCTCACCGGCGAGCCACGTGGCAAGGACACACCGTTCCAGGAGCTCAAGGGCAACCTGACCTTCCGTAACGGTGTGGCCAGCAACCCCGACCTGAAAGTGCGCATCCCGGGCATGACCGTCAACGGTGACGGTGATGTCGATCTGCGGGTGCTGGGCATGGATTACCGCGTGGGCGTCATTGTCGAAGGCGACAAGAGCGACATGCCGGACCCGGCCTGCCAGGTTGGCGAAAAGTTCGTCGGCATCGAGTGGCCACTGCGTTGCCGCGGCCCGCTGGAACTGGGCGCCAAGGCCTGCCGCCTCGATAACGAGCGCATGGGCCAGGTCGCGAGCAAACTGGCTGGCGAGCGGATCAGTGAAAAAATCGACGAAAAGCTTGGCGACAAGGTCAGCCCTGAACTGAAAAACGCCTTGAAGGGGCTGTTCAAGCGATGAGAGCCGAGCAGTTTTCATCGGCGGTGCTGGATTGGTACGACCGCCACGGCCGCCACGATTTGCCTTGGCAACAAGGCATCACGCCGTATCGGGTGTGGGTTTCGGAAATCATGCTGCAGCAGACGCAGGTCAGCACCGTGCTGAATTACTTCGACCGGTTCATGGCCTCGTTGCCGACGGTCGAAGCCCTGGCCGCTGCTCCGGAAGACGAAGTGCTGCACCTGTGGACCGGGCTCGGCTACTACACCCGCGCACGCAATCTGCAGAAGACCGCGAAAATCATCGTTGCCGAATACGGCGGCGAGTTTCCGCGGGATGTGGAAAAGCTTGTTGACCTGCCGGGTATCGGTCTGTCCACGGCGGGTGCTATCGCCAGCCTGAGCATGGGCCTACGGGCGCCGATTCTCGATGGCAACGTCAAACGCGTGCTGGCGCGCTTTACCGCGCAAGAGGGCTACCCGGGCGAGCCGAAGGTCGCGAAACAGCTGTGGGCGAACGCTGAGCGCTTCACGCCGCATGATCGGGTCAACGCCTACACCCAAGCGATGATGGATCTGGGCGCCACGCTTTGCACCCGCAGTAAGCCGAGCTGTCTGCTCTGCCCACTGGAAAAGGGCTGCGAAGCTCACATGCTCGGCCTGGAAACCCGCTACCCGATCCCCAAACCGCGCAAAGCCGTGCCACAGAGGCGTACGTTGATGCCGATGCTCGCCAACGGCGAAGGCGCGATTCTGCTTTACCGCCGCCCTTCAACGGGCTTGTGGGGCGGTTTGTGGAGCCTGCCGGAACTCGACGACCTCGACGACCTGCAACATTTGGCTTCGCAGCACTCGCTGGAGTTGGGCAGCCAACAGGCACTGCCAAGCCTGATGCACACGTTCAGCCACTTTCAGCTATCCATCGAACCCTGGCTGGTTCAGGTCCAGGAGGCCGGCCATCACGTGGCCGAGGCCGACTGGCTCTGGTATAACCTCGCCACCCCGCCGCGCCTGGGCCTTGCCGCCCCGGTCAAAACCTTGCTCGAACGCGCGGCCGCCGTATTGAACGCAGGAGAGTCGTCATGACCCGCACCATCATGTGCCGCAAGTACAAAGAAGAATTGCCCGCCCTGGACCGTGCTCCATTCCCGGGCGCCAAGGGTCAGGATATTTTTGACCACGTCTCCGCCAAGGCCTGGGCCGACTGGCAGAAACACCAGACCCTGCTGATCAACGAAAAACGCCTGAACATGATGAACGCCGAAGACCGCAAATATCTTCAGGGCGAAATGGACAAGTTCTTTTCCGGCGAGGAATACGCCAAGGCTGACGGCTACGTTCCGCCGGCTGAATAATCGCGATTTTTCGAGGGTCGGGTCGTAAGCGACGGTAATAATTAAATATTTTTTGAAAACTTGCTTGACGACCCCCCGAAAAACCCGTTTAATGCGCCCCGTTGCCCAGATAGCTCAGTCGGTAGAGCAGGGGATTGAAAATCCCCGTGTCGGCGGTTCGATTCCGTCTCTGGGCACCACCTTTCGTTTTCAGGTGATGCCAAGCACACCTGAAAACACACAAGAAACCCGCCTAGTGCGGGTTTTTTGCTTTCTACGGTTCCCAACCGTTCCCTTTGTAGCCCAAAAATATGTGAGTAGATCCAGTTCGGTCTAGAAATCTACTCACACCATGACGGCAATACGCCCGCCTGGTGCGGCCTGCAAGGAGGCTGCGTGCCACTCTCGGATATCCACTCTGGCATCCACGGTTCGGGCTGGGTGCCCTGATCGGTTACCAGGATGGTTACTCACCCCGGTTAACATGCTTTTGAGTGAATCGAACCGCGCACGCCGGAAAGCCCATCCACAAGGCAGCGACGTAACGAGTCAACCTGTAACAGAGGGTGTAAGGGCTAGGGGAGGTTTCTCGCATGGTTTCGCGCACGTCCGTCGCGCACGGGACGATGCGCGAAGCCCCTCCCCCGTCAAAATTTCACGCAGCCCTTCACGCAGTGATTTCACACATCCTGGTACGCGTGAAACCGCCTCAGAGGCAGAGTTGTCCGGCATGGTACGCAGACGGGTACGCACCATCGGTACGCACTTGCCGGCGCGAACTTGGCTGGTTGCCAAGCGCGAGGTGTCCATCGTTGTTTCGACCAAAATCAGGTGTTTTTACTGGAAACAAAAGTCGTACCCAGGGATTTCACTGGTCGAACGCT
Organism: Pseudomonas sp. ANT_H12B; assembly: GCF_008369325.1. Classification (GTDB taxonomy): domain Bacteria; phylum Pseudomonadota; class Gammaproteobacteria; order Pseudomonadales; family Pseudomonadaceae; genus Aquipseudomonas. Next base: position 193,589 of record NZ_VOBI01000003.1, on the reverse strand, counting down.
GATTTGCGAAAACCAACCCCATGAATGAGGCCGGTCAACCCCGATTCGCGAAACACCCCATGCAATCCCCCCCGCGCAATGCTAGCCAGCGTCAGCTTCAATCCTTCTGCCGGCTAGCTGATTGGGGTGCGCTTTAGATCAGCCCTATAATCGAAAGCGCTTAACCAAAACGTCAAGCTCCTGGCCTAAACGTGCCAGCTCGATACTTGACGCAGCTGTCTCATCACTAGCGCCAGCGGTTTGTTCAGAGATATCACGCACGTTCAGCACGCTACGGTTGATCTCTTCAGCCACTGCGCTCTGCTGTTCAGCGGCTGAGGCAATCTGCTGATTCATCAACTGGATTGTAGACACCGTGCGGGTGATATTTTCCAGAGATGTTCCGGCACGACGAGTTAATTCAACGCTGCTATCAGTCAATATACGACTGCTCTCCATAACGGCAGACACCTCTCGAGTGCCGCTTTGCAAGCTGGAGATCAGCTTTTCAATTTCTTCGGTGGATTGCTGGGTACGCTGCGCCAGGCTACGAACTTCATCGGCAACTACCGCAAAACCTCGTCCGGCTTCACCCGCTCGAGCTGCCTCAATGGCCGCATTGAGAGCGAGTAGGTTGGTTTGTTGTGCGACCGCCTTAATAACATCGAGCACACCGCCGATTTTGTTACTTTCCTCTCTGAGATTGCTCATAGCCACGGTGGAGTTGCCGACTTCGATAGCTAGGCGTTCGATTTGAGCCACGGCCTCGCCAACAACTTTGTCACCTTCGCGGGCCTGCTGATCTGCGGCGGCCGCGGCGTCAGAGGCCTCTTCAGCATTACGCGCTACCTCTTGCACGGTGGAGGTCATTTCGTTCATGGCAGTAGCAACTTGATCGGTTTCCACTCTTTGACTGTTCACACCAGCACTGGTCTGCTCGGTGACGGCTGACAACTCTTCGGCAGCGCTAGAAATTTGGATGACGCTAGCGCCGATACCGCCAATCAGCTCGCGCAAGCTGGTGGTCATCTGTTGCAGGCTTCTCTGCAATTGCCCTACCTCATCGCGGCGATTGACCTCCAGATCCTGACTCAAATCGCCGGAGGCAATACGATCGACGTCCTTGAGGACATGCTGCAACGGTGTAACGATTTGCCGGGTAATTATCCAGGCCGCGACGGCACCGAGCAGCAACGCCAGCGCCGCGATGCTAGCAAGCAAGGTTTTAGCAAAAGACGAATCGGCATCGCGCTTGGCGGATTGCGACGCTATCAACTGCTGGGTGGTATTGAGCAGGATATCGCCTTGCACACCCATTCGGGCGAACACCGGAGCCAGATCGGCTCCCGCCTGGCTTAAGGCGCCTTGGGCATCGCGGTACACCTTGACCGCGGCTATCTGCTGGTCTATCAGCACCGCATCGCTGGGCACGGTCAGTTGGACACGAGCAGTGTTCAAATACCCAGCCAGTTCGTCGAGCGTCTGGAGGATCATCCGGGCACTGTCCCCCTTAGGGTTGAGCTCCATCTGCAAGCGATGAATTCGCAGGTCCTTGGTCATCTCGCTGACACGAGCGATGCCCTGTACTTTGACGCCGCGCTCAGCCAGAACATTGATTGCTGTCCAGCCGGTGAGAGCAAGGAGAAAAGTCAACGCCAATACCAGGCCGAATCCAAGACCGAGTTTGGTACCTACGCGGATATTGCTAATCCAACCAAACATTTAATACTCCAAGATGCAGATTACGTTTACCGAGTGGATAAACTACTGCTGTTTATCGACGACTCTTGGTTACGCTTGAGCTACTTTGCTCACACTTCGTCGGAATGTGAGACAGGCATGAGACGAAACCGGCGCCGGGTGAGCATCCAAGGCATATCCCGTGCGGTGTCCGTCAAACAGGCACCTCTTGGCGTCTCACACCCGTGACAGACGGCACACCTGGCGTACAGACGGCCACACTGCATCCGAGCAGCGCCCCCCGCCCAAAACATTGAACCAGCCTTGACGAAATTTTTGACAGGTCTTGACGGATTGCGAGACGACCATGCGCCAGCGCCTGGCTGGACGCCTTGATCTGTAAGGGCTGGCGAGGAATTATCGGGGTGGCAGTGAGCACGGCCTGTCAAATATTCTCGGGAGGCCCGTCAAGGGAGATTTATCAGCGGGCTGGCCAGGGAATCCCTGAGCGCGGAAATAATCAGTTGCGGTAGTCTCGCCATGCCCTGCTAGCAACGTTACCCAACCGACGGTTAACGTTAAAGCCCTGACAGCAGGCTGTAGCAGGCGACAGGACGCCCCAAGCAAACTACCGGGATCACGGTAGTTATCGAACGCCTGTTCAGCGACTGTTGAGCACGACCACATCTGCGAGGGCCACCCCATGTCCCTTATCGACTGCGACTACCTGCCCGCCGACAAGGGGGTGTTTCCGCCCGAGCTGGCGCTGCTGATTATCAGGAAGGCCGCCGCTATGGCCGAAGCATTCGAGAGCCAGGCACTCGACCAGCTCACCAAGGATGCCAGGCGTGCGCTTACCCGAGTGCCACGGCATCGAGTGCGCGACACAAAACGATAATTCGCAAAACGTGTCGCGACACCCGACCTACCGAAATGGGAGGCCAGGTTACATGTCTGAAATTCCGGGTAAGCAAAAGTAAGCAAAACCGGGTGGGTTTCTACTGAAACCGGACGGCGCCGGTACCGACTCCCCATTTTTGATGAGACGGTCAGTCAGTCCGCCCATACGATCCGACTCAGATAGACCGATCTGTCTCACCGAGACCAAAACGGCTCACTCGCTGAATGAGCACAACAAAGCCGCCAATGGGCCAGGACTTTTGCTACAGACAATAGAGTTCCATCTCTTCTTCAGGAACTTCGTCCGTAACAATTACTCGCGCATGCGCGCTGTGCTCATCTTCCACGCGTAACCCGAAGTAGCGGGTATCATTGGCGTCCCAAAACGCTTCTATCTGCGCCATGGGGGCATGTTCAAGCAGCACCTCGGCACTGTGCTCCAAGATGATCGAGTAGCGACGTTCGGTTTTCATTACAAGGGGCTCACAACGGCGGAGTGAAGGCGGAACGGCATAATCATCGAGGCCATTATGCCGCGTCGTTAGTTTTCAACCGCCGCCGCTCATCGTTTCGGTGAGATTTGTAGGTTGGTAATCATCAACGACAGAACTACATTGGTGGCAATCTTGTCATGTGGCAGCTATCCAGCTGCAAGGACCAGCACGGATGAACGAAGACCAGCACCGACGCCGTATGGCTTTATGGTTCGGATCATTCCCTGTGATTGCAGCCTTTGCACTTCTGATCCTGGTGCTGCTGCTGAGTGACCGCACAGCCCTGGTAATACCGCAAATCACTGATGGCTCAAATGCGGTCCATCAAGCGGATCAAACCTCCAAAGTGATGAGCCAGGCAATCGATCCAATTCCGGCTGAATCTCAATAGGGTGAACGAGCCGTTCATCCGACCGCTCAAATCTGAACGGCCACCCGGCAAGCTCCACCCCAAAAAGCTTGAAAAAGGGGCACCACTGAAAAAAGTGAGTGGATTTGTGCGTAGAAAAACAATCAGAAAACCTGGATGCTTTTAAACACTTAGCCTGTAGCCATTGGTTCGATTCCGTCTCTGGCACCAAATACCGAAAACCCTGAATCGCAAGATTCAGGGTTTTTTTATGCCTGCGATTTGATGAGACCCGGTTTTCGCTGTTCGATTCGCGAGACCTTTACCTCTGGCTATTCATCACTATTCCAGTGAAAAACCAGATTGCGAGCAGTGCTGCTTCCGACATCCGTTGTGTCATGTCGCGCCTCACCATTACGGGTCGCAGTAACGGTGTACTTGCCGGGTGGAAGCTGAACATAAACCAGCGGGCCAGCCTGACTCAGCGTCAGCACTGTTTGCCCCGGTGCTTTCTGAATGACCAGATCTACGTCGGGAACGTATTTATTCTCCGGCCCGATCGAGAAGGTCATGTGCAGGTTGTATCCAGTGGTTTGCTGGATGGCCTTCGACTCATCCTCGCCGATACCGCCGGACAAGTAAGTAATCCCGTTTTGCTCTTGCCTCTGGACTTGCACGCCCGAACTATCGATGGGCTCAAGGCTGGCGGCCGGCGATAGGGCCGGGAACATCGACAAGCCGATGGCGACGACGGGCAATATGAGTGAATGGACGTACTTCATGATCAAGACTCCCGGGGTCCACAGAACCCCATCGTTACTCCCGTTAGATTTCTCGCTGAATGCTCTGGTTTTAGATTGATTAGTACTTGGGTTCACTGCGAATCGGACTACACGCTGTATTCCTCAAGCGCGGATGGCCATCGGTGTGATCCTGCAAAACCAATTGAATTTTCCTTCCGTTTTACCAGCCGCGCCCGGCATCGCCGACCGTCCGCCCCCTGCAATCCTCTTCTGCCTGTTGATCCAGCCGCGGAAGACCTTATGAGCGCCCTCAAACCCGTTAACACTCAGGACCCACAACTCGACTCACTGCTTGGCAATCTTGGCGAACTGATCCGCCAGGCACGCCTGAAGGTGCTGACAGCGGAGTTCGGGAAGGGCATGAAGGAAGCCGCTACGAACATCCATGCGATGAACGACAGTCCCAGAGAGTTCATCCGGGACCCCGTGATGCTGGAATTTCTCGGTTTGCCAAATACAGGAGTTGTCTTGGAGACAAACTATTCGCCAGCAAGTACAAGCTGGTGTTACCGAGCGAAGAGGAATTGCGCGCAGAACTGGATCGCGAACGGTCGGCAATTGAAGAGCGATTGCTCGATCAGCTACCCCTGTAAGCACGGATGGATTGTCCGCAAGCAGCCCGAAGACTATTGTTGGCAGCTACCCGCAAAGGTCAAAAACCGATGAATTTGCAGGACATGCATTCACTGGCGCCCACTCAGATCGAGTTACCGCTGCCCACCTCCACTGCCGGCGAACCGTTCAAGGAGCCCGCCGCAGATGGCTACATCCTTGGTGGCTTCAGCTGGCGGCACGCGTCTCAGGACACCGCTCGCCCGGTGGTCATCATCAACGCCGCCACCTCCGTCCGTTGCCGACACTACTCACGTTTCGCCGATTACCTGTTCGCCAACGGCTTTGACGTGATCACCTATGACTACCGTGGCATCGGTGAGTCACGGCCCGCATCGCTAAAAGGGTTACAGGCCACGTGGAGCGATTGGGGCGCACTGGATTTCGAAGCGATGCTCAAGCGCGCTCAGCGTGAGTTTCCCGGACAACCCATTGACGTAGTCGGCCACAGCTTTGGAGGCTGTGCGGCGGGGCTGGGAGCCTCTGGGCATCTGATCCGGCATCTGGTGACCGTAGGCGCGCAATTCGCGTACTGGCGCGACTACGAGCCCGCCCATCGCTGGCGGATGTTCGGCAAGTGGCACTTGGTGATGCCGCTGGTGACGATGATTTACGGCTACTTTCCCGGCAAACGCCTCGGCTGGCTGGAAGACACGCCCGCCGGAGTGGTCCGTGACTGGAGCACGCCCACCGCCCGCTACGAGAAACGCCCCAGCGGTCGCCTTATTCACGCGAAAACCGGTCAACTACCCTTCGCCGCCGTTACCGCAAAATCCCTGGCCATCAGCATCAGCGACGATCCCTACGGCACGATTGCGGCCATCGAACGGCTGCTCGGTTACTTCTCCGGCGCCACGAACAACCACCTGCGAATCGATCCGCAAGACATCGGCGAAGAAGAAGTCGGACATTTCGCCTTTTTTCGTAGCCCATACCAAGCCACACTATGGCCCATTGCATTGTCCTGGCTGCAAACCGGCGAACTGGCCCCTGATACCCCGGGGCGGCTAGTGCCACGCAGCTGATCGACCTGCCCTCTCAACGAAATACGGAACGACGCCCATGGCATCCGCGAACAAACAGCAAAAACGCGCCACCCGCGCCAAAGCGAAGGCCAAGCAGAACCGCACCCAACGGGCCGCCGCACCGGTCGAGCTGGACCCGAACGACGATCGCATCGACTTTGAATCGGTGGACCTGACTGAACTGTTCAAAGAAATGATCGACGCGCAAAAGATCAGCCAACAAGCTATGTGCATGGCCTTTCTCGAACACCCGCTGCTCGCACTGGTGCTGGAGCAAGAGGGCGAAGAAACAGCGACAGACTTCATCCTCGCGGCACTGATCGAATACCGCCAATGGTCCACCGAGGTCGACGAAGCCGCCGCCCTGGCGTGGATCGAATCACCGGCCTTCCAGGCTGATTATGTGGCGGCGTCCGACGCCATTGCGGCCCAAACCCAACAGAAAACCAACTGAGTTCCCATGGCATCCCTGAACAAGCAACAGAAACGCGCCAAACGCGCCAAGATCAAAGCCAGGCAAATCAATATCCACGGCAGAAAACCCGCCGCGCTGGACGATGACCTGGGCGAAATCGGCGAACCAATCCCGGAATACACTCTGGCGATGTTCAGCAAAATGCATGACGCGGAAGCCACCAGCCGCAACGACATGCTGCAAACCCTGCTGTCGAACCTCGCCGAAATCATCAGCGACCATCCAGAACTGCTGGACATGGAAAACGCCGACAACGAAGCCATGGCCGCCACCCACCTGGCCGCCGACATGTTGATCGACTATCGCATGTGGGCCGACGGCATGGACCGCGAGGCCGCCCAGGCCTGGCTGACCGATCCGCAGTTCATCACCGATTTCGGCGATGCACTGGACAGCTATCGTCAGTCGCTGGATGCACAAGAAGAAAAGGGCGAGTAATCACTCTCTCTCCCTTCAGAACAAAAACGGCCGCTTGTCATCACTGACAGCGGCCGTTTTGCGTCACGCGGTACGGATCAGCTCAACACTACCGCGCCAAGCTTCTGCAGCTTGCGGCGGCGAGCCACAAACAGACCGGCAGCCACCACCAATACGCTCAACAGGCCGGTCGCGAGGATCTCCACGCGATGGGCTTCCTGGAACAGCATGATCGTCAAGATGCCACCGATGAACACAATCACCGCATAGGTCAGACCAGGGAAAAGCCACATCCGGAAGGCAATCTTCTCACCGGCAGCCATACGCTTCTGGCGCATGCGCAGCTGGGAAACCGCGATGACCAGATACACCAGCAACGCGATGGCACCCGAGCTGGCCAACAGGAACTCAAACACGGCGGCCGGGGCCACGTAGTTGGCGAATACGGCCAGGAATGCAGCAGCAGTGGACAGCATCACCGCCCAGTACGGCGTGCCGCTGCCGTTGGTGCGTTTGGACACGGCCGGTGCATCACCGCGCTTACCGAGGGAAAACAGCATGCGCGAAGCGGTGTAGAGCGCCGAGTTCAGGCAGCTGGTTACAGCAACCAGAACCACGATATCGACGATCAGCTTGGCGTTCGGGATGCCCATGCGCTCAAGCACGGTCTGGTAGGAACCGACAGCGGCCAGTACCGGGTCATTCCATGGCACCAGCGCCACGACGATAAAGATCGACACGAGGTAGAACAAGCCGATCCGCCAGATCACCGAATTGGTGGCCTTGGAGATTTGCTGGCCCGGGTTCTTCGATTCAGCGGCCGCGATGGTCACGATCTCGGTCCCCATGAACGAGAACATGGTGGTCAGCATTGCAGCGAGTACAGCGCCCATGCCGTTGGGCAGGAAGCCTTGAGTGTCGAACAGATGTGAAACGCCGCTGACCTGGCTGGTCGGCAAGACGCCGAAAATCGCCAGAACACCGAGGGCAATGAAACCGATGATCGCCACGACTTTGATCAGGGCGAACCAGAATTCGAACTCACCATAGTTCTTCACGCTGAACAGGTTGGTTACTGTCAGCAGCAAAGTGATGACCAAAGTGAAGGCCCAGATCGCCACATTCGGGAACCAGGCATGCAGGATCGTCGCGGCGGCGTTGGCCTCCAGCGGGATGACCAGCACCCAGAACCACCAGTACAACCAACCGATGGTGAAACCGGCCCAGTGTCCGATGGCGCGATCGGCGTACGTCGAGAAGGAGCCGGTGTCCGGCGAAGAGACGGCCATTTCACCGAGCATGCGCATCACCAATACCACCAGGGTACCGGCAGCAGCGTAGGCCAACAGCACAGCCGGGCCAGCTGCAGCAATAGCGTGGCCGGAGCCGACGAACAGGCCGGCACCGATAACCCCGGCGATCGACAGCATAGTCACATGACGCGGTTTGAGCCCCTGTTCGAGGCCATTGGAGCTTGGGTTACTGCTCATTGAAACTACCTTTGTAAGGAAAAGCGAATGCGTGCGTCCCGTCTGGCGTTCCTTCTCGTAAAAAGAAACCAACGGGGCGTTCCGTATTCTGCACGCAATAATTGCGCCAAAATGTTACAAACTCTTCAACTCCGGGGCCCTCAGCCGGACCGGACGGATATCGCAAGTCATTGAGATTAATGGCAATTCGCCAGAGCGTTACCCTGCGACCCACTTCAAGGACGAAACGGCGCACCAGAAACACACCCAAAAATACATCGACGCACAATAAAAGCGCGGATCAGGAACGTTTGGCCGGTTAGCGCTTCCAACACCCCGCCAAAGCTGGCAACATCGCGCCCTTTTTTGGGACAAGCCCCGCCCTTTTTATCGACAGGCCGGGTTCAAACGGCTGTTCGGTTGATAGCAGCGCGACAGTCTGCTGTACCGATGCGACAACCTGCCACACGCCACCCGTTTACCGCCCGTAGCGCTGTTGGCTGCCATTCAGACGCTATGCTAGCTTGGCCGCCTCGCCAGGAAGGCCGCCAACAGCAGGAGCGAAACACTATGAGGAACGCACATGGCTGAGGCCACGCCCGCGCTTGAAATCCGCAACTTGCACAAACGCTACGGTTCGCTTGAGGTGCTCAAAGGCATCTCGCTGACCGCCCGCGACGGCGATGTGATCTCGATCCTGGGTTCCTCCGGTTCCGGCAAGTCCACGTTCCTTCGTTGCATCAACCTGCTGGAAAACCCGCACCAGGGCCAGATCCTGGTGGCCGGCGAAGAGCTCAAACTCAAAGCCGCCAAAAACGGCGAACTGGTCGCTGCCGACGGTAAGCAGATCAACCGCCTGCGCAGCGAGATCGGTTTTGTATTTCAAAACTTTAATCTGTGGCCGCACATGAGCGTGCTCGACAACATCATCGAGGCCCCGCGCCGCGTGCTCGGCCAGAGCAAAGCCGAAGCCATCGAAGTCGCCGAAGCCCTGCTGGCCAAGGTCGGCATCGCCGATAAGCGCCACGCCTACCCGGCACAACTCTCCGGCGGCCAGCAACAACGCGCGGCCATCGCCCGAACCCTGGCGATGCAGCCCAAGGTGATCCTGTTCGACGAACCCACCTCCGCCCTTGACCCGGAAATGGTCCAGGAAGTACTTAATGTCATCCGCGCATTGGCCGAAGAAGGCCGCACCATGCTGCTGGTGACCCATGAAATGGGTTTTGCCCGTCAGGTTTCCAGCGAAGTGGTGTTCCTCCACCAGGGCCTGGTAGAAGAGCAAGGATCGCCACAGCAGGTGTTCGAAAACCCGCTTTCGGCGCGCTGCAAACAATTCATGTCCAGCAACCGCTAACGGAGCTACCCGCATGCAGAACTACAAAAAAATCTTCCTGGCTGCCGCCGCCACCCTGGCCTTCAGCGCCGGTGCCGCCGCCGAAACCTTGAAGATGGGCATCGAAGCGGCCTACCCGCCGTTCAACAACAAAGATGCCAGTGGCAATGTCGTCGGCTTCGACAAAGAAATCGGCGACGCCCTGTGCGCCAAGATGAAAGTCGACTGCACCGTCGTTACCTCCGACTGGGACGGCATCATCCCGGCGCTGAACGCCAAGAAGTTCGACTTCCTGATCTCCTCGATGTCGATCACCGATGAGCGTAAGCAAGCGGTGGACTTCACCGATCCGTACTACTCCAACAAGCTGCAATTCATCGCGCCGAAAGACAAAGAGTTCAAAACCGACAAGACCTCCCTGCAGGGCAAAGTGATCGGCGCACAGCGTGCGACCCTCGCCGGCACCTGGATGGAAGACAACATGCCCGACGTTGAAGTCAAACTCTACGACACCCAGGAAAACGCCTACCTCGACCTGACCTCCGGTCGTCTGGACGGCATCCTGGCGGACAAGTACGTCAACTACGAGTGGCTGAAAAGCGACGCCGGCCGGTCCTACGAATTCAAAGGCGACCCGGTGGAAGAGAGCGACAAGATCGGTATCGCTGTGCGTAAAGGCGACACCCTGCGCGCGAAGCTGAACCTCGCTTTGAAAGAAATCGTCGAGGATGGCACTTACAAAAAGATCAACGACAAGTACTTCCCGTTCAGCATCTATTGATCCTGACCTGCCAGACTGGCGCCGCTCTCTGACGGCGCCAGTCCCTGGCATAGCCTGCCGCGATTTGAAAAGAAATCCATGACTATCGATCTCTACGGATTCGGCCCGGCGCTCGCCGCTGGCGCGCTGATGACTGTGAAACTGGCACTCTCGGCCTTGTGCCTGGGGCTGGTGCTCGGTCTGCTCGGCGCCTTGGCCAAGACTTCCCCGTACAAGCCGCTGCAATGGCTCGGCGGCACTTATTCGACACTGGTTCGCGGCATCCCGGAATTGCTCTGGGTGCTGTTGATCTACTTCGGCACGGTCAACCTGATGCGTGCCCTGGGTGAGTTTTTCGGCAACCCCGACCTGGAACTGAACGCCTTCGCCGCCGGCGTGATTGCGCTCGGGCTGTGCTTCGGCGCCTACGCCACGGAAGTATTTCGTGGCGCGATTCTGGCGATCCCCAAAGGTCACCGTGAAGCTGGCGTGGCGTTGGGACTGTCGAAGTTCCGCATCTTCACCAAACTGATCATGCCGCAAATGTGGCGTATCGCCCTGCCCGGCCTGGGCAATCTGTTCATGATCCTGATGAAAGACACCGCGCTGGTGTCAGTCATCGGCCTGGAAGAAATCATGCGCCACGCGCAAATCGGCGTGACCGTGTCCAAGCAGCCGTTCACCTTCTATATGGTGGCCGCGTTCATGTACCTGGGCCTGACGGTTCTCGCCATGACCGGTATGTACTTCATGGAAAAACGCGCCGCTCGCGGCTTCGCGAGGAGCACTCAATGAACTGGGAAGTCATCATCAAGTGGCTGCCGAAACTGGCTCAGGGCGCGACACTGACTCTGGAACTGGTGGCCATCGCCGTGATCGCGGGCTTGCTACTGGCAATTCCGCTGGGCATCGCGCGCTCGTCGCGACTCTGGTACGTGCGGGCATTCCCCTACGGCTACATCTTCTTTTTCCGTGGCACACCGCTGCTGGTTCAGCTGTTCCTGGTCTACTACGGCCTGGCGCAGTTCGACGCAATCCGTAACAGCTCGATGTGGCCGTACCTGCGTAATCCATTCTGGTGCGCCACCGCGACCATGACCCTGCACACCGCGGCCTACATCGCCGAGATCCTGCGCGGTGCGATCCAGGCGATTCCAAAGGGTGAAATCGAAGCCGCGCGGGCCTTGGGCATGTCCCGGGCCAAAGCGATGTTCTACATCATCCTGCCCCGTGCAGCGCGCATCGGCCTGCCGGCCTACAGCAACGAAGTCATCCTGATGCTCAAGGCCAGCGCCCTGGCGAGCACCGTGACCTTGCTGGAACTGACCGGCATGGCCCGCACCATCATTGCCCGAACCTACCTGCCCGTGGAGATCTTCTTCGCCGCGGGCATGTTCTATCTGCTGATGGCCTACGTGCTGGTTCGCGGCTTCAAGCTGCTGGAGCGCTGGTTGCGCGTCGATGCCTGCCAAGGGCGTTGATGCCCACGTGTTGACGGGCGAGGACTTACTCGCCCGCTTCACGGCGCTGGATGCTTTTCTGATCGAGCATCAGGCGCTGTGGAAGCCCCGTCCGTTTACTCATCTGCAGCTTCCTTGGGAAGCGTCCTACCCCAAGTTGTCTGTATGGCTACGCGGCAGGTCGTTGGAGGATGCGGAAAATGCTCATAACCAACCTGCTCTTCTGGAGGCGCCGGAGCCCTTTGCTTCACTGGCGGCGTTTTCCCTTGAGCTGAGCGCTGTAGGTGAGTTGCCGGCTCATGCACTTGAAGCAGCTGGCCACCGGCTGAATGTCGATGTGCCGGGACGCAAGTGGCAGCAGATTGAGGCGTTCGCCAGTCGGCTGGAATTTTCTGACGCGCCGAAGCATTGGCTGGATTGGTGTTCGGGCAAGGGCCATTTGGGGCGCCGATTGTTGCAAACCGGGCAACAGCTGACCTGCCTGGAATACGACCCGGCGCTGGTCGTCAGCGGTCAGACACTCAGCCAGCGTCATCAATTGCATGCGCTTCACATCGAGCAAGACGTGCTCGCGCCGGGTGCTGCCACTTTATTGAAGGCAGACCACACGCCGGTAGCGCTGCACGCCTGCGGTGATCTGCATGTGCGGCTAATGCAACTCGCTAGTGCCACCGGTTGCAAGCAGCTGGCCATCGCTCCTTGCTGCTACAACCGGATCAGTGTGAGCGAGTACCAGACACTTTCATCTGTGGGCATGCGATCCGACCTACAACTGTCGCTCGAAGATCTCTCGTTGCCGATGAACGAAACCGTCACTGCCGGCGCTCGCGTCCGACGCCAGCGCGACACCTCCATGGCCCGGCGCCTGGGTTTCGACCTGCTGCAACGGCAACTGCGCGGTGTTGACGAATACCTGCCAACCCCTTCGCTACCTAGCGCCTGGCTGGATAGATCCTTTGCTGATTACTGCCATCACTTGGCCGTGTTCAAGGAGTTATCCACAGTCGGACCGCAAGACTGGTCAGCGCTCGAAGCTACGGGTTGGCAGCGACTGGCCGAAGTGCGCAATCTGGAACTGGTGCGCGGACTTTTCCGACGCCCATTGGAGCTTTGGCTGGTACTCGATCGAGCCCTTTTCCTCTACGAGCAAGGGTATGCGGTTCGCCTCGGAACCTTCTGCGAAAGCGCACTCACCCCACGTAACTTCCTGATCCTCGCTGAGCGCCCTTAATGCGCCTCAACCTGTGGATAACTCTGGGGATGAAATTATCGTGGATCCAATATATGCGGGTGTTTCGGGGCCGAAACACAACTGTTCAATTTTCGTACAGATGTAAAAAAATCGGAAAAACAGGCATTTGCGATCAAATGAGAACCGCTCCGCAAATTTGACTCTAAGCAGATGCAGAACAGATCCCGTTGTGCATAAGCATTCAGCCAAAACAACATAAACGACCTGCGAAACCTCAACTATCTTTGCCAAACGCCAGATTTCCCTGGCGCTCAAACAGCAAGGAGCTGGGAAAACATGAGCACATTGAACAGTGCGCAGGAAGCCGTCGATACCGTCGCCAACCAAGCCATTGATGCTGCGCTGCAGCAAACTTTCGCCGTGGGTGGCGCCATCATCAACAACGCAACAGGCGAGGTCATCGCCGCGCTGCACAACAACGTGCTGATGCCTTTCCCCGGCAGTGGCACCACGTACTTTCTACCTCATGACCCAACCGCCCACGGCGAGCGGCAACTGGTGGACTGGTACTTCGAAAACGCCGCGCCATTGAACCTGCCACCGCCCAATCAGTTGACCGTCGTCACCACGCTGGACCCGTGCGCCATGTGCGCCGGTTCGCTGCTGACTGCAGGGTTTAACGTCGCCGTCAGTGCGATCGATGACTACGCAGGCATCAACTACAACAGCCAGTTCACCTTTCCATCGCTGCCGCCGCAGATCCGCCAACAGGCGCAAGACACTTGGGGTTATTACGCGATCGCGGCGCCGGTCAGCCGGGCTTATCAAGGTTCGACCAGTCCGGTGTTTGGTGGACAGACCATCGACTCAGCGGCTTACTTCCTCACCAGCTCGATCTTCTCCGCCAGCGTCAACACCGTGCGCGAGGCCAGCAACAACAGCGGTCTGCCGCCGGATCAACTGCAAAACCCGGCAAACCTCCCGGCCACCAGCAAAGTCCGTCAGGCACTGACCGCGCTCAGCCCGTTTGCGCTGACCGTGCAATCGTCCAACCCGCGTGACCCCGGCGCAGAACTCGCGCCACCACTGTTACAAACAGCACAGCACAGCCCGGTGTTCAACTCGGTGGCCCTCATCGATCCGTTCGGCAACTTGCTGGTGTGCCTGGGCGGCGCCGAGAACCAGTCGCCCATTCGTACAGCGTTCATGGAAACCACCCGCAACTACGCGGTCCTGCGCTGGACCCTGATGAACGACCCCGACCCCGTCGTGCGTGCCGAGGCCGGTCAATACCTGACTCATCCAAAATACGGCACCTTCGTCTTCCTCTACGCCCCCGACCCCACCACCCCACAGGCCGTGATGACCTTCGGCGCGTACGGCTCGACCATGGAAGGCCCCGTGCCGCAAAGCTACCCGTCCAACCTGCAATACGTGCTGCTGCCGGGCAACACCACCGCCCAAGCGCTATCGACACTGGCCCAGAACCTGCCGCCGTTCTACACCCAAAGCGTGCAAGTAGCGCCCGCGCAGGTGCTGAGCCAGGACCTGATCAACGCGGTTAAAAACGGCGTGTAACGCTTTAAAGCAATCGCACTGGCCAGCCCCGCAGAAGCGTCCGCGAGGCCGGCCTGACGCCTGCGCAAAAATAGTCTGAATTCAGGGGTTTACAGAACCAACCCAATCGCTATAATCGTCGCCCTAACACGCCGGTATAGCTCAGTTGGTAGAGCAACTGACTTGTAATCAGTAGGTCCCGGGTTCGACTCCTGGTGCCGGCACCATACAAGGTTCCAGAGAAGGCTTTCAAAATCTCTGGAACTCCCGAAAAACCCGCCTTCTGGCGGGTTTTTTCGTTTTGGCGTTCCATCGGTTTCCGTCAGAAACTGGTGGATTCCAACCGTTTTAGGGGTAGTGTTAGGGGTAAGGTAATTCGATAAAAGGGGAGTACCCTTATGTCGCGCACCACTGCTCCACTCTCCGATTCGGCTTGCCGCTCAGCCAAGCCCACCGACCGCGATTACAAGCTTTTCGACGGCGACGGCCTCTACCTTCTAGTCCAATCCAATGGCCGTAAAGGCTGGCGTCTCAGGTATGTAAAACCTGATGGCCGCGAAGGACTGACCTCGTTCGGCAGCTACCCCGTGGTCGGCCTCGCCGATGCTCGAAACAAGCGCCTGGAGGTCAAGCGGATGCTGGCGAAAGGCATCGACCCCATAGAGGCCAAACACCAAGCCAAGACGCAGGCCGCAATCAAAGGCCGAACCTTTGAAAGCGCCGCACTGGACTGGCACAAAGCGATGTCTGCCAAATGGGCTCCGGGCCATGCCAAGACCGTCCTGAGCCGCCTCAAAACCCATGTTTTCCCGCTGATCGGCGCTCGCTCTATTGTCGATCTGGACACCCATGATCTGATGCAACCTCTGGAAGCGATCCAGAAGCGCGGCACGATTGACGTCGCTTTAAGGGTACAAAACTACCTGCAAAGCATCATGCGCGAGGCAAAACGTTCTCGGCACATTACGGCAAACCCTGCCTACGACCTTGAAGGCTTGATCAAAGCCCCGAGAGTG
The DNA here is from genome assembly GCF_008369325.1 of Pseudomonas sp. ANT_H12B. Taxonomy (GTDB): domain Bacteria; phylum Pseudomonadota; class Gammaproteobacteria; order Pseudomonadales; family Pseudomonadaceae; genus Aquipseudomonas. Next base: position 178,065 of record NZ_VOBI01000003.1, on the reverse strand, counting down.
ATTCATCGCCCCGCTCTACCCTTATCGCGTCTGCCTGAATTGCAGGAGCGTATCAACACCTACAAAGGCCGCACACTTACCCGACTGACAGTCATGCTTTCGCTGCATGTGTTCGTGCGCTCCAGCGAACTACGCTTCGCCCGCTGGAGCGAGTTCGACCTAAAGCGCGGCACCTGGGAGATACCGGACACTCGACCCGCGTTGGACGGAGTACCCTTTTCCACAAGGGGTACGAAGATGGCCGGGGACATCCACCTTGTACCCTTATCGCCGCAAGCCGTGACCCTGCTTGAACAGATCCGCACCCTCACCGGCGAATTCGACCTGGTATTTGCAGGCGATGCCAACCCGTCGAAACCGATGTCTGAAAACACGGTGAACAGCGCGCTTCGAAATATGGGTTACGACACCAAAACCGAAATCTGTGGCCATGGCTTCCGCTCGATGGCATGTAGCGCACTGATTGAGTCAGGACTGTGGTCCGAGACCGCCATTGAAAGGCAGATGAGCCACAAAGAACGCAACAACGTCCGCGCCGCTTACATCCACAAGGCCGAATTCATTGAGGAGCGCAGATTGATCATGAACTGGTGGAGCCGGTACCTGGAGACGAATCGACAGGAGCATGTCACCCCCCACGAATTCGCCAACCAGACCGGACCAAACGTCACTCGCTTAAAAGCAAAACGTGGCGCAAATGAGTAAGCGCTCGGTCTTTATATCTCAGTGATCCCGCTTGTCCACGCGGGTCCATCCAAACAGGGCTGCAAAGCCGCCCTTGCTTGGATGGACCTCACTTAAAAAATCTAAAGCCCACGCAACTATCTGTGGAAAACCACTGATTTCCACCGATGGATAATTTCATCCACAGCCTCAGAACTCCCGAAAATTCGAGCCTTGACTCGAATTATCCACAGGCGTAGAAAAGATCGGGCAAAGCGCTGTCGTTGACAGCAACCCAGGTAGCCAGAGCCTTTAAGGCTACGCCACATCTGTGGTGGTTCTCCCAAAGTGCGATTAGCGTCCGGCGGCTCGCACGGTCACAGCGATGTGATGGATGTCTACTTTTACCAGTGTGCCCACTGCGGCAACTCATCCCTTTCATAGCTGCCCTGCAGCAACCTATCCGCTTGGCCATTTCCTTGCGCCAACCTGCGCCCGTCTCTTTCTTCTGGAAAGAGACGGGCGCTCGTACCGCTACTGCAGCCCAACTCGTACAAGGCTTTGCGGCATTCCCCCTCGTGACAATCGGCGTGACAAACACCGAAGTCACCAGCAACAGCGATGCAGATGATGGTGCCGCAGCCCAAGGAATTGACTGCACCTGACTGACAGTCAGGCATGCCCCGGTCATCGCATCATTGCTTTTACCTAACTCAGGATCTCGCGGCGTTGGTCTCGTCAGCCAGCGCAGCCTCCACCCGCCCACGTCTTCGGAAGTGTTCAGGAGGCCAGATCATGAGATGCCCAAGCTCCCGGTCGTAAAGAGCCGCCAGTCCCACGTTAGAGGACAACCCTCACAGGTCGCAGGGGCCTTGATCCCAGATAACACTAAACATTCTTTGGCGGGATGACGTGGGGAAAGGTTTTAAGGGTTTAGCTTCGAGAGGAGTTTGATCATGGCATTGGTAGGCAAAAGGGATGGACGGAATTTTGGCTATGGCCGCCAACTGAGTTATGCCGGGCCACAGGCGTTGAAAGACCTGTTTGGCGGCGGGCATTACGGCACGGTCAAGGCGCACAGTGACCGTTGGCGGGCGTTTGCATGCTGGTGTCGATCAGACGCTGGACCTGGGTTTAATGATGCGCGGCAGATTGATCGACAGACCTTGCGCGACTATGCCCAACATTTACGGCAGCAGGTCGAGCGCGGCGAGCTAGCCATAGCGACGGCGCAAAATCGGCTATCCACAGTCAACCGCACCCTGGCCGCGCTTCGCGGTGATCAGGCAGTGAAAACGCCAAGCCCGAGCAAGGCGCTGGGCTTACAGCGGATGGCAGTTCGCACGTCCGCGCCACAAGGTCAAAATCGTGAGCGGGTTGAAGACATCATCAAGACCCTCGGCGAGCATCAGATGCCGCGTGCTACGGCCATTGTCAAACTGGCGAGAGCGACCGGGATGCGCTTGCGCGAAGCAATCCTGGCAGACCTAGTGCGCTTGAAACGAGAAGCGGAACAACTTGGCAGGATCAATATTCAGGAAGGCACCAAAGGAGGTCGTTCGGGAGCAACAGCACCTCGCTGGATAGTCACCAGTTATCATGTTTGCGAAGCATTGGGCTACGCCGAATATGTCTCACCCGTTGGTAGTCGTAATCTGCTGGCGCCTGGCGAAAGCTACCGGGATTTTCAACGGGCAGTCGTCCGGCCCGTGCGGGACATTCTGCATGCACATAATCTCAGAGGCTTCCACGAATTACGGGCGGCCTATGCGTGTGAGCGCTATGAGCAAATCACACAATATCTTGCGCCCGTTAATGGCGGTCATTACTTTCAGCTAGACCCACGTTTAGATCGTCAGGCTCGTATGCAAATCAGTTATGAGTTGGGTCACGGACGTATCGACATAACATCGACGTACATCGGTGGACGGGCATGACCATAGCGTTCGATATGGAGCTGTTTTTGGCAGGCGGAGTGGGTCACATGCCACGCGCTTCCGCCATATTCGGCAAGCCAAGGCCATCCAGGCCGCTATTACCGATCGCTGGCATCGAGATAGTCCGTGGACGTGGCAGCAGAAGCATCTTGTATGGTTTTTAAATCACCGCCTGAATGGGCATGCGCAATCAACCCGCTATTATTTTGTGCTGACTATGCGGTTGCTCACGAAGCGGCTGGGAAGATCGTGGCAGTTCGGCCTCTAGGCAATACCGAGCGAAGCAAGGGGAAGCACTTCGTTCCGTTCAGCGGCGCGCTACTTCCCGTCACCACTTGGTGCGAGGACGTTGCCGCATGTGTCTATCGAAACACCGTGGCCTGGCCCCGTTTTTATAATAAATTTTGAGGGATTGATAAATATGAGTCGCAGAAAAGCATAACTTCATGGCCACTTGAATGCGCGGACGACAAATCCGACTCCGTATAGCCTGCCGCATCAAGCTCCTGATGAACCCTGCGGATAACAACCCCGCCGATGAATAATTCCATCATATTTCTCAGTTGTTTTGACTAGCAAAAACTATAGTTATCAATTGGCACTACTCTCGCAACATGCGCTGGAGAGTCTGCATATGCAATAGCAACATTTAAATCTGAAGTCACAAATACTGACTGGCTCCGGTAGAAAACACCGAAATTTTTCATGAGCCACTCGTCTGCAGAAGCATGAATTTCCGGTGATAAATCCCTAGGACGTCGGTCTTTGCGCGTTACATGCACTTGGCGCAGACTCATATCCGAGTGATGCACCGAACGTTGCTCCGTTGTCCGCTGCTTGAGGGCTTTGTTAAACGCCTGGATCACCGATTCGGTGTGCAAGCCTTCATGGACATGGTGCCCTACGATTTTTCGGGAGTACGCATCGGTGATCAAACTCAGATAGGCCACACCCGTTTGCGTCGGTAAGTAGGTGATGTCCGCATCCCATACTTGCTCTGGCGCCTTGGCGACTACCTGAGTCGGCCCATCTTTGAGCAGGTTTGGATGCCGGCGGAAGCGATGATGGCTGTCTGTCGTTCTGTGATAGGCCCGTCTGCGGGGAACCAGTTCGCGCCGATCTCGCAAGATATCGAATAAACGGTCTCGACCCACCTTTACAGACACTTCTGGCTCAGTGCGGATTAGATTGTGACGTTTTCGGGTGCCAAGGCGCGGCTGCCTAAGTCGCTTTTCCCTCACGAATCCCATCACGTCCTGGGCATGACGGGCCCGGGCATCACACGCCCGGTTGCGCTTGTAATAAGCCTGACGGGAAATCCCCATGAACTGGCAATCCCGACTGATGCTCAGGTCTTGGATCTGCCCTTGGGAGAGGACTTGCCGGATCGCTTTTTTACGACAGAAACACCGAAGTTGTTCTTCAAAAAATCAACGACTGCTTCGAAAAACTGAGCTTTCTGGTTGGCTTGAGCAAGCCTTTCTTCAAGCTCTTTGATTCGCTGTTCGGGTGTCAGCGGTTTACCGGGCTCATCCATGGAACGGGGTCTCTTGGAGTGAATGGACGCGCCTTGACTCCAGTCCTCCCGACCATGCCTGCGTAACCAGTTCAGTACGGTGGTTTTACCCTGAATGCCATAGCGCTCTTGAGCCTCTTTATAACTTGGGTAATTGCACGGACTTGCCCACCCATTTGCATTCGACCTGACCAGTCATTTGCATCGGATTTGACCAGCACGATTAGTGGAAATGACTGGCGGAGAACGACCCAGGCTGTGTGAAAACGTTTTAGAGCACGTTTGATAGTCAGGATGGGGCCGAAAATCGCGGTCCTATGCAACTTTTCGGTCTGCTGGTTAACCAAACGCTGGCAGATTTTATGTAGCGACGCAGACTTCAAAACGGCGCATGCGTTTTCACACAGCCTGGAGCCAAAGCGGCCTGTTATGGCAGACAAAAATCGGTCGAGACGGAACTAGGGCTGCGCCTGTAATCTACGGGAATTTCACTCAACTGCTGCTGGCGTACGGTTGTCTACATATCGGCCGGCTAACATGATCAAAACCAGAAAGGATCTCACATGAACTTCGGCGTGATTGCTACAACCGTTTTTTCCTTGGCCGTCCTCAATGGAGCCTACGCGGAAAACGACAAAAATAGAGTATTGGTTGAGGCTCGATGGTATACAGAGGCGTATGTAAAACAGAGTCTCGCCAACAGCAATTCACGTTTATTGGCCTCAACTTTTCACCCGATGGTTACCTATGTTTTCGCTGCGGATGCCCCTGGATTTCGACCAGAAGGTGCAAATTTGCTAAAGAAAGAAGTTTCAACTCTTCAAGGAGACTTTGTGCGGTGGCCCCCCAGGAAGGATGGCAAAACGCTCAAGACGCAGGTGGATGAGATGTGTGTGAGTCTGATTGCCCGGGGACTCAATTCTTTGTACCAACAAACAAGGCAAAGGTCGTTCGCAACGATACCGAGGGATCTTGTGATTGCCAAGATTGAGACGGGAGAGCTGGTTTCTGCGCCGTTGGACCTAGGTCGAACCAAGAGCCGGAATGGAGGGGATATTAAGGTAATTCCTCTTCGGGGAGAGGGAAAAATGCGCTGTAATATCTATAAAACAACGAGAGGTGGCGATGTAATGTACGACATTTCCGTAGTGTTTATTGCAACGGCTGCTTACCAGAGAAGCAACCAAACAGGCAAGCCGTTCGATAGTAATCATCAGCGCAATCAATGAAACAACCTGAGCAGAGTGTCCGCGGGAGGACGAAGCAGGATTTCGTGAAAGGCAGCTGAGGCCGCTTTGCAGCGTGCTTTTCCTCAGCGAGGGTAGCGAAGCTGGAGAACGCAACCATTGCTGACTGGCCACTTTTGGCCGTTCTCTGCCGATCATGGTTACAACGCGTGTTGGTCAAATCCGATGCAATCGCTGGTCAGAACGAATGCAAGTGACTGGTCAGGTCGAATGCAAACGGGTGGTCAAGTGGAGCGCAATTTCGCATAACTCAACTCGCCTTTTTCGACCTGAGCGACGACCGACAATTTAAAGGTCAGCGTGTAATCACGCTGACTGCGCCTTTCTCGCGTACTCATTACTCCCTCCTGAGAATGGGTCAGAAGGTGTAAACCTTATTCAGGACGGGACACAGCTTAGATATAAAGATGTGCACCAGCGCGTCATGGGCGGCGACATCGGAGCAGACAGCGAACAGGGGAGAGTGCCCGGTCTGGCAATTGCCGAAGACGGTGTAGGCAGTTTCTATGGGTTTTTCTAGCGGTGGGTCGAGGACGATTTTCTTCATGTCGAGATTCCATAAGTGGAGCTGACACATTCATCCATTACCACACGAATGGGTGGCAGCTGCACGCGGAGTGGTAAACCGGGGGAATCCCGAACCCGGTAGGCTCGAAAGCCTCCCGCGCACAACTGCCATAGGCCGCATGGGATTGAACCACTCCGGGTTACCACACCCGATCGCTAAGATGTCGGCGACGCGCAGCAGCCTAGAGTCAAGATTTCCCAGGGACGATCAGATGGGCATCGACAGATCGAGTAGGGTATTTCCCAAGACGTCTAAACGGCCAGTAATTTCAGGCATACGACAAAAAATCTGGCACTCATCGCCCCTTGGCCTACGTACAGCAGGTGCACTGCGCATACGTTGCTTCAGTTACAGCCCGACGAGCTTGAAACCTCCTGGCTGGCTTCCTGTAGTGCGCTAGCCACGGCGGCGGCATCATTGGCGGTGTAGACCCGCCCGCCGGTATTTTCTGCGGCGCAATTGGAGCCGGTGCTGACGCTGATGTTGACTACGTTGATTCGCAGTCGTGGTTGTGTCTGGGCAATCTGTTGCGACACTTCACACACGCTCCGTCCGCAACTGTCGCGTCCGTCGACGAACATGACGATCACGCCGTCGCGATCGTGACCGTTCATCTGCCTGGCAGCCTCTTCAAGACTAATGCCCAGCCCGGTACCGCCGGACGGTCGCAGGTGGTTGATCCGCTCGATCAGGTCATTGCGCTGAGACGGATCAAATACGCCATGGTTCACGGGAGTTCGGCAACCATCGAAGGTGACCAGGCGCATGTTGATGCCCTTGTCCAGATCGCCAATCACGCTACCAAGGGCGGTTTTAGCGACATCCATGCGTGTCACTCGCTGACGCTTGTCAGAAGGCAGAAACTCTTCCAGAAACGGCACTTTGCTTAGCAGGCTGATGTACCACTGTTCGTCTTCACGCTTGACCCGGATCCGCGTATCCATCGAACCGGACGTGTCGAGTACAACGGCAAACTCCGACGGCTGGAAAGCCTGGCCTGGTGTACAGGCGGTTGGCGCCGTTGCCGTTTGCCAGTATTGACGTAGCGTGGGCCAGTAGAGGTACAGCCAATACAGCAGAGCCAGCAGCAACAACGCCAGCAACCACGGCCAGAGCACCACACGCCGACGGCGCGCTACCGGGCGCGCAGTGATCGGTTTTGGGGCTGGCGCGGGAATGGCGACAACGGGTTCAGGTGTTTTGGACGACACGGGGGCGGGCTTGGGGGCCGGAGCCGGAGCGGGTTGCCCCCAGCGAATGACCAGTGGCTCGCCATTAACGCTGTACAGGTTGTTCAGGTCCGGTGGGCCTACCAGCGAGTTAAGCGCTGCAGCGGAGCCAGCCTGACCGCGCCTAGCGAGCTCCTGGGCAAGCTGTGCCACGGCGGCCTGACGTTCTTCATAGAGCTGCAGCAGGGTTGCCTGTTGCTGACGATCAAGGCTGGTATACAGGTGCGGTTGGCCTGCCAGTTCCGACCACCACTCCAGTACCCCGTCACGGCCCTGACGCCGTATGGCATACAAGTGGGCGATACTGGGCGGGAAGTGCTGACGAATTACTGCCACCGTCTCCTCAAGCGTTGCGGCTGCCTCCTTGCTGGCCTGTGTATCGCGAACTACTCGCTGCATGTTTGTGCTTCTCTAATTGCAGTTGGCATTGGCGGATACATCCTGACTGGCCTGCTCAAGCGCTACGGCCAACTGCGACGCATTGTTCGCCGAATAGACCTGGCCACCGGTGCTGTCGGCGATGCAGTCCGCCAGGCTGTTGTTACTGATGTTGATCAGGTTGACCTTCAATCGCGGCTGCTCTTGGGCGATGCGCTGTGCCACCTCGCAAACATTGCGTCCGCAGCCGTCGGCACCGTCGACGAACATCACGATCACGCCATCTCGGTCACGGCCGTTCATGGTACTGGCGGCGGTTTCCAGGCTGGCGCTCAGTGCTGTGCCATCGTCGGCAACCAGGCCCTGAATGCCCTGGATCAATGCCGGTCGCTGGGCCAGGTTGAACTCCCCGTGGTCGACCGGTGCGCGGCATCCGTCGAACGTCACGATGCGCATATCGATGGCGGGGTGCAGGTCGTTGACCATTTGCGTCAGGGAGTGTTTGGCCACTTCCATACGCAGCGGGCCGTGAGTGATTTTGGCCATGCGCACAGGGTCTGCGGTCGGGTTTTTCTGGTTCTCGAAGAACCACTGCTCGTCCTCCAGCGTGGCATCGACACTCAGCTGCATTGAGCCGGAAGTATCGAGCACCACGGACAGTTCTGGTGGTTGCATCTTTGGGTCCTTGCTGCAGGCAAAGGGCTTTGCAGGTTCAGTGTCGAACCAACGCTGCAGGTAAGGCCAGCCAAACCACAGTGCTGCCAGAAGTGCCAGTAACGCCAGCAGCGGCAACAGGAGCCACGGCAACCAGATCCATCGGCGGCGAACCTTGGCTACTGGTAGCGGTCCAGCCAACTGACGGCCTCCATACGTTTACCGCAGTCACGACAGCCAACACGCCTGAGCAACACGCTGAGGCGCACCGCACGGCCGAGAATCGGTAAATCGCGCACGGTTCGCTCGCAATACTCATGCGTGGTTGAACAGGGTTTTTGGCAGCCGCTACAGGAAGGGAATCGGGTGGTGTGGGGAATCAGGTCGATCTGAAGCGCGTCGCCATCAGGCTTGATCGTGACGACAGAAAAGCCCTCCCAAAAAGGAAGGAAAGTATTAATATCGCGCATAAGAACGCCGGTTTGTTAGATGTGTTTGCTCGCACGAACATCATCAATCAAATCGGCGTTCTTGTTTCTGTGTTTCCCGGGATTCCGTGAAGAACCATAAAAAAGGCGGCGAGCTTGGTCCAGGGGATCAAGTTCACGCGGTCGTACAGATCCACGTGACCCGCGCCGGGAACCCAGGCCAGTTCCTTAGGTTCGGCGGCGCGTTGGTAGGCGTCCTCGCTGAACTCTCTGGAGTGCGCCTGATCGCCGGATATGAACAGCAGCGGACGCGGGGAAATCGTTTCGATATCGTTGAATGGATAGAAATTCACGAACCTGACTTCACTGGTCAAGGCGCGGTTTTGCGTCAGTTCCAACGTACTGCCATGAGGGATATAGATGCCGCGTGGCGTGCGATAGAAGTCCCAAAACTCGCGAGTTACCGGGTCGGTTTCCTTGCCAGGCTGCGCAGGCAGATAGTTCAGAAATTGCAATGTTCCGGTAGAGAACTCGTCATAGCGTTGCTCGGCGGCTTTGGCGAGCATGGCCTGGCGTTGCTCGACAGTCACGGAGTGCCTCAGACCATGACGCGTGACGGCGCCCATGTCGTACATGCTGACGGTGGCCACGGCTTTCAAACGCAGATCCATCTTGGCCGCACTGATGGCAAAGCCACCGCTGCCACAGATACCCAGTACGCCGATACGGTTGCGATCGATAAAGTCCCGCGTGCCAAGGTAGTCAACGGCGGCACTGAATGCGTCAGCATACATTTCGGGGGCAACCTGGTTACGAGGCAGGCCCTCACTCTCTCCCCAGAAAGGCAAGTCAATCGCCAGCGTGATGAAGCCTTGTTCCGCCAGCTTTTGTGCATAGAGCATGGAGCTTTGCTCTTTGACTGCTCCCATGGGATGACCGACGATAATTGCAGGCGCTTTAGCGTTTCTAGCCAGATTTTTGGGCGTTACAAGATTGCCCACAATTTGAAGATTGTATGAGTTCTTGAAGGTCACCTTTTGCACGGTGACCTTGTCGCTTTTGTAAAAATTGTCGGCGCCTTCCGGCGGGCTGACAGCGCTTTTCGAGTCAGCTGCTAAGGCAGAACCGCCTGCGACTGAAAGGACGCCCAGAGCCGCAATGCTGACGCCGGTGGCCTTTACGAATGCGCGCCGATCAAGCCCTGGAGAGTCCAAGGCTTCTGTAGCTTCAAGAAGAGTTATAGGTGTCTCGCTCATCATCAGTACTCCGTTCCAGATAGGTGACAGAGCTTGACGGATTAGAGATATCTTGATTAGTAGGCGTAATCTTCATGTAGTTTTGAGAAAAACTCAGTAATGGCCAATACCAAAGTCAACGATCTCCAAGCTTTTCTGGCGGTGGCGCGAGATCAAAGCTTTACGAAAGCCGCCGCCAAACTGGGCATTACTCCTTCTGCGCTGAGTCATACGATCCGGGCACTTGAACAAAGACTGGGGATACGACTGCTGGCCCGCACGACACGCAATGTGTCGCCCACAGAGGCGGGAGAAAGATTGATGCGCTCGATCGCTCCGCTTTTTGATCAGATCACCGCCGAGCTTGAAGCGCTGGGCGAGCTGCGGGACAAGCCCAGTGGCACGATTCGTATTTCCTGTACTGATGATCAGATTGAGTTGTGCATTCGGCCGATGCTTGCAAGCTTCCTGAAGAGCTACCCGGATATCACACTGGAGTTCTACGTCGACTATGGATTCACCAACGTGGTCGAGGAGCGATTTGATGCTGGCATTCGCATGGGCGAATCGATCAGCAAAGACATGATCGCCGTTCGCATAGGGCCGGATTGGCGGTTGGCTGTGGTGGGCTCTCCAGAATATTTCGAACGCAACCCGGCACCAACAACCCCCCATGAGTTGACCGGGCATGACTGCGTGAATATCCGACACAGACCATCAGGGGCGATCTACGCATGGGAATTTGAAAGGAATGGTCAGGCTTTTACCGTCAAGGCAGATGGGCAACTTGTTTTCAACAGCATCATGCATGTACTCAATGCCGCCGTTGATGGCGTTGGCTTGGCCTACGTACCAGAGGAATTGGTAGCACCATATCTGGCCGACGGCCGACTCAAAGAAGTCTTGGCCGACTGGTGCCCTGAGTTTCAGGGTTACCATTTGTATTACCCCAACAGACACCAGGAGTCTCCCGCCTTTTCTGCATTGGTGGAGGCGCTGAAATATAGAAGCTGAGCCTTCTACATTCGACGCGCGGCAACGTCTGCTATGGGTCCAGGCTGTGTGAAAACGTCAGCATCGATAGGGACGGGGCGTCTCTACGTGAAGTCCGTAGATTCGGAATCATCTTCGCTGCTCTGGAAGTCAGTTCTTACGACATTGGTTAAAGGATTTCTTGAGTTCATCGGTATCATTACTCTCACCCCTCTCAGATCAGGCCATGCCATGAACCATAAACCTATGGAATCCTGCCCCCGCTGTGGATCCGTCCAACACGTCAGACCAAAGGGAATTCTGATAGGGGCAGCAAGCCCAAAAAAACGCTTCAATGGGGAAGAAAAAGCAGGCTATCAACGCTTGGATCAGCTAGCAGTTGATGAATGCAAGCCTGCTCTTCTGAAAGCAGCGCCGCTGGAGCAGCTGGTTGATGGGTTTTATTGCGATCATTGCGGGGTGGGTTTTGTAACAAGCGAGATTGTACAAGGTGTCGACCGATCATCGCTCTAGAGACGATGGCGGGGGTTGTTTAGATCGAAACGGCTTTTCATGACAGCTAGCAGTCGACCAGACCGGGTGAAAACGCCAGTGTTTGTCTAATCTTTTGATCGTCTAGATCGTATCGGGGGCGATCATGAAGCGATTTATTGAAGGTGAGGCTCGGACGCAAGTGACGTTGCTGCCAGAGTGTCTGGACGATTACGTAGCCGAAGAAAATCCAGTGCGCGTGGTCGATGTTTTCGTCGATGAACTCGACCTGGGCGCACTTGGTTTTGAGGGCGTCGATCCTGCCGCAACGGGTCGTCCGGCCTACCACCCAGCGGTCTTGCTGAAGATCTATATTTACGGCTACCTGAATCGGATTCAGTCCAGCCGCAGGCTTGAGCGTGAGGCCGAGCGCAACGTCGAGTTGATGTGGCTAACGGGGCGTTTGGCTCCGGACTTCAAAACCATTGCCGACTTTCGCAAAGATAACGGCAAAGCCATTCGCAGCGTATGCCGCCAGTTCGTAGTGCTTTGTCGCAACCTCAATCTCTTCTCCCAATCGATCATCGCCATCGACGGCAGCAAATTCAAAGCCGTCAATAATCGCGACCGCAACTTCACTCAGGGCAAGGTGAAGGCACGCATGCAGCAGATCGAGCAGAGCATTGATCGCTATCTGGCGGCGATGGATTCGGCGGATCGGGCAACGCCCGAAGTGGCCGAGGCCAAAGCAGAGCGGCTTAAAGAAAAGATAGAAACACTGAAAAAACAGATGCAGAAACTCAAGGAAATCGAGGTGCAGCTGCACGAAAGTCCAGACCAGCAGATCTCCCTCACAGACCCAGATGCACGCTCAATGGCCACGAGCGGCCGAGGCACCGGAACGGTTGGCTACAACGTACAAACAGCTGTCGACGACAAACACCATCTGATCATTGCCCATGAGGTGACCAACGTTGGTAATGATCGTGGGCAACTGAGCAATATGGCGAACCAGGCGCGTGAAGAAATCGAGGCTGAATCGCTAACGGTGGTTGCCGACCGAGGCTATTACAAAGGTCTGGAAATCCTTGCTTGCGAGCAAGCCGGCATCACTACCTACGTACCGAAACCCCTCACATCTGGCAGCAAAGCCGAAGGCAGATTCGGCAAGCAGGATTTCATCTATCTTATTGCGTCGGACGAGTATCGATGCCCTGCGGGGCAGTTACTAACCAGGCGGCATTCGTCGATGGAAGACGGCATGTTATTGCATTGTTACTACTTCTCGGGCTGCCAGTCCTGCTCAATGCAAAAGCAATGTACGACGGGAAAGGAGCGCCGTGTGAAGCGCTGGGAGCATGAGGCTGTAGTCGACGCGATGCAGGTTCGGCTAGAACATGATCCAGCGATGATGAGGGTTCGTCGACAGACCGTTGAACATCCTTTTGGAACGCTCAAGTACTGGATGGGAAGTACCCACTTCCTGACCAAAACCCTGCCAAGGGTGAGCACTGAGATGAGCCTTCATGTGCTCGCCTACAACCTCAAACGAATGATGAGTATCTTCGGTATCGCAGGACTGATTGAGGCGATTAGGGCTTGAATTCAGCCGCTTGCTCGCCCGTTAGGGGCCGTTTGGGCCGCTGACGCGGCCCAAACGGCATTACGAACGTCTATGTAGCTGACTAAGGTAATTCGCGCTTCGGCCCGCTGATTTCACAGGCAATCTTCGCGCCTCTCGGTTTTCGACGTATTTAGTGCGTTTTCACACAGCCTGGGTCGACTACTGCCTGCCTTGAAGGGCTGATTTCAACCCAAAGCAGCTGTTCAGGACGCTACTGTCCCCATAAATAATCGCCATGCGTTGAAGGACTATGTATTCGTCATTTGATATGCCGGTAGACCTTCGTTGTGCGCACCGAGAATCCTGTCCCCTCGTATAAACGATGGGCAGATTCACGGTCTGGGTTGGATGTTAAATCCAGTGTTTTCGCACCGAGGTCATAGCTTTTTTCAATTGCTGTTTGTATGAGCGCTTTGCCGACGCCTTGACCTCGAGCACTGGCATCTACTACGACGTCTTCGATCCAGGCTCGAATGCCTGTCGGAATGCGAAAATGAATTAGGGTTAATGCCCCTAAAATGCTTCCTCCACCTGCTGCTCTAACTACCAATAAGTCGGAGCACTCTGAATTCACTATCTGCTTCAGATTTTCCATTGTCATCGCTTGAGCGTTTTTGGAAAGCTGTGGGAGAAGGCCATTCAAAGATTTGAGCAGCATAGGATCGGTTTCTTGAACCACCTCGACAATAGGGGATTGGTTTGTCATTGGAGATCCTCAGTGAAGGGGGGGTGAAGCTTCGATGGTTCAATTCGTACATACCCCAAAGCGTCTGCGAGTGACCGCTTCTGGCCCGATTGTGTTGAAAAAGTCGAGCCGCCTGGCTACCCATACATTGAGCGGTGAAAATGCCTTTTTTGCACGCTGCTACGCTAAATATGAGCCCTGAACCCTCTGCGTAAATTACAGATTTCAATCTCAGGCGCGTACCTTTCTGCCGTGGAAATCGACGCCGACTTTTTCAACACAATCGGTCGATTTCAGCCTTTCGCGAAGGGCAACAATCGGCCAAAAGCGGTCAGTCGAGGTCGTCGGCCGGCGCCTTCAACCTATCGCCATAAAGCCCCCGGGGAAAAATCACCACCATGCGTATTTCGTCCTCTGTTGGCTCTCGTATTGACATATCGGTAAATCTCAATATCATGCGCTCATGGAATTACTCGAAATATTCAAAGCCCTCTCAAACCCTACACGCCTTGAAATCTTGAAAGGCTTGAAGGACCCCGTAAAGAACTTCCCTCCGCAGGATGAAGGTGACGTTCTCACGGTGGGGGTCTGCGTCAGTAGTATTCAAGAAGGTATCGGGCTGTCGCAGTCAACGGTGTCTGGTTATCTTGCAACTCTGCAACGAGTGGGCCTGGTCGAGGTCAGACGCATCGGGCAGTGGACCTACTACAAGCGCAATGAAGCTACCATCAGTGCGCTTGCCGAGATCATAGGGAAAGATCTGTAATTTTTTACCACATGATATCGATATATCTCGATATCCCTTTTTGTCGATGCGAGGATTTTTAATGAAAGCGATGATGCTTAAATCATTTGGCGGCCCGGAATCGTTCGAACTCTGCGACGTGCCCAAGCCAGTGCCGCGTGCGGGACAAGTCCTGGTGCGGGTACACGCAACCTCCATCAACCCCTTGGATTATCAGGTTCGACGTGGCGATTATGCCGACCTGGTGCCGCTGCCGGCGATTACCGGACACGACGTATCGGGCGTTGTCGAAGAAGTCGGGCCGGGTGTGACGGCTTTCGCTCCCGGCGACGAAGTCTGGTACACCCCGCAAATATTCGACGGCCCCGGAAGTTATGCCGAGTACCACGTTGCGGACGAAAGCATCATCGGGAAGAAGCCGCCATCACTGAGCCATCTTGAAGCGGCAAGCCTGACCCTGGTGGGCGGGACGGTGTGGGAAGCACTGACCGTGCGTGCGGCGCTCAGAGTGGGGGAAAGCATTCTGATCCACGGCGGCGCGGGAGGCGTAGGTCATGTAGCGATCCAGGTGGCAAAAGCCATCGGCGCGCGGGTCTTGACGACCGTGCGCGAAGCAAACTTTGAGTTCGCACGAAGCATGGGGGCCGATGTGGTCATCGATTACGAAAAAGAGGATTACGTCGACGCCATCAATCGGGAAACGGATGGCCGCGGAGTCGATGTGGTGTTCGACACCATCGGCGGCAACACGTTGGCGCGCAGCCCCGACGTGCTCGCGCAACTGGGCCGCGTGGTCTCGATTGTGGACATTGCCCAGCCACAGAACCTCGTTCAGGCCTGGGGCAAGAACGCGAGTTATCACTTTGTGTTCACCCGACAAAACCGCGGCAAGCTCGATGAGCTGAGCACATTGGTAGAGCGCGGTCAGCTACGCCCGCACGTTGGCGCGGTCTATTCGCTTGCCGACCTTGGACTCGCCCATGCGCGGCTGGAAAGCCCCAACAACGGCCTTCAAGGAAAAATCGTGATTGCAGTCGAGTCATCGCTCATCCCGTAAATACGCACTTTTTAACCGCTTAATTCAGTTTCGAGGAACGTCATGATTTATGAAATCGCTCTGCTCCCGGTTCACAAAGAACGCATTGAAACGTTCCGAAGTGCATTTGACGAGGTCGCTCCTTTGCTCAGACGCGCCAAAGGTTACGGCGGCCACCTACTCGCGAAAGGGATCGAAAGCCCAGAGATGTTCAACCTGATAGTAAGGTGGCAATCACTCGAAGATCACACGCCGGGCTTCGAAGCGAGTGAAGACCATCGGCTGTTCATGATGGGCTTAGAGGAATATTTTTCGGACGAACCGAAGGTCTTCCATATTGAGGGGGGAAACTTTTAGGACTGACGAACATGATGATCAAAACACTACCGTTGGCATGGGTGCTGCCATTGCCTTAAGAGACTTGTGGCCTTAAAGCAAATAGCCGTTGTGGGAAACAGACGTTCATGACCGACAACTTTCGGCCGATCAAGGGCGCTATCTGGCTCCAAAGCGGCCATCAAGTCGGCAAGCT
Source organism: Pseudomonas sp. ANT_H12B (assembly GCF_008369325.1). GTDB lineage: Bacteria > Pseudomonadota > Gammaproteobacteria > Pseudomonadales > Pseudomonadaceae > Aquipseudomonas. Next base: position 162,124 of record NZ_VOBI01000003.1, on the reverse strand, counting down.
GGTCGATCCGTGCGTTGTCGAACGTCCTTGATCGGCTGTTTATGACCATTGAACTGGCTCATCCGGGGTTGTTGCTTACACTTTCCACGCATGACTTTCGCCACACCTTTGCCGACCGTTTTTTGGCTTATCTGGTGGAGATGCGTGGGCATGACCTGGAGCGGACCACGGACGAACTCCGACGAGTCTAATGCTTCACCCTCCTCCTCTCTGGCGGCTCATTTTGGTAATTCCGCACAGCCATCCAAAAAAACCGTACGTCTGTCCAATTCTGGCGTTACAAAATGCGCGACCATTTCTTCGACTTCTGTGAGGCTATGGACATGCAAGCGACGAATAATACGGCAAGCAGTACACCTTGGTTCTGCCTTGGAAGGGAGACGAGTTGGTTGTGCTGCCAACGCCAGCCGGCGACTTAATCCATGCTGGCTGCATCGAGAGCCCTATTTGCCGTTCAAGGACGAAGAAACGTGACTGAACTGCGAGTCACTTGCGGGCTTCTTTTGGTCATCTGCGCCCCCAATGGAACAGCCTTGGCGTCGCAGGCTGCACAACCGTCACAAGGGTTTCGAGAAGGCTCTTCACTTGAAGTGCTCAGCCGAAACTTTTACCTCGGCAATGACTATCGGTCGCCTTCGCCCTCAGGCAAAAACCACATTCAGGAATGGGCCCAAGGGTACATTACGTCGTTCGAGTCCGGATTTACCTCTGGCACTATTGGTTTTGGCATTGATGTCCATGCGTTTCTGGGTTTGAAACTGGACGGCGGCAAGGGGCATTCCGGGACGGGATTACTGCCACTCGATCAAGAGGGTCGTAGCGAAGACAATTATTCCAGTGGCGGCGGCGCCCTTAAGCTGCGCACCTCTCGCACTACCTTGGCGTTCGGTGAAATGACGGTGCAAACGCCGGTATTCGACACGGCGGACAAACGCCTGCAGCCCGAGTACGCCACTGGCCTGCTACTGGATAGCCGTGAAGTCGATGACATGCATGTGCTGGCAGGTCACTTCACGGCGTTCAAGAATCAGAACGCATCGACCCGTAAAGGCGATTTCTCCGGCTATGGTGCAAGCTCCCGAACGGGCGGCATCGATTTCATTGGCGCCAACTTGTTTGAAGAACGCCCGGTAGGCGGTGCGCTTTATGCCTCACAGCTGAGCGACACCTGGCACCAATACTATGCCAACTTGCACCTGAAGCAGTCCGGGTTCTTCGTCGACGGTAACGTTTATCACACCAGAGATTATGGCGAGTCCGTGGCCGGAGCCATCGATAACACGGCCTACAGCCTGGCTGGCAAATACACCGCCGGAACTCATGCCTTCACCCTCGCCTACCAAAAGATCAACGGCAACACCCCATTCGACTTTATCGGCGGCGACTCCATTTACCTTGCCAATTCGATCAAGTATGCCGACTTCAATGGCCCCCATGAACATTCCTGGCAGGCCCGTTATGACCTCGACCTGGGCAGCTACGGCATACCTGGATTGAAATTCATGATTCGTTACGTCGCCGGGCGCGGTATCGACGGAACCCACGCGCCCAAAGGCGGTGGCTATAACCCTTTCGACGAATCGACCGGAGAGTACGCTCCTCAACAAGGCGATGGCGGACGACACTGGGAACGCGATATCGACCTTCGGTATGTGCTGCAGTCAGGGCCGGCCAAAGACTTGTCTTTTCAGTTGTCCCACGTGGTACATCGGGCAAACAGCGCCCAAGGCGGTGACGACATCGACAGGATCTATATTGTTATCGAATACCCACTCAAGTTTGGGCGGTTTTAAACATGTAGAGCGAGGGTCAAAGTGGGGTTGCAGCATGCAGCTTTCGCCAGGTTTGCGGCGACAAGCCTGTTTCGCGCCTGAATACTCGGCAAAAGTGCGACTGGTCGCAAAATCCATGGCTAAGCGCAATGACACTTAAGGAATGCGCTGAGCACAGCATGTATTGCCGTGCTGCCTCCACTCGTGCGGCGGTCACATACATCAGCGGAGTCATTCCGGTCGTCTGTTTGAACGCATGCGAAAAATGACTGACGCTCAGACTCAGTAACGAAGCCAGTTCAGTTGTTCGTATGCAATGGTCGACATGCTCATTTATGTATTCGTTTACACGGGAGATTTGCCATCGAGCCAACCCCCCCCTGTTTCTGTTCGGCAAAGGTCTGCTTTGACTGTCGACTGCCAGCAAGTCAATTGCCTGATTAAGATAAGTCGAAGCGATGTCCGGATCACGTTGAATGGCTCGCTCCGCCTCCATCAACAACGTCAGCAGTTGCCTCGTCTGTTTCAAATAGTTGGGACCACCAGAGGCTGTGTTGTCCAGTAAGTAATCTGCGCTGGTATTCCCGTTCATAGCTAACGCTCCTAGGCCGGGATCAAATCTTGGTGGCGCGTTTAACTCGTCACCATGGGGTAGCACAGGATGGTGTTGTGGCGGGGCCTCGCACAGCCCCAAACGAGTTGGCATTAACCAACACTAAAGGGGGGGTATTTATTGCGGAAGATCGATAATCCCTCGCTGGATACCGATAGTCACCGCGTGAGTCCGATTATGAGCTTCCAGCTTTTCCATTATATTTCGCAGATGCCCTTTCACCGTGTCTTCACCTATTGCCAGTGCAAGGGCTGTCTCCTTATTCGACAAGCCTTCGGCGACATTTTGTAGCACCTGAACCTCTCTGTTGGTGAGACCATCCTGGTCCATGTGAGCCGCCAATTCCGCCGCGATTTCTGGGGGGAAGCGGCGTTTGCCGGCGGCCAGGGCACGTATGGTTTCAATGAGCTCATGGCGCAACGTGCTTTTCAAAAGATAGCCTCGCGCCCCCGCCTTGATGGCTTGTAACGCCCTTACATCCCCTCGGTAGGTAGTGAGCACAGCAATACGAGCTTGCGGGAACTCGGACATGATGGAGCTGATGGCGCCAATTCCGTTTAGCTCAGGCATCTGTACATCCATAAGCGTGACGTCTGGTTGCGTCGTTCGGTATAACCGGATTGCCTCAAGCCCGTTAGAGGCTCCCCCCACCACGGTGATATCGTCATAACCACCCACTACTGCTTCAATACCTTCCCGTATCAGCGGATGGTCATCCACTATCAGCACGGTGATGGGCCTCTTGTGATCTACCATAGGTTTATCCTGCCCTGCTCGAGCGATTCTGTTTACGGCCAACCGAGTTTTCATAGGCCGCGGCGCCAGGCAGTGAGAGAGTAATGCGCGTACCGCTCTGGGGGTTGCTAACTATCGCCAGGGTTGCATCAATTCTACTGGCTCGTTCATACATGCCTCTGAGCCCACCGTGTTCAGGCCGCCCGTGCATTCTCTGATAGAGCGGATCAATGCCCACCCCATTGTCGACAACAAGCATCTCGAACGTGCCCGGCGCGTAGGTGAAGGTAACGGTAATCCGAGTAGCCTGCGCATGGCGAAGCGAATTGGAAACCGCTTCTCTGCCCACCTGGTAAAAAGCATCACGAACTTCGTTCAGCAGCGCCAGCGGTTCACCCAAGTTGCTAACGTGGTAGGTTGCAGAAAAAGGAACGCCGGCCTCCAGCTTTAAAGCTTGAAACGCAACGGCTAAATCTTCAGATGGCGCCATCTGGCCACGCAAACCTGTGATTCGGTCGCGGCCCTCAGCAATCACCTGCTCGGCCCGGTCCAGCGCCCGCTCCATCGAATGGCGAGCACGGGATCCCTCCGGCAGACTGTCCGCGACCGCCTGAAAGCTGAGCATCATTCCCTGAACGCTTTGCAGCAAGGTGTCATGCAACTCGCGCGCGATGCGCTCGCGCTCCTGAAAGCGCTCCTCAAGGCGGGTCCTAAGGGCTGCCTTTTCCCGTTGTGTATAAACGCGGGATATCCAGAACACAAACGTCAGCAGCGCTACTGAAAAGATCAGCAAGAATCCTGGGCGTAAATAGAAAACCTGAGGAATGCTGACGGTTAACCCCGCGTCAGGGGGGTTGAAATGCCCATTCTCGCCAAGCGCACGGACCTGGAATTCGTAATCACCCGGGTGCAGGCGTGAAAAAGCCGCTTGCCTGGAGCGCCCAGCGTCGACCCATTGCGAATCATGGCCATTCAGCCGGTATTGAAAGCGCATGGTCTCTGGTGAGGCGAGATTCAGAGCTGAATAGGTAATAACCAACTTTTTCGGCGCAGCTGATAACCGAACGGGGGCGGCGGAGATATCAAAATCATTTCCATCGACTGTCAGCGCCTTGATCGTGACGGCGGGTGGTAGTGCCATACCCGGTGGCTGGTATGGATCAACACGGACGACGCCGTCTCCGGTAGTGAACCATAGCAAGCCTTCGTCCGTGTAGACCGCAGTGGGCAACGGCAATACTTTGAATGGATCCATGGGCAGCCGGCCAATGTGATCGTGCGAGCTGTACAAGAGTGTGTCACCGCCCGCTATCACCCGCTCGATCTCTGCTGCAGGCAGTTTGAAGATGCCACCGCGACTGTGTACCCAGATATCCATCCCGGATTCGGCTGCGTTTTTATCAGCCGGTACGGCAACGAGCCCGTAGATATTCTGAAAGGGTCCGGCAGCCGGTAGATCCAGGCGATGAAAGCGTCCATCCTTGAGATACGCCAAGCCATGTTGACCACCTACCCAGGTGCGTCCGGGCAAATGCAGCATCGCCGTGGCATGGCCGATGTTCAAACCTTGCTGGTCGCTCCAGCGTACGGTCTTCTGCTCATCAACGGACACCAGAAGATTATCCCGGTAGCCGAACCACAGCTTGCCCGTCAGGTCTCGGGACGCGCTGACAGGCATTACCTGCCGTTCGGAATCACTGACCGGCTCAGTACGTCGCCATTGCTGATCAGCCCATACGAAAAGCCCTGCACGGTTGATTGAGACCCATATATCCCCATTCTTTCCTACCGTCATCGCCCTTATGGCAGCCTCGCGGGCGGATTCGACAGGTAAGGTTGCGATGCGCACCGGACCATCGCCTGAAAGCGAGTAAACCCCCCGATACCCACCAATCAACAAGCCGTGTTGCTGACTATTTACCAATGTGGTGATAGGCATATCCAACTCAAAGGTGGAATGGCTGTCGCCTCGAAGGCCCATTAGCTGGCCTTTGTCGGAGCCGATCCATAACGAACCATCACCGCTTACTGCCAATGCATGACTGCCTGCGCCGCTAGGCAGAGCGAGGTGAGACAGTGTTTTACGCTTGAGTCGGTCCAGGCCCGCATCCGTACCCACCCATAGGGTGCCATTACGGTCGATTAGCTGGGCCAATATATTGTCGGAGCTGAGTCCATCGCGAACGGTGTATGAGTTGATTGCACCCTGATCCTCGGCAGACTTGGGCGGCTCCCCGGCAACCAAGTGATGCACACCGGATCCTAGCGTGCCCAGCCAAGCGTCTCCCTGCTCGTCCAGAACGATACTGACCGTGCGTGATGCCGGTATCTCTTCAAACTCAATGTCGGCATAGCCTGTTTTTTTCAGACGCAGTAGATGGTCCCTGGAACGATCAGTTATCCATATGTCGCCTGCAGGGGACGATACTATTTTGCTGATCGATTGACTCTTGATGCCAATCTCCATGAACGCAGATGCCCCTGGGGGAAGCGTATATATTGCCTCTTCACTCGCTGCCCAGACATAGCCCTCTGCATCCACGTGCACCGCTCGGGCATGGCGGTCGGGAAAGCCCGCCTCCTTGCCAACCAAGTGCCAACCCGCACCGTCATGTCGGGCGAGCCCATCATCCGCTGCGACCCAAACTTGTCCTTGCTGGTCCTCGGCCAAGCTGTACACCACTCCGCCCGGAAGGCCTGGATCAACCGGTTGAATCACGCCGTTTGCATTGATCAAACGGGCCCCACCGGTACGAAACCCCACCCACAGACCTTCGTTGGAGCTGAGAAGCGCCGAGACCACGCCTAGCTGCTCACCGTCAGCAGGCGCGAATTTCTCGAACTCAAAACCATCGAAGCGATACAAGGAATCATGAGTACCCAACCAAAGGTATCCATCAGCGGTTTGCTCAAGCGCTCCCACTGAGCTGGGGCCCTGGTCGCTGGTGGTCCAGCGGCGATGGTCCATTTCATCCGAGATGCCCGCCGCTACACTTGAGCACACAAGGCTACCAAGCACGAAGCTCAGCAGCAAAACCACGTATATTCGCAAGGAATGCACCTACGGCACGCGCTAGCACGCGTTTTGTATTGAGTACTACATATGGGGGGCATCAAAACCGGCCCAACTGTCGCTGAAGCCATTCAATGATTCGATCCGCGACATGCTCCCAACCCGGCTGCGTTATGAGCAGGTGCCCGTAGCCGGGAAACGAGATGAAATCTGTCGGCGCCAACGACCGTCTCTGATAGAGATAGTTGGCCAAAACTACAGAACTGGCAACCATACGATCATCGCCACCGGAAATCAGTAACAAGGGCCCGCGCTCGTGGTTGAAGAGCAGTCTGCTACCCACGCCTAATGCTACCGTTGTCATCAGTTTTTGCGGGACTCTACCAACAAACTGTTCATATAGCGGACCGGTTGTCTGCCGGGATGCCGGATGCCCCATGCGGCGGGAGAATTGCGCAGGCGTCATGTGCAGAAAGCGCATGCCCTGCAGCCGTTCAGCTCTTGTCGACAGTATCTGCAGCAACGAAAGAATGTCCGGAAAGACCCGCTGAGGTCGGCGCGGAGCTATCGCGATGCCCGCCACCCCCAGACCACGGTCCAGCAGCAGTTGAACGACCAGCCCGCCCAGCGCATGGCCAATCAGAACAGGCGGTGCCGGGAAGGCAGCAATCTGTTCAGCGTAGAAGTCCACCAGACATTTAAGGGGCGATGATCTGGCATCCTTGCCGTGCAGAACTCGGTACCAACCTTGCTCGCCTTGGGCTGGCAACGACAGGACACAGCAGGCGTAGCCACAGGCCTTGAAGTGGCGCTCGAATTTGTCCCATACCGCCGAGGCCAACCAGTCGCCCTGAATAAAACAGACCTGGTAACTCACGGCCGGTAATCAGCGACGCGCTGCGTGCATGAGGTGGTGCTTATCACAAGCTCCACGCCCGGCTGCTGATAACGTCGCGCAGCTGATTCGATACGCTGGTCGGCCTTGGTGACACGCCCATGATGACGCATGTGCTCCAGCCAGGAGCCATCAACAAAGAACTCCAACCAGTTATCAGGGGTCTCGGTGTTCTGCACCAGTCCCCACGTCAGCGCCCCACTGCGCCTGCGCATCGCCCGGACCTCTTGCATGGCCCGCGTGAACTGCTCGGCATCTGCTTGATTGATAGCGTATTCCAACGTCACCATCACCGGTCCACGATCGCTGTCCTCTTCCTTCGGCGGGGCGGGTGCTGGCCAATGCAGCGAAGGAGTAATGTCTTCAGCCTCGGTCACCGGCAACGTCAGTCGCAGCGTCAAGAGCATTCCAACAATCAGAGTGACACTGGCGCAAAGCAACGCGAAGCCTATGTCGTAGTGGCTAGCGACGGCGCCCCACAGCACTCCGCCTGCAGCCATGCTGCCGAAGAATACGAGAATATAGACCGAGAGTACTCGCGCCCTGACCCAGGAAGGCACTGAGGTCTGGACGGCGATCTGCAAGCTCGATAGCACAGCAATCCAGGCCGCACCGCTGAACGCCATGATCGGTATTAACCAGATCAGGTCGCGTAGCAATGCCAGCGCGGCCAACACCCCGGCGTAAACCAGGCTGGCGACAATGACCAGCAAGTGGTTGCTGATGCGGGAGCGAATCGCTGGCAATGCCGCCGCCCCGACCAAGGCGCCAACCCCAACGCTGCCCAGCAAAAGCCCGAAGTCCATGGCGGTGCCCTGCATCTCGCCACGCACCAGCAAGGGAAGCAGAGCCATTCCGGCACTAGCGCCCAGGAAGAACGCGAACGTTCGCGCCAGAGCCCGTTTTAACGGGGGCGACTCAAGACTGAATACCAACCCGGCGCGCATTGCACCTACCAGGCGTTCCGCCGGCAGCACAGAGGGTTCGACTTGTCTTTTCCAGAAGAAGAGCACCGCAATTACCGCCACAAAAGATACTGTGTTCAGCGCAAAGGTAAGCCACGGGCCACTGAGGCTGATCAGTATCCCGGCGATGGCCGGACCAATTGCCCGAGCGACGTTGATCCCGACACTGGACAGCGCTATGGCAGCGGGCAGCTCTGACTTGCCGACCAACTCCGGGGTGAGTGCCGACCAGGCGGGCATCATCAACGCTGTGCCAATACCCATGCAGGCAGTGATGCCCAACAGCAGGGGCACCGTCACCAGCCCCGCAGCCGTCAATAACGTCAGAGTGAGCGCCGTAGCCGCCATCCAGAGCTGGACTGCCAGCAGAAAGCGTCTTTTGTCTATCACATCTGCCAAAGCACCGGCAGGCAACGCCAGGAAGAACATCGGCGCGGCTCCGGCCACTTGCACCAAAGCGACCGCAATCGGATTTGCTGAAAGACTCGTCATCAACCACCCTGCACCCACTTCGTGCATCCAGGTGCCGATGTTTGAGGCGATGCTCGCGATCCAGATCCAGCGAAAGGTGGAATGGCGCAGCGGGCTCCAGGCGGATGCAACAGGGGCCGATGTCACGTTATCAGAACGCAAAGCACGAACATCCAAAAGCGCCCCAGAAACCCTGATAATCGCTGATCGGGACTGATGACGTCCTCACTCGGCCATGCTGATGTGCGTGAACAGCACAAGGCCCCGAGCATTGATGAACGCTTGCCTGCAGGGGAGCGCTTGGTTTCCAATGCCCAGGCACAAGCGCCACGGGGGACCAATCCGGCATCACGGGTATTTCACCGGGGGACAACGGCCTAAACTCCCCAGTGGCATAAACCACTTTGCCACCGACCACCGTCAGCACCGATTCCATCCACTTGATCTGTTCTTCCTCGACGTTGAAAAAATCGGCGTTAAGCGCGATCAGGTCTGCCAACTGGCCTACTTTTAGTTGGCCTTTCTTGCCCTGCTCCGACGAAAACCAAGCACTGCCATGGGTAAAGAGTTCAAGTGCGACTGCGCGGGACAAGCCTTCAGGGTACAGTTCCATGCCTCCCACGGTCTTACCGCTGACCAACCAGTAAAGCGAGGTCCAGGGGTTGTAACTGGATACCCGCGTTGCGTCAGTGCCCGCACCCACTGGTACGCCCTCGGCGAGCATCCGTTGAATCGGCGGCGTCTGCTCCGCCGCCTTGCTGCCGTAGCGGTCAACAAAGTACTCACCTTGGAATGCCATGCGATCCTGAATTGCGATGCCTCCACCTAAAGCTCGCACACGCTCGATGTTGCGCGGGGTAATGGTTTCAGCGTGATCGAAGAACCATGGCAAACCGTTGAAGGGAATATCCTGATTGACCCGTTCGAACACATCCAACATGCGCGAGATGGATTCGTCATAGGTTGCATGCAAGCGGAACGGCCAACGGTGTTCCACCAAGTGACGCACCACTGGCTCTAGATCCGCCTCCATTTGCGGCGCAAGGTCCGGACGCGGCTCAAGAAAGTCTTCGAAATCTGCCGCAGAGAACACCAACATTTCGCCCGCACCGTTGTGGCGGAAAAAATCGTCGCCATCTCCAGGCTTCACTTGCTTGGTCCAGCTTTGAAAGTCTGCCAGTTCTTCCTTGGGTTTCTGGGTAAACAAGTTGTAGGCGATACGCACCGTAAGCTGATCGTTCTTCGCGAGGTCGCGCACCACCTGGTAATCATCCGGATAATTCTGGAAGCCACCACCCGCATCGATGGCACTGGTCACACCCAGCCGATTCAGTTCCCGCATGAACTGGCGCGTGGAGTTGATTTGATATTCGATAGGCAGCGTCGGACCTTTTGCGAGCGTTGAGTAGAGAATCATCGCATTAGGTCGCGCTACCAACATCCCGGTCGGCTCGCCATTGGCGTCGCGCTGAATTTCGCCGCCCGGAGGATTGGGCGTGTTGCGCGTATACCCAACCACTCGTAACGCGGCGCGGTTCAATAAAGCCCTGTCATACAGATGCAGAACAAACACCGGCGTATCCGGTGCAGCCTGGTTAAGCTCATCGAGCGTTGGCATTCTCCGTTCGGCAAACTGGAATTCATTCCATCCCCCTACCACCCGTACCCATTGCGGCGTGGGGGTGCGGTCTGCCTGAACCTTGAGCATACGCAGCGCATCAGCCAACGAAGGCACCCCTTCCCAGCGCAACTCCAGATTGTAATTGAGGCCACCACGGATCAGATGAAGGTGAGAGTCGTTTAACCCGGGGATCACCGTGCGCCCTTGTAAATCAACAACCTGGGTTGCGGCACCACGAAACGCCATGGCCTCGGCATCGCTGCCGACAGCAACAAACTTGCCATCCTTGATCGCCACGGCGTTGGCTCGCGGTTTTTCTCTATCCACCGTGTGCAGATCGCCATTGTAGAAAATGATGTCAGCAGTCATGTTGCCTCCTGAGATAGTTGAGGACGTTGAGCCTGCGGCTGCTGCAAACGGAAACGTCGACCACAGAGCGCCGGCAGCGCCGATCAAAGATCCAGCGGCGATAAACCCTCGCCGGCCCTGGTCTGTTGGTTTATTTGTCATGACCTCGCTCCGTCATCGTCACTTAGCCAGCCAGCGAACCAGCCGGTGACCATGGGCATGAAAACGTAAACCACCAGTAGAACAATGGTGGCTGTGATCAGAAGGTTGCTGGCAAAGTAACCACCCAGCCAGGGGATGTTTGTGAATACTGGGCGCCACGTCAGGGGAATCAGTAGGCTGAGAGGTAAGATCACCAGAAAGGTTACGCAGACCTGTTTCCAACGCGGCGGTTGCGTGTGCTGCTCGGTCGGGCTGAACCAGAATTCATTTGCCGTACTGACACCTGTCTGATCACCTTCTACCAGCAGCGGAAGCGCCTCATTGATCAGCTCTTGGCGCTCGACCGAATCGAGCCATGCCTGCAACCGCTGGGTAGTGCTAAAACGCAATACGATAGTGAAGCTAGCCAAACCTGCACCTGGGGCACGCATGACATCTACACCCAGGTGGCCTTCGAACTGCTTTGCAGCATCTATGGTTCGGCGTAACCAGGCTTCATATGGCTCAAGCTGCACGGTCCGCACGCAGTGGCGCACGACCAGCGTCACAATGTCGGGCAACTGTTGGATCATAGGGAGGCTCCCGAATCAGGACGGCCAGGGCCGCCCCGCAATGGCCTAGATATCAGCGTGAACCGGCGCCAGCGTGGGGCCGTGCTTCACCCGCTCTTCTGCCTTATGCACCATGGTGTAGGCATAATCGATGCCCATGCCGTAGGCACCTGAATGCTCTCTAGCCAAGGCCATGACCTGGTCGTAGGTGTCGCGATTTTTCCAGTCCCGCTGCCACTCCAGCAACACTTGTTGCCAGGTGACAGGTACCACACCCGCCTGGATCATCCGTTGCATTGAATAATCGTGTGCCGCCTGGCTCGTTCCGCCAGAAGCGTCAGCGACCATATAGATTTCGTACCCGGCATCGTGCATCGCCGAGAGTGCGAACGTGGTATTGCAGACTTCTGTCCAAAGCCCCGAAACGATCACCTTATTGCGCCCGTTACGCTTGAGCGCATCGCGCACTTTCTGGTCATCCCAGGAGTTCATCGAACTGCGCTCAAGGATGGGCGCATCGGGGAATACCTCCAGCAGTTCGGGATAGGTATGACCCGAAAAACTTTCGGTTTCGACAGTGGTGATAATTGTAGGCACGCCAAAAATACGCGCCGCTTTCGCCAGGCCTACGGTGTTGTTCTTCAAGGTTTGCCGATCAATGCTCTGCACACCAAAAGCCATTTGCGGCTGTTGGTCGATGAAGATCAGCTGAGAGTTGCTGGGGGTCAAGACTTCAAGCTTCGGGTTCTGCATTGTGCTCACCGTTTTACAAGTAAGGGGGGGTGTGAAGCGCCCGTTCACAGTCGCAAAGTACCGTCGCTTATTATTGGATTACCTTCTGATGTTGGGACTATCGTGTGATTGGCATCAACCTGTGCCAGCCCATGCGAACCGCCAAGTAGACTTCCAGGATGGCATCGTTGACCAGCCCTGCGGCCAATAGCAGAAGCGGCGAGCGGGAGGATCTGATCATCTTCGCCACGGATAAAAAAACGACCGCTTGACCCCAGCCCAAGTGTAAGCAATGGGATGGACGCCCCTGCCCATAATTACATCGCTGTGCCAGAGTGAAGAGTAGAAAAAAGGGGACGGATCTTGGGACGGATCTATTTTTCCGTCTGGCGCCGGCACCAGACAAAACAAAGCCCTCGTAGAAATACGAGGGCTTTGTTGTTTCCGGGGTTTGGAAAAGCAGTCTTAGTGCCCCGCGCTCTGACCACCATCAACGTGCAGGATCTCGCCGGTGACAAAGTTGGCGCTATCCAAATACACAACCGCCTGAGCAATGTCGCTGATCTCGCCCATACGCCCAACCGGGTGCAGATTGCCCAGCGCTTCATGAGTTTCCTCGCCGTGCATTGGCGTCTTGATGATGCCTGGAGAAACCGCATTCACCCGAATCCCGCGCTTGGCGTATTCAATGGCCAGGGACTTGGTTGCCGCGTTCAATCCACCTTTAGTCAACGAAGCCAGTACGGAAGGCACGCCATCGATAGCATGGTCCACCAGGCTGGTGGTGATATTGACGACGTGGCCGCTGCCTTGTTTTTCCATCTCGGTGATCGCGAGTTGGGTGATGTAGAAGAAACCGTTCAGGTTCACCGACAGCACCGCGGCGTAGTCTTCTTGGGTATACGCGGTGAACGGCTTGGCAACGAAGATCCCGGCGTTGTTGACCAGGGTGTCGATGCGGCCGAAACGTGCGATGGCTTCACGGATGACTTGCTGGGCGACTTCCGGGTTGCCGATGTCGCCTGCCACGGTGAGGATGTCCGGGTCGGTGGACGGTTTGATCGAACGCGAAGTGGCGACAACCTTGTAATCCAGATCACGGAACGCCTTGACCATGCCTGCGCCGAGACCTTGGGAGGCGCCAGTAATTACGATGACTTTTTTCGAATTGCTCATGATGAACCTCAACTAATAAATGATGGTTTGAAAAAGTAAGTAATCAGGCTTCGGCGGGGGCCTTCGCCATTTGTCTCAACATCTGTTCGTAGTACTCGACCGACTGCGAACCGGACACCAGGTGACGACCGTTCAGCACCATGGCCGGAACCGAATTGATGCCGCGCTGGCGGTAATACCCTTCAAGCTCACGCACCTCTTTGGCGAACGCGCCGGACGCCAACACCTCTTGAGCCGCCGCCGCATCCAGCCCCGCTTCAGCAGCCAGACCCACCAGCGTCTCGCGATCGCTCGGGTTCCGGCCGTCGGTGAAATAAGCGCGCAGCAGGATTTTCTTCAGTGCGACCTGCCGCCCTTCCTGCATCGCCCACATCAACAACCGGTGAGCATCAAACGTGTTGTAGAAGTGGCTGCGCTTCTCCAGATCGAACTTGAAGCCAATGGCCTCACCGCGAGCGATCTGCATCGCTTTACCGGCGGCGACGTCTTCGGCGGTTCGTCCATATTTGCGCATCAAATGCTCAACCGCTTTTTCGCCGACTGCCGGCATGTCCGGGTTCAACTCGAAGGGCTTGTAAGTCAGCGCCACCGAGACTTCACCGGCCACGTTCTCGATCGCTTGCTCCAGCGCCGTCGCGCCCAAGGCGCACCACGGGCACACCACGTCGGAGATGAAATCGATGGAGACGGTCGCGGTCATGACTTCCCCTCCCCCTCAGCCAGCTGCTTGCGGTACTGGGTGGTAGTGATGCCGGCGTAGCCCCAGTTATCGGTGTCGACTTCTTCGATCACGATGTGGGTCAGGTGCGGGTCCTTGTTGAGGACGCGTTGCAGGGTTTCAGTGATTTCGGCGATCACCTGAGCTTTCTGCTCAGAGGTAACGCCATCGCGGGTGATGCGTACGCTTACGAAAGGCATGAGGAATCTCCAAGTGACCTTCCCTTCGGAATGAATGGGTAGGCGTTGGAGCTCAATGTATGGAGTTAGCTGGAGGGGATAAAGGTGGGGGCGGGAACATCATTAGTTACGTGGTGTAATGGGTTATGTCTCGCAGACACAATACGTTTGCATCAAAAACGATCAATCGACTAGCCTGCGTTTATCGCAAATTTTAGATAACTCAACGGATGGAGACGCTCATGGCAGTTCAATTTTTCGACAGCCCATTCCATGCCACGTATGACAGCGAAGTCGCTAGCAAAACAGCGTTGAAGATGGAGCTATCGATATTCATCACTGACTACATCAAAACCCTGGGCCTCAAACAAAGTGAGGCTGCAGCCAGGTTAAATGTGACCCAATCACGCGTCTCAGAACTCACCACTGGCAAGATCGAGAAATTTACGATCGATGCAATGACGGACATGCTGGATAAACTCGTATTTCGAACGACTTTTACCTTGCCGTCCAACGATGCCGGAGCTTTGCCTCAGATCGTAATTTCACAAGCAAAAGCCTGCTAGACGTTGTGCGATTTTGCTGTAGGGCTCAGCCCCTTCCGATGTAGTCCGTCTTGTTACGTGTCGCTTTTTTTCACTTTCAGCGACACGTTATTAAAACGTGTCGCTGGAGACGACATATGCGAGTCGATGCATTCCTTCGTTAACGGCCTCCCCTCAGCGATTGGAAGCGCTTGGCTCTCATTCATTTCGCATACAGATTCCAGCAAATCCTTTTGAAACTGATCCAATTCAATGTCCATTCCGGATATCTCCTTCAACAAGTCGGCAAAGCCATCAGCATGCCTTCTTCAAATTATGAATAATTATGGCTGACTCATAATTACTGCCCAGCCATAAAAAACACTAAACCTTCAACCCACGCCACCACCTAGCCACGATTGCGCGGCCTCCCACCGCAAGCTACCTTCGACGCGTCGCTGCCAATTCAGCGACCGGGCCTGAGAACTCGAATTCGATGCAGAAACTAACCGGAGTTCTCCTTATGCATGCCCGCAATCCATTCAAAATTTTCGCTACTGCCACACCGGGTTACGCCCACCACCGCCCAAAAACCGGAGGTGCCCAATGACCAACCCCCAAGACCTGAAAACCATCGGCCTCACCCCTTTCTCCTTCCACGGCAACCAACCGCTGTTCCGCATCAACGCCGGCGTTCCGGTTATCCAGGCCCTCTCCCACGCCTCCGACCTGCTCCACATCGCCAAACTTCTCGCATCTGACGCCGCCATGGTTCGTGACACCGACCGGCATGCCTGGGCGTCGCATTTTTTGCAGGATATGAGTAAGGCGATCATCGATGACGTAGCGAAGGTGCTCGATGCACCGGGTAACAACCGAGCCAGTAACGTCGCGCCCTAAACAAATCGCACACAAGAAAAAGCCCCGAATCAATCGGGGCTTTTTGCGTAAGTCGGTCATCGACCCACTGGCTGATTCGGGTGATATCGATCACTCACGCTACTGTCCATCGGCTCCTCCCCCCGAACCGACTGAGCCACAGCTTCGATAATGGCGGCCCAAATATCCGGCCTTGCCAGCACAGGCATTTCCTTTGCCAATACGTTGCTCAGCTTCCCTTCGTTCTGCTCAATGGATCGCAAGAGCCGATCAGCTTGTTGATCAGGCATCTCAACGACCTCCTTGATTGCCTGCCTGGCCCTTATGTGACTGCGCAAATACCGCGACTCTTCACGCATCTGTTCGGTGATGGTGCGGCGAATGACGTTAGACATGAAAACAACGTGTGGCCCCAGGTTCGGATAGCGCCACACCGGGCGGGCCTGATCCTGGCCTGTGAATTCAATATTCGAGACCACGCCGTCAGGGTATTGCGTACGAGTGTTGGCGAATGCTACCTGGTCTCGTATGCCTTGCATGAGCGGTTTTGAAACCTGATCCAGCACGCTGTCATAAAGACGTCGCTCAGCAGAGTCGTCGGTGATAACAGCTGAAATCGGAAGAATCACCGGGTCTGGAATGGCCCCATCACGCCGCAGAATGTCATTGATCAGGAAGCGATGGACCCGGCCGTTGCCGTCGGCCAGCGGATGGATATACACAAAAGCGAACGCTGCTACAGCACTGCGCATGACCGGGGACTGCCCTTGAGTACGATTCAGAAAGACGCGAATGCCTTCAAGCATCCGCTCCAAATCGCTCTCCGGGGGAGCGACATAATGGACAATCTCCTGATAGCGGACCGTTTCGCCAACAAACACCGGAGATTGCCGAATCCCCAGACGTGTCAGTGTGGTCACTGCGCCAAGGATTTCTTCTTGCATCTCAGCCAGTGCAGCATCGGTGAGCGGCAGTTCGCCTTGACCGGTTCGTCGCGCCAACACATCTGCGAAACGCTGGATACGCGTAGAACGATCCGCCTCCCCTTCAATGGCGAAGCTGGCTTTACTTTCCCTGAGCGTCATCCATGCGGCGGCGCGCAGCAGAAGCGCTTCGCCAAACTCTGCGGTCAGTTGGCCAAAGAGGTGAGGCACATCAAGGTCCGCTGCTGACTTGACTGCTGCAGTCTTGACGACAATTGGGCAGAAGTAGCTCGTGCCAGGCAGGTTGTCATTCACTCGCCAACGCGGCACTTTCACCGCCTCTTCAGGTGAAGCCGCCACCATTAGATCGGCGTTGATGGCGTCGACATACTTACCGCCTATAGGTTCTGGCGCCTGTAGCTGCTCGCCAGTGAGCCATTCAAACAAGAATGCTGACCTGCGGGCATATTGGCCGGTGGGCTCGTCATTCAACCAGCCTTGTACCGGTGCAGGACCCACCTTGGTAAACAGCTGGCTCAAGAACTCAAGGTTCGGGATTTCATGCCGCAGGTGAAATTGCAGATGGGATGAAAAGTCCGGATCGGGGCGCATGTTTTCCGTATAGGTCTCAAGACGAAACCCGTCTTCGACCTGAGTTGACCGTCGGCTACCGACCTGACTTAACACGGGTAGCCGTGCCATCGGCCTCACGTCGAATGTCGTTGCTAGCCAGGCAGCACCGATGGGGTCTACGGGAAACTCGCTCACGTCACACTCCTTGTAAAAGCTTGACCAATCAAAATCACCTACAAATGAAGAGTAACGATCAAAATCAGCTTCCGCTGCATAAAAATGATTATTTTTCAGTGCTAATGCATAAAAACGAACATTAAGAGCCCATCAAATTGAGCTCCGCGATTGAATTGGGCACCGTCGAATTTGCCCCAAACGCATAAAAACGATTTTATTTGCTCAAAAACGATCATAAATCAGGCGTTTTGCATAAAACCGTTCCGGAAACGGACAATCTCACGGAGTCCTCAAACACTGAAACCCGCAAGCCGCCCCTTTTTCATTCAAAAAAAGCCCCGAATCGGTCGGGGTCTTTTTGGGGGGTTTGATCATTTCAGTGGGGATTTTTTGGGGCCGCTACGCAGACCAGTGCGAGCAAGCTTGCTCGCCACAGGGGGGATGCAATCAAGCGACGATCACGGTTTGTACGGTGATTTGTTTGAGTGCATAGAACGGCGCAAGCGCCGCCTCATCCGCCGTAGCACCGGTAATCAACCGCCACTCCCGCTCAATCGGCGTCCAATGCTGCTGCCTCGCGCGCCCCAATTTATCGGTATCCGCCAGCACCACAATTTGCGCGGCCCGTTTGATGATGCATTCCTTCAAATACGCCTGCTGCGCACTCGCTTCACATAATCCAAACTCGGCAACCACGCCGTCAGCACCGAGGAAGGCTTTGTCGACACTCAACCGACTCAACGTCAGCTCCGCCAACGGCCCCAGCGTGCTCATGCTCGAACCGCGCAGATCACCGCCGATCAACGTCAGGCGCACACCCGGCGCATTGGCCAGAGTCATGACGGCGAGCAAGTTGTTGGTCACTACATGCACGTCTTGTCGCGAGCAAAGATGATGGGCCAGCGCAGCACACGTGGTGCCGCCGTCGAGCAGCACAGTATCGCCATCCTGAACGTGAGCCGCCGCTGCTTGGGCGATGGCGTCTTTTTGCTCCCACTGAGACGTCTTGCGTTCTTCCAGCGAAGCTTCCGGCTCATGAACGCCCACCACGGCAGTCGCGCCGCCATAAGTGCGCACCAAGTGCCGCTGTTTGGCGAGCATGGTCAGGTCGCGCCGCACCGTCGCTTCCGAGACCCCGAGCGCCGCGCTCAATTGCTCGACGTTGGCATCGCCAATGCGTACGAGATCGAGGATGGCGCGGTGGCGTTCGGATGCTTTCATGGCGGGTCTCGCACGGTGGACGGTGGTCGATCTTACACGACCGCGCCCGTGCAGCTCATCCCCGTCGCGTGGCAAGCTCCGCACCCTGGCGCAGCGCTTCGAGCAGGCTGCGTTCATCGGCGATGCCCTTTCCGGCGATATCGAAGGCCGTGCCGTGGTCGACGGAAGTGCGGATCACGTCCAGGCCGACGGTCACGTTCACACCGGCTTCAAGTCCCAACACTTTGACCGGGCCGTGGCCCTGGTCGTGATACATCGCGACCACCAGATCGAAGTCGCCGCGTCCGGCGCGGAAGAACAGCGTGTCGGCGGGCAGTGGGCCCGTCACGTCGAGGCCACGTTCCTGCAACAGCTTCACCGCAGGAATGATTTTTTCTTCCTCTTCGCCATAGCCGAACAAACCGTTTTCGCCGGCATGGGGATTGATCCCGCACACGCCAATACGCGGTTTGGCGATGCCCGCCTTGATCAGTGTCGCGTTGCCGCGCTCGATGGTGCGCTGGACCAGGCCCGGCTCGATCTTGCGGATCGCGTCGATGATGCCGATGTGGGTGGTGACATGAATCACCCGCAGTTGCGGTGCCACCAGCATCATCGAAACTTCGTCGACGTTGGTCAGATGCGCGAGCATTTCGGTATGGCCGGGGTACTTGTGGCCGCCGGCGTGCAGCGCTTCCTTGTTCAGCGGCGCAGTGCAGATCGCGTCGATTTGATCGGCCTCGGCGAGTTGCACGGCACGGGCAATGTATTGATAAGCAGCGTCACCGGCAATCGGCGACAGCTCGCCGAACGGCAGGTCGTCGGGGATCAGGTCGAGGTCGATGCAGTCAATGGTGCCGGCCTCGTACAACGCCTGGGAGGCGTCCTCGATACGGCGCACTTTGGCGCTGCCGCCGACGATGACATTGGCCTGCTCAAGACGACGGGCATCGCCGATCACCAGCGGCCGGCATTGTTGGTAGACGACGTCATGAGTCAGGCTCTTGACGATGATTTCCGGGCCGACACCGGTGGCGTCGCCCATGGTGATGCCGATGATGGGAAGGTAGTTGCTCATAATGTTCATTCGAGTCCTTGGATTCGTGTGCGTTGGGGCGAGGAGCGATCGGCGCTGTCGCTCAGGTGTTGCCATGCCGCATACAAGGCGTGATCGGAGCCGAACGCGCCCGCCTTGGTAACAATTGCGGGACGATGGCCCTGCCGGGAAACGGTCGGTCGCGCGAAGGCGACGCCGGCTTCGATTTCCGTCAGCAGTTGCAGGCTGTCGATGCCGACGGTGATCAATATCGCCCGCGCCGTCTCGCCACCCGTGGCGATCAGACCGCCGACCTTGGCGAAGTGCGGTTCAACCAACACGGCCAACATGGTCGACAGCTGCGCGCCCTCCTGGGGATCGAACGCCTCGTCGCGGCCGATACGCAACAGCAGATCACCCCAGCCGTTCAGTTGCTCGCCGATGCGCGCTTGCCAGATCGCCCAATCGCCATGGGTTGCGCCTTGGCGAAGGACCTCAGGCGGGACGACCAATTCGCTGACGCCGCCACGCTCCTTGAGCAGTGCGCATTGTCGTTCGCAGACGCCGGACAGACTGCCCACGAGTATCAGGATCGGTGCCTGACTTTTATCGACGGCATCGGGCTCGATGGCCGTGAACCGTGCTTCGGAAAAATCAGGAAGGCTGGCAATTTCCCGCGCCAAGCCACCCGAGCCGATCCAGAACAGCGGCTGGTCCATCGACGCGGTGAGGCGGGCGAGAGTCAACAGGTCGTCTTCGGTTTGTGCATCGACGATCAACGCTTGTGTGCCGCTGCGGGCGACCTCGGCAATGTGCTCCGCGAGTGCTTTTTCGTTGCCGCGCAAGGTGTCGAGGTCCAGCTTCGCGGTGCTCAGGCCGGCGGCGATGAGCATCGCTTCAACGTCGGCCGGACGGTCGGCGTTTTCCAGTTTCCAGGTATCTGTGGTTTCCAGCGGCTGGCCATTCACGAACACCCGACCGCCGCGCAATGTGCGTCCGGTGGCCGGAAACGCTGGAGCAACGACGGCCAGTCCCGCCAACGGTTGCAGGGCGGCGACTTCCGCCGCCCAATTGCCGCGCAAGGTCGAATCGATTTTCTTGTACAGCCGCTGCCCGGGTTGATGCAGTGCCTTGAAGGCGGCGACGGTACGCTCGGCGGCCCGCGCCGGTGAGAGGCGTCGGGTGTCCGTATCGGCGGCGATTACCTGAGCATCAGCCTTGTCATTCAAGGGGTCGAGCGTGACGACCGTTTGCAGCCCCATGCTGGCAAAACCGATGGCACAATCCGCCGCGCCCGACAGATCGTCCGCGATGATCAGAATCCTCATCGCAACGCCTCCTGTTTTTGAGGTTCGGGTTCCTCCGGAATAACGACGGGATTGCGCTGCTGCACGCGTTTGGCGACGGCGGCGGTGAGCAATGGCGCGAGGATCGCGGTGACCACGACGCAGGCGGCCACCAGAATGGTCGCGCTCTTGGCTGCTTCGGCGTACACCGGATTGGCCGCGGCGATCAGTGCAGGGACGGCTGCGGCGTTCCCGGCGGTAGTGGCCGCGGCGACACCGGCGACGCCAGTGCCACCGGTCAAACGGTCAGCGAAAAACAGCGGGATACCGGTCAGGACGACAACCGCAACACCCATGCCCAGACCCAGCAAACCGGCCTGCCAAACGTTATGTAAATCCAGGCTGGCGCCGAGTGCCAGGGCGAAAAACGGGATCATCACCGGAACGGCTTTTGCCAGAAAGTCGCGCATGTCGCGGTCGAGGTTGCCCAGCAGCATGCCCAGCGCCAATGGCAGGATGCTGCCCACCAGCGTCGGCCACGGGAATGCCGATAGACCGGCGATGCCCAACGTGACCATGGTCAGGAAGGGACCGGACTCCAGGGACATGACCGAGTAGGCGCCGACGTCTTCGGATCGACCGTACTGGCCCATCAGCGCCATGTACAAGCCGCCGTTGGTATCGTTCATCGCCGCAACAACCGCCAGCGTCGAAATCCCCGCGAAGAGCCCTGAGGAAATCGGCTGCTCGCCCAGGAAGTGCCCGAGCACAATACCAATAAGCACGGCGATGCCGACTTTAGTGATGAGCAGCGTGCCGCCCTTCTTTAGCAGGTAAGGCGTGGCTTTGATATTGATGCTCGCCCCCATGCAGACGTAGAACACCGCAAGGATCGGCAATGCGCCGGTGAACAGTGCATTGGTGAATGAGCCAAAAAACTTCGGCGTGTCGGGCAAGAATGTTGCCACCAGCGAACCGATCAACAGGGGCACGATCATCATGCCGCCAGGAATACGTTCAATGGTGCGCTTGATAGGAATTTGGGCCACGAGGGTCTCCTTTTATAATTGTTTGGCAAAACATGTATCACCTCGAAACTGACTGAACCAATCACCCGATGATTAATTCAGTCAAATTTATCTTAGGTCATCGCCATAAATTGCGCAAATCAATCAATTTGGATGCTCGTTTCAATCATTCAGGGTGGAGACCCCAGGTTCGTCAGATGGATTATTAACGCCTTCACCGCAGGCTAGAGCCGTGTGAAGCCCACAAAAAAGCCCCGAACCAGTCGGGGCTTGTTCTTTCTCAGCCTTACATCAGGCCTCGATGGCGCAACCGATCATCAGAAAATGTTGATCGGGTAATCCACGAACACACGCACTTCGTTACCGCTGGAGTTGTACTCACTCGACTTCTGCGAGACACGCAGGATCGAGCTGCGCAGTTTCACGCTCAGGTCTTTGGCCGGGCCGCTTTGCACGACGTACTTGAACTGGTTGAAGATTTCGCGCTCGGTACCGCCTTCGCTGGTGGAGGTGGTGATGTTGTCGCCGCGCACGTAGGCGAAGTTGTAGCTCAGGCCTGGAATACCGAAGGTGCTGAAGTCGAGGCCGTAGCCCAGCTGCCAGCTGCGTTCGTCTTCGGCGTTGAAGTCGGACCAGTAGGAGTTCGCCAGGTAGATGGTGTTGCCTCCGTCGCCGACGCGACCTTGGTCCTTCTGGTAGCCGCCGTAGGCATAGCCCAGGTTGCTGTCGCCGGTGCTGCGCTGGTGGGCGAGCGTGAACGAGTGCGCGCCGGTGGCGAAGGTGGCGGCCAGGCTCCAGATCTTGTTGTCGTCGCCGGTCGCACCGCTTTCGCGAACGTAGGAATCGTCCAGCTTGGTGCGATAGCCGTTGAAGTCCAGGGTCAGGGACTGATCCTTGTCGATCGGCAACACGTAGTTGGCGTTCACGTATTGCTTCTTCAACACGTCTTCGACGTCGGAGGCGTACAGCGCAGCCTTGAACTGTTCGGTGAACTGGTAGCTACCGCCCAGCACGTTGATCGACTTCAGGCCGCCGCTGTCATGGCCTTCAGCACTTTTGCGCGATTCGGCGGTGAAGCGACCGGCGTTCAGCTCCAGGCCCTTGATCTCCTTGGAGGTGATCAGGGTGCCGGTGTAGCTTTCCGGCAGCAGACGCCCGTTGTCGTGGCTCAATACCGGCAGGACCGGCATCTGGTCGCCGTAGGTCAGAACGGTGCTGGATACGCGGAATTTTACCGCGCCACCGGCTTTGGCCAGATCGCCGGCCGGGTTACCGCTGTCGCCTTCCTTGAAGAAGTCGATGCCTTGGCCGCCGCTGTGGCTACCACGGTCCAGACGCAAGCCGTACAAACCGAAGGCATCTACGCCTACGCCGACAGTTCCTTGGGTGAAGCCCGAGGTGTAGGTGCCGATGGCAGCTTGACCCCATTCACGCTGGTCGTCGTTGCCATCTTTTTTATCGCGATTGATGTAGGCATTGCGCAGCAGCACTTTGAGGCTGCTGTCTTCAACAAAACCCTTGGATTCGGCCTGGTCGTTAGCCATGACCTGTGTAGCACTCAACATCCCCAGAGCGATCAGGCTGATTCGCTTGTTCAACATTTTGTTCTTTTCCTTATGATCGGTTGATACGCGCTGTGTCGAACGGCTGAAACGGCGCTATTGCACTCTTTTTTCATCCCAAAACAAAAAGGCCCGCGCACGAAAAGTCGTGGCGGGCCTTTTTATTATTTTATGAGTCATGGCGGTTGGCCACAGGCGTTGGGCCGAATCGTAGCCGGGCCCTTAATGGTGTGTCAATTTCATGAATCGTCTGTGAATAGGCGAAAATCGTCTAAGAAATCACTTGTTAGCGATAGCCAGTTGCCGGGATGAAAACTTTTTGCAGGAAGTGAGGCTTTGCAAACCCACTGTATCAATTCAGACATGACTGGAAACAATCCAACGACGGCAACATGGATCAAAACAGCTTCCGCGATGGCGTGAGCGGTAACCGCCAACTGTTCGCACCGTCGATGAGTTGGCAGCGCTCACGCCTGATCTGAACTGGCTGGTGCAGTACGAATACAGCCGCTACAACCGTACGCCGGATCGCGGCCCCCCCGGTGTAAACGGACGTCCGGCAGACGTAGGACGGGATACCACCTACGGCAGCGAGCACGATTTCATCGATGACAAGTCGCAATCGCTACGCTCGAAACTCAGCTATGAACTCAGCGACAACTGGCAAGTGCGCCACACCCTCGGCCGCTCCCACAGGGTTTGGTGTTGATGACAAGTCCGTATGTCCTACACCAAAACCTTCGCCCATAAAAAAGCGCCGCCATCCCGGCAGCGCTTTTATCAATCCGTTGTTTTTCTTCTTATCCTTCCATCACATCCCACAACGCTTCCAGCTCCGCTTCGCTGAATAAACCAGCGGGGTAGCGCTCGATCATCATCCGGCGCGGATCAGGTTCTCTGATCTGACGCGTTCCATTGGATTTCAACCAGTGCGTCAGGACCTGGAGCGATTCGCTGTTTACTGCCAGGGGATGCAATGCCCGTTCGCTCACCACATTCATTTCGGCGTTCATTTCCGCGCTCTCTCCTGGTGTGTGAGCGGCTAACTTATCCAAGGTTTATGACAGAACATCGCAATTCTCCCCTCCCTGTTTTGCACCATGAGAGATACAAGAGCTGTGCCAAGGTTTCGCAACTGTCGACAAGCGGATACTAAAAAGCCCGCAGTCCTGTAGGGCTGCGGGCTTCTGCTAAACCGTGAGTGAAAACGTTTGCCGGAATTATTTTGCAATCAACTCAAGCTGTTACAACCCCACTCACTCCTTGTGCGGCGCGGTCTGTTGTTGGGTAAGGCAGTGGATGTTACCGCCTCCCAGTAACAGTTCGCGGCCGGGCACCATCACCACTTCGTGCTGCGGGAACAGTGCCTGCAAAATCTCTTTTGCCGGGCCATCCAACGGGTCGTCGAAACTTGGCGCGATGATGCCGCCGTTAACGATCAGAAAGTTCACGTAGGAACCGGCCAGACGCACGGTCGGATTACGTTCCTGAGTCCCGTCCACCGGATCCACACCCGCGCACTCTTCTTCGGTCGCATACAGCGGCCCCGGAATCGGCATTTTGTGCACCGTGAATGGGCGCCCCTTGGCGTCGGTGCTGCTCTCCAGCACTTTCATTGCCGCCTGGCAGCGTGGGTAGTTCGGGTCTTGCGGATCATCGGTCCAGGCCAGCAGCACTTCACCCGGACGCACGTAGCAGCAGAAGTTATCCACATGGCCGTCGGTTTCGTCGTTGAACAAACCGTCCGGCAGCCAGATGATTTTATCCACAGCCAGATTCGCGCTGAGCACCGCTTCGATCTCTGCACGGTTCATGTGCGGATTGCGATTGCGGTTAAGCAGGCATTCTTCGGTGGTGATCAGCGTGCCTTCGCCATCGACGTGGATCGAACCGCCTTCAAGCACAAAGCCCTCGGTGCGGTAGCGCTGGCTGCGCTCGATCTCGAGGATCTTGCCGCCGACCTGCGAGTCACGATTCCACGGCGAATACAGGCCACCGTCGAAACCGCCCCAGGCGTTGAAGTCCCAGTTCACGCCACGGACTTCGCCGCTGTTATTGATGACAAATGTCGGACCGGTATCCCGGACCCAGGCGTCATCGCTGGACATCTCGACGACGCGAATATTCGGTACATCCAGACGGGCACGGGCGTTTTCGTACTGGCCGGCGGAAACCGCGACGGTCACCGGTTCGAAACGGGCGATGGCCTTGGCCACCGCCACGTGCGCGGCTTGCGCCGGTTTGCCACCCAGGCGCCAGTTATCCGGGCGCTCGGGCCAGATCATCCAGGTCTGGGTTTGTGGCGCCCACTCGGCGGGCATGTAGAAGCCGTCGGCGCGCGGGGTGCTGTTTAAAGTGGTCATGCGATCAGGACTCCAGGGAACCGTCGAGGGTTTTGATCGCATTGTATAGGTTCGGGCGGCGATCACGGAACGAACCCCAGGCGCTGCGGATGTGCTCCAGTTCGTCGAGGTCGAAGCTGTGAACCAATACGCCTTCTTCGGTTTTGTCGAGTTCCTGAACCTTCTCGCCGAACTGGTTGGCGATGAACGACGAGCCGTAGAACGTGATGTCGTAGCCGTCCTGCTCTTCGTTGCCGATGCGGTTACTGGCGATCACCGGCATCAGGTTGGCGCCGGCATGGCCCTGCTGCACGCGCTGCCAGTGGTCACGGGACGAGATGGTCTTGTCGTGTGGCTCGCTGCCGATCGCGGTCGGGTAGAACAGGATTTCTGCGCCCAGCAACGCCATGCTGCGGGCGCATTCCGGGAACCACTGGTCCCAGCAAATGCCCACGCCGATTTTCGCGTAACGGGTGTTCCAGACTTTGAAGCCGGTATCGCCCGGGTTGAAGTAATACTTTTCGTGATAGCCAGGACCATCCGGGATGTGGCTTTTACGATAAATCCCGAGGTTGCTGCCATCGGCGTCGATGATTGCGATGCTGTTGAAACGCGCGCGTCCCGCCAATTCGTAGAAGCTGATTGGCAGCACGACTTGCAATTCTTTGGCGACTTTCTGGAAGTGCTTGATAGCGACGTTGTCTTCAACGGTCGTGGCCAGTTGCAGGTACTCCGGGTTCGGCTTCTGGCAGAAGTACGGGGCCTCGAACAATTCCTGGATCAGGATGATCTGCGCACCTTTGGCCGCGGCCTCACGGACCAGCTTCTCAGCGGTCTCGATATTGGCTTCAAGGTCCCAGGAACAAGCCATCTGGGTGGCGGCGACGGTAACGATACGGCTCATGAATCATCTCCTGGGCAAGTGCTTTAGGGTCGAGTGTGGCAGCGACCGATGACAGAAACGGGAAGTACCGGGCGTAGTGAGTTACGCCGTGGCAATGGCGACGTTATAGCCGATAAAAATCGGCTTTAAAAGCGTTTAGTCTTCCTTCTGTCGAAATTATCGCGCTTAAACCCGATAACAATCGAAGTACACATGTCCCTTGTGGGAGCGAGCCTGCTCGCGAAAGCGGTGGGTCAGTCAACACAGATGTTGAATGGTTGACCGCCTTCGCGAGCAGGCTCGCTCCCACAGGGAATAGTGTTTACAGGCCTTCTGCGAGCACCTTAGAGAGCATGTCGACAAAGAAATCCACGCTCTGACGCGAGGTCACCATCGGCGGTTTGATCTTGAGAATGTTCAGGTAATCGCCGGTTGGCTGCATGAAAATCCCCAGTTCGCGCAACCGGTCACACAGTGCCGTGGTTTCTTCGGTCGCGGGCTCCAGGGTTTCACGATTGCGGATCAACTCGACACCCAGATAAAAACCGGAACCGTGCACCGCCCCTACCAGCGGATGGATATCGATCAACGCTTCAAGCCGCGCCTTGAAATACCCGCCCACGACCTGAGCGTTTTCCCAGAGCTTTTCCTCTTCCATCACATCCAGCACCGCCATGCCGATCTGGCAACTGACCGGGCTGCCACCGGCCGACGAGAAGAAGTAACCCTCGGCCTCCAGCGCTTCAGCGATTTCCCGGCGGGTGATCACCGCACCCAATGGTTGGCCGTTACCCATACCCTTGGCCATGGTAATGATGTCCGGTACCACGCCCTGCTCTTCGAAGCCCCAGAAGAAATGACCCATGCGGCCATAACCGACCTGCACTTCGTCGGCGATACAGACGCCGCCCTGCGCACGAACCAGTGCATAAACCTGCTTCAAATACCCCGGCGGTAGCGAGATGCCGCCGGCATTGCCATACACCGGCTCGCAGATGAAACCGGCCAGCTGGCGTTTTTGTTCGGCGATTTTCGCCAGGTTGTGCTCAACGCTGCGCACGTAATCAGGCGCGCTGTCAGGGCCACGGAATTCGCCGCGATAGGTGTTCGGCGCGGTCACCGGATGTACCCAGTCCGGGCGGCTGCTCAAAGCCTTCGGGTTGTCGGCAATGGAAGTCGAGACCGCATCTGCTCCCACCGTCCAGCCGTGATAGGCCTCCAGCACGCTGATCATGTCGCGCCCGCCGCTGTAGGCCCACGCCAGGCGAATGGCCAGGTCGTTGGCTTCGCTACCGCTGTTGACCAGGAACACACGATCCATGGAGTCCGGCGACAACTTCAGCAAACGTTCGGAGAACTCGGCAAGCGCCGCGTAGTTGAACCGCGAGTTGGTATTGAGCAGCGACCACTGACGACTGGCGACCGCCGCCATGCGTGGATGACCGTGGCCGAGCACTGCCACGTTATTGAGCATGTCGAGATAGGAGCGGCCCTGCATGTCGATCAGGTGATTACGCCAGCCACGTTCGATGCGCGGCGGGTCGACGTAATAGTGCTTCTGTGTACGGGCAAAACTGGTGTCGCGGCGCGCCAGCAATGTTTGTGAATCGAGTTCTTTTTCAGCGTCACAGGCCAGCCCCAACAACGCCGCCGGCGACGGGCACAACACTTGCCATGCCGGCGCGCGAGACGGCGTACAAAACAATGGCGCATTAAACGAAGCACCCCGGCTCAACTGCACCACCAACGGCCCGCTGACCGAACCCAGCACTTGCCCTTTGACCAGCGCCGCGCCGGCGTGCAGCGACGGTGTGACGCCCCACAGACGCACGCTCAGTTGCGGGCCATCGAGTTGCAACACGCCCGGTGACGGCTGGTGGACAACCCCGGCAAACGGCGACTCGACGACCGTGCCGTGGGGCACTCGCAACTCGACGTGCAACGGGCAGGTGTCCGGTTCAGCAGCGCTGTCCGGTCGGGTGCGGGACAAGCGATATTGCCCGTAACGACTGGCGGCCAGACCATGAGTCGCGGCGGCTTCGGTCAGCAGACGCTGATCGATGCCTTCCTGCTCCCAATTGCCCGCCTCGAAATGCGGACTGAGCACACCCAAATCGATCAAGGCAAATTCACGCCCCACCAGGCTCGGCAGCAACGGCGCGAAACCTTCACTGCCGATGCTCGGCAGGCTCTGGCCGACCGACGTCAGGATCGCCGCTTCCATCAACGCCAACGGCACCGACGTGGCAACGCGGAAAATCTCCCGTTCGTGGGTGAGATTGTCACGACTGTAAGCATTGCCCGGATCGATGCTGACCTGCTGTTCGCCACTGAGCACCAGCACCGCCGCACGGGCGACGATCAGCGGCCAGAGTGCCAGCAGTTCTTCATGCGTGAGCGGATTGACCGCGTGATAGGCCTGCACCGCCGGCAAAATGCAGAAAGGGTCGCCATCGGCGTGATGCAGCAGCGCCGCGCAAGTCACCGACAGATCGGTGATGCGCCAGGTGCGGATCAGGTCGCCAAAATCGATCACGCCCTGCAATTGCCATTGGCGTTGCGAGTTTCGCTGCCACACCACGTTGTCGTCGGTGATATCCATGTGAATCGCTTGCACCGGCAGCTTATCCACAAGCGGCTGCAAATGACGCTCGACCAATTCGGCCGCATCGGCGATCAGCCGGCGTTGCTGATCATCTTTGATAACCGGCAGCAAATGCTCGATCAACGCGTTGGCGTGGCGAGCGTCCCATTGCAGCGTGCGCTCCAGCCCCGGATGGTCGAACCCCGCCAGCGCCAGGTCCATTTCGCCACAGAGCCGACCGAAGCCGGCGACCACTGAGCGATCGAAATGATCGAGGTGGGTCAGCGACTGGCCTTCGATGTAATCCAGCAGGCGCACATGAACCGCTTGGCCGTCGACGTCCAGAGAGAGCAGGTCTGCACCATTATTGGCAGGGATCACTCGTGGCACGTGCACACCGGGGTGCTCAGCCAAATGCTTGAGCCCCGCGTGCTGGGCTTGCAGCTCCAGCGCCGAATAGTCGCCACGGCAGATTTTCAGGACAAAACGCCCTTGGTCGCTGTCGACGCGAAAGTTGAGGTCCTGCTGGCTGCCGAGGGCCTGCAACCTTGCGCTCAGCCCGTAATGCTCCTTCAGCAGCTCAAGCGCTTGCTCTGCAGACACTTGCGGGCTGGGCAAACTGGCGCGATGAATCAACGTGGCGAGCGACATACAACAACCCCTGAAATTTTATTAGGCGCTTATATCGCCACTGCTTTGGGCGATACGCAACCCCCCTGCAAGCCAGCAACCTCTCAGGTGAACTTTCCTACGCAAATCCCGGATTGCCTTCCGCTGACCTTGACCCCCAACCTATTAGCCCGAACGGATCCAAGCACCTTCAAGGTAGAAATGAACACCCTGACAATGCGGCGCCTTGCACTATCAAACAAAAAAATCCGCAACATCCCACGTCGACTGAAAGCACTTGCGGCTTGGAGTTGTCGCTTCGAGGGGTACTTTTTTGACAACCTCACTCTCGATCAGAAATACAGCAACTGGAAGATTCCTGTTATCACGACACTGGTAGAGGGCAAACAAGCTACTGCTGCCATACGTAAAGAATGTGCCCAGGCGGTGAAGTTGATTAACAGATTGGAGGTTGCAGCTATAAACAAGCCATCGCAACTTCGAAGGTTTTATCGACAGATTAGCCACACCTCTCGCGCCGAACGCCACTTTGCGCAAGAATGTCGGCCACCAATGCCAATTGCTGGAGAAACACCATGAATGTAGTCACCACCGACCTGCCCGGTGTACTGATCATCGAGCCCAAGGTATTTGGTGACGAGCGCGGTTTTTTTTACGAAAGCTTTAACGCCAAGGCTTTCGAAAAAGCGACTGGCCTGGACACCAAGTTCGTTCAGGACAACCATTCCCGCTCGCAAAAAGGGGTACTGCGCGGTCTGCATTACCAGCTGGAGAATACCCAAGGCAAACTGGTCCGCGTCACGGCCGGTGAAGTGCTTGATGTGGCCGTGGACATCCGCCGCAGCTCGTCGCATTTCGGCAAATGGGTCGCCGTACGCCTTTCTGCCGATAACCATCGCCAGCTCTGGGTTCCGGAAGGTTTCGCCCACGGCTTCGTGGTGCTGAGCGATTTTGCCGAGTTTCTCTACAAAACCACTGATTACTACACCCCAGCGGCCGAGCGCAGCATTCGCTGGGATGATCCGGACCTGGCCATCGACTGGCAACTGGACGAAGCACCGCAACTGTCCGGCAAGGATCAGGCCGCGGCGTTCTTCAAGGACGCTGACGTCTTTTCCTGAAACGCTGTCTGAATCTTCACCACAATGCAGGCCCGACCCAAGGTGCGCAGACGGTGCCCGCAAGCCTAGGCATAATGCGCCTGTACCCACAGGCGCCCGATGCTCATGACTCCGACCCTCCCCCGCAGACCCCGCTGGCGCAGCCTGGCCCTGCTCGCGCTGTGCCTGGCGCCGTTGCTGTGGCCGCTGGAGCATCTGGCCGAGCGTTATTACCGCAGCGAACTGGCCGGGCAAAACCGCCAGACCCTCGACCTCTACGTCGCCAACCTGCTGGGCACACTGCACCGTTATGAAGTATTGCCGCAGATTCTCGGCGACCTGCCGGCCCTGCGCGCGGCCCTGGGTGCGCCCGACGATGGTGTCACCCAGGGCAACGCCAACCGTTTACTGAAAAACATCAGCGGCCAGACCGGCGCCGAAGTCATGTACCTGATGGACACCACGGGCAAGACCCTGGCGGCCTCCAACTGGGACAAACACGACAGTTTTGTCGGCCGCAACTTTTCCTTCCGGCCGTATTTCAGCGAAGCGATGGATGGGCGGCTCGGACGTTTTTTCGGCTTGGGGACGACGTCGGCCAAACGCGGCTATTTCTTCGCCGCCGCCGTGCGCAACGGCGAGAAAATCATTGGCGTGCTGGTGGTCAAGGTCGACCTGGACCACACCGAAAGTCTCTGGGGCAAAACTCCGGAACAACTGCTGCTGACTGACCACAACGGCGTGGTCATTCTCACGTCACGGCCCGAGTGGCGATTCCGCTCGACCCGCCCGCTAAGTGCAGAGGAACGCAAGGCGATTATCGCGATTCAACCCTACCCGACCCGAGATCCCAAGCCATTGAGGCTCAACCCCAATGCCTGGCTGACTCAGACCCAGCAGATCGCAGAAACCGGCTGGAACGTCAGCATCCTCGCCCCGCGCACCCTGATTGACCGCCCGGTACGAACGGTCGTCGCCATTGGCGGTGCAATGTTGCTGGTGCTGATGCTGTTGCTCGGCCTGATGATGCAGCGCCGCCGTCATTACCTCGAACGGATCGCCTTCGAAGCCAAGGCCCGCCTCGAACTGGAAGGCCGGGTCGCCGAGCGGACCAGCGACCTCGAAGGCCTCAACCGGCGACTGAAACAGGAAGTACTGGAGCGCGAACACGCCCAGCAAGAACTGGTGCGCGCCCAGGATGATCTGGTGCAAGCAGGCAAGCTGTCGGCGCTGGGGACGATGTCGGCGAGCATCAGCCACGAACTCAATCAGCCGTTGGCGGCGATCCGCAGCTACGCGGAAAACGCCGAGGTACTGCTCGATCATCAGCGCACCGACGATGCGCGCGGCAACCTCAAGCTGATCAGCGAATTGACCGGGCGCATGGCCTCGATCATCGCCCACCTGCGAGCCTTCGCCCGGCGCGACCGCCATGCCCCGGAAAGCGTCGCCCTGCAACCGGCGCTGGACGACGCGTTGGCGTTGCTGGCCAAGCGTCGACGCAGTATGGAGGTCGAGTTGATTCGCGACTTGCCGGCCGCCACCCTGTGGGTCGAGGCCGGGGAAACCCGTCTGCGTCAGGTGCTCGGCAATCTGCTGGCCAACGCCCTGGACGCGCTGACTGAAAAAGGTCCGCCGCGTAAACTCTGGTTGAGTGCCCAATCCACCGCCGATGGCGTCACTCTGTACATTCGCGACAATGGTCCAGGCTTTTGCATGGAAGCCCTTGGTCGCGCCAGCGAGCCCTTCTACACCACCAAGACCCGCACTCAGGGGCTTGGCCTGGGGCTGGCGATCTGCGATACCCTGATGCGTGCCTTCGGTGGGGAACTGTCGTTTGCCAACCACAAGGAAGGTGGCGCCCTGATTACCCTGAAGCTGCGCGCAGGCGCACCGGGTGTGAGCCTGCAACCGTCCGAGGACCGAAGTGCATGACCATCGACAACCGCATCCAGGTCGTGTTGATCGACGACGATCCCCACCTGCGCCAGGCACTGGGCCAGACGCTGGATCTGGCCGGCCTGAAAATCCTGCCTCTGGCCGAAGCCAAGGGCCTGGCCGGGCAACTGGAACGTGACTGGGCGGGCGTGGTGGTCAGTGACATCCGCATGCCGGGCATGGATGGGCTCGAACTGCTGACCGAACTCCACGCCCAGGACCCTGAGCTGCCGGTGCTATTGATCACCGGTCACGGCGATGTGCCGCTGGCGGTGCAGGCCATGCGCGCCGGGGCCTACGACTTTCTGGAAAAACCCTTCGCCAGCGATGCCCTGCTCGACAGCGTGCGCCGCGCGCTGGCCTTGCGCCGGCTGGTGCTGGACAACCGCAGCCTGCGCCTGGCCTTGAGCGATCGCAACGAATTGAGTGCCCGACTGGTCGGGCATTCGGCGCCGATGCTGCGCCTGCGCGAGCAGATTGGTGCATTGGCGGCAACCAAGGCCGACGTACTGATCCTCGGCGAAACCGGTGCCGGCAAAGAAGTGGTGGCCCGGGCGCTGCACGACTTGTCGAGCCGTCGCAACGGTCCGTTCGTGGCGATCAACGCCGGGGCGCTGGCCGAGTCGGTGGTTGAAAGCGAGTTGTTCGGTCACGAACCGGGCGCCTTTACCGGCGCGCAGAAGCGCCGCATCGGCAAGTTCGAATTCGCCAACGGCGGCACGCTGTTCCTCGATGAAATCGAAAGCATGAGCCTGGATGTGCAGGTCAAGCTGCTGCGTTTGCTGCAGGAGCGGGTGGTGGAGCGCCTGGGCGGCAATCAACTGATTCCACTGGATATCCGCATCATCGCCGCAACCAAGGAAGACCTGCGCCAATCGGCTGATCAGGGGCGCTTCCGCGCCGACTTGTATTACCGCCTGAACGTCGCGCCGCTGCGTATACCACCGCTGCGTGAGCGCGGCGAAGATGCGCTGATGCTGTTCCAGCATTTCGCCGACGAAGCCAGCGCCCGCCACGGTTTGCCGCCCCACGAACTGCAACCGGGGCAACGCGCCCTGCTGCTGCGCCATACCTGGCCAGGCAACGTGCGGGAATTGCAGAACGCCGCCGAACGCTTCGCCCTCGGCCTGGAGTTGGCGCTGGACAACAGCGCGCCGGATGGTGGGGCCGGTACGACGGTGGAAGTGGTCAGTGGCGGGCTCAGCGAGCAAGTGGAAAATTTCGAAAAAACCCTGATCGCCACCGAACTGACACGCTCGCACAGTTCCGTGCGCAGCCTTGCCGAAGCGCTCGGCATTCCGCGCAAGACCTTGCACGACAAGCTGCGCAAGCATGGCCTGAACTTCGCCGATGCCGGCACTCACCAAAACACTGATGAACTCGATTGAGCTACCGTCAAACCATCATCTTCAACCAAGAGGTCCATGAATGAACCGCGACAGTCGTCACCTGGAATCCGTTCTCCATCGCGACATTCCCCTCACGCGGGACATGGGCGTCAAGGTGCTCGACTGGCACGATCAGCAACTGCGCCTGCACTTGCCGCTGGAGGCCAACGTCAACCACAAGAGCACCATGTTCGGCGGCAGCCTGTATTGCGGCGCGGTGCTGGCAGGCTGGGGTTGGCTGCATCTGCGCCTGCGTGAAGAGGGCATTGAGGGCGGGCACATCGTGATTCACGAAGGCCATATCAGCTATCCGCTACCGGTGACCACCGATGCCACAGCCATTTGCCATGCGCCGAGTGCGGCGATGTGGAAGAAGTTTTTGGCGATGTATGAGCGCTATGGCCGGGCGCGGCTGACGTTGCATTCACGGATTGTGAATGCCGGGAGTGAGGAGGATGCGGTGAAGTTTGTCGGGCAGTACGTCCTCCATCGCTGACTGATCGTTCCCACGCTCTGCATGGGAATGCCTCAAGGGACGCTCCGCGTCCAGTGACGCGGAGCGTCACGGGCTGCATTCCCACGCAGAGCGTGGGAATGATTTTATTAGTTGCGGGCTAACGCCAGTAGTTTTTCGCGCCAGGCTGCTTTCGCCGGCAGCGCCAAAAAGAACTCATTCAACAGCGATTCCCGCGCCGGATAGCAGAACGGCTGACCGCTCAAATCCAGCACCTCGCCACCCGCCCCTTCCAACACGCCTTGGGCCGCCGCCGTGTCCCACTGCGAAGTCGGAGCCAACCTTGGATAACAATCCGCCGCCCCCTCTGCCAGCAAACAAAACTTCAGCGAACTGCCGATATTGGCCAATTTCAGTTCACCCAGGCTGTCGCTCAACCCGGCCAGCAAGCGCTCCTGCTCGGGACTCGAATGCCGACGACTGGCGACCACGGTAAACGCTTCACCCGCCGCCGGTACTTCACGAACCTGAATCGGCAGCGGCTCAGCGCCCTTATCACCACGCCATGCGCCCAGACCCGCACCGCCCACATAAAAGCGCCCATTGGTCGGCATCGACACCACGCCAAACACCACCCGCCCGTGCTCGATCAACGCAATGTTGACGGTGAATTCTTCGCTACCGGAAATGAATTCCTTGGTCCCGTCCAGCGGGTCCACCAACCACCAGCGCTGCCACCCGGCGCGCACGCTCTGGGGAATGTTGGCGTCTTCTTCGGACAACACCGGGATGCTCGGGTCCAGCGCTGTCAAACCCGCGAGAATCAGATGATGAGCCGCCATGTCGGCTGCGGTGACCGGAGAATCGTCGGCCTTGGCGGTCACGGCGGTGCCGGTGCGCCAGAACGGCAGAATCGCGTCGCCAGCCTTCAATGCCAATTCAACCACTGGCGCCATCAACGGATGAGGGAAATTCATGGCTGGAACACCCCGCGCTGAGTCAGCAGATCACGGGCCAGGTACAGCGCCGCCAAGGCTCGACCCTCGGTGAATCGCGGGTTCTGGGCCAGGCCCGACAGCTCACGCAGGTTGATCTTGTCCACGCCCATCGGCTCGGGCTCATCGCCCTCAAGGCGCTCTTCGTACAGATCGGTGGCCAGCACTACCTGAATCTTCTGGCTCATGTAACCGGGCGACAACGACAACTCGGTCAAATGCTCCAATTGCCGCGCGCCATACCCGGCCTCTTCCTTTAGCTCGCGCTCAGCCGCCGCCAGCACATCTTCGCCCGGCTCGATCAAGCCTTTAGGCAGGGACAATTCGTATTCATCGGTGCCGCCGCAATACTCTTCAACCAGCACCGCGTGGTCCGCATCGAGCATCGCCACGATCATCACCGCGCCATACCCGGCGCCTTTGCCGACCAGTCGCTCGTAAGTGCGCTCCACGCCATTGGAAAAGCGCAACTTCAGCTCTTCGACGCAGAACAAACGGCTGGTGGCGACGATCTCGCGGGCGAGGATGGTGGGTTTCTGGCGCATGAAAAGCTCCTTGGCGTGAACGCGTTACTATACCCGGCCTATCCTGATTGTTTACCTCGGATATCTTTTTTACCGCTGGAGAAGTTTTTTATGTCCCTGCTGCCCTGGCCCGACATCGACACCGTTCTGCTGGACATGGACGGCACGCTGCTGGACCTGCACTACGACAACCATTTCTGGATGGAGCATCTGCCCCAGCGTTACGCCGAGTTGCACGGGGTAAGCCGGGCCATGGCCGAGATGGAATTGCAGCCGTTGTTCGAACGCAATGCCGGTCAGTTGCAGTGGTATTGCCTGGACTTCTGGAGCGCCGAGCTGAAGCTGCCGGTGCGTGAGCTGAAACTGGAAACCGCTGACCTGATCGCCTTGCGCCCCGATGCGGATACTTTTCTGGCGGCGATCAAACAGGCCGGCAAGCGCGTGGTGCTGATCACCAATGCCCATCGTGATTCGCTGTCATTGAAGCTGGAAAGAATCGAACTGGCGCCGTACTTCGAACGGTTGATCAGTTCGCACGATTACGGTTTCGCCAAGGAAAACCCGCAGTTCTGGGATGCCTTGCAGGCAGACATCGGCTTCGACCCGGCGCGTAGTCTGTTTATCGACGATACGTTGCCGATTCTGCGCAGTGCACGCCATTTTGGCGTGGCCCATCTGTTGGCGGTGAGCGAGCCGGACAGCCGCAAAGGGCCGAAAGACACGGCCGAGTTTGCGGCGGTGGGGGATTATCGGGAGTTGATTGCAGGGCTCTAAACCGAGTCGCCTGCATCGCGGGCAAGCCACGCTCCCACAGGGTCTGTGTCGTACGCAAATAACACGAACGACTAAAACCTGTGGGAGCGTGGCTTGCCCGCGATGGCCATCACACGGTCTTGAGGGTTACTCAGGAATTCGCAACGACTGCCCCGGATAAATCTTGTTCGGATCCTTGAGCATCGGTTTGTTGGCCTCGAAGATTTTTTGATACTTGTTGGGATCGCCATACACACGCTTGGAAATCGCGCTAAGCGTGTCTCCTTTCTCTACCGTGACAAACTTCGCTGGCGCGGCCACCGGCCCGGTCACCGTGATCTGGTCATCGACACCGCTAATACCCGCCACGTTACCGAGCGCAAGCAGGATTTTTTCCTTCTCTTCCTGACTGGCGGCTTCGCCCGTGGCAATGATTTTTTCGCCTTCGACCTTCACCTGAATCTTGGAAGTATCGATTCCCGTCAACGCATCCTTCACATGCTTGGTCAACGCTTCGCTGTTGGCTTCGGCCTTGTCCGGCGTCAGCGCATCGAGGATTTTCTCACCGGCTTCTTTTAGAAAACTGAAAAGGCTCATCGTGTTCTCTCCATGGGATTAAGGGTCCAGACGCAAAAGCCTAGACCAAGGCTGTCACTTGCGGGTCCAACCCGACCAATGACGCAGGCTCCCACCAAGCGCTAGAATCCGGGCCTTCCCGCGCCCTGGAGCGAAGATGGACATCAAGCAACTGAAATTCCTCATCGCGCTCGACGAGACCCGACATTTCGGCCAGGCCGCCGCGCGCTGTCACATCACCCAACCGACCTTGTCCATGCGCCTGCGCAGCCTCGAAGAAGAACTCGAGTTGCCATTGGTCAACCGCGGCCAACGCTTCGAAGGTTTCACCGCGCCGGGGGAACGGGTGCTGGCGTGGGCCCGCACGGTGCTGGCGGCCTACGACGGTTTATACGCTGAGGCGGCAGCCTGTCGCGGCAACCTGGTCGGTACGTTGCGCTTGGGCGTGGTGCCGCTGTCGAGTTTCGATCCGCTGCCCCTGATGCAACGCCTGCACGCCGAGCACCCGAACCTGCGTTTCGAACTGTCGGCCCTCAGCTCCGAGCAGATCCTCGAACAACTGGCGAACAATCGCCTGGACCTCGGCGTGTCCTACCTCGAACGCCTGGATGGCGAGCGCTTCGATTCCCTGGCATTCAGCGAAACCCGCATGGGCCTGCTGTACGATCAGCGCTTTTTCAGTTTCGGCGAAGCGCCGCTCAGCTGGGAGTCGCTGATCGAATTGCCGCTGGGCATGCTCACCAGCGGTATGCATTTCCGCCAGTCCATCGACCACAACTTCCACAGCCGTGGCCTCAACCCACAACCTTTGTTGCAGACCGATGCCGTCCATCAATTGTTACAAGCGGTACACGGCGGACTCTGCTGCGCGGTGATGCCGCTCAACGGTGGCCTCGAAAACCTCACCGATCATTTGCGCCTGCAACCCATCGAAAACGCCCAGACCCTCGCCCGGCTGGGGCTGATCATGCGTCGCAGCGCTCCGCGCTCGGCACTTGCGGAAGCCTGTTTCGCGATTCTTGAGCAATCGCTGCCGGAGTCTTGATCGACGGCATCTATCGGCAGATCAGTAATAGCGATTAGACGCGACAAGTTGACGCGCCTAGGCTTAAAGCTGATCAACCGGTCGGTGATGCCATGAACGTCAAGCGCCCTGCCTGCGCGGCGCCAGCCCTCGAAACGCCTGCGCCCGCTGCCAGCCAGACATACAGTTACAGCAGCCTCTGCCATACCGAATCGGACAGCACCGCGCTGGCCGAGGAAGTCGCGTTGGCGATTGCCTATAACGGCATCAGCCAGGCGGTCATGTTGGTGACGCCGACGGACCTTGACGACTTCATCGTCGGCTTCAGCCTGGGCAGCGGCATCATCGAAGACGCCTCAGACATTTATGACTTGCAGCTCAGTGGCTCGGGGGCGGCGCAGTACGCGCAAGTGACCATCGCCAATCGCGCCTTCTGGAACCTCAAGCAGCAGCGTCGGCAAATGGCCGGCACCAGCGGTTGCGGGCTCTGTGGCGTGGAAGCGGTGGAACAGGCCTTGCCAGACCTCAAGGTTTTGCCCGGTGCACCCTTGCCGCCCGCCGAATGGCTCGATGGCTTGCGTCAACGCATCGGTGCGTTCCAGCCGCTTGGCCAGTACTCCGGCGCAGTGCATGCGGCGGTGTTCATGAACAGTCAGGGCGAATTGCTGCTGGGCCGCGAAGACATCGGCCGGCACAACGCCCTCGACAAGCTGATTGGCGGACTGATCCGGCAGAAGATCTCGATGACCGGCGGACTGGTGATTGTCACCAGCCGTTGCAGCCTCGAATTGATCCAGAAAGTTTTGCGCGCAGGCATCCAGACCCTGGTCAGCCTGTCGTCGCCCACGGGCCTTGCCGTGCAATGGGCCCGTCGTCACAACCTCAATCTCATCCATCTGCCACAAAAGAATGCGCCGCGGGTCTACAGCCCAGCGTTGGAGAATCAAGCGTGAGTCAACACCGTCAAGCCGACCAGAAACCCGTCCCTCGCTACAAGCCCTATAAAGGCCCGGCCGGTGGCTGGGGCGCACTGATCAGTGTCGCCCAGGCCTGGTTGACCAGCGACAACGCGCTGAAAAACCTGCGCATGATGCTCAAGACCAACAAGAACGGCGGCTTCGACTGCCCCGGTTGTGCCTGGGGCGATTCTCTGGAAGGCGGCATGGTGGCGTTCTGCGAGAACGGCGCCAAAGCGGTGAACTGGGAAGCGACGAAACGGCGTGTAGACGGCAAGTTTTTTGCCAAACACAGCGTCACCCAGCTGCTGGAGCAGAGCGACTATTGGCTTGAATATCAGGGGCGCCTGACCGAGCCATTAAAGTACAACGCCGAAACCGATCGCTATCAACCGATCAGCTGGGACGAAGCGTTTGCCCTGATCGCCAAGCACCTGCGGGGCTTGTCGAGCCCAGACCAGGCCGAGTTCTACACCTCGGGACGTGCCAGCAACGAAGCGGCGTTCCTCTATCAATTGTTCGTGCGCGCCTATGGCACCAATAATTTCCCCGATTGCTCGAACATGTGCCACGAGGCCAGCGGCGTGGCGTTGGCGCAGAGCGTTGGCGTCGGCAAAGGCACCGTGACCTTCGACGACTTCGAACATGCGGATGCGATTTTCGTCTGGGGCCAGAACCCCGGCACCAACCACCCACGGATGCTCGAACCGTTGCGCGAAGCGGTGAAACGTGGCGCGCAGGTGGTGTGCATCAACCCGCTGAAAGAGCGCGGTCTAGAACGCTTCCAGCACCCGCAACACCCGATCGAAATGCTCACCAACGGCGACAGGCCGACCAATACCGCGTACTTCCGTCCGGCATTGGGTGGCGACATGGCCATCATGCGCGGCATGGCCAAGTTCCTGCTGCAATGGGAGCGCGATGCGCAGAAGGCGGGTGAGCCTGCCGTGTTCGACCACGACTTCCTCAATGAACACAGCGCCAACGTGCTGGAGTACCTGGGCATCGTCGATGACACCTCGTGGGAGCAGATCGTCGAGCAATCCGGCCTGCCCCTTGTCGAGATCGAGCAAGCAGCGCGGATGTATGCCAAGGGCAAGAACGTGATCATGTGCTGGGCGATGGGCATCACCCAGCACCGCCATTCGGTGGCGACCATCCAGGAAATCGCCAACCTGATGCTGCTGCGCGGCAACATCGGCCGGCCGGGTGCCGGTCTGTGTCCGGTGCGCGGCCACAGTAACGTGCAGGGCGACCGGACCATGGGCATCAACGAACGTCCGCCGGTGGCGTTCCTCGATTCACTGGAGCGTCGCTTCCAGTTCAAGGTACCGCGTGAAAACGGCCACAACGTGGTCGAGGCGATCCATGCCATGGCTGATGGCCGAGCGAAAGTCTTTATCGGTCTGGGCGGTAACTTCGCCCAAGCCACTCCGGACAGCCACCGGACCTTCCAGGCCCTGAGCAACTGCGACCTGACCGTGCAGATCAGCACCAAACTCAACCGCAGCCATCTGGCTCACGGGAAAGACGCGCTGATCTTGCCGTGCCTGGGCCGCACCGACATCGATATCCAGACCGAAGGCCCGCAAGCGGTGACCGTCGAAGACTCGTTCAGCATGGTCCACGCCTCCAACGGTCAGTTGCAACCGCTGTCGAACCAGATGCGTTCGGAGCCGTCGATCATCGCCGGCATCGCCGCCGCAACACTGGGCAGCAAACCGGTTGACTGGCACTGGCTGGTGGCTGACTACCGCCGCATCCGTGACCTGATCGCCGACACCATTCCGGGTTTTCGCGACTTCAACGAGAAGATCCAGAATCCGGGCGGTTTCTACCTTGGCAACAGCGCTGGCGCTCGTCGCTGGAACACACCGTCGGGTCGGGCGAATTTCCGCCCGAACATCTTGCCCAAGGATCTGGTGCACGAACGCACCCGCGCCACGGGTGTGTTGCCGGACCTGATCATGCAGTCGATGCGTTCCCACGATCAGTACAACACAACGATCTATGGACTGAATGACCGCTATCGCGGCGTGAAAGGTCAGCGCGACGTGTTGTTTGTGAACGAAGCGGACATCATTCGCCTGGGTTTCAAGCCTGGGCAAAAGGCCGACATCGTGTCGATCTGGGATGATGGCCGCGAACGTCGGGTGAAGGGCTTCACGCTGCTGGCGTTTGATATTCCTGCTGGGCAAGCGGCGGCTTACTATCCGGAAGTCAATCCGCTTGTGCCGCTGGAAAGCACCGGGGATGGCAGCCATACGCCGACGTCGAAGTTTGTGGCGATCCGGTTGGAAGCGGCAAGTGAGACTGGGCTCATCATGGCCAAGTCGGCCTGACCCTGCTCGTTCCCACGCAGAGCGTGGGAATGATTTCCTCAGAACTTTCCAAACGCCCACAAAAAAGGCCGTTTTTTCACAAAACGGCCTATCCGAAGTAGCTAAAGACCGGCGAAAAACACTTAAGTTCCGCCTAAAAAACAGCAAGTTATAGAAATGTGTTGAAGTCGTGTTACTCGTCGGATTTAGGTTGTCACAACCCTGACACAGCCTCAGGATCGCGCCGTCATCCCCTTGAGGTTCCTCTATGAAGTTCTCCTCGATTCTCTTGTTGTCCCTTGGCTTGGTCAGTGGCTTCGCTTCTGCCGGCGGCACCACCGAAGCAGGTGTGGGCGGCGCATTGGGCGGGGTTCTGGGCTCGGTCGTCGGTCAGTCATTAGGCGGCAATACAGGTTCCACCATTGGCGCGGCCCTGGGCGGCGCGGGTGGTAGTGCTGTTGGCGCAGACAAACGCAGCCGTGGCGAAGCCGCTATTGGCGGTGCGTTGGGCGCAGCGGGCGGTAACGTGGTCGGCCGCAGCGTGGGCGGCACCACCGGCAGCCTCATCGGCTCCGCAGCAGGCGGCGGCGCCGGTGGCGCGCTGGGTAACTATATGGGCAACAAGAGCGATGAGGACGACGACCGTCGTTCCTATCGTGGTGGCCGCGATGATCGTCGCTACTACCGTGACGGCCACCCAGGGCGCGGTCATGCCTATGGCCACCGCAAGCATCACAAACATAACCGTCATCGCTGAGACCTGAACGGCTTCACAGACAGGTAGATCCAAAAATCGCAGCCCAAGGGCTGCGATTTTTTTTGCTCGTCAAACCACCAAACGCTCCAACGCACCGCGCAACCCGGAAGGAATCGCCACAGGCTGATTCGATGCCCGATCCACAAACACATGAACAAAACGTCCCGCCGCACAGGCTTCATCATCCCCGGCCTTGAACACCGCCAGTTCGTACTGCACCGAACTGTTGCCTAACTTGCCCACGCGCAGGCCGATCTCGATCCGGTCCGGGAAGGCAATGGATGCAAAGTAATCGCAGGCCGAACTCACCACAAAGCCCACCACCTCACCGTCATGAATATCCAGGCCGCCGACTTCAATGAGGTAGGTGTTCACTGCCGTGTCGAAGAAACTGTAGTAAGTGACGTTGTTGACGTGACCGTAGACGTCGTTGTCGTGCCAGCGGGTGGTAATAGGTTGGAAGTGAATGTAGTCGGTGCGTTGATTCATGGGAGCTTCCCGTTTCGAAAGATCGTTCCCACGCTCCGCGTGGGAATGCCTCAATGGACGCTCTGCGTCCGCAGTTGGGACGCGGAGCGTCCCGGGCTGCATTCCCACGCAGAGCGTGGGAACGATCACCCGCGGTGGAGTCTATCGATCCGCAAACCCTTTACCCACCGCCGCCAACTCTCCAATCAACCGCGCCGGTTTCCACTGATCACCCTGCTTTGTCTCCAGCGCCAGCAAACGCTGATGAATATCCGGCAATCCTTGCTGATCTGGCCAGGCCATCGGCCCACCCTTGTCCGCCGGGAAGCCGTAACCGTTGAGGTACACCAGATCGATGTCATGCGCCGATTCGGCGATCCCTTCCTGAAGAATCTTCGCCCCTTCATTGACCAGTGCCAGCAAGCACCGCTCCAGAATCTCCTCAGGCTCTATCTCGCGACGCTGGAAACCCAGCCCGGCGCTGACTTCCAGCACCAGCGCATCGACCTCCACATCGTGCTCAGCCTGTCGACTGCCCGGTTCATAGTGGTAATAACCGTTGCCACTCTTCTGACCGAAACGACCCAATTCGCACAGACGGTTGTCCACTTGAACCTCGGGCGCATCCTGCCCTTTGCCCGACAGCCCACGAGCGCGCCATTCCAGATCGATGCCGACCACGTCGTACATGCGGAACGGCCCCATGGCGAAGCCAAAACCTTGTAGCGCCGCATCGATCTGTTGTGCAAAGGCGCCTTCGAGCAGCATCTTGCGCGCTTCGAGCACATAGGGATGAAGCATGCGGTTACCGATGAAACCGTGGCAATTACCCGACACCACGCTCACCTTGCCCATGCATTTACCCAACGCCAATGCGGCTTCAAGCACCGCCCGGGAGGTTTGCGCACCGCGGACGATTTCCAGCAATTTCATGATGTTCGCCGGGCTGAAGAAGTGCAGGCCCAGGACCTGTTCCGGACGACGAGTGGCCGCGGCAATGGCGTCGATATCCAGCGCCGAAGTATTGCTGGCCAGAATCGCTTCGGGTTTGAGCAGACCATCCAGTTCACGGAAGATTTTCTGCTTGAGCTCAAGATTTTCGTAAACCGCTTCGATCACCAGATCGACATCGCGGATCGCCGCATAACCCGCAGCCGCCGTTACTCGTGCAATACGAGCATCAGCCTCGGCCTGATCGATCCGGCCTTGACGCACGTTGTGAGCGTAGGTGTCAGCCACGGTCAGCAGCGCCTGCTCAAGCATTTGCGGATTCTTATCGACCCATTGCACTGGAACCCCTGCGTTGGCCAGGCACATGACAATGCCGCGGCCCATAGTGCCTGCGCCGATGACGGCTGCGCGCTGAATAGTGAACGATGTCTGGCTCATAGTTGTTCTCTTGTTGGCGATCCAAAGACAGCCCTCACCATAGTCAGCCACCGGGCTTTTTTGAAATTTATTCCTGTGATGAGCAACATTCAGCAGATGGATGGCCGCCCACTTGATCGTTCCCACGCTCTGCGTGGGAACGATCTAAAGGTGCGCCTCGGCCCACGCTCGGACTTCGCCATACGGATAATCCTCCAACGCAGCAAACCCCGGAATCGATCGCGCCTTGAGCTTGGTAAACAGCGGCACACTGATCCCGCACAGAAACCGTGTCACGCGCTCAGCCGAGGGTACGTGGCCGATGTGCTGTTCATGCCTGTGGATAAAATCACTGCTCAACGCCTCGAAGCTTTTATCCACAAGCGCCGGCAACTCCGGTGGCGCCGGTAGTCGCGCCACATCCCCGTGACACACCGAACAATGCCCGCACTGCTGAGGCGCGTTTTCGTCGCCGAAGTACTCGGCCAGGCGATAACCCAGGCAATGGTCTGTGGCGAACAGGTCCAGCATGGCGTGAATCCGCGAAATCTCGGTGCGTTCATGCTGGGTGAAACAGGCGTGCAGTTCG
Organism: Pseudomonas sp. ANT_H12B; assembly: GCF_008369325.1. Lineage (GTDB taxonomy): Bacteria > Pseudomonadota > Gammaproteobacteria > Pseudomonadales > Pseudomonadaceae > Aquipseudomonas. The sequence goes on along the minus strand of NZ_VOBI01000003.1, from coordinate 117,335 downwards.
GCACTCAGGGCCTGACTGTCAAAATCCGTTTGCAGCAGGCTGTAGACCTCGGTCATCTGCTTGCTTTCAAGCTCCACCCAGCCCTTCTCCTGGAAGTAATCCAGCGCCTTGACCACCCGGTTGCGCTCGGCCGAATGCTGTTCGTACAGTGCGTCAAAATTCACCGTGGCCCAGGTCCGCGCGCGGGTGGAGGTCTGGATGATCGCCGCGACAAAGTCTCTGCGCTCACCTTCGAAGCGAGCCAGCAAAGCCTCCGGCTCCTGCAAGTATTTGAAACGGTATTCAGCGTAATAGGCGTAACGCGGGGCGATGATCCCGCGCAGTTCCAGTTGCACCAGCAAGGTTTTAAGCGGCAATTGGCGGATGTTGCTTTGATCCGCCAGCGGCCCCAACAAAAACTCCCACTGCCCCTCGGGCGCAGCGGCTTGCAACTCATCGAGCACGCAGCGGATGCCATCCCGTTCCGGCGTGTCGCCGTAGACGAAGTTTTCCAGCACGTTGAGGCTGTCGCGGTTAGCCAGTACCAGGCAATCCGATGGCTGCCCGTCACGCCCGGCGCGGCCGATCTCCTGGCTGTAGTTTTCGATGGATTTTGGCAGGTCGAAATGCACCACGTTGCGGATGTCGCTCTTGTCGATGCCCATGCCGAACGCGATGGTGGCGACGATGCAATTGGACTGCCCGCCCATGAACCGTTTCTGGATTGCTTCGCGTTGTTCGTGGGGCAGACCGGCGTGGTAGGCCTCGGCCTGGATGCCATTCCGATTCAGGTGCTCGGCGATGTGCTCGGCGGTTTTCTGCAGGGTGACGTAGACGATGCTCGGCTGAGCGGGACGTTCGCTCATCCATTCGACAAGACGTCGGCGTTTGTCCTGACCGCGTACCGGTTCCACCAGCAAGTTGAGGTTCGGCCGATAGAAGCCGGTGGTCACCACGTCTTCGGGAGCGATAGCGAACTTGGCCTCCATGTCGGCGATCACCTTCGGCGTCGCAGTGGCGGTCAGCAGCAGCGCCTGTGGAATGTTGAACTGGCGCTGATAGTCGGGGAGCTTGAGGTAGTCGGGACGGAAGTTATGGCCCCACTCGGAGATACAGTGCGCCTCGTCCACCACCAGCAGCGAGATCGGCACCTGCTGCAAGAAATTACGGAAACGCTCGTTCTTCAAACGCTCCACTGAAATCATCAAAATCTTCAACTCGCCGGACTTGGCGCGGGCCATCACATCGCTGGCGTCATCGCGACTCTGAGCCGAGTCGATACTCCCCGCCGAGATGCCGTGGCGCTGCAGGAAGGCCAACTGATCCTGCATCAACGCCAGCAGAGGCGACACCACCAGCGTCAGGTGCGGCAGCAACAAGGCCGGCAATTGATAGCAAAGGGATTTGCCTGAGCCTGTGGGGAAAATCGCCGCTGCCGAGCGCCCGGCCAACACCGCGCTGACCGCCGCCTCCTGGCCGGGCCGAAACTGTGGATAACCGAAAACCTGTTTCAGGGTGTTGTGCATGAGCTGTCACTCCGTTGACCGCTGCGAAGCCCAAAGCCTAGCTGGCGATCGCAGAGAGTCGAGAAAAGGTCGGGGACCAAAACGATACGGGATGATACAGCGGATGGTCTCGGAGGTAGCCGTCGTTGATCGTTCCCACGCTCTGCGTGGGAATGCAGCCCGGGACGCTCCGCGTCCCATTGGAACGCAGTGTGTCCCCTTGCCGTACAGACTTGAGCTTCACGTCCCGCACACCCAGACGCCGTTTCAGCCCCTGCTCATCCAGCTCTTCGCTGGCCAGCAGTGTCTTGCCAAAGATCAGCACCTCGGCGCGTGACGCGGTGTCCACGTCGCCTGAGTGGTAAGGGCATCCGGCCAACCGGCGCGGTCCATGTTGGCGAGGACCATCGCGTTACCCGCGTCGGCCGCGCCCGCCAGACGACAAACACCGGCCCACAACAATAAAATCGAGGCCATACGAAGCCGCTGCATACCTAATTCCCTTTAAGTGCTTAACCAGGCATTTTCGAAATGCCCTACAGATTCTGGCGCGCACCATACAGATGAATACCCTGCCACGCCTGACAAAACCGTAGGAAATTTCACCTCTAGAGGTTTCACCGTCAAAACCCTCGGGAAATGCGTAAGACCAATACCCGAAGGCCCGTAAACCCCCTACAAACTCTGTCCATTGCGGCCGTATTGCTGCGCTACGTCGCCCCTTCTATAGTTTGCGGCGCGCCTGAAAACAGTGTGCGGCCAGCCGGCGAGACTGCCCGACTTCCTACAGGACTACCTAGATGCAAGACCGCTATCGTCCACTCAAAACCAGCTACAGCGAAACGCCCGTACTGGTCATCGACACCGCCGCCAGCACCGGCGCCGTACTCGACGCCGCTCAGCAGCGCCTGCGTGCGGCCAGCGATTTGCTCGAAACGCTTTACTGCCTGTGTTTCAAACAAGCCGATGTGAAGGACATTCCTCATATAGTGAATGCGCTGTATTTACTAACGCAGGACGGCTGCGAACTCCTGGAAGTTGCCAGACAACGAATAGACCGTTAAAACCAAAAACATACACATTACAAACCCGGCAACAACTAACCACTTCATTATTTAAATAACACACACTAGCCTGCAAGCTCTTAAATAAAAACAAACGCACAACAATGACTACATTAACTATTTTCTTTTGCGGCACCGGCTCGACCAAATTAGACAGCCAAAACCCGACTTACTGGAATGGCGAACTGGTTTCAACGCTGGCTTCTCATCATGGCGGCCGGGAGTTTGCCGAATGGATCGTGCTCGATGGTCCCGGCACCAGCAATCTGCAAGCCGACGAACTGTTCACCCGCTCCAAGGACTATGGCCTCAGCGGCACGTTGTTTGGCAAGGGGTGGGACGAGAACGTCCAACACGCCATCAACATCATCAAAGGCAAGTGCGACTGGCAGCGTGAGAAGCTGACCGAGACCGAATACAAGCGACTCAAGGCGGCGGGTATTCCCATCGAAGACGTGATCGTTGAAGGTTCGTGGCTATGGCGTAAATATAACTACGGCGCCCGCAGCGTGACCCAGCAGAAGTTGCAAGAACAAATAATTAAAACATTTCGCAAGGACGGCATTATTCCAACCAAGGTCAACTTGGTAGGCTGGAGCCGCGGAGGTATTAGTTGCCACATGCTGGCCAATGCCATGTTCAAGGACAGCGCACTGAAGAACATCCCGGTGAATATCTTTGCGATTGATCCGGTACCGGGCATCGGTAACTTTCAGGAAGACAAAGTAAAACTGAATGCCAACGTAAAAGAATACGTCGGCTTCTACGCCCGAGACGAGCGCTCCAAAGGCTTCAGCTGCGTCATCCCGCAAACGGCCACCGGCACCCGAACCCACATTTATCCCATGCCCGGCCGCCATGGCACGCTGGCTGGCAACGCCGCCGCAGATGGTGTCAGCGGCCCTAAAACACTGGCCGAACCCGGCCTGATCGTCCGCCACTTTGCTGAAGGGTGCCTGAAACGCTGGGACGTGCCGCTGAACAAAAACCTCAACCTGAGCGCGGCCGACCTGCAGAACCATCACAACTCCATGGCCAGCGCCGCCGCGAAATACAAAGCGATGGAAAAGTGTTCGTACACCTACTTCACCGAACTGGACCAAGGCGAGCGATACGTTTCACTCGGCAGTAATGGGGTCAGGTTCTCGGCAGTGAAAGGCACGATCTATGCGCCGGCGACCGGGCTGAGCACTGACCTGCTGGATGTGGCTTCGTATCAGCATATTCTTTGAGGTGAGGGGCGCGGGAGGGTGGAAAGCGCGAGAACATTCGTCGCGAAAATTCCTATAGAAAGGACCTAGCCGAGGTTCGGCCCGATCCTACAAGCGGGGACTCTTTATCGTCTATCGCTGCCCGGCTGCCCGCACCTATAGTCGGGCTGTCGCTGCCAAATCAGCGTCTCGGGCTTGGTCACTCGATGGAATACATAAACGCGTCCGTTGTATGCTGCCGGCACCTCAAGTGTCTGCACGCTATATGGTGGCTGTGTTTGGGACGCCTTATGGCGTGCCGGTCTTATGTATTCCTCCGGCTGACCAACCCGAACACAGTCCGCCTCCATCGCTTGGTCACGATGGTGGTGGTTTCATCTGATGCATTTGAGAATACATAAAATGAATAAGTTGAACCCGTTCCCCGATCGCTACCGCCCCCTCCAAACAAACCTCACCGATTCCCCGCCCCTGATCATCGACACAGAAGCCAACCCGCAAGACATCCTCGAAGCCGCCCTCCAGCGAATCCGAGCCTCCGGCGACCTGCTCAAAACCCTACATTGCCAATGCTTCAAAAACGGTGACGTGGAAGACATCCCGCATATCACCCACGCCCTCTACCTATTGACCCAGGACGGCTGCGACCTACTGAAAGTCGCCCAACAACGCATGATGGGCTGGAAAGCACCCACCTGACGTTGAGCGAAGATCGTTCCCACGCTGTGGGAACGATCAAATCCCGGGGATAACCTTGAGCAAGTTTTTTGATCAGCTGATGGAAAGCGTGCAACAAATGAACGAGATCGTACGGAGTGAGCGCCAGCCTTCCCGCGAATTCCATGTTCGCAGCTCTGATCGACATCCAACGCATCGCAAAATCAGGCTTAATCCATCCCACGAAATGGCCCTGAACAGAAGACGCCCCATGAACCTCGCCCCCAACTTCCCCGATGACCACGCGATGCACTTGCTTATGCAGCTGCTGCACGAAGAACTCGGGCTGCCCGAACGCAAAACCATCAGCCTCACCACCTCGATCAACTTCGACCTGGGCTGCGACGGTGCCGATGCACGGCATTTGATGGAAGCGCTAGAAGAACAGTTTGGGGTCGACCTCGTGGACTACGACACCTATCGCTACTTCCAGCCGGAAGGGTTTGATGTGCATCTCAAGCGAAGGGCCAAGGGGCGCGGCGATAAAGTCCCACTGACCATCGATATGCTTTACCAAGCGGTCAAGTTGCAACGGTGGGATACACAGGAAATGGAAAGCCAATAAAGCAGATTCCGCAAAATCCGATTCTGAAAAGAGACTTCTAGCCTTTGTGGTCAATTTTCACTTCCCTAACCAACGTCCCCTCTTATCCAATCTGACCATGAGCTTTCAATAGATACTGGCAAATTGGTGCCGCTGCAGTTTACTCTCCAACAATGGGCAACGTGTCATTGCTCTTTAAGCATGGCACATCAGGTAATGAGAGACATAAGCAAAATTCGGTTTTGCACTGTACTGCCGACATAAAAATTCCCTGCTAGGGAACGGTATGGAACAAGACTTAAGGATCTATGCTCAAGGGCTCGCATTTAGCGGGGGAGTATACGACCTAAGAACTCTTGAAAATCTAATTTCTAGCTATAGAAAAATTCTGGACGGTTTAGTTGCGGTGCAATTAGGGAGAAGACAAATCACTCCCAACATAAAAAAACAATTAGACTACAATGTTAGTATCAACCAAGGGTCAATCGAGCTTTTATTGAACTTTGTACTAAACCACAAAGAGGTTTTGGGCATATTCGCAGCAGATGGAGGACAAGTACTATCCGAAACGATAGTTACTCTATTCAAAAATGCCATTGAACTTCGTGAAAAAGCGTCAAGCCTTATCGATAAAGGTCTTTCAATTAATATCAACATCGTAAACAGCTTCAACGCCGGTTCTCGCTTCGATAGTCCGAATGTTTCTTATGATAATAATAAAGGTACTATTCTTATTAACGACCCTAAAATTCTTTGGGCCGCCCAGCTTACTCGAGGACCTGTAAACAAGCTTCTTTCCCAGATTGACGGCAGCTCGGTCGAGTACATTAGTCTTAGCACCGAAAGCAGTGAGTTCAGACTAACTCCTGACCAAAGAGCAATAATGGGAAACCAAAAAGAGGAGCTTAAAGCCACCCTTAATATTGTCGGCCGCCTTGATGTCGTAGCGTTCAGCTAGCACAAAGGAACTATAATTTCAGATAATGAAAAATTCAGCGTGACTTGGAATGAAAGTATAAGGTCGAAGATGCAAAGAGTTGCTGATAGGGAGGGGATAATTTTTCGAGTCAATCCAGTTGTAGATCACATGCGCCTCGACAGCCAAACTATCGGCTTTCACATTCTTGATTGCACAGACCCTCAGCAAAAACTAGAAATTTAAAAGTACCCCACAAAAAAGCCGCCCTCAAAGGGCGGCTTTTTCATTCGCTAAATCCAAGCCTTACAACTTAGGCCCAGCAGCCTTGATCGCGTCGCTCACTTCAAACTTCTTGAAGTTCTCAACAAACAACCCAGCCAGTGCTTTCGCCGATTCATCGTAAGCAGCCTTGTCAGCCCAGGTGTTACGTGGGTTCAACAGCCCAGTCTCAACGCCCGGTACGGCCAATGGCACGTCGAGGTTGATGGTATCGAGGTGTTCGGTTTCAACGCCGATCAACGCGCCGCTCTGGATCGCTGCGATCACGCCGCGAGTGGTCGGGATGTTGAAGCGTTTGCCGACGCCGTAGCCGCCGCCGGTCCAACCGGTGTTGACCAGGTAGACCTTGGAGCCGAAGCCGCGGATGCGCTTGATCAGCAGTTCTGCGTATTCGCCGGCCGGACGCGGGAAGAACGGTGCGCCGAAGCAGGTGGAGAAAGTCGACTTGATGCCGCTGCCGGAACCCATTTCGGTCGAGCCCACCAGTGCGGTGTAGCCGGACAGGAAGTGGTAGGCCGCTTGTTCTTCGCTGAGGATCGACACTGGCGGCAGTACGCCAGTCAGGTCGCAGGTCAGGAAGATCACAGCGTTTGGCTCGCCACCGAGGTTTTCCTCGGAACGCTTGGCGACGTGCTCCAGCGGGTAGGCGGCGCGGCTGTTCTGGGTCAGGCTGACATCGGTGTAGTCGGCGTGCTTGGCGTCATCGATGACGACGTTTTCCAGGACTGCGCCGTGCTTGATGGCTTTCCAGATGACCGGCTCGTTCTTCTCGGACAGGTCGATGCACTTGGCGTAGCAGCCGCCTTCGATGTTGAAGACAACGCCTTCACCCCAGCCGTGCTCGTCGTCACCGATCAGGTAACGGCTTTCATCGGCGGACAGGGTGGTTTTGCCGGTGCCGGACAGACCGAAGAACAGGGTCACGTCGCCCGCTTCACCGATGTTGGCGGCGCAGTGCATTGGCAGTACGTCAGAAGCCGGCAGCAGGTAGTTCTGCACCGAGAACATGGCTTTCTTCATTTCACCGGCGTAAAGCATGCCGGCGATCAGCACTTTCTTCTGAGCGAAGTTGAGGATCACGCAACCGTCGGAGTTGGTGCCGTCACGCTCTGGCACGCACTCGAAGTTGGCAACGTTCAGGACTTGCCACTCGTCACGGCCAGCCGGGTTGTACTGAGCCGGGTTGATGAACAGGCAACGGCCGAACAAGTTCTGCCAGGCAGTCTGGGTGGTCATCTTCACGGCCAGGTAGTGGTCGGCGGACGCACCTACATGCACGTGGGAAACGAAGTGCTCTTGCGCGTTGTTGAACGCTTCAACGCGGTCCCACAGGGCATCGAACTTGTCGGCCGGGAACTTGCGGTTGATCGGGCCCCAGGCGATGGAAGCCGAGGTGGACGGCTCGTCAACGATGAAACGATCGACTGGCGAGCGGCCGGTGCGGTGACCGGTGCGAACAGTCAGCGCGCCGGTATCGGCAAGCTCGCCCTCACCGCGACTCAGAGCTTCTTTTACCAGATCATCAACACTCAGATCGGTGTACACGGCGTTATTGGCTTGCGTCATGAGATTCCCCGTCGGCCAGTGGCCGAGTGTGCTCCAAACGTTTTGTAGTAGAAAGTCGTGCACTACTACCGCGACAAAAAGTGGGCCGGATTATGCCAGAAACGCCCAAAAATAGTAGGGCCCTCCCGTCGTAATGGCGTTATTCCGGCGCTAACCAGTGAATTTACCTGCGCTGAACCGTTTTAGTGACGGGTATCTGACGGCGTATCGACACCCGCTCCGGCGAACAATTGAGCGATATCGGCGGCGTCGAACAGGTAACGCTGGTTGCAGAACTGGCAGTCGATCTCGATGTTCCCACCGTGCTCGATGACCAAGTTCTGCGCATCTTCAAGACCCAAACTGACCAGAGCATTGGCAGAACGTTCGCGCGAGCAGCTGCAACGGAAGCGTAGATTCTGCACATCGAACAAGCGAACCTGCTCTTCGTGGTAGAGGCGATGGAGCGCGGTTTCGTTGTCCAGGCCCAGCAATTCATCGGCGGTCAGGGTGCTGGCCAGCGCGGTGATGTGCTGCCAACTGGCGGCGCGTTCTTCTTCATCTTTCAGACGGTCGGCGGGCAATTGCTGCAGCAACAAGCCACGGGCACGACGACCATCGGCGTACAGCCAGAAACGCGTGCCGACTTGCTGAGACATGACGAAGTAGTTAGTGAAGCACTCCGACAGGGTTTCGCCATCGAGGTCGACGATGCCCTGGTAACGCTGGCCCTGGGTCGGGTCAACCGTCAGTGCCAGAACACCGTTTGGCATCAGGTCGGCGAGGGTCGCGTCAGGGGCAATCTTGTCGGCCTCGTAACGGGCCAGGCCACGGATTTCGCGCTCGCTGGAGCACTCGATCATCAACAGCGGCACCGGGCCTTCAGAACGGGCCTGAAGAATCAGCAAGCCGTCGAACTTCAACGTGCCGACCAGCAACGAAGCGGCCGCCATCAGTTCGCCGAGCAGTTGTTTGACCGGCTCCGGATAAGCGTGTTTGGCGAGGACTTCGGCGTAGCTACGTTCTAACGAAACCAGCTCGCCGCGGGTGTCGCTGTCATCGAAGATGAAGCGTTGGGTGTAGTCGGTATCCGGTAGATCAGTCATAGGTCTGGGTATCTGAAGTAATGACAAAATGGTTACAGAAGTGAAAATCGTACCTTGGCAGCACCGTTTTGGTGCACAACGTTCAGCCATGGGAGGCATTTTATGAACAATCCGGGTTTGTTCCAAGCAAGGTGGAACCTGCGCCGGGTGGCTTCGCGCAATTTTTTTGCCTCTGGCGCTGCTGGCCTTCTGGTTATGGCCTATTGGTCCCTTATCGTTTGATCGTTCCCACGCTCTGCGTGGGAATGCAGCCCGGGACGCTCTGCGTCGCATCCGGAGCCGAACGCGGAGCGTCCGTTGAGGCATTCCCACGCAGAGCGTGGGAACGATCTGCTGTCTCACTCGTCGTTGCTGCTGCTGCCGCGAAACTTGAACAAATCACGTCGCTGCTTCTTGCTCGGTTTGCCATCGGTGCTCACACCCAGCGAACCGGCCTTACGCATGGCCGCAGCCGCCTCGCGCTTGGCGATGCTGGCTTCGGTTTCAGCGTAGAGCGCCTGAGCCTCTGGCGCGCCACGGCGTACGATCGACAGCGCCTGAACCACCACCGTGCGCTCCTCGAAACCTGCGCGAATCTGAAACTCGTCGCCAATCCTCGGTTCCTTGCCGGGTTTGCAGCGCTCGCCCCGGCAATGCACCTTGCCACTTTCGATGGCCGACTTGGCCAAGGCACGTGTTTTATAAAAACGCGCGGCCCACAACCACTTATCGAGACGGACCTTGTCGTCCTCTTCCTGTTTTTGTGCCACTTGAATTCCTCTTTAAGCCCATAGTCGGAACTGTACTACCGTTTCTGTCGGGCGCAAGAACTCGGCCCTCCAGATAAACTGTGATCTTGGCCGGCTACCGGCATGGAGTGATCGAGTGACTATATTTCCGGCTTCATTGACCTCGCCTCAGGACAGTTGCCAGGGCTGCCAGCAAAGCGAGCCCCTGGGCTTCGATTTTGCCTTCGCCTATCAACCGATCGTCGATTTACGAGACCAGTCGATTTTTGCCCACGAAGCGTTGGTCCGCGGTTTGGCTGGAGAGGGTGCGCTGTCGGTGCTCGATCAGGTTACCGAAGACAATCGCTACCGCTTCGACCAGCTCTGCCGGACTCGCGCCATTGAAGGTGCGGCGAATTTAAATATGCAGACACACTTGTCGATCAACTTCATGCCCAACGCCGTATACCGCCCGGAGCTGTGTATTCGCAGCACTCTGGAAGCCGCGAGAAAACACAACTTCCCCATCAACCGGCTGATTTTCGAAACACTGGAAAGCCAGCATGTAGATAACTATCGCCATTTGACTAATATTCTGCGTGAATACCGCGAATTCGGCTTCAAGACTGCCATCGACGATTTCGGCGCGGGCTACTCGGGGCTCAATCTGCTCGCCGATTTCCAACCGGACCTGATCAAACTCGACATGGCACTGATCCGCGATGTCGACCGCGATCGTGTTCGTCAGGCTATCGTACGAGGGGTTGTCACAATGTGTGCGGAGTTGGACGTTACAGTCATCGCCGAAGGCATTGAAAGCGCTGGAGAACGGGACTTCCTGGCGGACTGTGGAATTTTTCTGATGCAGGGTTACTGGTTCGCCAAACCTGCATTCAAAGCGTTGGCTCAGGTAACGCCTGGGACCTGGACGCGTTAATCGCCGGTTTTTCCTATTGAAGACATTTGACCATTTGACCGTTGTCGGTCTGCGCGAGTGGGTGGCGCTCCCGGATCTGGGAGTCGCTGGCCTGCGGGCAAAAATCGACACCGGCGCCAGCACCTCCAGCCTGCATGCCACCGATATCGAACCGTTCGAACGCGACGGGGAACGATGGGTACGCTTTACTGCGCACTTGGGCACGGTGGTGCAACTGCGTCACCGGCGCTGCGAAGCACCGCTGGTGACGATGAAAACCATTAAAAGCTCCAATGGTCACGCGCAGATGCGTTACGTGGTCAGCACCACCCTGGCCCTCGGTGATCGGGTCTGGCGGGTCGAGTTCACCCTCGCCTGCCGCAAGTCCATGCGTTATCGCCTGTTACTCGGTTCCAAAGCCCTGATCGACGGCCAGTTGGTGGTCAATCCGGGCATCAAGTATGTACAAGACAAGCCGGTGTTCCCGGTATCTACCTTCTCCACAGGTGTTGCATGAAGATCGCTGTGCTGTCGCGAAACCCGCGTCTGTATTCCACTCGTCGTTTGGTCGAAGCCGGTATCGAGCGCGGCCATGAAATGGTGGTGATCGACACCCTGCGCGCTTACATGAACATTGCCAGCCACAAGCCGCAGATCCACTACCGCGGCAAGCCGCTGGAAGGTTTCGATGCGGTGATCCCGCGGATCGGTGCGTCGGTGACGTTTTATGGCTGCGCGGTGTTACGTCAGTTCGAAATGATGGGCGTTTTTCCGCTCAACGAGTCGGTTGCCATTGCTCGATCGCGGGACAAACTGCGGTCCCTGCAATTGCTGTCGCGACGGGGGATCGGTTTGCCGGTCACCGGTTTTGCGCACTCCCCGGACGACATTCCCGACTTGATCGAGATGGTCAACGGCGCGCCATTGGTGATCAAGGTGCTGGAAGGCACTCAGGGCATCGGCGTGGTGATGTGTGAAACGGCGACGGCGGCGGAATCGGTGATCGAGGCGTTCATGGGCCTGAAGCAGAACATCATGGTTCAGGAATACATCAAGGAAGCCGGCGGGGCGGACATTCGCTGCTTCGTGGTGGGCGACAAGGTGATTGCGGCGATGAAGCGTCAGGCCAAGCCTGGGGAGTTTCGCTCCAACCTGCATCGTGGTGGCACCGCCAGCCTGATCAAGATCACCCCGGAAGAACGCATGACGGCATTGCGTGCGGCGAAGGTGATGGGATTGGCGGTGGCCGGTGTGGATATCCTGCGTTCCAATCATGGGCCGCTGGTGATGGAAGTGAACTCGTCACCGGGGCTGGAAGGGATTGAGATCACCACGAGCAAAAACGTGGCGGGGATCATCATTGAGCATCTGGAAAAGAATGGTGGGCCGAATATGACGCGCACCAAAGGCAAAGGTTGAAGCTGACTCGGTGATCGTTCCCACGCTCTGCGTGGGAACGATCATGCCGATCGGGTTAGACGGCATCCCTCGGCAACAACAACCCCAGCGGCAACCGCACCCGCGCTTCCAGCCCGCCGCCGGAACGGTTGCGCAGCTCGACATTGCCGCCATGCATCGAAGCAATCCGCTTCACGATCGCCAACCCCAGCCCGGTTCCCTTGCCACCCCGCGCACGGTCGCCACGGGTGAACGGGTTGAAAATCGCCTCCAGCTCCGACGGATCAATCCCCGCCCCCCGGTCCATGACGCTCAGTACCACGTACGGCGCACTGGTATCCCCAGACACATAAGCCGCCACTTCAACACTGCTGCCGGCGTGATGCAGCGCGTTGCCGATCAAATTGTTCAGCAGCCGCTTCATCGACACCCGCCGCAACGGGAAAGGCTGGATCGGTTCCAGACGCAGGCGCACTTTCTCTTCGTTCTGGTTGTACGGCGCGGCGACTTCGCGAACCAGGTCGGTCAGGTCCACCTCTTCCACCGACTCATCGCGACCATCGCGAATGAACGCCAGGAACTGGTCGAGAATCGCGTCCATGTCTTCGATGTCGCGGACCATGTCATCCGTCAGGTCGCTATGGTCGCCCATCAACTCCAGAGACAGCCGCAAACGGGTCAAGGGTGTGCGCAAGTCATGGGAGACCCCGGCCAACATCAGTTCGCGTTCGCGACCGGCCTGTTCGACGTCTTCGGCCATCTGGTTGAAGGCGCGATATACCTCCGTCATCTCGCTCGGCGTGTCGCTGATCGGCAGGCGCACGCTACGGCCCTGGCCCAATTGCCTCGCGGCATAGACCAAGCGCTTCAACGGTTGATTGAGCTGGCTGACGAAGATCCACGCCGAGGCAGTGGACAGCAGACCGATAGCGAGGAACCAGCCGAGCACGTTCCAGATTTTCTGGCCGCGCAGTGGATGCGGATAAAGCGGTACTTTCAACCAGCCATCACCCAGGCTTGGCGCCCGAACCCACAGGGCTGGCGGCGAGTGCATGCGTAAGCGGACTTCGGTGTCGGCACCCAGCTCCGCCTGCATCTGCCGCTGATAGATCTCGCTGTACGGCCAGTGCTGCTCGCCTTCCGGCACACCGGCGCCCACTACCCGGATCAGGGTCGCGGCATCAGCAATTTTCGTGCGGTTTTCTTCATCGGCCGCCCAATAGGCACGCAGCGTCAGGGCGACGCCGTGGCTGTATTGGCGGTCCACCAGCACGTCTTCGTTCATCAGCAGATAAACCAGGGTCAGCGCCTTGGAAAACAGGACGACGATCAGCACCAGCCAAAGGGTGCGGGAGAAGAAACTCTGGGGGAACCAAACGGGGGTTTTCATGAATAACCGCTACACACTTGCAGGAGCGAGCGATGCTCGCATATTGCGGATCGCGAGTCTGCGGACAACATCATCCGCAAGACCCGCTCCTACAAATCGCCGATCACTTGGTGGCGGCGCCATCCGGAACGAACACGTAACCCACGCCCCAGACTGTCTGGATGTAACGCGGCTTGGACGGATCGGGCTCGATCATCCGGCGCAGACGGGAAATCTGTACGTCGATGGAACGCTCCAGGGCGTCCCACTCGCGGCCACGGGCCAGGTTCATCAGCTTGTCGCGGGTCAGTGGCTGACGCGCGTTCATCACCAAGGCCTTGAGTACCGCGAACTCACCGGTGGTGAGCATGTGCACTTCGTCACCGCGCTTGAGTTCGCGGGTGGCCAGGGACAGTTCGTAGTCACCGAAGGTCACGCTTTCGTCTTCGCTGCCCGGTGCGCCCGGCACAGGGGCCGACTGACGACGCAGGACGGCTTTGACGCGAGCCATCAGCTCGTCCGGGTTGAACGGCTTGGCGAGGTAATCGTCAGCCCCCAGTTCAAGACCCTTGATGCGGCTCAGCTCATCGCCCTTGGCGGTGAGCATGATGATCGGAATCTGATTGTCCGCGCCGCGCAGGCGGCGGCAGGCGGTCAAGCCGTCTTCGCCGGGCAGCATCAGGTCGAGGACGACCAGGTTGAACACTTCACGCGCCAGCAGGCGATCCATTTGTTCAGTGTTCGGTACGGAGCGGGCACGGTAGCCCTTGCTGACGAAAAAGCGTTCCAGCAGGCTGCTTAGCCCCGGATCGTCGTCAACGATAAGAATTTTTTCGCCTTCAGCAATGTTTGCAGTGCTGCTCATTAGATGCTCCTTTGATCTCGGCGCGCATTATGGCGTAGCTGCCGTTATACGCACCGTGTGCATTGTTAGCAGATTTTTCCTTCACCGCCAGAAATCCAGGCATTGTGCCTACAGCCTGCGATGCCCCCCGAATGATAGAACGCTGGTTATAATGCGCGGCCTTTTGTGTCAGGCAACGTCTGATCATTACTGTAGGTGGCCTTTTTTTATTTTCATGGCGCCGGCAGTAATTGTTCGATTTCACGGGTCAACGGGATGCCTGTTGATCCAGGTAGCGGCGCAGGCCAGGCCGCTCAACCAGACTCGCCGAGGCCTTATCTCTGCGCCTGCGAGCCTGCTTTCACAATTTGTCAGGTGGTTTTATGGACAGCATCAACAGCCGCATCGCCGAGGAACTCGGCGTACGCCCACAACAGGTCGAAGCGGCCGTCGCGCTACTCGATGAAGGCTCTACCGTTCCCTTCATCGCCCGCTACCGGAAAGAAGTGACCGGCAGCCTCGATGACATTCAGTTGCGTCATCTGGAAGAGCGTCTGCGCTACCTGCGAGAACTCGACGAACGGCGCATCAGCATCCTCGCCAGCATTCAGGAACAGGGCAAGCTGACGCCGCAACTTGAACGCGACATCAAACTCGCCGACACCAAAACCCGCCTCGAAGACTTGTACCTGCCGTACAAGCAGAAGCGCCGCACCAAGGGCCAGATTGCTCTGGAAGCCGGCCTCGGCGAACTGGCCGACGGCCTGTTCAACGACCCGACCCTGACGCCAGACGCCGAAGCTGCACGCTTCATCGATGCCGAAAAAGGCGTCGCCGATGTGAAGGCGGCCTTGGAAGGCGCCAAGTACATCCTGATGGAACGCTTCGCCGAAGACGCCGGCCTGTTGGACAAATTGCGCAGCTACCTCAAGCAGGAAGCCACCCTCAGCGCTCGCGTCATCGCAGGCAAGGAAGAAGAAGGCTCCAAGTTCCGCGACTACTTCGAGCACGACGAACCGCTGAAAAGCATGCCGTCGCACCGCGCGCTGGCGATTTTCCGTGGTCGCAACGAAGGCATCCTGAGTTCGGCGCTGAAAGTCGGCGACGAACTGCCGGGCGCCATGCACCCGTGCGAAGGCATGATCGGCCAGCAATTCGGCATCCAGAACCAGAACCGCGCCGCCGACAAATGGCTGGGCGAAGTGGTGCGCTGGACCTGGAAGGTCAAGCTCTACACCCACCTCGAAACCGACCTGTTGGGCGAACTGCGCGACGGCGCGGAAACCGAAGCAATCAACGTGTTCGCCCACAACCTGCACGACTTGCTGCTGTCGGCCCCGGCCGGGCCGCATGCCACGCTGGGCCTCGACCCGGGCCTGCGCACCGGTTGCAAGGTCGCCGTGGTCGATTCCACCGGCAAGCTGCTGGATCACGCCACGGTCTACCCGCACGTGCCGCACAACAAGTGGGACCAGACCCTCGCGATTCTTGCCGCCCTGTGCGCCAAGCATGCAGTGGACCTGATCGCCATCGGCAACGGCACCGCCAGCCGCGAAACCGACAAGCTGGCCGCTGAACTGATCAAAAAATACCCAGCGATGAAGATGACCAAGGTCATGGTCTCCGAGGCCGGCGCATCGGTTTACTCGGCATCGGAACTGGCTTCCAAGGAATTCCCGGACCTCGACGTGTCGATCCGTGGCGCGGTGTCGATTGCCCGTCGCCTGCAGGATCCACTGGCGGAGCTGGTGAAGATCGACCCGAAGTCCATCGGTGTCGGCCAGTACCAGCACGACGTGTCGCAGCTGAAACTGGCGCGCGGCCTGGACGCCGTGGTCGAAGACTGCGTAAACGCCGTGGGCGTGGACGTGAACACTGCTTCCGTAGCGCTGTTGGCGCGCATTTCCGGCCTCAACGCAACCCTGGCGCAGAACATCGTCAGCCACCGCGACGAGCACGGCGCCTTCAAAACCCGTGCGGCGCTGAAGAAAGTTGCGCGTCTGGGTGAGAAAACCTTTGAACAGGCAGCCGGTTTCCTGCGCGTGATGAACGGTGACAATCCGCTGGATTCGTCGGCAGTTCACCCGGAAGCCTATCCGTTGGTTCAGCGCATCGCCGCTGAAACCGACCGCGACATCCGCTCGCTGATCGGCGACGCCAGCTTCCTCAAGCGTCTTGATCCGAAAAAGTACACCGACGAAACCTTCGGTCTGCCAACGGTCACCGACATTCTGCAAGAGCTGGAAAAGCCTGGCCGCGATCCACGTCCCGAGTTCAAAACTGCCGAGTTCCAGGAAGGCGTCGAAGACCTCAAGGACCTGCAGCTGGGGATGATCCTCGAAGGCGTGGTGACCAACGTGACCAACTTCGGTGCTTTCGTCGACATCGGCGTGCATCAGGATGGTTTGGTGCACATCTCTGCGCTTTCGGAGAAGTTCATCAAGGATCCGCGTGAAGCAGTGAAGGCTGGCGATGTGGTTAAAGTGAAGGTCATGGAAGTCGACATCCCGCGCAAACGCGTGGGCCTGTCGATGCGCATGAGCGACACCCCGGGCGAGAAAATCGATGGCGCACGTGGTGCACGTCCGGGTTCGGCACCGCGCCAATCCCAGAACAATGCACCGCGTAAAGAAACCACGGCGGCGGCTCCGGTCAATAACGCCATGGCTTCGCTGTTCGCCAACGCCAAGCAATTGAAGAAACGCTGATGGACATCCCTGCCGGGCTGACCGAAAGCGCGTATTTCAAGCTGCTGGGGTGTCGCCTGCACAGCCTGGAGACCGGGGTGGCGCAAGTCGCCCTCGGGCTTGCGCCAGAACTGCGCAATCGCGGCGGCAAGCTGCACGGCGGGGCCTTGTTCAGTCTGGTGGACATTGCCATGGGGCTGGCCTGTTCCAGCAGCCACGGCTTTGACCAGCAGAGCGCGACCATCGAGTGCAAGATCAACTACATTCGCGCCGTGGCCGACGGCGAGGTGATGTGCACGGCGCGGGTGATCCACCCGGGCCGCCGCACGCTGGTGGTCGAAGCTGACGTGATGCAAGGCGACAAACTGGTCGCAAAAGCACAAGGCACGTTCGCTGTCCTGTAGCTAACGGTCATCGATTTGAGTTAATTTCAGCGCAAAGCAACCTGTGGGAGCGGCGGTGCGACGATTCGACTTGCCCGCGATGGCGGTGTGTCAGATGACATAAATGGTGGTTGACACTCCCTCATCGCGAGCAAGCTTGCTCCCACAGGGATCGTGCAGTTTTTGAATAATCGGCATATGGCCTGTCGGGCTCAAAAACCAGGCGACAACGCCAGTTTCAACTTCACCCTTGTAGACCGTCCTGCCCACCCCCATATTGGGGCGACTGACGCGTGAAGGAATCCAACTTGAGCGAACTTCTCAACCGCCGCCTGGCTCTGCTCGGCGAGCGCGCTAACCTCTCTCTGCTCGAACAGTGCCTTCACGGCATCGAACGTGAATGCCTGCGCGTGACCAGCGAAGGTCGCCTGGCGCAAACGCCGCACCCGGAAGAATTGGGTTCCGCGCTGACCAACGAACAAATCACCACCGACTATTCCGAGTCGTTGCTGGAGTTCATCACGCCCGCCCTGCCCGACCCGGCAGACACGCTGGCGAGCCTGGACAAGATTCACCGTTTTGCCTACAGCAAGCTCGGCAACGAGTACCTGTGGAGTCCATCGATGCCGTGCCCGTTGCCGGCCGAGGAAGACATCCCGATCGCCTATTACGGCACCTCCAACATCGGTCAGCTCAAGTACGTCTACCGCAAGGGCCTGGCCCTGCGGTATGGCAAGACCATGCAGTGCATCGCCGGGATTCACTACAACTTTTCCCTGCCGGAAAAGCTCTGGCCGCTGCTCAAGGAGGTCGAAGGTTTTGTCGGCACCGACCGCGACTATCAGTCGTCGGCCTACATCGCACTTATCCGCAATTTCCGCCGCTACAGCTGGCTGCTGATGTACCTGTTCGGTGCTTCGCCAGCGCTGGACGCCGGATTCCTGCGCGGTCGTTCGCATCAACTGGAGCAACTGGACCCCGACACTCTTTACCTGCCGTATGCCACCAGCCTGCGCATGAGCGACCTGGGTTACCAGAGTAACGCCCAGGCCGGTCTGACGCCGTGCTACAACGATCTGGCCAGCTACACCGACAGCCTGCGCAAAGCAGTGGCCACGCCGTATGCGCCGTATGTCGAGATCGGCACACACAAGGATGGTGAGTGGGTTCAGCTCAACACCAACATCCTGCAAATCGAAAACGAGTACTACTCCAACATCCGCCCGAAACGCGTGACCTACACCGGCGAACGGCCGATCCAGGCGCTGGTGGCCCGCGGCATCCAATACGTAGAAGTGCGCTGCCTGGACATCAACCCGTTCCTGCCGATGGGCATCGATCTGCCGGAGTCGCGGTTCCTCGACGCATTCCTGTTGTACTGCGCGCTGAACGACAGCCCGCTGCTGACCAACACCCACTGCGACAATGCAACCTCGAACTTCCTCAGTGTGGTCAAGGAAGGTCGCCGCCCGGGCCTGCAACTGCAACGCGACGGTCAACCGGCAGACCTGAAAGAGTGGGCCAGCGAATTGCTGGAGAAGATCGCGCCATTGGCGGCGCTGCTGGATCAGAGCCATGGCGGCGATGCCCACAGCAAGGCAGTGGATGCGCAACTGGCCAAGATCAAGGATCCGTCCCTGACGCCATCGGCCCAGGTGCTGGCAGCGATGGCTGAGCACAAGGAGAGCTTCAGTCAGTTTTCCCTGCGCCAGAGCCAGGTCCATGCAGAGTTTTTCCGCAGCGAGCCATTGAATGGCGAAGACCAGGCGAAGTTTGAAGCTCGGGCGCGCTCGTCGTTGGCTGAGCAGGTTGAGCTGGAGCAGAACGAAGTCGGCGACTTCGATGTGTTTGTCGGGTCGTATCAGGCGAGCATTCTGGCCATTAGCAACTAATCTCCTGAGCACCGATCGTTCCCACGCTCTGCGTGGGAACGATCAGGCGATCATCAGCGCACTCTGCTTAGAATTTTCCGCTCATAAGCTCATTCGAAAAAGTTATTTATTTTCGGATTCTTAGATCATTTAGTCTCCTTTCACGCCGACTCTCGGTCGCCTGACAAGGAGCTTCTCAATGAAACTGACTTTCCCCCTTCGCCTCTTGGCGGCCGTCTCATTGGCTGCGGCGAGTTTCTTTGCTCAGGCGGCTGACGTCACCGTCGCCTACCAGACCACCGTTGACCCGGCGAAAGTCGCCCAAGCCGACGGCGCGTACGAAAAAGCCACCAACGCCAAAATCGACTGGCGCAAATTCGACAACGGTGCCGACATCATCGCCGCCATCGCTTCCGGTGACGTGCAGATCGGCTACCTCGGTTCCAGCCCCCTGACGGCTGCGATCACCCGCAAAGTCCCGGTAGAAACCTTCCTCATCGCCACCCAGATTGGCGCCGCTGAAGCCTTGGTCGCTCGTGACGGCTCCGGGATCAAGACGCCACAAGACCTGATCGGCAAGAAAATCGCCGTGCCGTTCGTTTCCACCGGTCACTACAGCCTGTTGGCCGCACTGAAGCACTGGAACATCGACCCATCGAAAGTCACCGTCCTCAACCTTGCCCCGCCAGCCATCATCGCTGCGTGGAAACGCGGTGACATCGACGCCACCTACGTGTGGGACCCAGCCCTCGGTGTCGCCAAGGAGAACGGCAAAGTACTGATCACCTCCGGCGAACTGGCCAAGTTCGGCGCGCCGACTTTTGATGCGTGGATGGTGCGTAAAGACTTCGCCGAGAAGCATCCGGAAATCGTCACCGCGTTCGCCAAAGTGACCCTCGATGCCTACGCCGACTACCGCAAAGACCCGACAGCCTGGCTCGCCAACCAATCCAATGTCGACAAGCTGGTGAAATTGTCCGGCGCCAAGGCCAGTGACATTCCACTTCTGCTGCAAGGCAACGTCTACCCGCTGGCGGCTGATCAGGTGCTCACCCTCGGCGCGCCGACCACCAAGGCCATTACCGACACCGCTGCGTTCCTGAAAGAACAAGGCAAAGTCGAAGCCGTGCTGCCGGACTACGCCCCGTATGTCAGCTCTAAATACATCACCAACTGATCGGAGTTAACTGCGATGGCTTTGCTTCAGCTGGAGCGCATCAGCGCACAGTACCCCGGCAGTCCGGAACCGGTGCTGGCGGATATTTCCCTGAGCCTTGGCCCCCAGCAATTGCTGGTCGCCCTCGGCCCGTCCGGCAGTGGCAAGACTTCGCTGTTGAACCTGATTGCCGGTTTCGTCGAGCCCAGTGCCGGGCGCATCACCCTCGATGGCGTGCCGGTCAAAGGCCCGAGCGCCGAACGCGGCGTGGTGTTCCAGGACGATGCCCTGCTGCCTTGGCAGGACGTGCTGGCCAACGTCGGTTTCGGCCTGGAACTGGCCGGCATTTCCCGGGACAAACGGGAAATCCGCGCTCGGGAAATGCTCGCTTTGGTGGACCTTTGCGGCTTCGAAAACCGCCGGATCTGGCAACTCTCGGGTGGCCAGAAGCAACGTGTGGGTCTGGCCCGTGCGCTTGCTGCTGATCCCCGAGTATTGCTGATGGACGAGCCCTTCGGCGCCCTCGATGCCTTCACTCGCGAACAGATGCAGGAGCTGCTGCTGCAAGTCTGGCAGCGCACCGCAAAACCCGTTTTCCTGATTACTCACGACATCGAAGAAGCAGTGTTTCTCGCCACGGATCTGATTCTGCTGGCGCCCAATCCTGGGCAAATCGTTGAGCGTCTGAGTCTGGATTTCGGTCAGCGCTACGCTGCCGGCGAGTCGGCACGGGCAATCAAATCCGACCCGCGCTTTATCGAAACCCGCGAACACGTGCTCGCCAAAGTGTTCTCCCAACGCAGCGCCGTCCGGCGGCAGGAGCGCGCATGAGCAGCTATGAAATTCCGGCCGTCACGGTGAAACCGGGTTCGACGGTCATTGCGGTCCGTCGCAGTTTGAGCACGCGCTGGATCAGCCTGCTGACGCTTGTCGCACTCGTGGTTATCTGGTGGGCTGTCACCGCCACTGCAATGATCGAACCGCTGTTCCTGCCGCCACCCTCCGCGGTGCTGCAAAAAGGCTGGCTGCTGGTGACCACCGGCTACATGGATTCAACGTTATGGCAGCACCTTGGCGCGAGCCTCAGCCGAATCGGTCTGGGTCTGGGCTTCGCGGTGCTGACCGCCGTGCCGGTCGGCATCGCCATCGGTGACAACCGTATTGCTCGCGGCATTCTCGATCCGCTGATCGAGTTCTACCGGCCGATTCCACCGCTGGCTTATCTGCCGCTGATCGTGATCTGGTGCGGCATCGGCGAGCTGTCGAAAGTCTTGCTGATCTACCTGGCGATCTTCGCCCCGATCGCCATCGCTACGGCGACCGGCGTGCGTACCGTCGACCCGGCCAAATTGCGCGCCGCGCAGTCGTTGGGCGCGACTAAGGCTCAGTTGATTCGCCATGTGATTCTGCCGAGCGCGCTGCCGGATATTTTGACCGGTGTGCGAATTGGCTTGGGTGTGGGTTGGTCGACGCTGGTCGCCGCCGAATTGATCGCCGCCACCAGTGGTTTGGGGTTCATGGTGCAGTCGGCCGCGCAGTTTCTGGTCACTGATGTGGTGGTGCTGGGGATTCTGGTGATCGCCCTGATCGCCTTCGCCATGGAGATGGGCTTGCGCGCCCTGCAACGCAAACTGGTGCCGTGGCATGGCCAGGCTCACTGAGTGTTCATCATGTTAGATCCCCTGTGGGAGCGAGCCTGCTCGCGATAGCGATGTATCAGTCACAGCAATATCGCCTGACACTCTGCAATCGCGAGCAGGCTCGCTCCCACAGGAAAGCGTCCTGAATTGAAGAGAAAGACCATGAGCAACCTGACCATCGTCCCCTTAAGCTACGCCCTCGGCGCACAGATCAGTGGCGTCGACATCAGCCAACCGCTGAACCTGGAGCAGCGCGACGCCATCGAGCAGGCGCTGCTCAAGCATCAAGTGTTGTTCTTCCGCGATCAGCCAATCACACCGCAGCAACAGGCGCGTTTCGCCGCCAACTTCGGCGACCTGCACATTCATCCGATCTACCCGAATGTGCCGGAACAGCCGGAAGTGCTGATCCTCGATACCGCCGTCACTGACGTTCGTGACAACGCGATCTGGCACACCGACGTGACCTTCCTGCCGACCCCGGCCCTGGGCGCGGTGCTCAGCGCCAAGTTGCTGCCGGAATTTGGCGGCGACACGTTGTGGGCCAGTGGCATCGCGGCGTACGAAGCGCTTTCGGCGCCGATGAAATCCTTGCTCGAAGGGCGGACGGCCACCCACGATTTCACTCGTTCGTTCCCGTTGGAACGCTACGGCAACACGCCTGAGGCGTTGGCCCAGTGGGAAGAGGCACGCAGGAAGAATCCGCCGCTGTCGCACCCGGTCATTCGCACGCACCCGGTCAGCGGGCGCCGTTCGTTGTTCGTCAATGAAGGCTTCACGTCGAAGATCAACGAGCTGTCGGAGACCGAAAGCGAGGTGATTCTGAAGTTTCTGTTTGCCCACGCCACACGGCCGGAATTTACGATTCGCTGGCGTTGGCAGAAGGACGACGTGGCATTTTGGGACAACCGCGTGACACAGCATTACGCCGTGGATGATTACCGGCCGGCGCGGCGGGTGATGCAGCGGGCGACAGTGTTGGGGGATGTGCCGTTTTTCCGGTAATCCCTGAGTTCTTTGCTGTCTGTTCTGGCCCAATCGCGAGCAGGCTCGCTCCCACAGTGGATTTGCGTCAGGCACAGACCCTGTGGGAGCGAGCCTGCTCGCGATGAGGCCGGAACAGGCGCCGACAGACCCGGCGCCGAAAAGCTTACTCAGCCGTCGAAGGCTTCTCCCAAAGATTGACCCCGCCCTCCTGGGCAAACCGGTCAATTTCCGCCAGCTCTTCGGCACTAAAGCTCAAATTTTTCAATGCGCCGACGTTCTCGATAATCTGCTCCGGCCGGCTCGCACCGATCAACGCCGACGTCACGCGCGGATCGCGTAACGTCCACGCCAATGCCAACTGAGCCAGGCTCTGACCACGACGCTGGGCAATCTCATTGAGTGCACGCACGTGCGCGATGTTGGTCTCAGACAGATGAGACGCCTGCAAAGAACCACCGCCCGGACGGTTAACCCGCGCATCTGCCGGCACGCCGTTCAGATACTTGTCGGTCAGCAGCCCTTGAGCCAGCGGAGTGAACGCAATCACGCCCGTACCGAGTTCGTCCGTCGTATCCAACAGGTCTTTTTCCACCCAGCGATTGAGCAGGTTGTAAGCCGGCTGGTGAATCAGCAACGGCACTTTCCACTCTTTCAGCAGCGCGGCCATTTCACGGGTTTTAACCCCCGAGTACGAGGAGATACCGATGTACAACGCCTTGCCCTGTTGTACCGCGGTGGCCAGTGCGCTGGCGGTTTCTTCCAGCGGCGTGTCCGGGTCGAAGCGGTGGGAATAGAAAATGTCCACGTAGTCCAGACCCAGGCGCTGCAGGCTCTGATCAAGGCTGGCCAGCACGTATTTGCGCGAACCGCCGCCCTGACCATAAGGGCCGGCCCACATGTCCCAACCGGCCTTGCTGGAGATGATCAGCTCGTCGCGATACGGCTTGAAATCTTCACGCAGCAAACGGCCGAAATTGATCTCGGCGCTGCCGTACGGCGGGCCGTAGTTGTTGGCCAGGTCGAAATGGTTGATGCCAAGATCAAACGCGGTACGCAGTAACGAACGCTGAGTGTCGATCGGCGTGCTGTCACCGAAGTTGTGCCACAGGCCCAGTGACAGCGCCGGCAGCACCAGCCCGCTGCGGCCTACGCGGCGGTAAGGGATGGAGTCATAGCGGTTTTCGGCAGCGGTGTAGGTCATCGAATCCTCTCTTGTCTGTCTTGAATTTGGTATCGACTGCTTCGCAAGTTGCCCAGCATACGCCCAGACAAACGCCGATAACCCCCGGACTAGAGAAATGCTGAAACGTTTCACATATTTCATGTTTGCCGTGGAGCGTCCCGGGCTGCATTCCCACACAGAGCGTGGGGGCGATCAGGGGACGGGGTCAAACAGCATCCGCAAACACTTCCCCCAACCAATCCACAAATACCCGAACCCGTGGCGACATATGTCGGTTGTGGGGATACAGCACTGAAACCGGCATCGGCGGCGGTGGGGTGTTGGTGAGAATTTCCTGCACCAGCCCTTGGGAAATCTGCGTTTCCATTCGGTAGTGCGGGCACTGGATCAAACCCAGCCCGGCTATCGCCGAGGCGGCATAAATCTCTGCGCCAAACACCGATAACGCGCCATCGATGGTGACTTCCTTCAGTTCGCCATCGACCATGAATTCAAACGGAAACTGCTTGGCGGTGGTACGCGAAACGTAGTTCACCGCGCGATGGTTTTTAAGATCATCGAGATGCTTCGGCTCGCCGAATTTGCGAAGGTAAGCGGGGCTGGCACAGGTGATTTGTCGCAGGTTGGCCACGCGTTTTCCGATCAGCGCCGAGTCGCCCAAGGTGCCGGCGCGCAGCACGCAGTCGACGCCTTCGGCGATCAAGTCGACAAAGCGGTCGGCCTCGCTGATGGACAGTTCGATGTCCGGGTAGCGCGCCATAAACTGCGGCAACGCGGGGATCACAAAATGCCTGGCCAGCGTGCCGTGCAAGTCGACCCGTAACCGCCCTTTCGGCGCCACGCTGCGAAAGGCCAGTTCTGCTTCTTCCAGTTCTGCCAGCAATTGCACGCAACGCAGGTAGTACGCCTCGCCATCCAGCGTAGGACGGACCTTACGCGTACTGCGCTCTAGTAAACGAGTACCCAGCCAGGCTTCGAACTGATTCAGCGTATGGGTCAGCGTCGCCCGCGGCAGATTCAAGTCATCGGCGGCCAGCGTGAAGCTGCTGCGCTCATAAATCCGCACGAAAACCTTCATCGCTTTGACTTGATCCACGTGGGTCTCCGGCACTCGATTGTTGGCGATTATTGAACAGTCAAGGCAACTCTCGTGCATTTATCGGCCTGAGTAAACATGTGAATCTGGCTTCCCCTCCAAGCAAACAACTTCCAAGGAACCTTTGCCATGACTACTCAAACGACCAAAGTCGCCATCGTGACCGGCGCCTCTCGCGGCATCGGCGCCGTGATTGCCAAACAACTGGCCAGCGAAGGTTTTGCCGTCGCCATCAACTACGCCAGCAGCGCCACTGAAGCCTCGAAACTGGTTGTGGAACTGCGTCAGGCGGGCCATCAGGCCATAGCGATCAAGGCCGATGTGGCCAATGCCGACGACGTGCGCCGGATGTTCGACGAGACCGAAACACAACTGGGCAAGGTCGACGTCCTGATCAACAACGCCGGAATCCTTAAAGTCATGCCGCTGGCGCAACACACCGATGAGCTGTTCGACCAAAACTTCAACATCCACGCTCGGGGCACTTTCAACACCCTGCGTGAAGCGGCCACCCGCCTGAACAGCGGTGGCCGGATCGTCAACTTCTCCAGCAGCACCGTCGGCATGAACCTGCCGGGCTACGCCGTGTACATCGCCAGCAAAGCGGCGGTGGAATCGCTGACCCAGGTGTTCGCCAAGGAAATGCGCGGTCGCAACATCACCGTCAACGCCGTCGCACCCGGCCCGGTGGTGACCGATCTGTTCTTGCAGGGCAAGAGCGAAGAGCAAATCCGGACCTTCGCCAAGATGCCTCCGCTGGAACGTCTGGCTCAGCCGGAAGACATCTCGCGCGTTGTGTCCTTCCTGGTCGGCCCGGACTCAGCGTGGGTGAACGGGCAAATCCTGCGCGTCAATGGCGGCCTCGTCTGAGCAGCCTCACTCGGGTCAAGGAGAAGAAAATCATGAGTCATCCAGCCCACACCGCCCACACCGGGCAATCGAAATTGATGTTTACGCTGTTCGCTGACCCTGCCGGTCTGGGCGATGTTTGTCGGTTGGGTCGCGTTCTACGTCTTCTCCGTCGCGCCTGAAACCTCCCTTACGGTGCAGAGGTCAACGCTATGAAATCCGTCATTCTGATTACCGGTGCTTCCAGCGGTTTTGGCGCACCAACCACTTCGTGCACTCCGGCTCACCCGCCGATCAGGCCCGCGCCGCCGAATACAACGAAGGCCTTTACGCCGGAGTCCCGGATCAGGCACTCAAAGGTCTGGCCGCGCTGGAACCGGCAGACGCCGATGTGGGCGAGGTGGCCAACGCTATCGTCGAGATCGTCGGGATGCCCTTCGGCACTCGTCCGTTTCGCCGGCATATCGACCCATCTGAAGAGGGCGCGGAAATCGTCACCGCCATGGCCGATCGGGTACGCGCCGAGATGTTCCGCCGCATCGGCCTGGAAGACCTGTTGAAACCGACGCGGCGCTAACGTCCGCCCTGACACCGATCATTCCCACGCTGCGCGTGGGACCGATCATTGATGACACATGCCTCGGAGCTCCCATGCGCCAGAACCCGACCTTGCTTATTCCGGCACTCGCGCCGCTTTACCGCCTCGGCGAACCCGTTTCCTACGCCCTGTTACGCGCCACGTTCGGCGTGATCATGGTGACCCACGGCCTGCCCAAACTGCTCGGCCAGTCGCACGGCTCGATGGCGGACCCGATGGCCGCGTCGATCAACTTGATCCAGAACCTCCTGCACTTGCCTATGCCAGGCCTGATTGGCCTGGTGGTGGCGTTGCTGGAAGGCGTCGGCGGATTCCTGCTGGTTCTGGGACTGGGGACGCGCCTGCTGGCGGCGATGATGGGTATCCAGATGCTGACGATCGCCAGTATTCTCGGACCGACCTGGCCCTGGATCGACCGTGGCATCGAATACCCGGTGTTGATGGCGTTTCTATCGCTGTACATCCTGTTTCGCGGAGCAGGACGCTACTCACTCGACCACACTCTAGGTCGAGAACTCTGAAAGTCGTCGCGAGGACTTCACCATGCACACCACCATCATCATCTTCTTCGGCCTGGTCCTGCTGGCGCTGATGCTGTTCATCGGTGAGAAAATCGGCTTCCCGCGCCAGGTCCTGGCCTACAGCTTTGCCGTGTTGTGGCTGGCACTGACGTTGATCAACGGCGCAGTCGGCATGGTCACCGCCGGCCAGTCGTTGAGCACAGAACTGATG
This sequence comes from Pseudomonas sp. ANT_H12B, assembly GCF_008369325.1. Lineage (GTDB taxonomy): Bacteria > Pseudomonadota > Gammaproteobacteria > Pseudomonadales > Pseudomonadaceae > Aquipseudomonas. The sequence continues at coordinate 90,050 of NZ_VOBI01000003.1, read as the reverse complement.
GTTGGCAGCGCCGTATTCGGTGTACCGGTGGCGGCGCTGGTGCTGTTCATGGTGATGAGCAGCGAAACCTGAGCGCCACCGGTTCTCGATCAACGCACCAAATGCAGAAACTGCATGTGCCGTTCGTACTGATCGAGGATGTCGTTGATAACCTGCTCCTTGGTATAGCCGACCAGATCGTAGTCCTGACTGCCCTCGCTCAAATGCACTTCGGCGCGGTAGTAACGGCGGTTGTTGAGTTCCTTGGAGCCCATCCCGCCCCGGGCGAACGAAGGCGTGAAGTAACCCCGCATCTGCACCTGATAGATGAACGGATGCTGCTCACCGTGACCGATTTCCAGGCTGACGCTGTCATTGGCCGGATCGGGCTGAGCGACCACGTGCAAACCCTTTTCGACGAACACTGCCGTCACCTCTTCAATCGCCGGACGCACCGTCGTTTCAAGGAAACGATAGACCTCATCGCGAGACGGGAAATGCACAGCCTGGCTCAAGCGCTGACGCCATCCGCCACGCCTCGAACCGGACACCGGTGCCAGGGAATGCAGCTGCGCGATCTGCTTCTGCGACTCCAGATAGAACGCCTTGTGCAGCCCCCACATCATCAGCAGCAAAATCATCGAGAACGGCAACGAGGTCAGCACCACCGCGGACTTCAGCGCATCAATGCTGCCGGAGAACAGCAGCGCACTGGTCACCAGCGCGGTCATCGCACCCCAAAATACCCGCAGCCATTTCGGCCCGTCTTCATCGGGATTGCCGCCCTTGGCGGACAACGTCGAGAGCACCACGGTGCCGGAATCGGCCGAAGTGACGAAGAACACGAAGCTGATGAACACCGTCACCGCGATGACAGTTTTGCTCCACGGGTAGGTTTCCAGCAGCAGGTAAAGGGTCATCGACGGGTTGTCGATGGCCGACATGCCGAGGGCGCTCATGCCGTGGTTGAGGACTTGATCGATGGCGCTGTTGCCGAAGATCGACATCCACGCCAGGGTGAAGCCAAGCGGAATCAGCAGCACGCCGAAGACGAATTCGCGGATGGTCCGGCCACGAGAGATCCGTGCGATGAACAGGCCCACGAACGGCGACCAGGCAATCCACCAGGCCCAGTAGAACACGGTCCAACCGCCCAGCCAGTCGCTGGGTTTGTCGTAGGCGTAGAGGTCGAAACTCTTCATCGGCAACGCGCCGAGGTAGTCGCCGATGTTCTGGATCAAGGTGTTGAGCAGGTGCTGCGTGGGGCCGGCGAACAACACGAATAGCAGCAGTGCGCAGGCCAGCAGCATGTTGATGTCGGACATTACCCGCACGCCTTTATCGACGCCGGACACCGCGACGATGATCGCCGCGCCCATCATCAACGTGATCAGACCGACCTGAACCCATTGGGTGTGGGCGATGCCGAACAGATAGTCCAGACCCGAGTTGAGGTGCAGCACGCCAAAGCCCATGTCCGCGCCCAGGCCGAACACCGTGGCGATGATGCCGAAGCCGTCCACCGCGTAGCCGATCGGGCCGTTGATGCGCTTGCCGATCAGCGGATACAGCGCCGAACGCAACGCCAGCGGCAGGTTATGCCGGTACGCGAAGTAGGCCAGCGCCATGCCGACGAAGGCGAACACGCCCCAGCCGTGCAGGCCCCAGTGCAGAAACAGAATCTGCATCGCCTGACGCGCTGCATCCGCCGTGCCCGCTTCGCCTTGCGGCGGTTGCGCCAAATGGGTCAGCGGTTCGGATACGCAAAAGAAAAACAGCGTGATGCTGATCCCGGCGGCGAACAGCATGCCGGCCCAGGACAGGTAACTGAATTCAGGTTCGTCGTGGTCGGCACCGAGCTTGATCTTGCCGTAGCCGGACAAGGCGGTGACCACCACGAAGACCAGATACAGGGTCATCGCGAGCATGTAGTACCAGCCGACCGTGTTGGCCGCCCAGTTTTGCGCGGCCAGCAACCAGGCACCGGCCTGTTCGGGTATCGCCATGACCACAACGGCGAACAACAAAATAAAGGTCGCCGCGAAATAAAAAACCGGCGGATTCATGCGGACCTGACCGCTGGCGGAGGTGGGCGATGCACTCATGAAAGATGCACCTCGAGGGAGTGAAACAGGGCAATCAATAACGGACTCGGCAAAGGCAAGCCTCCTGTTGTGAGCGGGCAGCAAACCGGCGGTTTAACTTGAATGAGCGTTCAATTTAAACATGAGTAGGGGGCTAAGGACTAATCGCAAAGCTCGACGGTATCTTTCGTACGCTAGCTCAAGGATGGGTATGACGCGGGGTTTGGGAGGTTCGTTCAGTGAAAATTGGCGGAATGCCATTATCTCTGTACAGATCTAAGATCCACCCCTCACCTTAACCCTCTCCCCAAAGGGGCGAGGGGACCGACCGAGGTGTTTGGTAGACATTCTGCGACCTGAGATACCGAGTGAACTCAAGTTTTGAAATGCCTGGAGATCGGCTCCCTTTCCCCTCTCCCCTGTGGGGAGAGGGTTGGGGTGAGGGGTGGCTCTCTGATCAGACAAAGCTCCATCGACCGCCCTACTTCTGCGTACCGTCATCATGCTGCAGATTCGCCTGAGTCAGGTTGCAGCCCGCCGGCACGCTGCGGGTCAGCCAGACGTTGCCGCCAATAGTCGACCCCTTGCCAATCGTGATACGCCCCAGAATCGTCGCCCCGGCATAGATCACCACATCGTCCTCAACGATCGGATGTCGCGGATGGCCTTTCTGCAACTGGCCGTCCTCATCCGACGGGAAGCGCTTGGCGCCCAGGGTCACCGCCTGATAAATCCGCACGCGTTCACCAATAATCGCCGTCTCGCCGATCACGACACCCGTCCCGTGATCGATGAAGAAACTGCGCCCGATCTGCGCGCCCGGATGAATATCTATGCCGGTCGCCGAGTGAGCGATTTCCGCGCTGATGCGTGCCAGCAACGGCAACCCGGCCCGGTACAAATGGTGGGCCAGGCGATGGTGAATCACCGCCAGAATGCCGGGATAGCACAACAACACTTCATCGACGCTGCGCGCCGCCGGATCGCCGTGGTAAGCCGCCAGCACGTCGGTGTCCAACAGGCTTCGCAACCCCGGAAGTGCGAGGGCGAAGTCCTGAATGATCTGAATGGTTCTGGCCTCGACCTCTGTATCAGCCTGGGTACTGTGGCGGGCGGCATAACGCAGTTCGAGGCGCGCCTGCGCCAGCAAAGCGTTCAACGCAACGTCCAGCGTGTGGCCGACGTAGAAGTCCTCACTCTCCTCGCGCAAATCCACCGGCCCCAGGCGCATCGGGAACAGCGCGCCGCACAGCGCTTCAAGAATCTCCGCCATGGCCGCGCGGGACGGCAGCTCTCGACCGCCCTGCTCGGTGCTGGCGCGGCCGTTTTCAGCTCGCCACTGGTCACGCGCCGTGCGCAGCTGGCTGACGATGGTCTGCAATTGCCAATGACTGGAACGCTCGCTCACGGTAAATAACTCCTCACGGCGGCCGGACTGTCTGGCCGCGCTGACGGCAATTACTTTACGGCAAGGTCTGGAAGCCGAATTAAGAACCAATTGTGCTGGGTTAAGAATTTTTAGCTATAAGCGATTGGCGGTTGCCCCGATAAATAGGCGTGCTTATAGTCCTGACATCTTTCTCCGCCAGTACGGAACCATGATCAAACAACAGCTTGCCCGTTTTGACCGCCTCGATCTGCTCGGCCACCCGACCCCGCTGGAAAAACTCGAACGCCTGTCGGCCTGGTTGGGTCGCGATGTGTACGTCAAGCGTGACGACCTGACGCCGTTGGCGATGGGCGGCAACAAGCTGCGCAAACTTGAATACCTGGCCGCCGATGCCTTGGCCCAGGGTGCTGACACCTTGATCACCGCGGGTGCGCTTCAGTCCAACCACGTTCGCCAGACGGCCGCCATTGCGGCCAAGCTTGGCCTGGGCTGTGTGGCGCTGCTGGAGAATCCGCTCGGCACCGACGACGCTAACTATGTCGGCAACGGCAATCGGCTGTTGCTGGACCTGTTCGATGCCAAGGTCGAGCTGGTGGAAAACCTCGACAACGCTGACGAGCAATTGCAGTCCCTGGCCGACCGTTTGCGCAACAACGGCAAAAAGCCGTATCTGGTGCCGATTGGTGGCTCGAACCCATTGGGCGCTTTGGGTTACGTGCGTGCAGGGCTGGAACTGGCCGAACAGATCAAGGACACCGGCCTGAATTTCGCAGCCGTGGTCCTGGCTTCGGGCAGCGCTGGAACCCACAGCGGCCTGGCGCTGGCGTTGAGTGAAACACTGCCGGATTTGCCAGTGATTGGTGTCACGGTTTCCCGTAGCGATGAAGATCAGCGACCGAAAGTCCAGGGGCTCGCCGAACGCACGGCCGAATTGCTGGGCGTGAGCCTGCCGGCGAGTTTCAAGGTCGAGTTGTGGGACGAATACTTCGGCCCGCGCTATGGCGAACCGAATGCCGGGACGTTATCAGCGGTGAAACTGCTGGCGAGCCAGGAAGGTTTGCTGCTCGACCCTGTTTATACCGGCAAGGCCATGGCAGGTTTGCTCGATGGCATCGGCCGCCAGCGCTTCAATGACGGTCCGATCATCTTCCTGCACACCGGTGGGGAGCCGGCATTGTTTGCCTACAAAGAGTTTTTTTAACCGAGACGTTGACTGATCGTTCCCACGCTCTGTGTGGGAATGCAGCCCGTGACGCTCCGCGTCCCTTGGGCATTCCCCCGCAGAGCTTGAGGAACGATCCTTGATTAGATATTCAAATAACGAATAACAAACTTAATATTTATTATTTTCCAATCTAAAAACTACATCATATAGTCACGCCGCAGGCGAATTTGCAGCGAGACGCATACGCTGCTTTAGGGCAGGATATCGCAGTCGTCCAAATCCCGATTTTGCCAACATTCCTAAAAGCGTCTTCATAAGAAAACACAGGGGCTTGTTCATGAATTTTTCCGCACTACGTCGAAATCTGCTGGTGGGTTCGCTGGGTCTGGCACTCAGTGCCGGCCTGTTGGGGCAGGCAGTTGCCGGTGAGCAACTGCAAAAAATCAAAGACGCTGGCGTGATCAACGTCGGCCTGGAAGGCACTTACCCACCGTTCAGTTTCGTCGACGCCGACGGCAAGCTGGCCGGCTTCGAAGTCGAGTTCTCCGAAGCCCTGGCCAAAGAGCTGGGCGTGAAGGTCAAACTGCAACCGACCAAATGGGACGGCATCCTCGCGGCGCTGGAATCCAAGCGTCTGGACGCGGTGATCAACCAGGTAACCATCTCGGAAGAGCGCAAGAAAAAGTATGACTTCTCCGAGCCGTACACCGTTTCCGGGATTCAGGCGCTGGTGCTGACCAAAAAGGCTGCGGAGTTGAACATCAAGTCTGCCGCCGACCTGGCCGGCAAAAAAGTCGGTGTAGGCCTGGGCACCAACTACGAGCAGTGGCTCAAGGACAATCAGCCAAAAGCCATCATCAAGACCTATGACGATGATCCGACCAAGTTCCAGGACCTGCGTGTCGGCCGCATCGACGCCATTCTGATCGACCGCCTCGCCGCGCTGGAATACGCCAAGAAAGCCAAGGACACTACCGCCGCCGGCGAAGCGTTCTCCCGTCAGGAAGCCGGTATTGCCCTGCGCAAAGGCGAGCCTGAGCTGCTGGCCGCGGTGAACAAAGCCATCGACAAGCTGCGTGCCGACGGTACGCTGAAAAAGCTTTCGGAAAAATACTTCAGCGCTGACGTCACTCAATAATGGAAGAAGCTTTCCAACTCGCACTGGACTCCCTGCCCTTCCTGCTCAAGGGGGCCTACTACACGGTCATCTTGAGCCTGGGCGGGATGTTCTTCGGCCTCGTGCTGGGCTTCGGCCTGGCACTGATGCGCCTTTCACGCTTCAAGCTGGTGAGCTGGATCGCCCGCATCTACGTGTCGTTCTTTCGCGGCACGCCGTTGCTGGTGCAACTGTTCGTGATCTACTACGGCTTGCCGCAATTGGGTATCGAACTTGATCCGCTGTCGGCAGCCCTGATCGGCTTTTCGCTGAACATGGCAGCCTACGCCTGCGAAATCCTGCGTTCCGCGATCAGCTCCATCGAGCGCGGTCAGTGGGAAGCTGCGGCCAGTATTGGCATGACCCGCGCGCAGACCCTGCGCCGGGCCATCATCCCGCAAGCGATGCGCACCGCATTGCCACCGCTGGGCAACAGCTTTATCTCGCTGGTAAAGGACACCGCGCTGGCCGCCACCATCCAGGTGCCGGAGCTGTTCCGCCAGGCGCAGCTGATTACCGCCCGAACCTTCGAAGTGTTCACCATGTACCTTGCCGCCGCGCTGATCTACTGGGTTCTGGCCACGGTGCTGTCGCACCTGCAGAACAAGTTGGAAGAGCGGGTAAACCGGCACGACCAGGAGTCCTGACCCAATGATTGTCGTGGAAAAACTGACAAAGCAGTTCAAGGGTCAAGTCGTGCTCAACGGCATCGATCTGCAAGTGAAGGAAGGCGAGGTGGTGGCAATCATTGGGCCCAGCGGCTCGGGCAAGACCACGTTCCTGCGTTGCCTGAATTTTCTGGAAGAGCCCACCAGCGGCCGGATCAAGGTCGGTGACATCGAGATCGATGGCAGCCGCCCGTTGAACCAGCAGCAGAGCCTGGTGCGACGTTTGCGCCAGCAAGTGGGTTTCGTGTTCCAGAACTTCAACCTGTTCCCCCATCGCACCGCCCTGGAAAACGTCATCGAAGGCCCGATCATCGTAAAGAAGATCCCGCACGCCGAAGCCGTTGTCCTGGGTAAAAAGCTGATGGCCAGGGTTGGCCTGGCGGGCAAGGAAGACGCTTACCCGCGACGCCTTTCCGGTGGTCAGCAACAGCGTGTGGCGATTGCCCGCGCACTGGCGATGGAACCGGAAGTGATCCTGTTCGACGAACCGACCTCGGCACTCGACCCGGAGCTGGTGGGTGAAGTGCTGGCGACGATTCGCAGTCTGGCCGAGGAAAAACGCACCATGGTGATCGTCACGCACGAGATGGGTTTTGCCCGGGACGTGGCCAACCGTGTGGTGTTTTTCGACAAGGGTGTGATCGTTGAGCAAGGCGAAGCCAAAGCACTGTTCGCCAACCCGAAAGAAGAACGGACGAAGCAGTTTCTCAGCAAGTTCCTGAACAACGCTCACAACTGAAATATCAATACTTGTTAACTTCCATGGATGGAAGTGGCATTTAACTCCCGCAAAGCAATATCCTTCACATCTAAATTAACTCGCCTAATCCTTCTATAACTTCTTGTCGGCGTGTGCGGTACATATATATGTCCTGCTACAGATTTGCTTCGCCTAAAATTCAAGAAAATGCGTGAGCTACAGTGGCCCACGGCTTGCCCCCCACAATGCGCAAAGCCCATAAAATTCGCAGTCAAGTTCGACAGAGCAGTGCAGCTTATTAACTTCTGCTCGTAGGAGATTTCTGAATAACTGGATATTCAACCTTTAACTAAGCAACTCTATTGACACGAATTCACGCGCACTCTTATCTAGTCCTCCACAGGCGCTAATCACGTTCAATCATTATTTTCACTCGTCAATAGTGAGCAGTTTTGTTGCTCGGTCATTCACGCCTTTTGATCTTTCAGAAACGGACTTCGCTGCAAGACTTCAAGGAGAAACCCCATGACAAACACTTCGAACAAACCCGAACTTGCGGCCCCGACCCTGGCGCAATCTCACAAGAGCGGCATCAACATCACCTCGGCGGCGCACCTGCTGATTGACGTGGCGCCCTACCCCGGCATGGACGAAGGCGACCTGGTCGAATTGTTCTGGGACAACTGCTACGTGGCTTCCAGAGTGCTAGCGATCAACGATGTCGGCCAACCGGTTCAACTGCGTGTACCCGAGAGCTTCATCGCCAACGGCACCTCGCGCATTCACTACCGGATCATGCAGATCGGGCAAGGCCCGGCGCTATCGGCGGCCAGACGAGTGCAGATCAAACTCGACTGCCCCGGCGGCCAATCATCTGCGCTGTGCGGCGACGAAAATCAGAGCCTGGAGCCGGTGAGCATCCCCGAGACCATTCGCCGTCAGGGGGTCAATCCGAACCAGATCAAGCGCGGCGTTCCGCTGACCATCGAGCCGTACCTGAACATGGCCGTCGACGACGAAATCACCCTGCGCTGGGGCGATGTACGTATGGATCTGCCACGGCTCAAGGCCTGTGATGTCGGCCAGCCAATCCAGGTCTGGGTGCCGCCGGCGATCATTCTTGAAGCCGGCGAAGACCTGCGGCTGGAAGTGACTTATTGCATCCTCGACCGGGTGGGTAACAACTCACGCTGGGCACCACCGCGCAGGCTGAAGATCGGCTGCGCCAATCCCTATCTGCAGGTCCGGCCAAAAGAGATGCTCATGGCCGCCGAACCCCGCAAACACTGAGATCCATGTAGCAGCTGGCGAAGCCTGCGCAGCCGAACGCAGGCTTCGCCAGCTGCTACATGAATCCGTGACGCTCCTTCTATCGTTATTCCTAAACGTTAGTTTATTAATTTTTTATACACGCTTAGGGTATATGCACCGGACCACCGGACATTCTTGATTTTCGTTCGCCGCATCCATCGCGGCGTTTCCATGAGATGTGAGGTAGGTATGGTCCGGAACACAATCACCCCAGTGCAGATCGCCAGGGCATTGCGTGCAGCCAAGGAGCGGCGCTGATGTCCAGTCTGGCAGATGCAATCGTCCAGAGTGATCTGGACATCGCCCCGTTGTTGTTGCCCGCTCAAATCTTGCGTAACGATGCGCAAGCCATCAAGGCTGCCCATGAGCTGGCGCAAATCGCCCGCCTGCAAGCGGCCAAACGGGACCGGCAGCGCAAACTGCCATGGTCGGAAATAGAACAATTCACCCGCAGCGGTCTGGGCAGTATTGCCATCCCCCGCGAGTACGGTGGGCCGCAGGTTTCGTTCGTCACAATTGCCGACGTGTTCGCGATCATTTCCGCGGCCGATCCTGCCTTGGGGCAGATCCCGCAAAACCAGTTCGGCATTCTCAACCTGGTACTGGGTAGCGCCACCGAACAGCAGAAAAAACAGCTGTTCAAAAGCGTGCTCGAGGGCTGGCGCATCGGTAATGCCGGACCTGAACGCGGCGCCAAAAACACCCTTGAACTCAAAGCGCGGATCACCGCTGACGGCGACAGCTTCGTCCTCAACGGACAGAAGTTTTACTCCACCGGCGCGCTGTTCGCCCACTGGGTTGCGGTCAACGCGCTGAACGACGACGGCAAGCAAGTACTGGCCTTCGTCCGCCGCGGTACGCCGGGGTTGCGCATCGCCGATGACTGGTCGGGCTTCGGTCAGCGCACCACGGCCAGCGGCACCATTTTGCTCAATAACGTGCGGGTCGACGCCGAGTGGGTGGTGGATAACTGGAAGATCAACGATACGCCGAACATCCAGGGCGCCGTGTCGCAGCTGATTCAAGCGGCCATCGACGCTGGCATTGCCCGGGGCGCCATCGACGACGCCATCGAGTTCGTGAAAACCCGCGCTCGCCCATGGATCGACGCCAAAGTCGAACGGGCCAGCGATGACCTCTACGTGATCGCCGATATCGGCAAGCTGAAAATCGAACTGCACGCCGCCGAAGCCCTGCTACGCAAGGCCGGGCAAGTGCTCGATCAAGTCAACGCCGCGCCGCTCACCGCCGAGTCCGCCGCCCGCGCCTCGATTGCCGTGGCCGAAGCCAAAGTGCTGACCACCGAAATCTCGCTGCTGGCCAGCGAAAAGCTTTTCGAACTGGCCGGCAGCCGCGCCACCCTCGCCGAATTCAACCTCGACCGCCACTGGCGCAACGCCCGAGTGCACACGCTGCACGACCCGGTGCGCTGGAAATATCACGCCGTCGGCACCTATCACCTGAACGGCACGCTGCCCGCACGGCACTCCTGGATCTGACGACCAGAACCTTTTTGACCAGATCTCTGGAGAAACACATGACTCTTTCTCACCACGTCGCGGTCATCACCAGCGATGAGCAAGCCCTGATCGTCGCCAGTGACCTGGCCGAAGACTTCAAACGCGACAGCGCCCTGCGTGACCGCGAACGCCGTTTGCCCTACCCGGAACTGGAAGTGTTTTCCCGCTCGGGTCTTTGGGGCATCAATGTGCCAAAAGAATATGGCGGCGCCGGGGTTTCCAACGTCACCCTGGCCAAGGTGATCGCGCTGATCGCCCAGGCTGACGGTTCCCTCGGCCAGATCCCGCAGAACCATTTCTATGCCCTCGAAGTGTTGCGGGTGAATGGCAGCGAAGAGCAGAAAAAACGCCTGTACGCCGAAGTACTGGCCGGTCAGCGTTTCGGCAATGCCCTCGCCGAACTCGGGACAAAAACCGCTCACGACCGCGTCACCCGCCTGACCCGCGACGGTGACGGCTATCGCATCAATGGCCGCAAGTTCTACGCCACCGGCGCCATCTACGCCCAGCGCATCCCGACCTCGGTGGTGGATGAAAACGGCGTGCAGCAACTGGCGTTCGTACCGCGCAACAGCAAAGGCCTGACGGTCATCGACGATTGGAGCGGCTTCGGCCAGCGCACCACCGGCAGCGGTTCGGTGGTGTTTGAAGATGTCTACGTCGCAGCCGAAGACGTGATCCCGTTTCAAAGCGCCTTCGAACGCCCGACCACCGTCGGCCCGCTGGCGCAGATCCTTCACGCCGCCATCGACACCGGCATCGCCCGCGCCGCGTATGAAGATGCGCTGCACTTCGTGCGCACCAAAACCCGGCCATGGATCGATTCCGGCAGCGACAAAGCCGTCGAAGACCCGCTGACCATCAAGAGCTTCGGCCACTTGAGCATTCGCCTGCATGCCGCTGAAGCCTTGCTGGAACGCTCCGGCGAATTCCTCGACAAGGCTCAGGCCGACACCAATGCCCAGACCGTCGCCGCGGCATCGATTGCAGTCGCCGAAGCCCGCGCTATCAGCACCGAGATTTCGCTCGCCGCTGGCAGCACGCTGTTCGAACTCGCCGGCAGTCAGGCGACCCTGGTTGAACACGGACTGGATCGCCATTGGCGCAATGCCCGGGTGCACACACTGCACGACCCGGTGCGCTGGAAATATCACGCGGTCGGTAATTTCTACCTCAACGATGAAAACCCGCCGTTGCGGGGGACCCTCTGATGGCCGACGCTAAAAAGAAGATCCTGCTCAACGCGTTCAACATGAACTGCATCGGGCACATCAACCATGGTCTGTGGACGCACCCACGGGACAACTCCACTCAATACAAAACCATCGAATACTGGACCGAACTGGCGCAATTGCTGGAGCGTGGATTGTTCGACGGCTTGTTCATCGCCGACATCGTCGGGGTCTATGACGTCTATCAAAACTCGGTGGACGTACCGCTCAAAGAGTCAATCCAGTTGCCGGTCAACGACCCGCTACTGCTGGTCTCGGCCATGGCCGCCGTGACCAAAAACCTCGGCTTCGGCCTGACCGCCAACCTGACCTACGAACCGCCGTACCTGTTCGCCCGACGCATGTCGACCCTCGATCACCTGAGCCGTGGTCGGGTCGGCTGGAACGTCGTCACCGGCTACCTCGACAGCGCCGCCAAAGCCATGGGGTTGAGCGAACAGGTGGAACACGACCGTCGTTACGACCAGGCCGACGAATACCTGCAAGTGCTCTACAAACTCTGGGAAGGCAGTTGGGAAAACGGCGCGGTGCTTAACGATCCGCAGCAGCGGATCTACGCCCAACCCGAGAAAGTGCACAAGGTCGAGCACAAGGGTGAGTTCTATCAGGTCGAGGGTTATCACCTTTGCGAACCGTCGCCGCAACGCACGCCTGTGCTGTTTCAGGCTGGCAGTTCGGATCGCGGTTTGCTGTTCGCCGGGCGACATGCCGAGTGCGTGTTCATCAGCGGTCAGAACAAACCGTCGACCAAGGTTCAGGTGAACAAGGTCCGCGCCAGTGCCGTCGAAGCCGGTCGCAACCCGGAGGACATCAAGGTGTTCATGGGGCTGAACGTGATCGTCGGCGCCACCGAGGAGCTTGCCTGGGAGAAGCACGCCGAGTACCTGAGCTACGCCAGCGCCGAGGCTGGCGTGGCGCATTTTTCAGCGTCGACCGGGATCGATTTCTCCGAGTACGCCATCGATGAACCGATCCAGTACGTGAAGAGCAACGCGATCCAGTCCGCCACCAAAAATCTGCAAAACAACGACTGGACCCGCCGCAAATTGCTGGAGCAACACGCCCTCGGTGGCCGCTACATCACCGTGGTGGGGTCGCCTGAGCAAGTCGCTGATGAGCTGGAATCGTGGATCGCAGAAACCGGGTTGGACGGCTTCAACCTGACGCGGATTGTCACGCCGGAGAGCTATGTAGATTTCATTGAGTTGGTGATTCCGGAGTTGCAACGGCGCGGGTCGTACAAGACCGCTTACGACAGCGGCAGCCTGCGGGAAAAGCTGTTTCACGGCGAGGCGCATTTGCCGGAGCAACACACCGGATCCCATTACCGACACTAACCCCCGACCCTGATCGTTCCCACGCTCTGCGTGGGAACGATCGCCTTAACTTGACTGGAAAATTCACCATGACCAAGCACTACCTCTCTCACCCAGTCAAAGCACTGGCCCTGGCCCTCGGCCTGTTCAGCTCCACCCTCTTCGCCGCCGAAGCGCCGCTGAAAGTCGGCACCACCGCCGCCTTCGCCATCCCCCTGGAGGCCGCCGTCGAAGAAGCCAAAAAACAGGGCCTGCAAGTCGACCTGGTGGAGTTCAGCGACTGGATCGCGCCCAACGTCAGCCTCGCCGCCGGCGACATCGACGTGAACTACTTCCAGCACATCCCGTTCCTGGAAAATGCCAACACCGCCGCCGGTTTTGACCTGGTGCCGTTCGCGCCGGGGATCATCAACAACGTCGGCCTCTACTCGAAAAAATACCAAAGCTTCGACGCGTTGCCTGAAGGCGCCAGCGTGGCCATCGCCAATGATCCGATCAACAGCGGTCGCGGCCTGCAACTGCTGGCCAAGGCCGGTCTGATCACGCTCAAACCGGGGGTCGGCTACAAGGCCACCGAAGAAGACATCATCGCCAACCCGAAAAAAATCAAAATCCTTCAGGTCGAAGCCGTGCAACTGGTGCGCGCCTATGACGACGCCGATCTGGTCCAGGGTTACCCGGCCTACATCCGCTTGTCGAAGACCTTCGATGCCGGCTCTGCCCTGCTGTTCGACGGCCTCGATCACAAGGAGTACGTGATCCAGTTCGTGATCCAGCCGAAAAGCAAAACCGATCCGCGCCTGATCAAATTCGTCGACATCTACCAGCATTCGCCGGCCGTTCGTGCAGCGCTGGATAAAGCCCATGGCAAGCTCTATCAAGCCGGTTGGGAAAGCTGAAAATGACGGCCGCTATCCAACGGCGACTGGATATTCCAGAGCGCAAAAACGCTGAACAAACGGAACTGCACCCGAACCTGAACCGTGCCCACGTGCGCTTCATTGGCCTGGGCAAAACCTACAACGGCCAACAGGGTCCGGTGGCGGCTTTGCACGGCATCGACCTGGCGATCCAGCGCGGTGAAGTGTTCGGCATCATCGGCCGCAGCGGCGCCGGCAAGTCGTCGCTGATCCGCACCATCAATCGCCTGGAACAACCGAGCACGGGGCGCGTGCTGATCGATCAGGTGGACATCGGCGAGTTCGATGAGGACCGCCTGGTAACGCTGCGTCGGCGCATCGGCATGATCTTCCAGCACTTCAACCTGATGTCGGCCAAGACGGTTTGGCAGAACGTCGAGTTGCCGCTGAAAGTCGCCGGCGTGCCCAAACAAAAGCGCGAGCAGAAAGTCCGCGAATTGCTGGAACTGGTAGGCCTGCAAGAGAAACACAAGGCCTACCCGGCGCAGCTTTCCGGCGGGCAGAAACAGCGCGTCGGCATCGCTCGGGCGCTGGTTCATGACCCGGCGATTTTGTTGTGCGACGAAGCCACCTCGGCGCTGGATCCGGAGACCACGCAATCGATCCTCGGCCTGCTGCGCGAGATCAATCAGCGCCTGGGCCTGACCATCGTATTGATCACTCATGAGATGGCGGTCATCCGCGATATCTGTGATCGCGTCGTGGTGCTTGAGCACGGGCGAATTGTCGAGCAAGGGTCGGTTTGGGAAGTCTTCGGCAACCCGCAGCATGAGGTCAGCAAGACCTTGCTGGCGCCGTTGCAACACGGTTTGCCGGAAGAACTGCAAAGCCGCTTGCACGTGCAGCCGCAGTCCTCGGATGACGCGGTAGTCCTGCGACTGCAATTCACCGGGGCGGCTCATGACGAGCCAGACGTGGCAGCGCTGTTCAGCGCCCTCGGTGGCCACGTGCGCTTGCTGCAAGGAGGCGTGGAACGGATTCAGGGCCATGCCCTCGGGCAATTGCTGTTGGCGGTGACCGGTTCGTCCCTCGGCGCCGAAGAATTGCGTCAACGCGCCAGCCACTGGGCGCAACAGGTGGAGGTGCTGGGTTATGTGGTTTGATCGCTTGCTGCAGGGCTTCATTGACACGTTTTTGATGGTCGGTGTTTCGTCGCTGATCGCACTGCTGGCGGGCATTCCGCTGGCGGTGATTCTGGTCACCAGCGCCAAGGGCGGGATCTATGAAGCACCGGCGCTGAACCGCGCATTGGGCGCGTTCGTGAACCTGTTTCGCTCGATTCCGTTTCTGATTTTGATGGTGGCGCTGATTCCGTTTACGCGGCTGATTGTCGGCACGACGTATGGCGTTTGGGCCGCCGTGGTGCCGCTGACCATCGCCGCCACGCCGTTCTTTGCGCGTATTGCCGAAGTCAGTTTGCGTGAGGTGGATCACGGGTTGATCGAAGCCGCGCAAGCCATGGGTTGCCGGCGCTGGCACATCGTTTGGCATGTGTTGTTGCCCGAGGCGCTGCCGGGGATTGTCGGTGGTTTCACGATTACGTTGGTGACGATGATCAACTCGTCGGCCATGGCCGGGGCGATTGGTGCCGGTGGGTTGGGCGATATCGCCTATCGGTACGGGTATCAGCGGTTTGATAGCCAGATCATGTTGACGGTGATTGTGTTGCTGGTGGTGTTGGTGGCGGGGATTCAGTTGGGCGGGGATCGGTTGGCTCGAGGGCTCAACAAGCGCTAGGTAAAGATGAAGCGGGTGTTTAGTAATCGGTTGTCAGTGATACCGCCTTCGCGGGCTTGCCCGCGATTGGCTGCGAAGCAGCCCCTAGTTTGATGGCGTATATTCGGCAAATCCCAATTGCCTGCGCAGCCGACCATGAAACAGACCCCCACCGACCTCGAGCAGATCACATCCACCACCCTGGGCCATTACAACTCGGTGGCTAAAAGTTTCCGCGAAGGGACTCGCGATCACGATGTCAGCCAGAACGTCGACGCCCTGCTGCGGCATATTCAGGGCGAAGCGCCGTTCAGCATTCTCGATTTTGGCTGTGGACCGGGGCGCGATTTACAGACCTTCACACGCATGGGCCACACCGCCGTCGGCCTCGATGGTTCGGAAAAACTTGCCCAGATGGCCCGGCAGGACAGCGGTTGTGAGGTCTGGCAACAGGACTTTCTGAAACTGGATTTGCCGGCCGGGCGCTTCGACGGGATCTTTGCCAATGCGGTGTTGTTTCATATCCCGACTCAAGAACTGCCCCGGGTATTGAAGGAATTACGCGAGGCGTTGAAGCCGGGCGGGGTGTTGTTCAGTTCCAATCCTCGTGGTGAGAATCAGGAAGGGTGGAACGGGCCACGGTATGGCGCGTATCACGACTTGCAGGCATGGCAGCAAATGCTGACCGCTGCGGGGTTTGTGGAGCTGGAGCATTACTACCGGCCGGCGGGGTTGCCGCGCGAGCAGCAGCCGTGGCTGGCGAGTGTCTGGCGTAAGCCGGCGTAGCCTGTCAGGACGCAATCGCTAGCAAGCTCGCGAGGGTTTTCTAGCGTTGCACAGCGACTTGATAGGTTGCCACTCCCCCATTGGCGTCAAACGCGGTGATGCTTCGATCGGCCAGCTGTCGCCCATCAATCTCCCGTTCGCGTACATCAAAATTCGCCACCAGTCTGGTGCCATCGGCGAACGTTGTCTGCTGTACCTGACGATCCTCAGTCAGCCAACGGAAATCTGTCATCGCCAGAGTCGCCAGCCGCTCATGCAGCGGGCGGAAGAACACATCCTGGCGCGCAATCACCGGTAACCGCTGCTTCAGCGTCGCCGCACTCAGGTGATACAGCGGCGGCACGTTGTAGAGCAATTGAGTCAGCTCATTCTCGGCGCGCACATTGCTCAACTTAAGGCTGTCGAACAGCCAATGATGAGTGGTGATCACCGAGCCATGGAACACCGCCTGATAAAGCGGCAAGCGCGTTTGCGGAGCAAAGTGAACCGTGCGGTAGGGTTCCTTGAGCGGCACGGTCTTGAAGAAAACCTGCGGCTGTTCATCAGGAAACCAGCGGCCCAGGTAATAGGGCGACTTCGGATTCTTGCTCATATCCGAATCCCCCCAGCCGATCACCGGTGTCTGCATTCCATGGGCAAACAACACACCTTGGGCCGTGGTGGCGTTGCCATCCTCGGAACCGGTCGGTAGCTTCAACGTCTCGTTGACCCAGCGCGAGGCGTCGATGTTGCCCTCGGCATTTTGCACCTGAGTCATGGTCGCTCCCACACGGTAGCTGTCGAACAGCATGCCGGTGGCGTAGGCGTCCAGAAACCAGCTATTGAACCCGGCCTTGCCATGTACAGCCCTGATGCGCGCCTCAAGCAATGGCCGAACACAACGCGGATCGGTGTAATGCCCCGATTGCTGAAACCCGCTTTTGAACGTCCCGGTTTCCAACACGATCGCACAGTCCTGATTGGCTCTGGAGCCCAGGTGCGCAGTGGTCCAGTCCGGGTTTTCAGTGATGGTCAGCGCCGTCTCATAGGAATCATAAGGCGCCACCAGGTAACCTGCGGCAACGCCTTGACGCACCGTTTCAGGGTGCCAGAGCCCCCCTTCCCAACCCTCGCCAAGGCCTAGCCATAATCGTGACAAGCCTGCAGATTTCAGTTGTTCGATCGTCGTGGGTGACAAGGTATTGCCCCAGCGTTCCGGGGTTGCCATCAAAGCATCGGAGAACGCCACTGCCAGCTCTGCACGTAATACGCCGTAGCCGTCAGCCAGTTTTTGCATGTCCGGTTCGACCACAGACTGCCAGCCGCTGCGTGCCTTCTTGTTGAGCGCAGCATTGAGGCTGCGTAGCAACGTGACTTGCTGGTAACGATCAAGCGGTGGCTCAGCCCGGGCCAGTAACTGCGAGCTTTCAGTGTCAAAACTGGAACGTAACTCGCTGGCCAGCAGACCATTACCGCGCAACCTTTTCAGCAAGGCTGGCCAGCTTCGAACATCCTCCGGTCCGAGCAGGTCGTTGCCCCACAGATAAACATGACTGGCGCCCAGGAGCTTTTTGGCTTCGGGAGTCTTCAGCAGTTTGTCGCTCAAGGTTTCGTATTGCCCGCTGTCGACCAACCATTTCCGATAGCGCCTGGCACCCGCCAACAGATCGACATCACCCAACGACAGCTTGAAAGTCAGCGGTGCATTGGGCTCGAGGGAGGTGAATTGATGATGGACAGTCAGAGCAAGGGTGTTGTTGTTTTCGGCGCTGAAGATCAGGCGATTGTTGTAAGGGTTGGTCATCAGCCAGTTCAGCGTGAAGCCACCGTGATCAACGCCCCACAGCGGCAGACTCAGGTCTTGGGTGGTATTGAACGCCCCCTGATCGAGCAGAAAGGTTTGCCACAGCGGATCACTGGCAGGCACGTAACGCCCCTCGGCCAGCGGCCAGATCAGCCCTTTTCCCATAGAACTGCCAGGCTGTTTGAGAAAGCTCAGTTCACCGGGATCACGGGCCGTGATGGACAGGGACAGCTCACGCTGATCGAGGACGGCACTCAGCGTCCAGGCGCCGTCATCCCACTGCCAGTCCATGCGATTGGCGCTTTGCTTGAGGTTGCTGACCTTATACCCAATAACGCCCGACGAGGCTTGCACTGGCGAATGTTGTGCGGGGGTGACGCGAATCGCCAGCGTGGCGGGATCGAGTTCGACGCGCCACAGCGAATTTTCCAGCACACTGCCAGCCAGCGTCAGGGGTGAACACAACAGAGCGCCGAGCAACAACACATGGCGCAGACAATTAGTCATCGGTGACATCGAAGTCCCTCCTCCATTAGGAAAGGGACCGTACAGCAACGCACCGGCCATGTAAGTAGGACCGTTCCCAAACGTCACTCGGGAACGATCAACGCATCAATTACTGCGCTTCTTTCTTCGGCTCGCGGATTTTGTACCAGGCCACATACAGCGCCGGCAAAAACAGCAACGTCAGCAACGTCGCAATAATAATCCCGCCAATCATCGCGTAGGCCATCGGCCCCCAGAATACTTCCCGGGCGATCGGGATCATCCCCAGGCTCGCCGCCGCTGCTGTCAGCAGAATCGGTCGGCGACGATGCTCCGTGGCTTGCACCACCGCATCCCACGGTGCATGACCGTCCTTCTCCATGGCGTCGATCTGGGTCACCAGAATCACCGAGTTGCGGATGATGATGCCGATCAGCGCCAGAATCCCCAGAATCGCCACAAAGCCCATGGGCGTACCCGTCGGGATCAGCGCCAACACCACGCCGATCAGCCCGAGTGGCGCGACGCTGGCCACCAGGAACAGCTTCTGCACGCTGTGCAACTGGATCATCAGAAAGGTCGCCATCAAAAACAGCATCAACGGCACCACTTTGGCAATCGGCCCTTGGGCCTTGCCGCTTTCCTCCACCGTCCCCCCGGTGGCGACCTTGTAACCCACCGGCAAACTGGCGGCGAATTTGTCGATGTCGGGCTGGAGCTGTTTCACCAGATCGGTCGGCTGGATTTCGTCTCGCACCGCAGCCTTGATGGTGATGGTCGGCTTGCGGTCGCGACGCCAGACCAGCGGTTGCTCAAGTTCATAGCGCACGGTGGCGAAGGCCAGCAGCGGTATCGACGTGCCGCCCGGCGTAACGATCTGCAAGTTCTGCAGGGTTTCCGGGGTGCCGCGTTCAGCGTCTTCGGCGCGGCCAACCACGTTGATCAAATAGATATCGTCGTCGACCTGCGTCACCGGCGCACCGACCACGATGCTGTTCATCAGGTTGGCAACATCTTCCGAGGACAGCCCCAATTGCCGCGCCTTGTCCTGCGCGATGTCGATGCGCAAGACTTTGCCCGGTTCGTTCCAGTCGTAAATGATCTCGCCAATGTGCGAGTTTTTATCCAGCTCGGTAGCCAGGGCGATGGCGTGTTTGCGCACCTGATCGATGTCCTTGCCGCTGACCCGGTACTGAATTGGCCGCCCAACCGGCGGGCCCATTTCCAGCGCCTGAACATAACTGCCGATGCCGACGAAGTCTTTGCGCAGCCGCTCACGCAAGCGCTGGCTCAGCGCCGTACGCGATTCCAGGCCTTTGCTGACGATCACCAATTGCGCGTAGTACGGGTTCTGTAATTGCTGGTCGAGCGGCAGGTAGAAACGGATCGCACCTTCGCCGATGTAAGTGCTCCAGCGCACGATGTCCGGGTCGTCCTTGAGCGTCGCTTCGAGTTTGTCCACAGCCTTGCGGGTCTCGGCGATCGAGGCGTTTTGCGGCAGGTTCAGATCAACCAGAATTTCCGGACGGTCCGAAGACGGGAAGAACTGATTCTGCACAAACTGCATGGAGAACACCGACGCGACAAACAGCGCAATCGTGATGCCGATAGCCCACCAGCGATTGCGCATGGCCCAGAGCATGCCACCGTTGAAGGCGCGACCGATGCGTCCCGGTTCTGCGGCGTGAGGTTTCACGTTGGCGCTGAGGATGTGCACGCCGATCACCGGGGCGAACAAAACCGCGACAATCCACGACACGATCATGGCCACCGCAATCACCGCGAACAGCGTAAAGGTGTACTCACCGGCCGAGCTGGCGTTGAGGCCGATGGGCACAAAACCGGCTACCGTCACCAACGTACCGGTGAGCATCGGGAACGCCGTCGAGGTGTAGGCAAACGTGGCCGCCTGCTCCTTGGTCTCGCCCATTTCCAGGCGCGTGACCATCATCTCGACGGTGATCATCGCGTCGTCCACCAACAAGCCGAGGGCGATGATCAACGCGCCGAGGGAAATCCGCTGCATGGTGATGCCGCTGTATTCCATGAACACAAAGACCATCGCCAGCACCAGCGGGATCGAGCACGCCACCACCAGCCCGGCACGCACGCCGAGACTGATGAAGCTGACGATCAGCACGATCACCACCGCCTCGAACAGCGCACTGGTAAAGCCGCCCACGGCTTTTTCCACCACTTCGGCCTGGTCGGAAACGTTGTGCACGCCGACACCCACCGGCAAATCGGCGGTCAGGTCGTTCATGCGCTGGTGCAGCGCGCTGCCGAACACCTGGATGTTGCCGCCCTTCTTCATGGCGATGGCCAGGCCTATGGCGGGATGGCCATTGAAGCGGAATTCCGGCGTTGACGGGTCGACGTAACCACGGCTGATTTCAGCGACATCGGCCAGGCGATAGAAGCGATCATTGAGTCGCAGGTTAACGTTGGCCAGGTCTTTCTCGGAGGCAAACTGCCCGGAGGTGCGCACGGAAATCCGCTCGGGACCGGCCTCGATCACCCCGGCCGGCGTGACCGCGTTTTGCGATTGCAGGCTCTGCACCACCTGACGCTGATCGATGCCCAGCGCCGCCAGTTTGCGGGTGGAAAAGTTCAGGTAGAGGACTTCGTCCTGCTCGCCGACCATCTCGACCTTGCCCAGCCCCGGGACTTCGCGGATCTCGGCGCGGACCTGCTCGACGTAATCGCGCAATTGGCGCATCGACAAGCCATCGGCGGTAAAGGCATACACCGAGCCGAACACGTCACCGAACTCATCGTTGAACCCCGGACCTTGCAGGCCTTGGGGGAACTCACCGCGGATGTCGTTGATCTTCTTGCGCACCTGATACC
The DNA here is from genome assembly GCF_008369325.1 of Pseudomonas sp. ANT_H12B. GTDB lineage: Bacteria > Pseudomonadota > Gammaproteobacteria > Pseudomonadales > Pseudomonadaceae > Aquipseudomonas. Next base: position 68,988 of record NZ_VOBI01000003.1, on the reverse strand, counting down.
AGATTTGCGGAATGTCCTTGGCACTGGTGGTATCACGCAAGTTAACGAAGACCGTCGACTCGCCGGGGCGGGTGTAGCTTTTAACGTAATCGAGGGAATCGAGTTCTTCGAGTTTCTTCTCAATGCGGTCAGTGACCTGCTTGAGGGTTTCCTCCTGGGTCGCGCCGGGCCAGCGAGTCTGGATCACCATGGTTTTGATGGTGAACGACGGGTCTTCTTCGCGGCCAAGGTTCATGTACGAGAACACGCCCATCAGCAGCGCGATGAACATCAAATACCAGACAAACGACTGATGCTTGAGGGCCCACTCGGATAAGTTGAAACTCCCTTTCATCGCGGGCTGTCCTCGTCCATTTTCACTTTCTGCCCAGGTTTCAGGCTGTTCACACCGGCACTGACCACCCGTTCACCAGACTTCACACCGTTGGCCAGGACCACCGTGCTGTCAGTGCGGCTGATCAGGCTGACATCCCGTGGGGAAACGGTTTGTGTCTGCGGGTCGATGACCCAGATCCGCGGTTTGCCATCGACCTCTTGAAGCACGGTCAGGGGCAGTTCGATACGCGGTTTGATCGCGGAGCTGAGGGTCACGCTGATCGCGGTGCCCAGGCGAAAACCCGCTGGCGTTTCGGTCAGGGTCAGACGGGCGCGACGGGTACGGGTCGCGCTCTGGGCCTGAGGTTCGATCTCGCGCACGATGGCGGTGGTGGTGATGCTCGGGGCCAGTTGCGCGGCGACCTGAAACACCACGTCCTCCGGCAGCCGGTCGACCAGGGTGTCAGGCAGATCGATCACCGCTTCCTTGATATCCGGTTGCGCCAGGGTCACCACCTGCTGACCTGCAGTCACGACCTGCCCGGCTTCGGCGTTCCATGCGGTGACGATCGCTTTATGGTCAGTGTGCAACTCGACGTAGTTGAGTTGGTCCTTGGCTTGACTCACCGAGGCCTTGGCCTGATCGAGGGAAGCCTGGGTGGTTTTCAAATCGGTCTGGGCGATGTCGAGTTGCGCCTGGGCGCCCACCCCGCGATCGAACAATTCCTGCTGGCGCCGGGCATTGGCCTGAGCGTTGATGAATTGCGCCTGGATGCGGGCCAGATCGCCCTGAGCCGAGCGCAATTGGTTCTGTTGCTCGGTGGGGTCGAGTGTTGCGAGCAAGGCACCTTTTTCGACCTGCGCACCGACATCGACATTGCGGCTGGCGATGCGACCCGGCACGCGGAAACCGACATTGCTCTCATAACGGGCCTGAATGCTGCCGGCGAAACGGCCAAGTTTTTCCTCGTCCAGGGACTGGACCTCGACGGACAACACCGGTCGTATCGGCTCCGGCGGTGGCTCTTTTTTCGAGCAGGCCACCAGCATCACACCCGCGAAAACCAGCACCAGACGCTTCATGGCTGGGCTCCCGCGGCTAAATCCTTATAGGTGTTTTCGGCGATTTCCACCTTCACTCCGGGGTGCAATAACTGGCCGCCCGCGATAACCACTTTTTCACCAGCGTTCAAGCCGGCACTGATGATGACTTTGCCGGTCAGGTAGCGGCCGACGGTGACGGAGTGCAGTTGTGCCTTGCCCTCGCCGTCCACCAGCCATACGGCGGGATCGCTGAGGTTTTTGGTCAGGGCCGACCAGGGCAGTTCAACGGCGGACTTGCCCGGCGTCTTTGCTGTGGCGCTCACCACCGAGCCGAGCTGCATGCCTTCGGGCAGGCCGTTGAGGGTGACTTTGACTTGCACGGTGCCGGTCTGCGCGGACACCGCTGGCGTAATTTCCCGAACGGTACCGGTGGTTTTGATCGCGGGATTGTCGAGCAGGCTGACCACGATCGTTTTATCTTCCGGTGCCTCCGCCAGCAGTGATTCATAAACGTTGAACACCGCATCGCGCTCACCGTCCCGAGCGAGGCTGAAAATCGGCACCGTGGCCTGCACCACTTGGCCGACTTCAGCCTGGCGCGCGGTAATGATCCCCGGCGCATCGGCAATCAACGCGGTGTAGCTCAGTTGTTCACGGGCGTTGGCCAGTTGCGCCTGGGCGGCCGTCAGGGCGCTCTGACTGCTGCGCAAGGCGGCTTGGGCGGAATCGTATTCGCTTTGGCTGGTGTAGCCCTTGGGCAGGAGTTTTTGCTGGCGAACGAACGCGGCGGCAGTCTGTTTGACCCGGGCCTGTTCAGCGACAACCTGGGCCTGGGCTGAGTCGACGCTGGTTTGCAGGTCCTTGGGATCGAGTTTGGCGAGCACCTGTTTGGCCGAAACCCGGTCGCTGACATCGACCATGCGCTGGATGATTTTGCCGCCCACGCGAAACGAAAGTTCGGTCTGTACCCGCGCCTGGACATCGCCAGTGAGTGTGACCGACGCCGCGTAATCAGCCGCTTTGACCTCTTGCACGAACACCCGCGGACGGTCCTTTTCGACCTGGGTTTTTTCGCCGCAAGCGGTCAGCAAAGCAAAGAGGCTCAGGCCAACCACTGTTTTCAATCCGGGACCCGCCATGCAGACTCCTTTGCGTTGTACGTTCGTGCCAGTGACGATACGACTGTGAGCTTAGAACAGGGTTCCACGTCTGCACTGGCGATCCTTATACTCCAACTCGATCGTTCCCACGCTCTGCGTGGTAACGCCGCCATGGACGCGCAGCAATCACTGTGACGCAGAGCGTCACGGGATGCATTCCCACGCAGAGCGTGGGAACAATCAGTGAGAAGATGATGCTCAAAACCCTCGCGGTAGCCAATTACCGCTCGATCAATAAATTGGTGATCCCGCTGGGTCGGTTGAACCTGATCACCGGCCCCAACGGCAGCGGTAAGTCGAACCTCTATCGCGCGTTGCGCCTGCTGGCGGAAACCGCTCAGGGCGGCGTGGTCAATGCATTGGCCCGCGAGGGTGGGCTGGATTCGACATTTTGGGCCGGGCCGGAAACCATCACCCAGCGTATGCGCAATGGCGAAGTTCCGGTCCAGGCCAGCGTGCGACAGGGCGTCAAACGCCTGCGTCTTGGGTTTTCCGCTGAAGACTTCGGTTATTCGATCAGCCTCGGGCTGCCCGACTCCAACGGTCACTTCATGCTACCCGAGCACAGTTCACCCATTCCGTCACGTTTCAGCCTTGACCCGCAAATCAAGCGCGAATGCGTCTGGGCCGGGCCGTTCTATCGTCCGGCGAGCCTGCTGGTGGATCGCGACGGGCCGATGATCCGCGCCCGAGCCAACCGCAGCTGGGACGTGCTGGCCCAGCACACGCCGAATTTTGACAGCCTGTTCGACCAGGTTGGCAGCTTGCGTACTTCGCCGGAGGTTCTGGAAATGCGCGAGTTCATCCGTCGCTGGCGCTTCTACGATCACTTTCGCAGTGACGCCGATGCCCCCGTGCGCCAACCGCAACTCGGCACCCGAACGCCAGTGCTGCACCACGACGGTCGCGACCTGGCGGCAGCCTTGCAGACCATCATCGAAATCGGCGACCCCGAGGCACTGCGGGCGGCCATCAGCGACGCCTTCCCCGGCGCGCGACTGAACATCGAATCGCTGCCCGGTGGACGCTTTGCCATCGAGTTTTATCAGGAAGGTTTGTTGCGGCCATTGTCTGCTGCGGAGTTGTCGGACGGGACGTTGCGTTATTTGCTGCTGGTTGCAGCACTGCTGACACCTCGGCCGCCAACGCTGATGGTATTGAACGAGCCGGAAACCAGCCTGCATCCGGATCTGTTGCCGGCGCTGGCAAGGTTGATTATCCGCGCGTCCGAGCAGTGTCAGGTGTGGGTGGTGTCTCATGCGCGGCGGTTGATCTCGGCGTTGCAAGAGGATCCGGAGTGCAATTGCATTGTGCTGGAGAAGACACTCGGTCAGACCGGGATTGTCGGGCAGCGAGTGCTGGATGAGCCGGCGTGGTATTGGCCGGATTAGAGGGTGCCTGATAAACCGCCAATCACGCAGCTCGATATTGCCCTTCTTCACCGCTGGCGCGATCGGAATGCGTAATCGAAGTTCATTGAACACCCTGGACGTCGCGGGGTAAGCGACGGTGGCGCAGTCCATGGGCGGTGGATAACCACCCGGCAGGCACCGACTTTAAAGGTATAAAAAAAGAATTTAAATACCGTAAAAGTATATTGATATCACGCAAAAAAACGCTCCCACGGATTTGCTGCGGCAGCGGAAGACGACTATTTTTCTTTGCGCTGTAGGAAGGATCTTTTTTTCAAAATACCCCTCCAAGGATGTACAGCTTTTGGCCAGACTCCCCGGCCGAACCATCACAAGGAAGAGAAAATGGCTGACGTAAAAGTGCCACAGCGACTGGATCCGCAGGACATTGTGAAATTACTGATGGCGTTGCGCAGGGCGTTGAAGGCCAGGGTGGCCTGAGAGCGCTGATCGTTCCCACGCTCTGCGTGGGTACGATCATAAAAAACGCCGACGCTGTAATAGCCGTCGGCGTTGAAACCTTGAAGAGGGTTTGCCTCGCGAATCAGAACGCCGGCAATACCGCGCCGCTGTACTTCTTCTCGATGAATGCTTTCACTTCCGGGCTGGTCAGGGCTTTGGCCAGTTTCTGGATGGCGACGCTGTCCTTGTTGTCCGGACGAGCCACCAGGAAGTTCACGTAAGGCGAATCGGCACCTTCGATCACCAGCGCGTCTTTAGCCGGGTTCAGGCCCGCTTCCAGCGCGTAGTTGGTGTTGATCATGTCCAGGTCAACCTGATCCAGAACACGCGGCAGCATGGCCGATTCCAGTTCCTTGAACTTGAAGTTGTGCGGGTTCTTGGCGATATCTTTTGGAGTGGCCAGGGCGTTTTTCGGGTCTTTCAACTCGATCAGGCCGGCCTTCTGCAGCAGGATCAGGGCACGGCCGCTGTTGCTGCCTTCGTTCGGAATGGCGATGGTTGCGCCGTCTTTCAGCTCAGCCAGGCTTTTGACTTTCTTCGAGTAGCCGCCGAATGGTTCGACGTGTACACCGATCACGGTCACCAGGTTAGTGCCTTTGCCTTCATTGAAGCTTTTCAGGTACGGCAGGGTCTGGAAGTAGTTGGCGTCCAGACGCTTCTGGTCGACCTGCACGTTCGGCTGAACGTAGTCGGTGAAGACTTTGATCTCCAGGTCCACGCCTTCTTTGGCGAGGGTTGGCTTGATCAGTTCAAGAATCTCGGCATGTGGAACCGGGGTCGCCGCCACCACCAGTTTCTCGCCAGCCTGAGCCAGGCCCGCGGTCAGGGCAGCCGCCAATGCGGTGAACAACAGAACCTTTTTCATGCAGTGTCCTTATCGAAAATCACGGTCGTCATCGACGACGGCTTGTTTAGTACGAGTGCCAGCGAAGTGCTACTGCTGGTGTGACGCGGACAATACCGGGATTTTTTATTCCCGAACAATATCTTTTATTTACTTTCATATTCCATTTTGTTCATACAGATCGCTACAGCGTCTGCGTCAGGCTTTCGAGCAATCTCTTGAGTGCGGATCGCTCCGCTGCGCTGCCGTTTTTTATCGTCTGCGCCACTTGCCGTTCGATCTGCGCCAGTGAGATGGGCGCCTCAGGCAGATTCAAATGCTCCGGCAAAATCTCATCGCCAGTGCTGACCAACAACGCAAAGTGAATGACGTTCTCCAGCTCCCGGGTATTGCCCGGCCAACTGTGTTGCTCTAACAGATGCTGCGCAGCTTCGCTGATCAGCGGCACCGGCAGGTCCAGGCGCTGGCTGTAGATGCCGAGGAAGTATTCGGACAGCGACAGAATATCGCCGACCCGCTCACGCAAGGCCGGCAGTTCGAGCTGGCCTTCGCTGAGGTAGTGATAAAGCCGCTCGTGGAATTTTCCGGCGGCGACCGCTTGGGCCAGGTCGATGCTGGTCGCCGCGACCAGACGCACATCCACGGGGCTTGGTTGGTGAGCGCCGACGCGGGTGACTTCATGGTTTTCCAGGGCGGCGAGCAATTTGATCTGAATCGGCAACGGCAAGTCGCCTATTTCATCCAGATAAAGCGTGCCGCCGTTGGCCGAGCCAAACCAGCCGGCACGACTGCTGGCCGAACCGCTGTAGCTGCCAGCCGCATAACCGAACAACTCCGCATCGGCGTAAGTCGGGCTGATCGCGCCGCAGTTGACCGAAACGAACAACCCGCCGCGATCACTGGCACGATGGATGTGCCGCGCGAGCAATTCCTTGCCGCTACCCGTTTCGCCACGGATCAACACCGAGATCGAGCGCGGTGCCAATTGCGCCAGCTCCTGGCGCAACTGTCGAGAGCGCGGATCGACGAATACCAGCGCCTTGGCGCGGATGCTAAGGGGACTTTTTTCTGCGTCGGGGAAGGTCAGCAGCGGCTGACCAAAGGCTTCAAAACTCATGGCAGGCTCCCGCCCAAAACCGCCATTGGACGGGGGCGTTCAAAAAAAATAAAAATTCAAGCGCGGCGCAGGGCGTGATGTTTCATGCGGTTTTGCAGGCGATAGAGATAAGCAAAACCTTGCTCCCAACGCTGGTGACCGGACTTCACATTGATGTGCCCGGCACCCGACAAAATGCCCGCCTCGGCACCCCAGTTGCGCGCCAGCTCCACCGCACGCGGCGCACTGACGGCGCTGTCGTTGTCGGAGCTGACGACCTGGCTCGGGAACGGCAGAAGGTTTGTTGGAATCGGTGCGAAATTGCGCAAGGCCGGTGCGCAGGCCGGGCGTTCGACGTCCGCAGGTGCGACCAATAATGCACCGCGAACCTGACGCAAAAACTGCACGGGCGCCGTCGCAGCCCAGTGTGCGACGGTGACGCAACCCAGGCTGTGGGCGATCAGGATCACCGGCGTGCTGTCGGCGGCAATCGCCTCGGCCAGTGCCGCGACCCAGTCTTCACGACGCGGCGTCACCCAGTCGGCCTGCTCCACCCGTGCGCTGTTTGGCAGGCTGTTCTGCCAGTGGCTTTGCCAATGATCTTCTGGCGATCCTTGCCAGCCCGGCACAATCAGATAGCGAATTGATTCGTTGCGCATGGGGGAACTCTCCTGCTGCGTGTCTGTTCGTGAGCAAGTATAGGGAGGGGAGTTATATTCGTTAAGGAATAAGAAGCTATTTATTAAGACCTATATGGAATATTAAGTCTTCACTGATCGTTCCCATGCTCTGCGTGGGAATGCCTCAACGGACGCTCCGCGTTCGGCATTAGATGGGACGCGGAGCGTCCCGGGCTGCATTCCCACGCAGGAGCGTGGGAACGATCACTTTACTGAGGACAAAAAAAGGGACCGCACCCTGCCAAGGAGACGGCCCCGGAAACTCAAAATCTGTTGGCGATGATTGGCTGAAACGGTTATCTAATAAAGGAATATTTAATTACTTTATTAGGCCTAAATTGCATAAGCCAATCACTCCTTACGTCCTAACGTATCGCCCCTTTGGGTCAAATTGATGACCAGCGTTTGAGTTTCCGATTGCCATCCATCAAGCCTGAGCGGCACGCACTTCCTGCGGCGCTGATGTTTCCTTGCGCACAAACCGGTTCGCCCGCCCAAACGTCCCGAAATCGTTGAAACGCACGCCCATCTCGCGCATTACTTTGTGCGCCACCGGCACAGTCATCTGGCGGATGTAAAACGGTTCCTTCACGACAAAGTGATGGATCCCGTGGCTGCTGCCGAAGTTGAAGCAGAACGCCTGCAACGGCCACATCCACCAAGGGTTCAACACCTGTGTCTGCTGCATGACATTGCCCGGCTCCACATCACCGTAGTAGTGCATGTTCGAGCTGACGAAATGCAGGCAAAACGTGCGCAATACGTTCGGTCCGATGAGCACCACCGCAGCAATATCGATCACCTGCATCACCGATAACGTGGTCGCCGACCAATCGATGGACGCACCCAGCAGATGGGCGATGCCGTTGGCCGCGTGGAAACCGAGGAACACGTACCACGCGCCCCAATGCACCAGCGCCAGTGGTGCGTAGACCTTCAACGTGCGTTTGATGATGCTGAATTTGTGCGCCCGGGTTTTGGCTCGCAGCATGCGAATGACCGCCGACATCACGTTGTCGCCGACCATCAACAGCCGCGCGAAACCCCAGGGTTCGCCGTTGGTGATGGCGCGTTCTTCCATGTCGGTTTCCGTGCCGGACACCTTGTGGTGATTGAGGTGCAGATGCCGGCGAATCCACGGATTGATCGTGCTCGGTCGCGCCAGCCAGACCAGCCCCATCATCAGGTTGTGCGGCACGCGCTGCTTGCGGAAGTACATGCTGTGGATCAGGTCGTGTTCCAGTTCGTGGGTCAACGAAGCGAAAAACGCGTTGAGCAACAGGCAAACCCACCACGCCATATGCCCGGTCATGTAGAGCGCCGCCGAGCCGATCATCCCGATCAGAGCGAAGGCCAGAATGCCCGCACCCATAGCATCCTGATGCTTCAAAATCGGGTAGCGCTGACGCAATTCGACGCCCTTGGCCAGCACCACTTCGCGAATACGCGCTGATCGCTGTGCTGCATTCAGTCGCTGGGGACTTGCAGAAGTAACGTGCATGCTTCCATCCTCTGGTTATTGATGTTCGCATCCTGCCTTGCGAACTCTCGCAAGGCGGTAGCCGTGAACGCCAACCTGTTGACCGGAAGCGCCAATCAGCATGACTGAACCGACCTCCCTCGCCAGCTGGACCCGCGCCCTGCGCAAGCAACTTGATGCCCTGGGCCTCGACAGCACCGTCTTGTGCCAACAAGCGGGGCTCGACCCTAAACTGATGGACGACCCGAACGCCCGTTACCCGTTGTCCGGCACGACGCGCCTGTGGGAAATCGCCGTGCAGGTCAGCGGCGACCCGGCGATCGGTTTGCGCGTTTCGCGTTTCGTCAGCCCCACCACGTTTCACGCACTCGGTTATGCACTGGTCGCCAGCGGCAGTCTGCGGGAAGTCTTCGAGCGCATCGTGCGGTATCACCAGGTGGTCAGCGATGCCCTGGAACTGGAGTTGACCCGCACCGAAGATCGCTACCGTTTTCGCCTGAAAATCCCGCTGGGCAATCCGGCCCCGGCCTTCGAAGCCATCGACGCTTTCACGGCGATTTATGTGCGCACCTGCCGCAATCGGCTGGGCCGCGATTACGCCCCGCTGGCGGTGTACTTGCGCCGCCCGGAACCGGCTGACCCGCTTCAATGGCACAAGGTCTTTCGCGCACCAGTGCACTTCGCCGCCGATGAAGACCGACTGGAATTTGCCCTCGTGGACTTCGACAGTCACCTTGACGACGCCAACCCGGAACTGGCTGAGCACAACGAAGCCGTGCTCAAACGCACCCTGGCGCAACTCAAACCCCTGACCTGGGAACGCAAAGTCCGCGACGCCATTGAAGAACAATTACCGGAAGGCGAGCCCAGTGCCGAACACATCGCCCAGACCCTGCACCTGAGCTTGCGCAGCCTGCAACGGCATCTGGCGGACGAAGGCTGTCGGTTCGATACGCTGCTCAATGAAAGTCGGGAAAACCTCGCGCTGCTGCACCTGCGAGACCCGCAATGCTCGTTGAGCGAGATCAGTTATTTGCTGGGGTTTGCCGATACCAGCAGCTTCAGCCGTGCGTTCAAGCGCTGGACAGGGATGACGCCGGGGCAGTTTCGGGATGGATTGCGGTAGAGGATCCGAAAGGTGTGTTGCCTCGTCTGGCCTCAGCGCCCCCGATCCCGCCGCAACACCTTGCGCACCCGCTTCACCAACTCGCTCACAGCAAATGGTTTGACCAGGTAATCATCCTCATGCAACTCCAACCCGCGCAGGCGATCTTCGATGCCGTCCCTGGTGGTGAGGAACAGCACCGGCGTTTCGCCGAGCTTGCGGATCTGTTGCAACAACTGCCAACCGTTGAGCCCCGGCAGCATGACGTCGAGGATGATCAGCTCGTATTCGCCGGACTCGATGAAGCGTCGGCCGTCCATTCCGTTCAGCGCCACATCCACCGAATAACTCGCCTCGCTCAGACCATTGGCCAGAAGCTTGGCGGTTTCGGGTTCGTCTTCCACTAACAGCACACGCATGGCACACCTCGATTGTCGTCATCACAGGCTAGGCGCGTTCGACCCGGTTGCCCATTACAATCTTTCTTTTCAACCTGTCGCGCGCCCTGAAACCATCACAATCAACTGTGGGAGCGAGCTTGCTCGCGATTGGGCCGTATCAGTCAGCATTGATGTCAGCTGACACACCGCAATCGCGAGCAAGCTCGCTCCCACAGGATGGCTGTTCAAAACCTCAGACTGCAGCCAACGCCCGCAACCGCTCAGCATCCAGAATTTCGATCTCGCCGTACTTGAGATTCAGAATCCCCTGGCCCTGCAAGTCCTTGAGGATCTGATTCGTGGTCTGGCGCGACAGCGAAAGCATCGACGCCAGCTGCTCCTGGGGCAATTGCAACACGCGTCGCGGCGGGGCGATTTCGCCATAGCCCTCGGCGATCATTAGCAAACGATGAGCCAGTCTGGCCAGGGCCGGCATCAGGCTCAGTTGTTCGAGATTGATGAAGGTCAGGCGCAGTTTCTGGCTCATCAGCAGTGCCAGTTGCCGCCAGTACACCGGTTGCTCATCGAGCAACGCCAGCAGCGCGGTTTGCGAGATGTGCAAGAGGGTGCACTGGCCCAGACCGAACGCATCGTGGGTTCGTGGCTGGCCATCGAACAGGCAGATTTCACCAAACCAGTGCGGCGACTCTACCAGGCTCAGCAGCGCCTCCTTGCCCTGCTCGCTTACCGCGCCGATGCGCACTGAGCCTTCAAGTACCGCGTACAAACCGCACGGTGGATCGCCGCGTTTGAACAGCCGCTGCCCCGGGGTCAACCGTCGCACCTTGGCGGCGGCCAGCAGACTATTCTGTAAGGGAGCAGGTAAATGGCTGAACCATTGCCCCGTCATCAGGCGCGAACGCCAGACCTGCATGTCCATGAAAACTCCTGGAGATTGTCGCCTGGCTGACAGAGCGAGGGATGAACCCGGGGCATGATCGATCACCCTACAGGAGGAATAATAATGAAAAGCCTCGTTGACCATCTCAGTCAATACGCCGCTTACCACCGTGACCCGCGCAATATTGCCACCCATTTCGTCGGTATTCCGCTGATTGTGGTCGCTGTCGCGGTGCTGCTGTCTCGGCCGCAGTGGGCCGGAGGCTGGCTTTCACCGGCGATGCTGGTAGCGCTGGCGTCGGCGTGGTTTTACCTGCGCCTGGAGTTGCGACTTGGGGTGTTGATGACTGTGTTGCTAGGGCTTTGCGTTTGGGCAGGTCAATCGCTGGCGCAGCAAAGCACTCTCGTCTGGCTTGCGAGCGGCATCGGGATGTTTGTGGCGGGCTGGGCGATTCAGTTTGTCGGTCATCACTATGAAGGACGCAAACCGGCGTTTGTCGATGATGTGACGGGGCTGATTGTCGGGCCGTTGTTTGTGGTGGTTGAGCTGGCGTTTTTGCTGGGGATGCGGCGTGAGTTGAAAGAGCAGATCGAGGCGCGGGTTGGGGGCGTGCGGGTCAATCCGAATCGCGCGGCGGTTTAGACCGCAATCGCCAGCAGGCTGGCTGGCTCCCACAGGGTATTTGTGTCGATCACAGATCCAATGTGGGAGCCAGCCTGCTGGCGATGCTTTTTGCTTTAGATGTTGGCGACTTTCTGCCAGACCTTCGGTTTGAAGAACAGCGTCTCGCCCTTCGCCAGCCCGACCAGGCTGTCGTGATCCTTCACCACTTCAGCTTCGATCAATTCGCTCTGGCCTTCGACCTTCAATGTCACCCGAGTCGTCGCGCCCAACGGACGAATATCGCGCACCTCGGCCGCATGGTGATCTTCCAGTTCATGGCGCGACAACGACACCTCGTGCGGACGGAACAGCACGTGTTTGTCTTCACCCAGATGCAGACGGTTCGAGTCACCCAGGAAGTGATAAACAAAATCGCTGGCCGGGTTTTCGTAAACGTCGCCCGGTGAGCCAATCTGCTCGATCACACCCTTGTTCATCACCACGATACGGTCGGCGACTTCCATCGCCTCTTCCTGGTCGTGGGTCACGAATACCGAGGTCAGGTTGATGTCTTCGTGCAGCCGCGCCAACCAGCGACGCAGTTCTTTACGGACCTTGGCGTCGAGAGCGCCGAAGGGTTCGTCAAGCAGCAGAACCTTCGGCTCCACCGCCAGGGCGCGGGCTAACGCGATGCGCTGACGCTGACCACCGGAGAGTTGTTCCGGGTAGCGGTCCGACAACCAATCCAGTTGCACCATGTTCAGCAGTTCATGGACTTTCACCGCGATCTGGCTTTCGTTCGGGCGCTGGTTTTTCGGCTTCATGCGCAGGCCGAACGCGACGTTGTCGAACACCGTCATGTGGCGGAACAAGGCGTAGTGCTGGAACACGAAACCGACGTTGCGATCACGCACGTCGTGGCCGGAAACGTCTTCACCGTGGAACACGATGTTGCCCTGATCCGGGGTTTCCAGACCGGCGATGATCCGCAGCAGCGTGGTCTTGCCGCAACCGGACGGGCCGAGCAGCGCCACGAGTTCGCCGCTTTGAATGTCCAGGCTGATGTTGTCCAGCGCCTTGAACGCATGGAAATTTTTGCTGACGTTACGCACTTCGATCGACATGAATTATTCCTCCGCGGCGCTGGCGCGCAGGCGGTTAATACGGTTTTCGCTCCACTGCTTAAGCAGCAGGATGAAGAGCGCCATGATCAGCAACAGGCTCGCCACGGCGAACGCGGCCACGTGGTTGTATTCGTTGTAGAGGATCTCGACGTGCAACGGCAAGGTGTTGGTCACCCCGCGAATGTGCCCGGAAACCACCGACACCGCACCGAACTCACCCATCGCCCGCGCGGTACACAGCACCACGCCGTAGATCAGGCCCCATTTGATATTGGGAACGGTGATATGCCAGAACATCTGCCAGCCATTGGCGCCAAGCAGGCGCGCGGCCTCTTCTTCCTGAGTGCCTTGTTCCTGCATCAGCGGGATCAGTTCGCGCGCCACGAACGGCACGGTGACGAAAATCGTCGCCAGCACGATGCCCGGCAAGGCGAAGACGATCTGGATGTCGTGATCCTGCAACCACGGCCCGAACAGGCCTTGGGCGCCGAACATCAGCACGTAAACCAGACCTGCGATCACCGGCGACACCGAGAATGGCAAGTCGATCAGGGTCACGAGGATGCTCTTGCCGCGGAAAGAATATTTGCTCACGCACCACGCCGCACTGACGCCGAACACCAGGTTCAGCGGCACCGAAATCAGCACGGCGATCACCGTGAGTTTCAGCGCCGACAGCGCGTCCGGCTCGAAGATCGCGGTGAAGAACGCACCGATTCCGAGCTTGAGGCCCTGAGACACCACGATCACCAGTGGCAGCAACAGGAACAGGGCGAACACCAGCCAACCAAGGCCAATCAGGATTCGCCGCGATGAGGCACTGCCGCGGCGGGAGGCGTTAGAGGAAGCAGCAATAGACGATTGGGACATTTCTGCGCCTCCTTATGGGGTTTCGATGCGCCGCTGCAACAGGTTGATCAGCAGCAACAGGATGAAAGAAACCACCAGCATCAGTACACCAATGGACGTGGCACCGGTGTAATCGTACTGGTCGAGTTTGACCATGATCAGCAGCGGCAGGATTTCGGTTTTCATCGGCATGTTGCCGGCGATGAAAATCACCGAACCGTACTCGCCGACCCCGCGGGCAAAGGCCAAGGCAAACCCGGTGAGCCAGGCCGGCAGCAGCGCCGGCACCAGAATATGGCGGAAGACCTGCAACGGCTTCGCACCGAGGCAAGCGGCCGCTTCTTCCACTTCACGGGGAATATCAGCCAATACTGGCTGTACGGTACGTACTACGAATGGAAGTGTCACAAAAGTCAGGGCAAGGGTGATGCCCAGAGGGGTATACGCAACCTTGAAACCCATATCCGCTGCGAACTGACCCACCCAACCATTGGGCGCGTATAGCGCGGTTAGCGCGATACCGGCCACCGCAGTGGGCAACGCGAACGGCAAATCAATCATTGCATCGATGATCTTGCGGCCCGGAAAGGTATAGCGCACCAGCACCCAGGCCAGCAGCGTGCCGATGATGCCGTTGATGATCGCGGCGTACAGCGCGGTGCCGAAGCTCAGCTTCAACGCCGCCAGCACCCGTGGCGCCGAGATAATCGCCCAGAACTGATCCCAGGTGAGTTGAGCGGCATGCACGAACATCGCCGCCAGTGGAATGAGCACAATCAGGCTGAGGTACACCAAGGTGTAGCCCAGCGTCAGCCCGAAGCCGGGTATGACGGGGGAGATACGACGCGACATAAAAGTCCTTGGTTGAGAACGCGCAAAGCCCCGAAGGTAAACCCGGGGCTCGTTGATGGCTATTTAAGATTACTGCGCCTGGTAGATCTGGTCGAACACCCCGCCGTCGTTGAAGAACTTCGGTTGAGCGGTTTTCCAGCCGCCGAAATCCTTGTCGATGGTTACCAGGTCCAGTGTCGGGAACTGTTTGGCGTACTTGGCGGCCACGTCCTTGTCACGTGGACGATAGAAGTTTTTCGCCGCAATTTCCTGGCCGGCCGGGCTGTACAGGTGCTTGAGGTACGCTTCGGCGATCTCGGTGTTGCCCTTTTTCTCGGCGTTCTTGTCGATCACGGCTACCGGTGGTTCGGCGAGAATCGACAGCGAAGGCACAACGATGTCGAACTTGTCGGCACCGCCATCTTCTTTCAGCGCCAGGAAGGCTTCGTTTTCCCACGCCAGCAACACGTCGCCCTGACCGTTGTTGACGAAGGTAATGGTCGAACCGCGAGCACCTGTATCCAGTACAGGAACGTGCTTGAACAAGGTCTGCACGTACGCTTTGGCCTTGGCTTCGTCACCGCCGTTGGCTTTCAGGCCATAGGCCCAGGCTGCGAGGAAGTTCCAGCGAGCGCCGCCGGAGGTTTTCGGGTTCGGGGTGATGACTTCCACGCCGTTTTTGGTCAAATCGCCCCAATCCTTGATGCCTTTAGGGTTGCCCTTGCGCACCAGGAACACGATGGTCGAGGTGTAAGGCGTGCTCGCTTGCGGCAGACGCGTCTGCCAGTCGGCTGGCAGGGTCTTGCCAAGCTTGGCGATTTCGTCGATGTCACCGGCCAGGGCCAGGGTCACCACGTCGGCCCGCAGACCGTCGATCACTGCCCGGCCCTGTTTACCCGAACCACCGTGGGACTGCTGGATTTTCACACTGTCGCCGGCATGGTCCTTCTTCCAGAAGTTGATGAATTCGGCGTTGTAGTCCTGATACAGCTCACGAGTCGGGTCGTACGACACGTTGAGCAGTTCGTAATCTTTGGCAACCGCGGAACCAGCAAAAAGAGCACTGGCCAAAGCGGCCAAAGCGAAATGACGAATCGACGACATGGTGAAAGCTCCTGGAATTCTGATTGTGTTGGCTTTTTCTTATGGTTTGTGGAATCGGGTTGCCGGTTTTTTAGCTCGGTTTGTTGCTCGGGTTCTGCAAACGGAATTTTTCTTTGCGTTCGATCTGGACCACCTGCGCGTTGTGCACGGTGATTTCCACGGCGCCAAACCGCAGGTCGCGCAAAGCGCTCTGGATCTCACGCAAGATGGTTGCTTCGTCTTGACCGTCAACGCTACGTAGAGATGCGCTCATAGTGCTGCTCCTTCAACTGAGAGATTGCCAGGCAGTGGGCGGCACTGCTTGCGGCGTGAGGGCAATAGTAGATAGGCGCAGATATTCTTAAAAAGACTATTTAAGAATGTTTATATAACTAGAAACGATTATCTGACGGGATAAGGGCTTGCGAGGGATTTCAAGCTGATCGCTCCCATGCTCTGCGCGGGAATGCATCCAGTGCGACATTCCCACGCTGGAGCGTCGGAACGATCAGTGCTGCTGAATCAGCGGTGTATGCTCCCAATCCAGCTGCTGCGCCGGTACCGGCCGCCCAAACCAGTAGCCCTGCCCGAGATCGCAACTGTGTTCGAGCAGGAACCCCGCCTGCTCGACCTGCTCGATCCCCTCGGCATGAACCTGCATCCCCATGCTCTGGGCCAACGCAATGATCACCCGCACGATCGCCGCGTCATCTTCATCCCACGGCAACCCGGCAACGAAACCCTGATCGATCTTGAGCTTCTGCACCGGCAAACGCTTGAGTCGCAGCAACGACGAATAGCCGGTGCCGAAGTCATCGATGGCCAGCCTCACACCCAATTCACGCAACCTGTGCATTTGTTCCAGCGCGACTTCCGGGTCGTCCATCACCGCGCTCTCGGTGACCTCCAGCTCCAGACAGGCAGGATCAAGCCCGGTTTCGTGCAGCACCTTCGCCACCTGTTGAAACAGCTCACGGCGGGCGAACAATCGAGACGAGACATTCACCGCGACAAACGACAACACCACCCCGGCCCGCTGCCACTGGCACATCTGCTCACACGCCTGGCGCATCACCCAGGCATCAATTTCGGCGATCAGACCGGTGCGCTCGGCAATGGGAATGAATTCTGCCGGAGACACCAGCCCGCGCTGCGGATGCTCCCAGCGCACCAACGCCTCGACACCGATCAGGCGACTGGTCTTGAGGTCGTGAACCGGCTGGTAATACACCCGCAGCTCCTGCTGTTGCAGCGCACGGCGCAGTTCGAATGCCGTCTCGACCCGTTGCTGGGCATGGGCGGTCAATTCTTCGGTGTAGAGGGCATAACCGTTACGGCCGGCACTCTTGGCCTTGAACAGCGCAGAGTCGGAGTTGCGCAACAACTGCTCGGCGCTCAAGGCGTCGCCAGGAAACAGGCTGATGCCGACACTAACATTGACGAACAACTGATGCCCGTCGATCTGGAACGGCTCCTTGAGGCCATCAATGATCCGCTGGGCCAGCGCCGCAGCGTGGACCAATTGCGGACAGCTTTCAGCCAGCACGGCAAACTCGTCACCGCCGAGGCGCGCCAGCGTGATCCCCGGGCCGAACATCGCCTTCAAACGCTCGGCCACACCCTTGAGCAACTGGTCCCCGATGCTATGCCCGAGGCTGTCGTTGATCATCTTGAAATGATCCAGATCGATCATCAGCAACGCGCAGCCACGCTTGTGGATCTGCGCCGAAGCCAGGGCCTGCTCGGTGCGGTCGGTGAACAGCAAGCGGTTGGGCAGATCGGTCAACGGATCGTAGTGAGCCAGGTGCGTCAGCTCGTGTTCGGAATTCTTGATCGCGCTGATATCGGAAAACACTGCCACGTAATGGCTGCGTCGCCCCATTTCGTCGTCAATGATGCGGATTGTCTGCCATTGCGGGTAGATCTCGCCGCTTTTGCGGCGATTCCAGATTTCCCCGCTCCACTCGCCGGTGCTGTTCAGTGACGCAAACATTGCCTGGTAGAACGCCGGCGGATGATGGCCGGACTTGAACAGACTGGGGCGCTGACCGAGCACTTCTTCACTCTGATAACCGGTAATTGCCATGAAGGCCCGGTTTACATGGACGATCAAACCTTGGTTATCGGTGACCAGCACGCCTTCGCGAGTGCAATCGAACACCGCGGCTGCCTGCCGCAACCGCTCTCGGTCCTCATTGCGCTCGCGCAGTTTGGCGCCGATGCCCAGGCAACGGAACAGTCGCGCCCGGGCGAGGAAAATCAACCCGGCACTGAGCAGCACCCAGGCGTAACCGTTGATCAGTTGCCACCGCAACAGGTCAGTAGAGCTATCGAATAAACTGTTCAATAAATAGCCACTGGACTCCAGCCAGACGACGGAAACCAACAGGTAGAGCAGCGCTGCGCGAAAGGCATCACGATAGGTGGCAGACATTCGGCCGTCCATGTCCCTTCAATAAGGATGGAATTATAGGTTAAAGACACATCCAGCCACTCTTATCTGAAAGAGCGACTGGTTTTATCTGCGGGCTCAGTGATAATGCAACGGCTGTTTATTTCTTTATCGAGGGCCCAATAGCCTATGTGGTACGAAGGTTTTCTCGGCTTGTCGCCCTGGTCACTGGTGGCAGTCACCCTGCTGATGACCCACGTGACTATCGTCGGCGTCACGGTCTATCTGCACCGTTATTCAGCCCATCGCTCGCTTGAGCTCAATGCTGGCCTGAAACATTTTTTCCGCTTCTGGCTGTGGCTGACCACGGCGCAGAACACCCGCGAGTGGACCGCCATCCACCGCAAGCATCACGCCAAATGCGAAACCGTCGATGACCCGCACAGCCCGGTCATCAAGGGGCTGTCCACCGTTCTGCGCAAAGGCGCCGAACTGTACCGCGCCGAAGCGGAAAACCCCGAGACTTTGCGCATCTACGGCAAGAACTGCCCCGAAGACTGGATCGAACGCAACCTCTACAGCCGTTTCCCGTTGCTGGGCGTGGCGATCATGGGCGTTATCGACCTTATGCTGTTCGGCACCATCGGCATCACCATCTGGGCCGTCCAGATGATGTGGATCCCGGTCTGGGCCGCCGGCGTGGTCAATGGCCTGGGCCATGCCATCGGCTACCGCAACTTCGAATGCCGCGATGCGGCGACCAATCTGGTGCCCTGGGGCATTCTGATCGGCGGCGAAGAACTGCATAACAACCATCACACCTACCCTAACTCGGCAAAACTGTCGGTGAAGAAGTGGGAGTTCGATCTCGGTTGGGCCTGGATACAAGTCTTCAGTTTCCTGCGTCTGGCCAAGGTCCAGCGGGTTGCACCGATCGCCCACCGGGTTGAAGGTAAAGGCAACCTGGACATGGATACCGCCATGGCCATCCTCAACAACCGCTTCCAGATCATGGCCCAGTACCGCAAATTGGTGATCGCACCGCTGGTCAAACAAGAGCTGGAAAAGGTCGATCACTCGGTCCGTCACCAGTTCCACCGGGCCAAACGCCTGCTCTCGCGGGAAACCAGCCTGCTGGATGAAAAACACCACGTTCGCATCCAGACCATGCTCGAGCACAGTCAGGCGCTGAAGGTAATTTACGAGAAACGCCTGGCCTTGCAGCAGATCTGGGTCAAGACCAGCTCAAATGGTCACGATATGCTGGCCGCCATCAAGGATTGGGTACACGAAGCCGAAGCCAGCGGGATTCAATCGCTGCGCGACTTCGCCGATCAGTTGAAAACCTACTCCCTGCGCCCAGCCGCTGTCTGACGCCGTTGATCGGTGCGCCCCGTTCGCGGGCGCACCCTTCGGAACTTAGCTCAAAATCCCCTATCTCAAAGACACTTCGCCACCCCGGCGGGCAATGTAGTGGTCGCAGCCTAAATAGCGGCACGCCCTTTGAGATCTGTGTCGATGGTCAATAAAAACCTACAAGACTCATCCCTCCCGCAATGGCCCGAGGCCGCGCAAACGCTGATGGCGCTAATGCATGCCCAAGGCGAAGTGGCGCGCTTGAGCGAACGCGAACAGCTGTTCAGCGCTCTGCTGGTGAGCGTCAATGCGGTGCTTTGGGCATTCGACTGGGAATCCCGTCAGGTGCTCTATGTCAGCCCCGCCTATGAACGGATTTTCGGTCGCTCCGCAGGCCTGCTGCTGTCCGACTACAACCAATGGCGCGACAGCATTTATCCCGACGACCTGGACTATGCCGAACGCAGCCTGGCTGAAGTGCTGGTCAAAGGCGCCGTTGAAGACCGCGAATACCGGATCATTACCGCCGACGGCGAAGTGCGCTGGCTCAGTGACAAATGTTTCATCAACCGTCAGGCCGAGCCGGGGCAGCCGGTGATCATCGTCGGTATCGCCGAAGACATCACAGACAAGAAGCAAATAGAAACCGAGCTGCAACGCCTGGCCACCACCGACGCGCTGACCGAAAGCAGCAACCGCCGCCACTTTTTCGAATGTGCCCATCGCGAGTTCGAACACGCACGGCAATACGGCGCGCCGCTGGCGTTCCTGCTGCTGGACATCGATGACTTCAAAGTGATCAATGACACCTACGGTCACCAGGAAGGCGACAACGTGCTGCAACGAATCGCCGAAAGTGGCCGCGCGACTTTGCGTCGCGGTGACGTGTTCGGGCGAATTGGCGGAGAGGAGTTCGCAGCAGTGTTTCCCGGTTGTGCGCCAGACATGGCCATGCAGGTGGCCGAGCGCTTGCAACGGGAGATTCAGCGATTGAGTTTCAGACATGACGACCAGACGTTCGGCATCACCATCAGCCAGGGCCTGACCAGCCTCACTGCCGAGGACGAAAGCCTCGACAGCCTGTTTGCCCGCGCGGATGCGGCGATGTATGAAGCCAAACGCCAGGGCAAGAACCGTATCATTTCATCCTGAGCCCCAACTCAGGCCCAACACAATTCCAATGTGGGATCGCCGCACCGCCGCTCCCACATTGAATGGTGGTGATTTTATTTTTTGCGCAAGCGCATCAACTCTGGCAAACCAATCTTGAGCAACCTTGCCGTGCGGCTCTTCGCCAGGTCCTCAATGCCCTCGTGCTCGGTCAGCCGCGCCATTTGCGCGGCCATGTTCATCACCAGCGCTTCGCGGGAGTAAACCCCGCCACCGAGCTGATAGACCGCCGCAATCAGCTCTCGCAGCTCCAGCGGCAAACGCCAGCGGGTGCGCAGCGCCGAACCATAGGCCGCACCGAACCCGGCCAATGCATCGCCGACCTCTTCCCATTCATCCAGCTCACCGCCGGCCTGTTTCCACTCCTGCAAACACCGCAGCAACGCCAGGTCGCCCAAGCGATGCAGCATGCCGGCGCAGTAGCAGCGCTCCTGATCCAGATCCAGCAAGCGCGCCAGGGTCCGGCCATACTCGGCGGTGCGCAGCGACAACTCCCAATAGTGCTCGGCATAGTCGGCCAGAAACGGATCGCTGAGACGAGCACTGCGCTTGAGCGCCAGCCCCAGAATCAGGTTCATGCTTTGCCCGGTGCCGAGACGGTGCAGCGCTTGGGACAAGGTTTGTGCGGCAGTGCCATGATGCTGAGCCGCGCTGTTCGCCGCAGCGATGAGCACGGCGGTGATCTGCGGATCTTTGCGGATCTCGTCTTCCAGTACCGTTAAATCCAGGCCGTTGGGATTGAGGCTGCGTTTGACCGCCAACTGCACGTCAGTCATCAACGGCGCACCGTCAGCCAGTTCACGACGACGTTCCAGGTACACCGACAAGGTCATGCCCGGGGTCAGTGACGGAGCCTCGCAAGACACCTCTTCACCAGCGTTCAGCAGCAACTCCTTCAGGCGGTGGGTCAGGCTTTCCATGTTCAGGGGTTTGGTCAGGTACGCCGAAGGCGCCAAGGGCAAGACTTCACGGACGCTGGCGCTGTCATTGCGGCTGCTCATCAGAATGAACGGCAGCGGCGGGTTGCGTTTGCGCTGACGGACACTGCGCAAGACATTCAAACCATCGACGCCGGGCAACTCCCACTCAACAATCACCAGGTCGTAAGGATTTTTCGCCAGCAGTTCCAGCGCTTGCTGGCCATCGGCACACAGATCCGGCCGTGCGTCACAGCGCACATTCAACAACACTTGCTTGAGCAGGTCGCGGGACCAGGGGTCGGCTTCGGCAATCAACACACGCGGTGAAGCGGGTAAAACTACAACGGTCATCTGCACGCTCCATTTGCAATGCTTGTACCTTAGTCAATGCTGGCCATTCGAAACAGTGCAATGGGTTCTCAGGACACAAAAAAACCCGCCGAAGCGGGTTTTTTGTCGAACAGCTCACACATTCATCGGAGCACTTTAAATCAAAGCTCCGAGAAGCACTCTTCGATGATTGCCAGACCTTTGTCCAGTTGCTCGTCCGGCGAAGTCAGCGGTACCAGGACGCGCAGAACGTTGCCGTAAGTGCCGCAGGACAGCAGGATCAGACCCTTGTCGCGAGCCTTGGCCACAACAGACGCAACGGCTGCAGCGTTTGGCTTGTGGCTGTCGCCGTCGACGAACAGCTCGACCGCGATCATCGCGCCCAGGGCACGGACTTCGCCGATCACCGGGTATTTGGCCTGAATGGCTTTGAGGCCAGTGACCAAGCGCTCGCCGACTGCCTTGCAGCGGTCCAGCAGGTGTTCTTCTTCAAACACTTCCATCACGGCCAGGGCCGCGGCGCAAGCAATTGGGCTACCGGCGTAAGTGCCGCCCAGGCCGCCTGGAGCAATGGCGTCCATGTATTCGGCCTTGCCGCAAACACCGGCCAACGGGAAGCCGCCAGCGATGGATTTGGCGAAGGTGGTCAGGTCGGCAGCAACACCCATCTGTTCCATGGCGAAGAAGGTGCCGGTACGGCCAGCGCCAGTCTGCACTTCGTCAGCGATCAACAGAATGCCGTGCTGGTCGCACAATTCACGCAGACGCTTCATGAACGCTTTAGGCGCGACGTAGAAACCGCCTTCGCCCTGAACCGGTTCGATGATGATTGCAGCGATGTCACGCGGCTCGGCGTCGTTCTTGAAGATGCGTTCGATGCTGGCGATCGAATCGTCGATGCTCACACCGTGCAGTTCGTTCGGGTACAGCGCGCGGAAGATGCCGCCTGGCATCAGGCCCATGCCGGCCGAGTAAGGCACGACTTTACCGGTCAGGCCAAGGGTCATCATGGTGCGGCCGTGGTAAGCGCCGGTGAACGCGATCACGCCGGCACGGCCAGTGGCGGCGCGGGCGATTTTCACGGCGTTTTCCACGGCTTCGGAACCGGTGGTCACCAACAGGGTTTTCTTGGCGAAATCACCTGGCACTTTGGCGTTGATTTTTTCGCACAGCTCGACGTACGGCTCGTAGGCCAATACCTGGAAGCAAGTATGGGTCAGCTTGTTCAGCTGCGCGGTCACGGCGGCGATGATTTTCGGGTGCAGGTGACCGGTGTTCAGCACGGCGATACCGCCGGCGAAGTCGATGAACTCACGACCTTCAACGTCGGTCACGGTGGCATTCTTCGCGGACTCGGCGAAGATCGGGTGAATCTGACCAACACCGCGTGGTACAGCGGCTTCGCGGCGTTTCATCAGGGATGCGTTAGTCTTGCTCATAAAGTCCTCATTCACCGCTCATCGGGCGGCGTGGTTCAAGGAAAATGCGGCGGGGAGGCAACTACGGCAGCATGCGATGATCGACTGCCACAGCGTTCCCGGCCACAGAGAAAATTCCGTTTGAAGCGCGCAAAGGGACAGCGCTCTCGTGCCCTTTGCGCTTGAAGCAATGCCTAGTTAGATGCCCAGGCAGAGGTATTTGATTTCCAGATAATCTTCGATGCCGTACTTGGAGCCTTCACGGCCCAGGCCCGAGGCCTTGATGCCGCCGAACGGCGCGACTTCGTTGGAGATCAGCCCGGTGTTGACGCCGACCATACCGTATTCCAGGGCTTCAGCCACACGGAACACACGACCCAGGTCGCGAGCATAGAAGTACGAGGCCAGACCGAACTCGGTGTCGTTCGACATCGCGATCACTTCGGCTTCGTCTTTGAAACGGAACAACGGCGCCAATGGACCGAAGGTTTCTTCCTTGGCCACGGCAGCGTTCTTCGGCACGTTGGTCAGGATGGTCGGCTCGAAGAAGTTGCCCTCCATGCTCTTGCCACCGGACAGCACGGTTGCGCCTTTGCTGACGGCGTCAGCAATGTGCTCTTGAACCTTGGCCACGGCTTTTTCGTCGATCAGCGGGCCAGTGGTGGTGCCTTCTTCCAGACCGTTGCCGATCTTGAGCTTGGACACAGCCACCTTCAGCTTCTCGGCGAACGCGTCGTAGACCGAATCCTGAATGTACAGACGGTTGGCGCAGACGCAGGTCTGGCCGTTGTTGCGGTACTTGGAAATGATCGCGCCTTCGACGGCCTTATCCAGGTCCGCGTCGTCGAACACGATGAACGGCGCGTTACCACCCAGTTCCAGCGAGACTTTCTTGATGTCCTTGGCGCACTCGGCCATCAGCTGACGGCCGATTTCGGTCGAGCCGGTGAAGGACAATTTACGCACGATCGGGTTGCTGGTCAGCTCGCTGCCGATATCGCCGGCGCTGCCGGACACAACACTGAACACGCCAGCAGGAATGCCTGCACGCTGGGCCAATTCAGCCAGGGCGAACGCGGAGAACGGGGTTTGCGAAGCAGGCTTGAGCACCATGGTGCAACCGGCGGCCAGGGCCGGGCCGGCTTTACGGGTGATCATCGCGGCCGGGAAGTTCCACGGGGTGATTGCAGCGGTCACACCGATTGGCTGCTTGATCACGATCAGGCGCTTGTCTGGCTGGTGACCCGGAATCACGTCACCGTAGATGCGCTTGGCTTCTTCGGCGAACCACTCGATAAAGGAAGCGGCGTAAACGATTTCGCCCTTGGCTTCGGCCAATGGCTTGCCCTGCTCCAGGGTCATCAGGCGAGCCAGGTCGTCCTGGTTCTCGATGATCAGTTCGAACCAGCGACGCAATTTGTTCGCACGGTCCTTGGCGGTCAGTGCACGCCAGGCCGGCAGCGCTTTGTCAGCGGCTTCGATGGCACGGCGGGTTTCGGCAGCGCCCATTTTCGGCACAGTGCCCAGAATTTCGCCCGTTGCCGGGTTGTTGACCTTGATCGTCTGACCATTGTCCGCATCAACCCAAGCGCCATCGATAAAGGCTTGCTGGCGGAACAACTGGGTGTCTTTAAGCTGCATGTCGGCTTTCCTTAACAGCACCGCGGCAAGCGCGGAGCGAATTATGATTGTAGAAAGGCGCCTTAATAGGCTGCCGTCAGGGAAATCATTCACCGGGCTGAAGCACATAAATAGCGCACTGATCGAACTCGTGCGGTTCAGCACCCAGACAAGAGCGTTTGAAATCTCAAACGAATCCTAGGATCAAAGGGGGTAAAGGACAATAGGCTGTTCGAAAAAAAGAACGAAAACGCCGCATTTGCCTCAATTTTCAGATCAGCGTAGCAAACACGGGTTACGCTTGGAAAAACGCAGGCGATTCAGCAGCATGGACGCCCGCAGCGCATATGAGTATCATGGCGCCCGCATTGCACCAGTAGCTCAGCTGGATAGAGTACTGCCCTCCGAAGGCAGTGGTCGTGGGTTCGAATCCCGCCTGGTGCACCAAACGTAGAAACGAGAAAGCCTCAGATCTTAGGGTCTGGGGCTTTTTTGTGGGCGTCATGAAATGAATAGAGCAGTTTTGTCCGAAACAAAAACTGACGACACCCAAGTTACCGATGGTGGTGGATTTGTGGCTCGAGTGTTCAACTGTGTCAACGGCGTGGACCCTGTTCCAACCATCTCAATGACAAACCGGGGCTGATTGTGGAGCACCCAGATGATTGATCAAAAAGACAACGACCTTCCTTCTGCACCACAAGGCGAACTTCTGCTGTTTCAAAGCGCTGATGGTCAGGTCCGCCTTGAGTGTCGCTTCGGAGCCGATACGCTTTGGCTTTCCCAAGCGATGATCTGCGAGTTGTATGGTAAGGCCAAAGCCACCATCAGCGAGCACATCAGCCACATCCTCGCGGAGGGCGAGTTAGTGGAAGATTCAGTTGTTCGGTATTACCGAACAACTGCCGCTGACAACAAACCTTACAACGTCAAATACTTCAGCCTTCCGCTGATTCTCGCAGTGGGTTACCGAGTCCGCTCTAAACGCGGTACCCAGTTCCGTCAGTGGGCTACGCAGACTCTGCAGGAGTACCTGATCAAGGGTTTCGTGATGGATGACGAAAGGTTGAGAAATCCCCCTGTAGGACATTCACTGGTACCCGATTATTTCGACGAAATGCTGGAACGTATTCGCGATATTCGGGCCAGCGAGCGGCGAGTTTATTTAAGGGTAAGGGATATCTTCGCGATGGCTGCGGACTATGCGCCATCAAACAAAGAGACCACCGCGTTCTTCCAGATCATTCAAAATAAGATACATTTCGCCAGCACCGGCCTGACGGCAGCCGAGTTGATTGCTGACCGCGTTGACGCTACCAAGCTGAATTTGGGCTTGACGGGATTCAAAGGGGATGAGGTGCGCTAAATCGCATCGTCACCATGTGGCTGGATTTCGCAGAAGATCAGGCATTGATGCGCAAGCAGATTTTCCTACGAGACTGGCAGGAGAAGCTGGACCAATTTCTGGAATTCAACAGTCGTGAAGTTCTGCAAGGTGCGGGAAAGATCAGTAAACAGGAAGCTGAAGAAAAAGCGCGGGCGGAGTATGAACGCTATGCCGAGCAGCGCCGGAGCCTGAAGGAAACGGAGGGTGAAGGTTTGGGCATTGAGGCACTACGCAGCATTTCACAAAAAAATCGCCTGTGAGATGTGGAAAGCTCGACTTGATCTGACAGTCACAACAGAAAACATCGTAACTGTCAGACCGGGCCGTCTGAGCGCACACAAAAAAACCGCCGAAGCGGTTTTTTCATTCTGTCGTCCAATCAAACTCGTCGTATTCATCATCCTCTTCGTCCTCGATCACTTCATCATCAAGAACGCCTTCCTCAAACGCTTCCTCTTCCTGCTTCGCCAGCAGAAACTCCTTACGACTCTCAGTCACCGCGCGCCGTAATTCCTGCCCCTTCACCGGGCAGTTGAGCATTTGGGCGATGCGGTCGATTTTTTTCGCCATGGCTACCTCCAACGCATCGGCTATGGGCCGATAGTGCGCGCTTTCGGGTGTCGATGCCAAATTTGCCGACCGCTGTTCCCCTCATTCCTTCTGCAAATCCTTGAGTCTGGCCGTGAGATTTTCCTTGGGAAAGCGTTTGTGCAATGTCGCCATCAGGTCAGCGGCCGCTTGAGCCTGACCAGCCTTTTGCAAGCGGATCACCTCCCTTAATTGATCGTCGATAAACTTTGCCGGAGCTATCACCGAGCGTTTGCTGACCTTCGCTTCGTCAGCCATTTCAGCGTTGATCGATTCGCTCTGCGCTGGGGCAGCAAGATCGGCCATTGGCGCCGCAGGCGCGGGGGCGGACATGGCGCCGGCCGGGGCAGCCATGGAGCGCGCAACCGATGACGGTGCTTCTTTTTTGGCGACCGGTGCAGACGCTTTGGGCGCAGGCGCGAAGTCGTAACTCGGCGGTTGTTCCTCTGTGCGTTGCACCAGTGCAAGCATCAGGGCCACGCCGACGAGGCTGGCAAATGCGACCTGCCAACGGGGTTTTTGGCAGGCCTGGACCCAGCGTTTCCATAGGCCTGGTTTCTGCACCGGGACTTCGCGCTGTGCGGCAGCCAGGAGGAACGCGTCGAGATGGGCCGGCGGTTCGCTGGTCGCGTGTTCACGATAGTGCTTCAACACTTCGTCTTCTGGCGTAGGACGGGCGTCAGTCATGTCAGTACCTCCTCGGCCAGCAGCCGACGCAGTTTTTGCTGGGCGTAACGCAAGCGGCTTTTGACGGTTTCCAGCGGTGTTTCGGTGAGGGTGGCGATCTGCGGCAGGTCGAGATCGCCGTGGGCGCGCAGCAGGAACACTTCGCGCTGGTCAGCGGGCAGGTTTTGCAGGGCCGCTTCGAGGCGCTGGCTGTCGCGGCTCAGGCTCAGCAGTTGTTCGGGATCAGCAGAATCATCGCTCAGCGCGTGGATCTGTTCGTCATAGCTGTCGTGCAAGGGGTTGTGAATTCCATGTTTGCGCCAGTGATCGATCAGGCGGTTGCGGGCGATCTGGTAAAGCCAGGTACGAAAATTCGCCCGGCCTTGTGGCTGACTGGTGCTGCGGATCAGGCTCAGCCAGGTTTCCTGATAAACCTCTTCGGCCAGCTCGGACTTGCCGCTCAGGCCGAGCAGGAATCGGTAGAGCCCTTGGCGGTGACGGGCATACAAAATCTCGAAAGCCGGCCCGTCGCCCGAGCGATAACGTGCCAGCAGCGATTCGTCGCTCGATTCAGGCGCTGACATTTCAGTTGTTGCCTCCTTTAAGCGGCTCACTATTCGATGCGGTCGTGGTTCGCAGACTTTGCGCCAATTCCACCAATTGCACGAACTCTGCACGCAGACCGAATCGATCTTCACCCCGCGCACCGCGCGCCAACGCCTCGGTGTCCTTCAGGCTGAAATCACCGGTATACCGGCCGTCCTTGAGCTGCTGGGAAAATGCCGCCACGGCCGCCGCAAATCGCAGGTCTTCACTGGCTGGCGCAGCACTGTCAGTGATCGGCCGCTCGATCAAGCGACTGTTCCCACCTTCCGGCAACTGATAACGCACACGCAGCATTGCCATTTCACCAGTCTTTTCAGAAACAACAGCCCCGGAATTGCCATACCGCAACGGCTCCAACCAGCCCTTCTCACCTTTGGGCACGATTTCGTACAACGCCGTGACCGTATGTCCTGCACCGATTTCACCCGCGTCGACCTTGTCGTTGCTGAAATCCTCACGCTTCAACGCCCGATTCTCATACCCCAACAGCCGATATTCGCTGACTTGCGCCGGATTGAACTCGACTTGCAACTTCACGTTCTTCGCCACCACCGCGAGGGTCGAGCCGAGCTGATCCACCAGCACCTTGCGCGCTTCGCGCAGGTTGTCGATGTAGGCATAGTTACCATCGCCGGCGTCGGCCAGTTGCTCCATCAGGTGTTCATTGTAGTTATCCACACCAAAACCCAGGGTAGTCAGGGAAACGCCAGTCTTGCGTTTATCCACAGCCATTTGCTTGAGGCTGTCGAAGTCGCTGATGCCGACGTTGAAGTCCCCGTCCGTGGCCAGCAGGATGCGGTTGATGCCTTTGGGGATGAACGCTTGCTGCGCCATTTGATAGGCCAGTTCGATGCCCGATGCTCCGGCAGTCGAACCGCCAGCGGTCAGTTGATCGATGGCTGTACGAATCTTCGCCTTTTCCCGTCCGGAAGTCGGCTCCAGTACCACACGCGAATCGCCCGCGTAGACCACCAGCGACACCCGATCCTGCTCACGCAACTGATCGACCAGCAGTTTCAGGGTGCTTTTGACCAGCGGCAAACCCTCGCGACGGTCCATCGACCCGGACACGTCCACCAGAAACACCAGATTCGCCGGGGCCAGTTCCGCGACGGCGCGGTCCGAAGCCTTGATGCCGATGCGCAGCAATCGGGTATGCGGGTTCCACGGTGACGGTGCCAGTTCAGTGGTCACGCCGAACGGCGAGCCATCCGTGGGCAATGCGTAATCGTAGGGAAAGTAATTGACCATTTCCTCCAGGCGCACCGCGCCTTCGGGCGGTAGGCGACCCTGATTCAGCAAGCGCCGGACGTTGGCGTAGGCGCCCGTGTCGACGTCGGCGCTGAAGGTCGAGACGGGGGCCTCGGCCACGCTGTGAATCGGGTTATCCGCCAGCGCTTGATATTGCTCGCGCTGCTCATCCCGATAACCGGGCGCAGAGGCTTCAGACATCGGGGCATAGCCCGCCATCGGCGCCGGACGCACACTGCGCTTGGCCATCGAGGCGTCCGCCATGACCGCCTCGCTTTGCACCAACGCCTCAGTCTTCAAAGCACCCTGAGCCGGTGGCGACACCGAGGAGGAGTCAGGTGTGGACGAAACACCGCAACCGGCAATGGCCAGCAACAACCCGGCGGCGAAACCCTGGGCGGCCGGGCGAAGGAAATGCAGAGGGAGGGACATGGGGGCTGACCTCAGGAGGAAATTGATCCATTCATCCTCTGAGACGGACAGCCCGTTCGGTTCGGGTTAAGCCGAAGCGAAAAAATCTTCAGCGGTGATAACGCCGCACCACGCTGCTGTTTTTCAGCACATGGCCTTTGATCTTTTCCATCAGCTCGGCGCGGGTCAGGCCGGCGGGCAAAGCGTCCGGGGCCAGGTCCAGGGCATAGAGCTGGATGATGTAGTGGTGCGAGCTGTCGCCAACGGGCGGGCAAGGTCCGATGTAGGTGGTGGTGCCTTTGCTGTTGCTGCCACCCACGCCTTCCAGGGCGGATTTGGCACCGACGCCGGCCGGGATCTGGCGAGTCGTGGACTTGATGCCGTAGTGAATCCAGTGATCGACGCCCAGGCCTTTCTGGCCGTCCGGGTCGTGCATGACGATGGCGTAGCTGAGAGTGCCTTGAGGGCCGGCATTCCAGCTCAGCGCCGGGGACTGGTTCTTGCCGCCACAACCGCTGGCATCGCTGGCCGCCGCCGAGGTGAACAGGCGGTTATCCGAAACACCGGGAATGTTGAGGGTGAAGCGCTCCTGGGCCTGCGCCGGAAATTGCACGCAAAGGGCGACTGCAACGGCCGCCAGCCAAGGGTTCAGAGAGATCAATCGGGTCATACCGGAACACCTTTTGCGGGTAGGGCCGTGGTCGGCGTGCAAACTATAGCCGGACCGTTTGTGCGTTGGCAGTGGGAATTGGCTGAACCTCGGGATAAGCGCCAGACTCTTAACAGAAACGCCCGCCAGGAGAGCGATCATGGCACTGCACCGCGTCGCCCGTTTCGCCGATGTGTCCGAAAACCGGGGCCTTGAGGTCCAGATCGCGGACACGAAAATTGTCCTGCTGCGGGTGGGCGATCATCTGCGCGCCTTTCAGGGCGAATGCCCCCATGCCGGGGCGCCGCTGGCCGAAGGCGCTTTGTGCCACGGACGTTTGATCTGCCCGTGGCACAAGGCGGCGTATCGGATCGAGGACGGTGCGCTGTGCGAACCGCCGTCCCTGGACAGTCTCAAGCGCTACCGGCTGGAGGTGCGCGATGACGAAGTCTGGGTCGACGATCAGCCAATGTCCGACGCTCATACCCCACCGGCGGACGACGAGCGAACGTTTGTGATCATCGGCGCCGGTGCCGCAGGCACGGCGTGCGCGGCAGCGTTGCGCGAAAAGGGCTTCGGTGGCCGGGTGCTGTTGATCGACCGTGAAACCGACGCCGGGTACGACCGCACGGTCTTGAGCAAATTCGTGATTGCCGGGGAGATGCCACCGGAAGAAGTCCCGCCGCTGCGTGATGAACACTTTTACCAAGAGCAGCGCATTGAGCGAATAAACGCTGAAGTGACGAGCCTGGACGCCGCGAACAACACGTTGCGCCTGGCTGATGGTCAATTGCTAAGCTACGACGCTGCCCTGCTCGCCACCGGTGGCACACCCAATCCGCTTACGCTGCCTGGCGCCGACCTGCCGCAAGTGTTCTTGCTGCGTTCGAAGGATCAGGCGCAGCGGATTCTGGACTCAGCAAAACCAGGCCAACGAGCGGTGATCATCGGCGACAGTTTCATCGCCATGGAATCCGCTTCCTCCCTGCGTCAATACGGCCTGGACGTCACCGTGCTGGCCCGCCACGCCGTGCCTTTTGCCAAACAGTTTGGCGACGCCGTCGGCAAGGCGATTCGTGCCCTGCACGAGGCCAATGGCGTGGTGTTTCATACGGATGGCAATGCAACGCACATCGAAGGAACGACCAAGGTTGAAGCGGTACGCCTGGACAACGGTCAACGTCTACCGGCGGATCTGGTGTTGGTCGGCATTGGCGTCAGTCCGGCAACCGGCGCGTTTACCGGCCTTCCTCTGGAAAAAGACCTGTCGCTGAAGGTCGACGGCGGGATGCGCGTGACCGATGGGCTTTGGGCCGCCGGCGATATCGCGACCTTCCCGCTCAACGGCCAGCCCCAACGGATCGAACATTGGCGCCTGGCACAACAACAGGCACGGATCGCTGCGATGAACATGCTCGGCGGCGACGAGCATTACCTCGACGTGCCCTATTTCTGGACCTGGCACTTCGGTAAAAACTACGACTACCTTGGCCGCGCCGCGACCTGGGATGAGGTCGAGTTCAAAGGCGATCCTGACCATCCACCCTTTATCGGCCTGTTCGGCAAGGAGGGATTGGTGGTCGCCGCGGTGGCTTGCGATGAAGAGCGTGCGATAGCGATGCTCGCCGAACGGATGAAACAGCCGTTGTCGGTGGATGAGGCGTGGCGGCTGATTCGGGACTTGAATTAACGGGATGAGGGAGTCCTTCGGCCTCCAGCGGGAGCAAGCTCCCTCGCCACAAGCCAGACAGCAAAACGCCCGGCGTCTGCGTCGCGCAGAGGCCGGGCGTCGGTGTGTAACCCTCGGTTTTACTGGACCTCGCCAGCACCGCCGAACTTGCTCATGAGAAACCCTACAAACTCTTCAACAGTCATTTTCTGGCCGTTGAATTCCACCTGATTGTTGGCGTAGTGCAGTTTGGTGACGATGTTGTTGCCGTCCAGTTTTGCCAACTGCGCACCGACCGCCATGCCGCCGAACATGTCGGCGGTGGCGGTGGCCTGATCGGCGATGAGCTTGGCGTCGGTCTGACCGTCGATTTGCGACTGCACGCTCAGCAGGTCAACGAGCATTGGCTTGGACACTTTCACGTTGACGTCCAGCAGCGCGATCAGTTGTTGGGTCAACTGGTCCGGCGACAGGTCCATCGATTGTGGTTTGGTCAGGTCGAGCACCAGGTTGGCGCGGCTTTCGCCATTGGCGGTGTTGAACGACAGATTCTCCAGGGCGACCTGCGGGCCGGCGGCCAGCAGTTTCTCCAGGCCGGTTTTGACCTGTACCTCTTCGGCCGGGGTCAAAACCAGTTGTGGAGCCGGCAGACCGGCGGCGGCAGCTTCAGCAGCAGCCCTCTCGTACGGCTGCAGTTTGGTCTGGTAAATCTGCATCAGCGACATCGTCGCCGGGATGTCGAGGTTCTTCAGGCTCATGGCCATCTGCGCCGAACCCACCGTCTTGCCGTTCAAGGACACTTCGCCAACCTTGTAATCGGCGCGCCCCGAGGCGCTGGTGCCCGATTCCTCGGTCTGATTCTTCATCTCGAATTTCTTGACACCCAACACCGACTGCTTGGCGCCGAAGGTGGTTTTGCTGTCGGTCAGCTCGACGGTGTTCTCGCCGGTGTAGTAGCCGTAGGTGCTTTTTGCCAGGTTGCTGGCCAGGGTCAGGCCGTTCAGTTCCACCTTCACCGGCGTTTGATCTTCAGCCACCGTGACCAGGGTCAGGCTGTCCATGTAGCCGTTGGCCTTGACCTTTTGCGCTTGAGCGCTGGCATCGACATCGAGGTTCAGCCCGGAAAACTTCAGGCTGGACTTGTCGTCCAGCGCCATGTCCAGCGGCAACAATTGGAGCGTGCCATTGGTGGAATTGTCGTAGCCGATGTTGACCACGCCTGTGAGCGGCGATTTGTCTTTGGCAGCGGCGAACCACTGCTCGGTGATCGGCGTCTTTTCCAGCTCGTAGTGACTGGTGGCCAGGACCGGCAGCCACTTCAGCGACACCAGGCGCGAGAACGGTAGCGGACCGTGTTCGATGTGATC
Organism: Pseudomonas sp. ANT_H12B; assembly: GCF_008369325.1. Taxonomy (GTDB): domain Bacteria; phylum Pseudomonadota; class Gammaproteobacteria; order Pseudomonadales; family Pseudomonadaceae; genus Aquipseudomonas. The sequence goes on along the minus strand of NZ_VOBI01000003.1, from coordinate 35,819 downwards.
GACAAACAGCAGTTCGATCGGCGCTTCACCGAACATTTCACCCTCGCCTTTCAGACGATAGTGCGCGGTGCTGCTGAAGACGTTGCGTTCCAGCGATACCAGTTCCAGCGACGCCGTGCCGTTGGAACCGACCAGCGCGGTTTGCAGTTCTTTGTTGGCATCGGCGATCGAGGTGTTCAGCACGCCTTCGAGTTTGCTGCCGGTGTACCAGGCACCGCCGGCGCTGATGGCACCGATGGCGACAACAATTCCAAGAAGCACGCCTGCTGATTTATTCATGAATTACCCGATCGATGTCCGTTGTTGAAAATGTGGTCGTCTTCCCTGAACCCATGACGGGTTACGGTCACGACTGCGCTGAAATTGGAATGGAGGTTAGCATCAGGCGCACCGGGCGACCCAATGATTAAAGGTTAAAGAGTGTCTATGGACCGCGCATGGGGGTTGAGAGTTTCTGCGGTCATGAGATCGCCTTCGCGAGCAGGCTCGCTCCCACAGGGTTTGTGATCGACACATAACCCATGTGGGAGCGAGCCTGCTCGCGAAGGCGTCAGACCTGACAACACAGTCTCAAGAATATTGGACTTCAATCTCATCCAATTGATGATCAAAGCTTTTCAGCCGTGCGGTCCACGTATACACCAGCACTTCAAAATCCCGATTGATCACCGCCCCGCCCGTCACTTCCGCGCGCGGGTCGCAGTAGTCCAGTTGATAGCGTTCGCGGGCCATGGCGGTGGCGACATTGGACAGTTCGCGAGCGTTGTTGAGCCAGTGCCGGCCGTCTTCGGCGATTTGCCTGTCCAGCTCCAGACATTGCTTCTTGAGCACTTCGAGGCTTTTTTCCAGTGGCGTGCCGGTGAGTTCACCCATGACTTCCTGGAACGTACGCCCCGGTTGCCAGTAGCTGCCCCAGAAATACCGGTCAAACACCGTTTCGACGCGACGCAAAGCCACCTTGGTGTCCCAGATCAGCACCAGGGTTTTGCCTCGTTCGCACTGTCTTTTTTTGACGCGCTGACCCTGGACTGACGCCACCGCCACCATCACGATCGCCATCACGGCAATCAGCGCAGCAGCGCTATCGAGGAACACCAGCGCCTTGTCGATCTGATGGGCCAGCATGATGCCGTAGAAATACGTGGCCGACAGCAAGACCAATGCCGTAATAGCGCACCAGAAGCCGGGAGCATAAGGGTTTTTCATTATTGGAATCCCCATGACCAACGCGAGCCTTGATTGATGAGCCCGACGCGCGACCTCATCAAATCAAAGCATAGCAACGGCCTCAGGGTTTGCCGGGTTGTGACGGTTGCGTTCGTCCGCTTTCCCAGCCGCCGCCCAATGCCAGGAACAAATCGATCTGGCTCATGGCAACCTGCGTGCTGGCGGAAGCCAGTTGCGCCCGCACGTCGGTGTAGGTGCGGGTCGCTTGCAAGTCCGCCAGAAACGATGCGCGGCCCGCCTGGAAGAAGCGGTGGGTCTGGTCTGCGGCCAATTGCGCCGATTGCTCGGCGTCGGCCAACGCATCGCGGCGTTGCAGCAACGCGGAGTACTGGGCCAGGCCAGTTTGGGTTTCGCGGATGGCGTTGAGCACCACGCCATCGAAATGTGCCAGCGCGCCTTGGGTCGTTGCTTCGGCCTCGCGGATTCGCGCCCGGGAGCCATTGGACGGCACGGTCCAGGTCAGCAACGGTCCGAAGCCCCAGCGATTGGTCGCCGGTTTGCCGAGGTTTTCCAGGATGCCGACGGTACCGACGGTCGCGCCGATGCTGATGTCCGGGTACAACTCGCCCGTGGCGATGCCGATGCCGGCGGTCGCGGCAGCCAGTCGTCGCTCGGCCTGCCGCACATCGGGACGGCGCTTGAGCAACGTCGCGCCGTCACCGACCGGCAACAATTGGGCAATTTTCGGCAGTTCGGCGCAGCTATCGGTGCCGGCCGGCAGTTGATCCAGCGGTTTGGCCAGCAGCATCGACAAGCGGAACAACCCGGCCTGACGCGCCGCCTCATAACGCGGCATGTCGGCGCGCAGGGATTTGAATTGGGTTTGCGAGCGGGTCACCTGGGTTTCATCACCGCGCCCGGCGTCACGCAAGCGCTGGATCAGCGTGGTGCTCTGGGCTTGCAAGTCGAGGGAGTGCTGGGCGATTTCCTGCTCTTCGTTGGCGGCGCAAACTTGGGTGTAGGCCCGAACCACGTCGGCCACCAGAGTGATTCGCGCAGTATCGGCCGCGGCTTGCGTCGCATCGGCATTGGCCTTGGCCGCCTCGATGCCGCGCTGCAAAGTGCCGAACAAATCGAACTGATACGAGGTGGTAATGCCAATGTCGCCGACGTTGGCCACCGGCACTTTCTCCGGCAGCAGGAACGCTTCGCCAGACTCCTGCAAACGCTGGGCGCCCATCTTCACCCCGCCGCTCCAGCCACCTGCCGCTTGAGCTTCATCGACCTGCGCGCGCGCTCGGGACAGGTTCGCCGCCGCCACGCGTAAATCAGTGTTAGAGGCCATCGCCTGCTGGACCAATTGATCGAGGCGCGGATCCTGATACAAGCGCCACCAATCGCTGGGCACCGGTGCCGAGACGACATTTTTGCCGCTCACCGCCAAGTCGCCCTGCAAGTCTTCACGGTGTACGGCGGCCTCGTCCGGCAAGTGATAATCCGGCCCGACCACCTGACAGGCCGACAGCAACAGGCCTAATCCGGCGATAGCCAAACCCGGGGCCCTGCTCATTTCGCCGGCTCCTGGGCTTGATCATCAATGATCGACACCGTGGCGGTACGCCCGGCGATCATGCGGAAATCCGCCGGCACATCATCGAAGGCGATCCGCACCGGAATCCGCTGGGCCAGCCGCACCCAACTGAACGCCGGATTGACGTTGGGCAGCAGGTTGCTACCGCTGCTGCGGTCGCGGTCTTCGATGCCGGCGACGATGCTTTCCACATGCCCACGCAGGCGACCGCGGTCGCCGATCACCCGAATATCGACGCTCTGGCCGACATGAATGCCGTCCAGTTTGGTTTCTTCAAAATAACCGTCGATGTGGAATGAATGGCTGTCCACCACCGACAACACCGGACGCCCGGCGGTGACGAATTCCTGATTGCGCGGTGCGCGGTCGTTGACGTAGCCGTCCACCGGGCTGCGGATGGTCGAGCGGTCGAGGTTGAGCTGGGCGCTGTCCACCGCCACCTGGGCCTCCATCAACGCCACTTCGGCGCGGGCCACCCGGGACTGGCTCTCTTCCAGCTGCTCGCCCGGCACCAGATTGCCGAGGCCACGGTTACGCTTGGCTTCGCGTTGCGCCTGCGCCAGGGTTTCCTGACGGTCGGCGACCGCCGCCTTGGCCTGACGCAGGGCCAGTTTGAAACGGTCCTGATCAATGCTGAACAGCACCTGGCCACGTTTCACCAGTTGGTTATCACGCACGTCGACCCGCTGGATCAGCCCGGACACGTCCGGCGCGATCTGCACGATGTCGGCGCGAATATGGCCGTCGCGGGTCCAGGGCGCGAACATGTAATACATCACCATGCGCCAGACCACGACAACGGCGAAGGTCACGATCAGCAGGGTCAGGACCACGCGACCGATGGTCAAAAAAGGTTTTTTCATGTCATCAGGTATCGACTGAGTGAGTCCACGGCGCCGAGCAGCACAGCGTAGAGAGCCACGTTAAACAATGCCCGGTGCCAGACCAGACGATAAAAGTGCAGGCGCGTGAGCAACCCGTGCACCAGCAGGTAAAACACATACGTTATGCCCATGAGCACCAGCAGCGTGGGCAGGAACACCCCGCTGATATCCAGATCACCGATCATAAAGGCGCTCCATCGATGCCATGGGGAAGCGGTTCTTCGAGCTCGCCGGCGCCGACGAATTCCACCCCTGGCAGCAGCGACAGACGCAGGCCACTCAAGGCATGCAGCAGATGCAGACGCGCACCTTCATCGCACTCCGTGCTGAGGGCACGGCGGGTGCGGTCCAGGGTCATCAGCAACGGACTTGGTGCCGGCAAACGTTCGCCAGCCTTGAGGCAGGCTTTGAAATACTCGCCGACCTCGGCCACCACTTGATGGAGCAGCGCTTGCGGTACACCGAGGACTCGCGGCGTATAGGCGAGCAAATCCAGCAGGTTCAGCGCCACGCGTACTTCACGCAGCGCGATGCCGGTGTCCTGACCGGTCATGGCCAGACGCGGCAAATGCTGCATCAGGCGATCGAGGACCTGCACACCTAACTGCCGATGCTCTGCCAGCGAGGCCGGCTCGGTGAGGCTGACAATGTCGCGCCAACTGAAACGGGTCAGGCGCTTGGCCGCCAGTTCCGCGCCAAACGGCCGGGCAATCAGCGTCCAGACGAAGGCGAACAGCAAACCGACGGGGCCGGCCAGGTTGGAGTTGGCGAAGCTAAGGAAATCCGCGTCGTAAGCACCCTGAATACTGATGAATGACGAGGTGTTGACCAGCGTCAGCAGCATGCCCAGGTAAAACTGCGGCTTGACCGTCAGGGTGCCGATGCAAATGAACGGCACGGCGAACGCCAACACCAGCATCGGAAAGTCATGCAGGTTGGGCAGCACCAAAAACAGATAAAGACTGGCAAATAGCACCGACATCGCCGTCCAGAAAAAGAACCGGTAAATCTGCGGCGCCGGGTCGTCCATCGAGGCAAAGAAGCTGCACGCCACCGCCGCCAGAATCACTGCAGCACCACCGTCGGTCCAGCCGAGCAGAATCCATAGCACCGAAGCGACGATGATCGCGGTCACCGTCGACGCCGCCGAATAGAGCATCAGCCCACGGTCGAGAAACGGCGACAACCGACCCAGCCGCCAGTGCCGATACACCGCCCGCCAACTGTCCTGGCTTTCGCACTGGATGGCGTATTGCAGGCTGCGGCAGTCCTGCCACACATCGATCCACTCGCCGAGGCGATACAGAGCGTTGGAGACCAGCAGCTGCTTGCGATCGTCCAGCGCTTCGGCGGACGGTTGCAGCGCTTCGAGTTGATCTTTCAGCGCTTGCCAGCGGACGAGATCGGCGTCTTTGTGGCCGAGCCATTCGGTGGTTGCGGTCAGCAACGGCGCGAACTTATCCACAAGCTCGGGCGTGCGTCGTTCAAGGGCATAAAGCGCGTCGTCGAGGGCGTCGATCACTGGCAGCAGATGAATCATGCGGCCGCGCAGTTCCTTGGTATTGCGTACGGTTTGCGGCCGCGCGCCTTCGTGGGGCAACTGACCGATCATCAACTCCAGTGTGTTGAAGGTCGCGACCATCGAGGAGCGCAGCGCGCTGACTTCGTCCGGCTGCACATTGCGACGGAGGAAACGCAGGCTGTAAGTCGAGGCATCGGCAAACCATTTGTTGACCGAATCGTTGAACACCGGCGCCAACCGTCGTGGCCAGAACATCGCGCCGACCACCGCCGCCACGGCGATGCCGAGGAAGATTTCTTCCGTCCGCGCTTCGGCCACGTCCCACACCCCTAACGGGTTATCCACCACCGGCAGCGCGATCAGCGGCAAGGTGTAACCGGCGAGCATCAGGGCGTAACTATTGGCCGTGCGCAGGTGCAGCGACAGAAACAGCAGAATCCCGGTCCACAGCGCGATGACCACCACCAGCACATAAGGGCTCTGGACAAACATCGGGACGAAAAAAACCGCGGCGGCGGCACCGAGAAGGGTGCCGACCGCGCGGTACAACGCCTTGGAACTGGTAGGGCCGACAAACGGACTGGAAACGATGTAGACCGTGGCCATCGCCCAATAAGGACGGGGCATTTGCATAAGCATGGCGATGTACAACGCGATCATCGACGCCGCGAACGTTCGCACACCGTAGAACCAGTCCCGCGCCGGGGGCATGCCGGTAAAAAATCCGCTCAAGGGTGGATCACCGGCAGGTGATTGGCCGATTCAAAAGCCCTCAGCACCCGCAATGCCGCTTCCAGATCACTCTGATCGATCCCTTCGAGCACTTCATGGCGCAAGCGCACCAGCTCGACTTCGACGGCTTGCACCAACTCACGACCGGTCTCGGTCAGGCTCAGGCATTTGGCGCGACGGTCACGGGCGTCTTCGGTACGGCAGACGTAGCCGGCATGACACAGCTGATCCAGCAGGCGCACCAGCGACGGGCTCTCCATCCCGGCCGCCTGCGCCACCGTCACCTGCCGCACACCCTCGCCCAAACGCCCGATCATCAACAACGGAACGGCGCAGGCTTCGGAGATTCCATAGTTGACCAGCGTGGTCTGGCAGATTTTGCGCCAATGCCTGGCGGCCACCACCATGGAGCTGCTGATGTTCATCTGGAGAGCGTTGAGGTTCTTCGGCACGAGGGGAAATACACACTGTTAGTTTGCTAACTATCAATATGGCATTTGAGGGGAAAGTTGGTCAAGTTTTGAAACAATTTGGCTGCCATCCGTCGTGAGGCGGTTACCTAAATGAACGCCGGTACTGAAGACGTATATACTTCGTCAGTATTCGAATCGAGGATATGAAAATGTCTAAACAAGCTGTTTTCACGATGAAACTTGAACCAGAGCTGCGAGAAGAGTTCATGGCCGAAGCTGAAGCCTCTCATCGCCCCGCATCGCAAATCGTCAGGGAAATGATGCGTCAGTTCGTTCAAACACAACGAGAGTCGCGCGAGTACGAAGCGTTCTTGCAACGCAAAGTCGACAATGCACGTATTTCCATGCGAGCTGGTGAAGGCTTGACCAATGAGGAAGTTGAAGCACAATTCGCCGCCAGGCGTGCGCAGGTAACCAAGAAAGGATGAAAATAATCTGGACGCCCGCAGCCGCACAGGATCGTGCAGACATCTGGGATTACCTGCATTCCGTCAACGCGATAGCCGCCCTCGAAATGGACAACCGCTTCATTGATGCGATATCTCGTATTTCTCAGTTTCCTGAAAGCGGCCCTGTCGGAATCATTACAGGCACTCGCGAGTTGATTCCCCATCAAAGTTATCGTGTGGTTTATCAGCCAGAATCGGATGCAATCTGGATACTTGCCCTAGTCCATACATCCCGACAGTGGCCACCAAACAGTTGACTTTCAGGCCCCTCGCCCCTTCCGCAACAGCACATCCAACTGATCCACCACCTCCGCCCAATCTGCATCATCCAGAATCTCCTCCCGCAATAACTGCGCTTGGCCCTCGCTCCAGAAAAATGCATCGGCCAGATGCAATTCGGGTTTGAGCGGTGAATGGGTGGCGATGAATTTGTCGATGCTTTCGGCGTCATCAGGCAGGCCGAGTTGTTTGAACAGGTTGGGGAGGCTGTGGGTTGGGGATTCCATATCGGGCTCCTTTTTCATGGCAAATGATTGGGTGACTGCTGCGCAGTCAATCGCGAGCAGGCTCGCTCCCACATGGAATCGCGCTCAACTGTGGGAGCGAGCCTGCTCGCGATGGCGATGTAACTGACGCCGCAAAACTACTGACTCAACTCGCGCACTTCAGCATGCGGCACCATTTTCAGGTACTCCGGCACGCTCATGTGCACCAGGTTGTTGTGGTTACCCGCCTCCAGGTAGATGTCTTTTTGCCGGGTCAGCAGTGGGTCGATGACCATGTCCATGCCATAGGATTCGCCCAACGCAGGCACCGCGCCGCGTTCGCAATCCTGGAACAGATGCGCCAGGGTGCTTTCCCGAGTGACCTGCCATTCGCCGCTGCTGCGGATTTTGCTCAGGTCCAGGTGACGACTCGCGGGCAGCACGGCCATCAGGTAATGACCATGGTGATCGTCGAGGATCACCGATTTGGCCACCCGTTCGGCAGGAATGCCCGCAACCCGCGCGGTTTCAAGGCTGCTGGCCGAGTGTGGATGGGTGACGACGTCAAATTCGCAGTGAGCCTTTTCAAGGCTGCTCTGCACAGTTTTTGCCATACGCATGATGCACCTCGGTGTCCGCAACAACATTCGGGCGGACGATAGTTAAACCTTTTCTCTCCCTTGAAAGTCTAGGCCCGCTGGCGCAAACCGGCGGGAAATCTGCCCGTCGGCCAACGTCGACAACTGATCAAAATTCGTACAATTAAGCACTCAGCTAGACTGTATACAGAACCCCCAATGATTGGCCGGAGGGTCACGTGAACATTCGTTGCTGTGCAGTTGCGCTGCTGTTGGCCCTGAGCGGATCGGTATTCGCGGCGGACACCGTCGTCCTGCTGGCGCCCAACCCTATCGGGATCTGGCTGATCACGTTCGGCATCGCGTTTTTGATCGCCGAGGCGGCCTTGCCCAATTACGGCGTGATCGGTTTGGGCGGCATTGTGATGTTCGTGATCGGCGCGGTGATCATGACCAACACCGAGGTGCCTGTTCCGTTGATGATCGGCCTGGGACTGATCAGTGCACTGCTGCTGATTTTCCTGCTGATCCACGCCCTGAAAACCCGACCGCGCGAAAACGTCAGTGGCGATGCAGGGCTGGTGGGTAGCGTGGCCCCGGTGATGTCTCTGGCCGGCAATGCCTACAACGGTTGGGTGCACCTGCAAGGTGAAAAGTGGCAAGTACTCAGCGCCACGCCGCTGCAACCCGGGCAAAAGGTCCGGGTGGTGGCACGCAAGGGATTGCTGCTGGAAGTGGCCGCGGCTGACGCGGCGCCGAGTGGAGAATAGTTATGGGCCTGCAACTGGGTTTTGCCGCGCTGCTGTTATTGCTGATTGCACTGGCGGGGTCGACCTTCCGCATCCTGCGCGAATACGAGCGCGGCGTGGTGTTCCAGCTCGGGCGCTTCTGGCAGGTCAAGGGCCCCGGCCTGATCCTGCTGATTCCGGTGGTCCAGCAAATGGTTCGCGTCGACTTGCGCACCGTCGTCCTCGACGTGCCGGCACAAGACGTGATCACCCGCGACAACGTCTCGGTCAAGGTCAACGCGGTGTTGTATTTCCGCGTCCTCGATCCACAGAAAGCGATTATTCAGGTTGAAGACTTTCTCATGGCCACCAGCCAATTGGCCCAGACCACGTTGCGCGCGGTGCTCGGTAAACATGAGCTCGATGAACTGCTGGCCGAGCGTGAGCGGTTGAACATCGACATCCAGCAAGTACTCGACGCCCAGACCGACGCCTGGGGCATCAAGGTCGCCAACGTCGAGATCAAGCACGTGGACCTCAACGAATCGATGGTCCGCGCCATCGCCAAACAGGCCGAAGCCGAGCGGGAACGCCGGGCCAAGGTCATTCACGCCGAAGGTGAATTGCAGGCTTCGGAAAAACTCATGCAGGCTGCCGAGATGCTTGGGCGTCAGCCAGGGGCGATGCAGTTGCGGTACATGCAGACGTTGAGCTCGATTGCCGGGGACAAGACGTCGACCATTGTCTTTCCGCTGCCGATCGAATTGCTCAAGGGGATGGCGGATTTGTCGTCCAAAGAGTGACCTTTCTTACAGACACCAACGTCCGGTAACTCCATCGGAGATTTCCTTCAAGTTGTAGCGGTGTTGGTGAACTTGTTCCGGTCCGAACCCGGGTCTAGTCTGGCTTTGTCACTGAAAAAGCGGTGACACGGACGTGCAAGTCCGGGTAAAACGTTGACCAATTTCGCGTAGGCATTCGTCGAGCACTTTGTGCTCGCTGTATTCGCTTTATGGCGGCTTTGTGCGGGAGACCTTCGGGTCTGCCGAGGCTTGTTGGTCTGGCGTTTACTCGGTCTTGCACCCCGCACATAGCTGCCACCCTACTTCGCGTGCAAGCGAACCGGGTCAGTGCCTTTTAAATAATGAGGTCAGACCATGTTCAAACCAACGCCGAATCCTCCAGAGAACTCTGGAACCGATTCCCAAGATCCACTCGAAGCCGAAAAACTCAAAGAAGCCGCCGAACGCGCCTTCGCCCACTACTTCCCCCCGACCACCGAAAAGCCGCCCAGGCACCGCAAAGGCAACCTCTTCACCGTCGCCCCCGAAGTCAACACCGAAACCCTACTGGCCAACGCCTCCGAAGACCTGCTGTCCATCAGCGCCATCGCTGCCAATCTGGCAGACGATGTGGACGGGACACGGCGCTCGGTAGCCCTGGCGCTCAGCCGCATGGCCGATGGCGTGCAATTGCTCGTAGAGCGGGCGCTGGATCATTGGGAGGAGTCGGAGATCATGCAGGCTCGGGTCAAGGTTTAGCCGGACAGGTTTGTGGTGAATTGACCACCGCCATCGCGAGCAGGCTCGCTCCCACATTGGATCTCGGTCGTACACAGAAGCTGTGTTCACTGAAGATCAACTGTGGGAGCGAGCCTGCTCGCGATGGCGTCAGTGCTGTTGATACATGACTTGGCAACTAGCGCTTCATAAGGCTTTCGCGCCTCAATGCAACACGAACAAGCGCGCGTTGGCGCCTCCCGCTTGGGTTTCGCCAACACGCTGCCAACCTTCGGGCAACGGCGCGAACTCGTCCGGCACATCGACAGTGCCGACCAACCACACCCGGCCAGTGCCTGTTGGCAAAGTGGCGAGGCTGTCGAGGTAAGTATCCTGGGCAACCAGCGTGCCAAAACCATAGGCATTCGGCCGACTCGAGGCGCCATTTGGCAACGGCGGGGTGTACAACAGCGGTTTGGCGTCGGTGCGGTTGTAATAGACATAACTGAGATACCAGAGCATGTCGCTGGTGACGATCCGGTCACGCTGAGGCTGCGGATCGAAAAAACACCATCGCCGAACCACCCGACCCAGCCATGCAGCAGCAGGAAATACAGCGGCGGGTGCACGTCATGGGCCGCGTGTACCCAGATTCCGGCCAATGAATATTGGCTCAGCAGCAGGCTGGACCCTTCGTCGCCCCAGATGGCCGCGCCTCCATTGCCTCCCCTCGAGACTGCCGGTGAAAAAACCTGGAGCAGGCAATCACTGTAGGACAGCCGTAGCGCCGTCGTCGATGCTGGCTTTACGACCCACGACATGGCAGCCATGCGCATCAACTACGCTCTGGCGTGGCGTGATTCAGCGGTCAAACCGGATTATTGGTAACGGCGTTTGCCGCCGGATACACCGACTCCCATCCACCACCCAACGCCTTGTACAACCCCACCATCGCCAGCGAAACCCCGGTCGAGCTCTCGACCCATTGCTGCTGAGTCGCCAACAATTCGCCTTGCACCGTCAGCACGTTAACGAAATCCACCACCCCTTCAACGTATTGCTGTTGCGCGGTACGCAGGGCGATCTGGTTTTGGCGCACCGCTTCGGCGAGGCTGTCGCGACGCAATTGGCTGGCGTTGTAGGCGGTCAGTTGATCGTCGATTTCATGCCAGGCGCGCAGTACGGTTTGCTGGTAGGCGATAGCGGCTTCCTGTTGTTGCGCTTCTCGCAAGTTCAGCACACCGCGCAGGCGACCACCGTCGAATAACGGCAGGCTGAATTGCGGGCCGATGCCGAACGAGCGTGAGCCCCACGAACCGAAATCAGCCAGCTGCATGGCTTGGGACCCGACATTGCCTGACAGCGTGATGCGCGGATAGAAATCGCCCCTGGCGACGCCGATGCTTGCGGTGGCGGCATGCAGGCGGGCTTCGGCCCGGCGGATGTCCGGGCGGCGTTCAGCCAGTTGCGACGGCAAGCCGATGGCGACCTGACGCGGAGTTTGTGGCACAGGGGCATCAGTGGATAACTCGGCCGATAGCGCTTGGGGCGGCTCGCCCATCAGCAAGCTCAGCGCGTTGATCAGTTGCGACTGACGCTGCTCCAGCGCTGGCAGGCGCGATTCGATGGCCGCGACTTGCGCGGCGGCTTCGGCGACATCCAGATCGGTGGCGACACCGTCGGCCAAGCGCAGTTGCGAGAGTTTCAAACTGTGGCGGGCGACATCGAGGTTCTGTTCGGTAACCGCTCGCGTATTTTGTGCGCCACGCAGCTGAATGTAGTCCTGCGCAACTTCGGCGAGCACTGACAACAGCACACCGCGGCGGTCGTTTTCTGCCACTTCAAGAGTGGCATCGGCCGCTTCGGTTTCGCGACGCACACGGCCCCAGAAATCCAATTCCCAAGAGGCCGAAAAGCCTGCGTCCCACAGGTTGAACGCTGAGTCGCCATTGTTGCCCGACGGATCGTTCAAGCCTTCGCCGCTATTGCGTCTGCGCCCGTAGCTGCCAGTGGCGGCGGTATTGGGATAGCGGTCGGCAGTGGTTACCTGACGCACAGCGCGGCTTTGCTGCAAGCGGCTGCTGGCGAGTTTCAGGTCGAGGTTATCGGTCAGGGCGCGTTGGGTCAGGGCCGAGAGTTTCGGGTCGTGGAACACCTCCCACCAGCGTTCGTCCATGGTCTGGGCGACGGCTTGGCTGTCGGCAGCCTTGACCGGTTTTGACCATTCGGTGACTTGCTGAGGATGGGGTTTGTGGAAGTCCGGGCCGACGGTGCAGGCTGAAAGGCTTATCGCGAGCAAGGCACAAAGGGTGAGTCGAGGCAAAAGGCCTCTTCGCGAGCAGGCTCGCTCCCACAGGGGATATCCTTTTGTGCAGAGATTGTGTGCATTGCATAGACCCACTGTGGGAGCGAGCCTGCTCGCGAAGACGTCAGCCCGGTCAACAAAGATCTTCATCGCTGAGTAACCTCACGCGATGTGGCGCTAGCCGTATCAACACTCGCCTCCACCGACATCCCCACCCGCAACCGCTCAACCAACGGTTGACCCGGCGCCAGAACAATTTTCACCGGAATCCGCTGCACCACCTTGGTGAAGTTGCCGGTGGCGTTGCCTGGTTTGATCGAGGCGAACGTCACGCCAGTGGCCGGTGCGATGCTTTCGACGCGACCGCTCAACACCTCACCGCCGAGACTGTCGACGCGAACCTGCACGTCCTGCCCCGGTTGCACATCAGTCAGTTGAGTCTCCTGAAAATTGGCAACCACATAAGCCTGTGCCAGCGGCACCACCGCCAGCATCTTGCTGCCCGGCGTGACATAGGCACCGACACGCACCGCGCGCTCGCCGACCATGCCGTCCTGCGGCGCGACGATGCGCGTGTAAGACAACTCATAACTGGCTATTTCCAGCGCCGCTTGCGCCCGTTTCAGTTCGCCTTCGGCCGCGTCACGCTGGGCCGTGAGGATATCAACCTGCTTGCGTTCCGCCGCCAGCACCGCCGTGACGTTGGCCAGTCGAGCGGTGGCTTGATCGATGCGTGTACGTGCTTGCTGAGCATTTTGCACGGTACCAGCACCGACTCCGGCGAGGTGGTTGTATCGGTTCAACTCATGCTCGGCGAACGCCATTTCAGCCTTGGCCGACACGACCGTTGCCTGTGCCTGAGCGATCACCGAACTCTGACGTTCAAGGGTCGCCCGCGCATGTTGCAGTTGTGCCCTGGCCACCAGGGTTTCGGCGTCCGCAGCTTGAGCGGCGGCGCGTAAATCGCGGTCATCGATCAACGCCAGCAACTGCCCGGCCTTGACCTGCTGGTTGTCTTCCACCAGCACTTCCTTGATAAACCCGGCAACGCGCGGTACCACCAGCGTGAAGTCCGCCGAGATGAAGGCGTCGTTGGTGGTCTGCTGCGTACGCTTGCCAAACAGGCCTGGTACCAGCAGATAGACCAGCACGCCCACCGCTAACGCTGCGGCAACGCCGACAGCCACTTTTTGCTTTGCATGAGTCGTCATAAAAACCTTCTGTTTCAGTGAAGCATTCAAGTTGGCGCACGCGGCGGATAGGTCCGCGTCGGCAGCCAGAAAATCAGCAGGATCAGCGCAAGGGCGATACCGGTCATGCACAGATAAAGATCCGATGCCGTCAGCACCACGGCCTGCTCATGCAGCCGGTGGGCAAGGCCTGCGCTGTCGCTGTCGACCAGAGGTGAATTGCCGAGGCTGTCCACCAGCATCGTCGAGTGAAAATGCAGCCTTGAAGTGGTCAGCGCTTCCAGCACGCCGGTGGCGATCACGGCCGCCAGGCCTTTCACGGTGTTGAACCAGGCTGAAGCAAACGGCCCTTCCATTGGGCTGATACTGCCGGTGGCGAGCATCAACAGCGGCAGCACTGCCATGGGTTGACCGAAGATTTGCAGCAGTTGCAGCACGTAGAAGTCGTCGCGAATCCACACCGACGTCAGCTGCGACCCACCGATGCACGACAACGCCAGCATGCTCAGGCCGATGCCCAGCACCCAGCGGCAATCGACCCAGCGCAGGTTGCACAACGCTGCCACCAACGGCAGCGCGATCAACTGTGGCAGCGCCGCCAACAGCATGATCGGCGCGGTCTGAACCGGGCGATAACCCTGCACCTGCGCCAGGTAGTTGGACGGAATAATGATCACTGCCAGCAGCACGACCAGGACGCCGGCCAGGGTCAGCAGGGCGAACGACAGGTTGCGGATGCCGAGCATCTGCATCTTGAAAAACGGGATCGGCTGCGACCACTCGTTGATCAAAAACAGCACCAGCAGTAACAACCCACCACCAAGCAGTCCGCAGATCAGATTCGACTCGAACCAGTCCAGCCGATTGCCCTGCAGGATGCCGATCACCAGCATGCAGATGGCCGGAAAACCCAACAGCAAGCCGCGCCAGTTGAATTGCTTGAAGCGCTCAAGGCGCAGTGGGTCCTGGGGCAAGCCGTAGGCCACCGCCGCCATGGCGATCAGGCACGGCACGATGATTTGCCAGAAGGTCCATTGCCAGCCGACGTATTCGGTCCACAACCCGGCCAGCGGGGTGCCGAGGCCGGGGCCGAAGGTTGCCGTCAACGCATAACCGGCCAGACCGTAGAGCTTCACGTCGGCCGGTAAGAAACGCAGCGCGACGGTCATCAACATCGGTGGCAACGCGCCGCCGGCCAGGCCCTGAAAGGTGCGCATGACCAACAGGCTTTCGTAACTGGGGGCGAACGGGCAGAGCACACCCAACAGGGTGAACACACTGATGGCGCAAAGAGTGAAACGCCGCAACGAGAATGTCACCGCGCACCACGGCGCGAAGGCCATGGCCGCTACCGAGGTCGCGGTGTAGCTGGCGACCAGCCAGGTGCCTTCGTCATAGCCGATGGCCAGCGCGCCGCGAATGTCGGCCAGGGCAACTTTGGTCACCATCTCGTTCAGGCCCGACGCCAGCACCGCCAGCAAAACGCCCACCAGACCGATGATGATCCGGGGACCGAAGACCGGTGGTGTTACAACGGGCGCCGGGTTGGCCGCGGCGAGAGGTGCCGTGACCATGAGGGAAGTCATGTACTGCGAGCTCCGGGATTTGAATACCGAAGCATTTTAGGGAGCGCGGGGCTTGACGAAAATTGACTTATCGGCAGGTTATAAGTGCGCCCCATGCAGCAATACAGAACCCTGTGGGAGCGAGCCTGCTCGCGATAGCGTTGGATCAGTCAGCATAAATGTTGAATGTTATGGCCCTATCGCGAGCAGGCTCACTCCCACAGGGGGACAGCGTTCAACTTCAGGTGGGCTGTGCGGCCAGCCATGTCTCGTCGCAACAGGCTTTCAGGGTTTCGCGCAGCCAGCGATGGGCCGGGTCTTTGTCGAAACGCGGGTGCCAGGCCTGGGTCAGCATCAGGGTGGGCAAGGGAATCGGCAGCGTGAATGAGCGCAGCTTCAATCCCAAGCGCCGGACGCTCAACAGCGCCTCCTTGGGCACCGGCAAAATCAGGTCGGAATCAGGCAAGGCGAACATCGCCGCATGGAAACTCGGCGCAATCACCGCCACCCGCCGCTCCAGCCCCAAGGCATTGAGCGCTGTATCGATGGGGCCACGGGCGATGCCACGACGGGACATGCTGATATGAGAAAAACCGGCGTAGCGTTCGGCGGTGATCTCTTCGTCGAACAGCGGATGGTCCTCGCGAACCAGGCCCACAAAGTGCGTGGAGAACAGATTCTGAATCTTCACTTCCGGGGTCAGCGGCCGGGTATTGCTAATGCTCAGGTCGATGCGCCCTTCGCGCAGCGCTTCATCATCGCCATCGCCTTCAGGCACAAAGCGCAGTTCGCAATGCGGGGCCTGACGATCAAGGGTGTCGAACAACTTGCCGCCGTATACACCAACGAAAAAGTCATTGGCGCGGATGCTGAAACGCCGCCGTAACGAACCCAGCTCCACCTCATCAGCGGAACGGAACAGCAGCGCGGCTTGCTCTACCACATTCCGCACTTGCTCGCGCAACGCCAGTGCCTTGGGTGTGGGCACCAGACCACGGCCGGCGCGCACCAGAATCGGATCGCCGATGGCTTCGCGTATCCGCGTCAGGGTCCGGCTCATGGCCGCCGGGCTGAGGTTCATCCGCCGCGCCGCGCCCACCACACTGCCCTCGTCAAGCAAGGCGTCGAGGGCGACCAACAGGTTCATGTCCGGGAGTTGCATGCTGAGCACTCGTGTCTGATCTGGATTGATCCAGACGCAATGCTAGCAAACATCTCCCGGCTGATGTGTTGGCTGGCCTGGCCCCATCGCGAGCAGGCTCACTCCCACTGGGTTCTGTGTCGAATACAAAATCTGTATCCGCTCAAGATCCACTGTGGGAGCGAGCCTGCTCGCGATGGGGTCGAACCAGACACCGCAGAACTTAGCGCTGCATCCCCCAACGCTTCACCGTCACCCGCTCCAGTGTGTTGAACACCAGGTTCTCCACCAGCAAACCGATCAGGATCACCACCGCCAACCCGGCAAACACCTTGTCGGTGTACAGCTCATTGCGGTTCTGGAAGATGTACCAACCCAGTCCACCCTTGCCACTGGTAGCGCCGAACACCAATTCAGCCGCGATCAGCGTGCGCCAGGCAAAGGCCCAACCGATTTTCAGCCCGGCGAGAATCGACGGCAGCGCTGCCGGGATCAGAATGAACAACACAAAACGCATGCCCTTGAGGCCATAGTTTCGTCCCGCCATGCGCAGGGTTTCCGAGACACCGAGAAACCCGGCATAGGTGTTCAAGGCCAAGGCCCAAAGCACCGAATGCACCAGCACGAAAATCAAACTGTTCTGCCCCAGCCCGAACCACAACAGCGCCAACGGCAACAGCGCAATCGCCGGCAGCGGGTTGAACATCGAGGTCAACGTGCTCAATAGATCGCGACCAAACTGCGTCGACACGGCCAGGGTGGTCAGGGCAAACGCCAGAACGATGCCGATCAAGTAACCCTTGAGTAAAACCACCAGCGAAATCCACACCTTGCCCAGCAACTCGCCGCTGAGCAGACCGTCATACAGGGCACTGGCGGTTTGCACAAAACTCGGCAGCAACAGGTCGTTGTTCTGAACACGGGCGACCACCTCCCACAGCACCGCGAGCAAAATCAGGATCAGGCTTTTACGCAACCAGCTCTGTTGCCAGAGACGCTGGCCAAGCGGTAATTCACGCTCCAGCGGCACGCTCGTGAGCGGCTGCAGGACGGTTTCGAATGCTTCACGTGCAGATGATAAATGGCTCATCGGGCACTCCTCTCAATGGCTCAATAAGCGATGCGAATGTCGGCGAAATCCAGCTCACGCTCGGGTTCCGCGGACGGTCCTTCATTGAATAACAACCGATGAATCCGTCGCGCCGATTCCTGGAACGCCACCCCACCCAGGCTGTGCAAATCGTATTGATGGCTGTGGACTTCGGCCCGTACGCGACCCGGATGCGGCGACAGCAGCAAGATGCGATTACCCACCACCAGCGCCTCTTCGATGGAGTGCGTGACGAACAGCAGCGTGAAACGCACCTCTTCCCAGAGCAGCAGCAACTCTTCCTGCATCTTGCGGCGAGTCAGTGCGTCGAGCGCGGCGAAGGGTTCGTCCATCAAGAGGATTTTCGGCTGCATCGCCAATGCCCGAGCGATCGCCACACGCGCCTTCATGCCGCCGGACAAGGTGTGCGGATAAGCATCGGCAAACGCTGCCAGGCCGACTTTTTCCAGGTAGTGCAGCGCTCGTTCTTCAGCCTCGCGGCGCTTGAGGGTTTTTGAGGCGAGCAGTGGAAACATCACATTCTGTTTGACGGTTTTCCACGGCGGCAGCTGATCGAACTCCTGGAACACCACGATCCTGTCGGGCCCCGGCGCGTTGACGGTTCGCCCTTGCAGGCGAATCTCGCCCTCGCAAGGCTGGATGAATCCGGCAACCGCCTTGAGCAAGGTCGACTTGCCGCAACCGGACGGACCGAGCAGTACAAAGCGGTCCGCCGGATCGATTTCAAAACTGACTTGGTGGGTCGCTCGAACCACGCGCTGCGGCGTGCGGTATTCGAGGCTGACATTGTCGACCGACAGCAGCGCCTGGGCTGCCGTGATCGGATTGCTGACCGTGTGGCCTTGCAAAGGGGCGTTCATCTCGATCAGCTCCCTTGCAGTGGTTTGGCGTCCTGGAAGAAGTAGTCCTTCCACGAATCCGGTTTGTTTTTGATCGCGCCGACGCGATAGAGAAACTCGGCCAGCGGGTAGGTATTTTTCGGCGTGATGCTGAACTCGAACTGCGGGTTGTCGATGATTTTCAGCAACGCCGCGCGGTCGATTTTCGCTTTGGTGACGCGGATGTAAGTGTCGGCCGCTGCGCCTTTATCGTTCTGGGCAAACTGCGCCGCCTCGGTCAGGGCTTCGATAAAGGCCTTATAGGTTTTCGGGTTCTCGTCGCGGAATTTCTCGGTCGCGAACAGCACGGTCGGCGAGTTCGGGCCGAGTACGTCATAGGAATTGAGCACGACGTGGACGTTAGGGTTTGCCAGCGCCTGATCCTGGAACGGCGGGTTGGAGAAATGCCCGGTCAACTCGGTCCCACCGGCAATCAACGCCGCTGTAGCGTCGGGGTGCGGAACGGCGATGGTGTATTTGTCGAGGCGATTGAATTCCTTGTCGCCCCACTGCTTGGCGGCGGCGTATTGCAGCAGGCGCGATTGCACCGACACGCCAACCGCCGGCACCGCGATGCGGTCCTTCTCGGTGAAGTCGGCGATGGTTTTGACCTTGGGATTATTGCTCACCAGGTAGTACGGGAAGTTGCCGAGGGAGGCGACAGCTTTGACGTTCTGCTTGCCGTGGGTGCGGTCCCAGATCGTCAGCAGAGGGCCGACGCCGGCGCCGGCAATATCGATCGAACCGGAGAGCAACGCATCGTTGACCGCCGCGCCACCGGAGAGTTGAGTCCAGTCGACCTTGATGTCGATGCCTTCCTGCTTGCCGTACTTCTCGATCAGGTTCTGATCGCGCACCACGTTGAGCAACAGGTAAACGATGCCGAACTGTTCGGCGATGCGGATTTCACCTTCGGCGTGGGCCACGGTCGGCGCTACCAGGCTGCCGGCAATCAGGCTGAAACCCAGGCCGATGGCCGCGGCCAGCGGTACAAATGAAAGACGTTTGGACATGAGGCTTCTCCAACAAATCAGTAAGGCGCATCGCCCTGGATGGTGGTGCGATACAGCTTGCGGCGCAGATGGCTGGGGCATCCGGCGGCAAGATGGATCAGCGAGCGGTTGTCCCAGAACACCAGGTCATGGGGCTGCCATTGATGGCGGTAGATGTTTTGCGGCAACACGCTGTGGGCGTAGAGCTCGTCGAGCAGTTGCTTGCTTTCGTCTTCCGGCAAACCGACGATGCGGGTGGTAAAGCCCTCACTGACGAACAACGCCTTGCGGCCGTTTTCCGGGTGGGTGCGTACGACTGGATGAACAACTTCGGCAACTTGGGCGAGCTGTTCAGGCGTCAGCGTCGGGCGCCAGTTGCCTTCGAATTTGGTCTCGCTGTAGCGCGCCGTGTAGGAGTGCGCCGCCGAGCGACCTTCGACGGCTTTACGCAACGCTTCGGGCAGGTTGTCCCAGGCTTTGTGCATGTCGGCGAACAGCGTGTCGCCGCCTTCGGACGGCAATTCCTGGGCGTGGAGCATCGAGCCGAGGCTCGGCAGCTCTTTATAAGAAAGATCGGAATGCCAGAACTTGCCGGCGTCACCGAGGCCGACGGATTGGCCGTTTTCGATGATGTTGGAAACGATGAGAATTTCCGGATGCCCGGTCAGCAAAAATTGCTTGAGCACATGGATCTGCAACACGCCGAACCGGCGGCTGAAGGCGATCTGTTGCTCGGGGGAAATGCGCTGATCGCGGAACACCACCACGTGATGATCCAGATGCGCGCGGTGGATGCGGGCAAAGTCCTGATCATTGAGCGGGCGGGACAGGTCGAGGCCGATGATTTCGGCACCGACCGCGCCGCTGAACGGGCGAACGTCGAAAAATTGTGGCGCGATGCTTTGAGATAAAGAGATTACTGACATAAATCACTCCCACGCACGGCGCGCTCAAGAGCGCGCGTCGATCAGAAACTCACGGAGGTCCCGTGTTGGTTCGTGTCGTGCGGCGCGCCGATTGGTCGGCAGGTACGCAGAAGGATGACTTTATAGATATAAGAACTGAAATTTAAATACCGTTAGCGAATAACCATATGGCTTATTTCGCCTATGCTGCTGACAGGATGACGCGGCTCCACTGCTGAGGGATGCTCAATGTTCTACGTGCAACGCAATACAGAAGGCCAACTGACGCGCGTGGAAGCCGAAGCCTACGCCGAATCCACGGAAACGCTGCCGGCCGACCACCCTGATCTCCAGGACTGGTTCACCAGTGAAGTCATGGCCACCCGCCTCAAACAACTTCAGCAAATCAAACAACTCAAGCAACTGAAGCAGAGCGACCTGGAAATGATCCGGGTACTCGACGACTTGATTCAGGTGCTGATCAGCAAAGGCGTGATCCTCGTCACCGACCTGCCAGCCCCTGCACGAGCCAAGCTCATGGACCGGACCCAGGCCCGTGAGGCATTGGGCGGGTTGAGCCATTTGGTCGATGATGATGAGGATGGGTTGATCTGACGTTCTCACCTGGATCGTTCCCACGCAGAGCGTGGGAACGATCAAGACGATCAATGGGCTAACGCCAAGGCTTCGGCTCACCAAACAACCGCCCCTGACCCCCATACAACCCCATCTCGCGAATCACCGCCAACTCCCCTTCAGTCTCGACCCGCTCGGCAATCAACGGCAGATCAATGCTGTGGGCCGCGCGTTGAATGGCTTCGATGAAAAGGCGCTTGTCGCTCTCCTGATCAATCGCGCGGATGTAGCTGCCGTCGATTTTCAGATACGCCAACCCAAGCCGCGCCAGGTTGCCGATCATGCTGAACCGCCCGCCAAAGTGCTGCAGGCTCAGGGAGAACCCGAGTTCACGCAAACGTCGCGTCAGCTCTTCCAGCACCGCTTGCTCAGGCAATTGCTCTTCGCCGATTTCCAGCGTCAATCGCTCCCCGAGATTTGAATGCGAGCGCAAAATCTCGAAGACTTTATTCAGTGCCTGCGGATCGGCCAACGTTGCCGAAGACAGGTTCAGCGCCAGCGACTCTTCGTGGTCGGCCATCTGCTCCAGTACCGTCTCCAACATCAGACGGTCCAGCCGCGCGGTCCAGCCAAAACGTTCGAGCCACGGCAGGAAGCGTCCGGCGGGAATGATCTGCTCTTGATCGTCGAGCAAGCGTGAGAGGACCTTGTAGTGCAACACCAACCCAGTGTCTTGAACGGCCACCACCGGTTGAAAATACAGCTCGAATCGTTGCTGACTCAACGCCTGATCGAGCAAGTTGTGCCAGGCATGGTGGTCATCGCCAACACTGGCCGATGCACTGTGATCCACGCAGACCCAGCTCGAATCACCCTGGCCTTCGGCTTGAGCCAACGCCTGGTCCGCCAACCCGAGCACTGCTTGTGGTGAGTCGCCATGAACGAACGGTGCCAGCCCGATAGAGGCCACTGAAGCCACGTCGGTGGCGCCGGTCGCATGCAGGCTGGCCAAGGCACTGTCGAGGTTCTGCGCCAGTTGCAGCGCTTCTTCGCGCACCAGTCCCGGCGCCAGGACGGCAAATTCGCCGCCACGAATGCGCGTGACGAGGTTCAGCGTTTCCGGGTACCTGGCACACTCGCGGGACAATTGTTCGCCGACCGCTTTAAGCAGGTCATCAGTGCGTTGACCGCCCAAACGTTGATTCAAACCGGCCAGATCCTTGACCCGCAACAGCAGCAGATAACCCGAGCTGGCTTGCTCCTGATTGCTCACCCGCGCGTTCAATTGCATCTCGAAATAGCGCCGGTTGGCCAGGCCCGTGAGGTTGTCCTCATAGGATTCGACCCGCAGTTTTTCACTGCGCTCGGCCTGTTCCTGAAACAACGCCTTGAGCTTCTCGACCATCTGGTTCATGGCCTGTACCACACGGCGCAATTCAGGTGTGCGCGGCAGGTCTGGCAGGCTGAGGAATTCCCGGCGAGCGATGGCGTGGGACTGGCGCACCATATAATCCAGCGGTTTCAATTGCCGGCGCAGCAACAGCGCGCCCAGTGCCGCGCTTACCGCACCGCAGAGCAACAACCAGCCAAGGCTGCCCAACGCACTCTGCCAAAGCTTGGCCAGCGCAAACATCGGGTGGCTGACCACCTCGACCCGCGCGGCCTGTTCCCAGCCACGACTGACGATCGCATCGCCGCCAGCGGATTCGAGGCCGATCAGGTTGACGAACCAGTCCGGCACGTTGTTCACCGCCGGGATGCCACTGCGCTCGACAATCGTCTTATCGTTAGCCAGATCGACCACCCGAATGCTCGCGTAATAGCCACTGTCGAAGATCGAACTGACCAGCAACTCGACCATCGCCGGGTCGTCGATGTTTGGCGTCAGGGACAGCGCCAGCGCCGTCGCGGCGTCCTGGGCGTGGGAGCGCAACTGGTTGACGTATTGGGTGCGCGAGCTCTCCAGGCTGACCATGAAGCTGCCGGTGAAGGCGACCACCAGGAACAGGCAAATAGCGATCAACAGCTGTTTGAACAAAGACATCTGAGCGCGTGCTCCTAGTTAGTCGTCTCGACCGGGAAACCTTCTGCCTGCATTTTTTTCAACACATCCTGCCAACGGGAAAGTCGTTTGGTGTCACCGACCTTTTTGTTGCCCTTGGCGCCCGGTAACCACAACCCTTCGGCATTAAAAGAGTAGACCGGCAATAGATCGGCTCGCTGGCTGGCAGGCTTTATCGCATCAATCAGACTGTCGAGTACCAGCGGCATGGCATCCGGGCTTGAGTAGTAGGTCAGCACCATGTGCGCGCGGTTCAGGCGCAAAGCCTTTACGTAGGTGATGCGCAGCTTGTCACTGGAAACGCCGAGATGGCGCAGGCTGAAATACTTGGCGATGGCATAGTCTTCGCAATCGCCAGCGCCCTTCCACAGGCCTTCGATCGGGGTTTCCCAATAATCGACCGTGTGCCACAGGTCGATGTCTTCCTCGTAACGCATCTGTTTGTTGAAGAACTGATTGACCACGTTGAGCTGTTGCAGCTCGCCGACCTGCTTTTGCGTGGCCAGCAAATGTTGCCAGGCATCAATGCGCTGCTGACCTGCGCCCAAAGGCCCGTACAATGCCTGCGCCCGGCGACTGATCAGGGAAAAATCCCAGTCGGCCTGCAGACCGCCCAGCATGACGCCGGCCAGCCACAATGCGCAGCCTAGCCAGCGCAGAGTCTGAGGGATCGCAAAACGTACCGCCAATGCAAGGCATCCAGGGTAGGCAGGTGGAAGTGGGGTGATGGTGGAGCTTAGCCCGGCAAAAGACAATGGCACGGTGAGATCACTGATGGCGCGCTAAACTTTACATGTGCGCGCTTGTGCCCGTTTGACAACCCGTCAGGCAGTCACTAGTGTCCATTTGGATCCAAAAAAATTCATTCAATCAGACAGGGTGCGTTGTAGTGACACAGAAGCCCAACCCTCTAAGCAGTATCAAGGTCAACGGGCCGATTCCCGCTCATCTGGCACGCTCGGTGATCGAGGAGACCCTGCGCGCAGCCATTCTCGACGGTCGCATCCCTTGCGGCACCGCCCTTCGCCAGCAGGACCTGGCCGACCTGTTCGGCGTCAGTCGCATGCCGGTCCGTGAAGCCTTGCGCCAGCTCGAGGCGCAATCGCTGCTTAATGTGATCGCTCACAAAGGCGCAGTGGTTGCACCGCTGGTTCAGGGCGATGCCACCGAAACCTATGAGCTGCGGATCCTACTGGAGTCCGAAGCCCTGAGCCGCTCAATTCCCCTGCTCACCACCGCGGATTTCAAACAGGCCGCCCGCTACATCGACGAACTGGAAACGGAACACGACTACACCGAAATCGGCCGGCTCAATCGCTTGTTCCACATGTCGTTGTACTGCAAGGCGCCGAATCGGCGGCTGTTGAGGCTGGTGGAAGATGGCTTGAACGAAGAAGAGCGCTTCCTGCGCTTCAACCTGGAAGCCATGGGGCTGGGCAAGCTGTCTCAGGAAGATCACCGGGCGCTGTTGCGGGCCGTTGAAGACCGGGACATCGAAGGTTCGGTGAAGCTCCTCGAACATCACCTCAATCGCGGGGTTGAGGTCATCACGCGCTACCTCAACAGCCCCGAGGCACAGAACAGAAAACCCTCGAAGTAATCTCCGTGGCAGGCCTGAGCGAGCAGATCGAACTGCTCGTCTTCGCTTGCTGCGACGTCGCACGTCCTCCGCCCCCTGCTTTCGACCCTCAAGCCAAAATAATTGCACCGACAGGATGACACCTCGGTGATAGCGGCTGCCTTGAAATACGCTCACTCTTGCACTGCCAACGAATAATGAACGGGCGACGTACCGCACGAGCGGAGCAGTGCCCGCATCAAGAACCTAAGGAAGGAGTCTTGCCACGGGAAAGGAAGAATCGGCGTCGCTCCCGGCCAACTTCCACCCCTTCAGATCACGTTAACGATTTCCATTAGAAAGTTGCTTTGAGTGAGGCATTCACTCTTTATTAAAATTCTGACTTATATAAGCCGGAAGGAGCAACTACATCCAAATAAAATGTTAATCGGATATTTTATTGAAACTTATCGCGCCGCAGAAAGTTAAACTTTCAAATAAAATAAAAATAACTTGCCGGGAACTTTATTCGTGTATTAGTTTTTCTCCGCCGCCACTGAACACTGGTAGCACGCCGTATTTAAAGACTTTCGCGTTATCAACACTGATCAATTCGTTGAGGCGCCCGTTCGCCAACAGGAAACTTCAAAGAACAGTTACTTGTTGATCAGTCCGCACCCCACATCACTTATAGGCTCGCCCATGAAACAGACTAAAGACCGTCTTGATCAGAAAAAATCAGAACTTAGTGCGCACCCGATTTTCCGCGAAATACATTCACTGTCGGTCCTGCAACGCTTTATGGAGTCCCATGTATTTGCGGTGTGGGACTTCATGTCGCTGACCAAACGCCTGCAACAGGAACTGACCTGCGTTCAGTTGCCCTGGTTGCCGCCGCGAGATCCACAGGCGGCGCGACTGATCAACGAAATCGTGCTCGGTGAAGAGTCCGATGACCGTCCGGCTCAAGGTCACTACAGCCATTTCGAGTTGTACCTGGATGCAATGCGCGAAGTCGGTGCCAGCACGGTCGCCATCGAGCGCTTTGTCGCCCTGCAGAAGGAAGGCGTGAGCTACGACGTGGCGCTGCAGAGCGTGGACGTCGACCCGGCGGCTGCGCAGTTTGTGCGCCACACCTTGCACACCGCGTTGCATGCACCGGGGCATAGCGTGGCGGCGGCATTTCTGCATGGTCGCGAGAGCGTCATCCCGCAGATGTTCCAGCGCATTCTCGACGACTGGGGCATTGGCATTGAACAGGCGCCGACCTTCCGTTATTACCTTGAGCGGCACATCGAAGTCGACGCCGAGGACCACGGCCCGGCGGCCGAAAAACTTCTTGCGCGGTTGGTCGATGGCGATCCGCAACGCGAAGAAGACGTCTACGCCAGCGCCCTCGCCGCCGTGGAAAGTCGCATCGCCCTGTGGGACGGCCTGCGCCTGAGCATGAGCGAACGTGTCGCGGAGGTGAACGCATGAACGCCGCCGACTACCAATCCTTCGCCGACGCCTGGGAGAGCCGCGCGACCATCCGCACGCGCCCGCGCCGCGTACTGGAAAATGATGACAAGCTGATTTATCCGCTGAGTCGCCAGCCCTTGGTGCTGAGCGAAACCTTCCTGCGCGAATGCCCAGAGCAGCGCGATTTCGCCTTGGTGCAGACGCTCTACAAGTTCATCAACGACGTGGTGATTTTCGAAACCGAGATCGTCGATAAAACCGCCCGCAGCATCGCCAAGAACCGCTTCGCCGTGGCCTTCCCGTTCGCCTGTCGCTACGACGCCATGACCGTAGTCGTGGACGAGGATTATCACGCGCTGGTGGCCATGGATTTCATGCAGCAGACCATCGCCATGACCGGCATCACACCCATCGAACTGCCGGATGAAATCGAACTGAGCCGAGCGATTCCAGCCGCTGTGGCGCTCGCACCGCAGCACCTGCGCAGCGCCGTGGAATTGATTTGCGTGGCCATCGCCGAGAACACCGTCACCGGCGATGTGGCGGCGTTCGCCAAGGACGGGACAGTCAAGCAATCGATCAAGGGTTTGATGGCCGACCACTTGCTGGACGAGGGCCGGCACTCTGGTTTCTGGGCGCGACTGGTGCGCATCTACTGGCACACCGCGAGCGAAGACGACCGCCAGTGCATCGCGCAGATTCTGCCGGTGTTCATCGGCCATTACCTGACCAACGACATCCAGAAGTCCTTCGACTTCCACTTGATTGACGCCTTGCAGATCAGCAGCGCGGCGCGTGGCGCACTCAAGAGCGAAGTCGCGGGGCTGGCCTTCCCGATCAATCGCCATCACCCGCTGGTCGCCAACATCGTGCGCTTTTTCCGCAGCAGTTCGCTGCTCGATTCGCCGTGCGTACAAGACGCCCTCAGCGACTACCTGGTTTAACGAGGAGCACATCATGAGACGTCTCGACATTCTGCTCATTGGGCAGAGCCAGGCCCTTGCGGACCTGGCGCTGGAACTCGAACAACACGGCCATTCACTGAGGCGGCTGACAGCCCTCGACGAGCAGCCGCCGGGCAACATGGATTTGCTGATCGACGATGCCAGTCTGCAAGTTCAGGGCCTCAGCGATGCGCCACGACTGACGCTACAGTTGGGTGTCGGTGTGCCGGGAGCTTCTGGCCTGCCACCGCTGGACTTGCTGTGCACATACCGTTCGACGCTGTTCACTCGCTTGCCGATTACCGACGAACCCTCGGGCAATGGCCAGACGCTGCGTCTGCGCGCGGTGACGGAACTGGTGGACCATGTGGCGCTGCTGGTCAGTCGCTACTCGCGGGATGCCGAGTATTTTCTGCCCGCCGAGCCGGCGGTGTCCGCTCACTTCGAACGTGTGGAAAACCTGCAGTTTCTGGAGAGCCTGGCATTTGTCCACCAGCTCAACACGACCGCTGAACCCTGGCTGGTGCAACTCGCGCAGATCCCGATGATCGAGCGGCTTGAGCAGCGCTTCAACCAGTGCGCCGAGCGAGCGGCGCTGAACATCGCCGGCATGTCCCTCAGTTATCGCGAACTGCACGCCCACAGCCGCGCCATTGCACAACGTTTGCAGCCATTGCTCGATCAGCATGAAGGACCGTTGGTGGTCGGTATTTGCCTGCCCAAATGCAGCGCGTTGTATGCGGGGATTCTGGCGATTCTCGGCAGCGGCGCAGTGTACCTGCCGCTGGAGCCGAGCCATCCGCTGCAACGCCAGCAATACATCCTGTCGAATGCCGGGGCGGTGTTGCTGCTGCATGATGGACAGCATCCGCTCGCGGCCGACATGCCGGGGCTGGACATCGGCAGCATCGACATCAGTGACGTGGATCTCGATCAACCGTTGATGCGCCAACGACCCGAGCTCGATGCGCCGTGCATGGCGCTCTACACTTCCGGCACCACCGGCCATCCCAAAGGCGTGTTGCTCAGCCAGGCCAACCTCGCGCACTTCACCGCGTGGTACGCCGACTATGTGCAGCTGACCGAGCAGAGTCGGGTGTTGCAGTTTTCGTCGTTGAGTTTCGACTCGTCGCTGATCGATATTTTCCCGACCCTGCTCCAGGGTGCCGAGCTGATCGTGCCCAGCGACGACCAACGCCGCGACCCGCTGCAACTGGTGGAACTGATCCGCCAGCGGCAACTGAGTCACGCCTTTTTACCGCCAGCGTTGCTGAGCATTCTGCCGCTGGATCAATTGCAGTGCCTGGATCACGTGATGACCGGCGGCGATGTCTGCGAACCCTACGTCATCCAGCAACTGACGCGCCAAGGCAAACTCTACAACCTCTACGGCCCTACCGAAGCCACGGTGCTGATCACCGCGCGGCGACTTCAGGTCGGCGATGGAAATCGAACCCTCGGCGCACCGATTGCCAACAGTCAGGTGCTGATTCTTGATGAGGACTTTCAGCCGGTAGACGAGCAGACCGTTGGTGAGCTGTTCATCGTCGGTCCCGGCGTGTGCCTGGGTTACCTGAACAACCCGCAGCAGACCGCCGAGCGTTATCTGACCTTGAGCCTGTCGAACGGAAAAAGCCTGCGCGCTTACCGCACCGGCGACATGGCGAAGTGGACCCGCGAGGGCATTGAGCTGTGCGGACGGCGCGACAACCAGGTGAAGATTCGTGGCTTTCGGGTCGAGCCGGAAGAAATCGAACGCTGCCTGCGCGACAGTCAGTTGTACCGCCAGGTGGCCGTGGTAATCGATAGCCATCGACGAATTCTGGCGTTCCTTGCGCAGCCTCAAGAGGCTCGACCCGGCACCGCGCGTGAAGCGCTCAAAGCCCACGCCTTGCAGTTTTTGCCGGACTACATGCAGCCCACTGCATGGACCGAACTGGCGAGCATGCCGTTCGCCAGCAATGGCAAAGTTGACCGTAAAGCGCTGCTGGAGCTGCCCGTCAGCATTGCTGAAAATAGCCAACGACGCCTGCCTGCCAGCACCGACGAAACGCTGTTGCTGGAGATCTGGGCCGAACTGCTGGAGCTGCCGGCCAGCGACATTTCCACCGACGAAAGCTTCTTCAATCTGGGTGGCCACTCGATCCTGCTGTCGCGCATGCTCCTGCGTTTGCGTGAAGAATTCGGGCGCAGTATCTCGATTAACCGCTTTATCGAACTGCCCACCATCGCGAAACTGGCGACGCTGGTTCGTGGCTCCGGCACCGAAGCAGTATTGAGCGAAAAGGCCCTGGCCGATGCCTTCCGTGAGCTGGAGATACAGCCGTTGCCGGTCAGTCGGATGGGCGATGTGCACAAGGTGATTGTCACCGGCGCCAACAGTTTTGTCGGTGTGCACATCGTCGAGGCGCTGCTGGCCTGGGGCGCCAGTGAAGTTGCCTGCCTGGTGCGCGACGGCGGCGGACAATCGGCGGCCGAGCGTTTCGCTCACGCGTTGCGCGAAAACCGCCTGGAGCATCTGGACCTGAGCCGGGTGCGGGTTTACGCGGCGGACATTACTCGCCCTGAACTGGGCCTCGCCCCAGAGGTTTACGAGCGATTGGATCGGGAGTTCGGCGCGTTGGTGCACAACGCCGCCAACGTCAATCACGTACTCGATTACGAGTCGCTGGCGCGGGATAACGTCGAGCCGATTTTCGAGTGCCTGCGACTGTGCGAAGGACGCAGCAAAAAGATCTTCAATTTCGTCTCGACACTGTCGGCGTCCAGCACGATTTCCGCCGATGGCCAGGTGCTGGAATTGCCCGCCGCACAGACCCCGCCGATCTACATCAAGAACGGCTACAACCTGTCTAAATGGGTCGGTGAAAGGATTCTCGAGCGGGCTCGCGAACGTGGGGTTCGGGTCAATCTCTATCGCCCCGGCAACATCAGTTTCAATAGCCTCACGGGGGTCTGCCAGCCCCACAAGAATCGCTTGATGCTGATGCTCAAGGGTTCAATCCAGCTCGGCCAGGTGCCGGAATTTGCGCTGAATTTCGATTTGATGCCGGTGGACTTTCTCGCCCGGTTCATTGCCTTCCATGCCAGCCGTTATCAGACGGATAAAGCGGTGTTCAACCTGCACAACCCACAGCCCTTGAGCTGGGACGCCTACGTGGCGTCCTTTCGCGAGGCCGGCCGGGAATTTTCCATGGTCAGCGTCGCCGACTGGCAGCAGCTACTGGGCCGGGTCGACAGCGACAACGCGCTGTTCGGCGTGCTGGGTTTCTACCTCAACGGCTTCGAGGAAGACATCGGCGACATCTCGATGATCGGCCACGAGAACGCTCAAGCAGGCGTTCGGCAGATGGGCGCGCACTACCCGGAAAAATCCCCGGCGTTGCTACGTCGTGGCTGCAACTACCTCAAAGAAATCAATTTCATCTGATTCATCCCGACCCAACAAATGGAGCAAAACCATGAGCACTCTGCAACCCGATACCCTGATCAAAAACCCTCAAGGCTGCCACGTCGTTTCTTCAGTGGAAGTGCCGGCTGATGCTGCGCAAGTCTGGGCCGTGGTCGGCAACTTTGCCGGTTTCGACACATTCATTCCGGCGCTGTCGCACATCGAGATGACGGGTGAAGGCGTGTCGTCCTTGCGCAAGAAGTTCTTCAAGGACGGCAACCTTGTGGTGGAGCAACTCAACTCGCGGGATGACCAGGCGTTGAACATGACGTGGACCACGATTTACAACACCTTGGGCGTGGCCAATTTGTGGGCGGCGATGAGTGTTGAGCCGCTGGATGCGGGCCAGTCCCGAGCAACCTGGACCATCATCGCCGAACCGGCCCAGGGCGGCGCCGAGGCGCTACCGGGATTCAAGGATTTCGTTCAGGGCTTTGCCGATGATGCGATGAACAATGTGCTGAAGCTGTTTGTGTAAGGGTTCGGTTCAGCGGTAATCGTTACACCGCTTTCGCGAGCAAGCCCGCTCCCACAAGTGACCGCGTTCTCTCAGGAGAATGCAGTCACTTGTGAGAGCGGGCTTGCTCGCGAAGAACGATAACGCGGACGGTTGTTTGAACGGCAGTTGCAAATTCCCCAACCCTTGATGACAATGCGACTAATTATCATTTATGACGTCCGGGCTGTTGCGTTCATGTCCTTTCCTGAGATTGCCGTACACGCGCTTTACAGTAACCATCATGGTTGGCTCAACACGTGGCTGCGCGCTCGACTGGGCAATTCAGCCGATGCGGCGGACCTGGCCCAGGACACCTTTGTTCGACTGCTGCAAAGAACAGAACGCCTGGAACTCAAGGCCCCTCGGGCCTTTTTGCGAACCATTGCTCGCGGTTTGGTGATCGACCATTGGCGCCGTGAAGAGATTGAACGCGCTTATCTGGAAACCATCGCTCATTTACCCGAGGCCGAAACTCCGAGCGCCGAAGCGCGGGCCCTGGTGCTTGAGTTATTGGAAGGCATCGCCCGCATGCTTGAAGGCCTGAAGCCGAAAGGGCGTCAGGCGTTTCTGCTGTCCCAGTGCGAAGGGCTTACCCACAAACAGATCGCCGGCCAGATGGGTGTGTCTCTGCGCTCGGTGGAGCGCTATGTGGCCAACGCGTTGTATCACTGCTACATGCTGCGGTATGAAGCATGATGCCTGTGGATAACTCGTTGCTGAATCGACGCGGTGAACCCCATCAGCAGGTGGTCAAAGGCCATCAACTGGTTGCTGCGCTTGCGTAACCATTCGGCCAATTCCAGGCTGCGTCAGCAATGCGACGTCTGGCGGGCGGAACACCATGAGCACGAACTTGCCTGGCAACGGGTGCAGTCGCTGCAAGCCGAACTGAGTAGCAACCTGCGATCGGTGCCCGGTGCTCAAGTGGCTTTCAATACGTTGGAAAAAAGCGCACAGGGACTGGGCCGACGCCAGACGTTGAAACTGCTGTCTGGCGCGCTGCTGATGGGTTCGGCGGTGTGGTTGGGCAAAGACACGATTGGATGGCAGCAATGGAATGCCGACTTCGCCACCGCTACTGGCGAGCGGCGCGGTTTCCAGTTACCAGACGGCACTCGCCTTGAGCTCAACACCGCCAGCGCGGTGGATCTGGATTACACCCCCCAGCATCGGCTGATCAAGCTCACCCGCGGCGAGATCATCGTGACGTGCGGTGGGGCCGATGAAGGGGCTTCTTTTGATCGACCGTTGCGAGTGCAAAGCCGCCACGGTGTTTACGAGGGGGTGGATGCACGGTTCATCCTGCGTCAGGACGCCGAATGCACACGGCTCAGCGTGACCGGTGGCATGGTCGTCATCCACTCCCCGCTTGCCGCCGATGGCATGCCGACTCAGGTCCAGGCCGGGCAGAGTTATTTGATTGATCACCATAGAACGACGCTGGCGCCGCCGCTGGACATGGATGTGGGTGCTTGGGTCGACGGATTGGTCGTTACCCGCAACATGCGTCTCGCGGATTTCCTGAATGAAGTCGGACGCTATCGCCACGGTTATCTGACGTGCTCAGCGGACATTGCCGACTTGCGGCTGTCTGGAGTTTTCCGCCTGGAGAATACCGACAGACTGCTGACGATCCTGCCGCAAACCCTGCCGGTGCAGTTGCGTTATCGCACTCGCTGGTGGGTGACGCTGGAGCGCCAGGTCTGAAATATTTTTGGCGGGTTTTCCGAACAAGTCCGGCTTAGACAGTAAGCACTTCAACTCTGTCTTCAGCGACTTCCTACGGAAACCTACAATGACTGTGCGCGCCATCAGTAAGAACCCTCTTTATTTAACCGCGGATTCAGGTGTCTTGCGTCACGCCGTACGCGCGGCGCTGTTCTCTACCGCATTAGGCGTCGGCCTGCTGCCGACACTTGGCGTGGCGGCGCAGGGCAACGAGGTCAGCAGCCACCGCTACAACATTGCCGCCGGCCCTTTGAGCGATGCGCTCAACCAGTTTGCGCGTCAGGCCGGGATCACCCTTTCGATGACTCCCGATCAAACTCAGGGACGTCAATCAGCCGGGCTGCAAGGTGAATATTCGGTGGACCAGGCCTTGAGCCGCTTGCTCAGTGGTTCGGGGCTGGATGCCGTCAGTCAGAATGGCAGCAGCTATGTGCTGCGACCTGTCGCCGAAACCGAAGCGCTGGCATTGCCCACTACCGACATCAAAGGCTTTGCCCTCGGTAACGCACTGGGCAGCATGGACGGCTACAACGCGACGCACAGCCAGATCGCCACCAAGACCAGTACTGCGCTGTTGGAAACTTCGCAAAGTGTGTCGGTGGTGACTCGCGAGCAAATGGACGACCAAGGCTCGCAAACCGTATCCCAGGCGATGCGCTACACCCCCGGCGTGCTGACCAATCCTTACGGCGCAACCCACCGTTACGACTACGTGGCAATGCGTGGTTTCAACGACGGCTCGGTGGATAACATCTATCTGGATGGCCTGAAGTCCATGGGCGACAGCGGCACCTATAGCACCATGCAGGTTGACCCGTATTTCCTTGAGCGAATCGATATTCTCAAAGGGCCGTCATCGGTACTTTATGGCCGTAGCTCGCCGGGTGGTCTGGTGGCGTTGACCAGCAAGAAGCCCTTGTATGAGGCTTATCACCAGATTCAAGCCACAGTGGGTTCCCAAGGCCAACGCGGTATGGGTTTTGACTTCAGCGGCCCGGTGGATGACGACGAACGCGTTGCCTATCGTCTGACAGGGCTGGCGGATCAGTCCGACACACAGTTCGATCACAACAGGGAAAAGCGCTTCGCCCTGGCACCTACGTTGAGCATCGATTTCACCGAAGACACCTCGCTGACCTTGCAGGCCTATCTGCAACACGATCCGGACGGCGGTTATCACGGCGGTGTGCCGGCCGACGGCACAATCCATCAGCGCAATGGCAATCGGATCTCCCCGAACTTCTTCGAGGGCGAGCCGAGTATTGATGGTTTTCAGCGCGATCAGCAGTCCTTCGGTTATCAGTTCGAGCACCGTTTCAACGACGTATTCACCGCGCGACAGAACTTCAGATATCTGGACTCCAAGGTGAAGCTCGATCAGGTCTACGCGTATGGCTGGACTACACCCACCAGTAACGAGTTGAACCGTTATTACACCGGTGGCGACGAGAAACTGCACGCCTTCATCGTCGATAACATGCTGCAAGCAGAATTCTTCACCGGCGCAACCAAGCACACCGTGCTGATGGGTGCGGACTATCAGCGCCGTAAAACTGTGGTCGACTGGACCGGTGGCGGTCTTGCGCCGATCGATGCGTTCAATCCGGTCTATGGCAACTCGGACATCGACTTCTACAGCCCAACCAGCTATCTGCGTCGTCTGGAGCAAACCGGTGTTTATCTGCAAGACCTGATCGAGATGGACAAATGGCGCTTTTCCTTGGGCCTGCGTCAGGACTGGGTCGAAACCTCAGATGAGAATCGGCTCGCTGAGGCGGGGCGTCCGCAGGGCACTGAAATCCGTGATAAACGCACCAAGCCGACCGGGCGGGCCGGGGCGCTGTACTTGTTCGATAACGGCATCGCGCCGTATATCAGCTATTCCGAGTCGTTCAACCCGAACTCCTACTCGGACAGTGCCGGTAATCCCCTGGCACCTACCGATGGCAAACAATGGGAAGTGGGCCTGAAGTATCAGCCGCCAGGCACCGACAACTTGTTCACCGCGTCGCTGTTCCGCATCGATCAGGAAAACCTCGCAACCAAACTACCGCAGGAAAACTTCTATCGCGCCGTAGGCGCTGTCCGCTCCCAGGGCCTGGAACTGGAAGCGCACATGCAACTGACCGACAACTTCAAAGTGCTGGGCAGCTACACCTTCACCGACATCGAATACTCTAAGTCGATGATCAGCACCTTGAGCACGGACACTGACGTGATCGAGAACAAGGGTAACTCGCCAACCCAGGCACCACGGCACATGGCCTCGATCTGGGCTGACTACGCGTTCGACAACGCGGCACTCGATGGCCTGCGCTTGGGCGGTGGTGTGCGTTATGTCGGTTATAGCTGGGCTGACGCGGAAAACACCATGAAGGTGCCGTCCTATACGTTGTTTGACGCTTCTGTCGGCTATGACTTGGGTAAGGTTGGGTTGAAGGGCGTTGATGTGCGTCTGAATGCGAACAACCTGACAAACGAGTCGTACGTGGCCTCCTGTGCCAGCCTGAACTTCTGCTACCTGGGCGAAGAGCGAAATGTCGCCGCGACGGTGAGCTACCAGTTCTAATACTCGTTACTCCCACAAAGCCAGCCGTCTGAACTCAGGGGCTGGCTTTGTCGTTTCTGCGGGAACATTCCATATGTTTGGCTATAGCGTTACTAAGTTTTTAGTAAGCCCAGAACGACAAAACCCCTGTCTGCGTTAGCAGACAGGGGTTCTGGAATTCAATCTTGACGATGACCTACTCTCACATGGGGAAACCCCACACTACCATCGGCGATGCATCGTTTCACTGCTGAGTTCGGGATGGGATCAGGTGGTTCCAATGCTCTATGGTCGTCAAGAAATTCTGTGACCAGCCCGTTACAGCAGTAACGTGCCAGCAAAATTGGTGACTTCTACTAAAACAAAACCCCTACCTGCATACGCAGATAGGGGTTTCGGAATTTAATCTTGACGATGACCTACTCTCACATGGGGAAACCCCACACTACCATCGGCGATGCATCGTTTCACTGCTGAGTTCGGGATGGGATCAGGTGGTTCCAATGCTCTATGGTCGTCAAGAAATTCGGTAGCCAGGTCGTTATTTGCATAACGCTCCAGCGAATGGGTATGTGACAGTCTGGTGTTTTGTGAGTATCTCGAACTTTCGGTTCATTTCGTCTTCACACACCGCAATCTGGCGCTCCTTTTTGTTTCCAATTCAGAGTCAGCAAATTGCTTGGGTGTTATATGGTCAAGCCTCACGGGCAATTAGTATTGGTTAGCTCAACGCCTCACAGCGCTTACACACCCAACCTATCAACGTCGTAGTCTTCGACGGCCCTTCAGGGGACTCA